>CAWBVH010000001.1:0-155753 GCA_963792145.1 Candidatus Acidiferrales bacterium
GAACCGTGGTGACTGAACTTGTATGCAGCAATCAGCAGCCACACAGCGGCTGTCCCAAGTAGTATCCAAAAGCTGACGACGCGAAGCGGAACGGCCCAGTAGGTATCGTGGATGGAAATATCCACACCGACAGGCAGGAAACACCAAACCTAAGAACGAAAGCGAGTATTGCGAGGACTCCCGCACCAATCGATGTCTTCAAACACGCGCTCCACTACAACGACTGCATCGAATATTTACATCGGGGAAGTGAGAATGTCTAGCGGACGCTGGGTCAAGTGCCGTTCCCGGACAAGTGCCTCATAGACAGTTAGGGGACTACTCATTAGCCGACCGCTTCAAGGAGTTTTGCCCTGTTGTTGCTGCGTGCTGTTTCTGTGCGGCAGCCTTCTCTGACTCCTCTACTGCCTTCCGAAACTCCGCTACCGCCTTCACTTCTGGTGCTTTCAATCCATCCTTCTCGGCGTACCTCCACACCGGAGCAGCATCTACGGCGTACGGTACTTTTCCCTGAAACACCTTGAACATATCGTCCTGCCCTCCCACTTCTACCCCGGTGTGCGGCTTGTCGGTCGTGGACCCGCTCGTTCCATTCGTTCCTAGTGGACCTCCCGGCTGCGTCACGTCGGGAGGGCGCCCCTTCGTCACTCCCACCCGTATCGCATCGTCGGTGGCCTCAACCGTCCCGGGTCGCGAATCCACGGGGCCACCATTGACCGTGGGACCCGCAATCCTTCCCGTTCCTTTTCTCACTCCAACCACGAGGTCCGCCAGCTCCGCATCCAGCGTCAACTGGAACCGTCCCCATTTCATGATGCCTTCTCCACTTCCTCTTGGGCCCTTCGGTTCGCAAACGGGTCATCCGTCGGCTCTCCCGCATCTGGCAAAATCACCACCAGCACGGTCTTCGCCTTCCACACATAATCCGGCAGCACCAGTTTCTCTTTTTTGTTCGCGCTCGCCATCCCTACCAAAATCACCACCAATGCCATCGCGGCTGTGGTAGTCCCGCCGCACTCGCCATCTTCCCAGTCTTTCTCCGCAATGGTCTCTTCATAACCGCCTCCCGCCCTCTACTCCGGGTCATTATATCCCCGAGGCTTGCACTGCAGCTGGCTCAGTCCTGGGAACGCGCTAATCGTACTTGTGGATTTCGTCTCTCCTGAGTTCCGCTGGCTCAGGGGGGTGATACATTTTTGGCCGAACTTGCACTACCTATATGTGGAACTAGGTTCTGGTGAGTATCTCTCGTCCTGAGGACAAGGAGGGCATCGTACCAAAGCCACAGGTATCAATCAGCCGATAGCCGCATCGACACAGTCACACGGCTGTGGCGGGGAGGTCTCATGGCCCTTAACATCACCAGCAGAACGATAGATGAGGTCATCGTAGTCCGTCTCAGGGGCGCGATCCTCTTTGGCGAGGAGTCAGTATCTCTGCGCATTCGTGTAAATGACTTGTTGGGCAAATGCCCACAAATTGTGTTGGACCTAGGGGACGTCACTCGCATCGATAGCGGGGGCCTGGGTACTCTCGTGGCTCTCTACGCGTCGGCTCGGAGAGTCGGCGGTGATATCAAACTCGCTGACCTCGGCAATCACGCAAAAGAGGTGCTGGAGATTACAAGGCTCGTGACAGTGTTTGAGATATTTGGCAAGACCGAAGACGCGATCACGTCCTTCAAACTGGCCACAGCAGCAGCGTAATCATTCCGGGCCCTTCGGATCGGCGGGGGATACCAGTCTTGACAGTGCGGCTGGAGCTGTTCACATCGAGCTTATGGAGTAGTATATTGTCCGCTCAGTAGCTTGACCGATGGGCTAAACTCGTAGCCAGTCCAAATAGTCTTGGGGGCATAATGAAGCTTCGAGCGTTCGTCGTCATGCCATTTGGCAAAGAAGTCCAAATTCCATCGGCGACGCACGCGTTCGGATTGCTCCCCAAAACAACCCAGGGTGAATTTCGATCGCATCTATGACGAACTTATCGCGCCAGCTCTAGATAAGGTTGGCTGCCAGCCGTTTCGCGCTGATAGCGAGGTGTCGGCAGGGGACATCCGGACGGACATGTTTTTCGAGTTGGTTACCGCTGATGTGGTAGTGGCGGATCTATCCACCTTGAATCCAAATGTCTACTACGAACTTGGAGTCCGAGATGGCGTCTGTCCACGCGGGTCTTTATCGTCCAAGGAGGATGGCCAACCCAACGTCCTTTCGACGTGGCTCAAGACCGCAGCTTCACGTACAACGGCAAATTGTTCGCAACCAAGGATGGCGATCAGCATATTCCTTCCGCTGACGAGACCGGAGAGATTCACCAGGCAATCAATGACCTTGCGAAGATTTTTTCGCGGGCCCTCGCCTCTGAATCCCAAGGAACAGGTAGTCCCGTCTACTCGCACTTACCAGGTCTAAAAGCCGCTAATTGGGACGACATCGATACATCTCGGGCGCATTATTTTGGAACACTTCAGCGCAATTGGCTTGAGCGAGTCGAGACGGCTCAGCAACTAAATCGGCCTGGTCACATCATTACCATTGCTCAAGACGCCCCACCCGCATTCATCGATGCAAGATTCTCTGGGAAGCGGCACGCGCGTTGATTGGACTCTGTCAGTTTGCTGCTGCCGAGGAGGTGCTTAATGAAATGCTCCTGTTGCAGTCGGATAATATCGTCGCTCAAATGTATCTCGGTGTCGTTCACGCCATCAGTGGGGACAGCCTGCGAGCCGAGCAGCAGCTGCAAGCTATTCTGAAGCAGCACGAGGGTAACCCGCTGGTCAATCTCACCTTGGGATTTGTCTATCGCCTGCTATGGTATCTGGAGTGGAAACATGCACCTGATCCGCGAGAGCGGGCAAGAAAATCGGACCGCTTGCTGCATTCCTCAATTCGTTGTTTTTACAAGGCGCAATCGGATCATCCTGAGCAGTACATGGGTGGCTACAATGCCTTGCTTCTTATGGCCGTCACAGAGGACCTCTTTGGCAAGATAGAGCTGCCACCCGGTTTGCTCGACCGAAACGAACTCGTCACCGTCGTACATTATTCGGCCACCTCAGCAAGACAAATCGCGGAGGAAACGGGAGACCATGATGCCCAATTCTGGACCGCAGTAGCCCTTTCGGGTTTGGAGTTACTGAAAGGCAACAAGGAAGGTACGCTTCGCGCCATTGCCGACGCCTGTGCAGTGCCTTCCGCCACTCGGTTCTACTTACGGCTCCTAAAGGAGCGAGCGTGCTTTTTGCAACGTTTACAGTTCAAGACAGAGATCGTAGGTGCGGTTATGGAGCTGGTTGAGGATGCTCTACAGAAGCTACCGGTTCCACAAACGTGGCACAAAGTGTTTGTGTATTACGGCTACCCGTGCGACGCTCCGGGATCACCGGAGAGGCGGTTTCCGCGACAGTCCATTCCGGAGGTGCAATGCCTCATGAATCAGATCCTCGATGATGACTGGAAAATTGGCAAGGACGACCTAGCGATCTGCGGGGGTATGGCAGAGGGCGATATTTTATTTGCCGAGAGCTGTCTCTTGCGAGGCGCACACGTGCGACTGCTTATCCTTGACTCGACTGATCCCGATTCAAACGAATGGGCTAATCGACGCACCGCGCTCCTCGACCATCCAAACACCACGGTCTGGTACCATCGCGAGGAATTGGGCGATCCGGTCGACACCACGGGTTTGCGAGGCCGTCACAATTTGTGGATCTTTAATACCGCGCGCATGGAAGTAGCCGAAACTGCGCAAATGGAAGCAGAAGGCGCGACCGAAACTGCGGGTGCCAAAACACGGCTTTACGGATTGATTCTTTCCTACGGGAGCCCCAATGCCATGGATCCGGAAGAGCCGTCGTACTTTATTTCTCGGATTGAAGCCGCTAATCGCCACCAAGGGCGAGTAAGGAAGATTAGTCTGGAGCTGCTGAGCAAATCAGTTCGGTTCGCCGCCGGCGAGTGAGCGTCTCCAACTTATCATCGATTGGTTGGGACAACATCGCCGCGTTAAGTGCAATCAGCTAGCGAGAACTAATTTTTGGTAGGCACAGGGTCTCGCCTCGCTAGCCTGCTCGCAACCTTCGGGTGATGTAAGCCCGTCGTGTCAGGAACTCACCGAAAGGTATCCCCGCCTAGCGGGTGAGCCAGTAGGAATCCCCTCCCTTCAGGGAGGGGAGGATGTCAATAGTTCAATGGACAGAAGAACATTCTTAAAACGATCAGGAACGGCGGCGCTGGTTCCGCTGTGGGCGCGCGAGCTATGGGGAGCCGCAAAGAATCTTGCGCGCGATACTGGAACTGCGGACCTTCGGAATGTCACGCGCGTTGGTGCGGGGATTCGGCGGCGGCCGGCGGATGCGAAGTGGCCTCCGCAGGCAGCGTGGAAGCGGCTGAATGATGAGGTCGACGGAAATTTGATTCCGGTGGAATTCCCGATCGTGGCTTGCGTCACAGACACGGGAAGCGCGGGCTGCCAAAATCTGTTTAACAATATTCACAATCCCTATTACATCGGAGACCAGCCCGGCTTGACGCAAACGCTAGGATGGGTGGACGCGTGGGTGAGCAAACCCAGCGTTTACGTCGTGGCGGCAAGCAATGCAGATCACATCGCAGCGGCGGTGAACTTCGCACGGGAAAATGATTTGCGGCTGGTGGTGAAGGGCGGCGGGCACAGTTATCAGGGAACCTCGAACGCGGCGGATTCGCTGCTCGTGTGGACTCGGCGCATGCACGACATCACCATGCATGAAGCGTTTGTTCCACAAGGATGCAAGGGCAGGCATGCCCCACAACGCGCGGTGACGCTCGGCTCCGGTGCGATTTGGATGCAAGCGTACGACGCGGTGACGACAAAAGGCGGCGCGTATGTGCAAGGCGGTGGCTGCACTACGGTCGGCGTGGCGGGCCTGGTTCAGAGTGGAGGCTTCGGAAGTTTTTCGAAGCATTATGGAACCGCGGCGGCGGGATTGTTGGAGGCGGAAGTAGTCACCGCAGATGGGAAAGTGCGCGTCGCGAATGCATGTACGAACCCAGATTTGTTTTGGGCGCTGAAGGGCGGCGGAGGAGGAACATTCGGCGCAGTGAGCAAAGTGACGCTGCGCGTACGGGAACTGCCGGAATTTTGGGGCGCAGCGATTCTTACGGTCAAGGCCGCGTCGGATGACGCGTTTCGGCGTTTGCTGCGGTACTTCGTCGACTTCTATCGAGAGCATCTTTTCAACGATCACTGGGGCGAGCAGGCGCGCATTGCGAGCGACAATGTACTCGATTTGTTGATGGTGTGCCACGATTTGAGTACGGAAGAAGTAAAAAAGATATGGCAACCCTTTCTGGATTGGGTGGCGCGCTCGCCGGCCGCTTACACAATCGAGGGACAGCCAATTCTGGGCAGTATGCCGGCTCGGCATTGGTGGGACGTGCAGTGGAGGAAGCAGAACCATCAAGCAGTTTTTAATTTGGACCAGCGGCCGGGAGCGAGTTCAAACAACGCGTGGTGGACGGGAGACGCGGGGCAAGTGGCGTGGTTCCTTTACGGATTCGAATCGTTGTGGATGCCATCGTCTCTGCTCGAAGATGATTCACAGGAACGGCTCGCGCAGGCGCTGTTTGCCGGTTCGCGCCACAAAGACATCGAGTTGCATTTCAACAAAGGGCTGGCGGGAGGGCCGCGGGTGGCAATGGAGGCGACACGCGACACAGCGACGAACCCCGCAGTGCTGAATGCGTTTGCGCTGGCCATCGTAGGCGACGCAGGCGGCGGATATCCCGGCGTGCGCGGCCATGAGCCGGATGTTGAGGCCGGACGCAAATCTCGGCGAGAGATCCACAAGTGCGTAAATGAGTTGCGCACGATCGTGCCGGATGACGGAGCGTACGTTTCGGAGAGCAATTTTTTTCAGGAGAACTGGCAGCACGCATACTGGGGAAGCAATTACGCACGGCTGGCGTCGGTGAAAAAGAAATATGATCCGACAGGATTGTTTTTTGTGCATAACGGCGTGGGCTCGGAAGAATGGAGCGAGGACGGGTTTGTAAGGAAAGCTAGGAGTTAATAGTCGAAAATCGAGAGTAACGGCGCGGCGAAACACATGCACCGATCTACTGGAAGATCAGGCGCGACTCTCCCCAGTTTTGAACCTGCGGGTTCCTGGACGACCCTGGGGTCCCAGAAGCGCGTTTGTCGGTGCTAGCCCGACCGGCAAGCTGATAAAGTCGGAACCGTAGACCAGAAACTTCCAAGGAACTGCCCATAACATTAAGCAACAACAGCAGGTTATGGGACTGACGTTCCTTTCCAGTTTTGCCCCGGCCACCGGCCGGGTCCCCGGCTACTGAGGAACAGAGAACCGCATGCTGAAAGCCCAATTCAAAGGCAGTTTGTTGTTATCCGATGCCGAAAAGGCTACGTTGCCTGAAATCGTTCACCGGCTCGGACGGAAAGCCTTGGAACATTTGGCGACTGTCGCGAACCAGATGCGCTGCTGGCCTAGTACCGAAAGCTCATCGCCGACAAGTTCGACGGATCGAAGTTTCGCAAATCATCCTGGGGTCGTCCCAGAGTTGACGAGGAAACCGAGCGGTTGGTGGTGCTTGTGTCAAGAAGATGAGTAATCGTCATGCTGTACGAAAGATGAAGGTAGGCCCTTCGGAGCCGCCTTGTAGGAGGGGGCTTCAAACTGCCATAAGCTGCTTCGGTCCAAAGACCGCGGTGGTGAACGTTATGGTTAAAAGGCGTGGCGTTAGATCACGTCAAGTGTGGATAAGAGAGATGTCGCGATGGGGAAAGCTTGGAAGAGGAGGAACTAAAGGATGGACTAGCGAAACCTCTTATTGCAATCCAGCGGGTGAAAGTCCGGCCTAACCGAAGTCGAGCAGACGGGTTAGAAGCGAGTGTTGCCATTCACTGGGCGACTGGTGGGTGTGAAGCGTACACAGTTAGGAAGCAGGCCGTGAGGATTCAGCTCCGAAATCTTATCTCGTTGCGATGCCGACGCCGTCATCTCAGCGGAAGGCAGTATTCGGCAGCGACCGTTACTGCGAGGTCGTGCCGGGGTCGCCGGAGTCTCTAGCCCGTGGCATGTATCCACAGGGATTGCCCAGGAACCCATGAGAGCTCGCCATTTCCGCTCGAGAGAGCGGCAAAGCGGACATCAAGGGAGACCGTAGATGTTCGCCCACGGATGGATGAGCCGTCGTAGAACTCATAGTACCGATGAAGGTGGGGAACTGCAGGGCTCCCGCGAGGGGCGGCCACAGGACCCACTGGAGGGAAGGGGGTGCCCGAGCGGATGTATCGGGTGAGGGACACATAGCCGAGACTCAGAACTCGACCACTATGTCCCCGAAACTCGACCGACTATCTGCCCCAACCTAGGAGAATATCCCTGGGCCGAGGTGGTGAGTCCGCTTGACGAACCCGCTGCGGAAAATCTGCACGGTGGGGTCTGTGAGGGGGGAGTTCACGGTGTGCCATGATGGACCTAAACGGGCACGAAACTGGAAACGGTGGATACAGCCAAGGAAAGTCTACAGCACCTCGGGGCTCCTCTACTCGGCAGTGCAAACGATCCTCTGATGAAGCATCGAAAACCGCAAGGACGACACCCAAAACCAGGGCCTGCATCACGTCCTGGGACAAGCATGAAAGGTACCTACTTACTGGTCATGCGGGTGTCCGGTGTACAGGAGGCATGACTCTTATCCGGGCTTTCGTACGGAACTTGAGAACCGGGTCGGTGATGCAAAGGGAAAAGGCCCAAGTGGAGAACCCATGAGGCCGAAAGTACCGATGCACTGGCCAGGGGCGCACTGCTTCGTAGTAGCGACGAGGCGGGGTAATACCCGCGGAGCGAAGGGAGCAGGCCACCCACGTCGAGATGGAGTCAACGGGTAACCGGAGGAACTCCTTGTCTTGATGGAAGGCGGCAGCCTTCTTTGGGTGGCACGAGCCGGATGAATCGAGAGAATCACGTCCGGATCTGTGGGCGGCTCGGGGCGAAATTCCCCGGGCCGCCCCGGCGGGTGGCCAAGGAAAATCCCGGGTGGGGCTATGACCGGATCGTGGGCGCCATGGCCAACCCGGGTCTCCAGCTCTCGGGCCAGACGGTGGGCAATATTCTCCGCCGCCATGATATTCAGCGAGAGGATCGTCTGCGGGCGACGCGGACGCGGCGACTATGCCACGCGCTAACGACCATCCGTAGGTTTCGGTTTGACCGCGTTCGCCAAAGTCAACCGCTTATCATGCGTGATATAGCTGATCTGCAGATTGTAACCGTTAGGCGTGGTCGTGTGGTAACGGGGCGTTCGGCAGCAGTCGATACTACGGTTATGAATCGGACGACCAGTCGATAAGCCGATTGCTATTATTTTTCTATCTCCGAAGGAAACTCCGATGCAGAAGTTGTTCCAGGAGCTGCTGGCAGCCAGTCGCCTTCGGTGCTTATCTTGAGGAGCTTTCTTCTCATGGAAAATCATGAAAAACCTGCATAGAATATCCTGAGAGTTTTGTAGAGTAGGTGCATGAGTCTTTCCACCAAGCTGGCAGCGAGTTTCACCAAGAATGTTCGGAAGCGCGGCGACGACTACTACTGCAAGGGCCGCGTCATGATCCAGGAAGGTTCCCAATCCGAGCTTACTGCCTGCGTGCGTGGTTCGGGCTTTTACGAGGTGCAATTTGCCTGGAGAGACGACAAGCTTGCGGTTTGGTGCGACTGCCCGCATTTTGTGGAGCAGGGCGTTCCTTGCAAACACGTGTGGGCCGCCATCCTTGCCGCTGACGAGCATCAATATTTGACCGCAGCCGCCTCGGCAGACAAGCTGATCCTGGACTTGGATGCTCTTGGCATGGATGGTCTAGATGGCCGTGACTACGACGATGGCGATGAAGAACTCTATGAGGAGGACGGGACGGCGCCGCTCCTCTCATCGCGTTCTCCTGCGGTCGTCCGGAATCCGGCAAAGCTGAAACCAGCGGACTGGCGGAAGCAGCTCGGTGAGGTCTTTCCACCTCGAGATCGCGCGGCTTGGCCGTCCAAGCGGGAGATCCTGTATGTCGTGGATGTCGCGAAAAACGTGCACGGCAGCGATTTGGTTCTCTCACTGCAATCGCGCAACCGGAACGCCAATGGCAGCTTCTCGCGACCCAAAGTTCTTTCCATGAGCCAAGGCCAGATCGCCCAGCTCCCGCTATCAGAGGATCGCGAAATTCTGTCCGCTCTGCTGGGAGGTCAATCGTATAGGTACGGCATCGGCTACGCGGGAACTTATCTGCCGATCCCCGAATCCGCTCTGCTCTCGCCCGCTTTGGCCAGCATGCTCATGCCCTTGGTGGCGCGCACGGGACGTTGCTTTCTGCGGCCGCTGAACGAACCGGACAACCTACTTCCGCTTGCTTGGGACGAAGGCGGTCCATGGAATTTACTTCTTGAGCTGCACCGGCTTGGCGAAACAGCATGTACCCTCGCCGGCTTTTTCCAGCGCGGAGAAGAGCGCAGGGAAGCAACATTCCCGGCCCTGGCCACGGCAGGTCTGGTAATCACGAGAGACCGCGTGGCACCTCTCGCCAGCGATACCCCGATCGAATGGATCATCGCTCTTCGTAAACAGGGCTTGATCTCGGTTCCCGAAAAGGAACGCGATGAATTCCTGGCGACTTTGCTCTGCTGTCCGAACTTGCCGCCGCTGCGGGTGCCAGAGGAGTTACGATACGAGGAGGTCGCGCTGCCACCCCATCCTCATTTGACAATTTCCAAAACTCGTGTCCCGTACCGGCATGAACGCCTTTATGCGAACCTGTGTTTTGCTTACGAGGGCCGCATGTTCGCCGCGTTCGATCCGGCGCGAGGTTTTTTCGATGCTGCAGGACGGCGTTTTATACGCCGGGATTTCCAATGCGGAGAAGGCCGCCTGCGTGTTTCTCGATCAGCTTGGCCTGAAGCAGCGCGCTCGCACCTACCCGGATTCCACGGCGAGGTGGGAGTTGGCGCCGAGCAAGCTGCCTCGCATCGTGCGCTCGCTTGTGGAGGCAGGCTGGGACATCGAAGCCGAAGGAAAGATCTTTCGACGCCCAGGCGCATTCCGCATCGAAGTTTCGAGTGGCGTGGATTGGTTCGAGCTGCACGGTGAGGTCGAGTACGGGAACACCACAGCGCGCCTGCCCGAGTTGCTCGAGGCCCTGCGCCGCGGGGACAAGATGGTACGGCTCGATGATGGAACCTATGGCGTGCTGCCGGAAGAGTGGCTGCGCCGTATTGGCCCGCTGGCTGGAATGGGTGAGCCAGAGCATGGTCATGTGCGCTTCCGTCAGAGCCAAGCGGGACTGCTTGACGCCCTATTGACGGCGCAACCAGAAGCCCGCTGCGATGAGACCTTCGCACGCGCGCGCGAGGAGCTACGACGCTTTCACGGCGTCGAACCTGCGGCACAGCCCGCGGGATTTGTGGGCCGCCTGCGTGATTATCAAAGCGAAGGATTGGGTTGGATGCACTTCCTGCAGCGTTTCTCCTTCGGTGGCTGCCTGGCGGACGACATGGGTGTGGGCAAGACCGCGCAGGTACTGGCGCTGCTCGAATCCCGCCGCGAGCTGCGCGCCGCGGGCGAGCCCGTCTGTCCGTCCCTGGTGGTCGTTCCGAAGTCGCTCGTGTTCAACTGGAAGGAGGAATCGGCACGCTTCACGCCGCAACTGCGCGTGCTCGACCATACCGGCTTGGAGCGCAACGGCAATGACTTTGCCGCTTACGACCTGGTGCTCACTACTTACGGCACGCTGCGCCGGGACGCCTGGCGCTTCAAAGACGCCGAGTTTGACTACGTCGTGCTCGACGAGGCGCAGGTAGTCAAGAATGCGGAAACCGAATCGTCGAAGGCCGTGCGGCTTCTGCGCGGACGACATCGTCTGGCGGTGAGCGGCACTCCGGTGGAAAACCACCTCGGTGAGCTGTGGACTTTATTCGAATTTCTCAACCCTGGAATGCTTGGTACTGCCAATGCCTTCAAGGTCGCGGGCGGGTCGATGCGCAATCCGGACGAAGAAACGCGCCGCCTACTGGGTCAGGCGTTGCGGCCGTTTATCTTGCGCCGAACCAAGGAGCAGGTGGCGCGTGAACTGCCGTCCAAAACCGAGCAAACAGTGTACTGCGAGCTCGAACCTGAACAACGGAAGCTCTATGACGAGTTGCGCCAGCACTACCGCGATTCGTTGCTCAGGCGGATCGAAATCGCCGGCCTGGCGAATTCCAAGATTCAGGTCCTGGAGGCATTGTTGCGCCTGCGGCAAGCTGCTTGCCATCCCGGCTTGCTCGATTCGAAACGCTCCAGTGATTCTAGCGCCAAGCTGGACGTGCTGCTCGAGCAACTGCGTGAAGTCCTCGACGAAGGACACAAGGCGCTGGTGTTCTCGCAGTTCACCAGTTTGCTGAAGATTCTCCGCGCCCGCCTGAGTCAGGAAGGTATACTTTACGAATACTTGGACGGCGCCACCCGTGACCGCCAGACCCGAGTGGAGCGCTTCCAGAATGACAAAGACTGCCGGCTCTTCCTTGTCAGCCTGAAGGCAGGCGGTCTGGGCTTGAATCTCACCGCTGCCGAGTATGTATTCATTCTCGATCCTTGGTGGAACCCCGCGGTTGAAGCGCAGGCGGTAGACCGCGCGCATCGCATTGGACAGACGCGGCCCATCTTCGCCTATCGCCTGATTGCCCGCGACACCGTTGAGGAGAAAGTCTTGGAGCTGCAGAAGACCAAGCGCGACCTTGCCGCCGCAATGATAGGGGCCGAGAACAGCATGATTCGAGACCTACGCCCCGAAGACCTGGCATTGCTGCTGTCATAGCGATGGCCGCAATGTGAACACAGGGCTCTTCTCGATGTGCGTGGGAGTATCCTGCCCGTCGGCTTGATGCAAACCTGGGCTTCCGTCAATCACGGTTACTGGTACGCCCGCAGCTCCGAGTTCCTCGACACGCCGCTCATGCAGACGCTTCGCTGGATGCGCGTGCCGGGAGACAGTCTGTTCGCCATCGGTGCCTTCATCCTGGTCACGTTCGTGTTCACATTGAAATCGCGCCGATCGAAGAAGGAAGCAATCAGTCCCGACGTGGTTCTCGTCTCGGTCGGCGATTGAATATCTCCCCGCGGGGAGTCCGCGGGCAACGTCCCGCTTGCGACTCCTCCTTCCCCTCGTTGCAATCTGCTATGGATGGCATTCGCGCTCGAGGAAGGTTGCGCCACAGCGATGCCGTGCGTGCCGCTATTCCCAATTGTGGGTGACCAGCGAAAAAGTGTGGCTGATTGCGGACTTCGATTTCATGTCGGACGGCTAGCTCGGCAAGCCAATCTTCATACTCCGGGCCAAACTGTGCTTCCAGTTCCTTGCGAAGGCGGTGCGCAAGTGCCGGACTCTCTCCGCCCGTTGAAATGGCAATTTGCAGCACACCACGTTTCAACATGCAACTGAGAAGAGTGGGCGCAAGAGCGGAAGATCCATTGGTTTAAGAGGAAATTCCACGACTCAGATTTGGACGGTTGTCTCTTAGTCATCGTGGCAACCTCCTCTCGTGAACTGCAGGAAAGGATTCATCGCCTCGCAAGGCGGCGCGGATTGCTCTGCAACGTCGTGGACGTCCCTGGGTTGTGTGATTTTTACTATCCCGCAGTAGTGGGAATAAACTCCGCATCGAAATCGTCAGTCTACCGCAGAAACGAGGGATCAGCTGAACTCTCGCTATGTTCGGCGCGAATACACCTTCACTACGCTGATGCCTATAAACTTCGCAAGCTCTTCAATCGACTTCTTGTGCGGCTTCTAAGACCTCAGCCGGAACGCTGTCGATATCCGAATCAGTGGTGCGGTGATTCACAATGCAGGCACGAAGGCAGAATTTCGAGTGCAGTGTCGCGTTAGAGAGATACACATGACCGCGGGCGATGATTCGCTGCAGAATGTCGGAGTTCAATTGATTGAGTTTGACCTCAGGCAATTCCCGATTGCCTACGTATCGAAAACATACGGCACTGAGTTCAATGGGCGCCAGCAACTGCAGTTCACGTTCTTTTGCAATCGCAGTGCCCAGTCGCTGCGCATGCAACAGGTCTTTCTCGATGGACTTCCGTAACGAAGCGAATCCGTGATAGCGCAATGAAAACCAGAGTTTCAGTGCCCGGAATCTGCGGGACAGCTCCATGGATTGTTCGAAGAAGGCGAAACCCTCTACCGGATCACTGGTGAGTACGCGCGCGTATTCGCCGCTGTGTGCGAACGCCCGCTGCGCGGCCGCAGTGTCCCGGTATAGAAGACAGCCGCAATCGAGCGGTTGGTACAGCCATTTGTGGGGATCGAGAGAAATTGAGTCAGCCAACTCCAAGCCCTGAAACTTATCGTGCGCGGCGATGGCCCCGAAGGCGCCGTAGGCGCCGTCAACATGGAACCATGCTCCATATTTGGAAGTCATCTCGGCAAGCTGGGGAAGCGGATCAATCGCACCGGTATTGACGGTACCCGCCGTCGCGACCACCGCCACTGGGGTGATGCCGAGTTCTCTGTCTCGCAGTATTGCTTGCTCCAGCTGTTCCGGCAGCATGCGAAAGGAGTCATCCACTGGGATTAACCGCAAGTTCTGTCGGCCAATTCCCAGCAGGGCGATCGCTTTAGGGACGGACATATGTGCTTCGGTCGAGGCGTAGACTGCCGCAGCAACGCCTTCTCGAAGACCACATTCGTTGGCCGGAGCCGTGGCCTCTCTTGCCATCGCCAAACCCATTAGGTTTGCAGCAGAGCCTCCACCGGTCAGAATTCCCTGGAAGGTCTGGCAGCCGACGGCTTGCGCCAGCCAGTCCACCACAGTCCGCTCAAGTGTCACCGCGGCAGGGGAAGATCGCCAAGCCGTAACATTTTGGTTCAGCACACTACATAGCAAATCGGCGACCGCTGCCGCTGGCTCTCCCGAACCAAGCACGTAGCCAAAGAAACGCCCGTTCTGCGCCCGTGAATGCCGCGCAACATCAACCAAGCCACGGATGGCTTCCTCGGGCAAACCTGTTTCGGGCAATGAGGTGCGAAACACGCGCTCCACCTCTACGCCGCCTCCATCGGCAGTAATCGCCCGGGCATCCATGCCTTCAAGGTAGTCGGCGGCTATCTCTATCACACGTTCAGAAAGGCGGCGGAACTGTTCCGGAGATATCTCCATTGGATTCATCGTTGGTGATCCTAATTGTGCACTCTCACTCCCAGACGCGCCCTCGCCTGCCTGTCGCCGCGGGGAATGCGGGCATTTCAAGCGGCTAGCATCAATGTTGAGAAATTACGGCTTGCGCTATCCGGTCTCATGTCTCCGCCGAGAGAGTCTAACTCAAACGGCTTCGCTCAGACTTTAAAGCTGAACGGAATTATTGCCCAGCACAGCACGAGAGTTTCAAAAGTTGATCTGCGGGTACTATCAAGTACTTGCAGTCCCTAACCGCCTTGTAAGTTGTTGTTCGAGTCCCCGCGGGCCTACCATCGTTTTCAGTTAGTTTCCTACGTGTGCGTCGAACACGCCTGTCTCAACGTGGCCGCATCGCTTGACCTGGACGAACAGCCGATACTCGCCGGGTTGAGGAAATCCATAAGGGAAGGAAACTTCAGCGGGAACTGAGTGCATGGAGCTATGGTCCATGGGTACTCCGAAGTCTTGTTGCACGATCATCAGTGAAGCCATCGGCACCGATCCGGCTGGATGAACATGCGCAAACACGGACAGATCCGAACGCACGAACTCTGCATGACCCGCCATCCCCATGTAAGGTTCAAGATCATTCACCGGCTGATGCCCGGCGTTTTCAACGCGAAAGCGAAACCACGAAACCTGCCTAGCTTTCAACTCTCTTGTGTTTTGTTCCCAAACCATTCGACCGCCATCGGAGAGTTGCGCGACATTCACCGGAGCGCTGGACGATTCAAACGGTGAAGCGGTCACACCGGAGTCGTCACCGGAGAATGGTGCGCCCTTTGACATCCGGCAAGTCGATTTCACTGACCAGAGTCTCGGGGAATCCAGTGCCGCGAACGATGTCGGCAAAAATCTTATATTTGCCGGCTGGCGTGGCCGGCAATCTTACAGCGAACGATCCATCGCTCGCCTGCCCGGGGTGAAGATGATAGAAGCGGTCCATCGCCGGAACACGCAGTAGAAATACATGCATCAGGTGTCCGTGATCTGGAATCAAGCTCATCGACCATTGATCCTTGCGAGTCTTGTGCCAGAAATCTTCATCGATAAGCAGCGTGAGCTGGTCCGTCCCATGAGTGCTGGAGTCCGCCCGATTGAAGGACACACGGAGCGGCGGTGTACTGTAAAGTACCCGATGTTTCAAATCGTCGGCCTGGGCGTTCCACCACCAATTTCCAAATGCCAATATGGTGACGACGAGCACGGTGGCTACCGCCATGGCGATATGTCCAATCCGTCGATTGCGCGGTGAGGGAATCTCTGCGGCTGCCAGTCCGCCTTCGCGCGCTGCTGTTCCAGCGATCGATACGATGCCGATCGAGAGAAACAGCAGGAGTCCGAAGAGCAGCGCGCCGAGTGTTTTTTCCATCGGCATGGTGCGGCGCGCAAACACGGGAACCGGGATCGCCAGCTTTCCTGTCCCTTGAGTCCCGGTGACCTCGACGCGCACTTCCCACGAACCTGATTCCATCATCCAAACCTTGCCGGTGAACCGTTGCGGATCGGCGGCGGAAGGTTGCAGAGAATCCGCTGTCGGCGGAAGACCTTGATCTTTGCCGTTCACGTAGACGGGAGAAACGCTGATACTGTTGACGGTACCGGACGTGACGCGAACCTCCACCTGCGCGATTCCGGGCACCATCGCCGGCGGATTTACCGTCACCAATAGTTGATAAGGGCCGGCAGCACCCTCAAAATACACGTTGGGGCTGCCAACGTGCGCAAGGGCGAAGGGACCTAACATCAACAGCAAAACGGCCAGTCTGCAGGCGCGCATACAAACCTCCCTGATAGAAGCAATACCCGGTGCGACACCATCTTTAACGGCGAATACTGCGCATCCAATCTCCCCACAACATGCCGATGCGCGTGGAGAGTATCGTCGTCGCCAGCGCGATGAACATACCGAGCCAGAATTCCACCCGCGTTTGCTCGTAAGCTCGCAGCGTCCACGCCAGGTGATATTGCGAAGGTGGAGTGTCATAGCTAAATTCGTTCATGGTGAAAACCCAGTTGCGCGCGTAGGGAGACATCATGAAATACGCGAACGGCCAACTCACGGCCAGAGTCGTGGCCACGAATCCGGCACCAGCGATCATTGCTTTCCTCGTGTCACTTCGGCTGGCAAATCGGCCGAGAATAAAATCAAGGACAATCGCACCAGGCAGCACTAGTACAGGAAAGCCAAGCGGGACCATGTGCGTGATGGGTGTAAACACGGGACCCAGCTTTGCCTGCGCCGGAAACAAAGGCAAAATCCAATTCCCGGCAAGCCATAAGACCGTGTACATCGCCGCCAGCGTGGTGATCGCCCAACGACCTCCAGAAGCGCGGCCAATCCCAACCAGAACTACCGGCACAATCATGCCGAGCACACGATAGTAGATCGCGCTGTGCATCAAGGTTTGATCGCCGATGTACTCCAAGCCGAGCATGAGCAACAGGCATAGCAGCAGTGACCCGTTAGACAGCAGCAGCCAGTTGAGCTTGTCGCGGTTTTTTCCTGTCGACAGATTCATCTGGCTAGTGGTTAGGATGAGCCCGCCCAGGCCCATAACGAAAATCCCCAGAATCAGCACGACGTGTGGCGGGCTGAGGATCATCACGTCTAATCCGAACGAGTTGTGCCACCAGTTGTCGAAGGGAGCAGAGGTCAACATGCAAAAGCCGCCCCAGGCCGCGATGAAAGCGCCCAGTGGCCCGCGGAAGCCCCAAATCTGCACTGAGTGTTCTCGGGTAACGTCAGGAGCGAACGTGGTGTGCAGAATCAAGTATGCGCAACATAATCCAGTGAGGACTGCTCCGAACTGAATGGCGAGGTGGGCGGGCGTCCAGAATGTGTCACGCCCGATGCCGATGTGCCAGGAAATGTCCCAGTAGAGTCCGACGGTGGTCGATGTTATGGCCAGAGCAGACGACCACACATACCAGGGCACCGTCCTCGCACGGACCGACGACAATTCAGCAACGGCCTCAGTCGGTGGGAATGCGATTCTTGCGCTTTCTCCCATGAAACACCTCTTAATAAACAAATCTCGACTTCTTGTGAAGGAGGCTAACCCAGATTGGTTCCCGACTGTCAGGGTTCTCTGTGGAACGAATGCACAATGCGACGAACCGCAGGTTTGGTGCGACAGAACGCGGCCGCGCCATGGTGCACCTGCGCTAGAATGTTGTTCATGGCAGGTGACGACCCGCTTCGCTTCCCTTCCTTCTGGCGGCTTCAGATCATCGGAGGAGTTTGCCTTTATGTGGTTGTGCTTGTGGCATGCATCCCCGATGTTGTAAAGCGGCCGGGCGTGCTGCGCGACACCAGCATTTTAGTGGTTTTCATGTTCCTGGGCAGTTTTGTGGTGCACCCAATATGCCGATCCCTGCTGCGGCACTCGCCTTCATGGCTCGCTTTCGGGCTCAAGACGTCAGCATGGTCTCTGATCGTGGGAACTGTGGGCGCAGGTGCGGCTGAACTTGTGTCGTTAAATTTTGATACGTTCGATTGGCCTGACTTGGCCGCGGACTCGATACAGTCTTCGGTGGTTCTTTTTCTGTGGTGCAGTATTTATTTCAGCATCAAGCAGTGGCAACGGTCCGCGCAGGAAAGGGAACGCCTGCTGCGGGCCGAATCCGAGGCGCGTGAGGCCCGCCTCAGCGCTTTGCGCTATCAGTTAAATCCTCACTTTCTGTTCAATGCTCTGAATGCCGCGTCCACGCTGGTGCTGGAAGGAGATGCCCCGGCGGCCACGCGCATGCTGGCGCAGATCGGCGAGTTGCTGCGGACCACGCTGGACCAAGATGCGTTGCTTCAGACACCGCTATCGCAGGAGCTTGCCTTCATCGAACGATATCTTGCCATTGAGGAAACAAGGCTCGGCAAGAGGCTGCGAGTTGAGAGGTTCATTTCGCCCGATACTCTCGACGCTGTTGTGCCGATGATGTTGCTGCAACCGTTGGTGGAGAATGCCGTGCGGCACGGAATCGCACCGCTGGTGGAAGGCGGGACGATTCGGATAGAGAGCCATCTGAACGCTGATCGCTTGCTGATCGCGATCAGCAATTCCGGGTCGCGCCAGGGAGTCGGGGCCGAGGGCTCTACCGGCTCCGCTCGTTCGAACCGCAAGCCTTCTAGTTCAAATGGAAAAGCCAGAGGTGTTGGTCTCACGAATACGGAAGAGCGGCTGAAGACGCTGTACGGAAACGATCACCGCTTCTTGCTGCGGTGGCCGGAGACGGGCGGCTGCGAGGCGCTGATCGAAGTGCCGATGCGGCGGGCGGCTCAAGCGCTTGAGGGGGGGCATGTGCGCGCGCTGATTGTCGACGACGAACCCCTGGCTCGGCGCGGTGTCGTGCTCCGGCTGAAGAGCTTCAGGGATTTCGAGATTGTTGGAGAGTGTGAGGATGGCTCCTCTGCAGTTCAGAAAATTCTTGCCCTTTCTCCTGACGTTGTTTTCCTGGATGTGCACATGCCCGGCATGGACGGTTTTGAGGTTCTCAGGGCTATCCCAAAGGAGGATCTGCCGTCGATAATCTTTCTCACCGCGTATGAACAGCATGCCTTGCGCGCTTTTGAGGTTCACGCATTGGACTACCTCCTTAAGCCGGTGGACGATGACAGGTTTCTCGCGGCTCTACAAAGAGCACGACTGCTTGGAGACCGTGATTGCAAGCGTCAGATGGCCAAGCGATTGCTGCGGATGCTTCAAACGAACCCGAGGCAATACGTATCACGCTTCCCGGTGCGAATCGGTTCACGGATTCGGATTGTGCTTGCTGACGAGATCGAATGGATCGCGGCGGCGGGAGATTATGCGGAACTCCACGGCAACGGCCGTTCATATTTGATACGCGAAACGATGAATTCCCTTGAAGAAAAGCTCAATCCGGCGCAGTTTCTTCGTATCCACCGGTCAAGAATTGTACGTGACAGGTGCATTCGCGAACTCTGCCCCATTGACAATCGAGAACACTTGGTAAGGCTGTCGGACGATTCGGAACACCGCTCCAGCAGAAGTTATGCAGATCATTTAGAACGCTGGTTATCATCAGTAAAACGTTAACGGCACACGACCTTAGCACCCACTCCAAACCGCGCTCCGACATTGCCGCCTGATTCGCGGGTTTTGTTTCCAGCCAATCAAGGACTGAATACCGCCCAAATGGCAGTCTCGTTGAGTCCGGTGAAGTCCGTTTCTTGGGCGCCAACAGGCCTTACGCCACCTTGGGTGAGGCAGCGTCGGGGGCAAGCTTCAGAATTGGTTCTGCCGGACGCCTCCGTGGCCGAAATACTCAGGCCCACCAATCGGTCGACCTCCCGCCGGGGTCAAAAGTGAGCCTGCTGCTCCCGGTTACCATCCGCACATGGTTGTAGCATCACGGCCATCAAGGCGTGTCTTGTCGGTACGAGAGACGGGAGACAAATATACGACCAGCCAGCGCTTCATTCATGGCTGGAATCAAATCACTATCCATCAGCAACTTCACGACGTAGCCCAATCCTCCCGCAGCAAGGCAAGTCGCCAAGATGTCAGAGTCTTCGTGAACGGTGAGGAAAACGATCTTTGCCTTGCTGTGCTGCTTCGTAAGCTCCCTAGCAACCTCGATTCCATTCATTTCTGGCATGGAGATGTCCAAGACCAGCACATCGGGCTTGAGGTCTAGCGTCGTTTCTAGGGCGCTTCGGCCGTCCGAAACCATGCCGACGAGATCGAAAGATTCCGGCAATAAGGCAGCGACTGCACTCAACACAGAGCTGAGATCGTCAGCCACCAGTACTCGGGTTCGCACCATGACAGGATTTCTGGGTTCTCCCTCAGTTTCCGACGGCAAACAAGGCGTTTAGCGTATGGTCGGTCCGCAGGGTACGCTTCGATCTGGAGTTCCGTTCATTCCCTGGCACCGGCCCTCGGGGAACACCATGACGCCATTTTCGATCCCTAGCTATTGGCAAAACGGACAGTGTGGCGAGAAAATGCGTGGAGCTAAATCGCAATGATCTTGTGCCGTATGGCGTACTGCACGAGCTCCGAGTTGGACTTCAGGTTTAACAGTTCCATTGCGGCGTATTTGTGGCAGGCAACAGTGCGTCTGGTAATGTGCAGTTCGAAGGCTACCTCTTTCATTGAGCGCCCCTCCGCCAATAACTGCAATACTTCCCGCTGCCGGGGAGTGGGTTCCGGGGCACGGTCCCGGTGCTTTTGGTGCGCGCAACGAGACGTGGTTCAAACCCTGCGCCGCGCTCGCGGTTACGTAGGAGCCGCCCTTCAGTACCTGTTCAATCGCTTCTGTAAGTTCCGACACCGCTGCCTCTTTCAATAGAAATGCAGAACCGCCCGCGCGAAACGACTCTCCCACCAGGTCAGGGTCTTCGTGCATCGTCAGGTAGATGAGCTTGATTTTAGGCCACGCGTGCTTGAGCCGTCGGCCAGCATCAAGCCCATTCAACTGCGGCATGGAAATGTCCAGCACCACGATGTCAGGCTGCAATCGCGCCGCTGCTTCCAGGAGTGCCCGCCCGTCACTCACTGTGCCCACGACCTCGTAATGGGGTTCAAGAACAAGTCTTAGCGCACCTGCTAGCATCTGATGGTCATCCGCCAGTAGCACACGTGGGCGTCTCATGACTCTCGTCCTCCCGCTGCCACGGTTTTTGCCCGCGGCCGACTCACGGAGGAGCGCAGCGGCACCTCCGCGAGAATCTCGGTCCCTCGCATAGGTTGCGACTTTATTAAGAGTCGGCCCCCAATGAGGCGAACCCTCTCATTCATCCCCACGAGCCCAATCCCAGCTCCCGCGTTGCTGCTGCGTGTGTCAAATCCCTTGCCTTCATCCACGATACGAAGACTGACGCCCGCTTCATTCGACCCTAATTCCACGCGCGCGCTCTTCGCACCACTGTGCTTGACCACGTTGCCGAGCGCTTCCTGGGTCACTCGGAACAGGCACAGAGCCACATTCTTCGGAATATCGGGAGGGATCCGCGCGTCGTTAAAATCCACATCAATCTCATACTTATCGCTGATTTCCTTGCAAAGGCCATGAACTGCGGATGCCAGACCCACAAGCTCCAGCTTGCTGGAATGGAGTTGATGAGAGAGAGACCGAAGGTCCGCTGACATTTCCTTGGCTCGCTTTAGCATCTCGAGGACCCTGGCCCGTTCCTTCGTGTCCGACTCCGAAAGTTTTCTTCTTAGCTGGTCGAGATCAATACACTGAAGGGCCAAGCGCTGACTGAAGTCGTCGTGGAGTTCCCTGGCGATGCGGGTGCGTTCTTCTTCCTGCGCATGGATGAGTCGCCCGCTCAAGGTATGGAGGGATTGTTCCGATAACTTCCTGTCTGTAATGTCGACACACGAGCCTATATAGCCGCAGAAGGTACCATCGAATTCAAACCTGGGCACGCCATGATCCACGACCCAACGGTACTCTCCATCAAACCGTCGCAGACGGTATTCCATCTCGAACTCGGCGCGAGCGTCAAACGAGGCAGAGTAGGTTTCGAGGCAATGCCCGGCGTCCTCTCGATGTACTCCCGAAACCCAGCCTTCGCCTAACTCCTGATCCATGGAACGGCCCGTGAAATCCAGCCATCCTTGATTGAAAAAATTGCAGAGTTTGTCCGTACCGGACATCCAAATCAAAACAGGAGCTGCGTTTGCCACCAACCGGAAGCGCTCTTGGCTTTCGTGAATTACCCGCTCGCCCTGTTCATGTTCTTCTACCAGTGCTGCCAGAACCATGAACGGCGCGGCAGTGGACAGCAAGAATAGTTGGAGCGACAGTACGTTGTTAGTCGGGTCTGCCGCAGTGAAGGGACCTCGTCCATGCACTGCACCCCAAACGGAAAGAAGCGCCACGATAGTTGCCGAAACGCCCGCGCCTGCGGAGCCGAAACGCAAAGCGGACCAGAGTAGAAGTGGCACAAGAGAATAAAGTAGCGCTGGCGGATAACTCCTCCAGCGAGCCACGAACATCACACTGCTCAAGGAAGTCACAGCAACGATCAACGCCAGGGCTTCCAGGTAATACTTACGAGGCGCTCGTGCCCATGTCCGGGTCTGGCCAGCCCAACCCAAGATCGCCGGCGGGACGGTCAGGAATGCCAATGCCTCCGACAGAAAGCTGATCCGCCAACTGATCCACCGGTCCCCGTTTAAACCTTGGATGCCAATCGTCGATACGATGATCGAGGCAAGGAACACGGTAAAAAATGAATACCTAGTGAGGTTTTTCAGACTGTTCAAACGGGGCACGCCGTTTAGAGAATAGCTAACACCCCACGCTGCAACCAAAATTTCAACCGTGTCAGCCAGAATGAGCAACGCCAGCGAGCGAATCGGCACGCCCGCTTGCAAGTCATACAAAACAAAACCTGCCAAGCCCGCCGGCAGAAGAATCGGCCACATTTTCCGCGGCACAACCAACAGAATGCCGACCAAAACTGCACACCCAGGCCAAAACGGCCAGACCGTTTGCGGAACACGAATGATTAACGAACCCGCTAATCTTGCAGCCAGGTAGCACACCGCGGCCGCCAGGCACGCCAAGACAACAGTATTCCGCCGCGAATTTCCGGTGTTCCCTGCGGCGTCACTGTGGCTGCTTTCCATGAGCGCCCTCCAGCGCGACGAGGGTGAGCGGGGACGAAAAAGGAGTGCGGACGATCAAAAACAAGATTCCTGACGTTCAATCGAAAACACAGACGCAGGTGTTGAACCTCTAAGACAAATCGGAAACCCCGCAGAGAGAACGGACTGGGATAAAGCACTCCGTGGGCGGTGGAGGCCGTAACTTTAACCAGAGGGGTACTTTATCAGAATTTATCTCCTTCGCGACAAAAAATTGGATCACGCCCTGTTTTCATGCCGTCAATACTGACATTTCCCACTGCTCGCATCGGCGAGCCATCATTCCCATCGTTCCGCCTTTTCGTCTGCTGCTGTCGGCAATTGCCGTTCTCGATCGTGATCGTGAATTGTTTACTTGAAACCAGCGCGGACGGTGGGCACCTGGAGCGTTCTGAGGTGTCCAATAAATAGTCGAGAGAGGGGCGCACAATGTTTCGACTATCCTCCGTTGCTCTCGTTCTTTTGCTTTTTGTCCCGAACACTGTTGGCCAAAAGGCGACCGTGAATCGGAAACGAAGCAAGCCTTGTTGTCAGAGATCCGGGAAGCAAGACGGGATTTGCAGGCCGCTGCGCTTGCGGCGCGAAGGGCCCACATTGTCAGCTATCGATTGCATGAGCAGGAAATGGCTGTCGAGCGCGCCAC
The DNA here is from genome assembly GCA_963792145.1 of Candidatus Acidiferrales bacterium. Classification (GTDB taxonomy): domain Bacteria; phylum Acidobacteriota; class Terriglobia; order Acidiferrales; family UBA7541; genus Acidiferrum. The sequence continues at coordinate 23,477 of CAWBVH010000001.1, forward strand.
AAAGCGGTGGGAGAACGCAAAGTCGGCGGTCGCACAGACTCAAATGCAACGGAAATACAATGGCGACGAGCGCAAGAGGTTCGAAGAGCACAAGGATCGAATCGAGAATGAGCAACAACGCAAACAATACAGCGACGAGATGTCCAGTATCCGAGATCGTGAGGAAGCGCTTCAAGCTCAGGAGCAAGAATTGCAATCGAGTCAGTTTGAGCTTGAACAGCAGTTGAAGATCGCGCAGGCAAAACTCCAGCAGTTGCAGGATCAGCTGGACCGTGTGGATAAAGACTTGGAGAATTCCGCCCTACAAGCAAGCAGCCGGCGACCGTAGCAGAGCCTCATGCTGTCGACGAAACCCTTCATGGCTTACGTAAAGCGCAAATAGAAGGTGCAGGCAAATTTACAGCGGCTGACGGGAGGAACGAATAAAGTCGCGCAGAGTGGTTACGTTTGGGCCGTACGCGCCGATGCGCCCTGCGTCCACGGGAAGACCGAGTTGCTCGGCTTGGTCGAGATCGACTCCGGCATCATCGAGTTCGGACAAACTGTAGCCCGCAGCGGGAGCAACACGATTCATGCCCGCCGGATAAACGGGCCGCGGCGGGCGGTGGCGCTGCCAAGGCCGCCGTGCCAGTTCGTAAAACTGTTTCCAATCGCGTTTTTGCCAATTGTTCATCGCACGAACGCTCTTTGTTGTTCCATTCGTTTGATGCGCTGATCCGCGGGAAAGTTCTCTGCCTGCACGGATCGCATCAGGTCTTACCGAGCTACGAATACAGCCCAAGTAGTCCCTTAAATACACTCCAAGCCGTAGGGAGCGAAGAAAAAACTTGGCCTGGTGTATCAAACACGTCACCCTGCGTAATGTTTCGGTCGCACAAGACCCGGACCGAAGAGCAATACAAAACGCGGAGACTCGAGCGGTAGGACCGCGAGACAGAGGGCCGCAGACTCAATCGCGCCGGATAGTACATCCAAGGAAAAGGAAAGGCTAGAGAAAATTAGAGTGGCCTGTGAATAAACCCATGGAGCGTCGGAGAGGCCAAAAGGGGGTTGGGCGGAAGGACGCGCGACAGCATTTCCGGGGAGGCCACCGGGCGGAAAGCGAACCCCAAGCGTAATACTATTTTGGTTAATAGAAGTGGAGCGAAACGGGGGAAACGAGAAGGCTACCAGCGGTTCCCGCGATCGCCGCGGTCTCCGCGATCTCCACCGCGGCCACCACCGCCACGGCCTCCGCGGTCGCCGCCACGACCACCGCCGTAACCGCCACCTCCACCGGCGCCACGGCCACCGCCGCCACCAGAACGTTCGGTTTGCGGCCGTGCTTCGTTCACTACCAGGTTCCGGCCCCCGAAGTTCTGGCCGTTCAGGGAAGTAATCGCGCGGTCCGCTTCTTCATCGTTGGAAATCTCGATGAAGGCGAAACCGCGGGATTGTCCTGTAAAACGGTCGCGAATTAGACTGATTGCCGAGGGATTCACACCAACTTGCCCGAACCATTCCTGCAGCTGCTCTTCCGATGCGTTGAACGGAAGATTGCCGACGTAAAGCTTCTTCACTTGCGGACTCCTTCTGCCCGGAACCTAAACTCGAGTTGCGGAGCGCACCGAAGAGACCTTTCCCAGCAACGAGGCAGACCGGAGGACATGCCGCAGCGCGGGGAGTGCTGTTCGGTGGTCCCGGAGATGGTCTCGAAAAATGTCCAGATTTGCAACCAAATAAATACCGGAGAAAGGGTATGCCCGGTACCAGTCCATCTCAAGTACCCACCCCCGCCGAAAGCCGGGAATAGCTCCTCTCCCGCTGGCATTGGTGATAGTATCCGCCGCAACCCAGGTTTACCTCGAGGTCTCAATGCACGGCACAATGATGGAGTATCCCCTGGTTCTGACGGCTTTTCTGGAACGCGCCGGGAAGCTCTTTCCGCATGTAGAAATCCTTTCGCGCAAACCAGACCGGACCGTGATCCGCTCGAACTTTGGCGCATTTTACAAACGGGCGAGGCAACTGGCGGAAGCATTGACGAAACTGGGGATGCAGCCAGGAGACCGCGTGGCATCGATGATGTGGAATCACATCGGGCACCTGGAAGCGTTCTTCGGCGTGCCGTGTGCCGGAGGGATCCTGCACACGCTGAATCTCCGATTGCATCCTCATGAAATTGCCAACATCGCCAATCATGCGGAAGACCGCTTCCTGATCATCGATGACGTGTTGTTGCCGGTATACGAGAAATTTCGCCACGCCGTGAAGTTCGAGAAGGTGATCGTGGTGCCGTTTGGGTTTGCCGACACACCCACGGGCTATGTAAATTACGAAGAATTCCTGGCCGGGGCCAGCGGTAATTTTCAGTATCCAAAAATCGATGAAAACGACGGCGCCGCGCTGTGCTTTACGTCGGGAACCACCGGCTTCTCGAAGGGCGTCGTCTACACGCACCGTTCGCTGGTGCTGCATTCGATGTCGGAGGCCATGGTGGACGCGTTTGCTCTGAGCCATCACGACACGATCATGCCGCTCGCGCCCATGTTCCACGCCAATGCCTGGGGAGTGCCCTTCACCGCGGTGATGACTGGAACGAAGATGGTGTTCATGGGGCCGAATGTGGAACCGGAAGCGATTCTTGATTTTCTGGTGGCGGAAAAAGTGACCACAGCCAATGCTGTTCCGACTGTCTGGATCAGCGTTCTGGAGGCGCTGGAGAAATATCCGGGCCGCTGGCAGTTCCCAAAACCCGTGCGGGTAGTGTCCGGTGGAACCGCGCCACCACTGGAATTGATGCGCAAGCTGGACAGGTTCGGGATTCGCATTCTCCACCTGTGGGGCATGACGGAAACATCACCGCTGGCCACGACCGGGCATTTGCGATCGCACATGCTGGACTGGCCGCTGGAGAAAACCTATCCGATTCGCGCAAAGCAGGGTTGGCCCGTGCCGCTGATTGATCTGCGCGCCATGCGTCCGGAAGGCGAGGCGCCATGGGATGGGGAAACGCCAGGTGAGATCGAAATACGAGGACCGTGGGTGGCCAGCCAGTACTACAAATCGCCGGACCAGGCGCACAAGTGGAGCGAAGATGGCTGGTTTCGCACCGGGGACGTGGGCACGATTGATCCGGACGGAATCATGAAGATTGTGGACCGCGCAAAAGATCTGGTGAAATCCGGCGGTGAGTGGATCAGTTCCGTGGATCTGGAAAACACATTGATGGGCCATCCCGCGGTGAAGGAAGCCTGTGTGGTGGGCGTGCCGCATCCCAGATGGCAGGAGCGTCCGCTGGCTGCGGTGGTATTGAAAGATGGAGCGAAGGTGACGGACGAGGAATTGCGAGAATATCTGGCGCACAAGGATTTTGCGCGTTGGCAATTGCCAGACGCGTTCGTGTATGTGGAATCGATTCCGCGAACAAGCGTGGGAAAATTCAAGAAGATCGCGCTGCGCGAGCAATTCGCAAATTGGAAATGGGAATAAAGTAGCGCAGAGTAGAACAAGGTCGCGCATCCGCAATGAAAAAATTCTTTGTGCTGGTCGCAGCGTTGCTGTTGGTATTGGTGCTGGTGTTTTTTTGGTTTGTGCCGCAGTTGGTCGAGTTCACGCTCAACCGGGTTGCAGCGTCAACTTCGAGCAGTGTGCCGCCGCAGGCGCGGGAGTTGCACGAAGCTCTCGAAATCGTGGACTTGCATGCCGATTCGCTTCTATGGGGAAGAGACTTACTGGAAAAGGGCAGCCGAGGCCACGCGGATGTTCCGAGACTCATTGAGGGAAACGTGGCGCTGGAAGTCTTTACGGCGGTGACTAAGACACCGCGCGGGCTGAATTACGTGAGGAATGGAGGCAACTCCGACAATATTTTTTGGTTGGCGCTGGCGCAGCGCTGGCCGCCAGGGACATGGAACAGCATGACGCAGCGCGCTCTCTATCTGGCGAAACGGTTTGAGCGTACCGCGGCTTCCTCCAACGGCAAGCTCGTTCCCATCCGCACAGCCGACGATCTAGCGAGCTACTTGAAGCAGCGAAAAGAGAATCGCGAGATCACCGCCGGGCTTCTGGGAATTGAGGGCGCGCAAGCCCTGGACGGCAAGATCGAAAACCTGGAACTGCTCTTCCAAGCCGGCTATCGATATATGTCACTAACGCATTTCTTAGATGACGAGTTTGCGGGTTCGTCGGCGGGAGTAAACAAGGGCGGGCTGACTCCGCTGGGCCACGAACTTGTCAGGCAAATGAACGCGCGCGGAATGATCATCGATTTGGCGCACACTTCCCCGCAAACGATTCGCGATGTGCTGGCGGAGTCGAAACGCCCGGTGATCTATTCCCACGGCGGGCTGCAGGGAAACTGCAACAACCGCAGGAACCTGAGCGACGAGGAGGCACGCGGGATCGCGCGTGGTGGCGGAATCATTGGCATTGGTTTTTGGCCCACGGCAGTGTGCGGAAGGGACGCCAGAGCCATCGCGCGTGCCATCCGATACGCGGTGCAGGTGGTAGGGATCGAGCACGTAGGACTGGGATCCGATTTCGACGGCAGCGTTACGGTGCCGTTCGACGCGGCGCATCTCTCTGAATTGACGGGAGCGCTTCTTCAGGAAGGGTTCAGCGCCGCAGAAATCCGGGCGGTGATGGGCGGCAACGCGCTGCGTTTCTTCAGCGAAGACCTTCCGCACGAGTAATGCGACGCAGAAGCAACTCACGGTTGAAATGTGGGCCGGCTATTGCTTGAGATCCTTCGCTGCGCTCAGGATGACATTTTGTTGCATGCAAGAAAGGATCGCGGTTAAGTGCGATATGAAGCGTTGATGCGCACGTATTCGGCGGTGAAATCGCAAGTCCAGTAGCGGGCAGACGCGCGGCCAGCGTGCAGGTTTACGACCAGCATCACTTGGCGCTCCAGCAGGCGGTTGCTTGCTTCGCGCTCATTGAAATCAAGCGGTTGGCCGCGGCGCAGAACAGGAATGCCCGCCATGTGGATATCGACGCGTCCGGGATCGAACTTCACGCCAGCGCGCCCAGCAGCCGCAAAGATGCGGCCCCAATTGGGATCGCCGCCCGCAAAGGCCGTTTTCACCAGCGGGGAAGTGGCGATGGTTCGCGCAATCTGGCAGGCGGCGGACTCCGTCTTTGCGCCACGAACTTCGATTTCAATGACGCGTTGCGCGCCTTCGCCATCGGCCACGATTTGCAGCGCCAACGAACGGCAGACTTCCTCTAGAGATTTGGCGAACGAGCGGTGAGCCGCGGTCCCGGCTTTGATTCGAGGAGCACCAGAAGCGCCGTTGGCCAGCACCAGCAGCGTGTCATTCGTAGAAGTGTCGCCGTCGATGCTGATCGCGTTGAAAGTGCGTGTGGTCACGTCGCGCAAAGTTTTCTGCAGCAGCGAAGGGGAAATTGCGGCGTCGGTCACAACGAAAGCCAGCGTAGTAGCCATGTTGGGATGAATCATTCCCGCACCCTTCGCGCAGCCCATAAAGTGAATGCGCCGGCGCGCCATGCGGAAAGAACTGGCCGCGGTTTTTGGACGCGTATCGGTGGTGCAAATCGCCAGCGAGAGTTCAGCAAAAGAGCGCACGGAAGGCCGGCGATTGCGTGCGATTCCCGAAAGCGCGCGGAGAACTTTTTCAAGCGGCAAGGCAACGCCGATCACACCAGTGGAGCAGACAAAGACTTCCCGGGGATCGCAGCCAAGACGCCGCGCGGTTTCCGCAACCATTTTTACAGCCGCGGCGTAGCCTGCGTCGCCGGTGGCGCAATTCGCGTTGCCCGCATTCACGATCACGGCACGCATGCGCCCTTTTGAAAGGTGTAGATTCTTTTTCGAGACGACCACCGGCGCGGCAACAACGAGATTTTGCGTGAAGACAGCGGCAGCCGAAGCGGGAACGTCGCTGGAAAGCAGCGCAAGATCAAGCGCGCCCGTCTTCTTCAGGCCACAGGCGGTGGCTGAGAAGCGGAATCCGCGAGGAACGGCGGCTTCAGAGAGCGCTTGCTTCATGGCATGAGCTTCCGTAGGGCCGAAGGTGCCTCTCACCGAAGGAACCTCCAATCCTCGGCATGAATCGATGCCGGTTCCAACGAGTAGATAACGGAGCCGAGGCTCATGGTTTGTTCTCCCTTTGCTGCAAGTCTTGTTCGAGCTGCGCGATCGCCGCGCGAAGGCATTCTTCGGCAGTCCCGCCCGGAACGCGCTTGGTGGCGATAGCGTGTTCGACGGATGGATTGGCCAGAAAGTCTTTTTCAAAGAACGGCGAAATTTGTCTGAACGTCTTCCAGAGAAAGCGCCGTCCAAGGTTTGCCCTGCTTCTCGGCTTCGCGGAGGACTCGGCCGACAAGGTCGTGGGCCTGGCGAAACGGCACGCCACGATGAACCAGATAGTCGGCGGCATCGGTGGCAAACAGCGCGGGGTTGGAAGCGGCGGCGCACAAGCGGTCTTCACGGAACTTTGTAGCGGCCAACGCGCCAGTGGCCACGGCGAGCATGGAAAGAATCTGATCATGAGCCGCGAACAGCGCTTCTTTGTCTTCCTGGAGGTCGCGCTGGTAACTGCTCGGCAATCCCTTCAGCGTGGTGAAAAGGCTGAACAGTGCGCTGGTGATGCGGCCGGTTTTGCCGCGCAGAAGCTCCCACGAATCTGGATTCTTCTTCTGTGGCATGAGGCTACTTCCGGTGGAGTATTCGTCGGGAAGAAGCGACGTAAGAAAATTCCTGCGATGCGAACAGGACGAAATCTTCGGCCAGGCGCGAGATGTGCGTGGCGATGCCAGCAAGCGCGAAAAGATAATCGAGAGCGAAGTCGCGATCGCTGACCGCGTCGAGGCTGTTGGCAGTGATGCGCGAAAAACCAAGTTCGCGCGCCATGGCGTTGCGATCGACGGCGAACGAACACCCTGCGAGTGCTCCCGAGCCCATGGGGCAAGCATCGGCAGCATTGGCGGCATTTTGCAGGCGAGTCACATCACGCGAAAACGCCTCGGCGTGCGCCATTAAGAAATGAGAGAGAAGGATTGGCTGGGCGTGCTGCATGTGAGTCATGCCTGCCATTGGAACTTTGAGATTTGCCTTGGCCTGCTGCAGGAATGCGTTGATCAGCGCACGCAGTGAGTTCTGGACTTGACCGGCTGCATCGATGACAAACATGCGGAAGTCTGTAGCGACAAGTTCGTTGCGACTGCGGCCAGTGTGCAGCTTCCAGCCAAGCGGGCCCAGCTCTGCCACGAGTGCTTTTTCGACGAAATGATGAACGTCTTCGGCGTCCGCACCGAAGCTCTCCACCCACGCGGAATCGTTCTTGGCGCGCCCCGCGATGGTGTCGAGTGCCGCAAGGGTCTGACGCACTTCCGCTTCGGTGAAAATCCCGACGCTCTGCAGCGCCTTCACCCACGCGCGGTCGACGGCAATTTCGTAGGGAAGCAACCGACGATCAAACGCGAAAGAGCGCTGAAACGCATCAAAATTCGCGTCTGGCGCGTTTTCGAAGCGTCCACCCCACAAGCGATCGTCTTTGCGTTCCGTCATTCCCTACCTCTACAAAAGGCAACAACATGCCGGTGGCAGCGCGGCGCGAAAAACACCGAGCTCCGAAACAGGCGCATCAGCAAAATCGTGAACTCCAGCCGAACAGAGCGCAACACCCGTTGTCTCTGCGCTGAACGGTTACGGCTTCCCGGTGCCGGCCTTGGCGATCGGTCGAGCGGTTACCGGCAAGGCAAACAAATTGATAAAGCCCTCGGCGTCCTTCGGATTGTAGCGGCCCATGGTGAAGCTGGCGAGGTCGGCGCGATAGAGAGAATAGGGCGAAATGCGCTTGGTGACATTCAGAGTGCCTTTCCAGAGCTTCAGGCCCACCGAGCCGGTGACGCGCTGCTGTGCCACGTGGAAGAAACCGTCGAGCGCTTCGCGCAGTGGCGAGAACCACAGGCCGTAGTACACCAACTCGGCATAGCGTACGGAAAGGGCTTGCTGGAAATGCGCGGTTTCGCGATCGACGGTGAGGCGCTCCAGTTCGCGATGCGCGGTCACCAGAAGCGTGCCACCGGGAGTTTCGTACGCGCCGCGCGACTTCATGCCAACGAGGCGATTTTCCACCAAATCGGTGCGCCCAATGCCGTGTTTCGCAGCAATGTCATTCAAAGTGTTGAGCAAGTCGATCGGCCCAAGCGTGTTTCCGTTGACAGACACAGGTGTGCCCGCTTCAAATCCGATTTCGACTTCCTCGGCCGTGTCCGGAGCTTTTTGCGGTGAGACGACCCACTGCCACATCGCTTCATTGGGCGCGTTGGCCAGATCTTCCAATTCGCCGCCTTCGTGGCTCAAATGCCAGATGTTGCGGTCGCGGCTGTAAATGTTTTTCCTGCTCTGCTCGACGGGAATATTGTGCTTGGCCGCATAGGCGATGGCGTCTTCGCGGGAGTCGATATCCCATTCGCGCCAGGGTGCAATAATTTGCAGGTTCGGCGCGACAGCCTTGTAGGCCAACTCGAAACGCACCTGGTCGTTGCCTTTGCCGGTGCAGCCGTGCGACAGCCCGTCGGCGCCTAACGAAAGCGCGAGTTCCGCCTGACGCTTGGCGATGACCGGTCTGGCCATGGAGGTGCCAAGCAGGTAGGTATGCTCGTAGACAGCGCCGGCGCGTAGCGTTGGCCAGATATAGTCACGGACGAATTCGGCGCGCAAGATCTTCGGTGTACACCGCAGACGCGCCGGTAGCGAGAGCCTTCTTGCGCGCGGCCTCCAGATCTTCCTGCTGGCCAACGTCGCCGATCATGGCAATCACTTCGCAGCCATAATTTTCACGGAGCCACGGAATAATGATGGAGGTATCAAGTCCGCCCGAATAGGCCAGGACGACTTTTTTTGGTTTTTGCGGCTGCTGATTCACTCTGTTTTCTCTCCTCGGTTATGTCAACAAAAACTCAAGAATAAAGCGCGTGCAAAATAGCCTTCTGCACGTACATACGGTTTTCGGACTGGTCCAACACGATCGACGAAGGACCGTCAAGGACCTCGTCGGTAACTTCCGCGCCGCGATGCGCCGGAAGACAGTGCATGAACACGGCATTTTCGGCGGCTTGCTCCATCAGTTTGCGATTCACCTGATAGGGTTTGAAAATGTTGCGGCGGATTTTTTCTTCCGCTTCAAAACCCATGCTGGTCCAAGAGTCGGTGTAGACGGCCTGCGCCCCAGCCACAGCTTCGGTTGGATCGGTGAACAATTCGATTTTGGAGCGTGTTTCCTTGGCAACGCGTTTGGCATCGGCAAGAACGTCGGCGTCAGGCGTATAGTTCGCGGGCGTGGCGATGCGGATGTGCACTCCAAGCCTGGCGGCCAGAAAAATCAGCGAATGGCAGACATTGTTTCCGTCGCCCACATAGGCGAGCTTGAAGCCGCGAAGGGAGCCGAACTTTTCTTCCAGCGTGAAGAAGTCCGCAAGCGCTTGGCAAGGATGAAACTTGTCAGAGAGCGCATTCACGACGGGAATATCCGCGCTGCGCGCCATTTCCTCCAGCACGCGCTGCTCGTAAACGCGCGCGACGATGCCGTGCACCCAGCGCTGCAGGTTCCGCGCCACGTCGGGAATGGATTCGCGTTCGCCCAGGCGCGCCTGGGTGTGGTCAAGAAACACCACGAAGCCGCCCATGCTCTGGATGCCGACTTCAAACGTCACGCGCGTGCGCAGCGATGGCTTCTCAAAGATCAGCGCGATGTGTTTGCCGCGAAGCACGGAAGCGAAACGCGCGGGACGAGCCTTGATCTCCGCGGTACGGTGCAGCAGGTCGCGCACGTCTCCCGGAGACCATTCGGCTCCGGTGAGGAGATCTTTGGCGATCGAAACTGGAATTGAAAGCGTTGCTGTCATCCTTCTTCTCCGTACTTCATGATTTTCTTACACTGCCGCGATGGAAGCTTGTTCGGAGGAAGAACCCCGCAAAACACGCGTCCCCGGTACATCCGAAAAAACTCTTTTGCCCGCGACAGGCGCGAAAAGGTGCGGCGCCAGCGCCTCAGACGCGGATTCACCGCCAACGATGTGCACTTCGTGAACGCCGCCTTCCAGTGCGCGTTTGGCCGCTTCCAGCTTCAGAATCATGCCGCCGGAAACGACGCGCGATTCGATCAGGTGATTGATCTGTTCGCAGGAGAGTGCGGAGATCACTTCTTCACCGTGCAGAACGCCCGCGACATCGGTGAGATAGATCAGCTGATCGGCAGCGACGAATTCCGCGCAAGCTGCGGCCATGTGGTCAGCATTGATATTGTAGAGCTCGCCATCGGCACCCAGTCCGAGACAAGCGGCCACCGGCAGCAGCTTTTCGCGCCACAGCGATTCCAGGAAGCGAACGTTGACGCTCGTGAGATAGCCGACGAAACCCAAGCCGCCTTCCACATCGTTATGCACCAGAGGCGAAGAAGAAAAACACGCGGCCTCGGCTGCGGAGATACCAACGGCCGGCTGACCAGCGGCGGTAATCGAAGCGGCAAGGCGCTTGTTGAGAAGTCCGGCAAACACCATCACCGCGGCGTCGCGGGTGTCCGCATCGGTGACGCGCAATCCACCAACAAATTTGCTCTCGATGCCCAGGCGCTTCAGCGTGGCGGTGAACAGGCGGCCGCCACCGTGGACGACGAGGATTTCGTGGCCGTGAGCGGCCAGCTTCGCGACGTGCTGTGAGAGATCGCGCACCATCGCGGCATCTTCCAGCAAAGCGCCTGCGAATTTGATGACTATTCTCATAGAAGTCCCGTCTGCTCGGCGATACCGAGCGTCAGATTCAGATTCTGGACGGCCTGGCCTGCCGCGCCCTTGCCCAGATTGTCCAGGCAGGACACCACAATCAGACGCTTGCCGGCGGCATCCAGAACAAAACCGATGTCGCAGAAATTCGTTTTCACGACGTGCTGCAGCTCGGGGAGCGAGCCGGCGGGCCAAACGCGAACCATGGGCCGGCCGGCGAAAAATGTCCGATAGATGCGTGCAATCTCTTCGGGCTTGTGTGCATCCCTCAGAGAAACGTAGATCGTGGAAAGGATGCCGCGAGCCACGGGAAGCAAGTGCGTCGAGAAAGTCAGTTGCGCCTCAGGAACCCCAGCGTGCTCCAAAATTTCCGGCGTGTGTCGGTGAGAAAAGAGGTTGTAGGCCCGAAAATTTTCGTCCACTTCGACGAAATGCAGGTCGCGGCGAGGATCTTTGCCGGCGCCGCTGGCGCCGGACTTGCAGTCGCACACAACGCTCTGGGATGGCGCAAGCACGCCGGCGTCGGCCAGGGGACGCAGCGCGAGAATCACACTGGTGGCATAGCATCCTGGATTGGCGATGAGTTTCGCGCTGGCCAAACGCGTCGCCAGCAGTTCAGGCAGGCCATATACCGCCTCACCCAGACGCGCCGCATGCGGAGCGGGCAGTTTGTACCACGACGAAAATGTTTCGGCGCTGGCAAAGCGAAAGGCGCCGCTTAGATCGATGACGCGAAGTCCCGCGTCGAGCAATTTTGGCGCGAGTTCCGCGGAAACTTCATGCGGCGTAGCGAGAAAGGCAGTGCCGGCATTGCTTGCGGTGATGGCGTCCAGAGAAAGAGTGCGGAGAGCGGCCTCTCCCCATCCGCGCAGTTGCGGGAAAAGCTGCGAAAGGCAACGGTTGCCGTTAGGTTCGCGAACATAAAAGGTAGGCTTGGAGATTGAGGGATGGCGCAGAAGCAGCGTGGCCAGCTCAAAACCCGTATAGCCGGTGACACCAATGACGGCAATGCTGCCGGGATTTCTCATTTCACCTGTGCTTCGATTTTTTTCTGCAGCGATTCGCGCGTCTTGCGGCTGGGCGTGATGATCAGGACGGTATCGTCACCCGCGATGGTGCCGGCGATCTCAGGAAATTTCGCGCCATCCACGGCTGCGGCCAAGGGTTGCGCGCCGCTGGGAGGCGTTTTCAGGACCAGCAGATTTTCCGCCGGCCGGATATCCAAAAGGAATTCGCGGAGCGCGCGCGTGAGAGGCGGCAAGGCGGAAACGTCGTCCGGAACCGCGGAGCCGGGCTTGTAACCCTCGGTAGTCTTCACGAGCTTCAGCTCCTGCAGGTCGCGGGAAAGGGTTGCCTGGGTGACGCGCAGCTTTTGCTGAGCAAGGCGGCGACGCAACTCCTCCTGATTGCCGACGCGCTCAGCGGAGACCAGCCGAAGGATCTGACCGTGGCGAAATTTTTTTGTGGCGCTCATGCCGTATGCAATATTCACCCTACTGTATATTTATACATGCCCGCTTCCGTGATTGTCAAACATCAATCAGCAGTTTTTTGTGTCGCATGCGCTAAGGGCTCCAGAACAGCCGCGACAGCGTTGTTGGACTATGATGGAAGTACTGTCAGGATCGCTCTCACCCGTTCGCCGCGGTCTTCACCTCTCGCGGGTTCCGCACAGAAACAAGGAGCCAGCCATGCCAAACGAACGCACTCGGAAAAACCACGCGAAATACCGCCTGCGCACCCGCCTGATTCACGCAAGCGGCCGCTGGGATTACGACCATCACGTGGTTCCGCCACAATCCAGTTCCGCGACCTACCACCTTTCGTCCGTTCACCGCGGGGCACAGGGTTTCGCTTGAATTTGCCACACCGGAATCCCGGCCGCGCCGATTGTCTCCCAAGAATGCGTGGCCGATCCTGGTGTACGGCTTGCCGACGCTGGCGGCGCGGATGGTGAACCAGCAGAAAAGCGCGATGCAGGTGGCGGAATTTTTGCTGCGGCAGGCAAAGGTGCAGCGTGTGGTCTATCCGGGGCTGGCAAACTTCGCGCAGCGCGAACTGGCGCACCGTCAGATGACCACGCCGGACGGGTCCTTCGCGCCCGGCCACATGCTGTATTTTGAATTAAAGGGAAGAACGGCGATGTGAGAAGCGCGGCGGAAGCTGCCGAGCGATTCGTCGACTACATCGCGGAGAAATCGTACACGGTCACGCTGGCGGTGAGCCTGGGGCAGATCAAGACGCTGATTGAAAACCCGTTTTCCATGACGCACGCTTCGGTTCCCGAGGAGGAAAAGATTCGCAGCGGATTGCGACCCGGAGGCATCCGCCTGTCGCTGGGTTTGGAGGATTGGCACGATATTATTGCCGACCTCGAAGACGCGCTGGAAGTGGTCTGACCGAAGGGACAGGTGATGAGGACAGGTAGCATACGATGCACAATTCGCCGCACGGCGCGGATAACGCTGGATTTTCCGTGCTGGGAATGCTACCTATCTGCCATCACCTTTTTTTGACGATGAGCGAGCTTTGCCATATCGGAGGATGCAAGCATGACGTGCCGGCCGCCTTGGCCGAGCCAGAAACTCTGCGTTCTGCATTTCACGCTTTCCCTAGAATCCAGTTGCGCAGAGATGCGCCGGGAGACCGCTCTGGGCAATACGCCCCATGACCGGCAGCGCGAAATCATGGGATTCATCACTGAGCATGGAGAAAAGCTGGCGCGGGTGGCAACCAGCGGGCTGCATCTGACAGATGATCTAAAGGCGCGCGTCCTGAGCACGTTTTTGACGCTAATGAACCTCCGCGAGAACCTCGATCGCGCTTCCATGCGCACGCCCACAGGCCGCGGCGGCGTCTGGCGGTAATTGTCTTCCATGTAGCGCTGGGTTTTATCCCAGTCCGCCGGGGTGGAGGCTAGCATGAAAGCTAGCGCTACAATAACATGCCTCGCAATGGCGCTCACACGAGCCTTCAAGCACCAATATATTTGGCGTAGAGCGAACGCGCGACGGCGGGATCCTTGGTGCCTTTAACCACGGCGCGGCCATCGCTGAAGACGGTCACTTCGTAGTTGTCTGCGCGGAAGCGCAGCAAGAATCCATTTTGCCGCACATCGCTGAGGGTGGACGACAGGCGCTGCAGCAACGCCTGCAGGTCCAGGCTACGATTGCGTTCGTGAATTTGCACGGAATCGCGTCCGCACAAAGTAATGTGCGGCTGCGCTTCGCCTTCGAGATAAGAGAAGTCGTGGCGCACGCAAGCCCGGCAGTTGGGATGGCGCTCCGGCGCAACAGACTGCATGCGCCCGCTCCAGACGTCGCAGGAAAGCAGCCTCTCGTGCAAGGTAGATTCGCGGCCCGCGAGAAGCTTCAAAGCCTCCGCCGTTTGCAGGGAAGCGATCAAATTCACGATCGGCCCAAGCACACCAACGGTGTCGCAGGTTTCCTCAAGCCCTACTCCGCTGGAAGATTCCAGCAGGCAGGCGAGGCATGGGGTTTTGCCAGGCCGAATGGCCATGGTGAGTCCGTAGCTGGAGACGGCGGCCGCATAAATCCACGGTGTCTGTGACTTGACCGAGTAATCGTTCATCAGGAAGCGCGTTTCGAAGTTGTCGGTACCATCGAGGATCAGGGTGTATCCGGCCAGCAGTTCTTCCGCATTACGGGCATTCAGATCGGCGACGATACCTTCGACGGTGACATCCGAGTTGATCGCGCGAAGCCTGCGCTCCGCGGCAACGGCCTTAGGTAACGCCTCCCGCGCATCGGCTTCCTCAAACAGTGTCTGGCGCTGCAGATTAGACCCCTCGACGAAGTCCCGGTCCAGAATTCGCAAGTGCCCCACGCCGGCGCGTACCAGCAGATTCGCCGTGGCCGCACCGATGGCTCCGCAACCCACAACCACCGCGCGAGACGCCCGCAAATGTTCCTGTCCTCCCGGGCCAATGCCTGCGAAGAGCATCTGGCGGGAATATTTCTCATGGAGCGGATGGGTCACGTAAAATAGAAGTCCAGCCTTAATTAGGAAGCTCACTCATGATAGCGCCAAAGGCATCCGAAGAAGCAACGCGCCTATGCTACCCTTCGTCTGAGTATAGAAACGGATGAAATCATGTTGGGCCAATGGGTTACAAAGTCTGCTCCTCCTGACGCTGCTACTGGGGGGAAGGAGCGCGTTTGCCCGGGCTCAGGCCCAGACAAACGCGAACGCAGCGCCGCAAACCCAGACTTTTGCCGGCGCCAAGGTCGTTGACGTCCGCGTGGTCAACGAGCATGGGAAGGTGCTCGTCGATAACCCCAAAAGCATTCCCGTCAAGGTCGGCGAACCTCTGAAGCCCGACGAGGTGGCAGAGAGCATCCGCGTTCTTTACCGCACCGGCGACTATGCCGATTTGCGCGCGGTGGCGAGCCCGGAAGATGGCGGGATTCGGCTCGACTTCATCGCGCGGGAAAACTTGTTTATCAGCCAGGTGCGGGTCGAGGGTCTGAAACCTCCACCCACCGAGGCTTCCGCAGTCGCCACCATGCAACTCTCGCTGGGACAAACCTATCATTCCCAGGACGTGGATGAAGCGCTGGACCGCCTGCGGGATCTGTTGCGCGACGAAGGTTTGTATCAGGCCAAGGTTACGGCAACCCAGCAGCCGGATGAAGCAACACATCAGATTAATATCATCGCGCACGTCGATCCGGGCCCGCGTGTGCGCCTGGCGCAGATCAATCTGATCAACAACACGGAGTACCGCGACCCGGAGTTGATCAAGCTGACGAAATTGTCGCCCGGCAGAGCGCTGACCGTGGCGCGCGTGCAATCGAGCACCGAGCGCCTGCGGAAATTTCTGGAGAAGAAAGGCCACCTGAGCGCGCGAGTGTCCGTCCGGCGCGGGCAGTATAACGCTGCCACGAACACGATACCGCTGTCACTGGAGGTGACCGAAGGGCCGCGGGTGCTGGTGGTGGTGCAGGGCGCCAAGATTTCCAAGGGCGATCTGAAGAAACTTGTACCGATCTACCAGGAAGGCTCCGTCGACACGGATCTGCTGGAGGAAGGCAAGCGCAATCTTCGGGAGCGCATGGAACGCAACGGATATTTTGACGCCCGGGTGGAGTACAGCGTCAATGCCCGTGACATCGAAGGAAAGAAAACCGGGTGGAAGGGTTCGGAGGAAACCATCACCTATGAGGTGGCGAAAGGAGAGAAGAGCAAGCTGCTGCGAATCGAATTTACCGGAAATCATTATTTCAGTACCGAAGTCTTGCGAAGCCGGTTGACGATTTCCGCCAGTTCGCTCTTTACCCGCCCGCGCTTTAGTCAGCGCCTGATGGATTCCGACGCTCTCTCCATGAAGAACTTGTATTTGGCGAACGGGTTTCTGTCCGCAAGAGTGGAGGCAAAGACCGACCGCGTTCTCGGGAAATCCAACTACCTGATTGTCCAGTTTTTGATTGATGAAGGAAGACAGACGCTGGTGGCCGATCTGAAGCTCGAAGGGACGCACGCGATTCCCGAGCAGCAAATCATGAGTGTTGTAGGCTCGTCGCCGGGGCAGCCGTTTTCCGACATTAACGTTGCCGCGGACCGCGACAATATCCTCGCGTTGTACTACAACGAAGGCTTTCCCAATGCCAGGTTTACGTACACCGCGGAGGCTGCCGAACCTTCGAATCAGGAAGCCACGGCGAATAAAAATGCCACGGGCAGCCCCAAGCCGCAGAACAACTCCGAAAAACCGGGCGCCTACAAGATTGAACGAGCGCAGCCCATGGTGCTGACCTACAAGATCGAGGAGGGCGAGCAGTTTCATGTGCGCAACGTGTTTCTAACCGGCTACAACCACACCCGGCCGAAAATCATTCGCCGCGAGGTGAAGGTAACTCCGGGAGGGCCGCTGCGCGAGGGTGAAATCGTCGAGTCGCAGCAGAAACTCTACAATCTCGGCGTTTTCAATCGCGTGACCATCGAACCGCAAAACGCAAACGGCACTGATCCCGACAAAGATGTGGTTGTGCTCGTGGAAGAAGCAAAACGCTACACCATTGCGTACGGCGGCGGATTCGAAGCCCAAAGGTTGGCCAGTACCTCAAACCCCGTTGGCGGACAGGTGCAAGCCTCGCCGCGCGGCATCCTTGAAATCTCAAAACAGAATTTGACCGGAAGAGCGGATTCCCTGACGCTGAAACTGCGTGCCAGCACGATTCAATGGCGCGCTCTTCTGGGTTATAACGCGCCAAACACATTCGAGAATCAGAAGTTGAGCCTGCAGGCCAACACCTATGTGGAAAAGACCCAGGACATCAATACGTTCACGGAAATCCGGTATGAGGGGAATATTCAGATTACCCAGCAGCTCTCTTCCTTTTCCCGGATTTTGTACCGCTACTCGTTCCGGAAAGTAACGGTAAGCAACCTGAATATTCCGGAGGATGAAATACCGTTATTCAATCAGCCCACGCTCGTTTCTCAGTTCAGCACTACGTGGTTCCGCGACACTCGCGACAATCCCGCCGATGCGCACAAGGGCAGCTTCAATAGCGCCAACTTTGCTGTTTCCGGCACGGCTATTGGATCGAGCGCCAGCTTCCTGAGCCTCTTCTTCCAGAATTCGGGTTTCACGCCGCTGAAAAAGAATTGGGTGTACGCGCGCTCCATTCGCTTGGGCGTCCTCGTTCCCTACGCCTCCACGGTATCACTGTCGTTCCCCGCGCAGACCGGCACACCTCCCGCACAGGTTATTCCACTTCCCGAACGGCTATTTGCCGGCGGCGGCAGCACCCTGCGCGGTTTTGCCTTGAACCAGGCGGGTCCGCGCGACTCCATTACCGGATTCCCGGTCGGCGGTCAGGCCATGATTATCCTGAACCAGGAATTGCGCTTCCCACTACATGTTCCGTTCGCCGGAAAAGGGTTGGGCGGAGCGTTTTTCTACGACGGCGGAAACTCCTACAGCCAGCTCAGTCACGTGAGCATGCGCTGGCTTCCTCCGACGCCGGTGTTCAAGCCCGCTTACCCTGGAAAGGTACCCGGAAGGTTCAATCCGCAGCAGTGTGTGTACAACTGCACCAACGAATTGAATTACTGGTCGCACACCATTGGATTCGGTTTGCGCTATGCGACGCCGGTAGGCCCGATTCGAGTGGATTTGGGCTATGAATTGAATCGTCCGCAGTTTGTGATTCCGTGCCCGAATAGCTCCGTGTTCTGCCAACAGGGAACGCGGTTGCCTCGTTTGCAGGTATTCTTCAATCTGGGGTCGAGTTTCTGATGAGACGCCTTGCCTTATTTCTGCTGCTGGCCGCAATGCTGCTCGAAGCAGGAGGGGGCCGCGCGCAGGAAGTGATCGACCGCATCGTTGCGCGCGTTGAAAACGACGTGATCCTGTTGAGCGACATTCACCAACTGGCGGAATATCAGGTATTCGTCGACGGAAAAGCCGAAAGTGACGAGCAGATTCTTGAACGCCTGATCGACCAATGGATCGTCCGCACGGAAGCCGCCGCCGCGCGGTTCCCGCAACCTTCCGACCAGGATGTGCAGCGCAGCCTGGCGCGGCTGCAGCGCTCCTTCTCCAACTCGGAGTCCTTCGAAGAACGAAAAAAGCAGAGTGGCCTGACCGAAGAGGAAATCCTGCGGCAGTTGAAGTCGCAGCTATACCTTAGCAATTACCTCGATTCACGGTTTCGCGCTTCCATCCAAATCGACGACGACGCCATCGCCGACTTCTATAAGAACCGCGTGGTGCCACGGGCTGAGTCCCGCGGCCAGACTCCGCCAACCCTGGAAGCGGCGCACGATTTCATCCAGGAAGCGCTGGTGCAACGCGCCATCAATGAGCAAGCGGACAAATGGCTGAAGGAGAGCCGGTCGCGGGTCCGCGTGGAGAATCTGCTGAACGAGAACACGAAATGACGAAAGAGTTGCGCTTGCGGAAGATCCTGTGGCTGGAACACGTCCTGTGGGTGTTGGGGACGTGGACGCTGCTGGCCATCGCGCTGGCGGCCATCGCGGTATACAGCGGCCTGGCGAATCCACTGTTGCGGCGCGCGCTAGTCAGCCGCATGGAAACGCTGACGGGCGGCAAGGTGGAGGTGCGCACCGTATCGATAGGCTGGTTCTCACTTGATGCAACGGTCAGAGGCCTGGTCGTGCATGGGAAGGAACCAAGCGGCACGGAGCCTCTTTTTGCCGTAGAGCAAGCGAAGATTGGCTTGCGGATTGACTCGTTCTGGGGACGCAAGGTTTCGTTGAGAGAGCTGATTCTTCAGCAGCCGCGCTTTCACGTTCGCGTGGAAAAAGACGGCACCAGCAATTTACCGGCGATTGCCTGGTCCACCACCGGCCCGCGAAAACCGCTGCAGCAGACTCTGCTGGACCTGCATATCGGACACCTGCAAATCACCGATGGCTGGCTGCTCTATAACAACGTGCGCAAACTGGTTGCCGTCGAGGGCGGCGAACTTGGCCTGAACGTCACTTTGGCGGGAACGCCGGCGAGTCCTCTGTATCGGGGAACGCTGGATTGGGATTCCGTTGAATTGGCGCGGCGGCACGATGTGCCGGTTCCCGCAAACCTGTCGGCGAAGTTTTCGTTGGACCAAGAAGGATTCGCAGTGGAACAAGCGATCCTGGACGTCGGACGCTCGCATTTTGATATGGAAGTGAACATGCCGGATTTGTCGGAATTCAATCTGACCTATCGCTATCGCGGATGGCTAGATTTACTGGACTTGCGTGAAGCGTTCCGCACCCCGGAAATTCCACTGGGGCGTGTGGACTTGCGCGGCGAAGGCAAGGTAGCGAATGGAAGCGTTCTGGGCAAAGGAAGTTTTGCGGGAGACAACATTACCCTGGGCTTCCAGGATTTTCATTCCGCGAACTTGTCGAGCCGCTCCAGCTACATTTTGGATGCAGAAGGGCGTAGTTTTGCCGGACTTTGCCGCTTACGCGCTGGGCGGTAGCGTCAAAGGCCGCGTCGCGATGCGCTACGAAGGCCTGCAGTTTCGCGCCGAGACCAAGGTCCAGAACGTGCGGCTCTCCGCGGTCACGTCGGCGATCGATCACAAGGGATTTCCCATCGATGCGTTGCATTGGGATTCTGAGATCTCCGCGGACACGGTCGAGACCTGGCACGCAAACTTCCTCGATTTTGATATTTCCGCCCGAATGCATTGGGCAGAACCCGCGGACCTGATGCCGGGACACATGCCGGTAACCGGCGAATGGAATTTGCGGTACCGCGATTTGCTGAGCACGCTGTATATCACGCAGGGGGAGTTTGAAACTCCCGCCACGCGTGGAACAGTGTCCGGGATTCTTGCGCCAAAGGAGACCAGCCTCGATCTGCATGTGAACGCGGGCGCTCTGGAATCCTGGAACGATTTCATCCATGCAATTTCAGGCGACAATCCGGGAAGCGCGGCAGCAGCTGTGAAGCTCGGCGGCTCACTGCAGTGGGACGGTACGCTTACCGGTCCTTCCGGTGGTCCCACGTTTCAAGGGCACTTTCGCGGCGAGAACATTCGCTATGGGCAAGTGGCGCTCGATTCGATCGATGGAGACATGCTGTACTCCCCCGACGAACTCGTGCTCACGCATGCGCGCGCATACCGCGGCGTGATGCAGGCGGGAATTGAAGGAAAATTGTCGCTCACGGATTGGGAGTTTCGCCCCGACAGCCAGTGGTCCAGCGAAATCGACTTGGAGAAAGTCCCGCTGGAGGGCTTGGAACAGATGGCGGGATGGAAATATCCAGTGAAGGGCACGCTGACGGGGCAATTCCATGGCCGGGGAACGCGTGCGCGAACCGGCCCTGACCGGGAATTTCGACCTGGCAGACGGTGACGTGTACGGAATGACGTTCAACCGGTTGCGCGGGCAACTAAATGTCTTGCCGGATGAAGTGCGCTTAGCGAATGCGGAGCTGCGCTTCTTTGCGCCGGGCACGGAGAAGACCGGTGGAGCGGGAATCGTGACCGGCAACGTTGCCTATCGATACGCGGAGCGCTCTCTGGTGACCGACCTTGTGGGAGCATCGCTGCCGCTCGCCAACATCGGGAAGATCCAATCGTCCACGTTGCCGCTGAATGGGCAGATTACCTTCCGATTGAAGTCCAGCGGGCCGGTGATGCAACCGGTCGCAGAAGGCTCGTTCCGCGTGGTGGACCTGCAAATCGGGAAAGAGGTAGTGGGAAGTTTCGATGGTGACCTGAACTCCGACGGAAAGGAAGCACGGCTCAAACTAAAATCGGCGATGAGCACGGGCTCGCTCTCCGGAGAAATTTCTGTTGGTTGGGCGGATCCCATGCCCGTGGACGGAAAGATTTCCGTTCAGAACATCAATCTCGATCCCTTTCTTATGACCTCATTGCACCTGAAGACATTCCCAGGTCACGGCGCAGCTGACGGGGACATCACCGTGAAGGGCGAGCTTAAACATCCCGAGAACCTGATGGTTGACAGTAATTTAAACAAGCTGGTACTGACGTATGACGTCTTGAAATTGGAAAATTCCGGCCCGATTCATCTGATCTCCACCCGCGACAATTTGAAAATCATCAGCGCCCGTCTGCAGGGCCTGAACACCAACATCGATCTCAGCGGCTCGGTGCAATTTACCGGCCGGCGCACCGTGGCCATAAAACTGAACGGAACGCTGGACCTGCGGCTGCTGAGCGCCTATATCAAGGACGTCGACATAGGCGGCCACCTGGACGCGAACGCGTCGTTCGAAGGGACGTTGGACCGGCCGCGAATTATTGGTCGAATGAAGTTGCTGGACGCCTCGCTGCGTTCGGCGGATTTTCCCACCGGGTTGAGCAACCTGAAGGGAGACTTGAATTTCGATGCCAACCGTCTGTTTTTCGACAATGTGACGGGCGAAGCGGGCGGCGGAGTCCTGACGCTGAGCGGAAGCGTGAACTATTCGGAGAAACCGCTGCGCTACGATATCTCGGCAAAAACCGATCGGATTCGCGTGCGCTATCCGGAGGGAATCAGCTGGCTGCTGGGCGGCGGGCTGCGCCTGGCGGGAACGCTGGACGGTGGCCTGCTTACCGGCAAAGTGATCATCCAGCGCGTGAACATGAACGCGGGCCTCGAGTCCGCCGGGATCCTGGTTTCCTCCGAGCCAGGCGGAGGCGCGACCTCCAGCTTCTTGCGCAATCTGCAATTCGACGTGGAAGCCAGCTCAACGCCGGATGCGCGAATGGAATGGCCGGGAGCCGCAGCTAGAGGCGGAAGCCAACCTTCGCGTGCGTGGCACTGCGGAGCACCCGATCTTGCTCGGACACATTCACGTCTTGTCCGGCGAGCTGTCCTTCCACAACAATCGCTATCGCGTGGCGCGTGGCGACCTGAACTTTGCCAACCCTTTCCGGCTGGACCCGGTCATCAACGTCGAAGCAACCACGAACATTCAGCAATACGAAATCACCCTGAACTTCAGCGGCCAATCCAGCAAGCTGAATCTTTCCTACCGCTCCGATCCGCCGCTGCCGGCGAACGACATCATTACGCTGCTGGCTCTGGGACAAACGTCGTCGGAATCTGCGTTGCGCACAGGCGGAACCACCCAGGCTGGCTCGTCGGGTGCTACGGCGCTGCTCTCCGAAGCGATCTCCAGCCAATTGGGAGGGCGCGTCGAGCGGCTATTCGGGATTACGCGATTTCGTGTCGATCCCGGGCTGAACGGAGTTACGGCGACAGGGTCCGGACAAAACGCCACAGCGCGAATCACGGTAGAGCAGCAAGTGACGAGGAACCTGACGGTTCTTTACGAGTCGAATGTGAACTCAACGCAGCAGCAAGTGATCCAGGTGGAGTACATCGTGAATCGGAATGTGTCGGTGGTGGCGCTGCTGGATCAAAACGGGACGTTCGGTATCGACGTCAAAATCAAAAAGCGCCTGCCGTAAACGCACAAGCGCAGCGCTGCTTGCTGACAAATCCCTATATTTTTCGTTTTAGGTTGCAGACTACGGTTGATCCTGCTGTTGAGCGGCCTGCGTGGGGTCTTGCGTGCCGCGCCGTTGTTGGAATCTCCGTGCCGGAGCGGTGGTCAAGTGGGCGTTCTGCCCGACTCCAGGATTCTCTTCTTTGGTTTCCTGCAGCGCGTCCTTCACAGCCTTGGCGGCAGTAGCGCGCGTAGCGGCCTGAATTTCCCGCGAAATCTTTGGTGCTTCGGTGGCCACTCTTTGGCCCAGTGGCGAACCGTAGAATTGCAGCAGTTCCTTGATCTCCTCGCTGGAGTAGTGCTTGTCGTAGATGGCGACCAGTTGATCCGTCACCTGATCCACATCGAATTTCTTTTCGTAGTCCGTGATGACGGCGTTTACGAATGCCTGGTTCTTATCGTTGTTGGCTACGGTGGCGAGCAGTTTTTCGCGATACTGTTCCGCCGAATAGTTCACGGATTCCTGAACCTGATCGCGGGCGCCAACCAGATCGAGCAACGTGCGAATATCGGCTTCTTTGGCGGGGTCGATGGCGGAGGAATGCGCGGCCGCAGGCTTGGCCGCGGCAGATTGCGGGGAAGCTTCCACAGCTGCGGGAGCGCTCCCCTGGATGGCCACCAGAAACGCTACAACGTAAATCACGACTAATGCGAGAACCGCCTTCATAACTGCCTCCAACCCAAACGACATCATGCGCCAAAGCGCCTCTGCCTTCAAGAATTGATTGTAGGAAGCCAAGTTTCACGGCGCGCCTGCTCGTGGGTGCAGCTTTGCTAGTTCGGTCACTGGCCAGAGGTGCAGGAAGACGCGAGCCCAACTTGGTACAGCCGATTTTCGCTCCGCAAAACGGAAGCCGTAAGGCAAAGCTTCAGTTACACTAGGCGTATTAGTGTCGGGAGAAACGGCAGAAACAGGCGACGACGGCAGATGCATTCCACGTCCACGAATGAGCGCAAAAACGAATCCAGGGAAGCGCGGCAGTGCATGGTCGCAATGCAGCTTCGCCGCAGAGGCATCAAGGACGAACGTGTTCTGGAGGCTATGTCACGAATCCTGCGGGAAGAGTTTGTGCCGCCGGAATCGCGGGAGCGCGCTTACGAAGACGAACCGCTGGCGATCGGCGGCGGCCAAACGATCTCGCAACCCTACATGGTCGCGGTAATGACGGCGACGCTGCAGCTAAAGCCGACTGATAAAGTTCTTGAAATTGGGACGGGCTGCGGATATCAGGCGGCGATACTCTCGTGCTTGAGCAAAGAGGTTTACAGCGTGGAGGTCCGTCCCGAGCTTGCGCGCAGTGCGGCCGAGCGATTGCAAAAATTGGGTTTCGCCAACGTTCATGTCCATTGCGGCGACGGATCTGCCGGCCTGCCGGAGTTCGCGCCGTACGACGCCATCCTGGTTGCCGCTGCCGCGCCGGTGCTGCCTGAACCGCTACTGCAACAGCTGGCCGACGGGGGCCGCCTTGTCGCCCCCGTTGGCGATCCGTCCCATCAGAACCTCGTGTGCGCCAGGAAGCGAGCCAACGCGTTCTCCTACGAGTGGCATGAGGGATGCCGGTTCGTTCCGCTTGTGGGCCGATTCGGTTGGAAGGGCCTGGACCTTCTATGACGCCGACGCCGGCCGCACCGGAACTTTCCATCATCATTCCTTCCTACAATGAAGAACTTCGCCTTCCCGCAACCCTCGACAAAATTGCCAGCTACATCCAGTCGTCGCGCCGAAACACCGAAGTGATTGTGGTCGACGATGGCTCCAAGGACCGCACCGCGCAAGTGGCCGAATCCTACCGCGGTAAGCTGCCGAATTTGCGCGTGCTTTCCAACGGCGTGAATCGCGGAAAGGGTTACAGCGTTCGCCATGGCTCGCTGGAAGCTCTGGGCGACGTCATCCTGTTCACCGACGCCGATCTTTCCGCGCCGATTGAAGAAGCGGATAAGCTGCTGCCGGCGTTGAAGGATCACGACGTGGCCATCGGTTCTCGCGCGATGGACCGAGGTCTGATTGAAGTCCACGAATCCCTGTTCCGTGAATTTGCCGGCATCGTCTTCAATGCCATCGTGCGCCTGATTCTGCGCCTGCCATTTGTCGACACGCAGTGCGGTTTCAAGGCATTCCGGCGCGGGCCTAGCCGCATCATCTTCGAGCAACAGACCATCGAGCGCTTCGGCTTCGACCCGGAATTGCTGTACCTGGCGCGGCATCACGGACTTTCCACCATCGAGGTGCCGGTGCGATGGTCGCACTCTCCGGCCACCAAGGTGAACATGCTGCGCGACAGCCTGCAGATGTTTCTGGACATATTGATTATTCGGTGGAACGCCCTGAAGGGGCGGTACCGCAAGGCAAAATAGAGGTTGTTGGCGCATGGGGAAGTCTTAACTTTACGTTACAAAGTACTTGACAGAGATTCCCCCTCCGCCTATTATTCCCTCCGTGGCTCTCTCCCATCCAATTCGTGTTCCGCGCCGCGAACCCATTCCTATCGACGCGCGTGCCGCCGACCACCTGAAATACATCCGCGAAACCATGGAGCGTGCCGCGGAGTTCACTGCCGTTCCCGGCTGGGGCGGGGTAGCCATGGGCATGACGGCGCTGGCCGCGGCATGGCTGGCGGCTCGCCAAGCTACACCACGCGCCTGGCTGGCAGTCTGGCTTGCGGAAGTATTCGTGGCTGTGGCGATTGCAGCGCCGGCGGCCGCGACCAAAGCTCGGCGGGCAAATTCGTCGCTGTTCACGGGTCCGGGAAGAAAGTTCGTATTGAGTTTCGCACCCCCGATTTTTGTGGGCGGCCTTCTCACCTATGCCATGGGTCAATCAGGCGGAATTTCTTACCTGCCGGGGATTTGGCTGTTGTTATACGGCACCGCCATCGTGACGGGCGGCGCATTTTCCGTGCGCGTAGTGCCGATCATGGGCCTTTGCCTCATGGCACTGGGTGCCGCGGCCTTGTTCTCGTCTGCGGTATGGGGCAACTTGTTCATGGCGGCGGGATTTGGCCTGGTACAGATTGCCTTTGGAATTTGGATCGCACTGCGGTACGGAGGCTGAGGAGAAGGTGACGAAGGTTTAAGCAATGGCGAAATCATCCACAGTTCGGCAGGAGCGTAGCGCGCGCGAAGCAGGCCCCGCCGCGGTGCGCGGGCAGACCGCGGAACCTGTATCTTCGAATCTCGACCGCCTGATCCATGAGCGCATGCGCTTGGGAATCGTCAGCGCCTTGGCGGTGAACCGCTCGCTGACCTTCAATGAATTGAAAGCGCTTCTGAAGACCACCGACGGGAACCTGAGCGTGCACGCGCGCAAACTGGAAGAAGCGGACTACATCGTGTGCACGAAATCGTTCGACGGGCGGCTGCCGAAGACCGAGTACCGGCTGACGGCTGCGGGGCGGCGTGCGCTGGAGAAATACCTGGATCACATGGAGGCGCTGATCCGGGCGACGCGCGAGCGGTAAATTTTTTTGGGCCTCTGCTTTGTACGGCAAAGTACATTGCAAGGGCCAGCGGCGGAGAAGGCAAGGTATAGCATGTCGACGCAACAATTTGTTCTGGAACGTAAACCACAAGCACCCGCGGTAGTAGCTTCGCGGCTGCACGTCGCCATTATCTGCGACGGAAACGGGCGCTGGGCCACATCGCGCGCACTGCACCGCTCGGAGGGCCATCGCGCGGGCGCGAAAACGGCGCGGCGCATCATCGAATGCGCCCCGCACCTGGGCATTCATACCCTCAGCCTGTTTGCGTTGTCCTCGGCGAACTGGAAGCGGCCGGCGGGCGAAGTGGCCGCGATCCTGAAGATCTTGCAGGAGTATCTCGTCGAGGAAACCACTCACTGCGTCGAGGAAGGAATTCGCCTCAGCATCATCGGCCGCCGCGACCGCTTGCCGGCGCCGTTGCGTGAGGCGATTGCCGAGGCCGAGGCGATGACCGTAAAGGGCCGCAGGCTTCACTTGCGGCTGGCCATCGACTATTCAGCGCGCCACACCATCTACCAGGCTGCCAGCAAGTTTTACAAGGTCACGGACCTTTCCAGCGAATCGTTCGCGACGCTGCTCTCTGAAGTGCTACGCGGCGGGTCCACCGACGTGGATTTGCTGATACGTACGGGCGGCGAGCAACGGCTCTCGGATTTCCTGCTGTGGGAATGCGCCTTTGCGGAATTTGTGTTTCTAGAGAAGCGCTGGCCGGATTTCACGCCCGCCGATTTGCGAGACGCGGTAATGGAATTTGAACAACGGGAGCGCACCCGCGGCGCCTTGCCGAGCGAATGCTAGCAGATCATTCTCGGTCTTCACATTCTCTCGATCGCCATAACCTACTCATTCTGCATGTTTTAGTAACATACCAAAAAGCTCCACTCCTACCCTCCGACGAATTGCCCTTCTCGGTCGTCTATTACCCAGGAGAAACGAATGGGTTCTGTAGGACTTACGCTGCCCTGGGAGCATAGAATCTGCCCGGTAGCGCGCGAGGGATCTCGAGTGGAACCAGCCGAACGCGGAGCGCAAGGCAATCCTGCAGGCAGTAATCCAGAGGACGCCGCACTGGCCGCCGCATGCCAGGCGGGCGATTTGCACGCGTACGAGCGCCTGTACCGCTCGCAGGGCGCGCGCATGAGGAATCTGGCGCGGAACTTGTTGGGCTCGCAGAGCGACGCGGAAGACGCGGTACAGGAAACATTCATGAAAGTACAGCGAAGCATCGCCAGCTTTCGCGGGCAGTCGTCGTTCGTCACGTGGACGTTTCGCATCCTGGTGAACACCTGCCACGACCTGCGCCGCAGCCGCATGCGGCGAAAAGAATTCGTGCCGGAGGAGCGGGAGGACGCAGCAATGCCGGTGGAAGCGCGGGCACCGGGAGGCCACCCTTCCCTGAAACTGGCGCTCGAACGGGCGATCGCTGCCTTAACGCAACACCAGCGTGATGTTTTTCTGTTGTACGAAGTGGAAGGATTTCATCACGCGGAGATTGCAGCAATGCTGGAAATTACGGAAACAGCTTCGAAGAACACTTTGTTTCAGGCAAAAAAGAATTTGCGGCAGACGTTGGAGGCTCCCCGGAGCAGTCACGCGGGAGGAGCATGATGCAAATCAAATGTGAAGATCTTGATCGGATCTTTCTCGATGGCAGCGCGGAAGAATGGGCTGGGCTCGAGGTCCATGCAGCTTCGTGCCCCGAATGCGCAAAAGAGTTGCAGTCATGGAAGGCGTTGGGCGTGGCCGCGGAGGAATTGCGCGATTACCAGGAAACCCCCGCGTTGTGGCCGCGAATTGAATCGGCGCTGGCGCAACAAGCCAAAGAGTCGGCGTCTCACAAGCCCTGGCTGGAGCGGCTGTCTTTCTGGCGCAACCTGCCCATGGTCTGGCAGGCCGCGCTTGCCGGAGCGCTGGTGCTTCTGATGGCCGTTACCGCGGGATATGTGGTTCTGCATCGGCGTCCGGCGTTCAGGTCCAGACGCAACGAATAACCCGCTGTTGAAGGACACGCAAGGTCGCGGAAGTGGAGCGCGCGGAGCGCGACTACATGAAGGCCATCGACAAACTCGCCGCGGAAGCCAAACCCCAGTTGGACACGCCGGATTCACCGCTGATGGCCAACTATCGCGAAAAACTCATGATGCTCGACGGCGCTATTGATGAACTGCGGATGCATGCCGGACAGAATCCCTTCGAATGCGCATTTGCGATATCAATTGCTGTCGATGTACCAGGAAAAACAGGCCACCTTGCAGGAGGTATTGGAGACCAAGCCATGAAGCCCGCCCTCAGTTCAGTTGCTGTGAAGAGTATTGCCGCGATTGCGGTGGCCTTAGCCGCGATGGCGATGACGCTGCCGGTGCTGGCCGGAAGCGCCGCCCAGGAAACAACCACGCGCCATTTTGACAAGACGCTGACGCTCGGCGCGAACCAGACGCTCGCGATGGAAAACAAATTTGGTGACGTCCGCGTTCACGGCGAAAGTGGCCGGGATGTGAAAATCTCCGCGACCATCCGCACGCAGGCAAAAACGCAGGCCGACGCCGATCGCAAGGCGGATGAGATCAAGATTGAAGTCTCGCAAGACGGACAAGGCATCAAGGTGCGCACCGTCTATCAAGACGAAAACAAGTGGTTCATCCGCATCGAAAAGGGAGGACCTTCCTATTCCGTTGATTACGACATCGCCGTGCCCAACGACGCAAAGATCTGGCTCCGCAATGATTTCGGCAACATTGAGATTCGCAGTGTTCGCGGCTGGGCCGAGGCGGAAAACGGCCACGGCAAGCTGGAACTACGCGATAGCGGTGCGGCGAAGCTGACCAACTCATTTGGCTCGGTGGACGCGAATGGAGTGGAGGGCAACCTGACGGTAGTCAATAACAATGGAGCGGTGACGGTTTCGACTGTGAAGGGCTCGCTAGAGGTTAAGGACCGTTTTGCCCCCATCACCGTCAGCAACGTTCAAGGTCCGACAACCATCTCCGGCGGAAATGGTGCAGTGGACATCAGCGACACTGGCACATCGACGGTAAGCAATTCCTTTGGCAGCGTGAACGCCCGCAACATTCACGGCGATCTGACCGTGAACAATAACAACGGCGCCATCGATGCGAACACCGTGAGCGGCTCTGCAACATTAAACGGAAGCTTCGGAACGATTGCCTTCAGCAACGTGAATGGCCACGTCAGATGCACCTCGTCAAACGGCAGAGTGAAGGGCGGGCCGGTGCAGGAGGACGTCTACGTCAAGACTTCCTTTGGCGACGTGCAACTGGAACAGATTGGCGGCTCGGTTGAGGTCGACGACTCCAACGGCGCAGTCACCGTGAGGGAAGTGAAGGGTCACGCGACTTTGAACACTTCGTTCGGCGCGATTGATGCCACCGGCATCCACAAGGGCGCAAAGGCCACAACCGGTAACGGCAGAATATCCCTGAACGACATTGGCGGCGAAACGTATGCCAAGACCAGCTTCGGCGCCATAAACGTCCAGCGCATCAGCGGAACGCTGACACTGGAGAATTCCAACGGTCCGGTGACGGCGAACTCCGTCAGGTGGAGACGCAACAGCGAAAACCAGCTTTGGTTCCGTAACCCTCGACGATATCGGTGGCGCCATCACGGTGGACAATCAGAACGGAGCCGTGGTGCTTTCTGCGGCGCGGCAGTCGTCCTCGTGCCAGAACATTACCGTCAAGACTTCCTTCTCGCCGATCCAGGTGCGCCTGCCGGAAAACGCCGGCTACAACTTGACAGCGCGCACCTCGTTCGGGCGAATCAACAGCGAACTTCCGGTCACCAGCACTGGCCAACTCGGCGGCGATTCGCTCATCGGAAAGATTGGCAATGGTGGCTGCACGCTTTCCCTCACCAATGCCAATGGCTCGATCGACATCCTGAAGTTGTCCAGATAACGGCAGGCCGGCGAGCAAGGATTTCGCAAGCGTTAAAGCAGTTTGCGGCGCTCGCGATCCATCGCGAACGCCCGGAGGAGCACGCGCGTAGCCGTGGGCGTCAATGCGAATCGCTCGAGTTCCTCTTCGCTGGCGTAAGCAACATCGGTGACGTCGCTTGCGGCACGCGGCTCGCCGGAAATGCGCTCGCACAGATAATCGACGATCACGTAATGGAATTTGGGCCGGGCGTCAGCCTGGTTGGCAACGTCGTCCGGGTCCAGGAAAATGCGGTCGAATACCTCGATCACGTCCAGGACGCGCACCGTGATGCCGGTCTCCTCGAGCAATTCGCGCGCAACCCCTTCCTGCAGCGTTTCGGCCAGCTCCAGCGTCCCGCCGGGTATGGACCACTGGCCCAGCAAAGGCTCGCTGCCCCGGCGGATCAACAGGGCCCGGCCCTGCTCGATAATCACACCGCCGACACCGACGACGGGATGGTCCGGATATTGACGCGCCATTCGCTTGATTTTCTCCAAGCCAGTCTGTAGGGTAACTTTGCACTTCGCGGCGGATGGGTTCCATTGACTTCACCCGCCTCCGTATATAATAGCTGGAAGGTGTTGGCGCGTCGCTTGCCCAACACGAAAGAACTAGATCGGAGGAAGCAGCCGTGCTCCGCTGCCCAGAGTGTTCCGCAGAAATTGACGTGGACGAAGACGAAGTGGAAGAAGGGGAGATCCTCAGCTGCCCGGAGTGCGAGTGCGAACTGGAAGTGTCGCAGACGCATCCGGTCGCGTTAAACCCCATCTCCGATGAAATTGAAGAAGAGGACGACGAGGACGAAGAAGAGTGGAAGAGGATGAAGAGGACGACGAAGAATTCGACGAAGATGGCGACCTCATCGACGACGACGAGGAAGACGACGAAGACGAGGAGTAAGCGCGGCAGTCGTGCACCGCATGCATCTTCCCCTGGCTACGCCGTCATCTAAAGCAAAGTGAAAGGATTCCCCCTGAACGCCGCGCAGTCGCTAGCTTTTCCTGCCCTGTTTCTGGCGGGTTGGCTTTGCCTTTGCCTGGCAACACCGGCTCAGCAACCGCAGCAGCCGGTCCCGCCGTTGGCGCCGGAAAAGACAGCTGCGCCGCCGCAGAACGCGCCACCCACAAGAGAGTCTTCCACCAACAAGACAAAGAATAAGATTCCGCCGTTTGTGATTCTGGGGACGGTGTTTGATGAAAAGGCCATGGCATATCCCGGGGTGCAAGTGCGCGTCAGGTTGAAAGGCGATAAAAAATTCAAGTGGGACACGTATACGAATTCGCGCGGGGAATTTGCCGTTCGCGTGCCGGAAGGCCCGGACTATGAAGTGTTCGTACATGTGAAACACTTCCAGGATGTTTCAGAGTTCGTATCGGCGAAAGGCGGAGTAGTCCAGCAACAGTTGTCGATCCGCATGCAGCCGGTGAGCCAGGGCAAGGCCGAGGTGAAGAAATGAACGGGACGCGAAGATTGGCGTGGATGGCGTTTCTTTTGCTCCTAGTGTCGGGATTTGTCGCGGCGCAGAATCCGAAAAAAGAGTCACCCCTCCGGACCGTACTGGGCGCGGTTACTGACAAAGGCGATACGCCACTTCCAGGTGGGGTCGTTTTCCTGAAGAACAACCGGACGGGCACGATCAATACCCGATTCGCGGACAAAGACGGGAACTACCGGTTCAGCGGTCTGGACCCGAACGCGGACTACGAAATCCACGCCGAATTGGACGGAGCAAAGTCGCCGACGAAGACGATTTCCTCGCTGGACGGCCGAAAAGAAATTCTCCTGAATCTGAAGGTCGACCGCAAGAAAAGCTAGGATCTAGGGTTATTGCGAAAAGCGGGTCCGCGTGAGGCTTGGGGAGGTTGTGTCGATCGCAGTTTAGATCGTGCGTTTGTAACGATTCGAGCCCTCATCGAAAAATTTCCGATGGCGTGAGCAGGGAAGAAGATGACCCGGCGCTTGACTATTTTTGGATGGTGGATGGCGCTATTGTCGCTCGCTATGTTGGGTCGGTGTGGCTGTGCGCAGGAAAAACCAGACTCCCCGGAGCCAAAAACCACTCAGACCGCGCAAAGTCCTTCCAAAACTGACACCAAAGACAAAGACCAGGAAGCAAACGACGAAGTTCCCAAGCGAATTTTCTGGATTATCCCCAACTTCATGACCGCCAACGATCAGCCGCAGAATCTCGGCCCGCTTACTCCCAAGCAAAAATTCAACATTGCTTGGCACCAGTGGTGGGATGTCAGCGCACATCTTGGGAATCTTCTGCAAGCCAGCATTTCGCAGGCCGCCAATGGCATTCCGGAGTACGGCCAAGGCTGGGGCGCGTTTGGCGAACGATACGCCGCCCAGGAGGGCGATCAATTCACGGGCGCCATGCTGATCTATGGTGTTCTGCCCACGGTCTTGCACGACGACCCCGCTATTTTCGCAAGGGACGCGGTTCCGCGTTATCGCGCATCGGCTATGCGGCCTCGCGCAGTGTCATCTGCAGAACAGATTCCGGAAAAAATACCTTCAATATTCCCCAGGTGTTTGGCCAGTTGGGGCAGGCCAGCATTTCTCTGTCGTACTATCCCCAGGTGAATCGCAACGTCGGCGGGTTGTTTTCCGGGTGGGCCATCAATCAGCTTTACAATATGGGATGGAATCAGCTGAAGGAATTCACGCCGGACCTCGGTGCGTATTTGAATCGGCGGCGCCAGAAAAAGCACCAGCAAGCGGATGTGAAAGACAACCGTTCCCCGATTTCGCCGGCCAACTAGCGGTTCGCGAACACCATTGCGCGGGCAGAGCATGCGAATCGCCCGTGGCACCACTTCGATTTCTACCGGCGTCCAACCTAAAATTTCTCCATCGCCGTGAAACTTCGCCGGGCTCTTCGTTTCAATGCGAACGCGCCGAAGCGTCTGGCGCCGCACCCGATTGGTCCGCAGTTCGCCTTTCATGATAAGGCGCGGAAGCAGGCGAACAATCTGAAGAAGAGACAGGTTCTCCACCAGAACCAGATCCAGCATTCCGTCATCGACCTCCGCCTCTGGAGCTAGCCGCAATCCAGCTCCATAGCTGGGCGTGTTTAGAACCCCCAGTACTAAGGCATCGGCTTCCCACTCGTTGTTCTCCTCCGATTCGATCGAAGCGCGAATCTGCAGCGCGTGAAAGCCGATCAGCGCGCGAATCATCGACAGCAAGTAGCGAGGGCGCCCTCGAAGATTGCGGTAAACTCCTTCGGCAAATTGCGCGGCCAGTGCGTCGAGGCCGACTCCTCCGCCACCCAGGTAGAGCCGCTGGTTTCCGTCGGAAGTCCGCACCCGGGCAGCGTCAAGAAAACGAACCTCGCCGTCGAGCAGGAGTTTTGCTGCAGAGATGGGATCCCGAGGAAGTCCCAGAGCCCGTGCCAGGTCATTGCCGCCACCTGCGGGAAGAACGCCCAGCACGACGTTTTGGCCGACGCCAATTGCGTTGGCGAGTTGCTGAAATGTTCCGTCGCCACCCAGCGCCAAAATGCGCGTGTATCCCGCGGCCAGACCCGCGTGCGCTTGCGCCGCCAAATCGTCCGCGCTTATGGTGACGCGGAAGTTCACCCGCCAACCGATTTCCGCAGCAAACTGCTGGAGGCGCGGAGCCGCATCGTTGGCAATTCCTCCACCGGCCGCCGGATTCAAGAGCACCAGATCAGGAACCATTGCGGATAGGGGCGAAGGGCTGTCTAGCTCCACAGCCGGTCCCACGAGCGTTCCTGATCCCATTGCGGTGTGGGCTCAAAATAGCCGGTGCCGGGCGCCAAATGTTGCCGCACCTGGTCTTCATTGAGTGTCACGCCCAGACCCGGCCGCTCCGGCACTTCGATCCAACCATGGTTGACGATCGGAGTCTTCACTCCTTCCTCCACCAGCGACGACCACCACGCCACATCCAACGAATGATTTTCCAGCGCCAGAAAATTCTGCGTCGCCGCCGCGCAATGCACATTCGCCATGCAACTCACCGGCGTTCCTGCGAAGTGCATCGCCATTGGCACGCCGTATTCCTCGGCCATATCTCCAATCTTGTGCGTTTCAAGGATTCCTCCCGACGTGGCAAGATCCGGTTGAATCTTGCCTACGGCGTTTTTCTCGCAAAGCACCTGAAATGGTTCCTTCAGGTAAATATCTTCGCCCGTGAGAATCGGCGTAGGACTTTGCTCTGAAATTTGCTTCAGCAGATCGGTGTACGTCCACGGAATCACGTCTTCCATCCACGATAAATTGTATCTCTCATACGCCTTGCCCAGCCGGATGATCGACTTCACTCCCAGGTGCCCCAGGTGATCCATCGATAGTGGGATCTCCATGCCCACGGCATCGCGAACCGCGGCAACGTATTGTTCCAGCATGGCGATGCCTTTGTCTGTCACTTCCATCCCCAGTAGCGGGTGCGGAAGCTGGTTCGGCTTCCATTGCTCGATGTCCGTGGGATTCGTCACTGTGCCGGGCGTGTCCGCGACCATTTCAATTCCTAAATCCATCTTCAGCCACGTAATTCCCATCTGCTCCTTGCGTTCCTTCATTCGTTGCGCGTAAATCTTCGGATCATTGGACTCGGTCGTGTCAGCATAGATGCGAATTTTGTCGCGAAACTTGCCGCCTCCGACCATCGCATACACCGGTGCGTTATAAACCTTGCCGGCGATGTCCCACAACGCCATCTCTATTGCCGATACGCCGCCGCCCTGCCGCGCATGACCGCCAAACTGTTTGATCTTGCGAAATATCTTATCGAGTTGGAGCGGATTTTCTCCCACAATGCGGCTTTTCAGAAAGAGTGCGTACGTGGGGCTTGCGCCGTCGCGCACTTCGCCCAGCCCATAAACCCCTTGATTCGTGTCGATCCGAATGATCGGGCATGGACTAGGCCCAGGCTTCACCACCGTAGCCACGCGTAGATCCGTGATCTTGAGGGCGGAGGACTGGAGTTTGTGTTCACGCCTTTGGGATAAGCCTCAATCGGCTCCTTCGAGAGCAGCGCCCCTCCCAGGGCCAGTACCGAAGCTTTCAAAACCTCGCGGCGTTCCAATATCCTTTCACTCTTTTACTCATGGAAGTTAAACCTCTTCGTCACTAAACAACCTTCAACTTCCCTGTCGAATTCAGAGTGCATCGTACCACCGCCATGCTGCGACATGGCTGAGTTTGACGAATTCTCGTCGATCTCAGAATTTCCGGCAGCCGCCGAGACCAATCTGGTAGCATTCCCCCTGTTCGCTCGTAACTTCTAATTGCTGCATTGGGTGCTTCCCTATGACCAACTTTGTCAGCAGTCGCCTTCGACTCGTGACTATCCTCTCCTTGCTCGCGTGCTCAATCGCGTTGCTCCTTCCCGATTCCGCGTGCGCCCAGCTGATCACATTCACCAAGCAGGACCTGGTCGAATACACTCCCAAGAATCCCTTCGATCGCCTTTCCGATGGCAGGCCCAAGGTGCCCGATGAATTCATGGAGCGGGCTCGCGATCTTTCTTCGGAAGAAGTCTGGGCGGTCCTGCAGCAAAAGGAATACAACAACCAGTACGCCGACGGGTTCTACGTCCTGCACCCCGGCAAGACCATGGTCGGACGTGTTTTCACCGTGCAGTTCATGCCCTTGCGTGCAGGATGTTGACGATGTCGCCGAGAAGAAAGCGAAGGCGCATGGGATTCCGCCGCTCACCAATCAGATGGCGATTGATATGCTCCAGCCGGGAGACGTGCTCGTCGTCGACCTTTTCGGTAAAAAAGTGAATGGCACCATCGTCGGAGACAATCTCTTCTATTACGTGATGAAAGCCACGCACAGCGGTGGACTCGTTGTCGACGGCAGCATTCGCGACTTGGACGGACTCTCCCAAATCGATATGCCGGCCTATTTTCGGTCCGCCGATCCCACCCCTATCGATAACGTCATGCTCACTGGAATCAATGTTCCGGTGCGCATTGGAGGCGTCACCGTAATGCCGGGCGATCTCGCCGTCGGCGACCGCGAAGGCGTTTATTTCATCCCCCCGCAGTTCGTGAAAGAAGTTCTCGACAAGGCCGATGAAATTCACATTCACGATGAATGGACCAAGAAGAAATTCGACGAGGGGAAATACAAGTCCAGTGAGATTTATTCCACGCCCACCGATCCAAAATTGAAGCAGGAATATCAGGAATATCTGAAGAAGCGCCTGGAGGAACTCCACAAACAGCGCAGCGCAAAACAACCGCAATGAACAACCGACAGCTTGGCGGGCACTCTGAACTACAAAATCCAGCTAACCCTTCTGAAATCAATGTGCCTGCGGGGGGAATCGAACCTATCTGCTCGCATTGAGAGGCCGTAAGTTATTCATTTCACGCAACGCTAGAAACGCTCCCTTTCGAGAGGAGCCACCTGTCAGCCGTAACGATTCACTCCGCCCAGAGGAATCGTGCACAGTCCTGTGCGTGCGGCCACGGCAAGTCCCCCCATCAGGCACGCCGCGTCGATGAACGCAGTCCTTGCAGATTTCCCGGCAGCGACCGCCCCGACTAACAAACCGAAGAAAACACGATGAGAGTATGAGGTTTCTCTGCCAGGAGTTGATCAGCAACAACGGGACAGTTCTCAACTATCCGATGCAGAACTGATCTGGGTGTATTATCACCACTCCAAGATGAAGTGGTGAAAGAATGCCCAGCGTCCCTACCCCCGAAGGCCGCCGCTCGAAGCGTGTGATGTTGAAGAGGCGCGCCAGCCTGGTGGTCAATCTGGACCGCGATGAGAAAAGACTCCCTTGTCTCGTCCTCGATTCATCGAAAGAAGGTTACAGGCTGCGCGGAAACTTCCACCTTCGGCGCGGACAATTTGTCGAAATTGTCTTTGATCCAGAACCTTTCCGTTCAGTGCGCTGTCTGGTGGTCTGGGTGGGCAGAGCTGGCTCTAAGCAGGAGGGAGAAGTCGGCCTGGAGATTTGCTAGGTGATGAGCAGATCTCCATTTGCGTCACTATTCTTGCTGAGCGGTGAGGGCCGGTCATCTTTAGAAGCCTAACGTTGCCTAATTCTATTTGCCGTGGAGTACTCGATGTGAAAGGGCTTGTGCCTCGGCTGCCTTCTGCTTAGCCCGAGCGTCACCCCAGTGCCCGTTTGACCCCAAACTTCAATGCACCGTACGCCACCAAGGCCCCAGAAAGTACCCACATACGAGGTTCCTCCCAGTTCGAAGGCCCGGGAGATTCTGGCTTCCCAATCCGGAACTCTGTCGCAAGGCTGTTAGGTCTAACTCATAAGCCGTCTGGCCGCGTTGACAGGTATATAACCGGATTCCACTTCGAATATGACCAATGAGGAGCGTCGTAGGGCTACCGGTGCCAGACCCGTCAAATCCCCTTCCTAGTCCCTCGGAGGATGGGACTGAAGCATCGGACCGAGTAGCCCAGCGGAATTTGCAGCACACTTGATACCAAGCGGAGCGCTGAAGTTCTCGAAACCTCCGAACGGAACTAACTCGAGCGCGTTGAGAGCATATCCCACCGTCACAGCTGAAGCAGCGAGCCCACTTCGAGGAATCTTGTGTAGCATTCCGGAAAAGACTTCTCAAGAGTGTGCAACGCTGAAGGACTTTAAGGGCGTTTTGACGGCAGTTTTCTTCCAGGAATGCGCAGTGCCACTCCCCTGCGGATCAATTTTCCTGCCTCTAAGTTGTTTGTTCATATCAAGCTCACGATTGGAACTGAAAGTGCAAGGGTTGGACAGGTGTGTGGGTTATGCCCAGCCGATCCACACACAATTTCGGCCCGCTTCCATTTAGACCGTTCTGATGGAGGGGGAGGTACATCGTCAAAGTTGGGGATCGAAGCCGCGGATGCGATTTCGCGCTGAGGTCATGGCGGGGTTTGATCGCCTGACTCGATCTCAAATAGGACAAACCTAGCTCGGTGGAATTTCTTTGTGAAGTATTTGCAGTAACTCGTATAAATCGATTTCCTCGGCAGATTGCTCAATGTACATGGCGATCAGGTAGAGCGCTTGGGCAATCTGAAGATATTAGGGTTTTTGTTTTGCGTACTTTAAATGCCGCTAGTGATCAATAGGGACTTTCTTTTACTCACAAAGTCTCAAAAGTTAGCGCGGTCAGATCGCGGATTAGTCCTCATGTTAGCGGATTAGTAACTCCGAACACTCACTGCTGCAATCATGCTAGAACACAAAATAAGTAATCATTGATAGATTCGTAGTGTTAGTCGCAGATATTGAAGGAACGAAAACTGAAGAAGAATGACCGGTAGGGATAATAAAACAGCGTTGCGTACACTGCGGCACACTTAATGACTTCGGCAAGCCACAGCTTAGGCCAACTTCTATAAGGCTTGTTGTACCAAGGCTGCAGTAGGAACAGTGTGAGTTTGAGTAGAGAAGTATTCAACACACCTGCAACTCTCGTCGCTCTGGCGTACATACAGACCGTTGGAGTTCATCGGAGGGAAATAGAAAGGGGCAGCTGAGAAAAGCTGCCCTCTTGCTGGAATGGTTGTTGCTTTGGGTTAAGGCAGATAGTAGCGGAAAGAGGTCCAGAAGGTATTGTCGACGGCATGAGGGGTGAAGCTGGTGGCAGAACTAATACAGTTGCTGCAGGACCAAGCGTAGCGGGAGAAGTAAGAGTATTGCAGACCTCACTGGATCCTACCCTTTTCGCTCTGGTAAATTTTGTTACAGAAGCCGAAGGTGGCTTCATAGATGTACCTTGTGTCGCCCGCGCAAGCGCGCCGGCTCCGGGTGCCACTGTTGCAGACGGTGGGACTTCCACAGCGCAGCCGGTGTTGTTGGCGTAGGGAGAACCGTATCCGCCAATTCCATTGGTAGCAATGGTAGTGGTTGTTAACGCGGGGTAGGAAGGCTGTATTGTTCCAGCCGCGGAGCACGGCTGTTGGCCTACGTCTCCGCAACACGGGATTGCAGGAGTATTGACGATCTTGACGCTGGAATAGCCGGTGTAACAGGCGCGAGAGGCATACTCTCCACCGTAATAGGCGTAGAAGTCCCACTTGGGTGTGGCATGGTATTAGATTCTGCCGAGGTAGGAGAGGCCCTTGATGGGAGCGAGGGTGCCATCGGGACGGGCAGTGTTGTCGGGAAGTTGCGCGGAACCGTAGCGCTCGATGCAGTCCCCGGCGAGGACTTTAGCGCCGATATCGAGTTTTTTGGCAGCGAACTGCAGTTTGGCGCTGACGCCGAGACCACCGGCAAAGCGCGAATCGTTGTAAGCGCCGGCGGCACTCGGTGTTGTGGAGTCATTAACAGGGCAGCAGAGCACGGTTGGCGTGGCCGGTGTGGGGAAATTCTTGGCCGTAGTTCCCACCACTGCGCAAGGGTAGACGCGGTTGCGGAAGTCGGAGGCGATTCCGAAAACTTCATAGTGGCCAAAGCCGGGGTAGACAGCGAACTTCACGATGAAGTCCGGTAGTTTGTTGGGCGAGTAACCAGTGGTATCAACGAAATTGTAGAGGCCACCACCGCTGCGCGGAGCAAAGGCAAAGAAGTTTTGAAACGTAGTGACGGTCCCAATGGAGGAAGTGTTGGTGTAGGTACTGAAGCCACGTACACCGAAGGTGGTTTGCGGCTCTTCGACGGAAATAGCAGCCGCAACCTGATCGCTAAAGGTCTTGGTAACGCGGAAGGCATACTGCCGTTCCCAGTTGAAGCCTACAACGTACTGCGAATCGATCACGAGGGGAATCCATTCCTGCCGAAGCGCGATTCCCTTGATGTTTTCGGTCGCAAGACTCCAAGTTTGGCCGCCGCTGAAGGTCAGGCCGTCTTCGAAGCCGACTTGTCCCCAGATCTGTCGCTGGCGAAACACATAGCTGTTGCTCTCTCGGTTGTTGGAAGTAACGCCTGTGCCGAGCCAATCAGCTTCATAGTAGCCGGTAAGTTTGGTGCTGCCGATCTTGCTCTCGGCAAGGAGGCTGAGACGGGACTGACGAGCAGTGAAATTCATTTCGGAAAGGCGGCCCGTGGAGTTACCGCTGAAGGGAATAGAATTGAAGGGCGTGTTGATGTCGGAACTGAGAGCGTGTGTGCGGTTAACGTTTCCGCAGCGATGAAGCCGCTCGGGGTGATGTTGATCTCTTTGAAGCGAATGGTTGTAGGACTCTTCTCTCATTGGCAGGTTGCGCCTGGGGATTCGAGGCGGAGGAGGTATTCACGACCGCAGGCGCAGCATTGCTTGCCGCAAGACTGGACACCGTGGAGTTGAGCGCAGTCGTAGTGGATTTCACTTCAGCGGAAGTAGTGGCAGCTTCGCTGGCTTTCACCGTAGCTCCGAAGCGCGGGCATTCGCGGAAGCGGCGGTTTCGCGAGCTTCTTCGATTTGCTTATCACGTTTGGCCAATTCTTCCTTCAGAAGCTGGAGCTCTTCCTGCTGCGCCTGAAGGGTCTGGCGCAGTTCTTCACTTCGGCAGCAATTTCCGCGCTGGTCTTTGCCGCGGCAGGTTTAGAGGGATGAGCGGTTTGGCAGCCGCAGCCGCATCTTTGGAGCGTTTTGGGTGAATCTTTTGGCGAATCAGCAAACGCGGTTCCGATGGTAAGGAACAGCGATAGTGCGAGTGATGCGAGTTTTTTCATTGCCTTCTCTTTTTAAAGCGAAATTAGAGCCAGAAACGGAGAAAAATACAAACCATTCAGAGCCAGACGGTAACGGCAGCGTCTTACTGTTGCGTTAGCTAAATGTTAATATCGTGAATGGTTCGCGGGCTAGTCTCAACGCATTGATAAGTAATGGCTTACGGATTATGACTAGACTATGACAACGGCCAGACCGCGACGACTGTAGGAAACTTGCACTCGTGAATCTGCCACGTGCTTCGACAAACTGGTTTCCCGCGATGTCCGTTTCTGCCCGGAACCCGTGCATAATTCATTGGTCGAGATACTGAGTTTGCGAGAATCACTCCGTCTAATTCCACTCAGCAAGTGCACTATTCTTCGTGGGCACTCTGTGTGTCGATGGACAAGCTGCACGAGCATGTTTTGGATTTATCGCTAACTTTTGGACGCCAAAATTAGGTATACACAGCAAAGCGCCACTTTTTCTAAGTTGACGAACCGCCCGGCTGATTGTTTCCGGCTCGCGCCTGGGCGCGTCCGCTCGAGCTCTGGAAACGTGAATTTGTATGGGAGACTGTCAATGGCGGCCGATCTGGGTCGACGGCTCACTAAAAACGGAGGTGAGATGCGCAAATCGCTTCGTCTCCGCGACTGGCAGCGGGTGCAGGATCTGCTGCGCCAGTGGGAGGCAGAGGAAGCTCGGTGAGAAACCAGCACCGCTGACGGTGGCAGAAGCATGCGATTTATTGCCGATGCTGAGGCGCAGAATTTGCGAGAGCCTACTCGTTACAAATATCGACTCCTATTCCGTCAGTTGCAGGACTTCGCCTCGGCAAGTCGGCTCCCCTTATCGCGGACTTCGACATTGACTGGGTGCGCCGGTTAGCGCTTCCTGGAAAAACAAGAATATTGCCGCGTGCAAGAAGCTCGAAGCGTTCCGCGCGTTCTTCCGGTTCGTGGATGAGAGTAGTTGGATTCACACGAATCCGCTGTACAACTGAAACCGCCCAGAATCACAGCGCCGCCGACTGTCCTTTTGCGAGAGGGGAGGTCGCAGAGATTCTGAAAGCTTGTGAAAATATCCAGATAAGGCGAATAGGGTTCGGTTAGGCGCGCTTGTGCTTCTTCTTGGCTACGGCGGGCTGCGCATCCGTGACGCTGCGACGCTTAGCCGCGACCGAATTCAGAAACGACAAGTTTTTCCTTTACATGGCGAAAACCGGGACACCGGTTTTCTGCCCTGTTCTCCCGTTTGTAATCGAAGCCCTCAACGCGATTCCTGAAAACACGTTTTTTCTGGACCGGACTGTCAACGCCCAGAACGGCAGCGGGGATCTGGCAGGAAAGTCTAATGCGGCTCTTTATCTCGGCTGGAGCTCCTAGCGGTCACGCGCACCGTTTTCGCGATACTTTCCTGTGGAACTTCTGCTCGCAGGTGTCCCGATTGAGCGGGTATCAATCCTCCTACGGCACCAAGTGTGCGCATCACGAAGAAACGCTACGCCCGTGGGTGTGCGCGAGGAATAGTGTAAGCGGAGTGCGCAAGGAGAGGAAAGCAGCAAGAGGTAGGGGGGAAGAGAAAAGAGGGAAAAAGAGAAGAAATGGTGCCGGCGGGGGGAATCGAACCCACGGCCTAGGGATTATGAGACCCTCGCTCTACCACTGAGCTACGCCGGCCTAAGGACAATTCTCCATGCTACGGAGTAACGCGCGCGAGTGTCAAGCGCACGTAAACATCCCTCAGCAGTGAGCTGGGCTTAAATTTCGGCAAATGACGAAAGACAGAAGCTCTGCCGATCATCCTATGGCCGCCATGGCGAACTGTGCGCGCTTCTCGGTCAATCTTCTCGGTCTTTATTTCGTGTATCTATTCCCAATGAGTAAACAGTCGGGTTGCTCGTGAAATAGCATTCAAAAGATCGCAACCGCCACGCAAACTAACTCTCGACCAAGCTCAAGAAGCGTGCCCCAAATTGGGAAAGTGCCTGCGGAGCCTGGTAGTACTTTCGTACCAGTGAGTTGGGACTGGCGTACTGTTGTTCCCAGGATCGCTATTTCCTACTCTCTTCATGCCAGAAAGGGTCTCACCCGACGCTGATCGAACAAAGGGCGAAAAGGTGAGAAGTCCTAGTATTGGCAGTTTTCAACAGAATTTGCGTGTGTACTACTTGACACTATCCCAATAAGGGATAGAGTGACTCCATTGGTTCTTATTCCCTCGGAGGCACTCACATGTCACGTAGACTCAGCGCAATCGCCCTTGCATTGGGTATTCTTGTTGGAGCTACTGGTCTTAAGGCAGCCATCACCTCGCACGCAAAGGGTGTGACGGTTGCCAATAGTCCGGCTCCCGTTCCCCCTCTTCGGCCCCCGACAAAGTAATTCGGTCGGTCGAGAAGGTGCTGCGCGGGACTGAGCCGGACCGAAAGCGATTATGCAGCCTGGTTCAGTCGAATTGTTCATTTGGTACATCGGAACAGCCTTAGAGCTGGCCTTTGTGGTGTGTTCAATCGCGCGTAAATCCTTCTTTACCTATTTTTTTCTGAATCTCTATATGCTGCTCACCGTGCTGGCCGATGTGGCGCGCTGGCTGGTGCTTCGCAAGTATGGATTTGATTCCGAGCAGTATATGGGCTGTTATTACTATACGGACGCACTGCTGACCGTATTGCTATACGTGTCGCTGATCAGTTTGTACTGCGCGCGTCTTCGGTGAATTGCGTTTTGCCAAGCATATGCGATTGGCCGCCGTGGTGCTCCTCCTGGGTACTGCGGGTTTTTCCTATGCTGTGGTAGCCCAGTCCGAACACCCGCCTGTACACCGGCTCTGGTTTCGCATACGAACTCTCTCAGAACCTCTACTTCGTTGGCATTGTCCTCACTTATCTCCTTTGGGGCGCTGTTCTGAAACTGCGCGAAACGCGCACTCGCCTCGTGCAGATGGTTCTTTCCCTCGGTCTGTATTTCAGCGCCTACGCCGCCAGCTACGCCCTATACAATGTGGCGCCGCAATACGGCGTGGTGAGATATGCCGCCGGGGCGATCGGCTGCCTGTTGCCCCTGGCCTGGTGCATCACGATCATGCGTTATTCGGAAGATTCGCGGCTCGCCCCCGCGCAACTTGTGGCGGTGCCGCGATGATGGCTGCAATCATTCTTGTGGTTTCCCTGGTAACACTGATGATGTTCTTCGTGTCCTACTGCCGCTCGCTGATGGCTTCTTCTGCCAGCCATGCGCTCTCCGAAGAGGTACGTGACGTCACCGGCATT
Organism: Candidatus Acidiferrales bacterium; assembly: GCA_963792145.1. GTDB lineage: Bacteria > Acidobacteriota > Terriglobia > Acidiferrales > UBA7541 > Acidiferrum. The sequence goes on from CAWBVH010000001.1 coordinate 67,428, forward strand.
CGCTCGCGGGCCTCCGGACGCGACTTCACGAAGGTGTTGCAGTTGCTTCAGTTGTGCCCTGAGCGTCCCGCGGATCGCATGGGATTGCGCGCCGTGCAGATCTACTATTCGTTCCTGGGCGCGGCGCAGTCCGCGATTTCCCGAATGGCGCCTACGTTCCGCTCGTGGTCGGAAAATGAGCGCGCCAGTTGCGCCTATTTCGTGGCCGTGGTTCTCGACAAGCGAATCTCCTTGAGCCGGGAAATGCTCGCGCAGCAATCCGAGTCCTAACTCTTCCGGAACGATATCTCTTTCGCGTCTCTGCGCTCCACTTTCTGTTTAATTCCTGAATATCGGTGCTATGCTTAATCGTCTCCTCTTTTACCGGAGTGAGAGCGTCCGCAGCGCAAAAACTACCGGTGAATAAAATATGTCCGCAGTGTGGCGCAGTCCTGACAAAGGGTGCGCTGTCGTGCAACTTCTGTGACTCTTCGGAGTCCGTCCCCATCGGGGATCATTCCAAAACGACGCAGGGCAATCAGGCGCCGAATGCGATCGCCGGGCACGAGTGGCGCGGCGAACTGAACCAGCGCCTGCAGGCCTATCGTGCCAAAAGGCGCAGGCTTGCGCCCAACGAAGCGCAGAGCGAGCTGCCGTTCAACGGTAGTGTCTCGGACTCGGGCGGCACGGTTGCTGTGCAGCTGGAGGAAGCCCCGCGAGACACCCACGACGCCAAAGACGATTTCGCCTTCACGATCGCCATTGGGCGGATCGCTGGCAGACAGGATCCCAACGATGCGCGCCTGCTGATCGATGTTTCCGTGTCTCCTGAGGAACAAGCTGCGGCTCAAGAAGTGACCCGCGAACCTGTCGTGCTCCCTCAGTCTTCTGGAATCTTTCCCGTGGCTTCCTTGGACGAACGCCGCAGCGCGGCCCTGATCGATGCCGCCTGCTTGGCCTTTGCCTACGGAGGCTTCCTCGCGCTATTCGGCTCGCTCGGCGGGCATTTCACGTTCAGCAAGCTCAGCGCCGCGGTTTGCTTCTCTACATTTGCGTTTGTTTATCTGCAATATTTCGGCCTATTCACGATTTTCGGCGGGACCACTCCGGGAATGATGATCCGCGGGCTGCAGGTGGCTACCTTCGCCGGCGAGCTGCCGACGCTGCGCCACCTGCTGCTGCGCGCCACCGGCTACATGCTGTCAGTCGGCACGCTCTTCCTGGGCTTCCTTTGGGCCCTCTGGGACGAGGACTCGCTGACCTGGCACGACCGTCTGTCAGGCACGTACCTGACCGCGCCAGACATATTGACCGATCTGGACGCGCCCCACACAGCCGCGACGCACTAAGCAGTCATTGGTCCGTTCATAGGTGGTTTCGGGAGGGCACGGCTTCACAGCGCGCGGCAAGACTCTGCTCTTTAGGCGGTCGGAGCTCCAGCTCCGACATCGAGTATTTGGCTATCGATGGGCTTCAGCCCCTGAGGAAATGTGATTGGTGTTAGTCGCTCTGCGGCGTATTCTTAGCCACTTTTTCGTCAGAGAAAATCTTACCGTCGCGAATGAAGATCACGCGATGCGCATGCTGCGCGATATCCATTTCGTGGGTCACCAGAATAATCGTGTTGCCCTGCTTGTGCAGATTCGCGAACAGGCCCATGATTTCCTCGCCCGTTTTGGAGTCCAGGTTTCCGGTGGGCTCGTCCGCCAGTACGATGGAAGGGTCGTTCACCAGGGCACGCGCAATCGCCACGCGCTGCCGCTGACCTCCCGAAAGCTCATTCGGCCGGTGGGTCATTCGCGAAGTAAGGTCCACTCGCTCCAGCGCCTGCTTGGCCTTCTCCACGCGTTCTTCTGCAGGAGTCCCATTGTAGATAAGCGGCAATTCCACATTGTGCAGAGCCGTCGCGCGCGGCAACAAATTGAATGTCTGGAACACAAAGCCAATTTCCTTGTTGCGAATGTAGGCGAGTTCGTCGTCGTCCAGCTCGCTCACCAGGCGCCCCGCAAGCCAGTAGCGGCCAGCGCTGGGGGAATCGAGGCAACCAATCAGGTTCATCAGCGTGGACTTGCCGGAGCCTGAGGGTCCCATGATGGCAACGTACTCGCCTTTGTGGATTTCGACATCGACCCCGCTCAGCGCGTGCACCTGCTCGGCGCCCATCTCGTAGACCTTGGTGAGCCCTTCGGTGCGGATCACCACACCGGAATCCACCAGGTCCTGCCGATACGATTCAGACGATGTCATCTCAACAGGCATTTTTTCTCCCCATTTGTCGCGGACGTCACTTACTGCTGGTCTTCCGTCTTCTTTGGAGCGGAGTTATCGATCTTCACGCTTGCTTCCGGTTTCAGCGTGCGCAGCGCCTTGTAGCTGCCCACAACGATCTCGTCGCCAGCCTGCAGGCCCTTGGTGATTTCGATGTCGGTGATACCAGAAATGCCGGTTTCGACCGGCCGGAACGCCGCTTTCTTTCCGTTAACCACGAAAACGCCCTGCACTTCATCCTTCTTCGGATCGCCGGCAGCCGGCGGGGGCGGCGCTGCGAGTGTCACGTTGCCATTTTTCTTGGCGTTTTTCGCGGCCTCTTCCAGATCCTTGCGCGACCGCACCGCCAGCGCCTGAATGGGGATGGCCACGACGTCCTTCTTTTCGGCTGTCTTGATCTTGGCGGTTGTGGACAATCCTGGCCGCACATTATCCGGCGGATTCGCGAGCGTCACCACTACCTTGAAGTCTTTCGCTTCCTGGTTGCTCGTCGTTGTCTGGGTTGTCGCCAGGCCGGAGCTGCGCAGCACCGCCTGCGAGCCAATTTCCGTCACTTTTCCCTTGAACACTTTTCCCGGCACCGCATCGATCGTTACGTCCGCGTCTTGCCCGATCCTCACGTTGACGATGTCCGTTTCGTCTACTTTCACTTCCGACGTCACTACGGACATGTCGGAAAGGGTCATCAGGAAACTGCCGTTGGCGTTCTGAATGCCGGGCACAACATACTCGCCCAAACGAACCGGCAAGTAGCTCACGATTCCATTGATCGGCGAAGTGTAAGTCGTCTTTGACAGGATGTCTTTGGTGTGCACCAGCACAGCTTTGCTCTGATTCAGTTGTGCGCGCGTCATTTCCATTTGCGCCTTCAGCGAAAGCACGCGAGCCCGCGACGACTCCACCGCAGCCACCGTGGCATCGTAGCCGGTCTTGCGCTGGTCGAAATCCTGTTTCGGAATCAAGCCGTCTTTGAACAGGCCCTGCCCGCGATCGTAATCCAGCTTGGCCTTTTCGAGGTTTGCCTGTTGCTGGATCAAATCCGCCTGCGCTGCCCTGTAGCTGGCCTCCGCCGCCTGCACGCCAGACTCGTTGGCGTTGATAGAAGCGGACTGCGCTTGCACATCGGCATTGGCCTGCACGTTTTCCTGCAGCAACAGCCTGTCGCCCTTCTTGATGTGGTCGCCTTCCTTCACCAGGATTTCGGTGATGCGGCCAAAACCCTGGGCCGTAACGTTTGTGTACGTGGTGGGCTTCACTTCACCGGATGCCGTTACCACGGAAACCAGCGAATCCTGCTTGGCTACTTTTGCGGTTTGGACCGTAACCACGCCTTTGTTGGCTTGATTGATGCTGTAGAGAACCACCCCTCCCAACACCGCGGCCACGCCCAGAGCGATACCGACCTTATGCCACGTCTTCATGCGATTCCTTTCGCGCATCCGCCACGGACCACCCGGGCGGGGAACACTCGCGGTTGTTGGAGAACCTAGCGCCTAACCTAAATACGCCCCACGGGGGCTAAATGTTTCGCTGGAAAGGCGGAACCGGACCGTCGCGGTTTCGATTTTGTAGGGCAAGGCCAACAACCCGATTTGCTGCAACCTGCAGTGAAATTACCGACAAGTTTATTGTAGGCCCAAATCCAAGGAAAGAAAAGAGTTGCAGAATTCGCGCAAAACTCTTCTCTCGGTGATCAGGGCACCTCTTCCTTAGACGCAAATATCTCCGGTTTGGTGCCTGACGGGCGGCAATGGGTGCCCTAGCATTGTCCTGTAGCTTCCAGTGCTGTCGCTTATTTTGTGTTGGACGGTTGAATGACGCCGTTGATGAGCCTTGGGTCGGTGAATTCCGTGTGGTCACCGGCGCGTTTGCCAGCCACCGGCAGCAGCCGGGCCGACAGTGGTTTATTCCATTTGACCGACAACGTGGCGACGTCGCCGATCATCCGCGCGAGTGTGTCCACGCTGGTATCGCCCGCCAGGGGCACCGTATCGAGGCCGGTGCCGCACACGGCGGAGTAGCTCATCAATGCGTCCACGGAAAACAGCCCGGCGTTCCAGCGCTCCGCCAGCGTCGGGTCTTCCAGCACCGGCAGCATCAAGCCCGAATAGCCAACCCGGCGCGCGCCGATTTCTTTTAACGCGGAAGTGATGGTGCCAACGGCAGTGAGCGTTCCACTGGCGCCGAATGGCTGCTTGGAGAGCAGTTCAATCGCCGCACCGATGGAAGCATCGACGGAAGGCGCAGGAGAAAGATCCTGGCCGAGATAGTTCCATCCCTGGTCGCCGGCGATCTGCACGCTAATGTTTTCGACGTCGAAGGCTTGTGGGTAGAGCATATCGATCAAACGGCGGCGAGCATCGGCGAAATCGCTGGCGCCCTGAAAGGCAGCAGCGACCGTGTTTGCGGATTCCAAGCCAATGGCGAATTGGTGGCCGGCGCCGGAGTGGTAGGCAGCTGGGAAAAACGGCGAATATGCAGGGACGTTCGCGATAGCCGCAAAACGGAAATTGCCCTCACTGTGCGGCGTGTTGTCCGCAAGTGTTTTGATGATGCCTGCAGCCGATTTCACGGCCGGCCAATTCACGCCCTCACTATTGGCCACAACCACGGTGCCGTAGAGCGATTTCGTGTTTTTCAGGGCCTCGGCCAGGAGGTCGGCCTGCGCGCCGCCCTCATCGTCGGAAAGGTAAGCGGGGCCGATCGAAATCATCAGATGGTCCTGTTGGGCGATGCCGTCGAGGTTCTTGAAGAATTGCAAAGCGTCGGCGCGCGATAGCCCCTTGGTGTATTCGGGAAATGGTTGCGTGACGATGCGAAGAGTTTGCACCGTATAGCCCTGCTTTTCGAACGCGGTTTTTGCTTTCTTGAGGAAGTCGACCGCTTCAGAAACCTGAATCTGATACCGGCCGCGCTCGATATTGATGAACGCCGTAATGGTGCGGACCTTAGGCTTGGGCGCTTGCGGTGAATTTTGTGCCCCGCAAACAGAAACGAAGACAAGCAGTGAGCACAAAGCGGCGGTGAACGAAAGCAGCAAACGGCGGTGTTGGATTTGCATAGGTTTCAGACGAACGCGGAAATGCCGGTAATTTTTTCTCCGATGATCAGCTTATGAATGTCGTTGGTGCCCTCGTAGGTGTACACGCTCTCCAGGTTGTTCATGTGCCGCATCACGCAGTAGTCGTCGACGATTCCGTTGGCCCCCAGAATGTCGCGAGCTTTGCGCGCCGTATCCAGCGCGATGCTGACGTTGTTCATTTTCAGCATGGAAATGTGCGTGGCGTCGGCTTTGCCTTTGTCTTTCAAGCGCCCCACGTGCAGGGCCAGAAGCTGCCCTTTGACGATTTCCGTGATCATCCAGGCAAGTTTCTCCTGAACGAGTTGATGCGAGGCAATCGGTTTGCCCGCGAACTGCTTGCGCGTCTTCGCGTACTGCAGCGCGGTGTCGTAGCACGCCATCGCCGCGCCGAGCGCGCCCCAACCAATGCCGTAGCGCGCCTGATTCAGGCAACGAAGCGGTCCCTTCAAGCCAGTGACGCCGGGAAGGAGATTGCTTTCGGGGATTTCGCAGTCGCTGAGTGCCAGCCCGGAAGTTACCGAAGCGCGCAAAGACCACTTGCCATGCACGTCCCACGCTTTGAAGCCGGGCGCGCCTTTTTCCACCAGGAACCCGCGAACCTTGTCGTCTTCACATTTTGCCCAGACAACCGCGACATCCGCGAGGGACCCATTCGTGATCCACATTTTCTCGCCGTTCAGCACGTACTTGTTTCCCTTTTTGATCGCGCGCGTCAGCATCCCCCCAGGATTCGAGCCGAATTGCGGCTCCGTAAGCCCGAAGCACCCAATGGCTTTGCCTTCCTGCAGAAGAGGAAGCCACTTGTCTTTCTGGGCGTCGCTGCCGAAAGCATAGATGGGATACATGACCAGGGCGCTCTGCACCGAAACGAAACTGCGCAATCCCGAATCGCCGCGCTCCAGTTCCTGGGTCACCAGCCCGTAGGCCACATTGGACATTCCGGCACAGCCGTAGCCCTGAAGATTCGCGCCGAAGAATCCGAGTTCTCCCAGCACAGGCACAAGGTGCATCGGAAACGTGGCTTCGCGACTGTGTTTTTCAATGATGGGAAGAACTTCGTTGTCCACAAATTCCCGCGCCGTTTGCCGAACCAGTTTTTCCTCGTCATTCAGTTGGGAATCAAAATCGATGAAATCGACGCCGGAGAATGAGGGCATGGATCAATCCTTCGCGGCGCACTCGCGCAGCGAGAGAAGTGTAGCAAGCGGCTCAGCAACCCAGCAACCAGGCGACGGTTCCCTGCACCCGACCTGAGCGAAGTGTTCATTCTGGATGTTCAGGGGTGGTCCAGCGGTTGCGGGGTTGTACCTCTTCGCTGTACATTACCGGCGATAGGTCCCTTTCTGACTGATACGTTTTCCTATCATGTATCACTATTCACTATCGGTATTCTGCAGACAGACGGCACCCAGTCGCCGCCTCACCCTCGATCGTAGGGTCAGCGGAGGCTTGGGCCGGAGGAGATATGACTATGGCAAAGCATTCGTATGGATGGGTTCCCGATATTCCGGATCATCGCGATTTTTTGTTCGCTGCTCCCGTTGTAAACTTGGCCGCGCTTCCCACGAAGGTGGACTTGCGCCCGCAATGTCCAAAAGAAGTTTATGACCAGGGGCAGTTGGGAAGTTGCACCGCCAACGCAATTGCGGGTGCCCTTGAATTTGACCAAATGAAGCAAGCATTAAAGACCTTCACGGCGTCCAGATTATTCATCTACTACAACGAACGCGTCATGGAAGGAACCGTGAAGTCCGATAGCGGCGCGCAGATCCGCGATGGCATAAAGAGCGTCGGCAGCCTCGGCGCGTGTCCGGAGACCGACTGGGCCTACGACATCACGAAATTCGCGGAAAAGCCCCCACAACCGGCATTCAAGGAGGCTCCGCTGGGAAAAGCCCTGCAATACGAGCGGGTGCCGCAGGTACTCAGCCAAATGAAGGGATGTCTCGCCGCCGGCTTACCCGTTCGTGTTTGGATTTACTGTGTATGAGAGCTTCGAGAGCGATGCGGTTGCGAAAACCGGCGTGGTTCCGATGCCGGCGCCAACCGAAAAAGTTTTGGGTGGTCACGCGGTGGTGGCTGTCGGCTATGACGACAGCACTCAGAGGTTTATCGTGCGAAACTCGTGGGGGCCAGGCTGGGGAATGGGCGGCTATTTCACCATACCCTATGCCTACCTGACGGACAGCAACCTGGCCGACGATTTCTGGACCGTTCGCTTGGTGGCAAAAACGGCTGCGCAGTTGGCAGCAGAGAAAGCCGCAACGGTAGCAGCCGGCAAGAACTAGTCGACTGTAGCTCACCCCTTCAGGGGTGAGGCCTTTTCCGAGGCTTTTCCGATGCGTTGAAACCCGTCAGTTCGCCGTCGCGCGGAACAGCGCCGCCCCGTGCGCCGGCAATTTCGCCGATGTGTGATCGGCGGAGCCCAGATCCTTGTGCTCCCACAGATCGCGCATGCTCGCCTTCGCGACGGGAACCTGCAACTCGCTAAATGCCACGGAAACGTTCTGCTCTTTGTCAGACAGATTGAAGAGCGCGACGTATTTGTCCTTTGCGTTTGGCGCGTCGGCGACCCAAGCAATCATGCTGGCTGATTCATAGGCTTGGTGATTGCCGCTACTTCGTTGGTCCACCTCGATCACTTCCGGATTCGTCAACAGCGACAGCGTGAACGCGTCGTTGGCCGGAAGGTCACCCCCGAAAATCAGCGGAGACCGCATCATCGACCACAGCGTCATCAGCGTAACTTGTTCGTCGTGCGTGAAATTCGTCCACCGGCGTGAGCCTTTGTCATCCGGATCGCCGATTTTGCCCAGCGGAAGCATGTCCGCATCCGGCCATGCCCCGGGCCTGGAAAGCGGTGCCCAGGCTGCCGCGCGCGCAAATTGTTCTTTCAGGCTCGGCCAGGAATCCCAGAAATCATCGGAGATTCGCCACATCTGTGCGAATTTGCGAAAAAACTCGACCTCGGAAATGGGCGCAGGTCCGGGCGAAAGGCTCAGAACCATCGGTCGGCCGCTTTTGCGAATGGCGAGAGAAAGTGCGCGAATCTCGGCCGGCTGATAGAGGTGGCTGGCCATGTCGTCTGCCTTGATGAAGTCGACGCCCCAGGAAGCGTAAAGTTCGGCGAGCGAATCGTAGTACGACTGAGCGCCAGGCTTGGTGGTGTCCACTCCCATCATGTCGGGATTCCACACGCAGAGATTGTCGGGGTCGGCGATGTCGGCGGCATCGTACGGCGTGCCTTTGATGGGCAAAACCTTTGTGACTGCTTCTTTGGGAATGCCGCGCATGATGTGAATGCCGAAAAGCAGTCCTTTGCTGTGGACATAGTCGGCCAGCGGTTTGAACCCAGCACCATTAGCAGCAGACGGAAAACGATTGACGGCGGGGATCAGCCGGCCGTAAGAGTCCATCTCCAGCTTGGCGCCGGGAATATAGTTGTGGCCCTTGGCGGTAGGCGCGTACCACTGAATATCGACCACGATGTATTTCCAGCCGAATTGCGCAAGATTTTTGGCCATGTAGTCGGCATTGGCTTTCACTTCATCTTCGGTGACCGCGGTGCCAAACGAATCCCAACTGTTCCAACCCATGGGTGGCGTCGCCGCAAGTTTCGGCGGGGCAGGGGAAGTTTGCGGCGCTGAGTGAAACGCCAAGCCACTCACGCACAACAGCGCAGTTGCAGCAAGGATCGGCATTGTCGCCAGGAACGGCCTTTTCATCTTCACTCCACAGGGAAGCGCCCCGAGCGAGACCATCGAGCGTTTTTCATAGTGGCGCTAGCACAGGTTTAACACAGACTGCAGAGAGGAGTCACGGAACACCCGGCGAGAAGTGGCGGGCTGGCGCAGAGAAGGTACACTGGAAGGATAAGCAGGAAGGGAAAGGCCAGATGGGGCAGACGCGAAAAAACACAGCGGGCAAAATCAACCCGGAAGTACTGATTTTTGATGTGGACGGCGTCCTGGTGGACGTCAAGGAAACCTATTGGAGATCCGGGCTGCAAACCATACAGGCCTTGACCGGAAAGAAAGTGACGTGGGCGGAGTTTCACGACTGGAAGAGACAGCCAGGGAATAACGACGACTGGATGATGGTGTCGCGATGGGCCACGGCGCTCGGCGTACCGACAACCTACGAGCAGGCCAGGCTGGCGTTCCAGCCGTTTTACTGGGGCAGAAACGGCGAACCGGGGAACGTGGTGAAGGAGAAGCTGCTGGTCACTCCGCGAATCATTCAAAAGTGGGCCAGGCAGCGCGAACTGAATCTGTTCACCGGGAGGACTCGCCAGGAGTTCACCTACACCTTCGAACGCTGGCCCGCAGCCCGCTGTTTCCGCACCGTGATCACCATGGACGATGCAAAAAAGAAGCCGGACCCCGAGGGCTTGCGGCTGATCCTGGGAAAACGCGAACCGCAAGCGGCACTCTATCTGGGTGACAACATCGACGACGCCTTGGCAGCAAAGGCCGCGGGCATGCCTTTCATGGCCATTCTGCCCAAGAGCGCGTACGATTACCGGAAGAGGGCCAAGGAATTCCAGGAATTAGGCGCCTTGAAGCTATTGGAACGCGCGCGAGACTTGGAGCATTGGCTCGAGTAGCGCGCCACACTCCTGTAGCTCAGGCCTTCGGGCCTAAGGTTTGTTCGCGCAGCGGCCTGGTCGCAGTGGGAGCATCGGTTTGGGGAGGGTACAGGTAGAAGCGGTGCAAGCAGCCCTTTAGCTCCTGCGCGAATCACAAGGGTAGGGCAGAATAGGTTTGCGCCGGGAACCCACCTCGGTGCAGTAGGGAATGTCTTGGTGGATAATAAGCGAGCTTGAGTTTGAGGTGTAACCATGTGGTCGATGGGCAGAACAATCCTAATCACCGGTACAGGTCTGGTCTTGGCGACAGCTGCGTTTGCGCAATCGGCCCCGGGTCCGCTCACCCCGCCTCCCCAGCCAGCCTCCTCAGAAGATGCACCGCCTCCGCCTCCCGTAGCGAAGCGCATTCAAGTCTCTCCGCGGAAGACCTTTGCAGGTGATTGGCAATTGAACAAAGAAGAGAGCGACGATCCCCACCGCAGAGTCCAGCAAGCTCACGGCACAAGCAGAGATCCGAACAATGGACCAACCATGGGTGGTGGCAGTTGGCCTGGCAGCGGTTGGCCGGGTGGCGGCGGCTATGGTGGTAATCGCGGCAACCGTCCTCCGCAAGGCGATCCCGGCGCCTCGGAAAAAGAAAAGATGCAGGAACTCGTCGATCCCACGATCCGGCTGAACGTGGAACAAAAAGAGCCTAAAGCGCCGGAAATAGTTTTCACCGGCGATCAGAGCCGTAAAATCATTCTCTATACAGACGGAAGAACCCTCGACAAGGCCAAGGATAAAAAGGAACAGCAGCAGGGTCCGGAAGAGCTTTTGGCGCGGTGGGACGGGAACAAGCTGGTCACGGAAGAGCAAGTGGGGAAAAAGGGAAGCATGACCCGCAGTTATGAACTATCGCCAGATGGACTCCAGCTATTTGAAGATGTGCATCTGAATCTGGGAAAGAAAAACACCGACGTCACGATTCATTACGTGTACGACGCGGTGAATCCGGCGGAATAGACTAAGCGCGGTCGGCCTTGCATAGCCAAAATCTTTCCCTTTACTGGATCCATGACAAGCAGTTCCCTTGCTTAATCCATGCCGCACCGTGTCATCCTGAGCGGCGCGTCGTTTGCGCCACGAAGGATCTCAAACAAAACACCCTGCAAAATTCCGACGTTGCGATGCTTCGGCGCGGCTAAGGCGCCGCCCTCAGCATGGCAAGCCTCGCCCGGACGATAGTCCGACTCAGGCCTTGAGCTTCGCGAGCGCCTGCTCCAGATCCCCAAGCAAATCTTCCGTATCCTCCAGTCCGATACTCAAACGCACGATCCGGTGGTCATAAGGCGGTCGGCCGGGAATACGCCCAATGTCGTACGCGACCGCAAGACTCGTAACTCCCGCCCAGCTGTAACCCACCTTGAAAAGCTGCAGTGAATCCACGAACGCGAAAACCTGCTCCTGCGTAGGGCCAGGCTTAAACACAATCGAAAACACGCCGGAAGAGCCTAGAAAATCGCGCTTCCAGAATTCGTGACCCGGGCATGACTCCAGCGCGGGATGAAGCACGCGCTCGACTTCAGGACGCGCGGCCAGCCACTTCGCGACCGCGAGAGCGGAAGTTTCGATGGCCGCGAGGCGCACACCCAGTGTCTGCAGGCCACGCAGCGCGAGGCTGCAATCGTCGGGAGAGACGTTGCTACCGAGAACCTGTTGCGCGACGCCGAGGCGCTGATATAGCGCATCGTCGCGCACAGTGACAGACCCGAGCAACAGATCGCTGTGGCCGCCGATGTATTTGGTGACCGCTTGCATGGTGATGTCCACGCCGTGGTGGAAAGCGTCCAGGAGAATCCCAGCGGACCAAGTGTTGTCGAGCACCACGCGCACGTCACGCGCATGAGCAAGGGCGACAATCGCGGGCAGGTCCTGCACCTCCATAGTGATCGATCCGGGACTTTCGCACCAGACCAACCGAGTGTTCTGCTGAATCAGTGAAGCGATGCCCGCGCCAATCATGGGGTCGTAATAGCTGGCGGAAACGCCGAAGCGGGTAAGCAGCGTGGTGGCCAGCTTGCGGTTGGGGAAGTACACGCTCGCCGGGATCAGCATGTGATCGCCTGCTTGCAGCAGCGCTAAATTGATAAGGGAGATAGCGTTCTGGCCGCCGGGCGTCAGGATGGTGTGCTTGCCGGATTCCAGCTCGCAAATGCGCGCGGCAAGCTCCAGAACCGTGGGCGTCCCATACAGGCCATACGTGTAGCCGACGCGGTGCTGGTCCCAGGTGTCGCGCACAGCCGCGGCCGATGGGAACACCGTCGTAGAACCGCGATAAACCGGGGTGGCCAGCGAACGGTAGCCCTGCGGAATTTTCGCGTCAGAATGAATCAGCTTCGTTTTCCAGCTCTTGGACATGGGCATGCGGCTCTCAATTCGAATGACGAACGTTAAGCGAAATGCAAAGAGGAATTATAGCGAGGATTCGCGGCCATCAAGTACAGGGAAGCCCGTAGCAAACCGGCGGCTCAATTCCCATTTGGAACTCCCCAATCCAACCGAATTCGCATCGAAAATTCTGTTCCGACGCACTTGCGTTTCGTTGACGGGCAGTTGCGGCGAATGCTATAAATAGTAGTTCTGTGAGGCGGCACAAAGCCCTCCGTATGCTGCTACCGGGTCGAGACACGGCGCGGCTGCCTTCCTGAAAATTTAGGCGAAACAACTTCATGCCAGATTTGGTTCACCAACTAGGGGAACTTTTCCTCGGGGCTGTGCCTGTAGCCCTGATCGTCCTGGTTTTTTATCTAGTCCTGCGTTCTCTCTTTTTCCAACCCTTGCTGAAAGTGATGGCGGAACGTGATGCGCGAACGCTGGGCGCGCAGAAATCCGCAGAGGCGGCCCAAGCGGCTGCGGCGGAAAAGATTCGCCAGTATGAAGAAGCGCTGAAACAAGCGCGCGCCAAGGTGTACGCCGAACAGGAAGCTGCCCGAAAGAAGCTGATGGAAGAACGCGCGGCGTTCCTGAAGGAAGCACGCGCCAAGGCAGCCGCGGAAGTAAACGCAGGGAAACAGGGCATAGAAAAGGAATTCGCGGCGGCAAAAAAAGAGCTGCAAGCGACGGCGGCGCAACTGTCCGTGGAAATTGCGCGGCGCGTGTTACAGTCCCCCATTGCGCCGGCTGGTCCGGCAAACGAGGCACGATGAAGCGCAGCCTGCAAATGCTGAGGTCGGTGCTATCGCTGGCAGCGATTTTGTTGTTTGCGACGGCGGCGCGTGCCGCGGAAGCCGCCCAGAGTGCCGCCGAAGGCGGAAGCGTCCTGCTGTTCAAGTGGATCCACTTCCTAATTCTTGCGGTCGTCCTCGTGTGGCTGTTCAAGAAAGTCTTACCTCCGATTTTCCGGCGCAAAGCCGACATCATCAGCGAAGCAATTGCGAAGGCAACGGCGGCCAAAGCCGAAGCAGAACGCCAGTTGAAAGAAGCCGCGGTGAAGCTGACGCGCTTGGAGCAGGAAGTGGCCGAGTTCCGGGCCGCAGCTCAGAAAGAAGCGCAGACCGAACTCGAACGGCTGCGGAAACTGACACAGCTGGACGTTGAAAAGACCGGACTCGCGGCGAAAGCGGAAATCGATGCGGCGGAGCGCGCGGCCCGCGTGGAGTTGAAGGCCCTGGCGGCAAAACTGGCGGTGGACGGCGCGGAATCGTTGGTGGCCAAGCAAATGACGCCTGCGGTGCAGGACGCGCTGATGCGTAGCTTCGTGCAAAGCCTGCAGGGGAGGCCCAATTGAAATCGGCAGCCCTGCAGTATGCCACCGCGCTGGCGGAGATTGCGTTGGAACAGGGCGCAACCGAACCGGTGCTGAACCAGTTGGGGGATTTTGCCCGAGCGTATGCCGAGTCGGCCGAACTGAGCACCTTCCTAAGCAACCCGGCCGTCTCGCGGGAAGCGAAGCACGGGGTCATCGAGAAATTGGTGGCGCGCCTTGGGGCCAGCAAGATCATTCGAAACTTCCTGTTCGTGGTGGTGGACAATCGACGCACACCCCAGCTTCCCCACATCATCGCAACATTCCAGGAAGTGATCCGGCAGCGGCAGGGCGTGGCGGAAGCGCAAGTGGAATCCGCCATGGAACTGAATGCCACGCAAAAAACGCAATTGCTGCAGACGCTGGAGCGCGTGACCGGAAAAAAGATTCAGGCGAAGTACTCCTTGGATCCGGCATTGTTGGGTGGAGCGGTCGTGCGCATCGGGGATACCATTTTCGACGGCTCATTGAAAAACCAGCTGAACCAGATGCGGGCACGCCTCGCGGCGGAATAGGAATTCGGGAACGGAGCAGGCATGGCAAACATCAAAGCGGACGAAATCAGCAAGATCCTGCGCGAACAAATCGCGAACTACGAACAGACTGTTTCCGTAGATGAAGTCGGCTCGGTGATCAGCGTGGGCGACGGGATCGCCCGCATTCACGGGCTGGCAAAAGTAATGTCGGGCGAGATGCTCGCGTTCCCTCACGACGTTTTCGGAATCGCGCTGAACCTTGAGGAAGAAGAAGTAGGCGCGGTGCTGCTGGGCGAATCTTCCGAACTGAAGGAAGGCGACACCGTCAAGCGGACGAATATGGTCATGTCCGTGCCCGTGGGCGAAGCATTGATCGGGCGCGTCGTGAATCCGCTGGGTGAGCCGGAAGACGACAAGGGGCCGATCGCCACGAAGCAACGGAATCCGCTGGAAAGAATTGCTCCCGGCGTGCTGGACCGACAGCCCGTGCGCGAACCGTTGCAGACCGGTATCAAGGCGATTGACTCCATGATTCCGATCGGACGCGGCCAGCGCGAATTGATTATCGGCGACCGTCAGACCGGCAAAACCGCTGTCATTCTGGACACCATCATCAACCAGAAGGGCAGCGACATGACTTGCATCTATTGCGCCATCGGGCAGAAGCGCTCGACGATTGCGCAAGTCGTGAAGGTCCTCACCGACGCCGGCGCCATGGATTACACCATCATCGTGGCTTCGTCCGCCGCGGAGCCCGCTTCGCTGCAATACATCGCTCCTTACGCCGCTTGCGCCATGGGCGAATATTTCCGCGACAATAAGCGCCATGCGGTGACGTTCTACGATGACCTTTCCAAGCACGCGCAGGCTTATCGCGAGATTTCGCTGCTCCTGCGCCGTCCACCGGGCCGCGAAGCGTTTCCGGGCGACGTGTTTTATCTGCACTCGCGCTTGTTGGAACGCGCCGCAAAATTGAACGACAAGCTGGGCGGCGGTTCGCTCACGTCTTTGCCGGTGATTGAAACGCAGGCCGGCGACGTTTCCGCCTACATTCCAACCAACGTCATCTCCATTACCGACGGGCAGATTTACTTGGAGTCGGACCTATTCAACGCCGGCATTCGTCCCGCGATCAACGTCGGCATTTCGGTAAGCCGTGTCGGCGGCAACGCGCAAATCAAGGCTATGCGCCAGGTGGCCGGCACGCTCCGGTTGGATATGGCGCAATTCCGCGAGTTGGCGGCATTTGCGCAATTCGGCTCGGATCAACTGGACAAAGTGACCCAAGCGCAGCTAGCACGCGGCCAACGGCTGACCGAAGTGTTGAAGCAGGACCAATACGCACCGCTCTCCGTAGAGAAACAGGTGCTGGCGCTCTACGTCGCCACCAGCGGCTCGCTCGATACCATTCCGGTGAGCGAAGTGCGACGCTTCGAAAAGGAATTTCTGCAGTTTGCGGAAACGAATTATGCCGGCGTTCTGAAAGAGATTGCCACGAAAAAGGCGCTCGATGACGGCATTAAGGCGTCGATCAAGTCTGCCGTGGACGCTTTCAAGGAGCGTTTTACTGCGGCGCTGTCGGCCGAAGCCGGAGCGGCGCACTAGCCCAGACGCCTGACCAGAAACTATGCCAACACTCCTCGATTTTCGGCGACGCATCCGCTCGGTAAAGAGCTCGCAGCAGATTACCCGCGCGATGAAGTTCGTGGCGGCGGCCCGATTGCGCCGCGCGCAGGAAGCGGCACTGGCGGCGCGGCCGTATGCCAAGGAACTGGCGCGCGTCTTGCGATCAACAATGGCGCGCATCGAATCGCCCCAGCATCCCTTGCTGGCCAGGCGGCCGGAAGAACGCATTCTGCTAATTGTGTTATCGGGTGAACGCGGGCTCGCCGGCGCATTCAATACCAACGTTCTGAAGCAGGCACACGAATTCATACGCAGCAAAAAGGGCAAGAAGATCGTACTGATCCCGATAGGAAAAAAAGGCCGCGACTCGCTGCGCAAAGCCGGTTTTCAATTTGCCGCGGAATATGTGAACGTGCTGGCGCGCGTGGATTACAAGGTCGCGCGTGAAATCGCGAACCTGGTGAGCCAACTTTACGCCAAAGATGAGATTGACGCGGTGTATGTGGTGTTCAGCGAATTCAAGAACGTAATGGCTCCAACCCTCGTGGTGGACAAACTGTTGCCCGTCGAAGAGGTCAAGGAAGGCACCGAGACAGAGACTTCCAGCAGTTCCCGCGTCGGCGCAGGTCGACTACATTTACGAACAGCCGGAGCAGCAGATTCTGGACCGCCTGCTCCCGCGATACATCGAAACACAAATCTTGCGCGTGATGCTGGAATCCTGTGCCGCCGAGTATGCCGCGCGAATGACGGCAATGGAAGCTGCGACGCGCAATGCCGGCGAGGTGATCGACGCATTGACGCTGCACATGAACAAAGTCCGCCAGGCAGCCATTACCAAGGAGATCATCGAAATTGTCAGCGGAGCAGCCAGTACGGCGTGATTCGTGACTTGTGAAGATCAAAATCATTTTGCGACTTGACGGTGTGGCAGCGGGCTCACGAGCTGGTGCTAAGGGTATTTCGAATCACTGGGAAATTTCCGCGTTGCGATCGGTTCGGAATTGTCGCTCAGGTGAGGAGATCATCAAGTTCTGTAACGGCGAATTTAGCAGAAGGCTTGGGCAGGGGAACAACGCGTGAATTGCTTAGATCCCTGCAGATTGCGCGGGGAGAATTGCAAAGACTAGGTATTTTGTGCTGTTGAGTAGTGATTTGGGGCGTATCGCGACACAAGAATTCGAGGACTTGAACTCGCACCGTGACTCGCTTGGGCAATTGATCAACGCTCTTGGCCGGTCGCTGCGCGGTAAGCTTATGGATGCTGGGGGTCCACGAGTCGCGAATCACAAGTCACTCGTCAGGTGAACGCGGCACTGGTCACTGGTCGCGCGCACGCTAAGAAGGAAAACATGAGCAACGAACAATACGCAGCAGTCGGACACGTGGTCCAAGTAATTGGCCCAGTCCTGGATATTCAGTTCGAGGCCGGACACTTGCCCGCGATTTACAACGCGGTGCGCGTCACCAGCGAAGGCTACAACCTGCCGGAACCGCTCGACGTGACCGTGGAAGTGCAGCAGCACCTCGGCGACGGGCGCGTCCGCGCGGTCGCCATGGAGCCGACCGAAGGCATGGTCCGCGGAATGAAGGCCTTCGACACGGGCAAGCCCATTGCCGTCCCGGTCGGTCGTGCAACGCTGGGCCGCGTGATGAGCGTGCTCGGCAAACCGGTTGACCAGCTTGGTCCCATCGTCACCGACACTTACTATCCCATTCACCGCCCCGCTCCGACTCTGGAAGATCAGTCCACCAACCTGGAAATGTTCGAGACCGGCATCAAGGTTGTGGACCTGATGGAGCCGTACGTCAAAGGCGGCAAGATCGGTCTGTTCGGCGGCGCGGGCGTCGGCAAGACCGTATTGATTCTTGAGCTGATTCACAACGTGGCCATGCAGCACGGCGGTTTGTCGGTGTTTGCCGGCGTCGGCGAGCGCACGCGCGAAGGAAACGATTTGTGGCTGGAGATGTCCGAATCTCACGTCATTGAGCCGGGGAATTCCGAAAAATCCCGCGCCGCGTTGATTTATGGCCAGATGACCGAACCGCCCGGAGCGCGTCTTCGCGTCGGCCTTACGGGCGTGACGGTCGCAGAATACTTCCGCGATCAGGAACATCTGGACGTTCTTCTGTTCATCGACAATATTTTCCGCTTCGTGCAGGCAGGTTCGGAAGTATCGGCACTCCTGGGGCGCATGCCTTCGGCGGTGGGATACCAGCCAAACCTGAACACAGAAATTGGCGAACTGCAGGAGCGCATCACCTCGACGAAGTCCGGATCGATCACCTCAGTGCAGGCGATTTATGTCCCCGCGGACGACTACACCGACCCCGCCCCCGCAGCCACGTTTACGCACCTCGACGCAACTACGAACCTGAGCCGGCAAATCGTCGAACGCGGAATTTATCCCGCCGTTGACCCGCTGGCCAGCTACTCGCGAATTCTAGATCCGCGCGTGGTCGGACAGGAGCATTACGCAGTGGCGCGCGCGGTGAAGTCCGTGCTGCAGCGCTACAAAGATCTGCAGGACATCATCGCGATTCTGGGTATCGAAGAACTTTCCGACGAAGACAAGCGCACCGTGGCCCGCGCACGACGCATCGAGAAGTTCTTATCGCAGCCCATGTTCGTGGCGGCACAGTTCACGGGATTGGAAGGCAAGTACGTCAAGATCGAAGACACCGTGCGCAGCTTCAAGGAAATCGTGGAAGGCAAATACGACGATGTTCCTGAACAGGCGTTCTATATGGTGGGCACCATTGATGAAGTGCTCGAAAAGGCCGAGAAAATGAAGGCGGGCGTCTAAGGAAGAAAAATGCTTCCGGAAGCCATAGAACTGATCGTGGTTACACCCGAGCGGCAATTGCTTCGGGAAACGGTCGTTGAGGTGACGATCCCCGGGCGCGATGGCCAGTTGGGAATTTTGCCCGGGCACGCGCCACTGATCACCGAACTGGGAATCGGCGAGCTGGGTTACCGGACGGCAACGGCCAGCCAGCCCACCACCCTGGCGATCGTTCAGGGGTTCGCGGAAGTGCTGCCCGATCGCGTGACGGTGCTGGCAGAAACGGCCGAGCGCGCGGAAGAAATCGATCTGGCGCGCGCCGAGGCTGCGCTGGCGCGGGCAGAGAAACGCATGTCTTCCCATGAGCCGGATCTTGATTGGGATCGCGCCACAATCGCATTGCAGCGCGCATTGATTCGAATCCACGTGGCCCGGAAATACCGAGGCGTAGCGGTCGACGTCCGCTGAGGCTGGCACTTGACGCTGCGACCGGTTTGTAACCTTCCCGTAGTTTTTCGATCAAATGTCCGGGAGATTTAGGATGGAAGAGCTAACAATCTACAGCACAACCTGGTGCCCGGACTGCTACCGGGTGAAAAAGTTCCTGAAGGACCGTGGCGTACAGTTCCACGAAGTGAATATAGAGCAAGATGCGGACAGCGAACACCTGGTCATGCGCGTGAACCATGGCAAGCGCAAAGTGCCTACGTTGAAAGTGGGCGAACGCTATTTTGCGTGCAGCCCGTTCAGCGCGCAACGTCTGGCCGACGAACTGAAAATCTCTCTGAATTCCTGAAACCAGCGTATCCCGGGTTAAATGCTGTCAAATAGAGACTCCTTCAGAGCGGATATCTGCGTCTCGTTACGCTTGTAAAAGGTCCACTGCTTGATTCTTTTCCCGCGCAGCAGCCCCGCTTGCGAAAGAATTTTCAGGTGCTCGCTCGCGGTGGGATGGCTAACCTTCAGCTTGCGCGCGATTAGCAGACCGCAAACGCCGTCCTTCACGAGGTCGCCATCCCTTTGCGGCGGAAAGTGCTTCGTTGGATGCTTCAGCCAATTCAGGATTAGCAGGCGATTTTCATTGGCCAGGGCGCGAAAGATTGTGTTTGAAGTCTGCATGGTTTCGGGCCAAAATGGCACTTGTGTATTTAGCTAAACGCCTAAATTATAACAAGGTCGCTCCATGAACGCCACGCAAATTTCGTTTCCCGACCAGAACCACATCACTGCCGCGTATGCGCGCATCCGAGAGCATATCCGGCGCACGCCTATCCTCGAGTTGCACGGCGCTGACTTCGTTCTGGGAGCTTTCCCTTTATTCCTGAAGCTCGAATTGCTTCAGCATACCGGCTCATTCAAGGCCCGGGGAGCTGTGACGAACTTGATGTTCCGCGACGTGCCACCCGCCGGCGTGGTCGCGGCTTCCGGAGGCAATCATGGCGTGGCAGTGGCCTTCGCGGCAAAAAAGTTCAATGTTCGCGCGCGCATTTTTGTGCCGAGTGTCTGCCCGGCTGCGAAACGCCAACTCATCCAGGGCTATGGCGCCAACCTGGTGATCGCAGGAGACCGCTACGCCGATGCGCTGGATGCCAGCAAAGCTTGGGAAGCGGAATCAGGAGCGATGCCGATTCACGCGTTTGACCAGCACGAAACGCTTCTAGGGCAAGGAACCGTAGGCTTGGAGTTCGAAGAACAAGTGCCGGACCTCGATACGTTATTCGTAGCCGTAGGTGGCGGCGGTCTGATTGGCGGCATTGCCGCGTGGTACCAGAAAAGAATCGCAGTCATCGGAGTAGAGCCGGAAGCCGCGCCGACGCTGGTGCGAGCCCTCGAGGCCGGACGTCCGGTCGATGCCGAAGCCGGAGGAATTGCCGCAGATTCCCTGGCGCCAAAAAGAGTAGGCGAGTTGATGTTTCCCATCGCGCAGAAATATGTCCAGCAAGTGGTGCTGGTTTCCGACGATGAGATTCGCGAAGCGCAGGAGTTGCTCTGGAAATCCACAAGAATTGTGGCAGAGCCGGGTGGCGCGGCGGCACTGGCGGCCCTAACTAGCGGGATTTATCGTCCCCGAAACGGCGAGCGTGTGGGCGTGCTGATTTGCGGAGGCAACACCACCGCCGTCGATTTCTCCCGATGACGGGCGCTTGTAGCTCAGGCCTTTCAGGCCTGAGGGTTTTGCTCGCACTGGCATGGCCGGTGTCGGAGCGGAAAAAGAGGGAGGAGGCGCGATGACCGCGTACGAGAAACTAAAGGAATTGCAGATCACTTTGCCTGTTGCCGAAGCCGCGGATGCGGCCTTTGTCCCCAGCGTGCGAACTGGGAATCTGCTGTTCGTTTCGGGGCACATCGCAAAGCGCGATGGGAAACCTTGGGCGGGGAAATTGGGCGTTCACCTCACCACCGAAGAAGGAAAGCTGGCAGCTCGCAGTGCAGCGATTGATTTGCTGGCAACTCTTCACCACGAACTGCAGGATCTGGAAAAGCTGAAGCGCATCGTCAAGATGCTTTGTCTGGTGAATTCCGCGCCGAATTTTACCGAGCAGCATTTGGTCGCGAACGGCGCGTCCGAGCTTCTCCAGGAAGTATTGGGAGGCAGGGGTAAGCACGCTCGAAGCTCTTTCGGAGTAGCGCAGATACCCATGGGTTCCTGCGTCGAAATCGAACTAGTTGTAGAGCTAGCAGACTGAACTGGGGAAAGCCTAGTTGGCAATTCCGCGAGTGTAGACCTGCGTGATGTTGAGCGCTCTGTCCAGTAACAGAATGTCCGCATCCGCGCCAGGCCGCAACGATCCCTTTTTGAACTCAATGCCCAGAAGTTTCGCAGGATTCAACGTCAGCATACGCAACGCATCTCCCAGAGGAATGCCCAGCTTCACAATGTTGCGCAGCGAGCGGTCCAGCGTTAGCGCGCTGCCCGCGAGCTTTCCCTCGGAGTTGCGGCAAACTCCCCCGCTCACCGTCACTTCCATTTCTCCCAACATGTATTTCCCGTCGGGCATCCCCGTAGCCGCAGTGCCGTCGCTGATCAGGATCACTCCCGCGGCCCCTTTGGCCTGCAGCAGCATTTTCATGGCGATGTCTTCGACGTGAATCCCATCCGCGATCAATTCCGCGGTGACTTCCGGCGAAGTGAGTACGGCACCAATCACGCCGGAGTCACGATGCGAAAATGGCCGCATGGCATTGTAGACGTGGATCGCGTGATGAACACCGTGCGCAATGGCGGCGCGTGCCTGCTCGTAATTAGCATCGGTGTGCCCCATGCCGACCACCAGCCCGGCGTTCCGCGCAGCTTCAATACACGGCATGGCGCCAAGCAGTTCCGGCGCAATGGTGATGAGCTGCGCATGACCACCCGCCGCCGCAATGAATTTTGCGAGCATTTCCGCGGACGGCAGGTGAATCCATTCAGGCGGATGGACGCCCGGCCGCACTGGGCTGATGAACGGTCCTTCGAAGTGAATCCCCAGGACTTCGGCGCGTGAATCAGCGGCCAGATGCTGCGTGCCGACGTACTTGGCGATTCCCTCGGAGCTTTTGCAAATCGCGTCCGGGTTGGCGGTGACCGTGGTGGCAAGGAAAGAAGTGGTGCCGTGGGAGGCGATCATTTTAGCGACCGCTTTTAGGGCGTCATCGGTCGCTTCCATCACGTCGTGGCCGCCCGCGCCGTGGATGTGAACGTCAACGAACCCCGGCGTGGCAATCAAGTCTGTTGCTTGTACTTCCGTTGCGCCCGCAGGCAGCGCGACTCCGCTCCGCGGCCCAACGGATTCAATGACGCCGTCGCGAATCAAAATGGCGGCATCGTGCAGTTCCTCCGAAGAAGTGTAAGCGCGCCCGGCATGCAGCAGTGTTGTGCTCATAAGGTCCTGAGGTCCTGGCAGAACTTCATCGTAACGGAAATCGCGCCGCGCGCAAAAAACAAAATGGGCAGGAGTTGAATCCTGCCCATCGTGAGAGGGACGTTCCGAAAGCCAGCTACTTCGCCATGGAGATGCTGGCGAGTTTCAGGTTATCGCCGTCGACGCTGCCCTTGACGGTCACGTGATGCCCGGCGTGCTCGGCAACTTTATCCTGCGCATCGACGACGTAGACCTTCTTGTCGGCATCGTTCACGAACACATACTTTGCGCCTTTTTCCTTCACGCACTTTGTGGTGCATTCCCCGGCACCCTCATGAGCGCCCTTGGCTCCACACTGGCTGTCGGAAATCCATCCCGTCCATGTGCCATCGGCGGGCGCGGCCAGGGAAGCGGCACAAAGGAAAAACACAGAAGCGGTCAAAGAACGAAATTTCATAAGGACTGTCCCCCGTAAGTGGAATGCTGCGCTGGGCTGGCAGACTGGCAGTTAGACTCGCACAGTTAGCTCACCCTGTCCAGCAAGTGAACCCGTTCGCCCTTCTTGGCCAAGTCTCCACGCTCTGGTCACCAGATACCACGCAGGCCAAAGCAACGCCCAATTAAAGATCTGTCCGAATCTGGGCAGAGCATCCCAAAATCGGGCAATCCGGTGCGTGACACGGCCTATCCTCATATGGAGCTAACACGGTCACAGGAAAGAGCTTAGATTCTCCGGCTCGCTGGATTGCCGATTGCACTCCTATCTTCCACGATCCGTTCACCGCGATGAAGCAAAACGGCTGCAAAGCCAGCGGGTTGCCTCCGTCGCTTGGGAGACCGACTTCCGGGAAGGAAGGGCACAATGATGTCATTCGTTAACGACCTGGGGGTTGCGTTCCGGTCGCTCTTTCGAACCAAAGGCCTTGCGGTTACGGTCGTCCTCACGCTGGCGCTGGGCATCGGCGCCAACGCCGCCATCTTCACGCTGGTGCGCGGCGTGCTCCTCAAGCCTCTCGTGAACCGCGAGGAGAACCGCCTGCATCTACATCTGCCAGAGCGCCCCGGGCAGCGACCAGGCCAACTCCAGCTTCTCCGTTCCCGAAATCCAGGATTTGCGCGCCAGTGTTAAAACCCTCAGCGCCATCGGTGATTTCTCCACCATCGGGTTCACCATGATTGGCTTGGGTGAGCCTCGCGAAGTGCAAGCCGGCGTCGTCAGCGGCAACTACTTCGACGTCATGGGCCTCCACCCTGTTCTCGGCCGTCTCGTCGGACCTCAAGACGACGGTCCCACAGCCGACGGCGTTGTCGTCCTCACCTACCGTTTCTGGACGACCGCTCTTCGCAAGGACCCTTCCGTCATCGGCAAAACCGTTCGCCTCGATAGCGGTATGCTGGGCAATCGCTCTGCCATCATCATCGGTGTCCTCGAACCTTCCGTCCCCTATCCGCAAGACACCGAGATCATCGCCAACGTCTCGACAAGCCCGCATCACGCTTCCGCCACCATGGTCACCGACCGCCTCCATCGCATGACCGAACTGTTTGGCCGTCTCGCTCCCGGTGTCACCCTCGAGCAAGCTCGCGCCGAGTTGCGCTCCGTCCACGGCGCCATGACGAAACAACATCCCGAATTCTATGCTCCCAAAGCGAACTACCAGATCAGCGCCAAGCTCCTTCGTGACCAGATCACCTCGGGCGCCCGCACCATTCTGCTGGTCCTGCTCGCAGCCTCCGCGCTCGTCTTCATCGTCGCGTGTTCCAACGTCGCCAATCTGATCCTCACTCGCACGGTTCGCCGCGAAGGTGAACTGGCGATCCGCGCGGCGCTCGGCGCAAGCTCCGGCGCACTGCGCCGCATGCTGCTCGCAGAATGTATTCTGCTCTGCGGCGCCGGCGCCACGCTCGGTGTCATGAGCGCACAGCCCCTGGTCGCCATTCTGGCCCGCTACGCCTCGCGCTTCTCAGTGCGCGCGCTCGATTTGACGGTCGACTCCAGCCTGCTCTGGGTGGGAGCGGCGCTGGCCATCGTTGCCTCGGTGATCTTGGCATTTGTCCCGCGCTTGCCGTCGGCCGATACCTCCAAAGGCCTTAACCTGTCCAGCGGTAGCGTACGCATCACCGGCAGCACCAACCGCCGCCAGCGGATCTTCGCGGTCACACAAATCGCTGCATCCTTTGTGCTGTTGGCCGGCGCAAGCATGCTGATCACTACGCTGATCGCACTGCAATCGGCGCAGACCGGTCTCGACATGCGCCACGTCCTTTCCATCAACGTTCCCGCTATGTCCTATGGGAAGACCCCTCAGCAGGTGACCGAGTTCTATAAGGAATCGATTCGTCGCATTGACGCACTGCCCGGCGTTACCAAGACCGCGTTCGGCTTGTTTGTTCCCTGGAGCGATGACGCCTTCGGCCTCCAGTTTTCCGCCGACGGTCACGTTCATGCCTCTGGCGAGGAGGATCCTACCGCGCAGTTTCGCGTCATCTCTCCCGGATTCTTTGCCGCTCTTGGCGTTCCCATCGTCGAGGGCCGCGACTTCAACGATCTCGACGGCAAAAGCAAAGACGACCCCGTCGCTATCGTCAGTCAGACTCTCGCGCGCCGCATGTTCCCCAATCAGGATCCCATCAATCGGCATGTCTATTGGACGGATCCCCGGGTGAAATTTGTCACCGGGCTTAGCGTCGCGCCCCACCGCATCATCGGCGTCACCGCCGATATCGACGATGTACACGTCGTTCCTGAGCCCACCGTCACCATCTATACCCCCGTCGAAGAGGGTCCCATCTTCGCAGGTCACCTGTTCATCCATACCGCCGTAAATCCCTATTCGCTCGTCACTCCGGTCACGCGCGTCATTCGCGGCATGTCCGCCGATCAGCCCGTCGAGCGCGCTGCCACTCTCGAAGACGTCCGTGCGGAGGTGCTCACGCCCGACCGTTTGAATTCCCTGGTGTTCGGCGTGTTCGCGGCCGTCGCGTTGGCGATTGCGTTGGTTGGCGTCGCTGGCGTGCTGGCGTTTTCCGTCAGCGCGCGCACCCGTGAATTCGGCATCCGGTTGGCCCTGGGATCGCAGCCACGGAATCTCCTCAGAGGCGTCATCGTAGAAGGCGCCATCATGGCTGCGGCGGGCGTCCTTGCAGGCGCGGCATTCGGCTACTTGGTGGCGCGTTTGGCGGGCAGCTATTTCCTCGACGTGAAAATGCCCGGCGCTTTGCCCGTAGTTGTCTCTGCATTCCTGCTGCTCGCGGCCGCAGTCGTTGCGTCGTCGCTGCCGGCCCTGCGCGCCGCGCGCATCGACGTCATTCAAGCTCTTCGCGCCGACTGAAACGCACCGGCGAATCAAACATGGCTGCGGCAAACCCCGTCAGAAACTCGCTCGGCAGCGACCAAAAAGGACCATAGACGCCATAGATGCCAACGGAAACGAAGCATAAGAAGAGGATTGAAGAGAAAGGAAAATGAGTTGCGCCCAATGACACCGAGCGCAATTCCTGTAACCACGGCAGGAATCGCGGCATGATATTTCCGTTCCATCCTGCGATCACGACTGCGGGAAACCAGGACCGTCGCAATTGGTTTACAGAAGTCGGGCAAGGGATGGTAGGTTTGCTCAAAGCCGTAACCGATACTAGCCACCCCTGAGGTGCAGAAGGAATCCCGGAATGACAAAACGAATCGCGTTTTTTGTATTGTTGCTCCTGGCTGTTCCCCTCCATGGCCAAGACAAAAAGCCCGCTACGCTGCGAGAACTACTACTGGCCGAATTGCGGTCGACCCACGACAAGGCCGACTGGTTCGTTCCCGCCAACACCGCGGTGAAGGGCCTGACGGCCGAACAGGCCAATTGGAGCGACGGCAAAGGCAATCACTCCGTTGGCCAGCTTACCCATCACCTGGTGTTCTGGAATCGCTCGAGTCTGGAACGACTCAAAGGAAGCACGGAAAAGTACACCGGCATCAACGACGAGACCTTCTACAAGTTCGACGCCAAAACCTGGAACGACGTCGTGCACCAGCTCGACGAAGGGATGAACGAGATCGAAAAATGGGTAGAGACTGCCGACGAAGCCAAGTTGAAAGAATCCGCGCAAACGGTAACCCTGATCTGCACCCACAATGCCTACCACATCGGCCAGATCATCTACGTCCGCCGTGAGCAAGGCTCCTGGGACCCCGACATGGGTGTCAAATAACCATCACCGGAAACCCGGGGCAAACTCGGGGACAAACGGAACGACGTCCATTGGGTCGTCCGACGTTCACGACGGATTGCATATGGACGCGTACGCCGGTTACTGGGGCTTAGGAATGCGTGGGCGGCATGGCGCCCGGGTTATGGGCCAACCGGAGACTGCTCGCTCCGCCTCGCAAAAACTCCTGTTGACATTCAACAGGAATGTGCCAAGCTTCCCTTTCCTCCTGTTGACCGTCTAAAGGAACCTATGCCGCCGTCCAAAACCGAAGTCTTGCAGGGAACTCTCGATTTGCTGGTGCTCAAGACCCTCGATTCCATGGGCCCGATGCACGGCTTCGGCATCGCCTTGCGCATCCAGCAAGTCTCCCAGGATCTTCTGCAATTGAACCAGGGAACGCTCTATCCCGCTTTGCTGCGCCTCCAGCAGCGCGGCTGGATCGTCTCCAAATGGGGCCTTTCGGAAAACAACCGTAAGGCCAGGTTTTATTCCCTCACCCGCGACGGACGCAAACAGCTCAAAGAAGAAGCCGAAAGCTGGGGACGCATGTCCACCGTAATCAATCGGGTGCTGACCACGAGCTAGACCATGCGCGAACTTCTACGCATTTTTATCCACCGCTGCGCTGCGCTCTTTCGTCGCCGTCGTCTCGAAGACGACCTGGACGAGGAGCTGCGCTCACATCTCGACATGGCTGTGGAACTGAACCTGAGCAAAGGCATGAGCCCCGAGGAAGCCCGCCACGAGGCGCTGCGCGGCTTCGGCGGCGTGGAGCAGACCAAGGAGCTCTACCGCGACCACAGGGGCCTACCCATGATCGAGACAATCTTTCAAGACTTGCGTTTCGGCTTGCGGCTGCTTCGGCGCAGCCCCGGCTTTTCTATCTTGGCGATCCTCTGCCTGACTCTAGGGATTGGCGCCAATGCCGCGGTCTTCAGTTGGATCGAAGGGATTTTATTTCGTCCCTATCCCGCAGTCGCTCATCAGGAGCGATTGCTCGCTCTTGCCGGCACGGCTCGCGGCGAAGCTCGCGGGACTCCTCTTTCCTGGCCAGATTTCGTGGATTTGCAGAGGAACTGCACGCTCTTTGACTCATTTTTCGTCAGCAAAATTACGGGTACAACCCTCAGCATCGGTGACCGCGCCGAGATCACAACAGGCAGCATCGTATCGGCGAACTATTTTGATGCCATCGGCGTCCATCCGATTCTCGGCCGCGGATTCGAGCCCGCCGAAGACTCAGGCCGCAACGCCCACCCCGTAACAGTAATCAGCTACCAGCTATGGCAGCGACGATTCAAAAGTGATCCGCAAATCATTGGGAAAACCCAGCGACTCGATGGTGTGTTCCACACGATTGTCGGCGTCGCGCCAGAGGGCTTTTACGGCACCTTCGTGGGCTGGGCGATGCAGTTCTGGGTTCCCGCGTCGATGGAGGAAATATTTGAATCGGGTGGCTACAAGCTGGAGGATCGCGGCGCGCGATGGATCGAAGCGTATGTGCGGCTCAAACCCGGCGTGAGTCGCCAGCAGGCACAGCAAGAAATTTCCGCTGTTGCCCAACGCCTGGAGGCGGACTACCCGGAAACAAACCGCGGCCGCGGCATCAGGCTGTGGCCCCTATGGCAAACGCCATTCAATAACGCGGGCACTTTGCTCCCAACCCTCGAAATCATGCTCGCGGTGGTTGTTTTTGTCCTGCTCATCGCCTGCGCCAACGTCGGCAATCTGCTTTTGGTCAGGTCCTTCGCGCGACGCCATGAGATGACCGTTCGGCTGGCCATTGGCGCCGGTCGCGGCCGCTTGTTAAGGCAACTTTTCACCGAAGGTCTGATCCTCTCGGCCTTGGGCGCAGCCGGCGGACTGCTGCTGGCGCACTGGTGCCGTCACGTGCTGGTGCTGCTCTTCCCCGCGCGCGGTGGCGTGTCGATGTACCTGCCGGGCGAAATCGATTGGCGCGTGCTGGCGTTGAGCGCCGGAATCTGCGTGATTGCGACGCTACTCGTCGGGCTGGTTCCCGCGATGCAGACCGGCAAGATCGATCTTGCCGGCGCCTTGAAAGCGGACTCCGCAGGTGTCGTTGGGGGCCATGCAAGAGCATGGGTTCGCTCGGGTCTGGTGGTCATGCAGGTCTCGCTCAGTTTCGTTTTGCTGGTCGGCGCAGGGCTGCTGCTGCACAGCCTCGAGAAGATTCGCAATACCAGCCCGGGTTTTTCAACACACGAAGTGCTGGACACTGCCGTCAATCTGGTGGCCGCGGGATATGATGCGCCGCGCGCCCAGAGCTTCCAGGACGATCTCCTCGATCGTGTGAAGGCGCTTCCTGGCGTCGAGTCGGCAGCGTTTGGGCGAATGACGCCGCTTAGCTATGGAAGCTATTCTGAGACGCTGATTTCCGTGGATGGCTATCAACCCCCGCCCGAAGAGCAACCCACTGTGGAGTACAACGAAGTAGGGCCGGACTATTTCGTGACCATGGGCATCCCCCTGATGTCCGGCCGCGAATTCACTCGCGCTGACGACGAAAAGGCTGCGCTGGTGGCCGTCGTGAATGAAACCATGGCCTCGCGATATTGGCGTGGCAGGAATCCGATTGGTGAGCGCGTTCAGGTCAAAGGACGATGGATGCTGGTGGTCGGCGTGGCCAAGGATTCCAAGTACGAGAGCGTTCGCGAGATACCGAAGCCTTTTTTCTACGTACCCCTGCGCCAGAATTTCTCTCGCGGAGTCGGCTTGTATATTCGAACACCGCTGAGCCCGCAGACCATGGCGACAGCGCTGGCGCGCGAGGTGCATGCGATGGATCCAAATCTCGCGCTGTACGAAGTGATCTCGCTACAAGAACAGCTGGATCGCTCGACATCCCCGCAACTGGTGGCGCTCACTTTAGTTAGCGTTCTGGGTGCCCTGGCGCTGCTGCTCGCGGCCATCGGTTTGTACGGCGTGATGTCCTATGCGGTGTCGCAGAGCACCCGCGAGTTGGGCCTGCGCATGGCGCTGGGCGCGGGCGCATCCCATCTGTGGCGGCTGGTATTGTCGCGTGGCTTGGCCTTGACCGCAGGCGGCGTCCTTCTTGGCGCCGCGGTAGCACTCGGGTTGACGCGGCTAATGCAGAATCTTCTATACAACGTCAGCCCGCGCGATCCACTCGCATTCGCTGCGGCCCTCGCGGTGATGACCATCGGCTCATTGGCTGCGTGTTTCTTGCCCGCCTGGCGTGCCACACGGACCGATCCCGCCCGCGCCTTGCGCGATTGATTCTCCGCATCGGAATGAGGCCGCTGCGGTTGTCGCGTCGTCCCGGCCGCGCGCGCCGCGCCATTCCATCACGAACGCCGCTGCTAGCAGCGGTACTAACCAGATCACACGGCCCTGGTAACGGTCTTCCACGTTCGCCAAGACCCCGGTGACGAACGCATTGGCGATGACCACGAAAACGATCACCGCCGTCAGGCCGAAGACTCGAGGTCTCCCACGGCGCCAAATAAATGGCATCAGGGCGCCGATCAACACGAGCGCTGCCACTACCGCCCACTCTTGTGCCGATGAGGAGAATTCATCGGGCAGAGCTCGCTGTGCCTGACGCGTCTTGAGATACTTTGCCCGTGCCCCGGGAAGAACTTTCTCGAAGACGTCCGAGACCCATTGGTTCGGGCCGTAGTCCCACAAGCCAAAAGTCATCAACTGGTTCCGGAAGTTCGTGGCAGAGACGAATAATTCCTCGCGCGGATATGCCTTCAGGGTGGCCAGAACGAATGCTCCCTCCTCCTCTCGTAAACGGTCTCGTGTGGCCGGCGAGGCTCTCTGCCAGATTCCATCCAGGTTCCAGAGAAACTCGTTTACGTCATTAGGTATATCGGGGAGATAGTGGCAGATCATTAGTTTCATGTCGCCGCAATGCTGCTGCAGATAGAAACGTCCCGGGCCGTCAGCAATGACCCGGGCCATAAGAAACGGCGGTCGCTTGCCGTTCAACGACGGCTCGCCATACAGGAATGTGTGCAGCGCTAGATGGGCGGCTGCTGCGATCAGAACGATCATCGCGACTTCGGCGATGCCTGCCAACCACTGCCGCATGGATCGCCGAAACACCGATAGTGCCAAAAAGAGTAAACAGAAGCCACTTGCCAACATCAAGTGCGTGACGTGGGATGCCACCGCCCACCAGGCGATCAGCATCAAGGTCAGACGCTCGCCGCGCGAGAGGCTTTCTCGCGCAAACACCAGCAGATAGATGCAGAGATACAACACCGGGCCCAGAATGTCCGGCATGATGATGCTGACGAACCAGCCCAAGCCAGAGAAGACGCTGAGCGCCACAGTGAGAGCCAAATAGCGCACGACTGTTTGCTGCGGTGAGATCGATCGCACTACAAGCCATAGGAGGTACGCGGTCAAAAATGCGTTTAGCGCTACGATGGGCCATGGGGTGACGTTCCCGTGGAACGGCAGAATACCGAGGCAATAGATGAACGAGCGTCCGCCGTAGTCTGCCGAGAATTTGTGCAGGAACAGCGCCCGTGCCACGAGTCGGCCGTCTTCGAGATACGACATCGAATCTGGGTAAAAGAGCGGATAACGGTTGTAGAGTGCGGGCCAAGTCATGAAGAGTGCCCCGGCTAAGACCGCCCAGCTGCGCTGAATTGCACGGAAACGGGGCAACCGCATATTCACCAAGATTCCCTTTTTGAGCTCGAAAACGGCAAGGATTGTATACCCCGATTTGCCATCCTACACGTTGGCTGAATCATTCGGTGCAGCAAATTCTGTGAAGCACAGATCGTCGAAAGCGCACCGCATTGCGGGTGGATGCGCGCGCGGGGATCGTGTCCGCGTTGCCGCATCGTCCTCAACCTGCATATCCTTATTTCCGGTTCGCTAAAAAGATAATCAATAGGTGTACAATTCCCGCGTATTGAAAGCCGTTGAACCAGAATTCTCGGCGGCCACCGTCGACCGCTGCGTGGCTACAATCATGAATAAGAGAAACTTCATCAGGTTGCTCGGTACGGTGATTGCCAGCCCTTTTCTCTCCCGCCTGTCCGCCCATGCGATCGGAGAATAAACTGAAAAACTGGGCGGGCAATCTCGATTACAGTACGGACCGCTTGTACTCCGCGAACTCGGTGGAAGAGGTGCGGAATTACGTTAAGAAGCAAAGCCAGCTAAAGGTCCTGGGCACCCGCCACTGCTTCAACAACATCGCAGACAGCAGGCATAGCTTTCTGTCCCTGAAGCCCATGGACGAAGTCGTTGCGTTGGATCCGGCGGCACACACAGTCACGGTCAATGCAGGCATGACCTACGGGCAATTGTGTCCCTATCTGCATAGCAAGGGTTTTGCTGTGCACAATCTGGCCTCGTTGCCCCATATTTCGATTGCTGGAGCGTGCAGCACCGCAACGCACGGCTCGGGCGAAAAGAACGGTAACCTCGCGACGGCGGTCTCAGCGCTTGAAATCGTCACCGCGGCTGGCGACATCGTTAAGCTGTCCCGTCAACAAGATGGAGAAGCCTTTCGCGGAGCCGTTGTTGGGCTTGGTGCGGTGGGTGTAGTCACCAAGGTCACACTCGATATTCAGCCCACTTTTATGATGCGGCAGTACGTGTATGAAAACCTGCCGCTCGCCGCCGTGAAAGACCACTTTGATGCCATCGAAGCAAGCGCCTATAGCGTCAGCCTTTTTACCGACTGGCAGAACCAGCGGTTCAGCGAAGTCTGGATCAAGAGCCGCGATGAAGCAGGTCAAGCGTTTGACGCAATCCCGGAATTCTTCGGGGCCACGCTCGCCACCAAAAATCTCCATCCGATTGTCGAACTTTCTGCCGAGAACTGCACCGAGCAGATGGGCGTGCCTGGCCCGTGGTTTGAAAGATTGCCGCACTTTCGCATGGGCTTCACACCCAGCGCCGGCAAGGAATTGCAATCGGAGTACTTCGTGCCCCGCCAACATGCCGTGGAAGCAATCCTGGCGGTAGAGCGATTGCGTGACCAGGTCACTCCGCACTTGTTGATTACGGAAATCCGTGCGATTGCTCGCGGACGATCTATGGTTGAGTCCCTGCTACGAACAAGCCTGCGTCACCATTCACTTCACCTGGAAACAAGACTGGCCCGCGGTCAGGTCTCTGTTACCCGTAATCGAGAAAGAACTGGCTCCATTCAAGGCCCGGCCACATTGGGGAAAACTGTTTACCACGGCCCCAGGCGAGCTGAAATCTGTTTACACGAAGTTGCCCGACTTCATTCAACTCTGCAAGAAGTACGACCCGCAAGGCAAATTCCGAAATGAATTCCTGAGCACCAATATTTTCAACTAAAATACAATCACTTGAGGCAACGTGACCGAACTGCTGCTCGACCTGTTTGGCGCTGCCCTTCGGTCGTGCACCAGGTGAAAAATTTGAGACCGATTGTTGTCCCAAGGACAACGAGGGGATCGATCCTGGTCGCGCGCCGAGCCGGGAAGTACAGGCCCGCAAGCGACACGCAGGCGAATATTTCAGGAACTTCAATGCGGCTGGATTCTGATTCCCGCCTTCAATTCAATGAACAGAAGCAACCCAGATGGTCTCTGCAATGCCGGAAACTGATCCGCCAACAAAAGAAAAAGGGCAGGACCGAAGCCCTGCCCTTCCGGAGCGGTTGATCTGTTTTACTTGGCCATATCGACAGAGGCGACGGTCATGCTGTCGCCAGTGACGCTGCCCTTTACGGTCACGTGATGGCCGGCATGAGCGGCAACCTTGTCCTGGTCAGCGATCGCATAGACTTTCTTGTCCGCGTCGTTGACAAAGACATACTTCGCTCCATGCTCCTTCACGCACTTCGCGGCACAATCCGCGTGCTTGTCGTTCCCGCCCTTCGCGCCACACTGGCTGTCGGAAATGTAGCCCGTCCAGCTACCTTCCGCGGCAAATGCTAGCGCAGCAGCAAACAACGTCAATGAAACAACTCCTGCAAATTTAGCTTTCATGTACCTTCCCCCTCAAGATTTCTGGCTTCGTGCAATTCCCCGGCGGAATAGCCCCTAGAGTGGCATAGAGCAGGGAACACTGTCCAGCCTTTCGAACTCCTTACAACCGGCTGGCCGGCTTAACCCCACTCAAGGAAAAAGGGAGGATTCTCTGGGATCCTCCCTTAACCGTCTCGCTCTCAAGGCTTGCCCGTGCGGAGCAAGGAAAACGTTGCTTACTGAGTCGCGGTGTTGCTCGCGGCCGTGGATGCGCCCGCCGACTTCGGCGTGGACAGGTAACCAGTAATCTGGTTCTTGCCTACGTCGAACACCACGATTTCGTATGGGGCATAGTGTTGAGCGCCCTTCACGTAAAACTGCACCGGTTCGCCAGCGGTTTTGTCCTTCTTTTCGATGGACTTGTCGTCGGCCAGAACGGTCATGGTGTACTTGGACTTCTTCAGGTCAGTCTTGTTCAGCGACATCTGAACCGGACCTACGTGCTGAGGCGTCTTGGACTTCTGCACGGTGAACTCATAATAGTTGCGATCGCCCTTGCGCTTCAGTTCTTCCAGGTCGTCGTGGTTTCGCGCAATCAAGCCGCTCATCACGCCCATGTCGCCCGTGGCGCGATCCAGCTTGCCCTTCGTTGCATCCAGGTCGTTCTTCACACCGCTGACGTCGCCGTTCAACTTCGTCACATCGTCGGTGCTGGCCTTGCTCGCTAGCTGTGTGTTTACGTTCGATTCCAGCCCGCTCAGCTTCTTGTCGTACGCCGCAACGCTGGCCTTCGTCAGTTTGCGTGCCTTCACCAAATCTTCCTGCGTCACGTTCAATTTGCTCGTGACCACTTTCAGATCGCTCTGCAATTGCTGGTTCTGTTCGTCAGCCTTGTTCAATCGCTGCGCCAGCGCGTCGTTCTGTTGTTTCAAAGACGCTTGCGTCGATTGTTCAACCGATTTCGACTGGTTCAATGCGCTCCAGCCTAGACCTAGGCCCAGTAGAGAAACTCCTCCAAGAGCCGCAATGGCCAGGCCCACCCAACGGGGTGTCGCAGACGTGCTCTGGATATTAGTTTCCTGATAGTCACTCATTGGACATCTTCTCCTTTTGGCGCTTTCGCCTTGTGAATGGGAAACGGGCATTCGCAACACCAAACGGTGTCGGCTGCTCGCCGTCTGGCTAAGCGGAACAAGCAGAAAGGGTTAGCAGGGGGAAAAGGGCAAAAATGAGGTGGTTCTAAAGGTACTAGTACTAGTAAAGATTACCTGTTCACTTTTGTGCGCGTAAATTTTTCAGATTTTCATCCCGAGGGGAGGGTTCGTTTTCCACAGCCTTCCACAGCCGCTAGAAACAAACATGGGCGCAAATGCGATGTCCTTTGCGCCCGTAACAAAATGAAAGCAAATATTTTACCGAAGACTCTAAGCAGCCTTCGGGTCTGCGGCCAGTTTCGGCGGACCAAAATAGCGGTCCAGCGTGGTGGTCGCTGCGTTCAACACCAGCCGGCAGTCGGCGCAAGCGTGCAAATGCCTCTCGATTTCGGTTTGCACTCCCGGCGAGAGTCTTCCTTCTAAATACATGCAGATCAAATGGATAGTATCCCGGCAACTCATACTTGGGCCCCTCAGCCCCGTTTGGACGGTCAGCACGGGGTATGGGAAAACGGTGCATTTGATGCACCAAAGCCGATGAGCGTCTCAATAGGAGTTACTTTGCTGAATTTACGCCAGTTAGCGGGAGCTGAAAAATGCAGCACGCCTACGGTCTTTCCTTCAGCAGGAAAACTTTACCCTGGTATGAACCGATTATTTGCGCAGTATGACTCACCGCAGCGGAGCAATCGTCATCTCTCGCAGCGCCGCAATGCGATCCTCCAACGGAGGGTGCGTGCTGAACAATGAACTCAGCGTACCGGCTCCGAACATCGGCTTTACAATGCACAGCGAAGACGTGCTGGGTGAAATTGCCGAAGTCGGGATCCTTCGATTGTAAGTTCCCAGCTTCTCCAAGGCGCTGATTAGTCCCTGCTGGTGACCCACCATTCGAACGCCCGTTTCGTCGGCTGCGTACTCGCGGGTGCGCGACAAAAACAGTTGCAGCAGCAACGCCGCGAACGGTGCCAGGAAGATCATCAGCAACGCGGAAAGCCCGCCGCTTCCCCGGTCATCGTCTCGGTTGCCGCCGTATCCGCCAAAGATCAGGGCCCACTTGCCCATTTGCCCCATATAAGTGATGGCGCCGGCGATAGTCGCCGCGATGGAGCTGGTGAGAATATCGTAGTTGCGAACGTGCGAAAGCTCGTGCGCGATCACCCCTTCCAGTTCATCGTCATTCATAATCTGTAGCAACCCTTGCGTCACGGCGACGGAGGCATGTTTCGGGCTGCGGCCGGTGGCAAACGCATTGGGCGCCATGTCTGGCACAACATAAAGCGCAGGCACCGGAATATTGGCCTTGGCCGCCAGCCGTTCCATCACCTGATACAACCGGGGCAGCTGTTCGCGGGTAACCGGCTGCGCGCCGCTGGACTTCAACGCAATCTTGTCGGAGAAAAAATACGAAACGCCGTTTATCAGTACGGCCACCACCAGCGCAATCTGCATGCCGCTGCGCCCTCCCAGTGCCCCGCCAAGAATCACAAGCAACACACTGAGCAGGATCAAAAGAAAACCGGTGCGTAGAACTTTCATGGTGTTAGCCTTCCTGGCGTATGGTCTGCACTAGCGGAAAATCCAGTGTAGGGCGCAAGCAAGAGAGCGTCAAGTTGCCACTCCTTCACGTCGATTCCGCCTTTCTCCTCTAATGTGCCGGTGCTGGTGCGCTCGCTACACTCTTCACGCGATCTCCGACACGAACCTTTCCCGAGCCAGAAAATATTGCCGTGGCATAAACGTCAGCCACGTCGGTCACCGTAGCCTCACCGACATGTTCCACAACCGTTCCCAAATCCGTCGGGGTATCGCTGACCGCGCGAATTTCCCTGAGTATGGCCAGCTTGTCGCCTACTCTAACCCCCGTTTTCTTCCCGACGTTCAGTGTTACCGAATTTCCTGCAACTTCTGCGATCAGCCCATCAATCTGAAGCGCGAGAGTGGGGATCTTCTCGGCAAAGGAGTCGAGTTGTTCCGCAATCTTTTCAACGGCGTTCCGTGTGGCCTCGCCCAGTAGGCTATTGGCGAAATCGCCGCTCAGGATCTCTGGCGTCTCACCCAAGCGTCCGGGGCCATTGATGTGCATCACGTCTCCGCTGCGAGCGGATTCTCCTGTGGCCGTAAATCCGCCAATCAACTGCGCAGTTGTCATGTCCAGTACCCGCGCGGTGATGTCGACATAGGCTTTCGATTTCCGCGTGCTCATCGGACGCTGCCCGCCTGACGGCGGCGCGGCCTCTGGACCATAGCGCGTGATCGCCCCGATAATCATGGCATCCAGCCCCAGCATTCGCCCGATTCGTGCGGCCGTGCCGTACGCATCCTCGCCCTCTTGCGCGCCATTCTGTTCCTCCAGCAGCGCCTTCACCGCGGACCGGTCAACAACCGCATATTTTCCTCCGGCTATCAGCTTCTCTATGATCTGCGCCGAAATTCCCTTGCCCACATCCGCTGCGTCCGCTCCAAACGCCTTGGACGTCGCAGTGCTCGTGCCACTGTCGTCCTCGAAATTCAAGACCGCGACTCTCTTCTTTGCAGCCGGAGTGCCCACCTGCGCGCAAGCAGTCGAACCTAGGACCGCCAGACAAATGGCAGCAGTAACGCGCCATAATTCCGGCCCGATTCGCTTACGCCCAATTCTCTCCATACTCAAGACGTCTTCGCGGCCGCTGCCGGCTTCTTCGCCGGTACACGCTCGAACTTCATCGCGTCTTTCTTGCCATCGCGATCCACGCGTATGTGATCGCCCGGCAGGATGGTGCCATTCAAAATCTCCCGCGCCAGCGGATCCTGAATCAGCCGTTGGATCGTGCGCCGCAACGGACGAGCGCCGTATGCCGGGTCGTACCCTTCACTGAGGAGCAGTTCCGTCGCCGCAGGTGTCAGCTCCAGCGTGATCTGCCGGTCGCTCAGAAGTTTCTCGACGTCCTTCAGCAGCAGCACCACGATCCGCGCCAGCTGCTCCTTGCCCAGCGGATTGAAGATCACGATTTCATCGATGCGGTTAATGAACTCCGGACGGAACGACGCACGTAGCGCTTCCATCGCTTCTTTACGCGCCCGCTCCGGATCCTTCCCGGCCAGTTCAAAGATCGCCGTCGAGCCCACGTTGCTGGTCATCACCAGAACCGTATTCCGGAAATCCACCGTGCGGCCCTTGCCGTCAGTCAACCGTCCGTCTTCCAGAATCTGCAGCAACACGTTGAACACGTCCGGATGGGCCTTTTCAATTTCGTCGAACAGCACCACGGAGTAAGGATGCCGCCGCACTTGCTCCGTTAGTTGCCCGCCCTCTTCGTAACCCACGTAGCCGGGAGGCGCGCCGATCAGCCGCGACACGCTGTGCTTCTCCATGTACTCAGACATGTCGATGCGGATCATCAGCTTTTCATCGTCGAACAGGAATTCCGCAAGCGCGCGCGCAAGTTCGGTTTTGCCCACGCCGGTCGGCCCGAGAAAAATAAACGATCCAATGGGGCGCTTTGGGTCAGACAAACCCGCCCGGCTCCGGCGGATAGCGTTGGACACACGAACGAGCGCATCGTCCTGGCCAACCACGCGTTGACGCAAGCGTTCTTCCATGTGCACAAGCTTCTGCGCTTCGCCTTCCAGCAGGCGTCCCACCGGAATGCCGGTCCATTTCGCTACCAGCTTGGCGATGTCTTCCTCGTCGACTTCTTCCTTCAGCATGCGTGTGCCGCTCTTCTGCATCGCAGCGAAGCGTTCCTGTGCCGCGGCCAATTCCCGTTCTGCCTGCGTGATCTTCCCATAGCGGATCTCGGCCACTTTCGCCAGTTCACCCGCTCGTTCGTAGCGCTGCTCTTCCGCCTTGAGCTGCTCGATTTGTTCTTTCAGTTTGCGAATTTTGCTGATGGCTTCTTTTTCGGCTTGCCAGCGTGCTTTGCGTCCGCTCGAATCTTCCCGCAGCTTGGCGAGCTCTTTTTCAATCTGCGCGCGCCGCTCTACCGAATGCGCGTCGGTCTCTTTCAACAGCGCCTGGCGCTCGATTTCCAGTTGCATGATGCGCCGCTCGATTTCATCGATTTCCGTGGGTAGGGAATCAATCTGCATGCGCAAGCTGGCCGCGGCTTCGTCAATCAAATCGATGGCCTTATCCGGCAGGAAGCGGTCGGAGATGTAGCGGTGCGAAAGCGTCGCCGCCGCAATAATTGCGGAGTCCTTGATGCGCACGCCGTGATGCACTTCGTAGCGGTCCTTCAAACCACGCAGGATGGCGATGGTGTCTTCGACCGTGGGTTCCGACACCAGGACCGGCTGGAAGCGGCGTTCCAGCGCAGGATCTTTCTCGATGTATTTCTTGTATTCATTCA
The DNA here is from genome assembly GCA_963792145.1 of Candidatus Acidiferrales bacterium. GTDB lineage: Bacteria > Acidobacteriota > Terriglobia > Acidiferrales > UBA7541 > Acidiferrum. Next base: position 106,503 of record CAWBVH010000001.1, read on the forward strand.
GCGTGGTGGCGCCAATAGCCCGCAACTCGCCGCGAGCCAATGCCGGCTTCAGCATGTTGGAAGCGTCCATGGCTCCTTCCGCAGCGCCCGCGCCAACCAAGGTATGCAACTCGTCGATGAACAGAATGATCTGGCCTTCCGCTTCGGAGATCTCTTTCAGCACGGCCTTCAGGCGGTCTTCGAATTCACCGCGATATTTTGCGCCGGCCACCAGTGCTGCCAGATCCAGCGCAACCAGTTTTTTGGTTTTCAGAACATCAGGAACGTCGCCGGACACAATGCGCTGCGCCAGTCCCTCGACGATCGCGGTCTTTCCCACTCCGGGCTCGCCAATCAGCACAGGATTGTTCTTCGTGCGGCGCGCCAATATCTGCATCACTCGGCGAATCTCTTCATCGCGGCCAATCACCGGATCCAGCTTGGAGCGGCGCGCCAGCTCGGTCAGGTCGCGCGCATATTTTTCCAGCGCCGCATAAGTAGCCTCGGGATTTTGTGACGTCACCCGCTGGCTGCCGCGAACACCGGCAAGAGCCTGCAGGATCGCTTCGTGCGACGCGCCGTTCTTCTTTAGCAGTTTGCCGGCAGGATCGCGGTCTTCACCGGCAATGGCCAGGAAAAGATGCTCCGTGGAAACGTACTCGTCCTTGAATTTTGTGGCTTCGGTGAAGGAGCGCTCCAGCAGGTCGTTCAACGCGCGGCTTAAATTCTGTTGCGCGAATCCCTGCACTTTCGGCAGACGCGCGATCTCGCGCTCGATATCCTGGGTGATCAGCTCGGGGCGAATCCCCAGGCGCGCAATCAGCGGAGGGACCACGCCATCTTGTTGCTCGACCAGTGCAGCCAAAAGGTGCACCGGTTCCACGGATTGGTTTTCATGGCGCGCGGCTATTTCCTGCGCCTCCTGCAAGGCTTCCTGGGCCTTCACCGTCATTTTGTCAAAACGCAGCATGGTTCCCTCGCAACTCTGAAAAAAGGGGGCTGGCCTCGGCGGCAGCCCCCTATGCTATCGCACGGCGAGTTTCGCCGTTTGCACCTTTTTGCGGATTACCGGCCGGCGGCAGCTGCGGCAGCGGCTCCCTCCACGTTCACCTTGATCTGCTTCGGCTTGGCTTCCTCGCGCTTCGGCACGCTCAGCGTCAGCACGCCATTCTGGTACTCGCGCCTTAATCGCTTCCGTGTTCACGGTGTTCGCCAGAGCAAAGCTGCGGCTGAAGCTCCCGTAGGAACGTTCCACGCGCAGATAGTTGCCCTCCTCCACCTTCTTCTCGAACTTGCGCTCCCCGCGAATCGTCAGGATGTTGTTCTCGACGCGAATGTCGAGCTCCTCCGGCTTGATATCCGGGAGATCGGCCTTGACGACCAGTTCGTGCTCGGTCTCGTAGATGTCTACGGGCGGCGCCCACGTGGTCAGGTTGCCTTCTTCCGAAGAGCGATCGAAGGCCTCAGTAAAGAGGCGATTGATCTGGTGCTGCAACGCGGATTCTCCGCGAAAAGGATCAAAACGGCTGATAGTAGCTCTCATTGTCTTCTCCTCCAAAGAGTGATTACAAGTGAATAATAAAATATTAGTGTATATATGTCAAGTATTTTATGGCGACCTCAGAGTCTTATATAAACGTATTGTAATCAGTGCATTATGACAATGCCTAAACGCTCAGCATTCCCAGTCCTCCTCCAGCTGGGGTCTCGCAATCGGCAATTTGCCCTTCTGCCCTAGAGACCTCCTGTTTTGTTATAGTTGGAACCCGATGCAGCTCAAAGATCTCGACTACCTCCTTCCGCATGACCGGATCGCCCAGCGGCCCCTCGAACGCCGCGAACAATCCCGTCTTTTGCTGCTGGACCGTGCCTCTGGCGGCTGGGAAGACCGCGGCTTCGCGAATCTTCCCGAACTCCTTCGCGGCGATGAGCTGCTCGTCGTAAACAACGCGAGGGTTCTTCCTGCGCGACTGTTTGGCAAACGCAAGGGCCTTCACGCCCAGCCTCCTTCACGCAAAACAGCCCGCGAACATCTGTCCGGTGAAGTGGAAGTTTTCCTGACGCGCCAGATTGAAGATGAAATTTGGGAAGCGCTGGTTCGTCCGGGGCGAAAGTTGCCTGTGGGCGAGCGCGTCCAGTTCGGCAATGGAGAACTTGAAGCCGAGATTCTCACGCGCGGCGAACTCGGCATTCGTACTCTTCGTTTTCAGTCCCACAACAAGCAGACGATAGCAGAGAATTTCGAAAAGCTTGGCCATGTGCCGTTGCCGCCCTATATCGATCGGCCCGATGAGAGCTCCGACCGCGAACGCTATCAGACCGTTTATGCCCGGCGGCCGGGAGCGGTTGCCGCGCCAACCGCAGGGCTGCACTTCACTCCGGAAATATTGCAGAAGATTCGCGAGCGAGGATGCGAAATCTGCGACCTAACGTTAAACGTCGGATTGGGAACCTTCCAGCCGATTCACACCGAAGCGCTTGAAGAGCACAAGATTCATACCGAGTCCTACGAGATTGCGGACGACGCGGCCGAAAAAATTCGTAACGCAAAACGTGACGGCCGCCCGGTGCTGGCGATCGGCACCACCGTGGTGCGCACCCTGGAGGACGCCGCGCAGCGCGCAAAACTCGCGGGAAGCGCGGAATTGCTCAATGCCGGCCGCGCGGAAGCGCAAATCTTCATCGTGCCGGGCTATTCTTTCTGTGTCGTGGACATGTTGCTGACCAATTTTCATCTGCCGAGATCCACGCTGCTGGCACTGGTTTCTGCCTTCGCGGGGCGCGAAAGAGTGCTAGCGGCCTACCGTCACGCCGTGGAGTCTAACTATCGGTTTTACAGTTATGGCGACTGCATGCTGATTCGCTAGGGCACTAGAAGATAGCGGAAACGTGTCGTAGCAGGGAACCAGAAAAGAGACTCCGAGATTTAGCCCGACGGAAAACTGCCGCACAAAAAAACGAGGGAAGCTGAACCCAATGCAGCTCCCCTCAACTTTGGTCACCCACGGTTGTGCAATCTCCCTTCAGTCCGTCAAAACGAAAGCGCTCTTATTTCCCGCGAAGCGAAGTTCGAGCACCTTGCCGTCGTTGTTGGAAAGGATTTCCGTATACTCTGACTTGACGTTGCGTTCTTCCCAGCGGCCGTCGGCTTCTGCCACGACCTTGTTGTTCTTTTTCAGGGTCAGGTGGTTGCCGTCAATAAGCACGTTGTAGTCTCCGGCTTTTACGTCGTATTTGCCGACATGGACGCTGTGGTTTAGAGGGAGGCTCTTGCTCATGGGCTTCGCGAACGCCGGAATTGCGATGGCGACCGCCGCCAATAGAACAAAGCTTCGTAGCCAGGATTTGTTATGCATTGCGTGTCAGTCCTTTCGAGGAGCGAGTCAGCCGAGGAAGCGATTTGCGGATAGATGGAGTTGACACACAGGCAGGGGCAAGAGTAGCCTCCCGAAGAAGGCACCTCTATTTCCTGGTTACGAGCCGGAAAGACTGCGTGTCAATGGCCCCGCGGCTGCCACCGCGGGGTTTTTTCTAGCGAAACTCGTACTATCCCAAAACAGTCCAAATTGCGGCTGCACCCGTATAGACGAAGGGTACCCAGGGAATGTTTCGCGAGAAATGTAACTTTTTACACTTGTTTCGGGCATCCAAATTGCCTCTTGTGTTACCAGTGTACCACTTTCGCTTAGGCATCAGCGCTCCGCTTCATCTATACTCAAGTACACGGGCCCAATACTCGGATGCGACTTTTAGTTCTTAGCGATCTCCACGCCAATCTAACAGCTCTGGAAGCCGCGCTTTCGGCGGCTAAGGGAAGCTGGGACCGTGTAGTGTGCCTCGGCGATGTGGTTGGCTATGGCCCCGACCCGAATGAAGTCACTTCGCAAATCCGCGAGATGGGAGCCGTAACCATCCGCGGCAACCACGACAAGGCCGTCGCCGACTTAATGGTGACGGACGACTTTAATCCCATTGCCCGCGCGGCGGTCCAGTGGACGCGCGCGCAGCTTTCCAACGAGAACATGGACTGGCTAGCTTCGCTTCCGCAAGGACCAATCGAAGCCGAAGGAGTCGTCCTGGTGCACGGCGCGTTTCAGGACGAAGACGAATATGTCTTCACGCCCTCGCAAGCGCTCGAAGGACTCCTGGATTCCACTCTTCCCGTGACCTTCTACGGTCACACGCACCATCAAGGCGGGTTTTCTTATCAGGACACGCAGTTGGAAGTTTTGCAGCTGCACCCGCGTGATACGGAAGCGCGCAGTGCTCTGCGTATCGATGAGAAGAAGCGCTATTTGTTAAACCCGGGATCGATTGGCCAGCCGCGCGATGGCGATCCGCGCGCCAGTTTTGCCATCGCCGATCTGCAGAACCAGGTAGTGGAATTCTGGCGCGTGCCCTACGATGTTGAAGGAGTTCAGGACCGCATGCGCGCGGCGCGTTTGCCCGAACCGCTGGCGCTCCGCTTGAGCGTTGGACGATAAGCGGCAGGAGATTCGCGGTTCGCTGAACAGGTTCCCATGGAAGAGCCACTGCACAGTACGGAAGAGCAGCAGCAACCGGCCGGCCATTTGCGCGTCACGCTGGTGCTTGCGGCCATAGTCGTTTTCGTGATTGCCGCGAGCCTGTGGTTCCTCTTCAAACCCCCACCCCCACCGCAGCCGGGCACTCTACCACTCGTCGTGACTCCCAGAATGAGCGATTCCGAGAAGGACTACGCCAAGAATCTGCGCGTCGAAAACATTGCCATGAGCCGTGCGGAAAACTTTCTGCACCAGGAAGTCACCATCCTGAACGCAGAAGTTGTCAACGGAGGCCCGCAAGCCATTGCCGCCCTTGAACTCTCCGTGGAGTTCTCCGACGAAATGAACCAGGTGGTGCTCCGCGAGGCCCGCGCCGTCCTCGGTACTCCTCCTGCTGTCCTGGTTTCCGGCGAAAGACGCTCGTTTGAAATTTCGTTTGATCACGTCCCTCCTTCCTGGAACATGCAGCTACCCTGCCGTGCGCGTAACCAGTCTGCAACTTGCCAAAGCAAAATAAACCTGCCAGGTACCATATAACGTAACGTCACGCGCCGCGTGCTGGCCATCGCCGACCAGTCTGACAGTCGAGCGGTTTGGGCGCGTCAAACCAGAGCGCATGGAGATTGTCCGCGTTGCGTTTGCGCGCAGCCGCAAACAACTTTCGCGCGAGGATTTTTGCGAGCAACTCCGGCGCATCCTGGCGGAACAATTTCCTGATGAAACCGTGGAGCGCGTTACCATCGCGGCAGTAGTTCCTGCGCGTTTCTCGCCGTGCTGCAGGGCGAATTGCCCGATGCCATCGAGAGCAGCCTGACGTTTGGACTCTTGTGGCTGCAACGCGCTCGCCCGCTGGCTCCGGCACCCTCGTCCGCGTTGCGCCTGATCCTGCCCAAAGCTAAGTCCGCTATCCTCGCGCACCGCCTCGCCGCTATCATCCGCATCGGCCTCGCGGAAAGCTGGCGTCGCGGCCTCCGCGTAATGCTGCGCCTGTAGCTCTGCCTCGAGAAATATTCTCCATGTTCTGCCGTCACAGTCCGCTATGATAGTGCGTTCTCGCTTTCACAAGCTGAATCCTCGGGCTAGCCACTTGGTGATCAATTCATGCTGAAGACGCTTTTTGCCTTTGCAAGTCTTTTGGTTGTGTGTGCACCGTCGTGCGCCAATTCTTCCTACACGGAACGCTTGGACGACCCCAGAGCGGTCTACCTCACTCCCGACAAATTTCCCGTTCACGCCGACGGCCTGGCCGACGATTCCGATGCCCTCCAGCAAGCCATCAACAAGGTCCAGGAAACGACCGTCCATGGCATTCTCTTTTTGCCCTCCGGCCGCTATCGCCTTTCCCGCACGATTTACATCTGGCCCGGTATCCGTGTCATTGGCTATGGCGCGACGCGGCCGGTGCTTGTCTTGGGCGCAAACACGCCGGGTTTTCAGCAAGGTCCGAGCTACATGATTTTCTTTGCAGGTGGCCGCCCATCAGAAGACGTGGCTTCTTCCGCCGCCACCCGCGCAGGGAGCAAACGCCACTCCTCCCGACGCAAGCCCTGGCACTTTTTATTCCGCGCTGAGCAACATTGATCTCGAGATGCACGGACGGCAATCCCGGTGCCGTAGGCATCCGCGCGCACTACGCCCAGCACTGTTTCCTGGCGCACATGGATTTTCATCTTGGCTCAGCCCTTGCCGGAATTCACGACGGCGGCAACGTCGCGCACGATTTGCATTTCTTCGGCGGCAAATATGGCATCTGGACCCGCAAGCCTTCGCCCGGATGGCAGTTCACGGTAATCGACAGCACTTTCGAGGGCCAAACCGAAGCGGCAATCCGCGAGCACGAAGCGGGTCTCACCCTGATTCGCCCGCAATTCACAAATGTTCCCACGGCCATTTCCATCGACGCCAAATATTCCGACGAACTGTGGATCAAGGATGCGCGCCTCGAAAATATCTCCGGCCCGGCTGTGATCATCAGTAACGAAAACAGTCCGCGCACAGAAATCAACATGGAGAATGTGATTTGCCGTGGCGTTCCTGTTTTTGCGCTCTTCCGCGAAAGTGGTAAGCAAGTCGCCGGCCCGCAGCGAAATGTATGCGGTCAAAACTTTCTCGCACGGTCTTCATTTCGACGACATTGGCGCCATTCCTGTTCCGAAAGATATTTTTGACGCCGCGCCTGTAAGCACACTTCCGCCGCCCGTCGAGTCCGACATCCGCGATCTGCCCCCGATGAATACTTGGGTCAACATCCGCTCTCTCGGCGCCACGGGTGATGGCTCAACCGACGACACCGCCGCGCTGCAGAAAGCCATTGCCGAGCACAAGACAATCTATTTCCCATCGGGCCAGTATCGCGTCACCGACACCATTGTGCTCAAGCCAGACACCGTCCTCATCGGCCTGCATCCAAGCGTCACGCGTATCCTGCTTGCCGACGGAACTCCCGCGTTCCAGGGTGTCGGCGCTCCCAAGCCGCTGCTCGAAACGCCCGAGGGCGGCACGAACATCGTCACCGGAATCGGCCTCTACACCAACGGCATCAATCCGCGCGCGGTCGCCGCGAAGTGGATGGCCGGCAAGGATTCCATGATCAACGACGTGCGCTTTCTCGGCGGTCACGGCACTGTCGATCCGAATGCTTCGGCCGACGAACGCCGCAAAGTCTGGGAGCAAATCTACAATAACAACAACACTGCGGACTCCAACATCAAGCGCCGTTGGGACGGCCAATATCCCAGTCTCTGGATCACCAACGGCGGTGGCGGAACTTTCCTCGACATCTGGACTCCCAGCCCGTTTGCGCAGGCTGGCTTGTACATTTCCAACACTTCCACTAGCGGGCGCATTTACGAACTGTCCAGCGAGCATCACGTCCGCGCCGAAGTGGTGCTGCAGAATGCCGCGAACTGGCAGATCTATGCGCTGCAAACGGAAGAGGAGCGCGGCGAAGGCGGTTTCGCGTTGCCGCTCGAAATCCGCGATTCCAGCGACATCACCATCGCCAACCTGCATATGTATCGCGTCGTCAGCAGCTACCAGCCTTTTCCGTACGCCATAAAAATCGAAAACTCAAAAAATATCCGCTTCCGTAATGTTCATTGCTACAGCGACAGCAAAGCCTCGTTTGACAATGCCGTTTTCGATCAGACCCACAATGTTGAAATTCGCCAGCGCGAATTTGCTTGGCTCACCATTTCCGGGAACGCACCGCAAACTCGTCCCGCCGAACCCGCTCCAGTCCTCGCCGATGGCGCCAAAGTAGAGAAACTCGCTGGCGGCTTCTTCAATATTTCCGGTGGCGCCGTCGACAGTTCCGGCGACTTCTATTTTGTCGATGCCAAATGGCAGAAGATTTATCGCTGGTCGGCGTCTTCGCGCCAACTTTCCGTCGTGCGCGATAATCCGCTCGATCCCGTTCAGCTTGCGTTTGACAAGTCCGGCAATTTGCTCGTGATTTCCTATCAAGGCTCGGGCACGGTCTACACCTTCAAGCCCGGCACGAACTTCGATCAACTCACGCTCCTCAAGCCGGAGCCAAGTGCCCCGCGTCCTGGGCATGACTCCGATTCTTCCCGTGGACGTCTGGCGCAACGAAAACGATTTTCCCGAAGTCGCGGAGCGCCAGAAGCCTTACCAGTTTGTTTCTCTGGATCGCAGCACGTTTATTCCGGCCGGTGAAGATTTTGTCACCGGCCAGCTGTATTACGGCTCCAAAATTCACGACGTGCTTCGCGCATTTGGCTTGGCGCCCGCGAAGATTGGCCAAGCGTTTTACGTTTCCGATGAATCCGAAGAAAAGACCTACCGCGCCACGATCGGTGAAGATGGCTCGCTCACGAATCTGCAACTTTTCGCCAATGTAGGCGGCGAAAGCGTCACCGAAGATGCCGAAGGCAACGTTTTCATCGCCGCCGGCCAGATCTACGTTTACAACCCTGCCGGCAAACTCATCGGCACAATCGATGTTCCCGAGCGCCCGTCGCAATTGCTCTTCGGCGGCCCCGACAGGAAAACCCTGTTCATCCCTGCCCGCACCTCGCTGTACTCCATCCAATTGCGCTAAAGCGCCAAACCGGGTAACGGCCGATCTTCCGATCGGTGATTTTCTCTGCGGTGGCTACCCTTGGGATTTTGACAGGGTGGGTCCGACTTTCTCCGGGTTATTCTTACTCCGCCACCGCCGCAGTACCCTTCGCTTGTCTCAGTGGTTGCCGAAGGTCCAGCTCACGCCGGAGCTGGTGCCGTAGTCGCTCGCTACGAACCCTGGTGGCGGGCGATTGTCCCAGTTGCCGTAGAGCGAAATGTTCCAGGTGAGATTGCTCCACAATTTTACGTAGTACGAGGTGTTCAGGCTGTAGTGCACGCGGCCGGGTTCGGAAAGGGCGGGAAGGAGATAGGTACCGACCGTGAGAGTGGTCTTGTTGAACCAGAAAAGTCTCGCCTGAGCGCCGATCAGTGCGGAGGTCACGTCCTGCGTGGCGGCCGGCACCACGGTCTCCAGATAGTTGATGCGCTGCCAGGCAACACCGCCGGTCACAGAGATGGCGGCATGATTGGTGTTCTTCAAGTACCGGCCGACACCGCCGCCAAAAGTGGTCTGGAGTTGGATGCCTTGGACCGAGCTTTGCAGGAAATCGGCAAGCCCAGCGTAGTACCAATTGTTCCAGCGGAGCAGGCGCTGGACGTTCATAGTGATCTGATTACGCGTGGCGGGGTTGGTCCCGGTACTGGAGGACAACGTGGAATTGACCGTGGCATTGGCGGCCCAGCGCGGGCGAGGGTAGTTGACCTCGGAGTTCAAACTATATTGCGTGGACTGGTTGCCTTTGTTGTAGATGACGCCCATGCCAATTTCGCCATTGAAGCGCTGCCAGAAATTGCTGGAAGTTTCATCCATTTTGATGATCTCCATCTTGTCGACTTCCACCTTGGCGTTTGCCGCAGGCTCGAGGATCACGATTTTGATGGGACGGTTTCCCGGTGTTTCGGGAGTGGAGAGGGTTCCGGAATAGACCGAGCCATCCTGAGTTTTGACGATGAACAGTTGTTTGCTTTCGACGTGGTCGACCTTGGACCAATCGACCGATTGCGTGCTCAGAATGTAGTCGACGCTGATGAACAGCGTATCCGCATCGAGACCTTTGATCTCGCAAGTGATGCGATCGCCGTTGCGCATGATGATGACGTCGCTTTTGTCGCGCGCAAATAAGGGCGCAGCAAGAAACAGCGCGCCCCACAAAACAATGGTTCTGGCTTTCATAGCAGGATCCTCTTGTTGGGCGGAAACCATTCCCCGGAAAGCACTCCGTCGGGACAGGTTGGATTCTTCCACATTCGGAACGGCAAGTCTCGCGGATTGCGTCGAGGTCGAGACGCAAGCAGCACGGCGCGGTCGCGGTACGGCGGGTGAAGCTGCGCAAGCCTCAGGGTTTTGGGGCGGGTTCCGGCATGACGTAGCCGGAAGTGGCGGGCAAGCCGGCGCGTTCCAGTTGCACGGTGGCGTGTTCGATGCCGAACTCTGCCGCCACCTTACGCTGGATCGCCTGGATGAGCTTCTCGCATTCGTCCATGTGCATGTCGGGAATGCGCGCGTGGCAGCTGAGGGCGTTGTGGCCTCCGCCGAGCGACCAGATGTGCACGTCGTGGACTTCGACAACTTGTTCCAGGGAAAGAATCGCGCGCGCTACTTCTTCCACTTTCATCTCGCGCGGCCTTCCTTCCAACAAGATGTGCGCGGATTCGCGAAGGATGCCGATGGAGGAATAGAGAACCAGGAAGCCGATCGCCAGACCCAGGATAGGGTCAATCCAATGCGCGTGAGTGTAACGGATAATCACGGCGCCGATGATGATGGCAATGTTGGAAAGCGCGTCGCCGAAATTGTGCACCAGGATGCTGCGGAGATTTAGGTCAGCATGGCCGCGCACCAGGGCTAGCGTAATGCCGCCGTTCACCGCCAGCGCCGCGAGCGAGGTCCAGATCATCCAGCTTTCGACGACGGTTTGCGGAGTGCGCAGGCGCTCAATCGCTTCGTAGCCAAGCCAGAGAGATAGCAGGATCAGCAGGATTGCGTTGGTGAAAGCGGCCAAGGTTCCGGCGCGATGATAACCGTACGTGCGGTCGGAATCCGCGGGTCGCTGCGCCAGGCGCATGGCTAGCCAGGAGATGCCGAGAGCGGGGACGTCGGAGAGATTGTGAACGGCGTCGTTCAGAAGAGCGACGGAACGACCGAGAAAGCCACCAAAGACTTCGGCGACAACCAGTCCGAGCGTCGCGACCATGGCCCAGCCCAGAACGGATGGGCTCATCGGGGGATGAGCGTGGCTGTGCCCGTGATTGTGGGCATGGTCGTGGGCGTGGTCATGCGGGTGAGCGTGCACCGCCATATTGTACGAGTTTGGGGGACTGAGTGCAGCCCGCCGCCCATCGGTTAGTGGGAAATATGACAACAGCCTACCGCGAATTCGTTGACGCTACCACTATCCACTGCCACCATCAGAAATGGCACCGACTCACCGGGAAGTATGAGTGCAGGGACCAGCCCGGACGTCACGCCGACGGAGATGAGTAATCCTATTGCCAAATTATCGTTCTGGGGTGTGCGCGGTTCCACGCCCACAGTGGATCCCGCGACGTGGCGGTACGGCGGAAACACGCCTTGCCTGGAACTGATCGCGCCGGACGGCACGCAGTTCATATTGGATTGCGGCACGGGTTTGCGGATGCTGGGAAACCGCTGGGGCAACGCCGACGGAGCGTCTTATCCCGAGACGCACATTTTTGTAACGCACTACCATTGGGATCATATTCAGGGACTGCCGTTTTTCGCGCCTCTGTACGTCGAGAAAAATGAATTCCAGTTTTATAGTTTCCGATCGAAGTTTCTGGGCAAAGATTCGTTGAGGCAGGTGCTTGAGACGCAGATGGCGCTGCCGTACTTCCCGGTGGACTTTTCCGCGATGAGCGCGCGGCGTAAATTCCGCGAACTGGACGGAGGCGAGAGTTTTCAGGTGGGCTCGAACAAGGTCACTGCGAGGTGGCTGAATCACCCGCAAGGATGCCTGGGGTTCCGCATCGAGACGCCGGCGGGAATCGTGGTTTACGCGACGGACAATGAGCCGGGCGATCCGGCGCTGGACCAAAGCCTGAAAGAACTGGCGGCCGATGCCGACATCTTCATCAATGATGCGCAATTCACGCCCACGCAACTTGCGACCACCAGAAAGGGTTGGGGACACTCTTCGTGGCGAGAAGGGGCAAGTGTTGCGCGCGAAGTGAATGCGAAAACTCTGGTGCTGTTCCACCACGATCCGGACTCTACGGATCGCATTATCGACGGGCTGTTGAGCCAGGCGCGGGAAGAGTTCGACTCCGTGTTCGCCGCGAGTGAAGGCATGGTGATTACGTTGGGTTCCGCGAACGAGCCGGTGCAGGCGCACATGCCAGGATCCCGCACGGCACTGCGGCGCGAAGCGCAATTCCGGGCTTGCGTGACGGGAGTTACCGCGGAGGGCCAGAAATTCGAGGAAGAAACGCTGGTGCGAGACTTGTCGCTCCAGGGCGCACTGATTTCGCTGAAACACAGTCCGAGGATGCAGTCTGAGCTGCAAGTAACGATGGAAACGCCGACGGCCGACGGACTGCAGGCCATGCGTCTGCGCGGCTACGTGGTGCGGATTGAAGAAGGCGTTGAAAAGGGTACGACTGCCGTGGGGGTAGTGTTCACAGACTAATCGCCGCCGGGATTGTTCCACACACCAATCGAAATTTTCGCCAGATCTTAGCTGAGTTCTTCGATCTTTTGATCGAGATGCGCGAGAGCAGCTTCAAGAGACTTCCGATGATTTGGATTGGTAGCGTTCTGGAGGTCGTTCTGGATGCGCGTTCGAGATAGTTGCAAGCCGCGGCGATCTTGTTCGCGGCGGACTTGCTCAGCGGTCTTCTGGCCCTTGCCCTGAGAATCAGTCACAATTTTCTTCGCTTCCACCTGGGATTCCACATCTTTGCTCTCCCAACCCCGTGCCATGCTTCTATTTTGACACAAACAGGCGTCCAGAATCGATTTTCCTCAAAGAAAAAGCGGTGGGGATTGCTATACACCTGCGGAGCGGCGCTTGGCCGCTGCTGAAGCAGGAGGTGCGACAAAGCTGCGAATGGAATCCTGCGCCAGGCGAGCGAAGCGTTCGGCGAAAAAGCCCGAGTAGGAGAATTGCGCCTGCTGATCGCCCCAGCGGATGTGCAGCAGCCAGTTGTCACCGGCGGGTTCGACGACGATCGCCTTGATGTCGCGAGTGGGGATTACGAGGAGAGCGCGGAAATTCTTGTCGAGCGCCCACACGTTTTGCGGAGACAGGAAAAGTTGCGTCGGCGCGGGAGGAGAAGCGCCCTGCTGGTACTCGCCGCCGCCCACAACGGTTTGCGCACCCAGTTCGCGCGCCTTCAGGTCCGTGGCGGATTCGGTTTCGGCGGGCGGCAGGAGAATGGAAGTTACGAAGAGAAGCAGCCCAAAAATGGCGGTCAACCAACCGTTCCAAAGACTCAGCGGCAATACCACCAAGGCGGCGCCAAAGATGCCGAGAGCTATGCGGAACAGTGTCCAGGACTTTTCGTTGCGATGAAGCTGCAGCAACTTGGGGGAACGCTGGATGAATAAGAAGGCAGCGGCGCCAACGAAATTGCGCAAGCGCTGGAAGGAACTCAGGTCGCCGGTGGCGATGGCAGTAGGTGTCGTGCTCATGACTAGCTCTGGCCGTTATTCTACCCCAGGCTGAAGCCCTTGTATCTCCCTCATTCGGGCAAAGGCGCGGCGAACGTGCGGAATGGTGATGGAACCGCCCACGACCAGGGCAACGTTCAGGGCGTCGATTACCTCAGCGCGGCGCCAGCCGACTTCGCCGCAGCGGACCAGGTGATAGGTAATGCAGTCATCGCAGCGCAGGACGGTGGAAGCGACCAGGCCGAGGAGTTCCTTTGTTTTGGTGTCCAGGGGACCGGGTTCGTAAGCCTGATGGTCCAAAGCGAAGAAACGCTTGATGCCGAGGTGGCCGCAACGAAGGATTTCGTCGTTGAGTTCGGCGCGGGATTTCTGGAAATCGTCGAGAGCGTCAGGCATGGTGCCTCCGGGAAGACCGCAACATTATGCATGGGTGGAGAAGGAATGCGAGGCGTGGCAATTACTTTATGGCAAAAAGTACTTGACAATAGAAACCTATCGGCCTAGGCTTTGCTGAGCGGCGGCAATTCTCCTTCGAGGCACATCCCAATGATTAAACGCATACTCGCGATCGCCGTCATTTTCGTTGGTACCGCCGCCGCCTGGTGCATCCTCGGTTCCACCATTTTTCTAAGGACGGAGTCCACGACAAGCTCGCTGTCCGGCCGAGTTGCTTCCACGTGGGGAGATACGCAGGAACAGACCCAGCCAGACATTCACTATCTGATAGAACATACGGAAACGGTGACGTCGGAAGAAAAGGGGAAGAAGATCACGCGGCAGGAGAAGAACGTTGTCGCGCAACCGGTGGCGTTGGATTCGAGCAAAATCCGCGCCGATTTTCACGTGGACTACCGGCAAAAAGGCTTGTTGTGGTTTAGCACCTATCAGGTTGCCTTCCAGGGAGAGCACTCCTTTCACAATCCAACGACAAGCGACCAGGTGTTTGAATTTCGGCTGGCGTTGCCGGCGCAAAAAGCGGTCTATGACGGGCTGGCGCTTTATCTAGACGGGAAGCAGCTGCCGTTGACGTTTGGCGGAGCGGTGGTTTCGGCGAAGGCCGTGATTCCCGCGGGAGCGAGCGGCGTGCTGAAGGCAATGTACCGTTCCCAAGGGCAGAAGAGCTGGAGGTATCGTCTGGGAGAGGCGTCGACGGGCAGCGCGATTCCGCACGAAGCGGTGGAGGTCTCGCAGGCGAACGATTTTCACATGAGCGTGGGGACCGATTTTGGAGGATTCGATTTCCCGGACAATACCCTTTCTCCCACGACCAAACAACAGACAGGAAAGGGCTGGGAGCTGCGGTGGGATTACCAGAATCTAGTTTCCGGATTTGACATCGCGCTGCTGATGCCGGAGAAGCTGCAACCCGGACCGTTGGCAGGGGAGATCAGTTATTTTGCGCCGGTATCGCTGTTTTTCTTTTTCTTTCTGGTGTTCATCCTTTCGACGCTGCGCGGCATCGATCTCCACCCGATGAACTATTTCTTTCTTGCATGCGCTTTTTTTTCGTTTCACTTGTTGCTGGCGTATCTGGCCGACCATATCTCGATTCACTGGGCGTTTGCGATATCGTCGGCAGTGTCGATGCTGCTGGTGGTGACGTATTTGAGATTGGTGGTGAATTTGCGATTTGCGTTGTGGGATGCGGGGCTGGCGCAACTCGTCTACCTGGTTTTGTTTTCGTATGCATTCTTCTTCCAGGGCTTCACAGGGCTGGCGATAACGATTGGAGCGATCCTGTCGCTGTTTGTGGTGATGCAGATGACGGGGCGCATTCATTGGGAGGAGAAGTTTGCGCGCCGCGAGGCGATGAGCCTTCGCGCATAACGCGGGTGCGAGGAAGTGTTGCGGTTGAGATTCTTCGGACATCCTCGGCGGATGCCCGAAGAATGACACGGTTGGTTTTTCCCTTGGAGATGAGGAGAATGCCGGGAAACGCTGAATGCGAAGCAGGTGCTGAGCGCTGCGGCGAAGCCAAACCAAGAGCAAGGCGCTTGTTGGAGAGCATAGGGCTACGCGAAGTGGCTCGCATAAAAGCGAGCGCTACATTGAAGAATGAAGAAAGTCTCCCACCTCAGAACGTGGCCGCTACACAGGGGCGGGAGCAATTCCGGTGGGCGTTTAGTTCAGCAATTCGCTGACGGCGCCGTGTACGCCGATGATTGAGCCGGGCTTTGATCCTGTGGGTTTGCCGGAGTCCCAGACCAGCGTGCCGTTGACGAAGACTTTTTCGATTCCGGTGGAGAGCGCGGTTGGGTTGGTGTAGGTGGAGTGATCGATGATCGTATCGGGGTTGAACAACACGAGATCGGCGAACGCGCCCTCGCGAATGACGCCTCGATCTTTCCAGTTGAGGCGCTCGGCCGGCAGCGAAGTCATTTTGCGGATTGCTTCGGGCAGGGTCAGCCAGTGCTTTTCGCGCACGAAGACGCCGAGTACACGCGGGAATGTGCCGGCGCCACGAGGGTGAGCAGCACCGATACCGCCGTCGCTGGCCACCATGACCCAGGGCTGCTGGTAGAGAGCTTTGATATCACTTTCCATCATGGACTGGCCGATGATTTCAGCTTCGGTGCCGGCCTTGTCGCCCTCGCGGATGATGCGGATGTACATGTCGACGGGAGTGAGGGAGTTGGATTTGGCAAGATCCGCGAGCGTGTGACCTTCGTAGGATTTGTTCGGAGTGAAATTGGTGATGGTGATGTGGGAAGCGCCGCCGACATCGGCGAGTGCTTTCGCGACGCTCTTGGGATTTTCGTACTGCTTGTCGGGAACGAGAACTTTAAAATTGGAATGCCACGCGTCGTAGGGATAGCAATCCGCCAGAAAATCGACGCCGCGACTTCGTGCCTGCTCAATCGCTTTGATGTATTGCGGAGCTTTTCCCCAGACGGCAACGGTGCCGAGTTTGATATGGGAATGTTCCAGCGGAATGTGGGCTTTTTCGCCTATGGTGATTTCTTCTTCGAGAGCTTCGAAGGATTTGTCGGCTTCATCGCGGATGTGGGTCATGTAGAAGCCACCGTGTTGCGCGGCCACTTTGGCCATGGCGATGATCTCTTCGGTTGAGGAATAGCTGCCCACTTCGTACTCCAGGCCGGAAGAAAGGCCGAGGGCTTCCTGATTCATGGCCTGATCGACCATCATGCTCATGCGCTGTATTTCTTCGGGTGTTGAGACGCGCTTGAAATCTTTGCCCAGCACCTGCTCGCGAATGGTGGCGTGGCCGGCGAGTACGCCGACATTCACGGCGGCGGGCTTTTGCTGCTGCAGGCGGACCCAGGTGATCAGCGGCCAGGGAGAATCACCATCGGCGCCGACAATCAGGGTGGTGATGCCCTGAGAGATCTGTGTTTCGGCGAGGGGATCATCCTGGAGTCCTTCGGTGGAATGATTGTGGATATCAATGAAGCCGGGTGCGAGAACGAGCCCGTGGGCGTCAATGGTGGGCTCACCCTGTTCGGGTTGGAGTTCGCCGATGCCCACGATGTGACTGAGAGCGATTCGTACATTACCTTTGCGCAGGGGAGCGCCGGTGCCGTCGGCAATCTGGGCATTCATGATGAGTAAGGATGCGCGATTCTGCTGAGAGCGGAGGGGCGGGAATAGGCAGAGACACAGGATCGCGATGGTGAGGATCGGAAGGAGTTTTGAGCGGCGCATTCGGCGAGAAATCCTCTTTCAGGGCTCGTTCAGCGGTGATCGGCCCGACATGAAGAAAGCGCGTAAAACATAGCACGACTTTTGTCTAAGCCGAAGCTGGACGGCGAAGATTGCGAATCAACAAGCCCAGAATTGCCACCAGCAACAATACGATACTTATTGCGGCGAAAGTCCACTTGGCGAGAGTGAATACATTGGCGAGCTTCTGCAAGTTCGGCAACTCCTCGGGATAGCTTCGCAGCATGGCGAAAAAGCAGAGGTTTTCCGCGTAGTCAAAGAGTGTGGTGAACCAGGGAAGCAAGCTGAGTTTTTGCAGCGCTGGGCGGTTGGGGAAGAGACGAGAGAAGCCGAAGGTGGTGACCATAACGAAGAAGAGGCCGTAGACCGCGGGGAACAGGAAATCGACGCGTTCAAGGAAAATGCGGTAGGCGGAGCGGCCATCCGCGCCGAACTGCGTGAGCTTTTCATAGATGGAGGAGGGGGAGTACGTGAACATCATGTCGGGAAGGCCGATTCGCAGCAGCGAGGCGATGGGAGGAATGCCGGGAACGCCTTGGAAATTGATGAGCCAGAAAAAAAGCAAAGTGATGACGGTGATGGCCGCGATGGTTGCGGGGCGAGAAATTTTCCGAAAGAAAGAATGCAGCGAATTTATTGGCGGCATCGATCGGACCTGCGAATAGAGATGCGCGGTGGCACGATGGCGTTAGAGCACCACATCTGTCAGCGCTTTGTGAGCTAACTCTGAAGCTGCGCCGGATTTGCCCGCGAGGACGAGGTTGGCCCACTCGGCGGCGGCACGTGAGATGCGCACGGCTTCGGTGCTGAGAGACTCGGGTCCGCCAGAATCGGAATTGGCGAAGAAAATGCGCTCCATGGGTTTGGACGCGATCATGCGGTTTTTCGTGAATTGGCCCGGGACCGCCATCATCATGGGATGACCGCGGCGGTAGAGGCGAATCTCGATGGGGTCGACGTTGAATTCCGGCAAGGCCTTCTGGAAATCCTTCAGGACTTTTGCGGCGAGCGCTTTGCAGTCGTCTTCCTGAAGGAGAATGGCACGCTCGGATTCACGAAGCGGGGTGTAGAAGGTGAGGATGTTGTATTTGGGGTGATAGCCGGGATTGTTGCGAACGGTCCAGTCAGCAACGATGAAGTCGGTGAAGGAATTGCCGGGACACCAATTGTCGTAGCCGCGGCGATAGACGGGCTTGTCGAAAATCATGTTGATCATGGGAAACGGCGCGTAGCGCATGCGGCGCATGGCCTGCTTTTGGTCGGTGGGAAGGCCGGCGACCAAGCGCGAAGTGATGAATTTGGGCGTGCACATTAGAACGAGCTTGGCGGAAACGGTGGTGAGCTTGTCGCCCTGCAAGTAGGTGACGCGAACGGCGTCGCAATCCTGAGCGACGGAGACCACCGTGGCGCCCGAGATCATGCGGTCGGCGTCTTTTGGCTTTAATACTTCGACCAGCTTGTAGCTGATGCAGCCAAGACCACCCGGCAAAATGCAGCGAGTGTTGTCTTCGCCCTTGATGAGGTATTGCGCGTCGAAAACGCCGATGAATGCCGTGGTGTCTTCGGTGACCGCGCCCCAGTTGGATGGGCCGTAAGCGTCCCACCACTTGCCGACTTCGGGAGCGTAGGCCGAGGTGATTTCAGAGAAGGGCTTGGTGTCGAGCTCGCAACATTTTGGCGCGGACATCGATCTTCATGATGTCGTCGCGGAATTTTTTGAAACTGGCGACGACATCTTTTTTGTAGGGAAGATGTTCGAGGCCGGAGCGCCAAGTGTCTGGGACGTAGGTGCGGTTGTCGATGGTGGGATCGGGCATGTCGACGAGGGGCATGTCGACGCCGATTTCCTTAGCGAGTTGATCGCTGAAACTGCCGCGAAAGTCGTAGGCGGCGCCGGTGGAGAAAAGCTGGCCGTGATATTCCTCTTCGTAGGCGTTACCGCCGAAGTGATCTTCTTTTTCGAGCAGCAGCCAATCTTTCTCGCGCAGGAAATAGGCGGCGGAGAGGCCCGCCATGCCGCCGCCGATGATGACAACTTCAGCAGTGCGGGTGGCGTCGGGCTTGGCGAAGGAGTGGCCGTCGCGAACCTGGTGGCATACCGCGAAGTGTTCGCCTTCGACGAGCGGGGAGGGATCGTTGGGAGCGGGCTCCGCCAGCAAAGCGTTGTCGATGGGACAGCCGGAAGCGATGGAGCCAGCGACAACGAATTTGATGAAATCACGGCGCGTGTGAGACATGCGAGACGGTCCTCCTAAGGTCGTTCGAGAAGTTCTTGAACTTCTTTGCCGATGGAACGAGTGCGAATGCGGTACCAGATGAGAATGAGAATCACGGAGACTAAGAAGATCAGGGTGGAAATGGAATTGATTTCAGGAGTGATGCCGCGGCGGAGGCGAGCCCAGATTTCGAGTGGAAGAGTATTGTCGCGGCCGATGAGGAAAAAGGTGACGGCGATCTCATCCATGGAGAGAGTGAAGATGAGCAGGCCGGCGGCGATGAGAGAGAGTCTTAGATTGGGAAGCGTGATGCGCCAGAAGGTTTGCCACGGTGTGGCGCCGAGGTCGAGAGAGGCTTCTTCCTGCGCGCGGTCCATTTTTTGCAGGCCGGCGAAGAGTTCGGTGGTGGCAACGGAGATGAGCGCCGTGCCATGGCCGAGGAAAACCGTGACGAGGCTGAGCTGAAGGCCGGCAAAGACGGCGAACATGAGTAAGGAAAGGCCGGTGATGATGCCGGGGAGAATCAGAGGGAGAAGAACGAGGCGGCGGAAGATGGATTTTCCCGGGAAGTCGGCGCGGTCGAGAGCGAGAGCGGCGAGCAGGCCGAGAGTGAGCGCGAGGACGACGGCGGCAACGGCGACAAGTAGGCTGTTGAGAAAAGAATCCCAGATGGAAGCGTCGCGGAAGAGTTGGCGATACCAATCGAGGGTGAAATGTTTCGGGGGAAACCCGCCGACACCGTCCTTGTTGAAGGAATAGAGGACCAGAACGGCGATCGGAAGATAAAGAAACGCAAAGACAGCGAGGGTATAGCCGCCGAGAAGTGCCGCGCGGCGAGTCGCGTTTGCGCGGGCGCTCATCGGAAGGACCACCGCTTCTCAAGACGTTCGGCGAGGAAGAGCAGGGAGACGGTCAGGACGAGAATGAGAACGGAGATGGCGGCGCCGAGCGGCCAGTCATAGGCGGTGCCGAAGAGGCTCTGAACGATGTTGGCGATCATGATGCTGGAGGGGCCGCCAACAAGTTGCGGCGCGAGGAAGTCGCCCAAGGTGAGAACGAAGGCGAAGGTGGCGCCAGCCAGCAAGCCGGGGAGCGAGAGAGGGAGGACGACGCGGAAAAATGTCGCGCGCGGAGTGGCGCCGAGATCGTGGGAAGCTTCGATGAGATTGCGCGGGATATGTTCGAGCGAAGCGTAGAGAGGAAGAAAGACGAAGGGTGTGTAGATGTGCGTGAGCATGAGAACAACGGCGAAAGGGCTGTAGAGGAAGAAGCTGACGGGTGCGTGGGTGATGTGAAGGTATTGCAGGAAGCCGTTGAGAACTCCTTCGGAGCCGAGGATGGTCTTCCACGCGTAACCGCGGACGAGATAACTGACCCAGAGGGGAACGATCACGAGTTGGTAGAGAAGGTCTTTGCGAATGCCAGCATGGAAAGACATGTAGTAGGCGACGGGGTAGCCGAGCAGCAAAGAAAGGAGAGTTACGCCGGCGGCGATACGCATGGAGCGGAAAAGAACTTGTGCGTAGATGGGATTCTGGAAAAGCTTGGCGTAGTTCTGTAAGGTCCAATCGTGAACGATGAAGCCGTCGCGGACCGTCCAGAAGCTGTGCGCGAACATGAGGGCGTAGGGCAGGAGGAGGAAGATGCCTACCCAGAGGAGAGGGGGAAGGGAAACGATCGTTTTGTAGGCGCGCGAGTACATGAGAGTTGTCAGTTTTCAGTAGTCAGTGTCGGAAAACAGGAAATCGCCATACCCGCTGCGCTTCGTTGAGCGACGGTTGAGATCCTTCGCTCCGCTCAGGATGACAGGTGGCACTGGGCCTCCTCAAAGGGAATGCGCCCGCCCCACTCCCGCGGCGGCAGGTAGAAGGCGGCCGGCACAAAACGTTCAGTCACCGACGGGAATTGCGTCGGCGGGGTCAAAGAAAAATTCGTGAGTGCCAGTGAGTAGCCCTCGGGCCGGAGTGCGTACCCGCAGCGACTGCCCGGCGCAGTCGACTTCAAGATCTTCGGTCGACCCGGAATAGGTTTGTTGGCGAATGGTGGCGCGGAAACGCACTGCATCTGCCCGTGGTTGCGCGCTTGCGGTGAGGTAAATGGATTCCGGGCGCAAGGAAAAGAGCAAAATGCCGTCGGGCTGAGTGGTGCGCCATTGCATGCGACCGATGGAGGCAAGGCCGGAGCGGACTTGCGCACGCAGAAGGTTGGTCTGGCCGATGAATTGCGCGGTATAGGCCGTGGCGGGGTGCGCGTAGATTTCGCGCGGCGAGGCGACTTGTTCGAGCGCGCCATCTTTCAAAAGGGCGATGCGATCGGAGAGCGCCATGGCTTCGTCTTGATCGTGAGTGACAAAGAGAAAGGTGATGCCCAGTTCGCGTTGCAAGGATTTCAGTTCGCCCTGCATTTGTTTGCGAAGATTGGCATCGAGCGCGGAGAGCGGCTCGTCGAGCAGAAGGAGTTGCGGGCGATTGACCAGGGCGCGCGCGAGCGCGACACGCTGTTGCTGGCCGCCACTTAGTTTTGCGGGGCGGGTGGTGGCGTACTCGTGCATCTTGACCATACCAAGAGCATCAGCGACGCGGGAGGAAATCTCCGCGGCGGCCACACCGGTTACCCGCAGCCCGTAGGCGACATTTTCCTGCACGGTGAGATGAGGGAATAGCGCGTAGTGCTGGAAGACGGTATTCACGCGGCGGCGATAGGGAGGGAGCGTGTCCAGGCGCTGGCCATTCATCCAGATTTCACCGGAGGTTGGCTGCTCGAATCCCGCGACGAGACGGAGCAGCGTGGTTTTGCCCGAGCCACTTTCTCCCAGCAGGGTGAGAAATTCACCGGGAGCAATCTGCAGGGAAAGCTGCCGCAAGACTTCGCGGGCACCAAAACGTTTGACGACGTTGCGCACTTCCAGCAACACGCCCGCGGAAACCGTCGAAGTTTCAGGGGCGAGAGAATTCGTGCTGGAGTCCGCGGAGGTCACTGGGCGGCTTTGACCTCGTTCCAGATTTCGATGTACTTGGCGCGGCGAGGAACGTCTTGCCAGAAATAGATGCGCTGCATGTAGGCATCGGGATCGTCGAGGTGCAAGCCCTTCTTCTCCGCGTCGGTCATGAATTGAGCCGCGGCGGGATTGGCGGGGGTGTAGTGGGTGACGTCGGTGATCTGCTTCTGAGTTTTTGCCTGGATCATGTATTCGAGGAAGGCGTAGGCCAGTTCCTTGTGGGCGCTGGCCTTGGTGATCATGAGGTGATCGATCCAGCCGGTGGTATTTTCCTTGGGGATAGTTTCGCCGATGGGGAAGTTGGCTTGGCGGAGTTGATTGGTCATAAGGGGCCAACCCATCGCGGCGACGATTTCGTGATTTTCAAAGAGGTTGGTAAGCTCGCCGCCGGTGGACCAGATTTTGCGAATGTTGGGTTTCAGAGCGAGGAGTTTCTGTTTTACCGCTGCGAGTTGCTCGTCGCTGAGGTTGTACAACTGCGAGGGATCGGGCTTGTCGTAGCCGAGCATCTGCGCAGCCATGTACAGAGTGGACAGATCATCCCAAACCGAAATTTTTCCTTTGTACTTGGAATCCCAGAAAATCCCCCACGAGTCGGGCGCTTGGGCAAATACCGTAGTGTCGTAGAGCAGAGGATTCGGGCCCCACATGAAGGGAACGCCGAAAAGTTGTCCGTTGGACTTGACGAGAGGAAGATCGCGCAACCTTGACGAGAGCTGCGGGTAGGTCGGGAGCTTCGTAAGATCGAGGGGCTCAGCCAGGCCGGTGCGCGCGATGGAAGCGGCAACGTCGCTGGAAGGCGAGATCACGTCATAGGTGGAAGCGCTGCCGCCGCGGAGCTTGGCGACGAGATCGTCGCTTGATCCCATGTAGGATGCGGTGACTTTGCAATGGTGCGCCTGTTCAAACGCGCGAAGGAAGGAAGGATCCGCGTAGCCTTCCCAAACGAGCAAGCTCAGCGACTCTTCTCGCTTTTGGCATGAGCCGAGAATGAGTGTGGCGAGGCAAATCACCAGCAAATGGAAGATGCGGCTATTTTGTCTCGGCTTCATAGACAACTTTGCCTCCGACGATCGTGAAGACTACTTTGGTTTCGTGGATGTTTTGCGGATCGATTTCCAATAAGTTGTGATCAACGATAATGACATCGGCGAGCTTGCCCGTTTCCAGTGAGCCCTCGGTTTCTTCGCGGCGACCAGCATAAGCCGCGTCAAGGGTGTATCCCTCGATGGCCTTTGCCACGGTGAGCCGCTGCGAGGGAATAAATCCGTCATGCGGTTTACCATCGGTGGTCTGGCGAGTGACGGCTACCTGAATTCCTTCGAAGGGGTTCAAGGTGACGACAGGCCAATCGCTGCCGAAGGCGTAGTGGCCGCCGTCGTCGGCGATGGTCTTCCATAGCCAAGCGCGCGTGGCGCGTTCCGGGCCGACGTTGCGTGCCCAAACATCGAGGGTATCGGCGTCGGGATAAGAATGAAGCGGCTGCATGCTGGCGATGACGCCCAGCTTTCCGAAACGCGGGATATCCGGCGCGCTGACGTCTTCGATGTGCTCGACGCGCGGGCGATGGTCCTTAGTGTGATTTTTTGTTTTTGCGAAATCGTAGGCATCGAGAGCCGTGCGGATACCGCTGTCGCCGATGGCATGAGTGAAGAGTTGAAGGCCGCGCTTGTCCAGTTCCGCGACGGCTGACTTGTATTTCTCGGGATCCCAGAAAAGAGAGCCTTTAAGCGACGGATCATCTGAGTACGGTTCCAGGAAAGCCGCGGTGTGAGATTCGACGACGCCATCGAGCATGAATTTCACGGCGTCGGTATCGATCCACTCGTCGTGGAACTTTTTGCGAGCTTGTTCGATCGCTTCGATATCTTCGTTGCGCAGTTCCGGCGGATTCAGGAAATAGGAAACATAGAAGCGCACGGAAAGTTGTTTGGTCTGGCGAAGCTCTTCGAGTAATTCCAGTTCCTCAAAGTCGCCGCCGGCGCTGTGCACGCGGACAATCCCGTTTTGATTAGCCCATTTGATGCCGGCGCGGTAGGCCCTAAGTTTGTCGACGCGAGAAGGCTTCGGGATGATCTTGGAGACCAGGCGCTGCGCGGATTCTTTGAGCGCGCCGGTTGGATCGCCAGTTTGCGGGTCGCGGACGATCGCGCCATTCGGAGGGTCCGCAGTATCTTTTGAGATGCCGGCGAGAGAGAGGGCTTTGGAATTGGCCCAACCGGTGTGGCCGTCGTACGCGGTGAGAAGTACGGGACGATTCGGGAAAAGCTGATCGAGAGCTTGCCTGTCAGGGAGCGTTGCGGGAGCGAACATGGCATAGTTCCAGCCGCGTCCGAGAATCCAGGAATCACCCGGATGGTTCGCGGCATATTCGCGCAGGCGATTCTGGATGTCGGCGGTATTGCTTGCGCCTTCCAGATTGACGCGCGCGAGGCCGAGAGAACCGCTCAGGAAATGAACGTGACAATCCGTGAAGCCGGGCAGAACAAGTTTTCCTCCGGCGTCGATCACTCGAGTGCCGATCCCGCGCATCCTGCCTACAACTTCGTCGGAGCCAACGGCGACAATTTTGCCGCGGCGAATGGCCAGAGCCTGTGCCCATGGCGCGTGCTGGTTCAGCGTATAGACTTTCGCATGAACAATGAGAATATCGGCGGGAGCAATGCGGGCGGACATCTGCGCGCGGGAAGGAATTGAGGAAGCGAGGATCGCGATAAGGATTGGGAGGGCGGGGCAAATTCGACGCGCGATCACGTTCACCTCAAGATGCGGCGGCCGGGCGTGAACGCGAGCAGGCCACCGCAAAAACTCAAAAAGTGGGCGGAGTGTTGACCCACAAAATCCAGGTTTCGGTACGCCCCGGGTTCTTCCAGCGGTGCGGGGTAGAGCTTTCGAAATAGAGGCTATCACCCGGCTTGAGAAGGTAGCGTTCGCCTTTATTCAGGCAAATTTCGAATTCACCGCGCAACACGTGGAGAAATTCCTCGCCCTCATGGGCATACGATTCGCCGCTACCACCGCCGGGCTTGATGCGGAAAAGATGCGGTTCCATCGCGGTGTTGCCCCAGGCGAGCAGTTCCATGCGAACGCCGGGTGAGGTTTCCAGGATTTTGCGCTGCGAAGGGCGGACATGGCGCTGAGCGTCGCCGTTCGTTTCAAAGAGCGCGAGGAGATTGGTTTTGTAGAAACGGGCAATGCGGCGCAGCGTCGAGACGGAAGAGCGCATCTGGCCGCGCTCCAAGGCACTGAGGAAACCCACGGAAACGTCGGTGGCCTGTGCCACTTTGGCGAGGGAGAGCCCACGACGCATTCGCAAGCGGCGAAATTTTTGGCCGGTGTGCTGGGGAGCATCGGCGGGCGCGGTGACCAGCCCTTGTTTTTTCAGGACATGGACAATGGCCGCGGGATTCAGCCCGCGGGCGCGGCGCAAGAAAATAGCGCGCTGCAGAAGGCGCACGTCGGTCTCCGTGTACATGCGGTAGCGGCTCTGGGTGCGGCGCGGCGTGACCAGTCCCAAGGCTTCCCAGGCGCGCAGAGCAGAAGAGGAAATGCCGACGCGGTGGGCGACTTCACTGATGCGCAAGAGCCGCGGAGTCGACAAAGATTCCGATGGATTGGACAAATTCTTTCTGCTTGACACAGGTTCCGGCTTTCTCTAAGTTTACTGGATTATAGTAAGGTTCCAGGGACCGTAGCAACCAAGAAGAATCGCTTTTTGAGGGCAAGGCTTCTTCGGGGAATTTTAGGGGTGAATTCAATGAATCAAGTAATGCGCCGTTCGAAGGTGACGTCGGTGTGTAGCCGCAGGGTTCTCTGGGCGGCTCTCCTTGCAGTGATTTCTCTTTTCATTGGCAATCAATCGGGATACGCGCAGAGCACGGGCGGTCGCGTGCGAGGGACGGTTACAGATGCCAGCGGGTCAGCCGTTGCCGGGGCCACCGTCACGCTGATCAATACCGCCACGAACGTCTCGCGCGACACGACCACGGGCAACACGGGGAATTCATTTTTCTGGAAGTGCCGGTTGGTCCGTATGAAGTGGATGTGAATCAAAAGGGATTCAAGAAGTTTGTGAGCAAAGACATTGTCGTGGAGGTGAGCGGCGTTGTTGGGCTGGACATCGTGCTGCAAGTCGGCGGCGCAACAGAGACAGTGGAGGTTACGGGCGCAGCCGCCGGTGATTGACACGACCACGACGCAACTGGGCGCGGTGGTCGGTTCGCGTGAAGTGACGGAACTGCCGCTGAATACCCGCGATACTTACCAGTTGTTGCAGTTGCAGCCCGGTGTGCAATCGCAATTGGGAAATGATTTGTTCTACGGATCGGATAGACCGGGCGTAGTGACGGTGAATGGCGGCCGCGGGCGCTCGAACAATTATTCCGTGAATGGCGGGGACGGGAACGACCTGTTCGCGAACCTTCCAGCCGTGCAACCGTCGCCGGACAGCATCGAAGAATTCCGAGTGATCACGAATTCGTTCGACGCGGAATATGGGCGCAATTCGGGATCGGTGGTCAACGTGGTGACCAAGTCGGGAACGAACGACTTTCACGGCAGCGTTTTCGAGTTTTTCCGCAACACGGTGCTGGACGCGCGACCGTTCATGGTTAGTCCGACGACTAAGCCGGACTTCCAGCAAAACCAGTTTGGTGGGACGCTGGGCGGGCCAATCAAGAAGGACAAGACCTTCTTTTTTGCTTCGTACGAAGGGCGGCGAATCAAGCAGGGCATCCTCTCGCATCCGGTGCCAGTGCCCAGCAGCGACCAGCTCAACGGTGCTTGTTCGGCGACGCCATGACGGGCACGCTGACGACGGCGCCGACGGCCAGCATGCTGCAAGGGCGCTGCGGATTCGCAATTGTCCGGGCCGGCGAATGCGGGCTGGCGCACATCATCAGTGGCGGCAGGCACACCGGCGAATTCGCACAATTTTCCCGAACAGCGTGATTCCCACGCAGTGTTTCGACCCATCTCCGCCAGCATTTGATAACTCGTATGTCAACTCGACGGGGACCTTCCAGGAATCGCCGAACAAGATCAACAATGGAGACCAGTTCAGCATCAGGATCGATCAGGATTTGAACGAGAATCAGAAATTGTCGGTGTACTACTATTTTGACGATGACAATGTGTTGGATCCCTTTGCGAAGTTTCAGGCGGCCGGCGGCAATCTGGGCAATTTCCCTGGCGTTTTCAGCACCCGCACGCAACAGTTCAACGCCTCGCACACCTGGACGATCGGCTCGACGACCGTGAACGAATTCCGGTTCACATGGTTCCGTGAGGGACAAGGGAAATTCAACGCCCCGAAGCAACGAATCCGGTGCAGAGTTCCTGCGGTGCGGTCAGGCGGCCTATTGCTTTACCGGCGTCGAGCGATCAACCCGACTGCTGGACAGCGAATGGCATCCCCGGGCGGCCAGCAAGGCGGATTACGGAATTCATTCCGGTCTTGGCGCTTCGAAAGAAGGCTTGCCCTTTATCACGGTGAGCGGCGGCTTTTCGCATGGGAAATAACTTTGAGGGGCAGTTGCCGCAGACGGGCAATACCTATCAGTTTGCGACAACTTCAGCAAGATCGTCGGCAACGCACAGCATCAAGTTTGGCGGCGATATCCGCATACCAGATGTTCAACCAGACTGCTTGTATTACAACGTCAACGGCTGCGATTCAACTTTGGTCCAGGCGGATCGAATGACACTGGACGACAGCTACGCGAATTTCCTCTGGGCTTACCGAACAGCTACAGCCAAGGCTCGGCGCAAGCGGAACTGGTGCGCAGCAAGTCCGTGTATCTGTTTGCCCAGGACAGCTGGAAGATCCGTCCGAATCTGACGTTGAACTACGGGTTGCGCTGGGAAATGAACACGCCAATGACGGACATCGGCCAGAAAGTGCAGACGTTCCGTCCCGGGCAAGTCTCCACCATCTATCCGTGCAGCTCTCGATCCGAGCAATCCACTTATTACAACCTATGGCGGGCGGAACAGCGGGCTGCGATGCGGCCGGCGTAACACCGGTTGGACTGGTATTCCCGGGCGACAAGGAATTCCGGGTGGATTGACGAACACGTATTACAAGGCGTTTGCTCCGCGTCTGGGCATCAATTGGAGTCCCGCAGCTGGACACAGGGACTGATGCGGGCGCATCGACTGGCGGTCCGGGCAAGATGACCATCAGCGCCGGCTGGGGCATGTTCTACAATCCGATCGAACAGTTGGTGCTCGAGCAGTTCAGTGCCGAGCCACCGTTCGGTGGCAGCAACTGCATCGCGATCCCGCTGTTTCAGAGCCCTATTCGATCAGACCGGCGACGGTTCAATCCCAATCCGTTCAATGGGATTTTGAACCCGACGCGCGGAACAGCCCATCGACTGGTCGGCGTTCCGCGCAGCATTCTATTGTTCGGACAGTTTCCGCGAACTGCTGCGCACGCAGTATTCGGACCAGTACAACTTGACCATGAAGCGCGCAATTGCCCGGCAACTATGCTGTTCCAGGTGGGTTACGTTGGATCGCAAGGCCATCGTTTGCTGGCCAGCGTATGAGCTGAACCACGGGAACCCGCAGACTTGCAACGATCTGCAGGCAATTTCCACTTTAGACAACGATCCGCAGCGTAGCTTGCGGACCGCAGTCGGCAGACAATTCGTATTTCGTCTTCGGCGAGCGACAATATTCCAGTCGGCTGTCTCACATTGCCGTACGGCGGACCCAACGGCGGTCCGACGTGTTCCTGCCCGGTGGAGGCAACGTCGGCAGCGACATACGGGAACAGCGGGAATGGAGTCGACGTTGGTGGGCTTGCGGCAGTACTCCTCGCCTCTGTGCAAACCATTGACGGGTACCGGGCTGCCCCGTCGATGGCATCCCGGTGTTCTCTGAACATTTTCACCGAGAACACCATCGCGCACTCGAATTACAACTCGCTGCAGGTGCTGCTCGAAAAGCACTTTTCGCATGGTCTGCAATTCTCAGGCGGCGTACACCTATAGCAAGTCGCTGGACAATGCTTCGAGCTTTGAGAGCGCATTGAATCCCGTGAACTTCAACTGCGACTTATGGCCCGTCGTTGTTCGATGCGCGCCATCGATTTGTTTTCAGCTATGTGTGGGACGCTGCCGGTGCCGAAGTTCGATGGATTCAAAGGCACAGCTGCTGGATGGTTGGCAGGTATCGGGCATTGTGACCTTCCAGACCGGCTTTCCGGTTCGCATCACTTCGTCAGGACGACATCGAACAGTTCATGAGCACGTTTTTCGAGGCGCCGGGCGAGCCGAACTGGGCGCCCGGGTACGCAGCGGGCTCGCTGGTGCAGATGGGATCTCCAGAAAACATGGCGGATTTGTGTTTGATCCCAACCAGTTTACGAACGCCACGGTCGCGCCGGGAACGATCGGCAACGCACCGCGTTCGATCTGCTGCTCGCCAGGCATCAACAACTGGGACATGGGCTTCTTCAAGGGCTACCAGATTGAGCGAGAGGTTGCGCATGGAATTCCGCGGCTGAGTTTTACAACATCTGGAACCATACGCAGTTCTACAGCGTGGACGGCAACATTTCCGACACCGGAATCCGGGCAGCAACTTTGGCGGGCACGGAGCAACACCGGTACTTCGTCTGGCGCAAAAGGTACGCGATCCAAGGCAGCTGCAGTTTGCGTTGAAATTCGCGTTCTGATGCCGGGCAGGGTTTGCATTGCGGCTAAGGCGCCCCGAGCAGGCCGGGGCGCCTTGGTCGCGAAAATACGGAGAGGCCGCAGCGGCGATCCACCGGGCGCAACGTTTTTGATTTACGGAGAATGGCGTAAACTAGGAGGCGCAGTACGCCTCAACATCCGCGTTGTTTTCCTCGCTGATACTGACCGCAGGGAACAGACCTGCCACAGCTGACCACAGGAAGGCCAAGCTGGACGGAGTTATAAATGCACGACGCACTACAGAAGGAACTCGCTCTTTATGAGAAGCGCACGCCGAAATCCGGCGAAGCGCACAAAAAGGCGCAGAAACGGATACCGCTCGGGGTTGCGAGCAATTACCGAGCGTATGATCCGTATCCGATCTTCGTTGCCGAAGGACAGGGCAGCAAGATCAGGGACATCGACGGCAACGAATACATTGATCACAACCTGTGCTTTGGGACGTTAATGGCCGGACACGGTCATCCGGCAGTGGTGAAAGCAGTGAAGGACATTGCCGACCGCGGCACAACGTTTGGTATGCCACACGGCATGGAGTTGGAACTGGCGGAGGAAATTTGCGCGCGCTATCCGGTGGAGATGGTGCGCTTCGGAAACAGCGGCACGGAAGCCACCATGCACGCGTGCCGGATTGCTCGAGCAGCTACTGGGCGGGACAAGATCCTGCGGTTCGAAGGCGCTTATCACGGACTGCACGATACCGCGCTGGTGAGCGTGAAGCCCAAGGCCGAGGACTTCGGCGATATCAACGCGCCGAATTCGGTTCCCGGAGGGCTGGGGATCATTCAGTCGGTGCTCGACAATGTTACCGTGGCCACCTTCAACGACCTGAAGAGCGTTGAGAATCGCTTCAAACAGTTTCCCGGACAAATCGCGGGGATCATTCTGGAGCCAATCCTGATGAACGTCGGCATCTGCATGCCGCAACCCGGGTTCCTCGAGGGACTGCGCGAGATCTGCACGCGAAACGGCGCGCTGTTGATCTTCGACGAGGTGAAGACCGGCGCGAAGCTTGCTTGGGGCGGCGCGAGCGAATATTTCGGCGTGAAGCCGGACATGATCACGCTGGCGAAATCGATTGGCGGCGGAGTGCCGCTAGCCGCGTTTGGAGCCAGCCGCGAAGTGATGGACCTGATCGTCCAGCACAAGGTGTTTCACGGAGGCACGTACAATACCAACCGCTTCGCCATGGCCGCGGGGCTGGCAGTGTTTCGCGAAGTGCTGACGCGCGAGAACTACGCGCACGTGGACAAACTTGGGAAGAAACTGGCGGAAGGCTATCGCGCCATTCGTGAAGAACAGCGGATTGAAAGCATACGTTGCGCAGGCGGGCGTGAACGGAGCGCTAATGCTGTATCCGAAAGAGATCCGCAACTACCGGGACTGGCTGGATATCGATGTAGATTTGTGGAGGCAGTTCTGGTTCGGGATGGTGAACCGAGGCGTGTTGGCGATGCCGTACTGGTGGGATGAACAGTGGACGATCTCCGTGCAGCATACTGAGGCGGACATCGACAAGCACCTGGCCGTGTTCGAAGAAGTTGCTCACGGGTTGGCGAAGGCGCAGCAGGAGCGCGGCGCGGCATACGTCGGGGCAGCGGGGCACTAAGGAGCAAGCGTATTGAGCAGCGAGGTCATGCCAATCAGTGTCGAGAACGCGCAACCTCATCTGAAGCGCGTTCTCGGACGGCGTGACCTCGTTCTGCTATTTGTGGTTGCTGTTTTCAACCTGAACGTTCTTCCATCGGTTGCCGCCAATGGCGGCGTCACCATCTGGCTGTGGCTGATTTCCCTGGCGCTGTTTTTCTGGCCGCAAGGCATCGCGGTGATTGAACTGGCTCACCGGTATCCCGGGGAAGGCGGAGTCTATCTGTGGGCGAAAGAAGTTTTTGGGGACTTCCACGGATTTCTTTCCGGGTGGTGTTATTGGACAAACAACATGATGTACGTGCCGACAGTGATGCTGTACTTCGTCGGGCGTGTCGGTGTTCGTGCTTGGTCCGGGCCACGAATGGCTGGCCGAGAACCGGACGTTTGCGCTGGCCGCGTCGGTTGTATTGCTGGGGCTGCTGGTGGTGCTGAACGTGGTCGGGCTTGGAGTGGGAAAGTGGCTGAATAACATCGGTGGGATCGGGACTTTTATCGCGGCGTTCGTGTTGATGGGACTGGGCGTTATCATTTGCACAAAATTCGGCACCAGCATGCACTGGAGCGACTTCAAGATTCCGGCGAACCCACGATTTGTGCTGAACTCGTTTGGCGTGATTTGTTTCGGGCTGGTAGGACTGGAACTTGCGTCGATCATGGGCGATGAAATCGAAAATCCGCGAAAAACGTTGCCCGGGGCGGTGGCGTTGGGCGGATTGCTTTCGGGATTTCTTTATATTGGAGCGACACTAACGCTGCTTGTGGCTGTCGACAAAGACAGCATCAGCGTGTTGCAGGGGATCGTGCAAGCAGTGAGTCACATGGCCGGGCGCGTGGGCGTGGGCTGGATCATTGCGCCGTTCGCGTTCCTGTTGAGCTTGTCGATCGCAGGAATTGGTTCCGCGTGGCTGGGCGGCTCGGCGCGCATTCCGTTCGTGGCGGGGCTGGACTCTTATATGCCGGAGTGGCTGGGAAAAATCCACCCGAAATACGCGACGCCGTATGCCGCGCTGATCGTACACGCGAGTGTTTCGTTGATCCTGGTGATTGTGAATTTCGTGGCCACGGGAGGCGTGCAGGAATCGTTCCAATCGCTGCTGTCTCTTGCCGTGGTTCTGCAGTTGATTCCGTTTCTGTACATGTTTGGCGGGTTGCTGAAGATCGCGTTTGACGAGGGGTTTGTACGCGGCCACTATGCCAAGGGAACGCTGATTTTTGCGGGAGTGAGCGGCCTGGTGACGACAGTTCTCGGGATCGCTCTGGCGTTTTTCCCGGCGCAGCAGATCAAATCCATCGCGCGCTACGAAATCTGGATGTTCGGCGGTACGATCTTTTTTATCGGGCTCGCGGCGTTCTTTTTCTTCATTTATGGGAGTCGCAAGGCCGCGCGAAAGCTGGCGGCGGGTACGCCAGCGGTTTAAGGATTTAAGTTGGGAGGAGCGTTATGTCCAGTCCGGCAAAACCTGGCGTGAAAACCTATCAGAACTACATCAACGGCCAATGGACTCCCAGTTCTTCCGGCGAAACGTTTCCGGTGTTCGATCCATCAACGGAGGAAGTGATCGCGCAAGTTGCGTCGGCTTCCGCTGCCGACGTCGACAAGGCGGTGAAGGCAGCGCGCGCCGCGTTTGATTCGGGACCGTGGGCGCAGACGACGGCGCAGGACCGCGGACGCATCCTTTTCAAGCTGGCGGACAAGGTGCGGCAAAACGCGGCGATGCTTTCGGAAATGGAAGCACGCAACACGGGAAAGCCGATTGTCGAGGCAGAGTACGACATCGCGGATGTGGCCACGTGCTTTGAATATTATGGCGGCCTGGCGAGCAAAGTTACTGGCCAGGTCCTGCCCGTCCCCGCGAACGCTCTGAGCTTTACGCTGAAAGAGCCGATGGGCGTGGCGGGGCAGATCATTCCTTGGAACTATCCATTGATGATGGCGGCGTGGAAGCTGGCGCCTGCGCTGGCGGCGGGTTGCACGTGCGTGCTAAAGCCCGCGGAGCAAACACCGCTGACGGCGCTGGAATTTGCGAACTGGTTTGAGGAGGTGGGGTTGCCGCCCGGCGTGGTGAACATTATGAACGGAGTGGGCGAAGTGGCCGGCGCGGCACTGGTTGCGCATCCCGGTGTCGACAAGATCGCGTTTACGGGCAGCGCCGCGGTCGGCAAGATTATCGTCAAGTCCGCGGCCGACACGCTGAAGCGCGTGACGCTGGAGCTTGGCGGCAAATCGCCGAACATTTTCTTTGCCGACGCGGATTGGGAAGCGGCGGTGGATGGCGCGCTGTTTGGGGTGTTCATCAATCAAGGCGAAGTTTGTTCCGCGGGCAGCCGCGTTCTGGTGGAGAAGAAGATTTACGGCAAGTTTGTGGAAGCGATGACGGAAAAAGCCAAGCGCATCAAGCTGGGACCGCCGCTCGAACGTGAAACGAAGATGGGGCCGCTGGTCAGCAAGGAGCAATACGATCGCGTGACGTCTTATCTGGAAGTCGGCAAGAAGGAAGCCAAGACGGCGATTGGCGGCGGGCGCCCGAAAGGATTTGGCAAGGGTTATTACGTGGAGCCGACGATTTTTTATGACGTCGACAACAATGCCCGTATTTCCCGGGAGGAAATTTTTGGGCCGGTTGCCTCGGTGATTCCGTTCGAGAACGAAGCGGACGCGATCCGCATTGCCAACGATACGCCGTACGGGCTGGCGGGCGCGGTGTGGACGCGCGACATTTATAAGGCGTTCCGACTGGTGAAATCCATGCGCGCGGGAATTATCTGGGTGAATCATATGCAGCCTACTTATGTGGAAGCACCGTGGGGCGGTTACAAGCAGTCCGGGTTCGGCAGGGAGCTGGGCCCGTGGGGGCTGGAGGAATATCTGGAGACGAAGCAAGTGTTCGTGAATCTGGACGAAAATCCGATTGGCTGGTACTGAGGATTTTTGAAAAGATCGCGCGATTTCAGAAAGGGGAAGTGAACCATGA
The DNA here is from genome assembly GCA_963792145.1 of Candidatus Acidiferrales bacterium. Lineage (GTDB taxonomy): Bacteria > Acidobacteriota > Terriglobia > Acidiferrales > UBA7541 > Acidiferrum. The sequence goes on from CAWBVH010000001.1 coordinate 140,941, forward strand.
AAACGATTCAGATGCGCACGGAAATACCGGGTCCGAAGTCGCGAGCCTTGTTGGCGCGCCGTGAAGCCGCGATTCCGCGGGGACCGCAGCTGGTGACACCGATTTTTGCGGCGAAATCCGAAGGCGTGTGGATCGAAGACGTGGACGGTAACCGCTATCTGGATTTTGCAGGGGGGATTGGCTGCCTGAACGCTGGCCACCGTCATCCGCTGGTGACGAAGGCGCTGCACGAACAGGTGGACCGGTTTCTGCATCTGTGTTTTGGCGTAACGCCGTACGAGTCGTATATTGCGCTGGCGGAAAAACTGAACGCCCTGGCGCCTATTAGCGGGCAAAAGAAAACGATGTTCATCAATTCCGGCGCGGAAGCGGTGGAGAACGCGGTGAAGATCGCGCGCGCGTATACGAAGCGCCCGGCGGTGATAGCGTTCGAGGACGCATTTCATGGACGCACGCTGCTGACCATGACGCTGACGAGCAAGATCAACCCGTACAAGGCGGGGTTTGCTCCGTTCGCGCCTGAGGTGTATCGCATTCCGTACGCCTACTGCTATCGCTGCTCGTACAGCAAGACTTATCCGTCGTGCGAAATGTTCTGCGCCAAGCACCTGGAAGATACGTTTCGCCGCGTGGTGGGCGCCGAATCCGTTGCTGCGATTATTGCGGAGCCGGTGCTGGGCGAAGGCGGATTTGTGGTGCCGCCCAAGGAGTTTTTCCCGGTGCTGCGTGAAATCTGCGACAAATATGGCATTGTGCTGATTGCCGACGAAGTGCAGTCGGGCATTGGCCGAACCGGGAAATTCTTCGCCATCGAGCATTTTGGCGTGGAACCGGATCTGATCACCACCGCGAAATCTCTTGGCGGCGGACTGCCCATCGGTGGAGTTACCGGGCGCGCGGAAATTATGGACGCGGCGATCCCGGGCGGATTGGGCAGCACATTTGCGGGTAACCCCGCGGCTTGCGCCGCTGCGCTGGCTTCGCTTGAAGCCATTGACAAGGATGGATTGCTGGCGCGATCCACGGCTATCGGGAAGCGTTTTGTGGAGCGCGTAAAAGGCTGGCAGCAGAAATGGTCCTTAATTGGCGAGGTGCGCGCGCTCGGAGGCATGTGCGCGTTCGAACTGGTGCGCGACCGCGAAACCCGCGAACCTGCGGGAGCAGAGACGAAGGAACTGGCGCACTATGCGTACGAGCACGGGTTGATTACGATCACGGCAGGCACGCTGGGGAACGTGATGCGGATTCTGGTGCCGTTGGTGATCAGCGACGCGCAGTTTGATGAAGGGATGGATGTTCTCGAAGCTGGGCTAGCACACGTGGTGGAAAAGAAGCAAGCGGTGGTTTCGCACGCCTGAAGTCGGCGAGTTCGCACACGAGGCGGCCTTTCGAGGCCGCTTTTGTGTTTCCGGATGAGTCCTCGAAAGAGGAACTCGTAGAGAAGTAAGGAAGTAAGGAAAGATCGGAAGAGTGCTTACGTGGCTGGAATCTTCAAGGGACGGGTCGCGATTGTGACGGGTGCGGGTAGCGCCAGCGGCATCGGATTTGCCATCGCGCGACGAGTACTGCAGGAGGACGCGCGCGTTATGATTACCGCGACCAGCGAGCGCATTCACGACCGGGCGAAGGAACTTGATGCTGGTGGCTTCGCAGGTGGTGTCGTTTGTCGCGGACCTGACGGATGAGCAACAGGTGGAAGAATTTGTGCACGCGGTGACAAATCGCGTTGGCCGCATCGATATATTGGTGAACAACGCGGGCATGGCGAAAAGTGGCAAACAGCCTGGCAGTGGAAATCTGGAGACGCTGAGCTTCGCGGAGTGGCAAGAACAATTGTCGATGACGCTGAACACGGCGTTCCTGATGACGCGCGCGGTTTTGCCGGTGATGAAGCAACAGAAGTACGGACGAATCGTAAATGTGTCGTCGGTGACCGGGCCAATTGTCAGCAATGCGGGCTCGGGCGCGTATGGAGCGGCGAAGGGCGCACTGGATGGGATGATGCGGGCCGTGGCCGTCGCGTGCGGCGGCGCGGGGATCACGATTAATGCGGTGGCGCCGGGGTGGATCGCGACCGGATCGTCTTTACCGGAGGAACTGGAAGCCGGAAAGCATACGCCGGTGGGGCGTCCCGGCACGCCGGAAGAGGTAGCCGCGGCGGTGAGTTTCCTGGCGTCGCACGAAGCGTCGTACATTACAGGGCAGGTTGTGGTTGTGGATGGCGGAAACATTTTGCAGGAGACGAAGAAGGCTTGAGCGGCTGGCCGATGAATGGATGGGACAGCAGAAAATCCGGAGACCTCAGGGGCTAAAGCCCACGTTTTACGATGGTCTTGCGGCACGGCTGAAGCCCTGCCCTCCCGCATAACATCTACAAAACGGCGCCGCGAAAGCCTAAGAGAAGAGAGATTCCTCACTCCGCGGACTCCGTTCGGAATGACAGGCTAATCATTGTTCCGACGACGGCGATAAGATCCCAGTAAAAGATTAAATCGTGGAGTTGCGGAGGTGTTCATCGCGCTGTGCTATGATGCGCGGCACTGTATACCTTACCGGGAGGGTTTTCGATGGTCAGGGCGGCGGCTTTACTCTCCGCACGGGACGTTTTCCCCCAGTCGCAGCTCTCCCGGTGGTTGCCATCCGGATTCTTCGTGTTTGTGTTTCTGTTGTTGGTTTCTGGCGTGGTTTCAGCACAAGAGAAAAACCCGTTTGCGGGTGACGCGAAGGCTGTGAAATTGGGCGAATCGCAATTTCGCATCAATTGTGCGTTCTGCCACGGGTTGGGGGCTCGCGGCGGGGGGCGCGGGCCGGATCTGACGCGGGCGCAGAAAAAGCATGGCAACACAGACGAAGAGCTCTATCACACGATCAATGAAGGCGTGCCGGGAACGGCGATGCCAGCGAATGGAACCACCGGGCAAGGCGTGGGGATGACGGCGGAAGAAGTGTGGGAAGTGATCAGCTACATTCGCAGCGTAGAGAAAAAGACGGCGGTGACAGGAAACGCGACGAAGGGCGATGCGCTGTTTCACGGGGCCGCGGGTTGCGCAACGTGCCACATGGTGAACGGAAAAGGCGGACGGTTGGGGCCGGAGCTGAGTTCGACTGGCGCGGCGCGTTCGGTGGATTCACTGGTGGAGTCGGTGAGAAATCCAAGCCAGCGATTGGCGTGGGGGCTGATTGAGAGTACCAAGGAGTTTCCGCAGGAATATTTAAGTGTGAACGTGGAAACCGCGGACGGGCAGAAGTTTTCAGGCGTGGTACTGAACGAGGATAATTTCACGCTGCAGATGATGGATATGCGCGAGCAGATTCACGTGTTGGAGAAGGGCAAGCTGAAAACGTGCGAAATCAGCAGGGAATCGCGGATGCCGGCGTACGACAGCAAGACGCTGAGCGACAGCGAACTGCAGGACATTATTGCGTATCTTGTGAGCGTGAGCGCGAAATGAGGATAATCCACGCAGGGAAAGCCTCAGGCCAGAAGGCCTGAGCTACAGGAAATGGCGGCAGAGAGGGAAGATATTCCGGCGATGAAGCGACTCGTTGCGTTCTGCTTCGTGTTGGTGACGGCCTGCGCCGACCCGCGTTCTTTGCACGCGCAAGTGACTTATGAACGCATTCGCAATGCGGCGCAGGAGCCGCAGAACTGGCTGACGTATTCAGGCAGCTACTCGGGGCAACGACACAGCGGGCTCGACCAGATCAATACGGAGAATGTGAAAAGCCTGGTGCCGAAGTGGGTGTTTCAGTCTGCGGCGTTGGGAAAATGGGAAACTACGCCGCTGGTTGTGGACGGAATTCTGTATGGAACCGCGCAGGATGACCGCACGTTTGCGTTGGATGCGCGGACGGGACGGCCGATCTGGGAGTATCAGTACATTCTTCCTTCGGACATTCGGCCGTGCTGCGGGCGGGTAAATCGCGGATTTGCGATTCTTGGCGACAAGTTGTATTTCGCGACGCTGGATGCTCATGTGGTTGCCCTGGACGCGCGGACCGGCGCGGTAGTGTGGAACGTGGCGGCGATCGATTATCGCAAGGGCTATAGCTTCACGATGGCGCCGCTGGCGGTGAAGAACATGATCATCGTGGGAGTGTCTGGCGGAGAATACGGCACGCGCGGATTTGTGGAGGCGTACGATGCGGCGAGCGGGGAACGGAAATGGCGTTTCTACACGACGCCAGGACCTGGCGAACCGGGTCACGAGACCTGGGAAGGTGACTCCTGGAAGATTGGCGGGGCGCCGGCGTGGATCACGGGAGTGTTCGATCCGGCGACGAACCAATTGTTCTGGACCACGGGGAATCCCGCGCCATCGAACCGCGCGGCGCAACGCGTGGGCGACAATCTGTACAGTAATTCGCTGCTGGCGTTCGATGTCGATAGTGGGAAATTAAACTGGTATTTCCAATACACGAAACATGATGAGCATGACTGGGACGCGACACAGGTTCCGGTGATGGTCGATTTGGACGGAAAGAAACTGATCGCGCATGCGAATCGCAACGGCTTTTTCTATTTGATTGACCGGACGAACGGGAAGCTACTTTTCTCGAAACCGTTTGCGCACGTCACCTGGAGCACGGAAAAAGACGCGGAAGGGCGTCCGGTGGCGACGAAGGACAGTTCACCGACGTTGGAAGGAAACCGGGTTTGTCCGGGCGCGGCCGGGTCGACGAACTGGATGTCGCCGTCGTTTGATCCGCAGACGAAACTGTTTTACGTGACGGCGCGAGAGCAGTGCGACGTGTTCAGCACCGCGCCACAGGAGTTTGAGGAAGGCCATGCGTACTATGGGAGCGCGTATTTTCCGTCCGACGAGGCGCTGCCGTATTGGGGCGCCCTACGTGCGATTGATCCATTGACCGGTGAACGGAAATGGGAGTGGAAGCATGTTACGCCAAGTTGGTCGGGGGTGTTGTCGACGGCGGGAGGATTGGTGTTTACCGGGGATTCGGAAGGAAATGTTATCGCGCTGGACGAGGCGTCGGGAAAAGCGTTGTGGCATTTTCAGATGGGTGGGGCGGTGTATGCGGCGCCGATGACGTTTGCAGTGGACGGGAAACAGTATGTGGCGATTGCGGCGGGGTCGTCGCTCTTTGCATTCGGACTACCCTGAAAAACACAGGTATGGTTGCGCAACTGGCGGAAGTGTCAGTTCGCACTGCGAGTTTGCGAGTGTTCCCGGCCGGCGCCAAACAGGGCCAGGCGTGAGGCAACGACCCGCTTCACCGAATCGACAACGGAGGGCAGGAGTTTGTAGGGGACGACCTCGTTGGGGTGGCTGGCAAGAGTCGCTTCCAAACCGCGGCGCCAGGCAACGCGCAATTCCGTATTGATGTGGACAACCGTGATGCCAGCAGCGATGGCGTCGCGCAGGTCGCGGTCATCGGTTCCCGAAGCGCCATGCAGGGTGAGGAAAATCTTGGTCGCTTCTTTGATCTCGCGGATGCGGCGGATGTTCAAGTGCTTCCTGTCTTCTCCCTCCACCATGTTCCTGGTCATTCCGTGCCTGTTACCGACGGCTGGAGCGAGGGTATCCACCTTTGTTTCTTCGACGAACTGCTTCGCTTCGTCGGGAGTAGTGAGTTGGCCGGACGAGGCCGGAGCGGCATCATGAATCTCAGAGCCAGAGCCGATATCGCCGATTTCGCCTTCCACGAGAATGGATGGGCGGATGGCTTTGAGGGCTTCGACCGCTTGCCTGGTCTGGCGGACATTTTCCTCGAACGGCAACGTTGAGAGATCGAACACGACCCAATCGAAGCCGGCCTTGGCAGCCTCGATCGCCTTGGCCAGCGAATGGGTGTGATCGGCGTTCAGGAAGATCGGAAAGTTGAATTCCTCGCGCAAACTCTTGACGAGAGCCGCAACCTGCAGGACGCCCATGAATTGGCGTTCTCCTTCGGAGACGCCCACGACGACAGGCAGGTTCTTTTCGCGAGCCGCCTCGAAAACCGCTTTCATGCGCGATGAGTTCTGAAATGTTGAAATGCCCGACCGCGGTTCCCGTGGCATCGGCGTGCTGCAAAGCTTCGAGCAAGGTAAGCATAGAACCTACTTTCCCTGTCTGCGATGCTTCCGTCCAAGCACGCAGTGAGTCTTCGGCCGAGTTCAACCTGGTAGTCGCACTAGGTTAGATGCACGACGCGCAAGATGGGAGCAGAAAAAGTTTGAAGTCAGGTCAAGGTTGCGGGACGTGCTCCGGCAAGGGGCAGAATTGGCCTTCGGAGAAGCCTTCGGCAGCGATAGCGAAGGTGCGGTTGAAGCGGGCGCGGTAATTTTCCCAGGAAATTGTGGCGGATAGTTCGACGAGTTCGCGCTCGGAAAATTGATTCCGCAGCGCGGCGTAGAGTTCGTCGGTGACTGTGGACGGCGTACGTGTCAACCCGGTGGCGAGACGAAGGACGAGTTTTTCGCGTTCGTCAAAGTGAGGGCTGGACTCGAACTGGGTGAGGTCGTGAAGTTGTGGCTCGGTGATGCCTTCTTTTCTGCCGACGGCAGAGTGGATGTCAATTCAAAACGGGCACCCAACCATCATGGCGACCTTGAGTTGCGCGAGTTCTTTCAAGCGCACCGGAATAGCGCCATGGGAAACGGCGTAGAGATCCATGCGCACAATTTGCCGGAAGAGTTTGGAATCGCGAGCACGCACGCGCAAGCCGAGAGGCACGCGGCCGATACGGCGTTTTGTGAGCCAAAAGATGATGCGGGTTAGCAGACCAGCTTCGTTGTCCTGAACACCTTGAGAGCGAACCACAGCGGTCTCCTTGTGGAGTTTTGCGTATCTCGCTGGAGCTGGCATAAAAGCCAGCGCTACCAGGAAGACTAATTTTGTGATGAGGGGAAGAGGCGATGCGTTATTCGCAAAGCCGCCGCTACAAATTGGAATCAGAAGCCGTACTTGGCGACGATTTGTTTGGTGTGTTTGTTGATGAGGGCGAGCGCGGCGTGTTGGGCAGGCAGATGGAACTTAACTTCAGCGCCCGTGACGTCGTCGTGGAAGTTAATGTCCTGATCCTTGGAGAATTCGGACTCGAAAATATAGAGGATGGCGTCCTGCAGTTCGGTCGGATAGATGAGGGTGCCTGGGCGGACTTCGTAGCGTGGGTTGGTAAGTTGCAGGACTCCGCCGTAGAGGAAAGCCGCCGCCTGAAGGTTCTCGGCGAGTTCCGCCGGATATGCGCACCACCAGAGATGCCCCTTGCCAAGAGACAGGTTCGCTTCATCGTTACCATCGTCGAATTTTAGAAACTCGAGGAGCTGCTGCTTTTGTTGGTCGAAGGAGACCGGTATGGAGGTCCGCCAAGACTTCGATGTGACGGCGATTTCCCAAGTTTGGAAGGTCAGCGGCGCGGTGGCTCCCTTGATGCTAAGAGGAGTGAGGCGATCGACTAGATGCCAGTGCTCGTCGCGGGAGACGGGGCCGGTGACCAGGAGGTTGCCGCCGTTTTTCACGTATGTGAGGAGGGCTTGCCAGGTGGACTCGCGGAGGGCTTGCGCTGAGGGGAGGATGACGAGTTTCGGCGAGCCGAGTTTGTCGATCTGGCTTTCGGCAATGACGTAGCAGGGTTGGTGCAGATCGTAGCCGAGGGCGCGCACAGCGTTTTGCTGGGCTTCGAGTTGCAGACCGCCGATAACGGAGAATTGCGCGGCTTGCGAAGTGACGACGGCGACGTCTGGTTGCTTGGGATTCTTGAGATACGGCGACGCGGCAGCCGCGAATTTTGCAAAGTCGCGAAGGACAGTGGCTTCGGGCTTTTCGGTGGCATCGGCATGCAGCGCGCCGATGGGCACTTCGTTTCCTTCGGTCATGTAGGAATTGGTATTCCAAAGCCACTCGATGGCACCGGAACCTTGCACGAACGACAACGCGATCTTACGTTCGAACAGGGAAGCCTCCTGATCGGGAGTGAGGCGGGAAGTTTCATCGAGGTTGAGTTGACGCTGCAGGCCCGTTTCTTGAATGAGCATGGCGCGGCCGGGCTGTTTGGCGACGAGCGAATCCCAGAGGAGATGATCGTCCTGCCACCAGGTGTGATTGGTGGTGAAGTCGACGTAGGGCGCGAAGAACGCGGGAGAGAGGCGATCCATGAAGCCGCCCTCGTCCTGGCCAACGGTGATGGGTTGCGTGGAGCCTGCTGCGTGGATGACTTCACGCATGCCGCGGACCCAGCCGGCGAATTTCTCCTGAGCAAACTCGGCGTAGTCATACACGCGGAGAGAATTCGTGCCGGCGTACATGCCGCGGGGGTCGAACTCCAATTCTGACGGCAAGGAGATGGTTCCGGCAACGGCGTCGGGAGGAACATTCCAGGCCGCAGCGAGGGCGGCGCGATCAGGATATTTCTGCGAGAGCCAGGCATTCCAGGCCGCGAGCTCAACGGGGTCTTCGTTGGGGCGCATTTTCCAGAGTTGCTTGGAAAAACTGGGTTCGTTGATCAGGTCCCACGCGAGGAACGGCACGTCGTGAAAGTGCCCGACGACCGAGCCGACCAGAGTTTGCTGCTTGCGCACGGCTTGCGAATCGAGATAGGCGTTGGCGCCGCCGAGAACTTCGGGAAGAAACGCGAAAAAAGTGAACTGCACGGGGAGGCCGTTTTTGCGAGCGGTCATCAAATACGCTTCCAGGGTGCGCAAGGTGCGGTCATAGGGTCGGCCGGTCTCGTCGCAGAATTTGTCCCAACCGGTCCACCAGCCGGTGCGAATCATGTTGAGGCCAGCGGCGTGAATCAGAGCCATGTCGCTGTTCCAGACGTAGACATTCGGATGATCGAAATAGAGGCGCTGAACTTCGCTGGACATGTACGTGGTGCCAACAACGGCGAGAGGCTTGTCGTCGAGTTGGAAGTAATCGGCGTTAACCGAAAGGCGTGGACCGGAGCGGAGATAGGCTTCATCGCGAATCCAGAAAGCGGAGTGGTAGATTTGGCGAGTGGTTGAGCCGTCGAGCAGGCGGGCTTCGATGATGTAGAGGCCTTTGGATTTTGGAGCGGGAAGGATTGTGGCGGAATTGCAAGGAAGCGTGATTGTGGACGTTTGCTTGTCGGAGGGCTTCTCTTCGGGGTAGACGGAGAGTTGAACGGCCAACGGTGTTGCGGGCTTGGAGGCGGAGTTGAAGATGGTTTCGAGTTCAATGGGTTCGCCGGGAAGATAAAGGGGAACAGTGGGGCGGACAGTGAACTCCTCGGCACCTTGCATGGCGCGCAATGCGAGTTTGCGGAGCAGAGCACCGGATTCAGGAGACGCGTAGAAGTTCGGAGACAATTCGGCGGAGAGAAAGATCCAGCGACCTCCGTCGAAGCCGGAGGAGAAGTGGTCGAGCTCGATCAGTGGTGCGGAAAGACGACGATTTTCCGTTACGCCCCAGACGAGTGGATCCAAACGCACATCGAGAGAACCGGCAGAGCCACCGCGATTATAGAGGTTGCTGGTACTGAGGCGGATGATGGGGCTATAGGCTTGTTGCCAGGAGAACTGGGGAAGATCGAGGGGAAAATCAGGATTGGGAGTGAATTGCGCGCCGGAAGAGCCGGGAGTGGCCTGATACTGGTCGATGAGGAGCAAGCGAGAGAAGCGCACGGAATAGTCGCGGAGATGCCAACCGGTGGAGTCGTGGTAGGCGGCGCGAGTGAGCGGGCGTCCGCCAACTACGAGAAGATTACCGCCACGCTGCAGATAGAGGAAAATTGCAGACCATGCTGCTTCGGGAACGACGGAACCTTGCGCGAGGATCAGAAGACGGGTTTGGGGGTCGTTGAGCTGCGCAGATAATTGCTCGGTAGAGGCGAGGCGCGCTTGCGGGAAGGCTTGCGTGAGTTGCGCCGCCGACGGGGCCGGAGAATCGGCGACAGGGAGTCCTGGCTCGGACCAGATGACTACGGAAGAAAATGTTTGGCCAAAGAGAGCGGCGGGAGCAAAGATCGAAAGAAAGAGGCAAAGGCAAACGACGCGGAAGGCAGAGAGGCGCATTCGGAAATCTCGCAATCTTGGGAAGAAAATCGATCCGGCAGATTGTTATACCATCATTCACGAACGGAACAGTGTGACGAGAAACATTTTTACTCTGGCGAGAGGTATGTCAGTATCAAGGACAATTGCAGAGCCGCGAGGGAGCGGATAGAAGGGAAGCGGAAACGATGGCGAACATAAGCGTTTCGAGTGCACCGGTTGAGACCACGGCGGCCGTAGGTGAGCAAAAAAGTTACGCGGGCCCGCTGGCAGTTGTGACCACGTTATTCTTCATGTGGGGTTTTCTTACATGTCTGAACGATATTCTCGTACCCCATCTAAAATCGATCTTCGACTTGAACTATGCAAGGGTGATGCTGATTCAGTTCGCGTTCTTCGGAGCGTATTTCATCTTCTCCATACCCTCGGCCCGGATCGTTGACTTGATTGGATATCAGCGCTCGATGGTGCTGGGGCTGCTGACCATGGGGCTTGGCGCATTCCTCTTTGTTCCTGCGGCCAGCGTACCGTCGTACCCACTGTTTCTGGGAGCACTGATCGTACTGGCAGCGGGAATCACGTGCTTGCAAGTTGCGGCGAATCCTTACGTGACCGTACTGGGGAAACCGGAAACCGCGTCCAGCCGGCTAAATCTGACACAAGCGTTTAACTCTCTGGGAACATTTCTTGCTCCGTTCTTCGGCGGAATCCTGATCCTGAGTGCGGCACCCAAAGCGATGAATGAGATTCGAGCAATGGCGCCGGATGCATTGCAGGCGTACCGGCTCCACGAAGCGGCCACGGTGAAGACTCCGTATGTTGGGCTGGGCATTGCTTTGGTGTTGCTGGCGATTGCGATCGGCAGCTTCAAGCTGCCCAAAATTGAACACGCCCAGCGCAAGGTCGGTGAGAAGGTAAACGACTCCATCTGGAGGCATCCGAGTTTGATTTTCGGCGCGATAGCCATCTTTGTGTATGTGGGCGCCGAAGTCTCCATCGGGAGCTTCCTGGTGAATTACTTCAGCCAGCCTGAGATCGGCGGCCTGACCGAGAGAGTCGCGGCGAGTTTTGTGGCATTTTACTGGGGTGGTGCAATGGTGGGGCGCTTTATTGGTTCCGGGCTGCTTCAAAAAGTAAGTACACGGAAGCTGCTGGGCGTGTGTGCAGTGTGCGCCGCTGCACTCGTGGGAATTTCCATGTTGAGCTCGGGGCACCTGGCTATGTGGACGATTATCCTGGTGGGCTTCTTCAACTCCATCATGTTTCCAAGCATCTTCACGCTGGGAGTGGCGGAACTGGGACCGCTGACCGGTGACGGTTCTGGAATCATGATTATGGCGATCGTCGGGGGTGCAATTATTCCGTTGGCCCAAGGATGGATTGCCGACAAGATCGGGATACATCACGCATTCTTCCTTCCCGTGATTTGCTACCTGTATATTCTGTTCTTTGCCCTGAGCGGGTCGAAGCCGAACAGCCAGCGTCTTTCAAAGGCGTAATCACCGCGACCGGATTGGCGTGCATCGTGCGTTGCGGGATCGCGGACTATGGGGTGGAATAGCGGCACGCGGTTCGGCGTACAGTAAGCCAAGCCGCCTAGGTTGGCGGACCGCCTTGGAAGGCGGTCCTACAAAAGCGAAGAACACCCTCACCCCTGAAGGGATGAGCTACAGGACAAACAGGGCTGGCATAAAAGCCAGCGCTACATTTCAGAAAAAAACACTTTGCGCGTCGTATTGGACGGTTAGCTGGAACGTGATCCCAATTAGCGGTGCAGTTTCAGATCGCGGGCACAAAACTGGTGAGCTTCACAGCTTGCGGGGCGGGGCGGTGGAGCGGCGGAGAACTAGTTCTGGTTCGACGCGAATATCCTGAAGGAAAGAAGAGCGTTTCTCGATGCGGTCGACGAGGGTCTCGGCGGCCATGCGTCCCATCTTGACGAGCGGCTGGCGGACCGTCGTGAGCGGAGGGATGCTGAAGGATGCGAGGGAGACGTCATCGAAGCCGACCACGGAAATATCCTCGGGAACCCGGAGGCCTGCTTCCTGAAAAGCTCGAATACAACCAATCGCCGAAATATCGTTGTAAGCGAACAAAGCTGTGAAGGGAATATTTTTGGCGAGCAAGGCCTTGCCGTAGGGGTAGCCGAGTTCGGGTGTGGAGTCGAGACCTTCCAACTGCAAGACCAGTTCGGGACGAATCTGGATGCCAAACTCCGGAGCGACTTCCTGGATGGCTTCCCAGCGAGTGGCGGAGTCGGCGCTGTTGGACTGGCCACGGAGGAAAGCGATGCGTTCGTGGCCGAGTTCCTTCAGGTGGGCAAGAGCAAGCTCGGCGGCGCGATGGTGATCGATGACAATATTTGTGACATTCTCGACGGTCTGGTGTCCAGCAACAGCGACCATGGGAAGTTCCGGCTTGGCGTCGATGGAAGTGTCGATGGTAATCAAGCCTTCGACGCCTCTTGCCATGAGCATGCTTGAATACGTTCGGAGCAACTTCGGATCGTGACGATGCGCGACAGTGAGAAAGAAGAATTCATTTTCGCGAAGGTACGCTTCGATGCCGCTAACGACGAGGCCACCGTAGGCATCGCCGATTTCTTCGGCAATAACGCCGACGGTGTAGGTGCGTTGAACACGGAGCGAGCGCGCCAGGAAGTTGGGGCGATAATTCAGCACGCGGGCAGCTTCGAGAATTCGCTTGCGGGTGTGTTCAGGAATGGAACGTGCAGCGGCGGAATTGTTCAAGACGGCGGACACGGTACCGGGCGTCAAGCCAACATATTCAGCAACGGCTTTGAGGGTTACGGGGCCAGGGGACTTGACCTGGGGTGCTCTTGCGGCTTTCATAGGAACCTGCCTCGGCAGTTCAGGAACGAGAACGCGTGAACGAGAGTTTGTGGCTCTGCAACCCGCCACCCCAGCGAATCACAGGTCAGCGACACCGAGAAGAGTGTAACGCTACGTGTTGAGTTTTGCACGTCGAGTTGCTCCAAAACGCAAGGCAAACGAAAATGCCTGTGTACCAGTGAGGGAAACAGGATTGAAAAGAAAAAGAGCAGGTTGCGGGACGAGGTCGATTTTCACGCTGCTGTTGTATGGCGGATTGGCTTTTGGCCAGGAAGGTCACCCGATTCCGGCGCCGCCTCGGCCGGGCGCCCAAGCCGTGGAGTGCGCAGGGCGCACGATTCCTCAGCTTGAGGACGTTACCAGCAAGACCGGCATCACGTTCCAGCACACCTCCGATCCAGAGAAAAAGATCGTGATCGAGTCGATGAGTGGAGGCGTGATTCTTTTTGATTACGATCGAGACGGATGGCTGGACATTTACTTTACGAACGCGCCGAGCGTGGCCATGTCGCTGAAAGGGCAGAAGGCCAAAGGCGCGCTGTACCACAACAATCACGATGGGACGTTTACTGACGTGACTGACAAGGCGGGAATTGGCACGCCTTGCTTTGCCATGGGCGGAGCCGTAGGCGATTACGACAACGATGGATGGCCGGACCTGTACGTAACCTGTTACGGCGGAAACGTTTTGTACCACAACAACGGAGATGGGACGTTTAGCGATGTAACGAAGAAGGCGGGCGTGGCCGATGGGCGCTGGTCTACCGGGGCGGCGTTCGGGGATTACGATGGCGACGGATTTTTGGACTTGATGGTGGTGAATTATGTGGATCTGCGGCTGAATGCATTGCCGGAATTTGGCGGCGCGCCCAACTGCAAATTTCGCGGGCTGGACGTGCAATGCGGACCGCGCGGACTGAAAGGCTCAGGCGATTCCCTGTTTCATAACAAGGGTGATGGGACCTTTGCCGACGTATCCAAGGCTGCTGGAGTCAACGATCCCAGCGGCTACTACGGAATGCAGGTGGTGTGGGCGGACTTCAACAATACCGGGCGACCGGATGCTTTCGTGACCAACGATTCGACGCCAAAATTTCTTTACAAGAATGAAGGCAGCGGGAAATTTTCGGAGATCGGGCTGGAATCGGGAACGGCCGTAAACGAGGATGGGGCCGAGCAGGCATCGATGGGTTTGGCAGTGGGCGATTACAATCACGCAGGCAGGCCCTCGCTGTACATCACGAATTTTTCGGACGAATACAGTTTGTTGTTTCGCAATGATGGCGACTGGAATTTTACGGATGTGTCGTACAAGGCGGGAGTCGCGGTGCCGTCGCTACCCTATGTAAAGTGGGGGGCGGCATTCGTGGACCTGGACAATGATGGTTGGCTGGATGTTATCGCGGTGAGCGGGCATGTGTACCCGCAAGTGGACACGCTGCCTTCCGGTGCTCGTTATCGTGAGCCAAAGATTTTGCAGATGAATCAGAAGGACGGAACGTTTTGCGACGCCAGTATGCAGGGTGGCGCGGCGCTTCGGGAGCCCCAGGTGTCTCGCGGACTAGCGGTGGGGGATTTATTCAACGATGGGAATATGGACGTAGTGATCAACAATTTGGATGGAGCGCCGGTGGTGTTGAAGAACCACGGCGTTGCGGGAAGACATTGGGTGAGTTTTGAGTTGGCGGGAACAAAGAGCAATCGATTGGCGATTGGAGCGCGCTTGAAGCTAGTAGCTGCGAGGAATCACGCAAACGGAAGAGATTCATAGTGGCGGGAGCTACCTTTCGCAGAATGACCTGCGAGTGCACTTCGGGCTGAATCAAGCGACGAAGATCGATAGCCTGGAGATTCGTTGGCCCTCTGGCAAGGTTGAGACACTAAAGGACCTGGAAGCGGACAAGTTTTACAGTGCATTGGAAGGGCAGGGAGTGGTTGCGCCCGAGAAGATTCGGCCGACCACCGCGTCTGCAAAGCACCCCTAAGTACCACCGAATCAGACGAAC
>CAWBVH010000002.1:0-54343 GCA_963792145.1 Candidatus Acidiferrales bacterium
TGGCAACCAACCCCTTGGGATGTCTTTGACCGGTGGGTTGGACAGCAGGATGATTCTGGCATGGCACAAGGCTTCTCCGGGCTCGCTTCCCTGCTACTCCTTCGGCGGGATGTTCAGAGATTCTCAGGACGTGCGTTTGGCGCGCCGATTGGCAGGAGCATGCAACCAACCCCACAAAGTAATACCGGTTGGAGATGATTTTTTGTCGAATTTTCCCCGTTACGCGGAGCGTAGCGTCTACCTCACTGATGGGTGCCTCGAAGTTATTCACTCCCCTGACCTTTACGTGAACGAGCGAGCTAGGGAGATCGCTCCGGACCGGATGACGGGGAACTATGGCGGCGAGGTCCTGCGCCGCGTTCGCGCGTTCAAACCCGTATCACCAGTTGCGGGCTTGGTCCGACCAGAAGTTCTCACTCATGTCCAAGCTGCCCGCGACACTTATGCTTCCATGAGTCACACCCACCCACTCACGTTTGCTGTATTCCGCCAGGCCCCCTGGCACCACTACGGCCTGCTGGCGCTCGAGGAGAGCCAACTTTCATTGCGCTCACCGTTTCTAGACAACGATTTCGTGCAGACGGTTTTCCGGGCGCCAGACTCTGCTTTGATGAACAATGATGTGTGCTTGCGCTTAATTGCCGAAGGGGACGCAAGTTTGCTTCAGATCAGGACCGATCGTGGGCATGCCGGGAATTCCGGACGCTTGCGGGGAGAAATTTCCCGCGGACTGCTCGAGTTCACGTTCAAGGCGGAGTATGCCTATGACCATGGCATGCCCCAGTGGATGGCGCGAATCGATCATCTGCTTTCGCCGCTACACCTTGAACGGATCTTCCTCGGTCGGCACAAGTTCTACCACTTCCGGATTTGGTACCGCGATGCTCTCTCTAAATATGTCCAGGAGATGCTGCTGGACGCTCGGACCCTTTCGCGGCCATACCTCGAACGGCGGGGCCTAGAAACCATCGTCCGTGGGCATCTTAAGGGAAACCGGAATTACACCACTGCGATTCATAAGGTTCTGACCCTAGAATTGGTGCATCGTCTCTTCGTGGACCCCAGATGACTCTGCGCCATGCTACAGGAAAGTTTACGAGAGTTAACAAATGCCACCGCCGCTAATGGCGTTTCTCTGTGTCGTAGGAATCGTAGGGCTCTTTGTCCTCGATCGCGACAAAGGGCCTCGACCTTCCAAGGCATTGTGGATCCCGGTGGCCTGGTTGTTCATCAACTGCTCACGTCCTGTTTCCCTGTGGTTGCAGGCATTCGGATTGCGGGGATTCACGGTCGCACGCACCGCCCAAGTTTACATTGAAGGAAGTCCCGTGGATGCGGCAGCGTTTTCGTTCCTGTTGATTGCTGGATTCATCGTCCTTGCCCACAGAAGCCAGCAGATCTCGCCTTTGCTCGCAAGAATGGTGCCGATTCTGATCTTTTTCCTATATTGTGCACTCA
Organism: Candidatus Acidiferrales bacterium; assembly: GCA_963792145.1. GTDB lineage: Bacteria > Acidobacteriota > Terriglobia > Acidiferrales > UBA7541 > Acidiferrum. The sequence continues at coordinate 1,459 of CAWBVH010000002.1, forward strand.
GCATTCTCTGGGCTGAATATCCGCTGGTCGCTTTCAAGCATTGGAACAAAGGGATCGGCGACCTGGTAATGGTCTTGGTTGTATTGACCGATGCCGAACCTACGGTTGCATTTAAGCGACTACTCACTCGAGTCGGCTTTGTAGTCCTCCCGCTTTCTGTCCTGTTCATCAAATATTACCCATCCCTCGGAAGGACTTTCACCCCTCTCGGGTTCCCCATGTATAGCGGTGTCGCAATGCAGAAAAATACTCTCGGAGTAATCTGTCTAGTCTTCGGACTTGGATTTCTATGGCGTTTTCGGGCTCTATACCGGGATAGGAACGTCGCGCGCCGAACCCAGTTACTAATCGCTTATGGCACCATCCTCGCGATGGCACTTTGGTTGCTACGGATGAGCAATTCCATGACCTCCATTTCCTGCTTCGGTATGGCGGGCGGACTTTTGTTGTTGGCGAACCGGCCGATGGTAATCCGAAGGCCGGCGTTGGTGCACATTCTGGTGGTGGCGATGGTCGGGTTTTCATCGTTCGCCCTGTTCTTCGATACAAGCGGAGATATTATTAAAGGTCTAGGCCGGAGCCCGACCCTCACCGGCCGGACGGCGATCTGGGGAGCCGCGCTCTCTCTCGTTCGCAACCCGCTGATCGGAACGGGTTACGAGAGTTTCTGGGTTGGGAAGCGACTTGAAGAATTTTGGAGTCTCAATGATGGGGCTTTTTACGGCATTACAGAAGCCCATAACGGTTATCTCGAGCTATACTTGAACCTGGGATGGATTGGCGTCGCGCTGCTAGCCGCTTTGATCCTGACGAGCTACCCGAAGGTCATTGCTACGCTCCGCGCTGATCCGGAGGCAGGCAGTCTCGGGTTAGCATTTTTTGTTGCTGAAGTGCTTTACAACTACACTGAAGCGGGGTTCAGAATGATGTTCCCCTTGTGGTTTTTCTTCCTTCTGGCGGTACTGGGGATCCCGAAAGCCCCAGCTCCGCAAGACCCCTCCGCAATTGATGACTATCTCCTCGACGACGTGGTTGCGCCTGAGCGTAATGTTGATCAAGCGCTTGGCGTGATCACGCGCTTGACGTTGCCTTTCGTGGGGAAAGTCCCTCATCACATGTAGAGTCCTGATTTCAACGCAGTCAAAGGACTATACACCTCGGCTCAAGCAACAGAAACCGTACAACTTGATTTGGGTGGCTGGCAGTACGCGGCGACGAATGTGCAGACCAGAGGAGAGATGCTTTACAAAATTCCGAAGCGGATCATTCAGACAGGCAGGCACGCCGTCCAGCCCTTGCATATCCGGGCTATGATGGCGAATCTAAGACTGCTAAATCCGGATTATGAGTATCTGTTTTTTGACGACGAACGGGTAGAAGCATTTATGGACCAGGAATTCCCGCAGCATCGCTCGGTCTTTGATTCGTTTAAGTTTCCCATCCAGCGATATGATTTCTTTCGGTATTTGGCGGTTTACCGGTACGGTGGCTTTTATTTTGATCTGGATGTTATGTTGGTTTCCGGCCTTTCGGATCTTCTGAAGTTTGGCTGCGTCTTTTCCTTCGAGGGACTCACCCTCAGCGACTATCTGCGAAATCGCCTCAGGATGGATTGGCAGATCGGAAACTATGCATTTGGGGCCGCTGCTGGACATCCCTTTATTGACACCATTATCGAGAACTGCGTGAAGGCTCAAAAGGACCCAAACTGGGTCAAACCCATGATGCGAGGGTTCCCTCCGTTTTTCACATCCGAATACCTCGTCTTGAATACGACCGGCCCTGGATTGATCTCCCGAGCTTTCGCTGAGAATCCGAAAGCAGCCGAAACGGTCACGGTTCTGTTTCCCGACGATGTCTGCGACCTTGACAATTGGAACTGCTTCGGCGATTTCGGCATCCATTTCATAGAGGGTTCCTGGCGGACGCGAAGTAGATCTAGCTATGTACTCAGGCGGTTGGCGCAGCGCTGGGAAAGCTTAAAAATCCAAAGAGTTTTGAAGCAGAGCCGTAAACTCGGAAAGACAAGGCGACACGTCCCGCGTCCTGACTGCAGCGTAGCGGTGCCGAAAACCTCCTCAATTGATGCGCAAGAACCACTGGTATCAATTCTTATCCCGGCTTTCAACGCACAGGAATCAATTGCGGAAACACTCCGGTCATCTATTGCACAAACTTGGGGACGAAAAGAGATTATTGTCATTGATGACGGGTCGACAGACCAAACTCTGACAATTGCCAAGCAGTTTGAATCGCAAGGCGTCCGTGTCTACTCGAAGCACAATGATGGTGCAGCCAGTTCCCGGAACTTTGCGTTGCTTTTCAGCAAGGGCGATTACATTCAGTGGCTGGATGCAGACGATCTGCTGGCTCCAGACAAGATCGCTCTCCAGATGAACTCGCTGCGCCAATATGAAAGCAATCGAGTGCTCCTTTCTTCCGCATGGGGGAGGTTCATCTATCGACACTATCGGACGGAGTTCATTCCGACCGCGCTATGGTGCGATCTCTCTCCGGTGGAATGGCTACTGCGCAAAATGGGGGACAATCTTTTCATGCAGACCGCTTCGTGGCTTGTCAGTCGCGAGTTAACCGAAGCCGCAGGCCCGTGGGACGCGAGGCTTTTGTCCGATGATGACGGTGAATATTTCTGTCGAGTTCTGCTCGCGAGTGACGGGGTGAAGTTCACACCTGAAGCGAAGGCTTATTACCGGGGGCCAGGACTAGCATTCCGCGGCCTCAGCTACATCGGTCACTCAAGCCGAAAACTCGATGCCCACTGGCTCTCGATGCGACTGCATATCGGTTATATACGTTCGATGGAGGACAGCGAAAGGGTTCGGGCTGCCTGCTTGAAGTACCTGCAAGCTTCTCTGATTTACTTCTATCCGGACAAACCCGATATTGTCGAGCAGGCGGAGCAGATGGCCAAGGACCTGGGGGGGCAACTGGGGCCCCCGCGCTTGCCTTGGAAGTATTCTTGGATGAAAGCGGTTTTTGGTTGGCGTGTGGCCAAGAGCGGCCAACGTGCGCTACTGAAATCCAGATGGTCGGCGGAAAGACGTTGGGACAAAGCGCTGTTTCAGATAGAAAACAGGCGGAAAAAACGGAATCCTCAGCTGCGAATTGGTCCACAGAATAGCAGATGAGTCCCTCCGGTTCCCTCGCGCAGGCCTGAGCGGCAGCTCGTACCTTCCTGATCAAGTAGCGAGGCCATTGAAAAGACTATTGGACAATGGCGGCGAGATCCTTCGGAGCTGCGATTGCCGAATGCGAGTAGCACGCGCTTGCGCTAAAACTTAGAGCGGGTCCGGTTCCATCTGGGGGCCCTCCCATCGCGTCTAAGTAGCAATCCATTGCTGGATTGCTGTTCGCGTGGCCTCCTGCATCGGAAGGTGTAAAAGTTCCACCTGTGCAGAAGGAACTCGATGTAACCATGTTGTAGGGATAGCTTCCGCCGTCGCATAAGCCCAAGCTACCGCCCGAGACGTCCGGGCCAATCGGAGGCCACGTTTTGCCACTGGGCCACCAGCTTGGAGTCGATCGATAGTAGAACGACGCCGGCAACGTCGTGCTTGAAGGCACTGGATTGCTGTACTGCGAGAGCCCTGTAGGAACTTCTGATTTGCCTGCACAAGTAGTTGACCATCCGGGATCAGATGAGTTACCGCACCAGCGCACACCACCAGTCACAGTGTCGTAATTCCCCCAGCGCAGCAACGTGGAGGATACGAGGGCATCGCTCGCCACCGTCACCGAGCCCTCGGTGCCTCCGTGCCCAAGGAAGTAAATGGGCGGATTCACGCCGTTCTCGTAGGATTTGTGGATTCCGGTCGTCCCGAGGACATTACCAATCGCATTCTCAGCGCGGTTATACGAGTCGAGCCGTATTGGGAAGTCGCCGCCTGAGGTGCAGATTCCTCCTGTGCATTCATGCCCGTTCCATCGGTTGCGAAAGAACGTGTTAGAACCGCCGGTACCGTGAAAGATATCGCCATAGAAAAAAGCGCCAATGTTTCCTTCGAGCAGATTGTAAAGGACACCAGCATCGTGCTCGGAAACCTGCATCGACAGGAATGTGGGCAAGTTAATGAAATTGTTGATTGAGAAGTTGTAGGCGTACACGGATCCTTGATTGTTGCCGAGCATGATGGGACAACTAATCCTCTGAAACACGTTGTTCACGATAAGGTTGTCGGTTGTCCCGAACGATTCTACGCCGTAGCTTTTAGACAAGGCCTTTTTCGTTCCGTAGAAATAGCTGTCCTGCACGGTAATGTGTGTGGCTAGAAGAAGCCAGACGTGGTTTCGATTTCCATTTAATGACCGAATGCCTCTCACCCAGCAATTGGCTGCGTTGGAGAAAACGACTCCCCCCACGCCAGTGGAATTGGTATTGTCCACCGAAAGATTCTCTACGCCTGCATTTGTTATCGTGGTGTTGGGCCACCACGCTGCAGGACGCTTACTCGGGCTCCACCGGATACCGTATAAGCCGGGGGTAATCGTGTAGGTGCTTCCTGCTATCTTCGTAATCTTTACAATCTGAATCTGGCTACGGTACACTCCGTCGATTTTACGACCTGCGCCCGACGCTCCCTCTAGCGAACATGACGGACTCACGGTGGTCGACTCGCACACGAACAACGTTCCAGGATCCGACAGATCATCCGCTTGGTCGAGGTATATGTATTGGCCGACAGACAGAGGTTTGCTAAGTCCATTGAGGGTGATGGAAGTCGCACCTTGTGCATAACCCCCGGACCAAGTTGCGGTATTCATGTATGCGTAGCCAAACCATGTCGGGTCCTGGGAGAAACATATCCAGGCCCAACTGCCACTACAGCCGTTGCTTCCTGCCATTATGAGGAAGGTGGAGTTTGCCCCCGAACCCCGCAGGACGACGTTGCTCTTCATTAGGACGCCGGTCGAAAGGTTGAAAGTGCCCGGTCCCAGCAAAACATAAGTATTCGCTGGGCATCCCGCAATATGGGTGTTGATTGCGGCTGCAGTGCCAGTGTAAGCCGCGATGGTAGAACCACATTGGATCCAATTCGCGTCGGGGATTCCGCCAACAACACCCGCCTCCGTCCAGTCGATTGCTCGGCTCGGATCAAGGATGCCGCTCCAGGTCTGGATCTGTGCGTGCAAAACTCCAGGGAGACAAAAGAATAAGACGGAAAATAAGATGGATAGTTTGCGTTTCATCGTACCTCTTCCGAGTTGACCACGGTGGCAAGATATTCGTTTTTGGACAGCGTACACTCCATGAGCCTATTGCCACCGCGCGGAGACGAGTGCGTGCATCGCGAGAACTGATTTACTCCTTGACCTTGAACTAAATCGTTGGATTGTCACTGAGATAGGATTACGGTCCAAAGGTACCTCCAAGGTTACCGGAGTCAAGATTACGACTATCTCCAACTTAGAGGATACTGATTCAACGTCCAAATCTGGTACAGGTATTGACCCTGCCCGTTCGTCTTGTCATTGTGTCAGGTCTAGGTCAGCTTCCTCCAATACGCGGCCTACGGGGGGACCTGCACTCCGGGCGATATGAGGTATCAACTATCTGCGCCGACCCTGATCAGAAGAATGCAAGACCTGGTCGACTGGAAGATCACTGACGAGCGCTAGTGATAACCTTGGAGCCCGGCCTGATGCGACAGGATTGCGACGCGTTGAAAACGGAACCACGGAATGCCGGCCGCTGGTCGGTCTCGTGATCTTGAGTGTCACTATTGACGGGAGTAGTATTCCACCATGTTGGTAGCGTGTGCCGAGGCCTGATGTCACTGATCATCCGAATTGACGTTGACCGACCGTATGGCAGACATCCAGCTTTTCGCCACGTTCTCAGCAGGGTGAGTTCAGATCTCTATTTTCCTAAGGTAGCAGGCTTAGGATTTCTTACCGAGCTGCAAACGATGCTGAATTGGCTGAACGCGGCGAGGGCGCGCGCGCATGTTTTTTTTCGTCGGTGCACGCTTCCCTCCAGATCAATCCTTAATTTACTGGACGCGGGTCGTCACGAAATCGGCTTGCACCTGGAGAATTCTCGTTCCTTGACTACCTTCCTCGAAGAGACACGCATTGTTGAGCGTCATGTCGCACGAAAAGTGCGCGCCGTGTCGAAGCACGGCTCCGGAGGGGCAAAATATGGATTTCATCACTATGCCCCTTACGAACCCGAAAAGTATGTCGAATGGGCCCAACGGGCCTCCATGCAGTTGTTTCTGGGTAATCTCGAAGATCCGACTCTTGGGCCCACGAAAGTCGGTAGCGATCTCTTGGTATTTCCATCGGCGTTTTGGCTCGAGCCCTCCTGGCGAGATACGAAGAAATTCACGATAGACTGGTTATTGGATCACGCTCGCTTCCAGGACATCGTTCTGCTGGTGCATCCGGAGAATGTCTTGGGTGATCGCGAGTTAGTGGCGGACTTTAAGAGACTTACGGGCAAGCTAGAATCGAGAGTTTTTGAATGAGACCCCATCCGCAGCGTCGGAAGACGGTCCTTATGATCGGTTACACATACTATGAGATCGATCCTCGTGTTATCCGTGAGGCCGAGGCGGCTGTAGACGGTGGATTTGACGTGGACGTTCTAGCACTGTGCCGTCAGGGTTCCCAAGCGATGGAGATGGTTCGTGGCGTCAGGGTGATTCGCGTAAATCAATCCAAGTATCGCGGCAAGACGCGCTTCAGATATTTACTAGCGTATCTGAATTTCTTTCTACGTTGCTTTGTGAGAACTACCGCTCTTTTCTTCAAGCAACGGTACTCCGTCATTCACGTCAATAACATGCCGGATTTCCTGGTCTTCAGTACGATTGTTCCCAAACTGTGTGGGACGAAGATCATCCTCGATATCCATGACCCGATGCCGAATACGTTCGCCTCAAAATTCAAAGGCGAAGAGAATGGATTCTTCTACCGAGTGCTTCTTTGGCAGGAACGACTCAGTGCCGCGTACTGCAGTCGAGTGATCACGGTACATGACCCAGTCAAGGACGGCATCCTGATAAAGCATGGTCTGGCTCCCGATTCAATCATGGTTATCGCCAATTTTGCTGACGAAGAGCTTTTTCCGCTTCGAAAGCTTTATAACGTCGATGGCAAACTAAGGTGCATTTTCCACGGCACGATCCTCGAGCGTTCGGGACTGAAGACGTTGATTACTGCCCTGGCGGGTGTTCGAAACAAGGATCGTATCTCTGTAAGAATCATCGGGGAGGGAGATTTCAGTCAGACGTTGAAAGGAATGATCCGATCGTCGAATCTTGACCAGGTTGTTGAGTTTGACAACCACGCATACGACGCACATTCGATTTCGGAGCGGATCGGGGACTGTAATGTTGGCCTTGTACCACTCGAAATATCTTCGGTCACAAACTATGCGCTCCCCTTGAAGCTCCTCGAATACATATCGATCGGACTTCCAGTAGTGACAGTCCGGAGCTATGCCATTTGTTACTATTTCAGTGAAAAAGACTGTCTGTTCTTCGACTGGAATGATCCGGAGTCATTGCGTGCCACTCTGGACCGAATCGCCGAGAATCCCGGGATTCTGCTTCAGTACCGTGAGCGGGCATTGGCCATGCGCGTGCGATTTGCGTGGACCGGTGAAAAGAAAAAATATGTGGAACTGCTTCACGAACTTACAAGCTTGGCGTAAATCCGGTCATCTCAGATAACCAGCGTCCGTGTAGTCGACACAAAATTCGCCTCATGCTTGTTTGGAACCGATCGAGCATCGTCGTTTTGGATACAATCAAGATGTCACATCCAGTTCTTCCAGAGGTTCTATGAGGACGGTCGAAAACAGCCTCCAGAAAGTCTCACATTGGGTTGAGGAGCACGATTACAGGGCTTACGATCCTGGAGATGGGAACTTATCCTTTCTTCGGTATTTCACCCTTAATAGCCATTTTCTGCGACGGCTCCTGACTGGAGCTGTTCTGCGGGTGCCCTTCCACATTAGGCCCCTGATCGGAATTCAACCGCACACGTCTACGAAGGGAATGGGCTACATGGCATGGGGCTATGTGAAAATGTATGCCTTAACGGGGGAGGAAAACTATCGCCACCGCGCGCAGTTCTGTTTCGATTGGTTAATGCGAGAATCGGCCGAAGAACTGTGACCACTACTGCTGGGGGAATCACTTTTCGTTCTCAACGCGAGGTGGCACCATACCCGCACACACGCCCACAATCGTTTGGAGCAGTCTGATCGGTTTGGCTTTTCTGGAAGCCTACGAGGTATTGCAAGAGCCGAAATACTTGAGCGTAGCCGCGAGTGTGAGTGAGTGGGTCAAGACTCTACCAAGACAGCGGACCAGCCGCGGAACGTGTCTCAGCTACGTGCCCTTCAAGCAGAGTTCAATTCACAATTCGAATATGTTGGGCGCGGCTTTGCTTGCTCGGGTTGCGGTGTACACCAATGATTCGGAGGCTCTCGAGTTGGCGAGAGAGGCCATGATCTATAGCTGCGAGAGACAGAACGCAGACGGTGCGTGGTTTTACGGAGAGGCGACCAAATACCACTGGATCGACAATTTCCACACCGGTTACAACCTGGATTGTCTGAAGCGCTACATCGATAGCACCTCGGATCGGCAATTTGAATCGAACCTTGCGAGTGGTTTTCAGTACTTCAAACTTCATTTCTTCGAGCCCAATGGCCGCGCAAAGTACTATCACGATAAAGCCGGCCCGATCGACATTCAGTGCATTGCCCAGGCTATCGACACCCTAGCGTTCTTTTCAGACACTGACCACGACTCGCTCGAATTGTCTGCGAAGATTGCGCAATGGGCCATCAACAACATGCAGGCGGCGGACGGTCATTTCTATTACCGGGATCTGGGATGGAAAAAAGTAAAGACACCGATGCTCCATTGGGGCCAGGGCACTATGTTCAAGGCGCTAGCACACCTTCTGACTAAAATGAGCGGCAAGTCGCGCATCTCGGAACATGATGATGATGCGGGCGGCCGGAGTGATATACGGATTCCGACAAACGGGCAGCGTTGATCTACATCAAATCAACATAGCAGTGGATTACAAAGGGATGCCATCTCTTCATGAAGTTTCATGAAACCAGGGTTCAAGGTGTCCTCGAGATTCACCTCGAGCCTATCTCCGATGAGCGCGGATTCTTCGCTCGTTCCTGGTGTCAGAGGGAATTTGAAGCCCATGGGCTTAATCCGAGCTTGGTGCAATGCAACGTTTCCTTTAGCGCAAAAAAGGGAACCCTGCGAGGAATGCACTATCAGGCCGAGCCTTATTCGGAGACCAAATTAATACGCTGCACTCAGGGTGCGATCCACGATGTGGTAGTCGATCTTCGGCCGAACTCGCCCACTTTCAAGCACTGGACCGCAGCGGTTCTTACGTCCGCGAACCGCCACATGTTGTATGTGCCGGAAGGCTGTGGGCATGGCTTTCTCACACTGGAAGATGGCACCGAGGTGTTTTACCAAATGTCGCAATTCTACAATCCGCAAGCGGCCCGCGGGGTACGTTGGGATGACCCAGCGTTCGGGATTGTCTGGCCGGGCGAAGTGAAAGTCATTTCTGAGCGAGACCGCACTTACGCCAATTTTGAATAAACGATGCGACTGCTTAAAGAGATCGATGAGAAGGGCGCGGCAGAAGTCGGCAAGGGTCTGCACGGCTTCGCTGCCGAACTCTTCCCGATTTGCCGAAGCATCACCGGAGATGGCCTGCGACAGACGCTGGCGATGATCAAGAACCGGATCCCGCTGGAGACGTTTGAGGTGGCAAGTGGGACCCAAGTCTTCGATTGGATCGTGCCGAAAGAGTGGAATGTTCTGGACGCCTACATAAAGGATCGAACTGGAAAGCGAGTGGTAGACTTTCAGCAATCGTAACTTGCATCTGATGAATTACAGTTCGCCGATCCACGCGACAATGCCCTTGCACGAACTAAAGCCTCATCTGTTCACTCTTCCAGAGAGGCCAGATTGGATTCCGTACCGAACCTCTTATTACCGCGAAGACTGGGGATTTTGTCTTTCTCATAACCAGATGCTGGCGCTCCAGGACGGTGACTACGAAGTCTGCATCGACTCGTCTCTTCGGGATGGGCATTTGAGCTATGGAGAATGTTTTTTACCTGGGCGTTCGTCCGACGAGATTTTAATTTCCTGTCATGTCTGCCATCCTTCGTTGGCGAATGACAATCTATCCGGTTTGGTCGTGGCAACCGCGCTGGCACAGTTGTTGTCCGGCAAAGACCCCCAGTACTCGTATCGGTTTCTCTTTGCGCCTGGAACCATCGGCGCGATTACCTGGTTGGCCCAGAACCAAGCGTCAACTGCAACGATCCGCCACGGTCTGGTGCTAACTTGCCTTGGGGATAATGGCCGGTTTCACTATAAAAAGAGCCGGCGAGGTGATTGCGAGATCGATCGCGTAGTGGCACACGTCCTTTCCCATCTGACGGAAGCTTCTGAAATCCTGGAATTCTCGCCGTATGGTTACGACGAGAGGCAGTACTGCTCGCCGGGATTTGATCTCCCGGTTGGCTGCCTGATGCGGAGCGTGTGGGGAACTTTTCCGGAATACCACACTTCGGCGGACAATCTTGATTTCGTCAAGCCGCAGGCGCTCGCCGCTTCGTTGCGCGTTTGCGCCGCCATCATCGACGTGCTCGAAAACAATGGCCGTTATTGCAACCTCAATCCTTATTGCGAACCACAACTGGGGCGCCGAGGTTTGTATCGCAGCACGGGCGGTGACGGGATCGACGCGGAGATCAATGCGCGTCTTTGGGTCTTGAATCTGTCTGACGGCGATCACTCGCTGCTGGATATCGCCGAACGCTCGAAACTTCCGTTCGCGCAGATCAGCGACGCCGCAGAACTTTTGTGCACCGCTGGTCTATTGTCAAGAATCGTGGAACCTGAAGAATGACGCTGCATCGAAAAGTTTGTTGATCCGCCACAGGACAGGAGTCGTATGCGGATACTTTTGACGGGACACAAAGGCTACATCGGGGCGGTTGCGGCGCCAGTTTTGCTTGCGGCCGGACACGACGTGGTGGGACTCGACGCTGACCTGTTTGCAGGCTGCGACTTCGGACCGGCAAGTCCGGCGATACCTGAAATCCGCACGGATCTTCGTGACCTGAAAAGGGCAGACCTCGACGGTTTCGACGCCGTGGTGCATTTCGCCGCGTTGTCCAACGATCCTTTGGGCAATTTGGATCCCAACGCTTACGTATGAGGTCAACCACGTTGCTTCAGTGCGGCTCGCCGAATTTGCCAAGATCGCCGGCGTACAGCGTTTTGTCTTCTCTTCGTCTTGCAGCACCTATGGGGCGGCTGGCGATCAGATGCATGACGAAGGTGCGCCCCTCAACCCAGTCACGGCGTATGGCGAGTCGAAGGTCCTCGCCGAGCGTGACATTGCTGCTTTGGCCGATGATCATTTCAGTCCGACGTTCATGCGCAACGCCACGGCTTATGGCGTATCTCCAAGATTGCGTTTGGACATTGTTCTAAACGACTTTGTGGCTTCCGCTTTCGCAACGGGTACCGTGCTGATAAAAAGCGATGGCACTCCGTGGCGACCCATCACCCACATTCGCGACATTATTGCCGGCGTCGTAGCTGTGCTCGAAGCTCCGCGGGATGCAATTCACAACGAGACCTTTAACGTTGGGCGAACCAATGAGAACTATCGCATTTCGGAATTGGCAGATATCGTCGCCGAAATCGTTCCTGGTTGTAGCGTTCAGTATGCTCCTGGGGGAGGACCCGACAAACGCTGCTACCGTGTCAGTTGCGAAAAGATACGCCGCGTGTTGCCGAACTTTCGGCCGCAGTGGACCGCTCGCAAAGGCGCCCAGGAACTCTATGATGCATACCGCGCAGTGGGCCTTACCCGGGAAGACTTGGAGCACGGCCGTTTCGTTCGGATGAACCAGATCCAGCGGCTTCTGGATGCGAGAAAGCTGGAAAGTTCTCTGCGCTGGGCGTCAGCAGAGGGAAGCGCTTTTCCTATAAACCGCGACGAGTCGTCCGCGCCCAAGGCCTATTCTTAATCGTGCGGAACCTCATTGTGTGCGATAAGATACTGTAATTTCAATTTGTTACGGCCCGAACGGAGGCGGGAATCCGCGGGCAGAGAGTTTGAAATTGGCGGACCGATTGCCTACTATCCCTACGGGGAATGGACGCCGTGGTGTGATTGTCAGGGCGGTAGCCTATCTACCTCGTTGCTTTCCCGATTTCTCAGAGACGCCAAAGCCATAGCATAGAATGTCCACCACGATGCAACCCGCGAAAACGCAGCGGCAACTGGCGTCCCAGACGTGCCGCTTCTGCGACGCTGCTCTTCGGCGAACTTTTGTCGATCTGGGGATGTCGCCGCTTTGTGAAACCTATCCGTCCGCGACGGAGCTTAACCAGCCCGAGATGTATTATCCCGCTGCACGTTTATGTTTGCGAGAGCTGCTTCCTGGTTCAACTCGATCAATATGAGAGCGCGGAGAAGATTTTCGGTGATTACCCGTATTTCTCTTCCTATTCGGATTCGTGGCTTAAGCACTGCGAAAACTATTGCGAGCGCATGCGGCAGCGGTTTGGTCTGAACGAAGACAGCTTCGTCGTAGAAGTCGCGAGCAATGACGGGTACCTATTGCAGTATTTTGTCCGTCACCAGGTGCCAGTGCTGGGCATCGAGCCCGCCGCAAATGTGGCCAAGGTAGCAGTCGAGAAAGGCGTGCCCACTCTGGCTCGCTTTTTCGGTACAAGAGCTTGGCCGTGAATCTCGCAAGCAAAGGCAGCTTCGCGGATCTGATCATCGGCAACAACGTTCTGGCGCAGGTTCCCGATCTGAACGATTTTGTGGAAGGGCTGAGGATTCTGCTCAAGCCCCACGGGAGTCCTGACGCTGGAGTTCCCACACCTGCTGCAATTGATCGAACGCAACGAATTTGACACCATCTACCACGAGCACTTCTCCTATTTTTCATTTCTCACCGCCGTTCGCATCTTCGACTCGCATGGTCTGAAAGTATTTGATGTCGAGGAACTGCCAACGCATGGCGGTTCGCTTCGCGTTTTTGCTTGCCGGACAGAGGATAGCGCGCGCCGCATCGAGCCGAGCGTCGCGAAGTTACTCGAAAAAGAGAAGAACGCCAGATTGGATTGCATCGAGGGCTATGAAAGCTTTGCGTCCCAGGTGAAGCAAACCAAATTTGCTTTGGTGGACTTTCTGCTGAATGCCGCGCAACAAGGTAAGAGCGTTGCAGCATACGGAGCCCCGGGCAAAAGCGCTACGCTGCTTCATTATTGCGGGATTGGAAAAGACCTCATCGCCTACACTGTGGATCGCAGTCCGCACAAGCAAGGCAGGTTTCTGCCAGGCAGCCACATTCCTATCTATCATCCCGATCGGATTCGTGAGACCAAGCCAGACTATGTGGTAATCCTGCCTTGGAACCTGAAGGATGAAATCATCGACCAATTGCAGTTTATTCGGGAGTGGGGAGGCCAGTTCGTGGTGCCAATACCCAAGGTTACCGTCTGTTGAGTTGGTGGCAGGGAGGTGATGCATGAAGGTTGTGCTGTTTTGTGGCGGTGCAGGCATGCGGCTCAGGGGCTACTCGGAAGATGTGCCGAAGCCCATGGTAACCATTGGGTCGAGGCCCGTGCTGTGGCATGTGATGAAATACTACGCCCACTTCGGCCACAAGGACTTCATTCTGTGCCTTGGTTATAAAGCGAGCGCCATCAAGGATTATTTCCTGGAGTATGAGGAGTCGGTTTCCAACGATTTTGTGTTCTCGCAGGGTGGCAGGAAGCTCGAGTTCATGCAAAGAGACATCGACGACTGGAAGATTACGTTTGTCGACACAGGATTGCACACGAGCATCGCGGATCGATTGCGTCTTGTCGAACCCTTCCTGGAGGGCGAGGAAATCTTTCTGGCCAACTACAGCGATGGCCTCACGGATTTCTACCTTCCGAAAATGATCGACGAATTTTCGCGTCGCGACAACTACGCTTCTTTTCTTTCCGTGCAACCCCGGTCCAGCAGCCTCGATACGGTTCAAATGAACGAAGACGGCTCCGTGCGGTCGATCAAGTGCATGAAAGATTCCAATATCTGGGTCAACGGTGGATATTTTGTGTTGCGAAATGACGTGTTTCGTTACATCAAGCCCGGAGAGGAACTCGTCTACGAGCCATTCCAGCGAATGATCTCGGAAGGTAAAGTTTGGTCGCATCGATACGATGGATTCTGGCAATGCATGGATACCTTCCGAGACAAGCAGATTCTTGATGAACTCGAGGCTTCTGGCAAAGCTCCGTGGTGCTTGTGGAAGAATGGTCATCCGGCGGCAGGAGTGGTGGCTTGATTCAACTCAGTCTTCCGTCGAATGCCTCAAGCCCGCTTCAGATTTTGTGCCTTGGCGCGCATTCCGACGATATCGAGATCGGTTGCGGAGGGACACTCCTTCGGCTGGCGGAACAGTATCGCGGTTGCGTGTTTCACTGGGTCGTGTTCAGTGCGATAGGGGTTCGAGAAGCCGAAGCGCGCCGCGGCGCCTCCTTGTTTGTCGGCGCCGACAATCTCAAGGGACCACTGCTGAAAACTTTTCCTGACGGATTTATGCCTTTTGTGGGCGCTGACGTAAAAATGGTCTTTGAAGAATTGAAGAAGGAAATTTCCCCGGATCTAATCTTTACGCACAACCGCATGGACGCGCATCAAGACCATCGTCTCATCTCGCAATTAACCTGGAATACGTTTCGGAACCATCTCATTCTCGAGTACGAAATACCCAAATATGACGGCGACATGGGGCAACCGAATCTATTCGTACCGCTGGAAACGGATCTGACAGAGAAGAAGGTTGGGTACATCATGGACACCTTCCACTCGCAGCAGAGTAAACCCTGGTTTCAGCCTGATACATTCCGGTCTCTCCTGCGATTGCGTGGAATGGAATGCAATGCTCCCAGCGGCAATGCTGAGGCTTTTTATTGCCGCAAGCTGGTACTGTAAAGCTGGACTACCGGAAGCATGAATCTCACGGTCATCATCGTTACTTATAATCGCTGCCAAAGTCTGGCCAAGACCTTGGAAAGTGTGGCAGCCTCTTCGCTACCCGCGTCAGTCGAATGGGAAGTTTTGGTCGTTGATAACAACTCCACGCGATCAGACGCTGCAAGTTGTGGAGGACTTCCGCTCTAGATATCCGGGTCGCTTTCGCTATCTACGCGAACCAAATCCGGGCAAATCGTTTGGCCTCAATGCCGGAATCCTCGCCTCTCGGGGAGACATCCTGGCTTTCATCGATGACGATGTCACGGTTGAATCGACTTGGCTGCAGAATTTGACGGCGGCTTTGCAGCGCGGGGAATGGGTGGGCGCGGGAGGGCGCATTCTTCTGGAGCGGAACTTCTCGCCTCCGCGTTGGTTGGCACTTGACGGGCCGTGGAACATGGGAGGGATGCTCGCTGGATTCGATTTGGGAGATAAACCTGGCGAACTGCAAGAGGCGCCCTACGGCACGAACATGGCGTTTCACAAGAGAATGTTCGAAAAGTATGGCCTGTTTCGCACCGACCTAGGCCCGAGCCCAAATCGCGAAGTTCCTCGGCCTAATGAAGACACGGAGTTCGGGCGACGTCTAATGGCGGCCGGGGAGCGCTTGTATTACGAACCGTCGGCTGTAGTGCATCACCCCGTGCCGCAGGAGCGCCTTAAAAAAGAATATTTTCTAGCTTGGTGGTTCGACTATGGACGCGCTCGAACTCGAGAAAAGGGAAAGGGTGCGCCGGTTTGGGGAATTCCCACGGCACTTCTTCAGTATTCCGAGAATGATCGCAACGCATCTCTCGACAAGGGTATGGCAATGGCTGTGGACCCTGGATCCGCAGCGGCGATTCTTCCGCAAGGGTGTGGCGTGGATGTCAGCCGGGCAGATCGTAGAGATCTACAGGCTTGCATACGACGATCAGAGGCAAAGGACCGCTGCCACGCAAGAGACTAAGATAGGTCTCAATGCCCGAACCTGATGCTGGCCAAAATGACGGTGTAAAGTCGCGCCAGAACACAATTACGGTGATTCTGTGTACCTACAACCGTTGCCAGAGCTTGTCGAAAGCACTACAAAGTGTCGCGGCCTCTGAAATGCCAAGCTCCGCAGTTTGGGAAGTTCTCGTGGTGGACAATAACTCGTGCGATCAAACACGCGAGGTGGTCGAAAACTACTGCCGTCGGCACCCTGGCCGTTTTCGATACTTGTTTGAATCAAAGCCTGGGAAATCGCACGCCCTAAATGCGGGAATCCGCGAGGCGTGCGGAGATATTTTGGCGTTTATTGATGACGATGTTATCGTCGAAAGGAATTGGCTGCGCAATTTGACTGCGAACCTCGATGGCAATGTGTGGGCCGGCGCTGGAGGACGCATACTTCCGGAAAAAACTTTTCTAGCCTCCGCCGTGGTTGCCACTCGATGGACCCAACAACATGGGAGGAATTCTGGCTCTTTTCGATTTGGGTTCGGAGCCGATTGAACTGGACCGACCACCTTTCGGCACGAATATGGCTTTTCGGAAAAAAATGTTTGAAAGGCATGGCGGCTTTCGACTGGATCTCGGTCCACGACCGGGTAGCGAGTTGCGGAATGAAGACACGGAGTTTGGCCGTCGATTGCTGACAGCCGGGGAGCGCTTGCGATACGAACCTTCGGCGACGGTTTATCACCGGGTCCCAGAGGAGCGCTTAACGAAAGGATATTTCCTCAAGTTTTGCTTCGACCATGGGCGTGCTTCCATTCGTGAGGCTGGTAGGCGTCCTGACATTTGGGGGATCCCTCGACGCTATCTGACACTGCTGAAGATAGGAACGCTTTTCGTTCGGAAGATCGCTGCGTTGGTTCTGGACCAACTGGAATCGCAAACTAAGGTTCCATCGCAAAGCGATGGTATGGATGACGGCGGGAGAAATCGCGGAAGTCTGGTCTCAGCGGCGTGAGGAGATGAAACAGGCCGGCAATCCTGTGCCAGACGCAGAGAGACAATTGCATCCTCGAACGTGATGCGGATAGGGAACTTTGAGGCCTGTATTCCGACAAAGTGATCCCCGAAGACCATGAACATCACGGTCATCTTGTGTACGTATAATCGCTGCCAGAGCCTGGCTAAGGCCCTCGCAAGCGCCGCAGCCCTAAGAGTTTCCGAGTCCGTCGAGTGGGAAGTGTTGGTGGTGGACAATAATTCGCGCGACCAGACCTGCGAAGTCGTCCGGGAATTCTGCAATCGATATCCGGGCCGCTTCCGCTACCTGTTTGAACCGCAGCCAGGCAAGTCTTATGCGCTCAATTCCGGGATTCGAGAGGCTCGAGGAATGGTATTGGCGTTTATGGATGACGACGTGACGGTTGAACCGTCTTGGCTTGCAAACCTGACGGCGACTTTGCACAACGGAGAATGGGCGGGTGCGGGAGGGCGCATTCTTCCCGAGAAGGATTTTTCGCCTCCCCGCTGGCTGTCGCTTACGGCTCCACGAGGCAGGTATATATTAGCTCCGCTTGCCCTATTTGACGTCGGTGAGCAGCCCGGTCAGCTTGCTGAACCACCGTTCGGCACAAACATGGCTTTTCGCAAAGAGATGTTCGAGAAGCACGGGGGCTTTCGCACCGACCTGGGTCCTCGTCCCGGCAGCGAAATCCGCAATGAGGACACTGAGTTCGGGGCTCGCTTGTTGGCGGAAGGAGAGCGCATACGCTACGAGCCCTCTGCGGTCGTATATCACGCCGTGTCCGAGGACCGAGTCCAGAAGAAATATTACCTGGATTGGTGGTTCGACAAAGGCCGCGCCGACATTCGGCAATTTGGCATTCCGCGCAATGCATGGCGCGTTTTTGGGGTGCCGCTATATCTGTTTCGCCGTGTTGCCGTGTGGACGCTGCGTTGGATGGTGACTCTCGATCCGGCTCGCCGTTTTCAGAGTAAGCTTGCAGTTTGGGCCAAGGCGGGAGAGATCGTGGAGTGCTACTGCCACTCGCCAGCTGAGATAAAAGCACGCAATGACCAAAATTGACAATTCGGCGAAACCGGGAACGGAAATGACGTTTGCCGAATCACGCCGGCTGCAGGCAAAAAGCCATTCCATCATCCCGGGGGGTGCGCACACTTATGCCAAGGGGGACGACGAGTACCCGGAGACAGCTCCCGCGTTCATCGCGCGCGGTGAAGGGTGTCACGTCTGGGACGTCGATGGAAACAAATTTATCGAATACGGAATGGGACTGAGGGCCGTTAGCTTGGGGCACGCGTTTGCTCCGGTTGTTGAAGCGGCGCAGCAACAAATGCGAATGGGTTCGAACTTCACACGCCCAGCAAAAATCGAGGTGGAGTACGCAGAGGAACTTCTCCAGGTCCTGACAAATGCGCGACATGGTGAAGTTCGCCAAGAACGGGTCTGACGTTACAACGGCCGCAGTAAAACTTGCTCGGGCGTATACCGGCCGCGACATGGTCGCGATCTGCGCCGATCACCCGTTTTTCTCCTGCGATGACTGGTTCATAGGAGCGACCGAGCTCAATGCTGGGATTCCGCGACCGTATCGGGAACTCACCACATCGTTCCATTACAACGATCTGGAAAGTGTCAAGGATCTGTTCGAGAAATATCCCGGCCGAATCGCATGCCTGATTCTGGAACCCGCGACCGCTGAAGAACCGCGCAACGATTTCCTTCGTCAACTTAAGCTGCTCTGCGAGAAGCACGGTAGCCTGCTGATCCTGGACGAAATGATTACTGGGTTCCGCTGGCATGTCAGCGGAGCGCAGGAAATCTATGGCGTCGTTCCTGATCTCTCTACGTTTGGAAAGGCTATGGGCAATGGATTTGCCATTGCCGCGTTGGCCGGTAAGAGAGAGATCATGAAACTCGGCGGGCTGGATCACGCCGGTGAGAGAGTATTCCTGCTTTCGACTACGCACGGGGCGGAAACCCACGCACTTGCCGCTGCACGGGAGACGCTGAATATCTACCGCCGGTGCCACGTCGTAGAGCACTTGTACCGGCAGGGAGAACGGCTACAGGCGGGAATTAATGCCTGCATCGCGCGGCATGGAGTTGCCGGCCAGTTTGAAGTTTTGGGCCGTGCGCCCAACTTGATCTACGCTACGAAAGACGCGGATGGCAAGGGTTCCCAGGGATTCCGCACATTGTTTCTCCAGGAAATGATACGTGGCGGAATCATCGCTCCGTCGTTTGTAGTCAGCTTTTCTCACTCCGACGAAGTCATCGATCACACGATTGAGGTTGTCGATCACGCGCTCGGAATATACGCGCGAGCTCTCGCCGAGGGGCTCGAGAAATATTTGCTCGGACGCCCGGTGAAGCCTGTCAACCGGAGATTCAATTGAGAGCGCGACTCCGCGAACTCTACAAGTACCGCGAACTGCTGTACATGATTGTGGTTCGTGATATCAAGGTCCGCTACAAGCAGTCGGTGATGGGATTTCTGTGGGCGATTCTTATGCCCGTGCTGATTGTCTCCGCCGGCGTCCTGGTTCGCTACGCTTACGGCATCGCGTCCCACAAGCCATTGGCAATGGCCGACGTTGTCGGCGTGGCAACAAAATCCATTCCGTGGGCGTTTCTGGTTTCCTCCATTAAGTTTTCGTGCCAGAGCTTGCTTGCCAACCACAATCTCGTAACCAAGGTTTATTTTCCGAAAGAAATTTTTCCGATAGCAGCGGTGCTGGCGCAATTGTTCGACCTGCTCATTGCCAGTGTGGTTCTGGTGATTCTATTGTTGGTCGCCAAGGTCAGCCTAAGCCTTGCAACTTCTCTGGGCGGGGCCGTTGTTGGCCTTAACAATCGCTTTGGCTATCGGCATTGGTCTCATAGTTTCAGCGGGCAGCCTGTTTTTCCGCGACGTCAAGTACATCGTAGAGGTGTTCCTCACCTTCGCCATTTTTTTCACGCCGGTGTTTTATGACGTGAGCATTTTTGGCGCGAAAGGCAGATGGTTGTTGCTGAATCCGGTGGCTCCGGTTCTTGAGGGATTTTCCTCGATCGTGCGTGGCCAGGCGCCGAACTGGAATTGGCTGGTCTATAGCCTCACTTTTGCCGTAGTCATGGTGTTGTTGGCGTACGCACTATTCAAAAAGGTTGAACCTGCGTTTGCCGAGAACATCTGACGACGAAGAATGTCTGCGATGTTGCGCCAAGATTGACGAAATGTTAGACCGCATCCAGTACGAGGGTCATTGATGTCCAGTATCGTTGTCCGCCTGGAACACGTTTCGAAGAAATTCCGCAAGGGAGAGCTTCATGATTCTCTGCGGGATTTGGTTCCGGCTTTGGCGGGTTTGCTGTGGAAACGAAAATCGGATGGTCCGGAAGATCGCAGCGAGTTTTGGGCGCTGGAGGACGTCACGTTCGAGATTCCGCGTGGAGAAGCATTTGGCATCGTCGGGGCTAACGGGGCAGGGAAGAGCACACTGCTCAAGTTGATCAGCAGAATCATGAATCCGAACAGTGGGTCCGTTGAGGTTCACGGCAGGCTCTCGGCCCTCATCGAGGTCAGCGCCGGCTTCCACCCCGACCTTACGGGACGCGAGAATATTTATCTAAACGGTACGATCCTGGGCATGACCCGGCGAGAGATCGATGCCAAGTTCGAAGAAATCGTTGAATTTTCCGGTTTGTCTGAGTTCCTCGACACGCCGGTGAAGCGTTATTCGTCTGGGATGTATGCCCGTCTGGGCTTTTCCGTTGCGGCGCATGTTAATCCCGATGTGCTGATCGTTGACGAGGTTCTGAGCGTTGGCGACTATGTTTTCCAGCGGAAGTGCGTCGACCGCATGAAAGAAGTGATTAAATCCGGAACCACGGTCCTTTTCGTCTCGCATAATCTGAAAACAATCGCGGAGTTCTGCCACCGCTGCATGTTGCTGGAGCGCGGACGACTGCTGAAGATGGGAACGCCCAATGATGTCATCCAGTCTTACATGAACAGCACGCGCATCTCTCGCGCCAAAGACGATTCCAAACCCGTCGTCATCTCCCAGGTTCGGGTACGTTCGCGCCGCGGAGAGAGCGTCAGATTTGAATCTGGGGAAACGGCGTGGGTCGACGTTGAGGTAACCGCCCGACGCCCCTGTGCCAAAATGGCTGTCGTTCTTTTCGTCACCGACGAGGCCTACTATGAGATGTTCAATACCTCGACCGAACGGCTGGGTTGCGGAAATTTCAATCTCGAGCCTGGCGAAACCTTTGCCTGCAGCTTTGAACTCCAACTAAACTTCGCCGATGGCACGTTTCATCCCTCGGTGCTGGTCTATCGATACGATACGGAAACCGAATACGATCGCTGGGAGTCCTGCGTCCAGCATCTACGTGGGATCAGCGAGCGATGTCCGGGGTGCGGTCAACTGTTTCCCCAAAGTGGTCAAGCACGAAATCATGAAGGCTGGCACCGTGTTGCCTGAACTGGAAGAACAGCGATTGATACGTCCCGGCATCGTTGCCAAGGAAGATTTGTGAAAGTTGCTTTGCTGACGCCGTATGACGGAGGCAACCTGGGCGACGCCGCCATCCAGGAAGCCTTGATTGGCAATTTCCGCAAATATGATGCGCAAGTTCAGCTCTACGGAATCACACTGCACCCGGAAAGCACCGCCGCGCGGCACCACATTCCGTGCTACCCATTGGCGGCGATCTCCCGTCCGTATTACCACGCAAAGAAGGAGCCCGCAGTTTTCCCTGACAATTCAAATGCAACTTCGCAGTCTGGAAAGGGCGTCGAGGCTCCGACGTTCTATGAGCGTATCAAGCGTGCGGTCCGCGGTATTCTTTTTCGGATAGGTCTTAAGCCGCTGGTTCGTTTTGCTCAGGAATGTGTTCACATCCTCCGAAGCTACCGCTTGCTTCGAAGCGTGGACATGCTCGTGGTTGCAGGCGGCGGTCAACTCGACGAGGAGTGGGGCGGCAGTTGGGGGCACCCTTACGCGCTGATGAAGTGGGCAGTCCTCGCTCGGGCGGCGGGAACATCAGTAATTTTTCTGAGTGTGGGCGGATGCCGCACGGATTTGTGGCTTACCAAGCTGTTCCTGAGGATCGCGTTGTCACTGGCTTGCTATCGTTCCTACCGAGATGAAGGCTCGCGTGCAACTGGCTCGCTCAATCACGCCAACCGCCGATGGCCCGGTGGTACCCGACCTCGCGTTCAGCCTTCCCTTTGCTACGCAACCGTCCATGGCCACTTCTGACTCGGCAGCGCTGCGCGTAGGCGTAAGTCCAATCGCATATGCTCGTACCGGCATGTGGCCTACCGAAGATCTTGCGCAATATGAGCGCTACATGACAGAGCTAGCCTTGTTCGTAGGTGCTCTCCTAAAGCGTGGAATTTTCGTGACTCTATTTTCTTCCTCTTCGCCGGATGACCAGTTATTCGATGATCTTCGTGCCCGTATCGATCCCAATCTCGAAACCGAAGCGCGCGCGCGGCTCTTGTCTGGCAACGTCACGTCTGTTCAGGATCTTCTTGTGCTGCTTCATTCACTGGACCTTGTTGTTGCCAGCCGTCTTCACGGCCTGATTCTGTCTTTCCTCGCCGGCAAGCCCTCCATCGCTCTCTCTTATGACCGCAAAGTGGAGACGTTGATGACGGATGTCGGGCTGAAGGCTTATTGCCTGGACATTCGGTCGTTCACCGGCGAAAACTTGCTCGCTACATTTCTAAATCTCCAGACCAATGGCGCTGTTGTAAAGTCGAAGTTGAGCGCCACCTGCTGCCACTACGATCAGCTTCTGCAAAGTCAATATAGTCTCGTCACCGAGCTTCGCTCGCCGGGCTTATCGAGTTCCCATTCGGGCCAGACGCTTATCGCTTCGGACGAGCACCTGTATGAAACCAGATCCGATGTTGGACCTCATAGTTAGAATGGCCTTTCATACCAGGCTGTAACGCGGGCCCTTATTGAGGATGAAATCGAACAAGCCCATATGGCGAACAGTCCGTCCGAAACGAGCAAGGATTCAGAATATCCGCGCGTCAGTTTCGTAACCCCGTTCTTTAACACCGAAAAATATCTTGCAGAATGCATCGAGAGCGTGCTCCGGCAAACCTACCAAAACTGGGATTATGTCCTGGTCAATAACCGCAGCACGGATGGCTCCGTGCAGATCGCGGAGAAGTATGCCAATCAATTTCCGGAAAGGATCCGCATCGAACACAACTCGGAATTCCTTTCGCAAGTTCAGAACTACAATCACGCTCTCCGCTTTGTCTCTCCTGAGAGCCGCTACTGTAAAGTAGTTCAGGCGGATGATTGGTTGTTTCCGGATTGCGTCAAGAGCATGGTGGCGGTGGCGGAGGCGAATCCCACTGTTGGCATTGTTTCTGCCTACGAGCTGGAAGGTGACGAAGTACGTCTGGACGGTTTGCCGTACCCCAGTCCGGTGGTATCCGGACGAGAAATTTGCCGGCTCTATTTTCTTGAAGGCAAGTATCTATTTGGGACGCCAACGTCGTTGCTTCTGCGGTCCGAGCTTGTGCGTTCACGCGATCCCTTCTACGATGAGCGTCTCGCGCCGTTCGAGGATGGTCATGCATGCTTCGATCTGTTGAAGACCTGGGATTTCGGTTTTGTGCATCAGGTCCTGACGTATTCCCGGCGCGACAATGAATCGATTCTCTCGCGCGTTCGACCGTTTAACCTTGAGCTTCTCATACGTCTATCAATGCTCGTCGCGCACGGCCGGGATTTTCTCGACGCGCAAGAATATGATCGCTGCCTGAGAGATGCCGAGCGCAATTACTTCCACTATCTTGCGAAGTGCGCGTGTGCGCGGCACCGCAAGAGCTCGGAGTTCTGGGAATATCATCGAAATGGGCTAGCGGCGATCAATTATTCACTCGATTGGCGTCTTCTGGGAAAATGGATCCCTGGGGCTTTGCTTGAGAAGACTTTTGACACAATCTTGTCGGCTTGGGAAACGATTTTCGATTAAGCCGTCGACAGGAGAAAATTGAACGAGGCGAGGGTTTGTCGTTGAAGTGGGCTGACGGTGACAATAGTAGGCCTACCACCCAACTAGCGAGCATATGAAAATCTCTGTCATATTTGGTACGCGTCCAGAAGCCATCAAACTAGCGCCGGTAATCCTGGCTCTTCGCAGCGATCCGCGTTTTCAGTGCCGCGTCTGCATTACGGCACAGCATCGCGAGATGCTGGACCAGGTGCTGGATGTCTTTCAGATTGTTCCCGACACCGACTTGAACTTGATGCGGCCAAACCAGACGCTTTCCTCGCTTACGGCGAGCGCCATAACCGCTCTCGATGAATATCTGGCTGCGGAGAAACCGGATCTCATCCTTGTACAGGGTGACACCACTACCGTCTTTGTGGCCTCGCTGGCAGCGTTTTACCATCACATTCCCGTGGGACATGTTGAGGCCGGACTCCGGACCGGCAACATGGAAGCCCCATGGCCCGAGGAAGCTAATCGCGTGCTCACCACGGACCTGGCCACGTTGCATTTTGTTCCGACGGCACTAAGCCGGGAAAACTTGCTGCGCGAAGGCATCTTGTCCGAGCGCATCTACGTCACGGGAAACACCGTGATTGACGCGCTGTTTCTTGCGGTGAAAAAAGTTCATTCTGCTGCGATCGAAATTCCCGGACTTAATCCGGAGATCATGGATCCTGCGTCGCGTCAGCCGCTTGTTCTGATCACCGGGCATCGCCGCGAAAGTTTCGGCGACAAGCTCCGTTCCATTTGCCGTGCCGTCGACGATCTTGCTGCCTCCTTTCCGCACGTGCAATTTGTCTACCCTGTGCATTTGAATCCGAATGTGCGTGCTGCTGTTTCGGATATTCTGATTGATGACACTACCGGTGCCACCCGGCGCTCGAACATCCATCTGATCGAACCGATGGCCTATTTGCCTTTTGTCGCTTTGATGGAACGAGCAACCCTTATCCTCACGGATTCGGGAGGCATCCAGGAAGAAGCTCCAAGCCTGGGAAAGCCCGTGCTTGTCACGCGCGACACTACGGAGCGGCCTGAAGCACTATCGGCTGGAACGGCCAAGCTCGTCGGAGCGGACCGGGAAAGGATTGTCACCGAGGTTACCCGTCTTTTGACGGATTCGTCTTACTACGGCGCGATGTCTCACGCTCACAATCCTTATGGCGATGGAAAAGCTACGGAGCGGATTTTGGCGGCTATCCGGACATTCTTCGGCTTCTCTGGCCAGTCAGTCTCCAGTCAAGTCATCCCAAGGATCGTTGAATCCTCATCATTCTGACTAGGTTCCGACAACACATGAATGCAGGTCGCAATTCTTGGAATCATGATGCTCCACGTATCCTCTGTATTAGCCCCGTATTTCGCTCCCAAGCGGGATTCCGAGGCTTTTTGCTCCACGAAATTCATTAATGCACTTGCGGAATGTGGAGCGCAAATTACGGTCATCGTCTACGCGAAGACGGCAACGGATATCGATCGGTCGGAGATGTGGAACTCTGTGCGGGCCACGGTAGTGAGAATCCCTCCTCTTGCCCAGAAAAATCTTTTCGCGTCAGCTAGCTGCGGCCGTGCGTTACCAGACTGGTTGTATGCAAGGTGGATGGGTGAAGTCGTACGGCAGGCGAAACAACTCCATCAGAACTCACCATTTGACATCGTCTATTCGCGTTCCCTTCCAATGTATGGACACATGACTGGTTATTGGTGCGCCAAAGAATTGGGTCTCCCCTGGGTTGCGAATCTCAATGACCCTTGGGAGTTCCACCAATTTCCCGTTGGTATCTCTGTGGAGATCCCGAAAAGCGGTACATTGGACTCTCTGACTTCTGGATGAGAAGAACATTGCGGCACGCGGATTTAATTACTTATCCTTCGGATCGTCTTCGCCATTACCAACGTACTTTCTCAGGCGATTCCACATCGAATCACAAATTTTCCCTCATGTGGGCAACAATCAATTGTATGAGTGGCGGAGGTGGAGCCAATGGCAGTCGGCCAATTTCCATCTCATTCATGCGGGGAAGCTGGGTTCCAATGAGTTCACTGGAAGGTCGACGGCAGCACTTCTGGAAGGCCTGCAACTATTCCTAAACGAATGCGAAGATGCGAAGGATCTCACGAGGTTAACTCTTGTTGGTCCAGAAGATCTGGCGACGCAAGCGCACATTCGGCGGCTAGGGCTGGAAGGAACAGTCGTGTCCGTGGGACGCACCGATTACGAGAAGAGCTTGAAATATATCCAATCAGCGACTGCTGTTTGCTTGTAGAAGCCGAGATGCCAGAAGGGATCTTCCTTCCATCAAAACTTGTTGATTACATTTCTGCCCGGAAGCCAATCCTGGCCCTGAGCCCTCGTGTGGGTGTGGTTGCGGACCTGGCACTCCGGAGGCGGAATCACTCGCGTGGAGGCCGGAGACGCCTTGGTATTCGGGACGCAATTCGCGGGCTTGTATATGGATTTTCGAAGGGCACGCTTGCCTGGCGAAGTCCCAGCGGCTCTCAAGTGGACCAATTTCGACCCGAAGTCGTCGCGAACAGATTTTTGGAAACTCTCCGTGAGCTCGTAGCTGAGAAGAGGGAAAGCAAACTACAACGCGCTTGAACGGGTATCCCTGTTGGATCGCGATCGAACCGGTGAGCTTGAAAAGGCCGGGAATTAATGATTATGGCGATTGGCTAACAACGAATTCGCGTTTCTTCGCGGCCTCAAGGTAAGGTCATAGCGGAATGAATATTCTCGATCTATTGCTCTCGCGCCTGCCCGATCCGGTCCGGGAAAGGCTTAAAACCGGGTCCCTCGGTCACCGCCTTGCAAAAGCAGTTTCTGGAACCTTGGTGGCTCCGTGGCCGGACGTCTCGTTAGTCTTCCGGCAGGAGTACTGCTGGCACGCCTATTGGGTCGTCATGACTACGGCGAGTTGGGAATGATCTATTCCAGCATCGAATTGTTTGGAATCTTCGGCGGATTTGGCCTCGGATTGACGGCCACGAAATATATCGGAGAATTCAAGCGCAGGGATCCCCAGCGCGCTGGCCGGATTCTGGCGATGTCGAATTTGACGGCTTATGTCACGGGCGGGATTTTTTCTATTATTCTGTTTCTTTTTTCCGCTCAAATCGCGGCTGGCCCGCTTGCCGCGCCGCACTTGGCCATTCCGCTTCGCATCAGTGCCCTGGTGCTGTTCCTCACCTGCGTCGATGGGGCGCAGACTGGCGCTCTCGCTGGTTTTGAAGCCTTTGACCATCTCGCGCGGCTCGCGCTGCTTAAAGGGTTCTTGAATCTCCCTTGTCTGGTTGGCGGATTTTATTTTGGTAGACTCCCCGGAATTCTTTGGGGCCTTGCGCTTTCGAGGTTCATCGGCCTGGTTTTGAATCGGATCTATTTGAACCGGGAAGCACGAAAGGCCGGCGTTCCTTTAGTTCTGTCAGGATTCAAGAGTGAACTACCCATCCTTTGGAAGTTCAGCGTGCCCGCGTTTTTTGCCGGCCTGATGGTCGCTCCGGTCAACTGGTTTTGTTCGACGCTTCTCGTGCACCAGCCCAATGGATATCGTGAAATGGGCGCCTACAATGCCGCCAATCAGTGGTTTTCGATGTTGCTGTTCATTCCCACTGCGCTCGCAACTGGCATCGTTCCGATCTTGTCTGACACTCTGGGAGAGAAAGACTAAAGCGCTCCAAAAGAGTATTGAACTTCATGTTGAAGCTCAATGCCGCCATTATCATTCCTTGTGTCTTGGTCCTATCGCTACTCGCGCCCTACGTCATGCGAATCTATGGCCGGGACTACAAAGACGCGTGGCCCACGTTGGTCGTTCTTTTAATTACCAGTGGAATTTATGCCCTGCTTACACCCGTTGGAGAAATCATTGCTGCCGCCGGGCAGAATGTGGCTCGGTTTTGCCACAAATCTTGCCTGGGCCGCTGTCTTGATCGTAGCGACTGTGTTCCTCGTTCGCTGGGGTTCGTTTGGATTCGCTTCAGCACGATGATTGCCTATTCTCTGCACGCCATTTGGACGTTTTGTGCTTGCATACGATCGTGATCTTGCGCAATCCCGTTTCGTTCCAAGAAGTCATCGATCTTCAAGTTGCGAAAGCTGCCGCCGAAGCAGACCCGGCAGGGCCTGCAGCTGACTAGACGCCGAAGTACACGACCGAGGCTTGAGTCGCTCAAGCAACGAGTGATCTCACAGAGCGAAATCTATCTGGATTAATGTGGTCTAGCGTAGTCTGCGAGCACATACAGGATACGGAACAATGGGAACGACTCGGGAGAATTGAACTATGTCGCATTGAGCGTCAACTCCCATTTACTGCAGCCCCGTTCTTATCCCCGAAGACTCTCGCTGGTGATTCCGATGTACAACGAGGAAGCGGTTGTTCCTTTTTTGCGCAGCGCGGTTGCCCAGTTCATATCCGAATTGCCGGGCGAAACAGAAGTGGTTCTGGTTAATGATGGGAGCACGGATTTAACCCTACGAGAAATTGTGGAATGGGCGAAGCAGGACGTCCGCGTGAAAGTCGTTAATTTGTCGCGCAACTTTGGGCACCAGATCGCTCTGACCGCGGGCCTGGACTACGCAACAGGCGATGCCGTCGTGACGCTGGACGCCGATTTGCAGCATCCCCTGAATGTGATTCACCGCATGATTGAGCGTTACTGCGAGGGATACGACGTTATTTACGGTCAGCGCAAAGTGCGGCGCGGGGAAACATGGCTTAAGAAGCTCACTGCATGGTTGTTCTACCGATTGATGCGCGCCTTTATCCACAAGGATCTTCCTGTGGATTCGGGAGATTTCCGATTGCTCTCCCGGTCCTGTCTGAATGGTTTGCGGCAGATGAGAGAGACGCACCGTTTTGTTCGTGGCATGGTCTCTTGGGTCGGCTTCCCGCAGATCGGGGTGCCATACGAACAGGCCGCCCGAGTCGCGGGCAATACGAAATATACTTGGGGGCGAATGATCAATTTTGCGTGGACCGCAGCGACTTCTTTTTCCATAGTTCCGCTCAAGGCAAGTACGTGGCTGGGTGTGATCGTCACGTTAGTGGGACTAGGAGAAGCGATCCACGCCCTCCTGGCGAAGTTTTTTCACTGGTATGTGGTGCCCGGATGGACCTCGCTGACGGTACTCGTGAGCATTCTTGGCGGCGCCACACTTGTGAGCATCGGAGTGCTCGGCGAATATGTTGGAAAGTTATACGAGCAAACCAAGAGTCGACCTCTCTACCTGGTCTCGCAGACGATCAATGTAAATTCCGCTCAGAAAACTGATACAAAAACGCGCTCGCAAGCTGTATAGAAGCCGCCGAAAGTATTTCCCTAGACCGCATGCTCTCTCATCACGTATCGCATCGCGTCGTTGAACTGTTTGCCGCCCATGTGCTGCTGCTGTGGCTGTTTTCTCTGCTTATTGTCGTGGCGTTGGGCTTATTCCTCAGCAACCATCGCCACCCGATGTTCCCAAGCCGCTCTTGCGAAGGCCGTTGGAACAGCCTGACAAAACTCAAAGGGCCTAATTTCACAGATGGTATCTCCATCATCGTATTTCTGATCTTTCTAGCCTTTTATATTCGCCTCATCTTTTACAAAGAGGATTTTGCTTACTACGACGACGAGATACTCACGGATTTTTCCGTCCAAGGAAGGAATTTCTTGCCTCCTGTGTGGTCGGCGCTCGGAAGGTTTTATCCGCTGGCAGATCAGGAATTTAACTTGCTGAAATTCATTACGCGCTCGCCGGCCGGCTACCACGCTCTCGTCGCGTTGCAGTTGCTTGTCTTGGTGGCGGTGCTATTTCGTTGTATTGCGCGCATTCCAGGTTCGTTATCGCGTTTTAATCGTAGTCGCGGCAATGGTCGCGCCAAGTTTCCTGATCCCCTTCACGGGCTTCGTTTACCCCGAGCGAAATGTTCTTTTTTGGTTGGCCGTGATGTTGTTGTGCTTGCAAGCGTATTCCAGGACGAAGGCGCGCATCTATTTTGTGGGTTGCCTCGTGGCCGCGCATTTCGCTCTCTATTATAAGGAAACTGTAGTTCTTTTTGTTGTGGCTTACGCGATTACCCAATTGCTGTTGCAGCTTTCCGCTGCGCGTCGCAGTGGCCAGACATCCTGGTGGGAATTTGTCAGAGAGAATGCCCTTTCAGTCGGGATGCTGGGCGTCTCAGCCATTTACCTGATGTTTTTCCTGGTTGTTATGCTTCCGCACAGGAGTTTCTCCTACATTAACGGGCTTCGCGAACCATTAGCTTTCGTCCTTCTCGCATATCTTCAGATTGACTGGCTGCCGTTCATCCTGCTTGTCGTTTTTTCTCTGCGCTTTGGCTTATTCCTGTTCTCGAACGAACGGCTTGATGCGATGTGGGATCCTCTCGCGGCGGGGGCCCTTGCCTACTTCTTTGGCGTCGTATCCCTCAGGATAAACAGTGGCTACTATATGGCACCCGTGGAGCTGTTTGCGCTTTTATATTTGGCGAACATGTCGTTGCTTTGGCTGTCGAAGGCATCAAGGCTCCGGATGGCTGTGGTGGCAGTCGCCTTCTTATCCGTCCTTCTTCATGATGTCGCCTACTCTTCGTTCCGAATGGTCGAACGAAAGGGTGTCATCACGACGAAGAGTCAATTTGCAGACTTTCTGAGCGGTTATTTGTCGGCAGCGAAGAGTCGTAATGTTGAACTGTTTTTTCCTTACGCCGATGGCTACCGCCTCATGGGCCTCTCTTCCTATCTGAGATATAAAGGCTTTCCTCTGCAAGGCCGGCACGTCGCCAGCAATGAGACCTCTCCGCGTCTTGTCATTGCCGGGTCGCGAAAACTTTGACGACTCGCGCTGCGTTAACTATAGAGACTACGCCTGTATTCATACCGAAAGGCCCGATCCCGGCGCGTTGATCGTTATACTTCCCGACGACGATGTCTCGAGGAGCGATGTGCAGCGCGCAGCTAAAGACTCGGACCCGGTGTTTTCTGCGAACGCCTGCGCAGCGTGTACCAAGCCCGATTCCCGGTTTAGATCGCTCCACGCCATTTCCGTGGAGTTTTCTGTTAAGCCGTTACCCGAACACTGGTTGCGACTCGATGTGTACCAGAGCCGGCCCTAATGCTGCTAGAGCCGGACCGATTGCCGCTGATCAGACTTCCATCATCTGCGGCAGAGTGAACCCTGCGATCCGTCATCCTGGCAAGGAGTTGTACTGTTTCGAGACCATTTCAACTGATCGAACCTCTCAAGGATCGCCGCTGGGAGGACTTTCTGCAGCGCCGTCCTCGTTCGTCAATTTTTCACACCACGTCGTGGCTGCAGGTCTTGCACAGAACCTATGGGTACGAGCCGGTGGCCTTTACGACTACCCCTGCTGGGCAGGACCTGGACAACGCCGTTGTCTTTTGCGTAGTGAAAAGCTCTTTGGTTGGTCCAAGGTTGGTGTCGTTACCGTTCTCCGATCACGCAGATCTGCTGCTCGACAATCAAGGCGATCTTTCAAATTTGTTGACATTCCTAGAGCAAGGTCAAGCCGAAGGCAAATGGAAGAGTGTGGAACTTCGGCCTCTCGATCACGGAAACCAATTTACGGATTGGGCCAATTTCCGGGATGGAGCAAACTATGTCATCCATCGTTTGGATTTACGTCCGTGCTTGCATGAACTATTCCAGGGACTTCACAAGGATTCTATCCAGCGCAAGATACGCCGCGCGAGCCGCGAGGGTCTCAGGTACGAAGAAGGCCGGTCAGATTCATTGCTACACGAGTTCTACCGGTTGACAATGATTACCCGCCGCCGTCAAGCTCTCCCGCCGCCCCCATTTGCCTGGTTCCGCAATGTCGTGGATTGCTTGGGCGAGCAGGTCAAGATCCGTGTTGCTCGTAGTGGGAATCGCGCAATTGCCGCAATTCTCACACTCTTCTATAAAGGTACGCTGATTTATAAATATGGCTGCAGTGATGCCCAGTTTCACAATTTAGGGGCGATGCCCTTTTTGATGTGGCGAGCAATAGAAGACGGCAAGCAGCGCGACTTGTCTGAACTGGACCTGGGAAGATCGGATATAGACAATGCCGGCCTGATTACCTTCAAGAATCGCTTTGGAGCAACGCAATCGAGGGTTACGTACAAGAAATTTCCTGGAAGCAAGGCTGAACGGGGGAAACAGGACTGGCAGTTGCAAGTTGCCAAACGCGTTTTCGCGGCGATGCCTGAACGAATGCTGGTTCTGGCCGGGAAACTGCTCTACCCCCATATCGGTTAGCTCTGCTGGAATATCGACTTTTCGACGTTGGTAGTTCTGGAGAATCGCATGCACAGCATCTTCTATGACGCGGCAGTGTCCGACGAGGTTCGTCGCGGCAATCTTTTCCAAGGCCAATTGTACGTGTACTCGCCGCGACCCATCTCGATCGAGCTCTGCGACCTCGCGAATGACATGGCCAGAGAAGCCTTCGCGCCTCACGAGCCATGCGAAGCTCAGCACCATCTACCGGTGGACCAATTCGCGAAAACCCTGGCTGATCTTAAGCCGAGATTCATTCATCATCCGGAGTGCAAGCGATTACTTCCTGAACTTCTTCGGGAACTGGGCTGTGATCTCGGCAAAACCCATTTCGACGTCCCTCGTCTGCGCACATCCACAAGCAACAATTTCCTGAGCACCGGCATTTCCTATGCCTTCCATCCGCATCGGGATACTTGGTATTCCGCCCCACAGAGCCAGCTCAACTGGTGGATTCCGGTATTCGACGTCGTCCCGGAAAACGTCATGGCTTTCCATCCGTACTATTGGAGTCACCCGGTCCGCAACAGTTCCCGAGTCTACAATTATGCGGCATGGAACCGCGTT
Organism: Candidatus Acidiferrales bacterium; assembly: GCA_963792145.1. Taxonomy (GTDB): domain Bacteria; phylum Acidobacteriota; class Terriglobia; order Acidiferrales; family UBA7541; genus Acidiferrum. The sequence continues at coordinate 34,341 of CAWBVH010000002.1, forward strand.
AGCCGGTTCAACGCCGCCCAACACATTGGCCAAGACACGCGTATCCAGCCAATGCCTGAGGAATCCATGCAGCTTGACCCACAAATTCGCGTTGTTCTTCCTGTCGGAGGCATTCTCATCTTTTCCGGCGCCCAGATGCACTCCACCGTGCCAAACACTTCGGGAAAGACGCGTTTCAGTATTGATTTTCGTACCGTGCATCTCGATGACGTTATTTCTAAGGGTGGCGCTCCCAATATCGATTCGGCTTGTACCGGCACCAGTCTCGGCGATTTTCTTCGAGCATCGGACTTGGCTCGTATTCCGGAAGCGTGGGTCGCGGCCTACGACACTCCTCCCGCAACAGATGATTCCCCGGTGGAGGTGTAGTTCGCCGTTGCTACTCGAGCTTGTTGGAAAGTCTCGTGAAATCACGTTTGTTTGCCGTTGGATATTCTCCTGACCTCTTCAGTCTTCAGTTCCCCGCATTGATTCGACTGCTCAATCGTTACCTTCCTGCCTCGCATTCCTTCGTCCGACAGATTAACTATCGGTCCTCCTTCTAATTTCTTGTGTCGACGCCTTACCATTGAATGAGCTGCAGCGCGAGTGTGGGATAGCGCTTATTGTGTTTCGATAACTAATCAAAATATTGCGGCATGCGTTTGCTGCGCGCTCACCCAAAACGATTTTTCCGATTGAACGCAAGTACAGTGTTCGCAGCCTGACCCAAATTTAGTCCTATGACCAGTGTCACCGACCTGAGGTCGGCTATTAATTTTATTGCAGCGGCGGGCAATGCTCTGCCTTCTTGATGAATGGGGAGCGGGGGCTGTTTCTAAAATTATGTTTCGGGCGTTGATTGAGGGAAATCATGAGTTTGTTCCGCAGCTTTCGGGAAGCTCCCGGACGTCGAGCGTTTGAGGTTGCACTATTTTGCATATTCTTATCTGCAATTTTGATTACGAGCGGCTGCGTAGGTGTTATTAGCGGCAACGGGGGGCCGGGCAATCAGCCAACTCCGCAGGGGGCAGTAACGATTAGCAGTGTCCAGGCCACCGCCCCGACTTCTTCTGGGTTCCAGGTGGGCTGGTTGACCAACGTCCTCGCAGACTCTCAAATTGATTACGGAACCAGCGCTACGTATGGGTCGACTACGCCAGCAAACACCACGGCGGTCACCGTACACCAGGTCACTCTCAGCGGTTTGACTACCGGTACTCTCTATCATTACCGTGTGCGTTCAACTGACGCGAAAAATAATCAGGCTCTGAGCAGTGATTTTACGTTTGCCACCTCCGGCGATACCACTCCGCCCACTATATCGATTACGTCGCCAGCTGCCGGAGCGACTCTCACTGGCACGGTAAATGTCGTCGCAAGCGCGCAAGACAATGTCTCCGTCGGCATTGTGCAGTTCAAGATCGACAGTGCAAACAGCGGTCCCAGTCTCACTACTCCACCCTACTCGTATTCGCTGAATACTACTTCTCTGTCGAACGGAAATCACACCGTCTCGGCTACAGCAACCGACGGAGCCGGCAATACCGCGCCGAGTGCCGGGATACAGTTCGTCGTAAATAACTCGAGCACTGCGCCCCCGGTTGTATCGATTACCGCGCCGGCGAGTGGAGCGACGGTATCGGGAACAGCAACGGTAACGGCGAATGCCACGAGCAGTGTTGGAGTCGCCAGTGTGCAATTCCAGTTGGACGGGGCCAATGTGGGGAGCCCGGTAACGGCGCCACCGTACAGCTACAGCTGGGATACGGCGAAGAGCTCCAATGGGTCACACACGCTGAAGGCCATCGCGAAGGACACGGCGGGAGTCAGCACGACAAGTGCCGGTGACACGGTGACGGTGAGCAACGCTGTGGCGCCGCCGGTGGTGTCGATTACCACACCGGCGAGTGGAGCGACAGTCTCGGGAACGACAGCGGTGAAGGCGAATGCCACGAGTAGCATTGGAGTGGCCAGTGTGCAATTCCAGTTGGATGGGGCGAATGTGGGGAGCCCGGTAACGGCGCCGCCGTACAGCTACAGCTGGGATGCGGCGAAGAGCTCCAATGGGTCACACACGCTGAAGGCCATCGCGAAGGACACGGCGGGAGTCAGCACGACAAGTGCCGGTGACACGGTGACGGTGAGCAACGCTGTGGCGCCGCCGGTGGTGTCGATTACCACACCGGCGAGTGGAGCGACAGTCTCGGGAACGACAGCGGTGAAGGCGAATGCCACGAGTAGCATTGGAGTGGCCAGTGTGCAATTCCAGTTGGATGGGGCGAATGTGGGGAGCCCGGTAACGGCGCCGCCGTACAGCTACAGCTGGGATGCGGCGAAGAGCTCCAATGGGTCACACACGCTGAAGGCCATCGCGAAGGACACGGCGGGAGTCAGCACGACAAGTGCCGGTGACACGGTGACGGTGAGCAACGCCGTGGCGCCGCCGGTGGTGTCGATTACCACACCGGCGAGTGGAGCGACAGTCTCGGGAACGACAGCGGTGAAGGCGAATGCCACGAGTAGCATTGGAGTGGCCAGTGTGCAATTCCAGTTGGATGGGGCGAATGTGGGGAGCCCGGTAATCGGCGGCACCGTACATCTACAGCTGGGATACGACGAGGAGTTCCAATGGCTCGCACACGCTGAAGGCCATCGCGAAGGACACGGCGGGAGTCAGCGCGACGAGCGCCGGCAACACGTTAACGGTGAGCAACGCGGTGGCACCTCCGCTGGTATCGATCACCGCGCCCGCGAATGCAGCGACAGTATCCGGCACGATCACGGTATCCGGAACCGCTTCGAGCAGCCTCTCGATCTCTTCTGTCCAGGTGTCCGTCGATAGCGGCAGCTTCTCCAATGCTTCCGGAACCAATAGTTGGAGCTTCAGTCTAAACACCGCGTCTTTGAGCAACGCCACCCATACGCTTAGGGCCAAAGCCACTGACAGTTCCGGAGGCACCGCCTTAAGCAGTTTGGTCTCTATTACTGTCAATAACGCTGGCGGTCCCACCGTGACGGTGAACTGGTCCGATGTGCATCAGGAGATCGATGGGTTTGGGGCTTCGAGTGCCGCTACCGGGGACGGTATCACCAACAGCCAGGCTGACCTGTTCTGGTCGACAACCGCTGGTGTTGGACTGTCTCTTCTGCGTGTGCAGATAGAAAGCAATGGCACGTATCCCGATCTAGCCACGATGCAAAAGGCGCAGGATCGCGGTGTCAGGATCTGGGGCTCACCCTGGAGTCCGCCGGCATCGATGAAGAGCAATGGCAATACCAACAATGGTGGCAGCCTGCTGGCCAGCGATTACCAGGCTTACGCGAACTATTTGTCTAGTTATGTTCTGGGCTTAAAGAACTCCTACGGGATCAATCTTTACGCGCTGTCGATTCAGAACGAGCCGGACTATACGGCGACCTGGCAGTCCTGCATCTGGACCGGGCAACAGTTCCACGATTTTCTGGGGAACAATTTGCTGCCGACGTTTAAAAAGAACGGGGTAACCACGAAGATCATCATGCCGGAGGAGTCGGGTTGGAAATTCGACCGCGCTACAGCGACCTTGAGCGATCCGGTAACCGCGGCCGGGGTGAGCATCATCGCCGGACACAACTATGACGGAGCGGCAGCAGCGCCCTATGCTCTTGGGCAAAACCAGGGCAAGCATCTATGGGAGACGGAAGTGTCGACGTTTGAGGCGTTTGATGCGAGCATGACGAACGGACTGAAATGGGCGAAAAAGATCAACGATTGGATGACGATTGCGAATGCCAATGCGTGGCACTACTGGTGGTTGATTGACGGCAATGGGGATAACGAAGCATTGTTGGGGCCGAGCGGGCAGACCACGAAGCGCTTGTACGTGATGGGGAACTACAGCAAATTCGTGCGGCCGGGATACTACCGGGTCGGGACGAGCGCGAGTCCGGTGGGTGGAGTATCGGTATCGGCGTATAAGGACCCCAGCACGGGGAAATTTGCGATCGTGGCGATCAATCAGAACGCTTCTGCGGTTACTCTAGACTTTGCCCTGAGCGGCTTTACGGCGAATACCGTGGTGCCATGGGTGACGTCAGCCAGCTTGAATCTAGCGCAACAGCCCAGCATCACCGTCGGAGGCAGCGCCTTCGTAGCGACACTACCGGCCGCCAGCGTCACCACGCTTGTCGGCCCATAGAGGTCGGTTCCAAATCACTCGATTTCACGAGGCTGTGGGCGAATTGTTCCCGGACGCGGGCCCAGCTTCCTGTTTGATCAGGGGAGTAGCCTCCAAGATCGTGTCCTCAAATAGTCACCGGTAAGCAGAAGCATACCTGGTGGGCAATTCCGCTCCGTTCAATCTAGTCTGCTCTCAGGCGATCTTGTAATATTGGTGTGCAAAAGCCTCGACAAACGAAATGAACAGCGATTTAGCGCGGTACTACCGATGTCCTGATCAGTACATCAGGTTCGCTCCGAAGGGTCCGTTTTCGTCTTCCTGCGGATACTTTCAAGTGGGGGCCGCGGCAACCTGCTACGGTAGCTATTTCGGATACCAAACCGCCGAGCGTCCCGCCGGGGCGCTTCGCGATGCGCTGCAGGACGTCGTCATAGAAAACGGGACCACTTACCTGCCATTTCTTCCCTCGCAAATTCTCGACAATCTTCGTTGCGAAAAGTACGTGAACAATTGGCGTCAGCCGGGGCCCATGTCCACGCTTGCCAAGCTGTACTATTTCATCCGTCCGGTTCTTTCCGTCGGCGATACGCAAGCATCTGCAAAAGCTGTATTTGAGCGGCTGGGATAAGCTGCCTTTTCCGCGTTGGCCAGTGGATTGTTCTGTGGACAACCTGCTTCAGCAATTGCTTTTACTTTCCTTGAAAGCAAACGGCGTGGATCGCATTCCATTCATCTGGTTCTGGCCCGAGGGCGCTTCCAGTTGCTCCATCATGACCCACGATGTTGAGTCAACCTTGGGACAAGGCTTTTGCGAAGAGTTGATGGATATCGATGACTCCTTCGGCATAAAGGCGTCTTTTCAAATCGTCCCCGAAGAACGATATATGGTCAGCCCCAAGTTCTTGGATTCCATTCGCTGCCGTGGTTTCGAGGTCGCGGTCCACGACCTGAATCATGATGGACACCTGTACGAAGACCAGGAACAATTTATTGAACGCGCCGCCAAAATTAATTCCTATGGGAAAAAATACTCGGCAGAGGGATTTCGCGCAGGAGTTCTATATCGAAAGCAGGTGTGGTACGACGCTCTGAAGTTCTCCTATGACATGTCGGTTCCAAATGTGGCCAGTTTGGATCCCCAACGCGGCGGCTGTTGCACGGTCATGCCATACTTCCTTGGCGACATTCTTGAATTGCCGGTAACCACGGTCCAAGACTATACGTTGTTCTACATCCTGGACGAGTATTCGATCGATCTATGGAAGGCACAGGCTGAATTGATCATGGAAAAACACGGCCTGCTGAGCTTTATTATTCACCCGGATTACGTTGTCCGGCCCCGAGAGCAAAGCATCTTTAAGGAGCTGCTTGCTTACCTGGTACGCTTGAAGGAAGAAAAGGGTGTATGGACTACCACGCCGAGCCAAGTGAATCGGTGGTGGAGGCAGCGTGCGGAAATGAGGTTAGTTGAACAGGAAGGAGAATGGCGGATTGAGGGCCCGGGCAACGAGCGCGCCCGAGTCGCCTATGCCAGTGAGGAAGGCGGTCGGCTCATCCTTCGAGTTCAGGAACGATAGAGCGGGAATCCTGCGCTTTGAAAGATTTGAAGAAACGATGGCATCTAGGTTCCGCTTCGGGTGCCGTTCTTTTTGCAGTGGTACTTTGGTACTGGTGAAACACAGGAACTCACTTCGCGACAGCCTCTTGTTGAACTTCTCTCAACCTCCTTATCATGTTAAGGACAACTCGGAACCCGTTGGGATCATCCATCGGTTCAACGGTTTTGGTGTGGTCATTTCAGCGCCTTGGGAAAGATCGCCACTTTAGCGGTGTGGTTCCTTTTCTTCGCGCACTTCGTATCGGACATAAGATATGCGCTCTCAGACAACGGTAATCACTCCAGTGACGGGCTCGCAGATTGGCTCGCGCTCGGAGACTCCCGACACCGAGGTAGTCATTATCGGCGCTGGTCCCTACGGACTCTCCGCTGCTGCTCATCTTAGATCTGCTGGCGTGGACGTTCGCGTCTTTGGCAGACCCATGCAATTCTGGGCTGAAAAGATGCCGGCAGGAATGCTCCTGCGATCTCCCAGAGTCGCTTCGAATCTTTCTGCCCCTTCTCCTTCAGGGATGCTGGAAGCGTATGAGGCGACAGCCGGAATTTCCGCGAAATCGCCGCTACCTCTTGAGACTTTTGTCAACTACGGGCAGTGGTTCCAGCGCCAGTTCATTCCCAGCCTGGACCACAGGGAAGTAGTAGCGGTAGAAGTCGTCGAAGGCGGGTTTCGCTCTGTCCTCGAAGATGAAACTGCAATCTATTCCAAGCGAGTCGTTGTTGCGGCAGGGATTGGTCCTTTTCAACGAATCCCGCAGGAGTTTCGCTCGTTGCCAGATTCTGTGGTCACGCATTGTTATTCCGGATTTGACGTCCGAGGTTTTTCTGGAAGAAGTGTGATTGTCATCGGGGCGGGACAAAGCGCTCTCGAATCAGCGGCCTTGCTGCACGAAGCAGGCGCCGAAGTTCAGATCATCGCCAAGATCTCCACGCTCCGCTGGATTGGGCAGCATCCCTGGCTCCATCACCTCGGCCCCATATCTTCCATGCTTTACTCCAGTCACGACGTCGGACCCGCGGGCATAAGCCGGCTCGTCGCCTCGCCAAATCTCGTCCGGCACATTCCTCTTCCCTGGAGAGACAAAATTCGCACGCGTGCAGTTCGTCCTGCGGGTTCAAATTGGTTGCCTCCTCGCCTTAAGGACGTTGCAATTAAGACGGGCCACTTCGTGAAGGAAGCCTGTTTAGTCGGCTCACAAGTCCAGTTGAAGCTGGACGACGGCAGCATCTCTTCCGCCGATCACGTGTTGCTTGGAACTGGATATTCGGTTGATATCTCGCGTTACGCTTTCCTTACTCCCGGGCTAATCAAGCGCGTCCAGTTGATGGACGGATATCCCGTTCTGGAATCTGGATTCCGCAGCTCGCACCCTGGCCTTCATTTCCTCGGTGCGACTGCGGCTCGTAGTTTCGGCCCATTGCTGTACTTCGTTGCCGGGGCAGAATTCGCCTCGTTGGCGTTGTGCGCTGAAATTGTCAAGAACAAGGCGGTCCCTCGATGACCTTGGCGATGTTGCCCGGCCTTCGACTTGCTCTCGACGCGGTGAATCGATGACTCCGGGGCAGAAGATCGGCGCGGTCGTCATCGGCGGCGATCACCCGGGCCTCGCGATTGCTCGTAGCCTGGGGAGCCGCGGGATTCCCGTTGTTGTGATCGATGACCAGTATTCGATTTCGTCGTTTTCAAAATACGTGACGCGAGTCGTGCACGTTCCCGATTTGAAGCATGAACAGGCCGCGGTTGATTCGGTTCTCGAGGTTGGGAACCGCTTGGACTTAAAAAACTGGGTTCTGTTCCCAACTCGCGACGAAAATGTTGCCGCGTTTTCTTTGCATCGCGAACGCTTGGCGGAGTTCTTCCGGGTTACGACCCCTCCTTGGGAGACCATTCGCTGGGCCTGGGACAAAAACAATACCTACCAGCTTGCGGAACAATTGGGCATTCCTGTCCCGCGTACCTGGAACCCCAAAAGTCTCAATGACCTTCCGGACCTCTATCCGAGGCTTCCTCTAGCGATCAAGCCGGCTGTTAAGGAAAACTTTTTCTACGCCACCGGCGCAAAGGCCTGGCGCGCTGATTCACCTGAACAACTCCGGGAGCTTTACAACCGCGCGGCGCGTGATATTCGCGCAGAAGAAATCCTTGTTCAGGAAATCATCCCCGGTGACGGGCGTCGGCAACTTTCCTACTGTGCATTCTTCCGCGAGGGACACGCTCATTCCGTTATGTTGGCCCGGCGCATGCGCCAGCATCCTCGCGAATTCGGACGAGCTGCCACTTACGTGGAGACGGTCGAACTTCCCGAAATCGAAGAATTCTCGGAACGCTTTTTGCGCGCCATTAATTTCTACGGGATCGTGGAAGTCGAGTTCAAACAGGATCCGCGCGACGGACAATACAAACTCCTGGACGTCAACGCCAGAGCTTGGGGCTTTCACGGCCTGGGACAAGCCGCCGGTGTGGATTTCCCTTATCTTCTGTTCGCGGATCAATGCGGCCAGTTGCTCGAACCTTGCCGCGCTAAACCTGGTCTTGGCTGGTTGCGGCTGCTTCCGGATCTGCCTGTCGTCATCGCCGACATTTCCACCGGGTACCTGAAACTCGGTTCCTATTGGGACTCACTAAGAAGCACTCGAGTCGAATCCGTCTTTTGTCTTCATGACGTTCTTCCCTCAATTGGTGAACTGGCTCTTCTCCCTTACCTCATCACGAAAAAGTACGGAAAACGCAAGATTTAGCGCTCTGGGCTTGTTCCGCTCGAGTGCGTAAAAAGGTCCAAGTGGCGCGCAAAATTGTGTGATCCGCTCCAACGGTTGCTATCGGATGCCCGTATCGATGTAAACGTCCTTTTTTCTGTTACATACGCGATCTTCTGTGTGCAGGCGCGGGCGAAACTCTGTAGCAGGATAAGAGATTGCCACTTTGTGGAATTCCTTCGGGACTTGTCCTGCTGAGGCGACCCTGTCCGGCAAATGCGCGGTTTGTAAGCCTTTTAATATTAGCAGGTTACGAGCGAGACTCTTCGCTTCGAAAGGCACATCAGCTGGAAGGCTACTTGCACCTCAATAATTAAGGCGGAGTCCGAATTCCAGTAGCCGACGCTCTTCCGTACTAGGAGTACACGCGACACGAGCATGGACCATCAGCAAACTCACGTCATGGAAGCACCCGCCACCGATGGCTTCGTCTACGGTGTTTCCCCTACCATGCAAACCGTGAATGAGATGGCTGCCGAGATTGCTCGGACGGACATCCCCGTTTTGATTGTGGGGGAAAGCGGCACCGGCAAAGACGCCTATGCCAGGCTTATTCACCGGCTTTCTCTGAAGAGCGAACTGCGGCTGCAAAAAATTGATTGTGCAACGTTTGATCCCACTCAGCTCACTACCCAGATGCGCCAGTCGTCTCAAGGTTTTTTGTCCCCAGAAGCCTATGGGACGATTTACTTCGATAATGTGCAAGAATTAGGCATCGCATCTCAACGCGCCTTGCTTTCCCTTCTTCCCGACGAGCAGAGCTCCGATCGGAAAGAGGAGAAGTGTTGCCGCGTTATTTCGTCCGCCCCCAGAAGCCTCGAATCTGAAGTAGAGGAAGGACGCTTCCGGCGGGAACTATACTTCCGGCTAAATGGTGCTTGCTTACGTCTTCCTCCGCTACGAGAGCGCGCCGAGGACATCCCGGCTCTAACCGAGCATTTTCTGAACAAACACGCCGCTCACCTGAAAAGGAAGCAGCCGCCTGTAGGCAACAAGGCGATGCAAGACTTGGTCGCTTATCACTGGCCCGGCAATATTCGAGAGCTCGAAAATCTGGCACGAAAGATGGTGGTGTTCGGCGATGTCCAGTTGGTCCTGAACGACCTGCACAGTACGTGGATCTCCGGCCACGCCCCAATCGAAAGTGGGTCGCGGGCTTCGCTCAAAGTAGCGGCGCGTGCCGCATCCAAACGAGCCGAGAGGGAACTGATTATGCAGGCCCTCGAACGAACCCATTGGAATCGCAAACGCGCTGCTCGGGAATTGCAGATTAGCTATAAATCTTTGCTCTACAAAATCAAGCAGATAGGAGAACCTAAGACCTGAGGAGAGGACACTCGATCATGCATACCCGACTACTTCTGATACTTGTCGCAGTGATTTGTTTGCCATCGGCCCACGCACAAGATGTACCTAAAGAGGTTCCTGCCAATCCGCCGTCCCAGAACAGCGATGTCGCCGCCAAGGCAAACAATCCGACTGCAGTCGTGACCGACGCCGACTACAAGATCGGCCCTCAGGATCTCGTTCGAATCGATGTCTGGAAGGAGCCGGAAATTTCCAGGACCATTCCAGTTCGTCCCGACGGAAAGATCTCCTTGCCGCTTTTGAACGATGTTCAGGCTGCCGGGCTGACCGCTACTCAACTTGGCAACGCCATCCACGACGGGCTTACCAAATATCTGAACAGCCCTCAAGTCACCGTAACAGTGATGGAAATCAACAGCCGGCGCGTCTATGTCACCGGTGAAGTCCTTCGAGCCGGAGCCCTTCCTCTTCTGCCGAACATGACTGTTCTTCAGGCTCTGTCCAGCGCCAGTGGCTTCACTCAGTTTGCAAAACTCAAAAGCATTTATGTTCTTCGGAACGAAGACGGAAAACAGGTTAAGCATCCTTTTAACTACAAAGAAGTCGTGAAGGGTAAGAATCAGGAACAGAACATTCTTCTTCTCCCCGGCGACGTGATCGTGGTTCCGTGAGGAGTGATCGATGAATTCCCACAAGGCCGTTCTCGGAGGATGTTTCCTTATTCTTGTGCTGGCGCTTGGAACTATAAATGCACGCGCTCAGGATGAGCCCCAGGAACCAACAGACATAAAACCAAAGCCTGCTGCTCGTTCCTTACCTCCCGTAGATCCAGCCAATCCGCAGGACGATTCCCAGAACCCCACGAACGTTCTCCAACCGGATAATACCCCCGTTACCGGCATCCAAGATGCGACTCTGGGTTCCCCTGAGACACGTCACAGCTACTGGGTGCCGGGTATCCAGTACGCAGGAACGATTCAATCCAACGGTTATGGTCAAGCAAACAACTCGGGTTGGCTCATGAATAACTATCTCATCGGCAACATTAGTTTGCTTAAAGCCTGGAGCCGATCCCAACTAGCCGTCAATTATTCTGGTGGGGGTTTCTTTTCCACGGATAGTGCGCTGGGGAATGGAGCCTATCAGCGGCTGGCCCTCGCTCAAGATTTTCAGTGGAATCGTTGGGCAATGCAAATCCTTGATCAATTCTCCTATCTGCCCCAATCCCAGTTCGGTTTTGGAGCTGGTACGAATCTCGGCGTTCCCGGCGTTGGTCCCATAGGACCCACAATTCCCGGAATGGGTTCTGGCTACGTTCCTAACCAGAGCATCTACGCTGCCTTTGGACCTCAATATAGCAATGTAGCCGCTCTTCAGGTGACGTATGCCACGTCTCGCCGTGGCTCGATTACGGCGAGTGGTTCCTACGGAATACTGAATTTCGTCGATCCGGGCAATATTGACAATAGCAGCACTTCTGGGACGGTCGGCTACAATTACGAGCTCACGCGACAAAACTCGATCGGAACGTTCTACCGTTTTAGTGCCTACCACTTTGCTGGGCAACCTCAAGCCTTCGGCAGCAATTCCTTCAATCTGGCTTTCAGTCGAAAGCTCACTGGTCGCATGGCCCTGCAGGCGTATGGTGGTCCCGAGTTCACAACCTTTCGTGTTCCCGTTGATGGGCAATCAAGCAAAATCGGTGCCAACATCGGGGTGTCCCTCCAATACGCTTTTAAGGACGGCACACTAACGGGAGGTTATTTACATGGCCTCACCGGCGGTAGCGGTGTCTTTACCGGTTCGACCGTGGATCAGGTTAGGTTCGGTGCGAGTCGCACTCTATCCAGGGTGTGGACTGGGCATCTCGACTTTGGCTATGCGCATAACTCGGCGATAGTGAGTTCTGCATCAGCCAACTCAGGTTACAACAGCTGGTATTTCGGCGGCGGAGTCACCCGCCCCCTCAGCAGAAACACCATTCTCTCGGTTGCGTATAACGCGAGTATCAGCAATTCCACGCGGTCTGGTTGTACCGGCAACTCCTGCAGTTCCAGCCAGACTTTCAACACTATCATCATCAATTTCCAGTGGCACACGCGTCCCTTTGTTTTGCCATGAGTCTTGAATGCGGTCTGCATTAGAATTAGGTCTAGATTAGGAGCGAGAGACACAGGCTAATGTACAAAAGCTTTTACGGTTTAAAAGAGAACCCTTTCAACGTCAATCCCGACCCACGCTTCTTATTCCTGACGAAGCAGATCGAGGAAGCCCTGACGGGCCTGATGTACGGTATCCAGACGCGAAAGGGCTTTATCACCCTGACTGGCGAGGTCGGCACCGGGAAAACTACGCTGGTCAACCGGTTGCTTGACTGGCTGCATCACCGGAAATCCCGTACCGCCTTTCTCTTCAACTCCCGCATCAACTCAAACCAGCTCTTTGATTTCATCCTGGCCGAGTTTGATATCCCCTGCGACTCCAAATCCAAAAGCCAGCAACTCATGAAACTCAACGGTTGGCTGCTGGATCGCTACCGCATGGGCGAAACCGTCGTGTTGATCATCGACGAAGCGCAAAATCTCACTTATCCGGTGATGGAAGAAATCCGTCTGCTGACCAATCTCGAAACCTCTACTGAAAAACTATTGCAGATCATTCTTTCGGGCCAACCCGAACTGGAAGAAAAACTCAAGCTTCCGCAACTGCGCCAACTCCGCCAACGCATCATGCTGCGGTGCAGGACGGCAGCACTTTCCAAGGAACAAACCCAGTCCTACATCATTGAGCGTTTGAAAATTGCCGGCGCTTCCGGTGACGAAATCTTCAGCCCCGCGGCCGTGGATGCGATTCACATCTATTCACTGGGAATTCCACGCGTGATCAATCTGCTTTGTGAGCATTCTCTCGTAAATGGGTTTGTCGAACAGCAACGCCCGATCGAACCTAAGATCGTCGAAGAGGTCGCGCGAGAATTCCAGCTCGATGAAGTCGAACCCGTCGCTCCAGTTGGTGGCCCCAGAATCGATACCGACGTTTATAACTCGGAAGCTTTCATCCAGAATCTGGGTGAAGCTCTTTCCCGCTTCCGCCTCCATCCCAGCGTTACGACACGCGAACGAAAGTGAGTAGCCTATGCCGTGCCATTTTCGCGGCAATTGCGCTGAAGGCTATGTCTTATCCAAGCCGGAATCGGGGCAGAGACCGGTTGTTTCTCTCAAGTTCGGTTAATTCGATCGGAAGCCCTGCCCTCGTTTAGGCTGGCCATTTTGCGATTGTATTCGTCAGGCCGACTCCAGATTGGACGTAAAGGAAGAATTTATATGGCAACGACGGTATGCCCGGAATGTGACGGAACGAAAAGATGTCGGAATCGAGTCCACTCCTCTTTGGTTGATATTCTGATCGGAGAGGCGACGGGAGATGAGTGTGAAGATTGCGGCCAAACGGCAGGCGATCCCGGTGACTGCCCTGAGTGCGGCGGAACGGGCGAAATAGAACTGGACGACCGCACAACGCCTCGCCCCGACGCAAAATCTAGATAATCTCCAATGCTCAAATTCGAGGCCTCAAGCTTTCGTGCGGAAATCACGCGTGGCATCGAGCGTGGAACGCCCGTCGCTCCTCTCTGAGAACGGAGACCCTATTCTTGATCGGAGAGTGTCCTAACCTAGTTTGTTTTCTCGCGGAGGGATCAGCGAGCCGCATTGGGCTGCGCAACGCTTTTCACTCGTTGCACAAGCGTCTGCACAGGACTCAATCGAGACCCCAGGAGATCCCAGATTAGATATCGCACCTGTACCTCTCGGGCCAATGATGCTGACCCAATTATGTACCCGTGGACAGTTGTCCAAATCTGGTGGTGCGAGCATTGTGAGAATTGTCGGGACTGAGGTTTGAGCGGCGTCCCTCAGCTCTCCTTCCTGACTTAATCAAAGAGCGCCAACAATTTCCAGGAGGGTTCTTGAAAAAAGTGGTTGGAGTCTTGTCATTTTTACTCCTCTTGTGCCTTCCTGCCGCTCCGCAAAGCCCACAGACAATCCGGGTTAACACAGGTGGTTCCGCATATCGCGACAGCAAGGGCCAAACTTGGAGCGGCGACTACGGATTCAATACCGGCGGCCTCTCCCATTCCGCGCCGAGCGCTCCGATCGCGGGTTCCAGCGACCCCACGCTTTTCAAGAGCGCGCGAGTGGGCGTTGCGGTCGCTCCCGAACTCCAATACCAATTCGCCTTGGTCAACGGACTTTACAAGGTGAATCTCTATTTCGCAGAGACCTATTATAAAAAGGCGGGGAGCCGGGTCTTTGATGTGCAGATGCAAGGTGCGACGGTATTTAGCGGATTGGATATCTTCGCTCAGGCGGGCGCCAACCATCCCTTGGTAAAGTCGGCACAGGTTTCAGTTACCCAAGGCCGGATCGCCATCCGGTTTGTGCATCGTGCGAACGCCAATGTTCCCATCATTAGCGCAATCGAGATTCTGCCGTCGGGAAGTAGTGCACCCCCTCCCGTAGCAACTGCTCCTTCCATTACTGCCCACCCTAAAAATCAAACAGTTTCAGTGGGCCAGGCAGCTAGCTTCTCTGTGGCTGCCAGCGGCACCGCACCCTTGACTTACCAGTGGTTGAAAAACGGATCGAGTATAAGCGGCGCTACAAGTGCCAATTACACAACTCCCGCAGCCACGGCCGCCGAGAGCGGTTCAACTTTTCAGGTTGAAATCAATAATTCAGTAGGCCGTTTAACAAGTGCAGCGGCCACACTGACGGTCAGTTCACATCCCACCGTGACGGTGAACTGGTCCGATGTGCATCAGCAGATCGATGGGTTTGGGGCTTCGAGTGCCGCTACCGGGGACGGTATCACCAACAGCCAGGCAGACCTGTTCTGGTCGACAACCGCTGGTGTTGGACTGTCTCTTCTGCGTGTGCAGATAGAAAGCAATGGCACGTATCCCGATCTAGCCACGATGCAAAAGGCGCAGGATCGCGGTGTCAAGATCTGGGGCGCACCCTGGAGTCCGCCGGCGTCGATGAAAAGCAATGGCAATACAAACAATGGTGGTAGCCTGCTGGCCAGCGATTACCAGGCTTACGCGAACTATTTGTCCAGTTATGTTCTGGGCTTAAAGAACTCCTACGGGATCAATCTCTACGCGCTGTCGATTCAGAACGAACCGGACTATACGGCGACTTGGGCGTCCTGCATCTGGACCGGGCAACAGTTCCACGATTTTCTGGGGAACAATTTGTTGCCGACGTTTAAGAAGAACGGGGTGACCACGAAGATCATCATGCCGGAGGAGTCGGGATGGAAATTCGACCGCGCTACAGCGACCTTGAGCGATCCGGTAACCGCGGCCGGGGTGAGCATCATCGCCGGACATAACTATGACGGAGCGGCAGCAGCGCCCTATGCTCTTGGGCAAAACCAGGGCAAGCATCTATGGGAGACGGAAGTGTCGACGTTTGAGGCGTTTGATGCGAGCATGACGAACGGACTGAAATGGGCGAAAAAGATCAACGATTGGATGACGATTGCGAATGCCAATGCGTGGCACTACTGGTGGTTGATTGACGGCAATGGGGATAACGAAGCATTATTGGGGCCGAGCGGGCAGACCACGAAGCGCTTGTACGTGATGGGGAACTACAGCAAGTTCGTGCGGCCGGGATACTACCGGATCGGGACGAGCGCGAGTCCGGTAGCAGGGGTGTCGGTTTCGGCGTACAAAGATCCCAGCACGGGCAAATTTGCGATCGTGGCGATCAACCAGAATGCCTCGGCGATCACGCTGGATTTTGCCCTGAACGGGTTTACGGCGAATTCGGTGGCACGGTGGGTGACCTCAGCTGGTCTGAATCTGGCGGAGCAGCCCAGCATCACCGTAGGAGGCAGCGCCTTCGTAGCCACATTACCGGCCGCCAGTGTCACCACGTTTGTCGGCCCATAAACACCGGTTCCGAATCGCCCAATTTTTGAGGCCAATCTGCAACTTTGCAGGTCGAGCGCCGGACGCCTCATCGGAACAAAACGGCAAGGGTGAAACCTGAGCGCCACACAAGTGCCGCAGTCAAAGAGCCTGAGCCGAAAGCGCATACCCAGGCGGGCCCTCCAGTCACCTGCGTAGGCGCTGAGATGGACCTATGTTACTCTGCCATCGGAGCAGTCCTTTTCGTGATTTCCGCTCGTAATGTCTTGATTCGTGCGGTCCGCGCAGCGCACCTCCAAGTGGCCGGTCACGCAGTGCGTGTGGCTCTGTATACCTGAACCGCTAGCTTTGCTGTTAAATGATTTGACTCCGCCGGGGTCTGGGACGAACCGATGGAATGAATTTGCCGTCAGTAGTCCAGAGGCCAAATCTTCAGGAAAGATGAGAACGAGGGAAATGATCCGGACTACGGTCAGAAAGCTTAGGTCCCACTATTACGGCGCTAGGCTTCGATTTTTGGGACAACAGCCAGTCTGGGTCCGCGTTGCCGGTGGTTTTGAAATGTTCATCGACCCCTCGGATGACTTGGACCGAGAGTTCTATCTGGGAACTTTTGAGCCAGCCATGAGGGAGTTGATCGTTCGCTCGGTGCACGAGGGCGATACGTGTATTGATATCGGAGCGCAGAAGGGCTATGTAAGCCTCACCCTTGCCAAGGCCGTGGGAAGTAAAGGCCGAGTGCTGTCATTCGAGCCTGACAAGCGAGCTGCAGCGAAACTGGCAGCGAACATCAACCGTGCCAATCAGCGTGGGATCGAAGTCTTTCATTTCGCCCTAGGCGAATGCGAGGGCTCCTGCACCTTTGTGCTGAGCAAGGTCTTGGGTTGGTCCAGCCGTTTCCCGAATGAACTAGCCAAGACCGCCATTGAGGAGACCGTCGAAGTCAAAGTGAACAGTCTCGATGAAATGATTGCGCGCAAGGAAATAATGATCGACGCTGACCAACTCTCTTTTATCAAGCTCGATGCGGAAGGCTCCGAACCCCTTATCCTTAAGGGTATGAGAGGTCTACTCTCTGCGGCCAAGCCCGTACTGTTTATGGAGGTTAACTACGACTCTCTGGCAGCCGCTGGTTCCGGCCCACAGGAACTTCAGGGCATTCTCCATGACCTCCAGCTGGACATTTACGAACCCGAGTACCACTCTTATCCTCGCAATCTCCGCTTAAATCCGGTTGCCGATCTGAATTCTCTGCCGGTCCCCGAGGCACATTTCACCAACATCGTCGCCTTTCGAAAATCAGATTCCGGTGGCCCGGGACGCGTTTCTCGATTGATCAGCAGGGGTGGTTCAGTCCATAATTCCTAGGGCTCGCGGGCGGCAAACTCCCCAGCTTTTACTTCCTGGTTACTTATAAGTTTGGAACTGTTGTATTGGATCCAACCCCAAAACCGTAAACCGCCCAAAAACTTGACGGCATATGAATCTTAGTCTATTCTCCACCCCCACGGGGGCGGTCCCCCTCCCTCCGCAGCGGTCGTTTTTTGGTATGTCCGGGAACTAACTCATACAGGTAACTACAGACATGTCCAGACGGTTTCGCTCCCTGTTCTTTACACTGGCTTTCCTCTCACTTGCCCCCATGGGCTACGCTCAGTCCGCTGCTTGGCTAAGTTCCAGTTGGCAATATCGGAGCACGGTGTCGATTGCCAATGCAGGGAGCACGACTCTGACCGGGTACCAGTTGAACGTGGTGTTGGGGTCGGGGTTTGATTTCACCAAGGCACAGTCGAACGGAGGAGACATCCGGTTTACCGCGAGTGATGGGGTGACCCTGCTGCCGTACTGGATTGAGAGTTGGAACGCCGCGAGTTCGAGTGCAAGCCTTTGGGTCAGGGTGCCGTCGATTCCAGCTGCCGGGGCCACTGTGTATCTGTACTACGGCAACTCCGCCGCTACGAGCACGTCGAACGGCAACACCACCTTTGATTTTTTTGATGATTTCAGGTCCGGGAGCGTTGATACCACGAAATGGACGGTAGGGGGAGGGAGTTGGACGGTCGTAACCGATACCCTGCCGAATGGATTGACGGGACCGGTGCTGCAGGGAACGACCAACATACCAACGAATAAGCTGCTTTACAGCGCGAGTTACACGGGGACGGACTACATATTCGAAGCGTCCGGGAAACTGCTTAGTGGGCGGGAATGGGGGCTGGGGGCACGGCTGAATGGGCCGACGAACCTGTACTCGAGCAATTTTTATGCAGATTTGGACACCGCCAACAATCTGTACGTTTACAAATGGCTGAACAACAACGGGAGCAATTGGGCGACGCAATTGGGGTCGGTGGCAGTAGGCACGGTGAATTTAAACACCTGGTACAAGGTATCGATGGCGGTGCATTCGTCTTCGATCGATGTATCGGTGAATGGGGTGCCGTGGGAGCATACGGCGGATGCGCAGTTTCCGTCTGGAGGAGTAGCGATATTTGGCGGGGAAAACATGGTGGCGCACTTTAGTAATGTGCGGAGCCGCCAGTACGCCGTGACGGTGCCCACGATAACGGTAGGTGTGGTAACCACGAATGGAGTATCAGTGGCGTCGGTGACGGTGAATCCGACGGTTGTGGTCGGTGGCACGAGTTCGCAAGGGACGGTAACGCTAAGCGGGCCAGCGCCGGCAGGAGGAGCCACGGTCACGTTGACGAGCAGCAACACGGCAGCGGCGCACGTTCCAGCCAGTGTGGTTGTGCCAGCCGCGGCCAGCAGTGCCACGTTTACGATCACCACCTCCGCAGTCTCTTCCTCCACAACCTCCACTGTCTCCGCTACCTATAACGGCACTACGCAGATGGCCTCCTTGGGCGTCACGGCAGTGACGGTTAGCTGGCTAAGTTCCAGTTGGCAATATCGGAGCACGGTGTCGATTGCCAATGCAGGGAGCACGACTCTGACCGGGTACCAGTTGAACGTGGTGTTGGGGTCGGGGTTTGATTTCACCAAGGCACAGTCGAACGGAGGAGACATCCGGTTTACCGCGAGTGATGGGGTGACCCTGCTGCCGTACTGGATTGAGAGTTGGAATGCCGCGAGTTCGAGTGCAAGCCTTTGGGTCAGGGTGCCGTCGATTCCAGCTGCCGGGGCCACTGTGTATCTGTACTACGGCAACTCCGCCGCTACGAGCACGTCGAACGGCAACACCACCTTTGATTTTTTTGATGATTTCAGGTCCGGGAGCGTTGATACCACGAAATGGACGGTAGGGGGAGGGAGTTGGACGGTCGTAACCGACACCCTGCCGAATGGATTGACGGGACCGGTGCTGCAGGGAACGACCAACATACCAACGAATAAGCTGCTTTACAGCGCGAGTTACACGGGGACGGACTACATATTCGAAGCGTCCGGGAAACTGATCAGTGGGCGGGAATGGGGGCTGGGGGCACGGCTGAATGGGCCGACGAACCTGTACTCGAGCAATTTTTATGCAGATTTGGACACCGCCAACAATCTGTACGTTTACAAATGGCTGAACAACAACGGGAGCAATTGGGCGACGCAATTGGGGTCGGTGGCAGTAGGCACGGTGAATTTAAACACCTGGTACAAGGTATCGATGGCGGTGCATTCGTCGTCGATCGATGTATCGGTGAATGGGGTGCCGTGGGAGCATACGGCGGATGCACAGTTTCCGTCTGGAGGAGTAGCGATATTTGGCGGGGAAAACATGGTGGCGCACTTTAGTAATGTGCGGAGCCGCCAGTACGCCGTGACGGTGCCCACCATAACGGTAGGTGCGGTAACCACGAATGGAGTATCAGTGGCGTCGGTGACGGTGAATCCGACGGTTGTGGTCGGTGGCACGAGTTCGCAAGGGACGGTAACGCTAAGCGGGCCAGCGCCAGCAGGAGGAGCCACGGTCACGTTGACGAGCAGCAACACGGCAGCGGCGCAGGTTCCTGCCAGTGTGGTTGTGCCAGCCGCGGCCAGTCGTGCCACGTTTACGATCACCACCTCTGCAGTCTCTTCCTCCACAACCTCTACCATCTCCGCTAGCTTCGGAGGTACAAAACCAACAGCTTCCTTGACAATCGCCCATGGAACTCCTGCGGTGGCGTCGGTGACGTTGAATCCTACCAGCGTGTTAGGGGGCAACACCTCGCAGGGTACGGTGAGGTTGAGTGGGCCCGCGCTCGGCGGCGGGGCTACGGTCACCTTGACCAGTTCCGACACGGCCGCGGCG
>CAWBVH010000003.1:0-28207 GCA_963792145.1 Candidatus Acidiferrales bacterium
TTATCGCGCTGGGAAAAGCTTGGAAGAGGAGGAACTGAAGATGAGTAGGTGAAACCTCTTAATGGAATCCAGCTGGTGCAAGTCCCGTCCGGTCAAAGCCGAGCGGGCAGGCCGGTAGCGAGTGTTGCCATTCGCCGGGCGACTGGCGGGTGCGAAGCGTACACAGCAAGGAAGCAGGCCGTGAAGATTCAGCTCCGAAATTACTATCATTGCGATGCCGACGCCGTTAACGTGGCGGAAGGCAGCATCCGGACAACCGAAATTGCGAGGTCGGACCGGGGTCGCCGGAGTCGCTAGCCCGGGGCATGCTTCCAAAGGGATTCCCCAGGAACCCAGGAGAGCTCGCCATCTCTCCGCTCGCCGAGCGGAAACCGGTTGCCAAGGGAGACCAGAGGCGACACTACGGTGGACGAGCAGTCTTACGAACCCATAGTACCGATGAAGGTGGGGAACCGCAGGGCTCCGCAAGGAGCGGCCACGGGACCCACTGGAGGGAAGGGGGAAACAGGTGCACGTATCTGACGAAAGGAAACATAGCCGAGGCTCAGACCTCGACATCCTATGTCCACACAAATCGACAGACTATCCGAACTAGCCAAGGAGGATCCGAAGCGAGCAATTCTTTTCGATCGCTCATCTGATCACGGCCGAAGCGTTGTATGCGGCATTCCAGGACTCAGAAAGAAAGCCAGCGCAGGAGTGGACGGCGTCACCTATCAGATGTACGAAAAGGACGCCGCGAGGAATATCCAACAACTTCATGAACGGCTCAAAGAGGGCAAGTACCGGGCCCAGCCGCTGCGCAGGATCTACATCCCCAAGGAAAACGGGAAGGAGAGGCCTATCTCCATACCCTCCTTGGAGGACAAGATCGTGCAGAAGGCGACGGGCGAGGTGTTGAACGCCATCTATGAGCAGGATTTCCTTGAATGCTCGTACGGGTTTCGACCTGGACGAGGGCCGCATCAGGCGTTGGACGAGGTGGGACGAGTCATCTGCACAAAACCCACGAGCTGGATCCTGGAGTTAGACATCACCGCTTACTTTGACACGATCGTGAGAGGGCAACTCATGGAGATGATCGAAAAGCGAATCCGCGATGGCAGTATTCTCCGGCTGATACGGAAGTGGATTCAAGTCGGCGTCATCGACGAAGGTAGATTACTCGTGAGCGAAACAGGGACAGGGCAAGGGCAGACGATTAGTCCGCTGCTGGCCAACATTTACCTGCACTACGTGCTCGACAAATGGTTCGAGCACGAAGTGAAGCCCCGCTTGAAGGGGGTCGCACATGAGATACGTTTTGCCGATGATGCCGTGCTGTGCTTCCAGTATCGGGAGGATGCCGAGAAGGTGATGGAGGTCTTACCGAAGCGATTTGCAAAATACGGTTTGACGCTCCACCCGGAGAAGACCCGACTGGTGGACTTTGGGCGATACGCGGAGGAACATGCGAGGCGGCAGGGGAAGAAACCAGCCACATTCGATTTCCTCGGCTTCACGCACATCTGCGCCCACAGCCGGAGAGGGAAGTTCACAGTGCACGTGCGGACGATGAAGAAGCGACTCCGTAGGGGCCTGACGGCAGTCGCCGAATGGTGCCAGGAGAACCGCCACGAACCTGTGGAAGAACAGCAGAAGACCCTTAACGCTAAGCTCCGGGGCCACTACCAATACTACGGACACCGACGAACTCCGGAGCATCTGGAGGTTCTATCGGGGGGTCTGCCGCATCTGGCGAAAGTGGCTCAATCGTCGAACTCGTGGGAACAGGCTAACGTGGGAGAGATATACCGCACTCCTCCGTCGCCATCCTTTGTTGCTTCCTCGGATCACACGTTCTTGGAACTGTGCGGGGAGTCGCGCCTGAGGAACCCGCTGCGTGGAAATCTGCACGGTGGGGTCTGTGAGGGGGGAGAGTGTGGGGCTGCCATGGTCGACCTAAACGCGCACGAAGCTGGAAACGGCGGATAGAGCCAAGGAACACCTAAAGCCCACTGCGTTCTCCTCTACTCGGATGCAATCATGTTGGTCGTCGAAGGTGGCGAATTTTCGGAAAACTGGAGTGGCTAATGCGATTCAGCTCGTGAAACAAACTCCAAGTCTTGGTATTCAGGAAGTTGGTCAGCGGAAACAAAAGTAAGATTCGGGTCGTTCGGTTCGCGTATTAAGACGCCGCCGCCAAACTCCTCAACATACCAAGTGGTCGCGGGGTCGTCAGGGGCGCACGAGACTAGCTCGATTTCGGTGGTTTTTGGGGCTTCCTAGCGCGGGAAAGCCGAACAAATAAGTACCAGCATCTCTGTCAGATGGGAGCCTGATGGAATTTTTGCGTACCACAGGCCTCGTATGCGAGCCGGCGCACGGCACCGAGACGTAGGTTGACGGTGCCAGGTGCGAGTTGACGGGATTCGAGATGAGACCGATAGCACAGCACCACAATTCTGTTGAGAGCCAAGCGAGGTTCCGAACAATACCAGTCGACGAATTCATCGATGGCGTGACGATAACCCCGCTGGGCATCCATGCTGGTGAGGCTATTCAAGACTGCGGCTTTGGCGTGCTCGAGGTCTGGCAGGCGCAGGACAGATTTTGTGGTGGTGCGTTTTCTTCGTGAGTAGGGTTTCCGCTTCATGACCGGTGGCCTCCATGCCACCGATCAATGATTGGGTGAATGTTGCCGCGGTACGGTCAGAGTTGCCCGTCAACCGTCCAGAGCAGTGGATTTGCTGGCAAAAATCGCGCGAAATATCGCTAACGCTTACAAAGGTCACCAGAGGCGACTACAATCCAAGCGATGACTACATTGGACATCGTTCCGTATGATGCCCGGTGGCCCTTGGCATTTATCGAAGAACGTGACCGAATTGCAGTGGCCCTGGGTCCGATCGCCTTGCGGATTGAACACCACGGATCTACCTCTGTTGTTGGCCTCGCGGCGAAGCCGGTCATTGACATTCTCCTGCGCCGCGAGCGGGATGGCTCGCTCGCGACTCATGCCAACTTGCACGGCCCTGCCGGCATGGGATGGAACGAAATTGTCGTGGATGGCCGCGGCAATGCCTACATCAACGGCGGCGGGAATCACCGTGCTGACCCCGAATGGCTCGCTTCGGGAAGTGGCTGACGGCATCGCCTTCCCTAACGGGATGGCCATAACGCCCGACAATTCGACCTTGATCATCGCTGAGTCCCACGGCAAGAAGCTGACCGCATTCGACATCGCCAGAGACGGAAGCCTGTCGCACCGTCGCGTGTGGGCTGATCTCGGAGACGGCGTCCCTGACGGGATCTGCATGGATGCGGATAAGGCCGTCTGGTACGCTGATGTTCCCAACAAGCGGTGCGTGCGCGTCCGCGAAGGCGGTGAGGTGCTGGAGACTGTCACGGTCGACCGCGGCTGTTTCGCTTGCATGCTAGGTGGCGAAGGGAAGAGGACGTTGTACATCATCGCCGCTGAGTGGCGCGGCATGGACAAAATTGCCGAAGTGGCGCAAGCACGAACTGGACAAGTGCTCACGTTCTAGGCGCCTGCACCTCACGCAGGCTGGCCATAGAAAGCGAACTAAAGACAAGCTGCAGAATGCTCAGCCGTACAAACAGGAAGTAACTCGGTTACTTCCGGATGCCCCGTCGAATAGAATCCAGCCCAGACCTAGTTGCAGAGGTTGTGAACGCAATCGCCTGTTTTCACGAAGGAACTGCTTACTGCATTCGTGGCACGCCACCGTGTTGGCGTTCATGGTTCGATGCACCGAGCTAGAACGAACACCTTCGCAGCCTTGAAGAGTGCTTTCGGCGGCTTGGCTGAGAGTGCTACAGGCGCAGTCACAAGCGCCGAAATAGTTTGAACCAACGTCACACTGGCGGCCTCCCACCGCGGCCGTACGCGCGATTTTGCCAAGCCAACCTGGGGATGAGGGTTTACAAACGGGATGAGATTGGATTTTTTCTTGGCGTAGGCGAACACTTCATCGGCATCGATCTCGCATCGAAAGCGAAGGAGAAGGTGGGTATCGATCAATTCTGCATAGCTGGCGAGGTCACAACAAGGGCACTTTTCTAAGCATGATTGCCTTTTTTTTCATTATGCCTTCCCACCCGTATGAGCACGCCTTCCAGGGTAGCCTATCAAGGCGTCCCTGAGGGCCCTCCCGCAATCACCCACGAGAACGCCAGAAACGAAGAAGCCGTGAGGTCGATAGCCGGTTCAACCGTGGAAAAGGACTGGACATTGTCCTGATACACGGCCCGCTTGCCGTTGAACTGGGCAAACACATCTACGCCGTTCGCCGGGCAAGTTACCATTCCGCTCACAACCCCTTTGGCCGCGAAGGAATTCGGGCCTTCGACGACCGCGCCCTTGAGCACGGGCGGCGAGCCATTCTGTGACCCAACCAGATTCGCCACTTGGTGTTGCATGCATTCAGGGAAGGTGCTGCCGTCATCCACGATAAGCGAGGTTCCCCAAGCGTTGGTCCCCAGAACATTGGCCTGCCAGCGAGAGCCGTAGGCAGCATAAGTGTTCGTGCCAGTCAGGAAATCGTATTCCTGCGCCATCACCACCAGGCCGTTGCCGTGCGTTGTCGTGTCATACGCGGCCCAGGGAAATCCGAATCCGAACGGGTCCATGCCGGACTGCGTAACTGCATTATCTAGTTGCTTCTTCAGGTCTGCCAAGAGCGTGGACTGCGTCACCGCGAGACCCGTGGGGTTCCCGCCAGTCCAAGTGCCCGGTGGAGTTCGAAGTGAGCGAGGCCGGTCACGTCGTAGAGATTCAACGTGTCCGCAGCGTCGTTTGGACCTGTGATGTAGGCGTGCGCCCAGTTCGCCGCTTCCGTCAGGTAAAACACCGGGTCGATGTGCGGAAGACCGGGAGGCAGATTCCCCGGCTGAAGCGCGAAGTAGAGTTCCGTTGCTCCTAGCTCCAAATCGTCGCGCCATTCCGTTTCAGGATAGAAGCTAAACGGGGCGACGGAGAGCAGGTTGCCGCTCGGCGAGGTGTCCGCCAGATCGAAGATGTGTTCCGCGGACAGCAGGCACTGGTTTGCGTAGCTCGGATTGCTCGTTTTGAAAATTTGGTAGCATTCGGCAAGCGCTGCAGCCATGCGCCCCGCCAGGTTCGGGCTGATCTTCGCTGCCGCTTCGCCAGCTGTGTTGACGAAAACGGGCCGATGGCAGATGTATCGGAATTGCGAGGTGCATCCTTGATAGTTGTCGTCCGCCTGCGGCAGCCGCCAGATGTCGTGATCGCTAGTGGTCGATGCGTTTCCATTCCCGATCCCGACTTGGTAGTAGAACGTTTTTGAATTGTCATCCCACATCCTCTGCAGCCAATCGAGGCCGAACTTTGCCTCTGCCGTGAAATTCGACGCGGCAGAGCCAGCGCCCATCTGGTTCGGAAAATCCCGCACCCCGACGAGCATCAGGTCCACGGTGTAACTGTGCGTCTCCACAAATTTCAAGTAATCGCCCGCATCCCACCAGCCGCCCGAGGCGTCAATCACCGCCCCGGTGGGAGTCAGGTCGCCGGAAAAATGCCCGTTCCTATTCATCGTCGGCGTGAAATAGACTTTGGCGCTCTGGTCATTCAGGTGTCCCGCCGCGGTTCGCAGCGGAGTCGGGATGAAGTTCGCGCCGTCCCGCTCGTTTTGGTAGAAGTACAACGTGTTCGCGAGCGACGTGGAGTACAGGTTTGCCCCGGTATCAATTCGAAAGCTCGGAGAGGACGCGGAGATCGAGCCGATCACCGAGATTGTGTACGTGCCGACTGTGGAGACCGAGTCGAAGTCGAGCGCAAACACATGGGTGAACGTGCCCCAGGTGCCTTGGTCCGCGCCAATTGCCGCCGAAAAAACCGGCGATCCGCTCGAATTCAGGACGTGGGCGACGCGCCGGCAGACGAGGCGGACGTCATTAAATACGCCCGCTTCGGCGCGCTGGAAACATACCCTGTCTGGTTCACGCGAACGAAGTTGCCCTGCGCCGCTGCAGGTGAAGGCCAACCGAGGGCGGTGAGAACAATGAGCAGAGTCACGAGATAGCGTGCCAAGTTCGATGGGTTGCTTGCAGTTTGAGTGATTTTCATCGTGGGATCCTCCTTCCAAGCAGGTGGGCCAAAGGCCGCCCGCATTCGCCCTGAAAAGAGCGACCGGTCATGCGAGAGCCAGGACAGATGCGATTCGGGGACTGAATCGTTTTAATCGGGCAGATACTGCAACTCCACGGTGTCCCTGTCAACAAAAATCTTGTTGAGCTTGTTGAGCCTCAGAAATGTGAGGCTGCCTCTTCTGACCGGTGGGGCCGCGCTTGCTGGCCGGAGGGGACGTTCCGCCCCACGTCAATCGCGTTCTCAGCCACCCACCCAGGCCTCGAGACCTGCTCGAAACATTGGTGCTCTATTTATCTGCTGCTGGAGTTGAGGATTTGCAAAATTTCGGGCGCAGGGTCACAAGATTATCGTCGCAGGCTTCACTGTCGAAAACGCGAATTTTGAGGGAATCCTGGTGACCAACGCTTCCGACGTAACGATCCGTGATAATCAGGTGCAATTCAACGACAAGGCCCTGGTCATCTCAGTCCCTGTGTGTACGGGTCAGCCTGCTTTCGAGACCGGCGAAGCGTTCGACTGTGGTGAGGGAATCCATCTTAGCGGCGCAAACCATTCCGTCGTGGCAAACAACGACGTTGAAAACAATGCAGGCGGAATCCTCCTCAGCGACGACACCGGTGAAACATCTGACAACCTCGTCACCGGCAACGTCGTCGCGAACAACCCCTTCGATTGCGGAATCGTGATGGCTTCGCACGCTCCTGCTCCCGGCTCATCAGCGCCGCATCTGGGAATCGTCCACAATACGATTTCCGGCAACAAGTCGACTCACAATGGCTTTCAGGTTCCTGGTGCAGGCGCAGGCGTCGGCATTTTCAGCGATGGAAGCGGAGTTGGGTTGGTTTCCGGGAACGTCGTCACTGGCAACGAACTCACTGACAACGGCCTTCCCGGCCTTGCCTTTCACAGCCACGTTGGCCCCAATTTCGGCCTGCCCGCGGACAACCTAAACGACAATTCGATTATCGGCAACCACATCTCCGGAAACGGTGCCGATCTTTTCGATACGGCCACACCCGGTACCGCTGGGATTAACATCAGCAGCGGCGCAGGGGGTTCCCCGATCACTGGTACGCTCGTCTCCGGCAACGTAATAGCCGACGAAGACGACGATGTCGTGATGGCGACGCCCGGCGATGCAAACGTTCATCTCAACGATCTGCTCCGCAGAGACGTCGGCATCAACAATCTCTCCAATGGCACGCTTGACGCCACCGACAACTGGTGGGGTTGCCCAGCTGGTCCCGGTGGCCCAGGCTGCTCCAGCGTCGAAGGCTCCGGCATCTCGTGGGCACCGTGGCTCGATCATCCCGTGGTGCCGGTCGGCAGGAAGTGAAAAGGGCGCCGAGTCGCCGAACCCGCGTTCCCACAGACCTCTAGACCCTCTTGCTGCCATGAAGGGACAAACAAATTCGATTCGCAGGCGCTCGCTGGTGTAGCATGCGATCCATCTGGGACAACGAAATCGGTTGTCAGCTTAACGCAAGGGATGGGCGATCATGCAGAAGCCTACGACCAGGGTTAATCCTTCCGAAGAGAGGATCAAGATTGGTCCGCTAAACATCCGGTTCCTCCTTACCGGCGATGATTCCAATGGTAGCGCGTCGGTGTTCGCGGTGTTCGTGCCAGTCGGGGAGAAATTGGCAGCACCAGCACACAAGAACGACGCTTACGAGGAAATTCTTTACGGCATCGAGGGAGTTCTTACCTGGACGGTTGACGGCACACCCATCGAGGTTGGTCCGGGGCAGGCGTTGTGCATTCCTCGAGGCGCGGTGCATCGGTTCGACAATCTCGGCGGCGCAGATGCAAAGCAACTCGCAGTAATATCCCCTGCGATAATGGGCCCTGCGTACTTCCGCGAAGCAGCCGAAGTAATCGGCGCTGCTGCTGGAGGGCCGCCCGACCGAGCAAAGATGACGGACGTCTTCCGACGTCACGGCATGACGGTGGCTGGACCTCCCGCAGAGTAGCGCATGATGGGCGTAGTTCCCTCTCATAGTACCGGCCTACTTTACCGGTTACGAGGATGTCCGAGTTTTAGTTGATTGCAGCGACTCTCAGGACTTAGCCCCGTCCCAGCACCGCCCGCTTGCTGAAAACTCTGGGGACTTCGTCGATCATCGGTGTGCAACAAAACGTTAAGAAGTTGCGGTTCCGCAGACGGCAAAAACCCTGAAGGATTAACCCTCGGGGTTGCGTTTGCTTCCTGCAATCGAGCTTTTGTCCTACAAAAGATTCTGGGGGTGCCTCTACTTCGCTGGCGTGCTATCAAACTTCCCTGACGCTTCCTCGTAAAAGAGCGCGCCTTCCGTCTTGTCACCGCCGCTCCAATGCTTGTGGCCGCCGGGAACTCGGAGGAAATCTCCAGGGCCCACGCGCCTTTCGCCCGCTTCGTCTTTATATAGATAAGCGCCTTTGATAACGACGATCCAGACGTCGCTCGTATGCGTGTGCATTCCCGCGTCGTATCCGGGGTCGAATTTGGTAAATGTTGCATGAACGCCCTTGTCCATCTCACCCCAGAGGGCCGCCATGGAAACGCCGCCCATTGGCGACGGTTTATAGGTGGCTTGCGCTGAAGATACATAGATGACCTGTTTGTCTTTCTGAGCCTGCGCAACAGCTACTAAACCCACGACGACGGTTAAGGCCGTAACTGCTGACACAAACAATGATTTTTTCATTTCGTTTTCCTCCGTGTTTTTCCTCAGCCGGGGTTTCCACTTTGTCCGCCCAGCGGGCAACCCTTATACACCAAGGCCCTTGATAGCCACTCCATCCCCGGTGGCAGCTCTCAGCCATTACCACTTCCGGCATAACAGCCGGGTCCTTAGCCCGCTACAGCCACTGAAGCGGTGCGCGAGATCGATCCGGCACCGGATTCCTTCTCACCGCTCTTGTCGATCTCGATGGAGCCCTTGAAATAAGCCCCCTCTTCAATCACGATGCGCGCCGTCATCAGATCGCCGTTGACGGAGCCGTCCTTCTTAATCTCGATCCGACTTTTGGCCTGCAGGTTGCCCTTTACCGTGCCGTAGACCACCACTTCCCGGGCGATAATGTCTGCGGTCACAGTAGCCGTCACGCCAATCATCAGTTTGCGGTCGTTCAATTGCACCAGACCTTCTACTGACCCGTCGATTACCAGGTCTTCGTTGCCGGTGATTTCGCCTTTGATGTGCAGGCTGGCTCCGAGCCGTGCCGTAGCACGGTCAGGTGTCGCCCCCATCGGACGCATAGCATCTGTACTCATTGCGGTAGTTCCCTCCCAAGTAGCCGCGGCGGGTTTCGACACCGGCGGCGGATTCACTGGAAAATTATTGATTTCCGGTTGCGCTTGAGGCGTTTCCGGCTTCTTATTCCCCCACATCGGTCCTCCAAAAGGATAGGGTCACCCCACGCACAATCCGGCCGGGGGTATGGTAAAGATAGTCCGCGGGAACGCGTGTCGCAAACAAATTACCGAAGCCCCTTGCCTGAAGGTAACCTATGAGGGGCATGAGTTCTATGTAGCCACGAAAGAAGAGTTGAGTTCGACGAGGTTCTTGCGCTGCGCTCCTGGCTCCGGGAGCGCGTGGAAGACGGCTCGCGAATCCTGTTTCCCTCACAAAAAGGAGGATCCCTGACCAGAATGCAGTAGGACTTTCCGCTGAACAATGATAAAAAATGTATTCGCCCGTCTTTTTATCATGACCAATGACGTCCGGTTCACCGCCAGTTCTTTCCATTTCACTGAGCGACCACAGTTTTTCAGCATTAGCGCACCAACTCGACTGCCGCTCGATGCACCACGCCAGAAAATGTCGGCCGGTAGCTCCGGGCCGTTGTCGCAACGAATGGCCAGCGGTTTTTTTCGCTGGGCGCACTGCAGGCTTGTTCAGAGCACTTACGATTTGCCGACCACGTCGCTCGCGCGTATGGGAAGCCGCCGAATCCGATGGCCAGTGACTGTGAACAACGCATTGGCGAGAGCCGGCGCAACGGGCGGCACTCCCGGTTCCCCCACTCCCGTCGGTGGTTGTTCACTTGGAACGATGTGAACTTCAATCTCGGGCGCCTCCGTCATTCTCACCATCGGATAATCGTCGAAGTTCCTTTGCTGAACTCTTCCGTTTTTGAATGTGATTTCAGTGTTCAGTGCAGCGGTTAGGCCGAAGATAATCGCACCCTCGACCTGTGCCTTTACGCCGTCCGGATTAACAACGCGGCCGCAATCCACCGCACAAACCACGCGATGCACTCGGGGAGTTCCATCCTTTTCCAGCGAGGCCTCGACGACCTGAGCGACGTAGCTGCTGAACGAGAAGCGCGTGGCGATACCTCGCCCTCGCCCTGCCGGGAGCGGCTTTCCCCAGCCCGCTTTTTGGGCTGCGAGATCGAGAACGGCAAGCATCCGCGGCTGACCCGTCAGTAGTTTTCGGCGGAGCTCGTACGGATCTTTTCCGCCCGCATGAGCGACCTCATCAAAAAAAGCTTCCACCGAGAAACCCGTGTGCGAATGACCCACGGAACGCCACCACAACACTGGCACTCCAATCTTTGGTGAATGCAAATCCACTTGCAGGTTTGGGATTCCGTAAAGCAGGTCGGCCGCTCCTTCCACCGACGCAGGATCGACGCCATCCTTAATAAACGCCTCAAACGGGGTTCCCTGCATGATCGACTGACCGACAATCGTGTGGGTCCATGCGATCGGATTGCCATCCGCATCCAACCCGGCCGCGAAGCGGTCGTACCACATGGGGCGGTACCAGCCTCCCCGAAGGTCGTCTTCGCGCGTCCAAACGACTTTGACTGGTGCTTTCGCCGCTTTCGCTACATGCGTGGCTTCAACCACAAAATCCGAAGCCGGATTCGCGCGCCGGCCGAATCCACCGCCCAACAATGTGGTGTGGATCTGAACTTTCTCCGGTGGCAGCCCGGCAACTTTGGCGGCATTCGCGCGATCGACGGTTTGGAATTGCGTGCCGGTCCATATCTCGCAGTGATCCCCTTTTAAATCGACCACGCAATTGAGTGGCTCCATCATCGCGTGCGCCAAGTAGGGCACGTCGTACTGCGCTCGAATCGTCTTTGCAGCCGATGCTAACGCCGCTGCCGGATCCCCGGTCTTTTTGGCCATTGCTCCAGGCGAAGCGGAGAGGGCCGCGAAATCCGCGAGCATCTGCTCCGTGGAGAGCTTCTCGTTTTCTCCCTCATCCCAAGTGACTTTCAGCTTCTCGCGCCCGACCTTCGCCGCCCAGAAACCCTCGGCAATCACCGCCACCCCGGAGGGAACTTGTACGACCGCTTTCACACCGGGTACTTTCTCCGCATCCGTAGCGTCGAACCGCACCACTTTCGCACCGAAAACGGGAGGGCGCTCGACGACGGCAGTCAACATTCCAGGCAGATTCACATCCAAACCGAACTGCGCGGACCCGTCGACCTTGGAAGGTGTGTCCAAGCGGCGAGTGGGTTTGCCGACCTGCGTGAATTGCGCCTCGCTTTTCAGCGGAATCTCGTTTGGAACCGGAAGCCCCGAAGCCGCCTCTGCCAGCGATCCGTAGGTCGCCTTTCTCAAACTCGCCGGATGCATCACGACGCCCTTTGCGACTCGGCAATCGGCGGGCTTCACGTTCCACTGCTGCGCCGCAGCCTGTACCAGCATCAGCCGGGCCGCTGCGCCGATCTTGCGGAAACGCTCCCACTCGGAGGCCACCGTCGTGCTGCCGCCGGTTCCCTGAATCCCAAAGAAGAGGTTGTTATAAACCGCGTCCACGGGAGCGGACTCGACACGCACTTTCGACCAATCGGCTTCGAGTTCTTCGTTCATTAACATCGCCAGGCTTGTGTAGATGCCTTGCCCCATCTCCGAGTGGTTTGACACTATCGTGACAGTGTCGTTTGGTGCGATCTTCAGGTACGCCGACGGGACAATCGGCACACCTTTCCCCGGCTCCTGCGCCAAGAGCGCATCACTCGCCTCAGGAAGATACAAAGCAACCAGCAAGCCGCCCCCGGCGGCGGCGCTGGTCTTTAGGAAAACTCGACGATTCACACGCGAAGCAACAGAAGCAGCGGCGGTCATGCTTTCCCTCCTTGGTTGTGGATGTTTTATGCGTCGCCAGGGCGGTTTCGTCAAGTACTTTTCCGAGGCTTTCTCGAAACGTCTTGGTTTGTTTTGCTCACACCGATAACTCGCCAGCAAGTTGGGTGCTGAAACGAACTCATCGAACGCGCCCGGAACACCCTGCCAGCTTCACGCCTCGTTAAAAACGCGCATCCGATAAAACACTAGCCTCGATTTCCACGGACAATAGTTGACCTAAGTATGCGGCGTGTTTTGACGTCCATCGTAGGTTGTCAGTCGTAAGGATAATCCATCCCACCATGGCACTGCGATACGTTTTCCCATGAGATCGGACGCCAAAAGGATCGGCAAGTGTGCGCGGCGGTGAAAGCTGACCTCAACTTCCTTTTCGCTAACGGTAACATCTGCAGGCATATCGATGAGGTCGCGGAAAATCTGGCGCGCCTGCGCGTCGGCGTAGCCGCGCATGCGTTGGGCGATCAGGCGATAAAGACCGCTGGCCAGCACCAGCATGGCCATGTCGAAATCCACCTTCAGCCCCACCGCTGATGAGAGCGCATCAATATGGAAGAAACGCACCGCGTCGGAGAGCGCATTTTCGATCAGCATGCGTTGGGCGTAGCGGGTCAGCAGCGCCTTGACCGGAGTGTGCCGTTGATTGGTGAGCAGAATGGTCGGTTCCTCGTGGCCGAGGTCTTGGACAAATAACTGCCGCAATGACCGACCGGCCAAGGAGCTGGTCTGTTCATAGACTCGCGGAGTTCGATACTTGCGAGTGGGCACATCCAGCTCAACGGTCCGCCAGGCCGAACGTGGCAGAAGAACGATTTCCTTCAGAAGTTTGGGGGAGCGGCGGCGCAGGGTGATGAAAGGAATGTTCATCGCATCCAACCGCGCCAGCCCCTCGTGGGTCGTCAGTTTGGAATCGAAAACCAAATGGCTGGGAAGCTTGCCGTGAGCGCGCTTCCAAAAAGCGATGAACTGGAAAATCTCCTCCGCTTCCTCGCCTTTGCGCAGATCCGCATTGGAGTAGCAGAACACGTGGCTGCCGGCATCCTGAGCGAGAAAGACCAGCACACTGGGCTGGCTGCGGCTACGGGCCGAGACATAGTGCCGTTCAATTAGAGGGTCTTCCCCGTAGAAGGGTACGGAATGAAAATCCAAATTGAAGGATTCTCCGGGCAGGAGTTTGCTTCCCTGGATGCAGTGGTGCCAAGCAGTCAGGAACCGAGCCGTTTTGCGGTGATCGATTCGGCAAGAGTATTCCGAAAGATAGCTTTTCTTGGGGAAGGCATTCAGGCCGGCAAATAGTGCCAGCCCTTCATCGGCGATCAAGGCCATCACGTGGCTTTTTCGCTCCATCGACCAGAGCTTGAGCGCCAGGCAACATCGCAAGGCATGATCGGCGGGGATCATCTTTGACCCTGGCAACCCAGCGGCTTGGGTCAATTTTTGTGTCTGCAGACGCACCAAGTCGGCGACGAACAAGAACAGTCCGCCACAGCGAGTGGTGAAGGTGCGCGGAGCCACGGAAAACAGTCTGACATTGGCCACCGGCTCAACCGTGGGGCGGGGTTGCTGGGGCCGTTCTGCATCCAGCCGCCGAGGCAACGGAGCGAACCCCTCGGTTTTGAGGACTTCCCGCACGCCGGTCGGGCTCAGTGGGCACTGGCGATCCTTCAGAATCTGGCTGATCTCATAAACGGAGTGGTTTTGCTTGCGCAACTTGATGATCAGGTCGCGAGCCGCAGACTTCTTGGGTTGGGTCTGAGGACCGTGCCGCGGAGAGAGAAAAAAGGCGGGATGGGTTTCTCTGCGGAAATGGTGACAAAGGACGTGGAAGGAATTGAGGGAGTAGCCGAAGGCGCGGGCCACGTCTTTGGCGAGCCGGCCCTCGACCAGGTAAGCGCGCAGGGCCTCGTATTGGCGGTGTTTCGGCAGGCGGGGTTCGAGGAAGAAGCGGCGAAGAGTACTTAATTCTTTAGGTGCGCCAATTGCCATGACATGAGAATGTCACATACAACATGTAGTGTCAAGGACAATTTGGCCACAATCTACAATTGTCGCTATACGTGCCTATTTATCAGCATTTCTGAGGGTTTGAGCATCCTTTTTGCTAAAAGGCCGTCCTCCGCGTATATTAAATGAGATGCGCCTAAGCCATGACTATCAGCGCACCAATATACTAAGTAACTTCGCCAGGATTCTGGGAAAAGGGCCCAGAGTCGCCCAAACACTTAGCTGAATAGTTGTCCGTGGAAATTCAGGCTAGCGTTAATCAGGTATTGCGGCCAGCAAGCTTGAACACGAGGGTCCCGGTACCTCTAGTGCAGTGGCTCCATTGGTAATCCTGAGGGATTTTACTAATCTCCGTTAGTTCGTGGACCAGGGAACGGCGTGATGTTAGGTCTACTGGTGGTCGCCGTGTTCGTAGCTTGGCACTAGAGTCTCATCATAGTGCTGAGGAATAAGTTGATGGTCTTTGTGAATGCCCACCTCTAAAACTTGCAAGTCCGTTTATTTAGTAGAAGCGGGGGACTGGGAGTAGTCGGGACCGCCGTGCTCATCGGGGTGGTCTTGTACTTTCTCGGTGCGTGGACGCAGTTAGGATTGAACTGAAAGAGGGAAAGGCTTTCGTTTTTGTAGTTATGATGGCGACGGAGAGGAATCAGAATTTTGCGAGCCAAGATACATGCTTTCTGGAGAACTGCTCTTGCAGCGGTTTGCGTTATCGCCTTGGTTTTATCGTGGCCGGCGCGCTGCGCAGCCTACTCCGTGCTTTCTCATGAAGCCATCATTGACTCTGCTTGGGATACCAACATCAAACCCGTCCTGCTCAAGTGCTTCCCACATGCCACACCGGACGAACTGCGCCAGGCACACGGATACGCCTACGGGGGCGCCATTATTCAAGACTTGGGCTATTACCCACATGGCAGCGTCTTTTTCAGCGATCTCACCCACTATGTGAGAAGTGGTGATTTCGTTCTTGCGCTCCTCCGCGACGCGCAGGAATCGAAGGAGTTGAATGATTATGCTTTTGCGCTGGGCGCACTCGCACACTATGCCGCAGATAACGCAGGTCATCCCATTGCAACTAACCGTGCCGTACCCCTCCTCTATCCCAAGCTTAAGAAGAAATATGGCGACAGCATAACGTACGAAGATGACCCCCTCGCGCATGTCAAAACGGAATTTGGCTTCGACGTCCTGGAAATAGCCCGACAGCGCTATGCTCCAGACAGCTATCACGATTTTATTGGTTTTCAGGTGGCGACCCCTCTGCTGCAGCGGGCGTTCGAGGAAACCTACGGCCTGCCACTGAAGGCGGTCCTTTCCGATGAAGACAAGGTCTTGAATTCCTACCGCCGCGCCGTTAGCAATCAGATTCCAAAAGCCACACGCATTGCCTGGACGTTGAAGAAAGACGAAATCCAGAAGGATGCGCCCGGGATCACCAAAAAGAAATTTCTTTACAACCTCTCTCGCGCAAGTTATGAAAAGCAGTGGGGCAAAAACTATCAACGACCGACTTCTGGCGAGAAGTTTCTGGCATTCCTCTACAAACTGATACCCAAATTGGGGCCTCTCAGAGTGCTGCAATTCCGCACGCCAACTGCGCAAACGGAAAAAATGTTTGAGGAAAGCTTCAATGCCACACTGGATCGTTACCGGGCTTTTTTGTCCGACGAGGCAGCTGGTCACGTTGAATTGATCAACGACAATTTTGATACTGGCGGGATGACCGGGCCCGGCAAATATCGCATGAACGACGAAGCCCACGCCAAGCTCCTCGGCATGTTGGCCGAACAACAATTTGCTGGAGCTTCACCGGCAGTGCGCGAGGAGTTGCTCCACTTCTTTTCCGAGCCTGACGCTCCCTATGCTACAAAGCGCGACGTCAAGGCCTGGGCCAACGTCCAGGTGCAGCTCGAGCAGTTGAAGGTCGCACCCCCCGCTGTAAGTCCAATAGCCAGGCGATGAAGTAGTTTTAGAGACAGGCCATTTTCGGATCGTTAATTTAGCGTTTCCAATGAAGATTTACCGAGTTTGCCTCCAGCGTCGGGTTGCTTGCCATTTACGATTGGTTGGCACAAGTCAAATGTTCTAACGCAGGTCCCGGAACGCGGGACTGGTCTTAAAGTGATGGGGGAAATCCTCTTCATAGGAAGACAGGCCGGGGCAAATCAGACGCCTGTGGGCGAAGGAAAAGCCAAACTTCTCCATTTCATTTTCGGCTCTTTGTGCGGACCAGCCCTCTTCGGCCATGCGGTAGGATGCAATCATCATTGCCGTGCGGTCGTCACCCAAACGGCAATGGACAAAGATCTTTTTACAAGGATTCCTCCGCAACAAGGTAAGGAATTCCGCGAAGATTCTATCTTTGGGAAATGAGCATGCCACGGTATTGCTACGTACTGCATGCCGAGATGGGTCACGATCTTACGCTCATCATCGCGGTTCCCGCGCAAGTCCACCACGATGTTCACACCCATCTTTGCCAGCATGTGAAATCTGGTTTTCGATGGCTGACCACCGTGGGAAAGGTGTAGACGCTGGAAGTTTGGCAGGTTTTTGGCATGGACTTGCTCGTGCTTGAGTGCTGGGTAGGCTGAGAAGCATTCGCCCCTGGGTACTCCGATAATGTAGCCACCAGCAGAGCGAGGCTTGCGAAACAACTGACGGCGGGAGTTGTAAGACCTCGAACTCGGAATGTTCTCTGTCCAAACATTAGCGCCACATATTTTACGAGATTATGGTGAATTTCTAACACCCACCCCACACGCCAACCACCGAAGTCTTTACGAGCACGCGTTCATTACGTATTTCGAGAACAATCATCAAGAGATGAATGCCAAACATGGCAAGGTGTCTCAGTGGCCTCAAGTTCTGACATTCGCCAGGATTGTGCGGAACGCATTTGCACACGGAGGACGGTCAATATCACTGACGGTGCTGCAGCAGCTTGGAACGGCCTCAACTACTCGCAGGCAGAGAACGGAAGACGAGTTCTCTACAACGACCTTTCGTCAGGCGACCTCACGCTCCTAACGGTCGATATGGATACGATGTTCTGATTGTTGAAGGCCAGTTGCGCCCGTTTTCTGGACGTGAGCAGCGGGCACCGCTACGCCTATTCTTTTTGTTCCTCTCTGCCCTCGGATGCCGCGCCCGGCGTGTCTTTCCCTTCAGCGACCCTCAACGACCTGCCAGTCGTAGACCAGCGCGGTCTCATCTTTCCCGTAATCCACTTGCAATCGGACGCTCTTGGTCTTCGTGATGACCGCCTTGATGATCGCGTTAACAGTTTCACCTGTACGTAGTTTCACCCGGACTTGTTCGCCGACATTGAACTCTGGTCTGCTTTCTTCTGGTTTCTTCTTTGCCATGTTTTCATTCTATTGAGCGTCCAGCACCATCAGTTCGGCTCCAGACCGTAAACATCGATTTCACCGAAAACGGTCCCACTGCCTTTCGTGTCATCGTTTCCACGCGTTCCGATGTAGACTTTGCCATTAGCCACTGTGGGAACCGTGAACTTCATCGCGTTTCCTGCTGTGTCTCCGGAAACCATGCCGCTGTTCCAAAGTTCGCTCGCTAGATTGCTTGCGTCAAAAGCATGCAGTACCGCTGGGAAGACGACGCCCATTTATTCGCTCAATCACGCACGCTCCGGATCAGACAACTGGACGGCCTCGACTTATCCATTGGGATTTCGACCTCGCCGCTCCGGGCCGTGACAATCTTACCTTGAGTGATTTTCATAAGGTTTCGCGGGCCGGAGAGGCCCTAAGTGACAACTGGGGCTGTCCGAGAATCGCACAACAGGTCGCCTTGGCGTTCCACATCCAAATCGACAAAGACGTGGTTCGCAGGATTCTCGCCCGTCACTACCGACCGGTACGGCACTCTGGTGGTCCTTCCTGGTTGACTTTCCTTGGGCACACGAAAGACAGCCTCTGGAGCATGGATCTGTTCCGGTGCGAATCGGCTACGATGCGGACCCACTGGGTCCTTGTGGTCATGGATCAATACACACGCCGGATCATTGGCTTCGGCGTCCATGCGGGAACGATCGATGGTGCCGCACTTTGTAGGATGTTCAACTGTGCCATTCGAGGGCAACGCTGGATGCCGAGGTACCTCAGCTCCGATAACGATCCGCTTTATCGGTTCCACCAGTGGCAAGCCAACCTGCGGATACTGGAAGTGACAGAAATCAAGTCCATCCCTTACGTTCCACTGTCTCATCCTTTCGTGGAAAGATTAATCGGCACCGTTCGACGGGAGTATTTGGATCACATTTTGTTTTGGACTACGGCAGATCTCGAAAACAAGCTGCTCGATTTCAGGACCTACTTTAACAACCATCGGACGCATGATTCACTGGAAGGCAGAACGCCGGATACGTCCGTGTCTCGACCAATCGCAGATCTCCGCTCGATTCGTTGGCAACCACACTGTCGAGCCCTGTACCAGACGCCGGTGGCCGCCTGATTGATCAGAGACTCGCCCTTGCTGCGGTATTCGGTCGACCTCGGCAGAACTTCCAAGAAATCGTTCGCTGTTTTCCTATTGCAACGCGCTTCCCCGATCGGATCGATTCCCTGATACAGATGCGTTCCGAAAGTGGAACTCACACTCTCGCAACGCGATGAGCGTTAAAAATGCGCCCTCGTAGCAATTCGCCAGACACAGGTTCTTGCGGCCATGGAGTCGGGGAATAAATAAGGATGCTGAGTTTTCCGGCGGCGATTAAGGTTTACCTGTGCACGGTGCCGTGCGACATGCGCCGTTCCTTCGATGGGTTGTCGATGATGGCCGAGCACGTAATCCGCTGCAATCCCTTCTCGGGGCACCTGCTGGTTTTCTGCAACCGTCGCACCGACCGATTAAAGATTTTGTACTGGGATCGGGACGGATGGGCGATCTGGTATAAGCGTCTTGAGGCAGGCACATTTCAACGGATGTTCACCTCTAGTTTTTAGAGTAAGCCCCGATCGGTCATGCAGTTAACGGTATTTTGCCTCCCATTGTGTAGACATGCATATATTGATTATTGTAGATGTTTTGTCTTGCTTTTGTGCGCTCCGTCGTATATTTTGTGGACATGTATATCGCCCGCGCTACCTGGCCCTCCACCAACGGCAAGTCCTATGAATCCATCTATCTCCGCGAGTCTTATCGCGATGGCACGCACGTCCGCAAACGCAATATTGCCAACCTCACCCATTGCGATCCCCAAGAAATTGCCGCCATCGAACTCGCCCTTCGTCACAAAAACAATCTCACCGCTCTCGCTTCCCTCGAACAAATCGAGCTGCACCAAGGTCCTTCCGTCGGCGCCGTGTGGACCGTCTATCAAGTGGCCCAACGATTGGGCCTGCGCAAAATATTGGGAGACGAGTTTTCAGGCCACCTGGCATTGTGGCAAGTCTTGGCGCGCGTGTTGGAGCAAGGCTCTCGCTTATCGGCCGTACGCTTGGTGGCGGTGCATGCCGCCGGCGCCGTGCTCGGCTGGCAACGCGGCTTTGACGAAAACGATCTGTACGACAATCTCACCTGGTTGAGCGCGCAACAAAAGGACATCGAGAATCGTTTATTTGCTCAGCGAGGAAAGGAAAAACCGCAGCTGTTTCTCTACGACGTCACCAGTAGCTACCTCGAGGGGGATCACAACGCCTTCGGTGCCTATGGCTACGGCCGGGATGGCAAGAAGAACAAAAAACAGATCGTCATTGGCTTATTATGCGACGCGCAAGGAGAACCCGTCTCCGTCGAAGTCTTCCGCGGCAACACCCAAGATACACAGACCTTTGCAGCGCAGGTAAACAAGGCCAGCGAGCGCTTCGGTTGTGAACGGGTGACCTTTGTCGGTGACCGCGGCATGATCAAGAGCGGACAGATCGCCGAGCTCGTCAAGGTCGGATTTTACTACATCACCGCCATCACCAAGCCACAGATCGAAACGCTTTTGAAAGCGGGCATCTTTCAGATGGAGCTGTTCGACAGCGAGGTCTGCGAGGTCGCGCAGGCCGGGGTGCGTTACGTGCTGCGGCGGAATCCTGTTCGTGCCGAAGAACTCGCCGCTTCTCGAGCCGACAAACAAGCACGTGTGGAACACTTTATCGCCGAGCGAAATCGCTATCTCGGTGAGCATCCGCGCGCTGCGGTCGCCACGGCAGAGAAGGCCGTGCAGGCCAGGATCCATCGACTGAAAATCGATGACTGGTTGCAGGTCGAAGTGCAGGGGCGAACCTTGGGGTTGCGTGCGGACTCTGCCGCTCGCCAAGAGGCTGCCCAACTCGATGGCTGTTATGTGATCAAGACGGATCTCCCAGTGAGTGCTGCTTCCAAGCAAGAAGTGCATGACCGCTACAAGGATCTGACGCAGGTCGAACAGGCCTTCCGTACCTGCAAGACCACCCATCTGGAAACTCGTCCGATCCACGTACGCACCGAGGCGCACACGCGCGCTCACGTTCTGGTGGTGATGCTGGCCTATCTTATCCGGCGGGTCTTGAGCCGGGCTTGGACAGCATTGGACTTGACCATCGAAGAGGGGCTACAGCAGTTGAAGGCGCTGAGCGCGACGGAAATGAAAATCAAAGAGGGCGGTAGTTGCCTGCGCATCCCCACGCCGAATCCGGCCTGCCGTGATTTGCTGCAGGCCCTGGATATCCGATTGCCAGACGTTCTGCCCAACGTGAAGGTGCGTGTAGACACGCGCAAAAAACTGCCAGACCGCCGCAAACCCCGCTAAAACTCAGGGGATTTCTCCCCGGAGAACCTCGTTCGTTCGAGGTGAACATGCGTTTCAATTTCC
The DNA here is from genome assembly GCA_963792145.1 of Candidatus Acidiferrales bacterium. Lineage (GTDB taxonomy): Bacteria > Acidobacteriota > Terriglobia > Acidiferrales > UBA7541 > Acidiferrum. The sequence goes on from CAWBVH010000003.1 coordinate 21,016, forward strand.
TTTTGCAGAGACGGGACGGAAGGAGATCGCTGCCTGGGAACTCGGCCTGCTACTGGAAAGGATCGATTTGAGCAAAGGCCAACGAAGGAAACGCTACAGCCTGCCAGCGACGACGACGCCTCAGAAAAGTCAACCGCTTGATGTCGCGCAGAATCGTTCCTGAAAACTTCCTGCCACTTACCGAGCCCTGCGATGAACTTCCGGAAATTGCAGCGTCGGGTTCCTCTTTGCATATTCCTCATCTACCGCTGCCCGAAAGAGCTGGTAATGCTTTTTCAGACGCTCTGCATAGCCAGGAGATTGCAGGATGAACTTAAACAGTTTCAGAAGCGCTGGCGCATGAGCCGTCTGCTCGCACATGGGATCCAGGAAAGGTCCCTTCCAGTGGTAACGATCCCAGGCCGGAGCTCCAGCCCATCTCTGAATTCAACCGAAGCGTCCTTTGTTAGCCCGAAAAATGCACCAGGATCGACGTTAAGGGCGCTCACCAGGTCCTGCCGTTAGCGGCAAGGTTATTGTTTTACCCACATCCCCAGGTGAGACTCCGGGTGGAACTCCTATCATCTTCGCGACGCCTGACAGCGGCAACGTGGTCACACTGCCCACATCAGCGGGTGGCATTCCCGCAGGAACCCCCATGATGTTCGGCGCGTCCGATAGCGGCATCGTCGTTGCGGTACTCACGTCGGCGGGTGACACTCCAGCCGGGACTCCCATCACATTCACTGCTTCTGTCAGCGGCATCGTCGGCAGCGAATCATGCTTCTCCGTGGCCTCTCCCGATGCTTCTGGCTTGATAGCGGTCGCGCCCGCTGCTTGTGCTCGAGTGGCCGATGGAGCTTGCGCCACGACCCCGTCAGGAATCGCAGAACTGTTGACGGCCTCCTCAGCTGCGCTCGATACTCTCAAAGTATTAAAAGTTACAATAACTCTCACTTTCTCGGATTGATTCACTCCCGTCAACATGGCATAGCCCAAACGACTGCCTTCTAAGAGCTTTGCCAAAGCAGTGGAAGGTTGTGTAGCTTCTACGTAGACGTGGGAGATTCTCAGTTCGTCCGCTAACGCAGGAATCTCGATCTCCCATCCCAAATTCTTCTCGAGAACCCGCAGGACTTCTCCGTAGCTCACCTCACTGGCGAGAATACTGATCTGTTGGTTTGTTCCGATTTCCACCTGCAGCAGCGGTTGTGTTTGCGCAAACGCCGGCCATACAAACGGAACGCTAACGAACATCCCGAGGAGGAAATTGAAACTCACGAACTTGCTCAGCGAGAGATTTGCCATGATCACGTGCCTCCTTGGAGCCAGCAAATGAGTTCCCGTTGGCTCACTGCCCAATGGGCTTCTGTACCGGCACATCGCCGTTCGTGCCCCATTGAGTCATGATAAACGTTGAAAGCGCCGAAGACGGAATGACGTACCAAGTGCCGTTCGAGGGTCGCCAGACGGCGATGTCGGTTTTCCGGTCGCCGTCATAATCCACTGGCACAGGACTATCTCCAATAGTGCCCCATTGCTGGAGGATGGGAGCGCTCGGATTGCTGCTGGGTATAATGAACCACACCCCATTCGAAGGCCGCCACACGGCGAAATCAGTCTTCCCGTCTCCGTCGTAGTCCCCAGGAACCGGGATGTCCCCCGCCGTTCCCCATTGCTGCTGGGAGAATGTGCCCGGCTTGCTGCTCGGCAGGATGTACCAGGTTCCGCTCGATGGCCGCCAAACAGCTATGTCCGTCTTCCCGTCACCATCGTAATCCCCAGGAACCGGGATGTCCCCTGCCGTGCCCCATTGCTGAATGATCGGAGTGCCCGGATTACTGCTGGGGATAACGAACCAAGTGCCAGTCGATGGTCGAGACACAGCGAGATCGGTTTTTCCGTCCCCGTCGTAATCTCCCTCCACGGGGATGTCTCCCGCCGTTCCCCATTGTTGCTGAATGAAGGTACCCGGCGTGCTGCTCGGTAGGATGAACCACGTCCCGTTCGAGGGCCGAAACACCGCCTCATCCGTAATTGCGTCGCCATCATAATCTCCACGCGCGGGGATGTCTCCGGCCGTTCCCCACTGCTGCACCCGGATGCTTGTGGGCGTGCTGCTGGGGATGACGAACCAGTCTCCCATCGAAGGCCGCCAGACGGCGGTGTCCGCCCGGCCGTCGCCGTCGCCGTCGAAGTCGCCAGCGACATCGCGCGGCAACCGGGTCGCGAACAGCAGTACGACGCCATCCTGGGCGCCGCCGCTCGCCATTTGTACCGCGTTCAAGGTCGGGAAATCCGTCGACGTGCTCTCGCCGGCAATGTGTATGTTCCCCAGTGAATCCACGGCAATACCGCGACCGGATTCACTGGCTGAACCTCCCAGGAAAGTCGAGAACAGCAGAGCCGATCCGGCGTTGTTGATTTCCGTGACGAACATGTCGAATGCGACGCGGGTGATTTGAATCGGATTGACAAGAGGAAAGTCGCTCGAGTTGGTGCGACCTGTAATATAGGCATTTCCCGCCTGATCGACCGCGATGGCATAAGGGTCGTCCGCCCCGCCGCCTCCCAGGTAGGTGGAATACACAAGACTCGAGCCGGAAGGATTGAACTTGCTGACGAAGACGTCATCCACCGCGTGGCTTCCGAGCGTGGCGTCTATTGGGTTTGCGAGGGGGAAGTCGTCGGATGTGACGATGCCCGTGACATAGGCGCTGCCCGACGAATCAACGGCGATGCCCGTTCCGTAGTCCAGGGCTGTACCGCCCAAATAGGTGGAATACACCAGCGCGGAACCTGCAGGATTCAGCTTCGTGACGAACGCATCGACCACGCCGGTATTGGAGCCCCGGAAAGCAGACTGCACGGGAAAGTTGGTCGATGCCGTGTAGCCGGTCACGTATGCGTTTCCACTTGCGTCTACGGCGATGCCGTTGCCTTGATCCTCGTTGTTACCACCCAGGTACGTGGCGTACACCCAGGCGCTACCAGCCGGATTGATCTTCGCCACGAATGCGTCGTCCTGGGCGCCTTTCGCGGCCTGGAAGGGATTGACTGTCGGAAAGTTCGTCGAGTTCGTGGTGCCGACGACATACGCGTTGCCCGCAGGATCCAGCGCGATCCCGTTACCCTGGTCGATCCCATTCCCGCCGAGGTACGTGGAGTACACGAGCGCTGAGCCAGTCGCGTCAAGCTTGGCCAGGAATGCGTCTCCCGACCCGCCCCACGTGCCCTGTATCGGGTTCTTCATCGGAAAGTTCGAAAAGCCGGCGCTGCCGGTCACATAGACTTCCCCGATACTGTTGACGGCGATCCCTCTGCCCTCGTCCACACCAGTGCTGCCCAAATAAGTGGAGTAGAGCCGAGCGGAGCCACGCGCGTTGATCTTTGTCACGAAAACATCGTCGGAGCCCAGCAGGCCGGCTTGCAGCGGGTTCGCCGTTGGGAAATTCGTCGAACCCGTTCCCCCCGTGACATAAGTATTCCCGACTCTGTCGACAGCGATCGCGTAAGCGTAATCGGCGGCGCTCCCGCCCAGATACGTCGAGTAGTACAACACCGGGTCGATAATCAGTGGTTGTCGACGATCGTACGCGCCGATCTGAAAGCCAGCTTTTTTCCCGCGCAACGACCATGTGCCCGAGATCTCGATGCGCTTCCCCCCGACCTCCTGATAGACGACCGGCCTCTTGTGCCGGTACTCGGTCTTGCCCAGCTCGATGACGAGGTCGCCTTGTTCGTCGACCCGCACGTGGTCGGCGCTGTCGAAACGCAGCCGGATTCTTCGTGGATCCGCCGAGGGAGAAACGATCCAGTCGTATTCCAGACTTCCATCGTGGCCGTAGTAGACAAGATCGATCCCGGGATAGACGTTCTGGTACCGGATCTTCCCATAGTTGGGAACCGAGGTGCGCCACTTGCTCGGGTCGTTGCCAACGAGGTAGTTGCTCGTGGAGGCCTGCTCGTCTTCGCCGACGATGCGTGGCGCCGCGTTAGCGCCCGACAACTGCATCTTCAATGGGGCCTGGTTGTGTCCGCTGAGCAGGATCTCCGCTGCGGCCAGAGACAACGTGTAGGAGCTGCCCCTAGCGAGGTAACGCACCTCCGGGGATTCCTGACCCAGATTGGGTTCGAAGCTCAGTGGGATGTCGCCCCATTTGACGAATGTCGCCGCCTTGTCGGAGGCATGAGCGTTGGACGACGCCTGCGCCAACATCGGCGGTGTCGTAGTCCACGAGCAGCACAAGGTCACCAAAATGCAGAATCGAAGGCCACGATTCATGTCCTGATGCGTCGGCATGGTCATCTCCGTAGGCTAAAACGGCACATCCTGGTACGCGCCGTTGACCGAAACCCGGCTCACACTCGTTGGGGCCTGTCCGCGCACAAACGGATCACACGGCGTCGGCCACTGAAACGATCGAAAGGTGGTCGAAGTGGCGGTTTTGGCCAGCCGCAACCGGCCGGCGATGGCAGTCGCTAGCGCACGATCGTTCAAAGTCTCCTCCCGACAGCGCGGGGTTCCTTAGTTCGTCGGGCGTAAGCCGCAAGAGACTCTGGAGTGTAGTGACGGTCCTCATGGCCGATGATAGAGCGGCGAATCGGCGGCGAGCCCCACGGTTGTGAGGCGACGTAGGTCGTGTAGTTGGTGCTCGACTGCAAGATCCACCACATCCCCGTCGAAGGCCGGAAGACCGCCAGGTCGGTTTGCCGTCGCCGTCGTAGTCACCCGGCACCGGCATGTCGGTGCCGTGCCCAGGGTTGCCAGGCGAATCCGACTGCGACGATTAACGTCGACAGGCTCTTGACCCGTGACATCTCGGCCACCGCTCACCGGGATTTGTTCGTACTGTAGAGTCCGAACCATAACGGCAGAGCTAACGTGTGTCAAGGGCAAACTCAGCAGGTGTCAAAGCTCTTTAAAAATGTCCCCTTCATTACCTCGTTTAAAATGTCCCCTTTTTGTGTTCTGGTTCGCCCTCTTTTTCTTTCCTTGTGCCCGATCCCCGTTTTCCTCGAAGAATTTCGCGCTAGGGTGTCCTAGGAACGACGATTCCTATCTCGGTCGACCTACAGCATCCCCTGTTTTTGGCCGCCCTCCTATAGTCAAAATAGTCGTGCGTTGGGCTGAACTCCTCAAAGGTTACCCTCATGGTTTTCAGGTTTCAGGCGTGCTCTTGATTGAGGCCACTGACAATCCACGACCAGTACACAAACTGTGCCACCAGACTCAACATCCCAAACAGGACCACTACCTCGAATCTCCCCGAACACGGCCAGAACCCCTTCCAGCCTTGTCCTTCGACGCGTCGCAACAGGTTGTCCAAAAACAGGAAGAAGAATAACAGCGCCGCTAGGTTGTACCCTTCCCTCGAATGCTTCTCCACTGTGGTAGGCTCCTCCTCATCTTCTTCATGTTTCAGCCAACAGAAGCACAGGAAGCCAGCCAGAAGATACACCGCGTTGTGGCCCAGAAACGCCAGGAATGGCAGCATCACCCTCCACCATGACCAGTATCCCGCCACCGTAAGTTTCAAAACCGCCAGCACCACAGAAAGGACCCCAAACATCCAGAACCCCATGGCCTGAATCGGATGTTCTTGTTTGCTGCTCATGCCGCCCCGCGCTCATAGTATTTCAGCAGGCCGCCCAGCCGCTCCCGACACCGCACCTTTTCCTGTTCTCCACGGACTGCTTGAGTCGGCAAAGGGAATAGCAGTACGTTGTCTTTGCCTTGGTGATTTCTTTCCTCATGATAGTGGGCTTCGTAGTGGCGCAGCGCGCGCCGCAATGAGCCTTCACCCAACAAGATAAGGTTCGACAGGCATTCCTCCTTAACCGACCTTACCCAGCGTTCCGCATAGGCGTTCAGATTCGGACTTCTGGGTGGTAAGGCAAGGGTCTTCACGCTTCCTGCTTCGATCACCTGACGAAACGATGAGCAGTATTTGCTGTCGCGATCATGCAGTAGGTACCTGCGGTTGATCAGAAAACCAGAATCCTCCATCGTCACATTGCGCGCCATCTGTTCCATCCACCCTTGATCCGGATGACGCGTGACTCCGGCCAAGCATACCCTCCGGCTCTCCAAATGAATGAAAAACAGCACGTAGTACGTAATCAACCCTCTTAGCGTAAGCACTTCCACCGTGAAGAAGTCGGTCGCCACCAATACCGCCATGTGAGCACGGATAAAGTCTTTCCAACTCGTCACCTGCTTCCGCTTGGGAGCCGGTGGAATATCATGGCGGCGGAGAATATTGCCCACTGTCTGATCCGAGAGCCGGAGACCCAGGTTGGCCATGGCGCCCACGATCCGGTCATAGCCCCACCCGGGATTTTCCTTCGCCATCCGCACCACCAACCGCTCGGTTTCCTCGTCAATTCTGGGACGACCCCGGGATTTGCGAAACTTCGATCCGTCGAACTTGTTGGCGATGAGCTTTCGGTACCAGGCTAGCAGCGTATCCGGTTTCGCGACAGCCGCCAATTCTTCCAAGGCTTTCCCTCCAAGCCGGTGGGCGATCTCAGCCAACGTAGCTTTTTCGGCCTCGGATAACAACAACCTGCCTTTGATTTGGGCTCTCAGGATCCGGTTCTCTGCGGCCAGATATTCGTTCCTCAGTAGAAGTTCCTGGTCTACGGTTCCGGTGATGTAAGCAAGCATGCGAGCCCAAATCATTCCAGAGCCTCCCTGTACTTGATCGTCGAACCCGGATTGTACATGCTCTTGAGGTTTCAGAAAGCAGGTGTGGGAGGAATTACGAGACCGGAAACCAAGCCTTTTCAATGCGCTTGAGATATTTGACCATACGGGTTGGCGGATTTTTCAAAACCACGCTGAGTAGCACGAGTCCGATCCTATGCTTCGCCAGAATTAGGAGCGCCTTTACAATGAACAACTACAGCGAGCGGACGTAACATTGTTACACTTCCTGTGGATGACGAAATTACAATTCGCCACGCACAGGTGTAGAGAGGGCGTGAAGCGGACGCAGGCTGTCGCGTGGAACTGCAGGAACCAGTCGCGCCGATGCGTTTGGGCTTCTCCCTTCACATAGGGCTGGAGCGACGGGGTTGGGTCAAGCGGTCGCATGACCGAGGCAACTGGGAACAGGAGGACTTCGATGCGTGCGACAGACAGACCAGCCGTTCGACTGGCGTGTTTGCTTGATGGGAGCCGGATGAGCCGAGAGGTTCACGTCCGGTT
>CAWBVH010000004.1:0-151440 GCA_963792145.1 Candidatus Acidiferrales bacterium
CCGGATTGCGAGCGAACCCTGAAGAGCGAACACAGTCATTGCGTATTACGATTGAGGGAACGCTGCGACAGACCTCTGTGCTGACTTAACTGTTAGTGATTAAGTATGGAAAATACTGTAACATTTCACTTGACAATATAAGTTAAGTCGACTCATATTGGTTGAGTGTAGATAAAACCAGTCGGCAATCTGAGATCACATGAGTTATCTGAAATTACCCTAGGCCAAGACAGATCCGTAAACGTTTAAAGAGGTAGCTAAAATGAGAACAATGAATCGCTGGGAACAACCTTTCCGCGGGGCTACGACCCTGCAGGAACAGATCAATCGCGTGTTTGGCGATATGGTGGGACGCACGGGCAGGAGTCGAACTTGACCTCTTGGGCCCCGGCCGTCGACATCTACGAGACCGAGCATGAGCTGGTCGTGAAGGCGGACCTGCCGGATGTGAATCCGCAGGACCTGGACATCCGCGTCGAGAACAACATCCTCACTATTCGCGGCGAACGCAAGTTCGAGAATAAAGTGAAAGAGGAAAACTACCTGCGCGTCGAACGCGCGTATGGCTCGTTCAGCCGGAGTTTCTCGCTGGCGAACTCCGTGAACTCGGAAGCAATTAAAGCCGACTATCAGAATGGCGTGCTGACGCTCAGCATTCCGAAGCGCGAGGAAGCAAAGCCGAAGCAGATCAAGGTAAATGTGGGAAAACCAGCAATCGGCGGCCGCCGCAGGAGCTCGCTGAGGAAACCCAGACCGGAAGACGAAACATCAAGGGGCCGGCGATATCGCAGACTCATCTCGTTGGCGTGACGACGTTGTTTGGCTTGTGACGCAACAAGCAGTGCGGTTGTCAGGTGGCAACCATGGTTCTATCTGAGGCTCGAGGCCTATAGCTTTTTCTGGTTGTGCGAGGGGGCATAGAGTGACAGAGAGACTCGAGGTGCTCGAAGCACACTCTGCGCCTACGATGTTACTGGATACTCACCCTCGTACCAGAGCGTCTGAAGAACCGATGGACCACCGCCAGGAATGAATCCAGAGATGGAAGGGTTCTCGACTAGACGCTCAAGCTGCTTGTTGTTTCAGATGTTCGGCGTCGAAACGTACTCCTTTCTTCCATACGATCAAAGTAATGGCTGCAATCTTGCGTGCCAGGGTCAGACGCGCCATGGCGGGCTTCATCCCTTTGGCAACGAGAGCCTCGTAGAACTTCTGAAAAGGCCCCTCGACCGTCATGGCGCGAATGGCCGCACCCTTGAAAATGTTTTTAACATCGTGGTTATGATTTTTGTTCAGCCCACGAACGGCGAAGGCCTTCTTCGAGCGCATGAGCTGCCCGCCCTCGATGCGATATTCCCCGCTGTTGCGTGTCTCCAACGCTAGACCACTGTAGCTCCACAGTTGCCTCTTGGTGCGGAACCGATGCGGTGTTTGTAGAATTGCAACCAACAGAACCGACCGAATGGGGCCAATGGAAGGAATCTGGCGAAGTAACTTCATGGTTTTGTGCTTCCGGCCTTCGGCCAGCAGCTCTTTCTTGGCTTGTTGGTGTAAGACACGCAGCGTGTCGAGTTGCTGGTAATAGAGTTCCGCCCGTCGGCGAACACTGGCTTCGGTGATTTTCCCAAGCCATTCGGCACGATGGCGCGGCGAGTAAACTTGCTGACCTCCACACGGAATAGCCCAGCTTCGGTAGATGGCCTTGAGTCGACGCATCACCCGCGTGACATCTTTGGTGAACGTCAAATAGCTGCGCGCCATTTCCCTTAGCGTTCGCAGACCGGTGTCGTCATGAAAGACCGCTCGCAGAAGATTCGCGCGCAGCAATTCGGAGAGTTTACGTGCATCAATGCGATCACCCTTGTTGCCGACTTTCAACAGGGCATTCTTCCGCGGATCACAGACCAGCACTTCGGTGACATGGGGCTTGAGCAAGCTGTACAACCAGTCCGCGCTGGTGCCTTCTTCGAAGGTGACATGCAAGCTGCCACGCAGACCGTGAATAAACTGCAGCATGGTTTCCGCTTTCGTTTCGAGGATAGCCTCCAAGACCAACTTGCCGTCAGAATCCCGAACCGCCGCGGAGATCGTTGCCTGATGCACATCCAGCCCAATATACTTGGCGTCATTCATAAGGGTGCTCCTTGTAGGTGACGATGCGAACGATCAAACCCTACACCAAAAAGGGGCGTCCTTTTATAATGCGTGACATTTCGTTAGAAACCATCGAATGGAATTTTTGCGCACCACAAGTTCAACGTTTGCTAAATGGCAAGATCTGTAAAACCAAGAACTTGCGAAAGGAATGGGAGAGCGATAAACTGATTTGAGTGTGGTTTCCCGTTTCTGTTGCGCCGCCCGATCCTTTTGGATAGTCCACGAAAAGGAGAGGGCGTTCTTCCAGCGATTGAGGTTGTCCGAAAATAGCTTTGGCATGGCAATAAGTCTTTTATTATGAAGGGCCGAGGTAGCTCAGTGGTAGAGCAGCCGATTCGTAATCGGCAGGTCGTGGGTTCAACTCCCACTCTCGGCTCCAACAAATTCTAGCCCGAATACTACTTCCAGTTGTTGCCGGTTCAGTTCGCAACCACATGAGCCAAGCAGAGATCCGCAAGCCCTGACGCACTCGCCGTGCTAGTAGTCTTCTTGAGGCCGGCGGCCGTACGAGCTTCGGTCGGATTTTGGTGCGCGGGCAGCGCGGTAGGTGTCGAGTTCTGTGCTGGTGATTACGTATTGGCTTTCCGGAGGATGGTTCGAATGGGCGGTCAGTTCCGCTTGCAGTCTCTCCGAGCAAATGCCGGGGGCGTCCTGATAGCGAGCGCGATGCGATACGAAGGCTTCATTTGCAATGTTGAAGGTGAACTCGCGGTCCTCACCCTCCCCGCGGACAAGAAACGTGTATTCACGGGAGAGGGGTGTCGCCTGAAAGCCAACGTATTGGACTATGAAGCTGCTCACTTTGCGCCTGGAACGAACACGCGAGCGGCATGGGTCGGAGCGGGAGCGGCGGCTTTCGCGCGCTTGGCACGCCGGCGCTTCGGTGGAACTCCATCCGCGGGTTCGACCACCATCAGGCTGGTGACGAACTTCTTAATTCCATGAGCGTCGAAGTCGATTGTGGTGCGCTCGGAGCTTGATTCAGTGATGACCCCACAGCCGTATTGGAAATGCTTGATGTACTGGCCTGCCTCGAGAATTGCCACAAAATCCTCCTCATCGTATGAACAGAGTTTTTCGCCTGCCCCACTCTCGCGAGGCAGTAAGCCACTAAAATTTGTGCGCTACACACGAACCGAGGGAATCCCTGCGCCTAGCTATAGCTAGTAACGGCGCCCGTTTCCGCCAGACCTGCCGCCAGAATAGCCACCACGGCCGCCAGAGCGGTCGCCTCCCGCCGCCACGGCCTTCCTGCGGACGGGCTTCATTCACTTGCAGGGCCCGGCCTTCTACGTCCAAGCCGTTCAGTTCGCCGATCGCCTTAACCGCATCATCGCCGGACCCAAGTTCCACGAATCCGAAACCACGGGAGCGTCCCGTTTCGCGATCGGTGATAACGCGAGCCGAAGACACTTGATATCCTTTCGCGACGAAAAGCTGTTGCAGGCTGTCATCGGTCATTCCGAAGGAGAGATTTCCAACATAGAGTTTTGTCATACGTTTTTCCTTTTATCTGTCGCTTTCAACGTTCCCAAAATGTGCAGGAACAGATGTTTCTTGCCCAACACCGCAAAATCGTCTTTCCCCTGCAATCGTGAGAACGAAGAATCCTTCAGGGAGCAACCTTGAGCCCGCTCTGGATATTTCCGTGATTTGTGCATTTGCTCGGAAAGATAAATTGCTTCCATGTGATTGCGCTGATTTCCGGAGTTGCGTTCAGGAAGCAACGGCTGAAGCCATTTTGTGGAAGGTGGAGTTAGCGACCATGTAGGTGTGGACGCGCAAGGCGCCGTCAATCACGTCGCTCAGCAGCTTAGTGACTTGTGCAAAGGCGGCGTGATCATATTTCTCGGCGTCTGCGCTATTTTCCCAGAAACTGTATGCGTACACTTCCTTGCCGCTTTGCGAGAACAGTGTAATTTCGTCGAGGAAGCCCTTCTGCTTGCGAAGCAGGGGAATGACCTCGGTTTCCATTTTCTTGATGAACTCCCCGGCGCACTCCGCTTTCAAGTGCATGGAGACTTTGCGAGCGAACATGGGACTCTCCCTTGTTTCCAGACCAAGGGAGTAATTCAGGCGATGCGACGGGTCTAGGAGACCTGAAGGCAGCCTTGATCGCAGTTACAGTTTGGCCTACTTTACAGATCTTGTCAAGCGTATTCCCAGACGGTACTATGTACTTTACCTGCCAAGTGAATTCAGGAGGCCCCTGTGGACGTTTGTTTTGTGATTCAACAGAGATTGAGAGAATTGGGCCTGGAACAGCGCGATCTAGCCGTCGCGGCTCAGGTCACGGAATCCTACATCTCGCAGCTCCTCACGCGGAAAAAAGCGCCGCCGTCTGCCGATCGCACCGATCTCTACGACAAGATGAACGCCTTCTTGAAATTACCCCACGGCCAGCTTTCGGCGATGGTCCAGGAACAACAAAGAGAGGAACTGAAGAAGAAGGTGGTCGATCCACCGGCGCCCTTGTTCAAGAATGTCCGCGAGCTGATCATTCGAAAGTGCGCCGGTCAAAAACAGAAGCAGGTGCGAGATATTTTCGAGAAGCAGGCTTTTGGCGAACTGGAACGGCTGATCACGCAGAAACTCGTGGACGTGGCCAAAGGAGTGGCCAAAGACGAGTTCAATAGCGAGGGTTGGCTGCGCACCGTTGCAAAGTTGAGCGAACGTTCCTATGAGGAAATGCGGGCGATCATTCTGGAATTTCTCGACACGGACGTGTTCAATGTTTCTCCCGAGCACTGCTCGGCTTTCCTGGGTCCGATGATTGATTCCTGGGACATCGATTTGGAAAACTTTGCGATGGAAATCGTGTTGAACCAGCGGTTGGCTTCCAAACAAGTGATGAAATTTCAGTTTGTGCAAACGGATTCCGCCCCGTCTCCTGAAGAGGAACCGGGATTCCAGGAATTCTTGAATAGTTCAGCAATGAGCGGCGGTGCTACCGCAGAAGAACTGGAATTTCTGGCGAGTTTGAGATTTGGCCAGAAGCGGCCCACGCCGCTGTACTACTACCGCGAGTTGCAAAGCCTGCGTGACCCACTCCATTTTTGCGAGAAGCTGGGCGCCACAATGCATAAGCGCCGCGAAGTGGGTGAAGTCGAGAAGCACAGGCAGGTGGAATCGCGAAAAAGTGCCGTGCGGCGATGGGCCAAAAACAAGGGAAGGTCGCGCAAGAACGGCAAGCCGAAGATAGCCTAGGGCCAAGCTGAGGGCATCGTGGACGCACAATTCTTTTGCCGTTTTGTCGTTTTGTCGTTTTGTGGTTCATCGAGCGCATTCCCTAAGAGTATGGTATAGTCGTTGTGCGCTTAATCCCGCGGCAGTGTTGTGCGGCTCCTCCGGTTCCATAAGTGATCTGAGTATACCCGCCTCCGTTTCCTCCGTACGTTTTCAGCGTAATTCAAACTAAGACTGGCGAACAGATCGCCCGGCCTGCCAGATTTTCTGGCCACGCCCTGCGAGTGTAGACGCCAGTAAGAAAGCAAAATGCAAAATTTTTCAGAACTTCCGATTTCTATGTACCTGAAAGAGCGACTGTCTGCTGCTCGCTTCTCAGTACCCACGCCGGTTCAAGCCGCGGCGATACCTCAGGCGCTTGAGGGCAAGGACGTGCTCGCAACCGCGCAAACCGGGACTGGCAAGACCCTGGCGTTCCTTATCCCCGTAATAGAAAGACTGCTCAAGCAGGAAAAGCCAGGGCTAGCCGCTCTTGTGCTGGTGCCAACGCGTGAACTTGCGATGCAGGTGGTTGAGCAATACAACGCGCTGCGCGGCAAGAAACTTCTACCCGCAGCCTTAGTGGTCGGCGGATTGGCCGAAGCGCAACAGCTACGTGCCATCCGCAACGGAGCCAGCGTGATCGTTGCGACTCCCGGCCGGCTTCAGGATTATCTCGACCGCAAGTTGGTCCAGTTCCGCAGTCTGCAGGTGCTGGTTCTGGATGAAGCGGACCGCATGTTGGACATGGGTTTTCTTCCTGCGATTCGCAGAATTGCGTCGGTGCTGCCAAAACAGCGCCAGACGCTGTGCTTTTCCGCGACGATGGAAGGAGACATGGCTCAGCTTGTGAAGGAATACACCAGAAACGCGGTGCGCCTCTCCTTCGGTTCCACCCTCAAGCCTTCGGAAAATGTGCGACTCCAGGCTTTTGAGGTTTCTGTCGATGATAAACAGCAACTCCTCCGGCACCTTCTCAGTAAGGAAAGCGGCCGGTGCCTGGTGTTTTCCCGCACCAAGCGTGGCACGGAACGTATCGCCAAGGCCCTGAATCGCGATGGCATCGCCGCGGCCACAATCCATGGCGATCGCTCGCAATCGCAACGCACAACAGCACTGACCGGGTTTCAACAGGGGCGCGTTCGGGTGTTGGTGGCTACCGACCTGGCTTCGCGCGGAATTCATGTCCAGGATATCGCCCACGTCATCAACTATGACCTCCCCGACGTGGCGGAAAACTTCATTCACCGAGTGGGCCGAACCGGCCGCGCAGGCAAGCAGGGAATCGCTTCTACACTCTTTGTGAAGGAGCAGCGATCCGATCTCTTCCAATTGGAGCGCGCGCTCGGCATCCGAATTGAAAAGATGCGGGCCGATGGCATTCCCGCGGCGGAATCTCGGGATCGCAATCGCGGTAACGTTGGTCGCGGCGAATCAACACCACGACCGCGCATGGTGCAACTGCCCGGCGAAGTCTTGCAAGCGCAGATGCAGAGCTAACGCTGGCTCGATACCGTTCGGTCTGGAGATATTCTCTTGGCCGAACGAAACCATTGCAAACGGAAAATTGTGTTGGAGCCTGCTTCGATAGAATTCATACTGAGCGTCGCTTACATGAACAGATTCAGAGATGAGTCCGGTAGTGTATACTGGGGAAGTTCAGAGTCTGGGATTGAAACTCTTCGAATACTCGAGGGCATCGGGACAACCGGAGTCCTGTTCGCATAAAGCGGCCTGATCGAATTACGGCCGCAATCCACACATCGTGCTGGCGGTTTACCACGCAAAGCCCGGGTGTTTTCACGCGATAACAAGGGCGTTGTATTCAGGATCGACCGGTCAATTCTGGCAGTGGGTTGAGGGGAGAAACCATTGTCGCAGGACATTCAGGAAAAACACGACCACGTTCGTAACCTCATAGCTTTGGGGAAGGAACGGGGTTATTTGCTGGCGGAAGAGGTGAACGACTTCCTGGCGGCCGAGGAACATACGCCGGAAGAAATAGATAACGTCTTGTCCTCTTTTGAGAGCGATGGCATCGAGGTCTACGAAGACGCCTCTGCCGCCAAGGCCGCGCGCGGCCTCCCTGAAGTTGCGGAAACCACTGAAACGGCGATGCGCTACGATGCTGCTCGCGCCGAAGACCGCGGAATCGATCAGATCATTTCTCCTCCGGAAAAGAATAGCGATCCCGTCAGGACGTACTTGCGGGAAATGGCCTTGGTCCCGCTGTTGACGCGCGAACGGGAAGTGTCCATCGCCAAGCGCATGGAGCGCGGTCACAAGCTGGTACTAAAAACAATCTCTCGTTCCCCGCTGGTTCTAAAGGAACTGATTTCCATTGGCGGAGAGCTTCGCACCGACGCGCGGCCCATCAAGACCATCATTCATTTCTATGAAGAGGAATTGACCGCGGAAAAAATGGAAGACAAGAAGCGGCATGTTCTACGGATTATCGACAAGGTGGAGAAACTTCGCTCCCTGGAACTGAAGCAAGCGGCACGCGTCGAAGCAACACCAAAAGCTAACAAACGGGAGTATTTGCGGGCGCAGGGCCGTCTAGCGCGAACAAAAGTGGAAATGTCGCTGCTGGTGCGCTCCATCGATTTTCAGGAACGGGAAAGAAAGCGCCTGATCGATATCATGCGGCACACGGTCGAACGACTGCACGCCCTTGAGCGCGAGACTGCCCGGTTGGAACGCCGCGTAACTGCCGCCCGTGGCGATGCCGCCGTCGAGGCGCGAAAGGAATTGCGGTTGTGTCGTGCACAACGAAACACGATCAAGGAATCGAGCGAAGTTGAGTTGAGTAGTTTAAAACACACGCTGACGCTGATCCTGCGGGGTGAGGCCGAAGCTCAGCAGGCAAAAAGAGAGTTGACGGAGGCAAACCTTCGTCTAGTCGTGTCCATCGCCAAAAAGTACACCAACCGCGGGCTGCAGTTCCTCGATCTGATCCAGGAAGGCAATATCGGATTGATGAGGGGAACGGATAAGTTTGAATGGCGGCGCGGCTATAAGTTCTCCACGTACGCGACCTGGTGGATTCGTCAGGCTATCACGCGAGCGATCGCGGACCATGCCCGCACAATCCGTGTGCCGGTGCATATGGTGGAAATGATCAACAAGCAAATGCGCACCAGCCGGCAACTTGTGCAGGAACTCGGTCGGGAACCCACCGCAGAAGAGATCGCCAAACGCATGGACATCTCCGTCGAGCAGGTGCGGAAAGCCAAGAAAATAGCGCAGGTGCCGATTTCTTTCGAGACGCCGGTTGGCGAGGATGAGGACGCGCATTTGAGCGATTTCGTCGAGGATAAGGGAGTGATCTCGCCCTCCGACGCGGCCATCAACTTGAACATGAAGGAACAGATGGCCACCATGTTGAAGACGCTTACGCCCCGCGAGGAGCGGATTATCAAGATGCGATTCGGCATTGAGGACGGAAACGAGCACACGCTTGAGGAAGTGGGCCGAACGTTCGCCGTGACCCGCGAGCGCATTCGGCAGATTGAAGCCAAAGCGCTGCGCAAACTGCGCCAGCCCTCGCGTTCTAGAAAGTTCCGCGTGTTTTTGGAAGGAGCATTCTAGGGAATCGGGGTACGGGACTGACTGAAGTCGAAACCGTGGTCTGACGGTGCGAAGAGTTAAGGAGAATAGCAATGAAGAGTTTATTTGTAGGCAATCTCAGTTTTCAAACGACCGAAGGCGAGTTGATGGCGCTGTTCAATCAATTTGGGCAGGTCACGCGGGCGAATGTCGTGATGGACCGGGAAACTGGTCGCGCCCGGGGTTTTGCCTTTGTGGAAATGCCCAACGATGACGAGGCCGCAAAGGCCATTGCCGGCCTGGACGGGAAGTCACTCGGTGGGCGCAATCTGAAGGTGAACGAAGCCCGTCCGAAGACCGCGACGCGCACGCCGAGAGTCGGCGGCGGCGGAGGAGGCCGGGACAGATTTTCGAACGAGGACTACCGCGAAGCAGCTCGGCAGCCGCGCGAACCTCGGTGGTGAAACCCGGCTCGGGTTCTACGGCAGAGCAGCGTTCATAACGACATCAAGGAGATCCGATGACGATCACATTTCAGAAGCGCCAAAAGGAAATGAAGCGGCAGGAAAAGCAACGCGAGAAGGCAGCCCGGCGTGAACAAAAGAAGCTTGCTAAGCGTGCGGAAAAAGAAGCCGCCATTGAAAACGCAAACGGGAACTCGGACGTAGTCGTGGACGAGGCCGGCGGTTCCGAGCCGCAAGGCTAAAATGGCACAGCTGGACTCCCTACGACGCAACTAGCTTTTCCAATTGGCCAAGCGCCACTGCGCGCTCAGAAGCCACAACCGCACCTGTCCCCTTCCGTGTTGCTCAACCTGACCAACACTCCAAGACCACCTCGCGCACTTGAACTTCCGTGACGTAGTAAACTCCTCATAAGGCAATCCGTTGTCGGTACTCCCACCGCTGGCGGGGCACGTATTTTTTGGTTGTCATGGGAGCCGGGAAATGGCATTGTCACACCGCCAGACTTCCGAGTTCTTTTAACCCACGAAATCGGACCTGCCGGCGGCAACAGTTACCCAGGTGCGCGGACGAAGGGCGATGAAAAGCAGCAACGGGAAGGGAAGAAAGGCATACAAGCAGTTCCATGCGGATTTGCTTTTGAAATTAGAAATGAGGAGCAATCCCGAAGCACTATGCTTGGTGCGTGCGACGCTGGAGCGGGCGGCAGAGGCTCTGAATTTCCATTCGGTGGAGAGACGTGCCATTGTCCGGTCCGTGGATGAGGCACTCGCCAACGTGATGCGGCATGCGTACGAAGGGAAGAGCGGCCTGCCGATTGTCGTGACATTCCGGCGGCTCTACGGGCAGAATCATCCGCAGACTTGCGCGGGAATCGAAGTTTTGCTGGAAGACGAAGGAGTTGCAGTGAACCCATCAAAACTGAAGGGGCGCCCACTCGAGGACATCAGGCCGGGGGGCCTGGGGCTGCATTTCATGCGACAAAGCATGGACGAGGTGGAATTCAGCCGGAAACATGGAAAGAATCAACTTCGTATGGTGAAGTATTTGGCCATACCAAAGACCGAATCGGGGTCTCAAGGAGAATAGACCGTGCAGATTGCTGCCCGCGAATCACAAGGTGGAACAATTCTGGATCTCTCGGGCGATATTGACCTCGCCCATTCTCCCGCGATGCGCAAGGCGCTTCTGGGAGAGATCAAGGAGAAACGCACTCCTAAAGTTTTCTTGAACTTGAAGAACGTCCGTTATATCGACAGTTCCGGGATTGCCTCGTTGGTAGAAGGGTTGAAGGCGTCGAGGGAGATTGGTTCAAGGCTCATTCTGTACAGTTTGAGCAACACCGTTCGCGAAGTTATGCAGCTTTCCCGCCTGCAGAAGATCTTCGAGATTTACGAAAATGAAGAGCAGGCGCTTTCCTCCTGACATGCTATTATCTTCCCACTTTTAGGACAACAGGCGCTCGTGGACTTCCTTCAAGCAACAGGCGCGGCCTTCACTAACGGTCTGGCGTATCTGGGGTCTCTGGCGACCCTTGCCGGGCGCGCCGCGTATTTCACCTTCATTGGACCATTCCAGGGCAAACCCTTGCGCCTTCAACGCGCCATCGGGCAGGCGATGGAAACGGGCGTGCGCGCGTTGCCCATTCTCTCGCTGATCACTTTTTTCATTGGCTTGATTCTGGCTTTGCAGGCTGCCTACGAACTCCGGCGCTTCGGTGCGATGAGTTATGTGGCCAGCGCGGTAGCACTCTCTATGACGCGTGAACTCGGGCCATTGATTACGGCTGTGATTGTGATTGGCCGGTCCGGTTCCGCATTTGCCGCCGAACTGGGAACGATGAAAGTCACCGAAGAGATTGACGCGCTGGAGACCATGGCGATCAACCCCGTCAGTTTTCTCGTTGCCCCGAAATTCATGGCCATGGTTCTGATGCTGCCATGCCTGACGATTTGGGCAAACTTCATGGGTATCCTCGGCGGGTCGTTGTTTGGTGTGCTTCAGGCGGATTTCACGTTCCAGAGATACATCACTGCTTCGCTGGATGCGCTGTTTCTGCGCGACGTCGTCACCGGGTTGATCAAAAGCTTCATGTTCGGAATTACCATCACGGCGGTGGGCTGCCATGAAGGCCTGGCCACCGGAGGTGGCGCGGAGCAAGTGGGCCGTTCAACAACGCGAGCAGTGGTGATGTCGATCTTTCTTGTGATTCTGGTGGACCTGGTCTTTACCATGTTGTTCTACTTCTTGGGAGAACACTAAGCCGTATGCCGGAACAATTCGAACGGTCTGACGAGGAACAGGTCCCCGACGGTCCAATGATCTCTCTGCGTGATTTGCGCGTCAGTTACGACGGCCGGGAGATCCTCCATGGAATCAACTTTGATGTGCAACGTGGGGAGACGCTCGTGATTCTGGGTGGCTCGGGCTCGGGAAAGAGCACCTTGCTGCGCACTCTGGTCGGTTTGGAAATACCCAGTTCCGGGGAAGTGTGGATTCGAGGCAAGAACTTTGTGGCAATTTCCGACGCCGAACGGGATGAAATTCGCAAGAAGCTGGGAATGTCGTTTCAAGGCGGAGCGTTATTCGGCTCGATGACCGTCGGAGAAAACGTAGCGCTTCCCCTACGTGAACATACGAAGCTGGAAGAACCCACGGTTGAGATCATGGTGCGACTGAAGTTGGACCAGGTAGGTTTGTCGGGATTTGAAGACTTTTTGCCCTCGCAGTTAAGCGGCGGCATGAAAAAGCGCGCTGCCGTCGCGCGTGCGCTGGCCATGGATCCCGAGATCCTCTTTTTCGACGAGCCGTCGGCGGGACTCGACCCGATCATCGCTGCTGGCATCGATCAGCTGATTCTGGAGTTGAAAAAGGCCTTCCACATGACGATTATCGTCGTCACCCACGAACTGGCCAGCGCTTTTCTGATCGCCGATCGAATGGTGCTGATCAATAAGGGAGATTTGGTCGCAAGCGGCACTGTTGCCGAGATGCGAAACAGCAAGCATCCCAGGGTGCGGCAGTTCCTGGATCGTGTCCCTGAACCCGCGGTGGCACAAGAACTCGATTATTTGCAGATGCTGACGGAGCCCTCATCGAAAGCAGGCGAGGGACGACAGGGGAAGAGCAGGTAAAGATGGAATCAAAACGCGAACAGGTGTGGGTCGGTCTGTTTGTCATTGTTGCGGCCACGCTGTTGATCGTGACCGTGTTTGTGCTTACCGGCGCGTTCGCTGGATCCGCAAAGACCTTTCGTGCGCGGTTTCACAACGTCGCCGGATTGGAACCCGGAGCCACTGTTCGCTATGCGGGCGGTCCGAAGATTGGCCGCGTGGAGAAGGTCGAAATTGATCCGAATGATCCTGCGCTCATGGACATGCAATTCAGCGTTAAAAGCAATCTCCCGATTAAGACAGACAGCCACGTAGCAATTCTCAGCTTCAGCCCGCTCGGCGACAATCACCTGGAAATCAAGGCGGGCTCTCCCGGCGCACCACAGGCAGCTTCCGGATCTTTTCTGCCGTCTGACCCGTACGTGGGATTCAATGACCTGACGGCACAAATCAACCAGCTGGCACCCCAGGCCAAGGAATTGCTAACGAACCTTAACGAGCGGGTGGTCCAGTTGAAGATTACTGTTGACCGGATTAACGACCTCCTGAACGACCGAAATCGTGAAAATGTGTCCGCGTCCTTGGCTGAATTGCATGGCATGTTGGCCGAGAACCGCCCCGAGATCCGCAGTACTCTCAAGAACGTAAACGCGGCGAGCGCGAAAATAGGACCGCTTTTGGATCAACTTCACACAACTATCGATCAGACCCAAGGAACACTGAAAAGAGTGGATGGCTTGATCGACGAGAACCGAGAAGACGTTCGCGCGTCGGTCATAAAGCTGCGGCAGTCCCTGGAAAATATTTCCGCGCTGACGGCACAGCTGCAGCAGATGTTGGACAATAACGATGACAACATAAATCAGGTTCTGAACAATTTACGGATCATTACGGAGAATCTGAAAGTCTTCAGCTACACCATCAAAACGCATCCCTCGAGTTTGATTGTTCCGAACAATGCGCGAGATCGTAAGCCGGGAGAGAAGCCATGAGAATCGTATCATTCCGAACCGGTAGGACACCTAGCTTGGCGCTGGCCGCGCCATGCGCCTCACTTTGGTCAGCCAGTGCATTGTCGATTCTCGCAGTCGTATTCTTTGTAGCCGGATGCGGCGGTGCCAGGCCAATCAAGTACTACCAGTTGAGCTATCCTACCACTGCGCCCCCTCCCTCCCCCGATGCCATAAACACTACCCTCATGGTCAGACCGTTCGAGGCGTCGCATCTTTATCTTAGTGACCAGATTGTTTACGGGTTCGATTCCCCAGAAATGGGGGTGTATCAAACTCAACGGTGGGCCGAGCCGCCGGTGGAAATGCTTCAGGACGCACTGGTTCGCGGGTTGCGCTCGACGGGCAGATTTCGCGCCGTCTACACGATACGGGCCGATGCCGCTAGTCAGTACATCCTGGCAGGCCATCTGTATGACTTCAAGGAAGTAGACGGAAGCACGATTGTGGCTCGGCTGAGCTACGAGGTCCGCTTGCGGGACCGCAAGGCTGGAACGACAGTGTGGAGTCACATGTACAACCACGATGAGCCGGCATCAGAGAAGAGTGTTGCCGCCGTGGCGATCGCGATGGACAAGAATGTCCAACGCAGCGTTCAGGAAGTGCAAGCTGGGCTCGAAGATTATTTTCGAGCGAATCCACCGAAGTAGATCTGCGTCCCGGCTGACTGCTGAAATTCTCATCTGTCCCGTTGCGTTTTGCAGCTAGGTGGCGCTTGGCTGTAACGTTAGTCTTTTGTGCAACTTGCTCGGATAGCTCCGGAATGTCTCCTGGCAGCATGTTGCGAAAGCCAGCGATTGCCGCTTCGGATTCCTGCGGGCTGCGTTCAGTCTTTTCACCCAAAGCGCTCCTTCTCTCGCTCTGTCAAGCACTTACGCGGTGACCGTGATCTCTGCACGCTTTGGCATCGCGCCTGCCTTTAAGGAGTTTGGAAAAATCAGTTGAGAGAAGCATCGGGAGGCAGGCCATGACAGTGATTTTGATGCTTACGATGTTCGTTGTTTTCCTCACCATCGACTATCTTATGCGCAAGGGGAAAGTGACGGCGACTGAGGTGGAGGCGGAAAAGGCGGGTGTCCAAGTTGCGCCCCGCATGTTACCCACGATCGTTGGCGGTTTTGAATTGCCAGAAAATCGGCGATATCACCAGGGGCATACTTGGGCGTTGCAGGAAAGCCCGACGCTGGTGCGCGTGGGTATTGACGATTTTGGCGCCCGGTTAGCGGGAAAGATCGATGGAATCACACTTCCGAAGAGGGGCCAATGGCTCCGCCAAGGCCAGAAATTCGCCACGTTGCACCGCGACGGACAGTCCGTAGACCTGATTTCCCCTGTAGAAGGGGAAGTGACGAATGTGAACGAGGCCTTGGCCATGAACGCCAAGCTCAGCAACGAGGATCCCTATGGAGAGGGCTGGTTCGTGTCGGTGATTGCGCCCGATTTGCAGGTCAGCTTCCGAAACCTGCTGAACGGAAGCCTCGCACGGAAGTGGATGGCGGAAGCAGCCAGCCAGTTGCAACTTAGAGTCCCTGCGCTTGCAGGGGCGGTTGCTCAAGATGGCGGACTGGCAATGCATGATTTGACGGCTCAGTTGCCAACAGAGAAATGGGGACAGATTACAAGAGAGTTCTTTCTGACATAGCCTGAACACCCCCAATAGCGCAAATCGCCGAGGCCCTGATCGAAACAGATCGGGGCCTCGGTGCATTTGGCGTCATAAGCAAGACGCCGAGAGATTGCCCAGATGAGAGCTTCGGCACCCGAAGTGACGTGTGTCACCGCTGAGGGTGAACTAAATCACGGGGGATTGACAAGAAATTCATCATAATACACGTGGGTTAGGCGCGCCCGTGCAGAGGAATTCAGCACCAGGTGCGCGGTCCCTGCGGAAGTTCTCTGCGGTCTCTGGACCCTAGTTGGTTCGACCTCGATGTCCAGAATTGCATATCGCGTGCGCGCGCTCACCGGCGTCGCGGCTGCAAAGTCCAACGCCACCTCGCTCCTGGCTGCTGTGAACGGCAAAGGGCAATCCTCGGTACCCTGGGAATGATTCTACCGCCGAGTGAAAGTCGCTCCAGGGAGCAGTCATGAGCAAGGGCATCCTCTACGATGCAACAGTTTGCATCGGCTGCAAATTGTGTGAGCAGGCATGCGCAGAGCGCAATGGTTTGCCTTATGATGACGCGATTGCGGCCGAGCAAAAGCAGTCCGATCACAAATTAACCGTCGTGTTGGCAAAGAACGATAAGTACATGCGGCGGCTGTGCATGAATTGCGCAGATCCTAGCTGTGCGTCGGTTTGCCCCGTGGGAGCGCTTTATAAAACAGCCGAAGGGCCAGTCACTTATTCCGCTTCGCGGTGCATCGGTTGTCGGTATTGCATGCTGGCATGTCCTTTCTCCGTGCCGAAATATGAATGGAATAAGACGTTTCCGTTGGTGCGCAAGTGCGACATGTGCGCGGACCGCCTGGCGAAGGGCCTTCCGACGGCGTGTGCGCAAGCTTGTCCAACAGGCGCCACCAAATTCGGCGAACGCGACGAGTTGATTGCTGAAGCGAAAGAGCGTCTTGCCACAAAACCGCGGCAGTATTTCAACCATATCTATGGACTCAGCGAAGTGGGCGGCACCTCCATTCTCTTGCTGTCTAGCGTTCCATTCGAGGAATTCGGCTACAAGACCGACATCAGTTCTGAAGCCCTTCCCATGCTCACCTACCGTGTGCTCTCGCACATTCCTGATCTGGTCACTATCGGAGGAGTGGCACTTGGCGGCATCTGGTGGTTAACGAACCGGAAGAATGAAG
Source organism: Candidatus Acidiferrales bacterium (assembly GCA_963792145.1). Classification (GTDB taxonomy): domain Bacteria; phylum Acidobacteriota; class Terriglobia; order Acidiferrales; family UBA7541; genus Acidiferrum. The sequence goes on from CAWBVH010000004.1 coordinate 16,324, forward strand.
TGGCAGCTGCAGAAAAACGTCAAGAATCCGGCAAGCCCTGAAGGGAGACGATCATGCTAAGAGGGCAAGATCACATTTTGGAGAGTGGTACTTGCTTTCCTTCTCATCCTCGGTGCTTATGCCATCATTCTTCGCTTCGCTCGGGGGCTTGGTGCTTCCACCAACCTGAGCGACGCTTTCCCCTGGGGCCTGTGGATCGGTTTTGACGTTATGTGCGGCGTCATGCTCGCTGCCGGCGGCTTCACTCTGACAGCTGCGGTCTACATCTTCAATTTGAAGACTTTGAAGCCCATTCTTCGGCCGACAGTCCTCACTGCTTTTCTCGGCTACCTTCTTGTAACGGTTGCGCTGCTTTTCGATCTCGGGCGAGGATACCGGATTTGGCATCCACTGGTCATGTGGAATCCGCGTTCCGTGATGTTCGAAGTGGCATGGTGTGTGACGCTTTACACAACGGTGCTCGCCTTGGAGTTTTCTGGCGTCATCTTCGAGCGCATGAAGTTCTCGAAGCTGGTTCGCCTTCAACACGCAATTGTCGTTCCGCTGGTGATTGCCGGTGTAATGCTCTCAACGCTGCACCAGTCCTCACTCGGCAGTCTTTACCTCATTGTTCCGCACAAGCTGCATCCCTACTGGTACACCCCGCTTCTGCCAATCTTGTTCTTTCTCTCCGCTATCTGCGTGGGAATCGCAATGACGATTTTCGAGTCATCCATGAGTGCCAGGCATTTTGGCAAGCAACTGGAAATGCCGCTACTGCGAGCGCTTGGCCGCACGCTCCTGGTTGTGCTCGCAGTCTATACGGTGGTGCGCTTCGAGGATCTGGTTCATCGCCACGTACTACATTTAATTAGTAAGGGAGGCTACGAAACTGGGCTTTTTCTGCTGGAAATGTTCCTCTGTTCGGTTGCCCCTATTGTTCTGCTTTTGATTCCCCGGGTGCGCGCCAATGCGAACGGGCTATACCTCGCCTCGGTGTTGTGTTTGCTGGGTTTCGTAACGAACCGTATGAACGTTGCTATCACTGGGATGGAGGCGTCTGCCGGCCAACACTACTTTCCGAAGTGGACGGAGATCGCTGTCACGTTCGCGATCGTCGGATTCGGCTTCCTTGTGTTTGCGCTGGCCGTGAAATATTTGCCGATCTTCACCCACGCCGAGGAGCCTCGACCGATCCTGCAGGCTGAAGTCAGTGAAGATGGAGTGCCGGAGCTATTAGATGTCAGTCCCTGACATGAAAACGACGGCGTCTCGCGCCTGGTCGCGGATTTCCAGCAGCCTCAGCTCAAAACTGCTCCTGCTGCTGGTCTCCACGATGGCTATCGTATTCGGAGTGCTCGGCTATTTGAATATTCAGCTTCATCGAAAGCATCTGGAACGCACGACCCTCGCTGACGCCGCACGAGTGAGCAACGTCATCAAACGAAATACCTCCTACTACATGTTGCGCAATCAGCGTGACGGTCTCTATCACATCATCACGGAATTGGCGCAGGAGCCGGGAATGGTGCGTATCCGCATCATCAACGACCGGGGACGCATCAGTTTCTCGTCGGACCCTTCCGAGATGAACAAACTCGTCGACGAACAAATGAACGTGCACGACACCCTGCCGGCCGGAGTGCCATGGTTCCAGGTCGCGAATAAAGGGCAAAGCTTCCGCACCTATCGTCTCCCGAATGGAGAACGAGCGCTCGGTGTGATCAACCCGATCGAGAATTCGCCCTCGTGTTCATCGGCGGAATGCCATGCGCATCCGGCGGAAGTGAAAACGCTGGGCGTCCTAGACACAAATATTTCCCTCGCGCCCACGGATCAGAGCGTGGCGGAGAGCACCAGGAAAATGCTGCTGTACACGGTGCTTGCGGTTTTCGGTGTCGCTCATTCTGACCACCGCTTTTGTCCGCCGATTGTTGCAGGGACCGCTTACCGCTCTTACCGAAGGGACGCGCCGCCTGGGTTCTGGAGATCTGGGCTACCAAATCAAGGTACATTCCCGCGGCGAATTCGAGGATCTGGCCAGCTCATTCAACACTATGAGTCACCAGTTGCTGGACGCCCACCAGGAAATCAACGCCTGGGCGCGCACGCTGGAAGAGCGCGTCGACGAAAAAACGCGTCAATTAAGAGGCGCGCAGGAAGAGATGTTACGCGTCGAACGGATGGCGTCCATCGGAAAGCTTGCGGCCGTCGTGGCGCACGAAATCAACAATCCCCTCGCGGGGATACTCACCTATGCCAAGCTGCTAAAGAAACGGCTTTCGCGCGAAACCGCCGTCAACCAGGAAAACATCGGGATGTTGGATTTGGTGGAATCGGAGAGCCGGCGTTGCGGAGAGATCGTCAAGAATCTGATGACCTTTGCGCGCCCCACTTCCATGAATCGTGAACCTGCCGACCTGAATGCCATTATCGACCGCTGCGTGCGGCTGGTGCAGCACCAGCTGAAGTTGAGAAACATCGAGTTACACCAGGAACTCACCGCGGATTTGCCACACGTGCGCTGCGACTCCGGGCAAATCGAGCAGGTGATTCTGGCGCTGGTGATGAATGCAATCGACGCCATGTCAAATGGGGGTAATCTGACGTTGTGTTCGCGGAAGCTGGAGAATTCCGGCCAGGTGCAGGTAGAAGTGCGCGACGACGGCGTCGGCATGCCAAAAGAAGTTCTCGCGAAAATGTTTGAGCCGTTTTTCACCACCAAAGAACACGGACGCGGTTTGGGCCTGGGGCTGGCCATCAGCCGAAATATTGTCGATCGCCACGCAGGCAAGATCGAAGTGTCGTCCGTGCCCGGGCACGGCACCACGTTCACGATTACTTTGCCACTGCAATCCAATCTCGTGCACGCCGCCGCGCCGGCCGTGGCCTCGGTGAAGGAGTAAGGGTATGGCACTCAAAGCAAATTTGCTGGTCGTTGACGACGAGTTGATCGTAAGAGACTCGCTCGATAAGTGGTTTCGCGAGGAAGGCTACGAAGTGACCGTAGCCGAAAATGCCCATGACGCGCTGGGGAAAATGGCGGCGCAAAAGTTCGACCTGTCTCTTGTTGACATCAAGATGCCGGGGACGGACGGCGTGGAATTACAGCGACGCATGCACGAAATCGATCCGGAAATGCTGGTGATCATCATGACGGGCTACGCCTCCGTCGAAACCGCAATCGCCGCGCTGAAGAACGGCGCGTACGACTATGTCTCAAAACCATTTGACCCCGACGACATTGCGCATACGGTGCACAATGCCTTGACGCACAAGCGCGTCGAGCAAGAGAACGCGCGCCTGCGCGAGACGGTAGCTTCCACCACCCGGCCACAAGAAATTGTGGGTCAGAGCCCCGCAATGGTGCGTGTGTTTGAAGCCATCCAGACGGTTGGTCCCACTGATGCGACGGTTCTGATCACCGGTGAGAGCGGTACCGGCAAGGAACTGTGTGCCCGCGCGATTCACGCCGCGAGCCCGCGCCACTACAATCCTTTGGTGGTCATCCACTGCGGCGCCTTGGCGGAGACGCTGCTCGAGAGCGAGCTGTTTGGTCATGAAAAAGGCGCGTTCACCGGCGCGCAATACCGCAAGAAGGGAAGCTTCGAGGTTGCGGATGGTGGGACGGTGTTTCTGGATGAAATCGGAGACATCAGCCTGAAAACCCAAACAGATCTGCTGCGGGTGTTGCAGGAGCGCGAAATCACGCGAGTTGGCAGCACCCACCCGATTCACGTGGATTTTCGGTGCATTGCCGCCACCAACAAAAACGTCGAGCAACTCGTCAAAGACGGCCGTTTTCGCCCCGACCTGTTTTACCGGCTGAACGTATTTCAGATCCAACTGCCACCGCTGCGCGAACGCAAGGGCGACATACCAATTCTTGCCGACCATTTCGTAAGGAAGTTCGCTGCCTCAATGAACAAGCGAATCACCCGAATTTCTCCCGGGGCAATGGCGGTGTTGGACCACTACGAATGGCCCGGCAACATCCGCGAACTGGAAAACGCGATTGAAAGAGCTATGGTTGTCGGCCGGGAACCGGAATTAGGCGAAGAGGATTTCGCGCTGCGCCTGCCGGTCCACGCTACCTCGCCGCGCACGCTGGAGGACGTCGAACGCGCGCACATCCTGGCCGTTCTGGAAGACTGCAACGGCAACCAGACGCAGGCGGCCGAAGCGCTTGACATCGATCGCGTCACGCTTCACAACAAGCTGAAGAAATATGGCTGGAAGAGGATTGCTGCGGAAGCATCGTGAATCGCATTGAGCTATTGCCGCTGGGCACATTCCCCGGCGAGACCCTGATTGATCTCTCTGCGGGGCTTCGCAAGAGGTTTGGTGTCGCCTGCGAGGTTCTCGCGGCGGAGTCCGAACCGGCATTCGCGTTTAACTTCGCCCGGCAGCAGTACTCTTCCACGGAAATATTGGCGTCGCTGATGAAGTACGGCGTTTCAAGTAACGAGCGCATTCTCGGGGTTACCGCCGTCGACCTGTACATTCCGATCCTGACGTTTGTTTTCGGTGAGGCGCAACTGCGCGGGTCGTGCGCCGTGGTCTCCTTTCACCGCTTGCGCCAGGAGTTTTACGGCTTGCCGGCGAATTCGACCGTTTTGCGGGAACGCCTTTTGAAAGAGGCTGTTCACGAATTAGGACACACGCTGCCGCTTGCCCATTGCGAGGACTATCAGTGCGTCATGTCGCCTTCCCATGGAGTCGAGTGGATCGACTTGAAAACCAGCCAATTCTGCACTTCGTGCCAGGTGGCCGTGACGAGTCGCTCGGCTGGCGTCGCACGCGGCTAGACTGAGGGTTCAGGGATGACGGCGGGCTTCTTGCGAGGCACCAGCGAGCGGACAACGACGTAAAGCATCGGGATAAACAAAAGATTCAGAGTCGTTGCGGCGATCATTCCGCCGAAAACTGTCGTGCCTACAGACACGCGGCCTGCGGCACCTGCGCCTTGAGCAATCACGAGAGGCACGACACCTAGGATAAAGGCCAGCGAGGTCATCAGGATGGGGCGCAGCCGGATGCGTGCCGCTTCGACCGCGGCGTCCAGCGGGGTCAGCCCCTGCTCTTGAAGCTGTTCGGCAAACTCCACGATCAGAATGGCATTTTTGCTCGCTAATCCGATCAACATCACCAGTCCGATCTGGCAATAGACGTCGTTCGTCAGCGCGCGCAGTTTAACCGCAGCCAGCGCCCCCAGCAGCGCGACGGGCACGCCCAACAAAACGATGAATGGCAGCACATAGCTTTCATACTGCGCGGCCAGCGTGAGGTAGACGAATACCATGCCCAAGCCGAACAGAATGACCGCCTTTCCCGCAGATTGGATTTCTTCCAGCGACAGGCCGCTCCATTCGAACGTCATACCCTGCGGCAGGACTTTCCTCGCAATCCCTTCCATCGCCGCGAGGGCTTGGCCTGAACTCACGCGCGCCGCCGCGGAACCATTGATTTCGGCCGAGCGGAACAGATTGTAATGCGTGATGACCTGCGGATTCGCTTCCTGCTTGATCTCCACGACATTGTCGAGAGGAATCATCTTGCCCGTATCAGACCGGAGATAATACGTCCGGATGTCTTTTGCTTCGGAACGGAATTTCTGGTCGGCTTGCAGGTATACGCGGTAAGAGCGATTGTTAAAGTCGAAGTCATTTACGTACACCGAGCCCATGAAGACCTGCAACGCGTCGGTGACCTGGCTAAGCGGGATCTGCAAGCTCTTAGCCTTTTCTCGGTCGATTTTCACCAGATACTGTGGGTCATTCGCGGTAAAGCTGGTGAACAATCCGGTCACCTGGTCGCTCTGGTTCCCCGAAGCCACCATCTGATTGGCGGTATTGGCTAGCGTTTGTAGCGTGTTTCGGCCCAGGTCTTCCAGTTCGAAGGTGAAGCCGCCGAATTGGCCCAGTCCTTCCACCGCCGGGGGATTGAAGGGCACAGCGACTCCCCCGGGAACACCCATCAGAGGGCCGCGCAGCTTCTCGACAACCGCGAAGCTGGAATGCCCCCGCCCCTTGCGATCTTTGAATTCCGCCAAATTGAGGAACATGAGTGCGCGGTTCGGGGCGTTTCCCGCGAAACTGAATCCCGCGATGGTGAAGGCACCGTTGATCTCGGGCACGTGAGAAATCACCTCTTCCACCTTTGAGCAAACTTGCTGCGTGTACTGCAGGGACGCGCCCTGAGGTGTTTGCACGGCCACAATCAGATATCCCTGGTCATCTTCTGGAATGAATCCCTGGGGGATTTTCGCGTAGAGCAGATACGCGCAACCGAGCGTCCCCAGGAATAGCAGCAGCGATACATACTTCCATTCCACGACTACGTGTACGACTTTGCGATAGGAATCTCTTACGGCATCAAAAGCCCGGTTGAACGCCCGGAAAAAAGCACCTTGCGCGCGTTCGCGATGGTGCCCCAGGAAGATTGCCGAAAGCGCGGGCGTCAGCGTCAGCGCGTTGAACGCGGAGATCGACACAGAGAAAGCGATCGTCAGCGCAAATTGCCGGAAAAGGATTCCCGTGGTTCCGGGGAAAAGCGCGACAGGCACGAACACCGACACAAGGACGAGGGAAGTTGCGATTACCGCTCCCGCAACTTCTTTCATGGCCACACTGGCGGCGTTGTGTGGCTCGGTAATTCCTTCGACAATGTGCCGCTCCACGTTTTCAATCACCACGATGGCGTCATCGACCACTAGACCCGTTGCCAGTGTGATTCCAAAAAGTGTCAGCGTGTTTATCGAAAATCCCAGCATCTTTACGAAAATGAAGGTGCCGATCGAGCGAGACAGGAATGGTCACCGCCGGAATAAACGTGCTCCTCCAATCCTGCAGGAACAGAAAAATGACCAGAATGACGAGTCCGATGGCTTCAAGTAGGGTGAAGAGCACTTCGCGAATGGACTCGCCGATCACCGTAGTGGTGTCAAAAGCCACGGCGTACTTGAGTCCGGGAGGGAAATTCTTGGACAAGCGAGCCAGTTCGGCCTTGGCGGCCTTGTCCACGTCGAGTGCGTTGGCCCCGGGAAGTTGCGTGACGCCAACGCCGACAGCGTCGTGTCCATTGAACCTCAGGATGGAGCCATAATCCTCAGCCCCCAGTTCGGCACGACCCACGTCCTTGATGCGTACCAGTGTTCCGTCCGTTCCCGTTTTCAGAATGATGTTTTCGAATTCGCTTGGCTCCGTCAGACGGCCAATGGCGCGCACACTGATTTGATAGGACTGGCCGCGATTCGATGGCGGTTGTCCCACCTGCCCCGAAGCGACCTGGACATTCTGCTCCATAAGCGCATTGAGAACAGTCGTAGCGGTCAGACCGCGTTGGGCGAGGCGAGATGGGTCCAGCCAAAGGCGCATCGCATATTTGCGCTCGCCAAAAATGAAGACGTCACCGACGCCCTTGACGCGCTTCATTGCATCCCTGACGTAGACATCCAGATAGTTGCTCAGGAACAGACTGTCGTACTGGCCGCCTTCGGAATAAACGCCCGCGCCAAACACGAAACCCGCAGCCTGCTTGGTAATAATGATGCCCGTGTTCTTCACCGCGTTCGGCAATCGTCCCAAAGCCTGGCTGACACGGTTCTGCACATCGACGGAAGCGAGGTCGACGTCGCGGGTCACATCGAAAGTGACAGTGATTTGGCTGGTGCCATCGTTCCCGCTCGAGGAAGAAATGTACTTCATTCCAGGCACGCCGTTGATTGCTTGCTCCAGTGGAATCGTGACCGCGGACTCCACTGCCTGCGCGTTTGCGCCGATGTACCCGCTGGAAACCACCACTTGTGGCGGGGCCAACTGAGGAAATTGCGCGATGGGCAGAGACGGGATCGCAATCGCTCCGCCGAGAATAATCAGCAGCGCGCAAACAGTCGCGAACACCGGTCTCTGGATGAAGAAATCAACAAACAACTCAGCTCACCATCTCCTGAAGAATCGTGCTACCTTGCTGCAGAACAGCGGTGGAACTAGTTGCTCTTGGCCCCGAACTTTTTTCGCTCTCACCGGTTTTCCCAGCTTCCTTCAATTGCTCGGTAACCGGCGCGCCATCTTGTAGGAATTGCGTCCCCGAAACAATGACGTGGTCGCCAGGTTGCACTCCTTCAAGCACGGCGTAGTCATTTCCGACGATCTCGCCAAGCTTCACTGCGCGCTGCCGTGCGACGGTTCGGCTTCCATCCTTTACCGCGACAAACAGGAAATACTCGCCGCTGATTCGTTGCACCGCGAGCACCGGGACGACCGGACCATTGCGTGTGCCCCAGGCAACCTGCGCCCGCACCTGCTGGGAAATTCGTAGTCTAGTATTGGAATTGCCGACGGCGGCTTTGGCCAGCACGGTCTGGGTGTCCGTGTCGACCTGCGGCGAAACGAAAGTAATCTCCGATTGCGTCAGCACCGCGCCGGATTCATCGAGCAGCTTCACCGGCAGACCGAGGCGCAAGTCTTTGGATCTGCTGGCAGGGACGTAGATGTACGCTTCCAAAGCGCCGGGCTCGTCCACGGTGGTCAGGAGTGTCGTGACACCTACGCGGTCACCGACGCGCACAGGAATATCTCCAACGATGCCCTCCATCGGCGCACTCACCTGGTAATAGCGGAGCTCCACTTGTTGCTGTTGCACTTGATGCTCCAGCGATTTCAGCTGCGCAACTGCCGTGTCATAGTTGGTCTGCGCGTTATCGAAGTCTGCCTTGCTGATGACTCCGGCCGCTTGCAACTTCACCGCGCGGTCCAAATTCACTTTCGCCAAACGCACATTGGCTTCTTGTGCTAGACGAGCTGCTTCCTGGCTGTTAACGGTGGCTTCCTGCTTGAGCGGATCGATTTGCAGAAGGGGTGTTCCGGCGGTCACGCGATCGCCTGATTTCACGAAGATCTTGGTGATTTGCCCTTCCACTTGCGGATTGATCGTTGCGGAATGTCGCGATTTCAAGATGGCCAGGTACTCGGTCGAGTTCGTGAGCTTTTGCGATTCCACCACCAGCACCTGCACTGGTATAGCGGGTGGCGCAACCGCTCCACCATCCTGGCCTTTTTCGCCGCAGCCAGTCAGTCCAGCAGACGCATAAAGGGCCGCCAGCACCAGCACGTATCGGGGCAAAACGGAGAACTCGATAAGGGTCCGTGAATTACAACAAGAATGAGTCCGCATATTCTTTTGGATTGCTCTCTGGAACCCTTAATAGTACGCCAAGCGGCACCACTTCCGCATGGCGAAACCTGAAAGCTATTTAGACGCGGGTCGTGCGCGATCGGTTGGGTGAGAGCAGAACTGGCTTAGTACATGTCTGAAGGGTCGATTTTCTTGCCGGAAAGGCCTAGTTGCAGGACTTCGATATCTTGTGGTCGGTCAAACACTTTTCCGGGGAATAGGCGTTTAATGATGACTCGCAAGCCACCAAACGCAATCCCTACGGCCGTCGCGACGCCCAGAAACAGCCCGGTGAACAGAAAGATCTTCACCATGATGACGACGATTGGCGGATCGGTCGCCGTGTGGCTCGATTCGTTCCACGTCACCTGTGTTTCGTAGTTCACTTCATCTCGAATCGCTTGCGCGTGCAGCGGCGAAGTGGGCGCAAACACCAGCGATAGCAGGGAAGTCTTGCGCTCGACCGTCACCCCCGCCTTCTTCGCCGACGCCGGAAGTGCTTGCTGCAAGTGACGCAGATGCTGCTCCGCCAATTGCGGCGTGGGATACTCGAGGAGCAGCAAAACGCCGCTGCCGTGCTCACCCTGATACCTCGCCAGAATTGCTTCGGCCTCGGACTCGAATCCGACTTCCTTCGCCAAACTCGCGAAATCACCCTGTCCCAGGGAGCTCATGGCTGAGCGGAACCCATTCGGACCGAGCGCATACTTTTCCGACCCGAACACGCGCCAGTGTTCCGGCAAATACGACTTCAATTCGGGGAAGGGAGTCTTGTCGGCCTTCGGCCTTAAGGATGCAACGAGATCAGTTAAGCGATGCCGGCGAGAGATTCGAAAAAGGTCCTAGTCTGATGACCAGATTCCCCAGCAAGACCGCTCCACTGTGAGAATCAAACGCAGATTCGTCGCCGATGCCGCCACTCTGCATGCCCTCCGCAGTGGACTGCGTGTAGGACTCGAATGCGCCACTCGAATCCTTAAATGAATAGAGCCCGACCTTCAGGTCGTCGTTCCCATTCTTGTAGCTGCGCTCTTCGAACGCGCGCAGGCCGGCTTCCTTCAGATTTGCGCTCTGCTGCTCTCCGAAGCCTTGATACAGCGCCGGCCCGGACCTAAAGCTTGCTGCACTTGTCGAGATCCAGGGGCCGAATTGGTCAGGCAGCAGGCGAGTAGGCTCTGCCGCGCCAACTGACGCACAGAGACACAACAACAAAGCCAAAAGGCAGACCAGCGTTCGAGTTCTCATAGCAACCTATTCATTAGATGCCGGTAGGCTACTTCTGGTTCCTGGACTGCTCAACTGCGGTAACCGCGGCGGGCCGGTTCGTCTTGCCCGCGGCGTTCAATTCGACGCTGTTCAGGCTCTCCAGGTAGGCAGCCACGCCCTGGTAGACGCCCTCGGCGATGCGCTGCCGGTGCTCCGGCTTTTTCAGAAGCTGCTCGTCCGAAGCGTTGCTGAGGAAGGAAATCTCCGTCAGAATCGAAGGCATATCCGCGCCAATCAGCACCACAAACGGTGCTTTGCGCACGCCGCGGTTCTTCACCGGCTTGGCGGTCTTTTGAATCCTCTTTGAGAGCGAATCCTGGATGTCCGCCGCGAGCTCACGGGACTCGTCAATCTTTTCCGTTTGAGCAATCCGCTTCACCACGTCCTGCAGGTCGTGGATGTTTTCCTGAGAGACGGAGTTTTCGCGGGCGGCCACTTCCATCGCTTCGGCCGATCCCTTTAGGTTCAGGTAATAGGTTTCAACTCCCCGCGCGCCATGATCGGGGCTGGAATTAGCGTGAATCGAGATAAACAAATCGGCTTTAGCCTCATTCGCGATATGAGTGCGCTCTTCGAGCGGAATGAACGTGTCATCGGAGCGTGTGAAAACGATGTCCGCGCCGGGCAGCTTTTGCTGAACAATTTTGCCCAACCGAAGGGCTACGTCCAGACAAAGATCCTTTTCCATTAATCCCGTTGGTCCGATAGTTCCCGTGTCGTGGCCGCCATGACCGGCGTCAATCACGATGCGCCCGATCTTCAGGCCCAGCGCGCGCGTCAGTGTTGATTGCCCATCGCGGGTGGGTTGCGGAGTTGCCGCAGGTTGCACCTGGTCCGGTTTGCCTGTCGCAGGATTCTTTGTGGACGTGGTCCTCAAGGTCTTTAGCGGCGCCGGAAGTGCCTTGGCAGCAACTGGTACAGCCGCAGAACTTTCCTCGCTGGAAACAGCTTCTTTTGCCGAGCGTCAGGTTCGGTGTCGGCGAACTCGAGGGGATCGCTTCGGCCGATATTGCGGTTGTGGAAGGCGCAGGCCGTTCTATTGCCGGTGCCGCATTCTCCGACTTCGTTGACTGGGCCGTCTGCACGCTTGCCGACTTTGACGGGCCAGCGGAATCTCCGTAAAGTTCAATCACCAGGCGTGAAGGTTTTTGCAACAACGATGCGGCGTAATCCTTTACTCCGTTCACATCCAGAACCACGCGCACAACTCCGAATTGATTCTGCGCTACGCGCACCTTGGTCAAGAGATCACCGCTGACGTGAACATTCCCTCGGGCTACCGCAGGACTCAAGCCGCGCGGATTGCAGATCGAAGTAAATGCGATCCGGGTTGGCAATCCTGCCGGAGACATACTGCACAGAGTCTTCCAGTTCGAGCACGATTTCGGTGCTATTGGGCGTAACACTGGTTTTGATTTTCTCGATTCGTGGCGCTTCCACCGATTTCGGGCTTTCTCCGCCATTCTTCGCGACCGTCGCCAGGCGGTCGTCCGTCACCGTCACGTCCGGTGCCGCAGTGGTCGGAAGAGCCGGTGCCTTGGCCGGCGGCGCAGACGCCTTCGCCGAGAAGTTGCCGTGCTCTGCGTTCCTCATCAGGGCAAGTTCCGCCAACGCTTCCTGCACTTCGCGTTTGTGGGTCGAACGAGGGAACCGCTTTTGGAAGTCTTGAAAACTCCTGGTCGCCGCCGCTGAATCGCCCAACTGATCCTTCTGCAAATTCGCCACGTTCAACATCGCATCCTGCAGGTGCTTGCTGGTCGGATACTCGCGTATCAGGAACATATAGGAATCGACAGCCGTCTGGTAGTAGCTGCGGCCAAAACGATCGCCCATTTCCGTGTTCAGCTCGCCGACAGCAAACAAAGCATCGGGCACTTCCATGGCATGGGGCGTGATCAGATAGACGCGGCGGTAACTCGAGACAACCTGCTTGTATTCGGCCAGGGTGCGTTTCTCAGGCGGCTTCGCGTTGAGCGCAGCGCGAAGTTCCTCGGCTCTTGAAAACTGGGAACTCGCGGCTTCACGTTTCACGCTGCTGTTTGAAGCTGTTTTGCTTGTTGCCAGGCAGGGAATTGAGAACATACCAAGCAAGGCAAAACCCAGCGAAGCGCCAGCGAAAACCTTGTGGAAAATTTTTCGAGCAGAGCTCATCCGCGCCCCACACCCATTCACCAGACGCCTGAGCGAATTGTCACTCGTTCGTAAATATGATGCGCCCGTTGGCGTCCACGTTCCGGTGAATCGAGTTGGCGCGAACGTAAGCATTATCTAGTCGTCCTGAACCTGGCCGGTAATAGGCGTTCTGTACCTTTTGAACATAATTCCGTGTTTCACGATAAGACGGAACACCATGGGCACGATCCACAGCCCCTTCTCCAGCATTGTACGCCGCTAAAGCCAGATCTAGGTTGCCATTGTACCGTTCCAGCAACCTTTTCAAGTATCTTACCCCGGCGTCCACGTTCTCTTTGGGGTTGAATGCATTGTTCGCCCCAAAACGTTGCGCCGTTGTCGGAATCAACTGCATCAGCCCCATGGCCCCTTTACGCGAATAGGCCGAAGGGTTCCAGTTCGATTCCGTCTCGATCACGGCACGGACCAGCGCCGGGTCGACATTGTGGCGCTCCGCTGCTTCCCGCACCAATTTCTCTGCGCCATCGCGATCGATATTCATTGCCGGTCGATTCTCGCCCATAAACGAGATCTCGCCCGGCAAGTAGATGGCGGTTCGCGGCTTAACCGGCAGCAACTTGACCGTCGCGATTGGCTCCGCATTCACGAACATGCGTCGGCCATCCGAGTTGGTCACCGATGCGATCTGTGCCTTGGCAGTTTGTGGATTTCCCAGCAAGGCTGCCACAACCATCAGAAAACACAACAGCTGCGTGTACAGCCATCTTCGCGGGTTTGCAGTGAACACGCCTTGGGGAAGGCATAGATGTAGCGATCCGTCTGAGTCTGTGGGCGTCTCCAGTTCAGCAAGAGCCCCAGAGGGTTTCTGAGAAGTCACGCCCGCCGGCAAGTGATGCGAAATCCAACACTTGCGGGTCACGCTTCCGGCGCTGGGGAAATTATAACAGGGGTTCCAATAGGCCAGGGACACTCTGCAAGGCACTTTTTAGCGCGGATGTGTCTTTTCCGCCAGCCTCGGCCAAATCAGGTCTACCGCCGCCGGAACCGCCCACTTGCTTCGCCAAGGCCTGTATCAGCTTGCCGGCATGGACTTTAGCCGTCAGGTCCTTGGTCACCCCTGCGATCAGCGCCACTTTTCCGTCTTGCGGCATTCCTAACGCAACAATCCCGGAGCCGAGCTTCTGCCGCAATGAGTCGACCAGCTGCCGCAGACCCTCACGGTCGACATTCGCCACCTCGCCAACGACGACTTTGACTCCCTTGATGGTCTGAGCATGAGCAAACAGGTCGTCCAGCTGATTCAGCGCGCCTTTGCGCTTTTGCTCGCCCAGTTCCTTTTCCAGCGTCCGGGCGGTCTGCGACAGTTTTTCGACCGACGCCAGCAGGGTATCCTCCCCGACATTCAGACGGCTTGCCAGTTCCCGCAGAGTTTGCGCCTGCTGCTGGTAGTGCTCCAGGGCCCCGACCCCAGTGACCGCTTCGATCCGGCGAACTCCAGCCGCGACGGATTCTTCACTCACGATCTTCAGCACGCCGATATCACCGATACGTCCAACGTGCGTTCCGCCGCAAAGCTCCTTGGAATAGAAACCACGCGGCGCTCGAGGGTCGCTAATCGTGACCACGCGGACATTGCTCTCCGGATATTTGTCGCCAAAGAACGCCAGCGCCCCTGAGTTCAGGGCTTCTTCCAGGGACATGATGCCTGTCTCGATCTGTGTATTCAGGCGAATCTCTTCGTTCACTTGCTGCTCAATGTCGTGAAGCTCTTCCGAGCCAACCGGAGCAAAGTGGGAAAAATCGAAGCGCAACCGTTCGGGAGCATTCAGCGACCCGGCCTGCTTCACATGGTTGCCCAGGATGTTGCGCAGCGCAGCGTGAACCAGATGCGTTCCGGTGTGGTTGCGCATGATGCGCGCGCGGCGGTCAGCGTCGGCGATGACCGTGACGCGGTCACCGACCCTCAACGTTTCCTTGGCTTTTACCCTATGGGCGATGAGTCCAGCAACGGGATAAAACGCCCCCGTCACCTCGGCCAGTTGCAGCAATTCTGAACTGTCGTAGAACGCGCCTGTATCCGCCATCTGCCCGCCGGACTCGGCGTAGATCACCGTGCGGTCCAGCACAACTTCGCCTGTCTCTCCGGGTTTTAGTTCGCTGACGGGACCATTCTTCGTGTCGGCGCGGTGAGCGCCGCTCGTGAGAATGATTGCTTCGATGCGGCAGTCTTTCGCGTGGCTCGCGCAATAGAAATCCGGCTCGGTCTTGAATGTTTCCGCGAGCTTGGCATACGCGGGATTTGCGGATTCCTTTGAGCCGCCTTTCCAGGAAGCACGAGCGCGGGTACGTTGTTCGTGCATGGCTTTTTCAAAGCCAGCCTCGTCAAACCGCACGCCCAGGTCGCGAGCCGCATCCAGTATGAAGTCCATTGGCAGGCCGTAGGTGTCGTATAACCGAAACGCACTCTCGCCGGCATAGACGGAACCGGGTTTCGCGGCGAGCGGCTTGAGTTCCTCTTCCAGTTTGCGCAGGCCGATGTCGAGCGTGCGGCCGAAGCGGATTTCCTCCGCAAGAACAATATCTGGCACACGATCGGCCGAGGGCTCCAGTAGCTCCGGGTACGCTTCTCCCATCAGCTCGCGAACCGTGACGACCATCTCCTGCAGAAATGGCTTCGTCGCGCCAAGAAGGCGTCCGTGGCGAATCGCGCGGCGCATGATTTTCCGCAAAACGTAGCCGCGGCCTTCATTCGAGGGCAGCACGCCATCGGTAATCAGAAACGCTGTCGCGCGAGCGTGGTCCGCGATCACACGCAGCGAGGCGGCAGAATGCTTATGCTCTTCGGCAGCGAGCTCTTTCGTTTCGTCGATGCTGGTGAGTTTTGCGGCGCGGTCGATCAGCGGCACGAAAAGATCGGTCTCGTAATTGGAGATTACGCCTTGTAGCACTGCGGCGAGGCGTTCAAGCCCCATACCGGTGTCGACGCAGGGTCTTGGAAGAGGCGTGAGCGTACCCCTAGTGTCGCGGTTGAACTGCATGAACACCAGATTCCAAAGTTCCACGTAGCGGCCGCAGTCGCAGGGAAATTTGCAGTCCGTGTGGCCCTCATCGGAGGCCTCCGGCCCCATATCGTAGTGAATTTCGCTGCACGGCCCGCAGGGCCCGGTGTCGCCCATGGCCCAAAAATTGTCCTTCAGGCCGGGAATCGCGAAAATGCGTTCAGCCGGAACTTGTTGTCCGAGCCAGAACCCTCTGGCTTCTTCATCGACGCCGAGTTTGCTGCCCGGGGATACCTCGGCGCCGCCGAATACCGTGACGTATAGCTTGTCCTTCGGGATGCCGAACCATCGCGGCGAAGTGATCAGTTCCCACGCAAAGGCGATCGCGTCCTTTTTGAAATAGTCGCCGAAGGAAAAATTGCCGAGCATTTCGAAAAAGGTGTGATGGCGCTTGGTAAAGCCGACATTTTCGAGGTCGTTGTGCTTGCCTCCGGCGCGCACGCATTTTTGCGCTGTTGTCGCGCGCGTGTAGTCCCGCTTTTCAAGGCCCAGAAAGACGTCCTTGAACTGGTTCATCCCCGCGTTGGTGAAGAGCAGCGTAGGATCGCCATGCGGCACGAGCGAGGAACTGCGGACGCGCCGGTGGCCCTTGCTCTCAAAGAACTGCAGAAATTTCTCTCGTATCTCGTTGCCGGTCACGTCAGCCTCGTCTCCAAACCAAGTGGTAACATTCGATTATCGCAGAGCCCTTCATCTGGCGCCAATTCTGGTTTGAACTTCTCGATGCTACACATCCAGGCGTTTTTCGTACGGTACGGACTCGCCGTGCTCGACGTTGCGCCGCAGGACCCGCAGATACATCGCCCAGCAGTAGCACGATACCCTCCAGTGTTCATTCGCCTCGGGCCACCCATTGTGATAGAAAAGCACGCGCGTTTTTCCCTCACCCTCCGGCGTAAGCCGGCAGCCCACGCAAGACTTTGCCCAATCCACATGCGCCTCGGTCATCTGAAGTTCGAACTCCGAGCCGGGCACGTAGCGCGTAACCCTGGCTCGCCAGTCATAGCCCGGGCCGAAGTAGAGCCGGAACTCGGCGTTGAGTTTGGGTTCGCCACTCGCTTCCTTGGTCCACCAGCGATTCAATCCGTCAGCCGTCGAGAACATTTCAAACACCCTGGCGGGCGAAGCGTTCACAAAGAACTCGTGAATGATGTCGGGCATCTGTCCTCCTTTACCGGACGAAACTCGTTTGGCGGTTGCTATCATACTGGCCGGAATTCCCGGAGGGAATGATGTTTGAACGACGGGTGATCGCTGGCTGGGGGGACATGGATTTCAACAGTCACATGAGAAATACCGCCTATCTCGACAAGTCGGCGGACGTGCGCATGATGTACTTCTCCGAAAACGGATTTTCCATGCAGGAATTCATGCGCCTGCGGCTGGGCCCCGTGATCATGCGCGATGAGCTGGACTACTATCGTGAAGTTAGCTGCTGGAGGAGTTGCGGGCGACACTGGAACTGGCAGCGCTGGCCGCAGACGGTTCGCGCTTCGCAATTCAGAACAGCTTCTATCGACTGGACGGCCAACGCGTCGCACGCGTGAAAAGCACCGGCGGTTGGCTTGATCTCACGGCGCGAAAGCTGGTTGCGCCGCCAGAAGGATTACTGGCGGCTCTGCAAAGGGCGCCTCGCTCGGAGGAGTTCACGGAAGTTCCCTCAAGCTTGAAATCAGCCAGAAGGCTAAGCCGAATCGTCGGGCGCCTCCACTTCGGGAACGTTCTCATGCGTCACGCGGTGGAGTTCGCGGCGGATGAGGTCGGAGGAGAACCCTGCGCCCAACAAAGAACGATACAGAGACGCGATCTTCTTCTGGTCGATTTCGCCGCGAAACAGCCGAAGCTTGCGCTCGATCCGCTGGCGGACCAGCGCAGCCGGATCGGAGTTTGTAGCGGATTCCTTCAGAGCGGCTTCGATGTGGCGATCCGGGACGCCGCGTGCGCGCAGGTCTCGCGCGATACGGTAGGATCCCTGTTTCCGGTATTCCGTGCGGTGGCGAACGAACTGTTTGGCGTAGCGCGTGTCATCCAGCAGGTTTTCGCGTTTCAAACGCTCAACTGTTAACTTCACCAGCTTTTCGTCGGCGCACCGCCGGGCCAGCGCCTTCTTCATTTCCGAGATCGAATGAGCACGGCGCATCAGGATTTTGATGGCGGCGTCGTGGAGTTGCCCTTCTGTCTCAAGCTGGCGCGGCTTGCCGAACATGAGAGAAGGATAGAGTCTGCCTGGGAAAGAGGCAAGCCGCAAAGGTGCGGATTCGGCAGCCGCGCTCGTGAGCGACACAACATCAGGTCGGACGTTCAAATAACCCTCAAGCCGTGCGCTAGATCACACACCCGAAAGTGGTCTGAGTTTATCCTATTCGCCGAGGATTGCGGAAAAGGCTGGACTTCCTTACGGACGCCAGCTTGGAATCGCAATTGCACTTTCACCACTGGGAGACACTTGGCCATGGCTTACGTTATTACCGGCACCTGTACCAAAGACGAGCACTGCATCGAGACTTGCCCGGTGAACTGCATTCACCCGACCAAGGACGAGCCAGACTTCGCAACCGCCGCACAACTGTACGTGAACCCGACGGAATGTATCGATTGTGGTGCGTGCGTCCCGGTCTGTCCGACCACCTCGATTTTCACACTCGAGGAATTGCCGGCGGAACTGCAAGAATTTGTTCACAAGAACGCTGCGTACTTTAACTAAGTGTTGCCCAACCCGCCTGAAAGCTCACCGCTCGCCCAGCCGCGGTGAGCTTCTTTTTTGGAGTGCGGCAGCTCGCTGCCGCTTTTGCGCAACGGAGGTCTTCCTTCCAAACGACCCAATGGAGTCTGTGTGAAAAATCCGTAGCTGGGGAGGGCACGACTTCCCAGGCTGCGGAAGAATCACAATTCGTTGTCATCCCGGGCGAAGCGAGGGATCTGCTTTTCGCAAAATGCCAAGGAAAAAGCAGATTCCTCACTCCGCAGACTCCGTTCGGAATGACAAAAGGAGAGTTTTTCGCAGGCTTGTTCAGTCGTGCCGTATGTACTTGCCCTGCAAACCGGCTTTAGCCGCTGAGGGCTTCGGTAGCTGGTTTTCACACAGACTCCATTGCGGCGTGCCAGTTCGCACATGGCAAAAGCGGTGCCAACCCACGGCACTCCACAATAATCATGTCTGGGGCAAAAATCAGCGTTACTTGCGGGCGAAGCGCTCGAAGTCGGCCATCTGGCGTTCCATTTCCTCGCGCGCGGCGTCGGCAGCAGACCGGATGCCCTGGATGCGCAGCTTGAATTCGTCGGCGTTCGACGCGCGGGAAAGCGCCTCTTCCAACGTGATCAATTCCTTGGTGTAAAGATCGAAGAGCGACTGGTCGAAGGTCTGCATGCCATATTGCGAGGTGCCTGCGGCGATAGCGTCGTGGATCAGGCGCGTCTTGTCCGCATTGATCACACAATCTCTGATGTAGGCAGTGGCAATCATAATTTCAACGGCGGGCACGCGGCCTTTGTCATCGGCGCGGCGAACCAGTCGTTGAGAGATCACAGCTTTCAGTGTCGCTGCCATCTGCAAGCGGATCTGCTTCTGCTCCGGCGGAGGGAAGACCGCAATAATACGCTGAATGGTTTCCGTGGCATCCAAAGTGTGCAAAGTAGAGAAAACCAGGTGGCCGGTTTCCGCGGCGAGCAGCGCGGTGGAGATGGTTTCCAGGTCGCGCATTTCGCCGACCAGAATCACGTCGGGGTCCTGACGAAGGCCGGCGCGCAAAGCGGTGGAGAAGTTCGCGGTATCGACTTCCACTTCGCGCTGGTTGATGAAACTGCGCTTGTCGCGGTGCAGAAACTCGATCGGGTCCTCAATGGTAATGATGTGATCGGCGCGGTTGGCGTTGATGCGATCGATCATGGCCGCCAGCGTGGTGGACTTACCAGAACCGGTCGTCCCGGTGACCAGCACCAGCCCGCGCTGTTCTTCGCAAATCTTGGAAATAACCGGAGGAAGATTCAGCTCTTCCACAGTCCGGATCTTGGTTGGAATGACGCGGAGAACCATGCCCACGTTGCCGCGCTGCTGGAAGACGTTCACACGAAAACGGCCCAGGCCAGCGACGCCATAAGCCATATCCAATTCCGCGGTTTCCTTGAACTTTTGCTTTTGCCGGTTGGTCATCATGCTGAATGCCATCGACAGCATTTCTTCCGGCGTGACGCGCGGAACGTCGGTGATGGGGGCCAGCAAACCGTCGACGCGCAGATAGGGGTGGTTGCCGACTTTTAAGTGCAAGTCAGACGATTTGTTTTCAACCGCGCGACGTAGTAGATCGTCAATGCTTAAGGCCATGGAAGTGACACCCCGCAGGAACCTTTCTCTTTGAACCTAGCACTGGCGGGGACAGCCAACAAGAAAGCCGGAGCGAGGCGTTGCTGTCTAGTTACCTGAGCGGGGGGACAGGAGAAGCGCTATTAAACGTCCGCCTTGCGAAGGAACAGCGAGTCGTACAGCAGGCCAGCCAGGAAGCCGCCGATCAGCGGACCAATCCAGTAGATGCCCTGGTTGAGCCAATGATTGGACGCGAAGGCAGGTCCGAAAGCTCGGGCCGGGTTAAGCGCGCCGCCGGTGAACGGGCCGGCAACGATGATTCCCAGAGTGATGGTCAAGCCGATGCCGAAGCCGCCGATGGCGCGGAAACTGCCACGCTCGTCAACGGCGGTAGCGAAGACCACCAGAACCAGGAAAAAGGTAGTAGTAGCCTCAAGTGCCAAGCCACCCCAGCGAGGGAAATCGGGCATGAGGATCGGCGTGCCCAGCAAAGCGTTGCGCCAAGTTTCCTCCGGCAATACCACTTTAAGAAGAAATGCCGCGGCAGTGGCGCCAAATAACTGTGCTCCCCAGTAGGAGAGTGCGTCGAGAGTGTTGACGCGCTTGGTGACCCAGAACCCTATGGTGATGGCGGGATTGAAATGCCCCCCGGAGATATGTCCGAGAGCGGAGACCATGATGGCGATGGCAAGGCCGTGAGCTAGGGCGATGGCCAGAAGTCCGATGCCGCCGGTGCTGTTGCTGCGAAGTTGAAAGTCCACGCACACCGCGCCGGCGCCAAAGAAAATGAGAGCGAACGTGCCCAGAAATTCAGCAGTGAGCTTTTGCGAGAGGTTGTACATCGAAAGGCCTCCAAGGCCATGGATGAGTACAATGGAATCGAGGGAAGTTTATCCGGAAAAAACACCTTGCGCTAGCACGGAGCAGGAAAGAATTGCTGCGGAGGAAACAACCAAGATTTTGGGCCGCGACGAACGCGGCCCAAGCAATGAAAACTCAAGCGATGGCTTTGCTAGCGCGTAGCGGCGACCGGCGCGTTCACCGGCGTTAGCCAGTTGTGACGGTCGGCCTTCTTGCCGCTGGTAAGCGCGAAGAACTCCTCTTGAATGCGACGGGTGATCGGTCCAGCCACGCCCTTCCCGATCGTGATCTTGTCGATCGAGCGAAGCGGCGTGACTTCCACGGCCGTTCCCACAAAGAACACCTCGTCGGCAAGATAAAGCATTTCGCGCGGGATGACCGCTTCCTTCACCGGCAGATCGAGATCCGCGGCAATCTTCACAATCGAATCACGCGTGATTCCGGGCAGAATGCTGGCAGCCAGTGGCGGCGTATACAGCGTGCCGTCATGCACCAGAAAGATATTCATGCCAGAGCCTTCACTGACGTGCCCGTCCGTATCGAGCGCAATGCCTTCGGTAAAGCCGTTGACCACCGCTTCCATGCGGATGAGCTGCGAATTCATGTAATTGGCGGCTGCCTTGGACATTGCCGGCAGAGTGTTCGGAGCGATTCGTGTCCAGGTGCTGACGCAGACGTCGACACCCTTAGAAAGCGCCTCGGGGCCGAGATACGCGCCCCAGTTCCAACACGCCATGTAACATTCGATTGGCGCACCCAAGGGATTGACGCCGACTTCGCCGTAGCCGCGCAGTACGATGGGCTTCACGTAGCACGGGCCCATCTTGTTGACGCGCACAAGTTCGCACGCTGCGTTGCTGAAATCGTCGAGCGTATAGGCCAATTCCATGCGATAGATCTTCGCGGAGTTAATCAAGCGCTGCATGTGCTCCCGCAGGCGGAAAATTGCCGGGCCATTCGGTGTTTCGTAGCAGCGAATGCCTTCGAATACGGCGGAGCCATAGCCGACAACGTGGGCAAGGACGTGGAGCTTGGCGTCGTCCCAAAGAATCCACTTTCCGTTGTGCCAAATCTTATCGGTCTTTTGTACCGGCATGGTGTCTCCTTTTCCCATTGCGAGGAGGAGCGCCTCCTCTTATCTGCAGAATAAAGGGGCGCGAACGGAGCGTCAATGAGCTTGCTCACAGCAATGAAACAGTGAATTGGCCAATTTGGCGTGCTAAAAGCGGCGCTTAGTTCTTGGGTTGGTCAGCAGAAGGCGCGCTCTGCCTAGTAATAGCGGTATAAGCCGCCTGGGCCTCAGCGAGCATTTTGCCATTGCCATGCAGCCAGATGCCGAGCACAAGAAACGGAATTACAGTGGCGGCGGCCCACAGCTTGCCATTCTTGGGGACTTTTGTCTCTGGTTCCCAACGGAACAATTGAGAAGCAACAAAGAAGGACAACACTGCCCATGCGACTAGCGCCAGGAAGTAAACCCACAGATCCGTTACGTGCTTGGAGAAGAAGGTGGCCTGCTGGAGACCGGTAACCAGATAAGTGGCCGGAAGATAGTTGGAAAAACCCTGAACAACCTTCGGAAGATAAGCGAGAGGCAAGGTTGCGCCGGAAAGAAAAATCAAGGGCAGCCACAGGATCTGATTGATGACTTGGGTCTCCTGCATCGTATTGGTGATGCTGGCCACGACGAGGCCGAGCGAACTAAAAGCTACCGTGCCCACGCAAACGAAAAGAAACAGCGCGGGAAGGTTGCCGAAGTTTTGAACATGGAAGGCAATGCGTGCGAGCGCGAGGATGACCAATACTGTCGGGAGCGTGAGCACGAAATTGGCAAGCACGCTGGAGGCGAGCATGTCTGCGGAAGAAACGGGCGCGACGTGAAAGCGACGCAGGATGCCCTGTTCGCGATACATCACCAGCGTTGCGCTGAGACCCCAAAAGCTGCCCATGACGTTGAGTGCGAGGACCGGGCCGAGAAAAAAACTGACGGCGTGCGGATCACTTTTCGCAAAGACGCCTGCATAAAGGAAGAGGAAGCCCAGCGGCATGACCACGCTGAAGAAAAAGAACATTTTGTTACGCAGCGCCAGCTGCATGCGCACGCGCGTAAGCGTAGCGAGGTTCGTCAATCGCGTAGCCTCCTTCCAGTGAGTTCGATGAACACGTCTTCCAGCGAAGGGGTCGCGATTTCCAGGCTGACCAATTCGTTGCCCTCTGCCTCAAGGTGCTTAACCAGCGCCACGATCGCCGGAGCCGTCCGTTGGCAATGCAGCACGTATGCTCCCCCGAGTTCGCGAGCATCCACCACGCCATCGAGAGTCTTCAGGGCGCCGTTCGAAGCCGGTTTCGCCAGGCGCACTTCCACGCGACTGGTGTTGGCCGATGTCTGCTTCAATTCCCGCGGCGTCCCTTGCGCGATCACCTTGCCGTGGTCAACGATGGCGACGCGGTCGCAAAGTCGCTCCGCTTCTTCGATGTAGTGCGTGGTCAAAACAATAGTCTTCTTCTCGTGTTTGAGTTCTTCGACGATGTCGTAGATCTCGCGACGGACCTGTGGGTCGAGACCTGCAGTGGGCTCGTCAAGGAAAAGAACCTTGGGATCGTTCACCAGAGCCATCGCCAATGCGAGCCTTTGCTTCTGCCCTCCCGAAAGTTGGCTGTAGAAGGCATTGCGTTTTTCTTCCAGTCCGAACCGCTTGAGAAGCTCTTCCGGTTGGCGGCCCCGGTTGTAAAAACTCGAGAATAACCGCAACGCTTCCGTAACTTTCAGCTTGTCGGGCAGGGAGGTGAACTGCAGCGCCGCTCCGATTTCGCGTTTCAGCTCCGTGGGATTTCTCACTGGGTCGAAACCGCACACGGAAACACGACCGCCATCGGCAACGCGCAAGCCTTCCAGCACTTCAATGGTGCTGGTCTTTCCCGCGCCGTTCGGCCCGAGCAGACCGAAGACTTCACCTTCTTCGACGGAGAAGCTTACCCCGCGCACGGCTTCCAAGTCGCCATAGCGCTTCACAAGATTTTCAACCTGCAGAATCGGATTGGCCATGGATTCGAGGTCTCCATCGTACCGCAGGTAGCGGATTTCTCTCTACGGAAACACTCACGCCTCAGCTAGTACGCTTCTTTTTCGGCTTTTGTAACCGAGAAGGCTTGCGTTTCTTAGGAGACTTCCAAACATGGAGTTTCAGGTCCACGCGAGATTCAAGCAGTTTCACGCCCTCAGACTCGAGCAGTTTACGCTGCAGCGAGGCGTAGGGTTCGCGAATCAGCAGCTTACCGCGGGCGCCAACCACGCGGTGCCAAGGAATGCCTTTTCCAGAGGGCGTTGCTGCCATCGCTCTGCCTGCGGTTCTTGCGCCGCCCGGTAGACGCAGAGCTTTCGCCAGCGCCCCATACGTAATAACCCTGCCGCGCGGGATTTGTTTCACGAACTGATACACCGGACTCCACGACATTTGGGAACCTTCCTCGGCAAAGCGGGTTCCATAGTAAGGAGGGTGTGGCGGTGGGCACAAGAGGAACTTAGAGGCGCGCTGGTCCATGGCCTCCAGCGGAACGGAAAGACAAATGAAAAGCACGCAAAAATGTGATGACGCGGCATGCGAAAAATGCACGACGATGTCCGCAACGGGGGCTGACACAACGTTTACTGAATCGCCGCATCTAAACTTGACGGGTGTAGTGGAAGCACCTTACACTACAACGGGAGCAGGCCTTCCGAGGCTTGCCCGGCAAGTTCGCCGGAGGAACGCCATGGCCTTCGTTCGCCGCAAAGGAAATGCTTTTTATCTGGTGCACAATGTGCGCCGCGGCGGAAAAGTTCAGCAACTCCATCTCGCGCGCCTGGGCGAACGCGCTCGAATCACCGACGACGTCGTTCGAGAAGTGACCAAGAAGCACCCCTTCGTGGAACTCAACTGGCGCTCCCTGCGTGAACAGTTGAATAACCAGATCGATCTGGCAGACCCTGAGTCGCCAGCCGTTCAAAAGCTCGTGCAAAACCTGCGAGGGCTCAACCTGGCCCTTGCGGACCTATTTCCGCCCGTACTCCGACTTTCCGAATCGCCCGCCGTGGCGCGGGAATTGCTCGTACAACTGCGGTTGTTGCACTCCAGTATCCAGGTAAAGCTCGATCAGTTCGCCCGGAAGGACGACCTGAAAAGACTTGGCCGGACGGGCGGGCGTTTTGGAAATGCGCATCCCGGATTCCGGGAGCGCTAGGAGGGGTCATGGGCACGGGGGACTTTTCGCTTAATCCAAGTATTCGCAGTGCAGAGACGGTTGAATTTCAAAAGGCTCTGCGCGCGAAGATCGTTGGGCAGGACGAAGGGGTTCAAGCCCTGGTGGATTTTTTCCAGGTCTTTACCGCTGGGATGAATTCGCCGGGCCGGCCAGTGGCGAATCTCTTGTTTTTGGGTCCTACCGGGTCGGGCAAAACGCGGATCGTGGAAGCGGCGGCGGAAATTCTCTTCGGCAACCCGCGCGCCGTGATCAAAATCGACTGCGCGGAGTTTCAACACTCCCATGAAATCGCCAAGCTGATCGGCTCGCCCCCGGGGTATCTGGGTCACCGCGAGACGCATCCGCTCATCACCCAGGAATCTCTGGCAGCTTCGCAAACCGACAAGCTGAAGCTCTCTTTTCTCTTGTTTGACGAAATTGAGAAGGCCAGTGACGCCCTGTGGCAGTTGCTGCTGGGCATGCTCGACAAAGCCACACTCACTCTTGGCGACAATCGCCGCGTGGACCTTTCGCAGACCGTTATCTTCATGACTTCCAACCTCGGTGGCGGCGAAATCACCGAACTGATGGCCGGTGGCTACGGCTTCATCAAGTCGGAGGATATGCCGGTATCGAACCTGGACCAACGCGTGGAACGGACCGCCGTCGAGGCCGCGCGGCGAAAGTTTTCGCCGGAATTTATGAATCGCGTGGACAAGGTGGTCGTCTTCCACCCATTACGTAGAGAACAACTGGAAGCGGTTCTAGACATCGAACTTGGACTCGTGCAGAAGAGGGTGTTGGACACCGCTTTGGGCAAGTTCCTATTCCGCGTTACACCCGCCGGACGCGATTTCCTTCTGACGGAAGGAACCGATCAACGCTATGGCGCAAGGCACCTGAAGCGCGCCATTGAGCGATACGTCGTTTACCCGCTGGCGAATCTTCTTGCAACTCAGCAAGTCCGCGTCGGCGATTTGGTCCGTATCGATTGGGACGGCGTTCACAAGGAGCTTACCTTCGTCAGAGAAAGCCAAGGCGTCCTGGTGACCCCGGAAGAACCGGAAGAGGCCAAGGCGGCAACGGCGTCTTCCGCAGACGGCTTGGGAAAAGATGCGCCTGCCGAGACCGTGGTGGAAGAACCGCCGAGTCGTCCCGCCTTACCGGCGACGACGCCCGCGGCAGCGCGACAATCGCTGCAAAATCGCAAAAAAGAAAAGGGCTAACAAGAGAGCCGGTTCGGACGTTTAGGGGCACCAAGCAAAGGTGACGCCGCTTTTTGTCTGAAGCATGGTGACACTATGTGTTTCAGCGCTCTCATTTTGCGCAAATCTGGAACATTGTCTCACGGCGTGAGACAGTTTCCAGAACGGCGCCAATTGTATGTCATTGAGTGTGTGGATGTTGCTTGCCAGGAACGGGTTTCCTTAGATTGGCACGTCCCATGCTCTCCTTCAGGAAGTCGAAATTGTTCCTTCGACTTGCGCCCTGTGCTCGGGCAAGCGATGAAGCAAGGGCTTCACCTGCTGAGGGGAGTAGCTATGAAAGCCGCTGCCAGACAACAACTCGATCCCAGCATCCGCAGCAATGACACGCGCGAGTTCCACAACGCCTTGCGGTCCAAGATCGTCGGGCAAGAGGAAGGCGTGCAAGCGCTCGTCGATCTCTACCAGGTATTTTGTGCCGGGTTGAATTCGCCGGGGCGCCCGGTTGGTAACCTTTTGTTCCTGGGACCCACCGGTTCTGGCAAAACACGCATCGTGGAAGCCGCGGCGGAGATTCTGTTCGGAGACCCGCGCATGGTGATCAAGGTCGATTGCGCGGAATTCCAGCACTCGCACGAAATCGCCAAGTTGATCGGTTCGCCCCCAGGTTATCTGGGTCATCGTGAGACACATCCACTTATCACCCAAGAAGCTCTGGCGGCTTCGCATACGGACAAGCTGAAGCTTTCCTTCCTTCTCTTTGACGAAATTGAGAAAGCCAGCGACGCGCTCTGGCAGTTGTTGCTGGGCATGCTCGACAAAGCCACGCTAACTTTGGGCGACAACCGCCGCGTCGATCTCTCCCAGACCGTTATCTTCATGACTTCCAACCTCGGTGGTGTCGAAATCACCGATTTAATGGCCGGTGGCTACGGCTTCATTAAGGCCGGCGACAAGCCCAGAGCGGATATGGACGAAAAGGTCGAGCGCACCGCGGTTGAGGCCGCTCGCCGCAAGTTCTCTCCCGAATTCATGAATCGCCTTGATAAGGTGGTTGTCTTCCACCAGTTGCACCGTCAGCAATTGGAGCAGGTGCTGGACATCGAATTGACCATGGTGCAGCAGCGTGTCCTGGAAACCGCCAAAGGCCAATTTCTCTTCCGCGTTACCGATTCTGGACGCGACTTCCTGCTGCAGGAAGGTACGGACCAACGCTACGGCGCGCGGCACTTGAAGCGTGCCATTGAGCGTCACGTTGTGTATCCCATGGCTAATCTGTTAGCCACCGAACAGGTGCACTCCGGCGACTTGATTTGCATCGATTGGGAAAAAAGCGACACCAATCTCACTTTTGTGCGCGAAGGCGAAAATGTGGCCATGCCGGTGCGTCGCGCCGAACCATCCTTGGCGCAAAAGACCGCACAAGCGCGCGGCGGCCGCCCTGTCGAAGCTCCTGGCGTGCCACTTCCTCCTGAACCGACACCGCGTCTCGCACGCTAAAACCGAATTCCTCCAACTTTGACGGCCCGGGCACGAAACTGTCCGGGCTTTTTCTTTTCCTTCTTCGACGTATAATTTGTACTGCCGTTTTTGCCCGCCTCGGCGACTTTCCGCGGTGGAGGTTTGCATGTATTTCGGAACTCGCCTCAGAATTTTGCAGGCCAGTGCCCTCGTTCTCTCTTTCGCAAGCGCTCTCAGCGCACAGGATGGTCGCACCAAAATCAAGCCAGGCATTAATTCGTTCAGCCCTCAGCAGGACATTCAATTGGGTCGGCGGGCCGCAAGCGAAATCGAGCAGGTAGCACAATTGTGCAACGACCCGAAGGTAGATGCGTATCTCACAAAGCTGGGCATGCAACTCGTGGAACAACTAAATACCGGCGGCGTGAAATATCCCTGGGAATTCCATTGTGTAAATGACAAGGCCATCAACGCGTTCGCGTTGCCTGGCGGGTTCGTTTTCATTAATCGTGGCGCGATTGAGGCCGCCGATTATGAGTCGGAGCTTGCCGGCGTGATGGCGCACGAGTTGTCGCACGTGGCGCTGCGGCACGGGACCAACCAGGCCACAAAGGCGCAATACGCGCAACTGGGTACAGGTATCCTCGGCATCGCGGGCGGCATCTTTGGCGGCACAGCCGGAGCTGCGGCAGCCGGCGTCGGGCAATTTGCCGCGGGCAGCGTTTTGCTCAAATACTCGCGGGGCGCAGAGACCCAAGCCGACGTGATGGGTACGCAAGTCTTGTATGACGCTGGTTACGACCCGCGCGCGATGGCGGCTTTTTTCGAAAAGCTCGGCGCCGAATCCGCTGGGAAAAACCCGCCCGAATTCTTTTCCGACCATCCCAATCCTGACCACCGCATCGATCGCGTGGATCAAGAAGTCGAAAAGCTCGGCGGCGTTCAGGAGGGAGCGAAACGAGACTCGCCGGAGTTCAAGGCCATCAAAAAGGAAGTGGCGGCCCTTCCCGCTCCTGTGAAGAAGCAACCAACTGCGGGGAATGCGAAAGCCGGCACGTTTCCAGCGCCCGGCAGCGTCACTCGTCGGTACTCCTTCTGCCACGATGGTGAATCTGCAGGTCGGCAAACTGACCATGCAATATCCTGACAACTGGAAGAAATATGGCAAGGGCAACAACGCTACTGTGGCGCCGGATGGTGGAATCGTGGACTCTGGCAAAGGCCAAGCCGAGCTAGCCTGCGGATTGAGCGCTAGTGTGGTCCGCATCGAAGGGAAGTTGCCGGCGGGAGCGGATCCCTTACAGGCAGCCACTCAGAAGTTGATCCAATCGATGCAGCAGGAGAATGAAGGACTCGTGACCCTGCGCGAATCCCGGGAAGTCACGCTGAACGGTGAACGAGGCTTGTCCACCTATTTGAAGAACGATTCGCCGGTCGGTGGCCAAGAGACCGATTGGCTAATCACCGTGATGCGGCCCGAGGGACTTGTTTACTTCGTTGCTGTTGCGCCGCAGCAGGAGTTCACCCGCTTCCAGCCGACGTTTGAAGCAATTCTCAACAGCGTGCAATTCAACAACTAGTGCCGGTAGCCAAGAAAAGAAGGCGGCCTGCACAAGGCCGCCTTCTTTCATTTCAGGACGCGCATGCCGCGCCGATTAGATTAGGTCCGACCAGGGAATACCCGGAAGAACCTGGGTGTGTTCCTGTCGCACCGCTTGCAGGCTGTTCGGATCGAGACCCAAAGCCTTCAGGATCGTAGGCGCGACCTGCATGGTCTCCACCGGGCTGGTGATTGTCTTTGGCGCGAAGTTCGGGTTCGCCAAGAGCATCATCACGTTGGTGTCGTCATGAGCGAAGCCACCGTGTTCCGACAGCTTCTTTGTGCTGCCGGAATACGTAACGCCGATGTTCGGGGTCACGATGATGTCCGGCGAACGCGGATCCGCAGCCGGGGGAAGTCCTGGCGCGTTGAAGCTGGTACGCAGGGATGGCCCGGAGAAGATCTCGCCGATCCCCGCGATGTTCGCAGCGGCGGGCGACTGCTTCTCGAGCATGGCAACGGCGTCTTCGGTTGAGCAGCCTGGGTTGTTGTTCAGCCACAAGAGCGAGACGTCGTCTTCCGTCGGGCCGATTCCCGTCGGGTTCGAGGGGGATTCGGAGAGTGGCAGGCAACCAGCGTTGTCCAAAATCCTAGCCGGTGATGTCGTGACGGGGCCGGATGCGGTGATGCCCGTATAGCGCGAAGAATCGATCGGGCTCTGGCCGTGCTTGGCAGTGATCACGATCAGGGTCGATTCATAGTTGCCGGTCTTCTTCAGTTCGGCGACGAACTGGCCGATGGCCTGGTCAACAAATCCGATTTCGTCTAGCAGCGGTGCGCCCGGCGTGCCGATATTGTCGAGATACCCGCCGGTTCCAACTCCTTTTTCGATCAGTTTCTGGCCGACACTGACCGCCTGGAAGTTCATGCCAAATACCGTCGGGGTCTTCGTCTTGGCACTGTGATCGTGAGTGTAACCAGCGATTTCATTCAGGATGGCATTGACCTTCAAGGTGTCGTAGCACTTGATGGCAACGAAGCTGTCGGTGTAGGCGCCCAACGCCGACTTCGTCGGATCGGGATTCCAGTTCGGGTCGGCGATCGGGTTGCAGATATTCTGGCCTCCCGGCTTGATTCCTGGAAGGGCAACCGGGATGGAGTTGATTTCTGGGGCATAGAAATCATCCAGGTTCACCGGACCCTTAGTCGCTTGGACCGGATACCGAGGCATAGGCTGGGTGCTTATCGGACCATGCAGTGTAACCTCCCGCTTGATGAACGACGCCAAAGATCGTATTGGTGCGCACGAAGTTCCAGGGCAACACCGGCTGGCAGTTATTTGCCGGATCGCGCGGCAGCCGCTTCACGTCAATGGAATTCACACCGCCGCCACCCGAGGGAGCGCCGCCGTTCAGCTTCGACTGGTCGATATCGATGCCTTCTTCGTATTCCGTCGTGGTGCCGTTGAACACACCGATCTCGCACGTACCTGCTGCGACACCGTTCCCAGTGGTCTTTGCCGGAGGCGCGAGCGAGCGATCATACGCAACGTCATAGAAAACGCCTTCGGCACGGGGTGAGCCGCCGCTGACGATGGCGGTCAATCCCGGGAAAGAATCCGAAGGCTTCGAAGTTGAGGTTTCGAGATAGTTGATGCCCGTGGCCCGCAGTCTGGCCAGGTTCGGGCAATACGGTGCGCCACCGTTAATGTCGGTGAGTCCTTCCGAGCAGTTCAGAAAGTCCACTGCGTGCATGCCGTCAATGCTGATCAGCAGAACGTGTTTGAACCCTTTTCCTTCGCGCCCTTCGTCATTGGCCTGAACCGGCGACGGAACCGTGGTTCCCACCAGACCCAGCGACAGCGCGGCTGCTAAAAACTTCTTCTTCATATGAATCTCCTTGTTTTGCTTGCGGTGCTCTAAGAGAGGGAAGTGACAACCGAACCAATCCCGCAAGGGAGATTAGGGGGCAATTGTTACAGAGCGTTGACGCCTGGATGTGTGCGCCGTTAAAGAGGGCAAAAAACAACAGAACGTGGCTGGGAATCGTGAATTTTTCAATTCGAGGCAGATCGAGACGAGGCGCAATCTGAAAGAAGTTTCACAATCGGAACGCAAGTGATCAGGAATCCACGCCCGCCGCGGGCGCAGATATTCGAGTGTTATAAATCTCATCGGCGCGCTTCAGCGCTTCGGTAATGTTCTCGCAGATATTCTCCGATCCGACGTGACGGTCAAAGCCCGCTTCTCTCATGAGTGCTTCCGGTTGCGGACGCGCGCCGCACAGTAGCATGGACCGACCGCTTCTCTGCAACTGATCCGCAAGTTCTTCCAGTGCTGCGATGCCTGTTGCATCGATGGCGGTCATGTTGCGCAGTCTCAGGATCACAATTGGGGGAAGCGACGCGAGATGGTCCGTGATGGTGTTGACCTTGTCGGTCACACCGAACAGAAAAGGGCCGTGAATCCGGTAGACCGCGGCGTAGTCGGGAATGTCTTTGTCTTGCAGGATATGCGCCCGGCCATCTTCAATATAGTCGTCCGTGACCTTAGAGACAGTCGTTGTCTGGGAAATTTTGCGAATGAACGTAAACGCGGCGAGAATCATGCCCACTTCCACTGCGAGCGTCAGATCGGCGAAAACCGTGAGACTTAGGGTGAGCAGCCAAACCGCAATATCGGCGCGGCTCAGCTTCAAGATTTCCGGGATTTCTCCCCAATCGCCCATATTGTAGGCGACCATGAACAGGATGCCTGCCAGACGCGGCGAGCGGCAAATTCTTCACCAGAGGAGCAGCGAAAAGAATCACCGCCAACAGCGTAAGAGCGTGAACCATCCCGGCGACCGGGCTCTTTGCGCCCGAACGAATATTGGTGGCGGTGCGGGCAATCGCGCCGGTGGCCGGCAAGCCGCCGAATAAGGGGGAGAAGATGTTTGCCATCCCTTGTGCGATGAGTTCAACGTTCGGATTGTGCTTGTCCTGACTCATGCGATCGGAAACCACGGCAGACATCAGAGACTCGATGGCCCCAAGCATGGCGATGGTGACGGCGGGCGAAAGCAAGTGCAGCAGCAGGCTGGGCTTTAGCGCCGGTACAGAAAGGTGCGGCAATCCGCTGGGAATGCCGCCAAATCGCGTGCCAATCGTTTCAATGGGGATATGCAGCAACGCCACGGCCGCCGTTGCGCCGAAACACACCACGATCGCTCCGGGCACTTTCTTAAAGAAACGAACGCAGGCGATCATGATCGCGAGGCACGTGAGGCCGACAATCGTCGCGGCCCAGTTCAGCGTATAGAGATTTTCCGCGATCGCTCCCATGCGATGGAAAAAGTCCCCCGGAACATGTTCCATACGCAGGCCGAAAAAGTCGCGGATCTGTGTGCTGGCGATCAGGATGGCGATGCCGTTGGTGAAGCCAACGACCACGGGTCGCGGAAAATACTTCACCATCGCGCCGACCCGCGTTACCCCCATGACCACCAGGATCACGCCCGCAAGCATCGTGCAAGTGAATAGCCCGTCGATGCCGTAGCGCGAGATGATTCCCAGAACAACCACAACGAACGCGCCCGTTGGTCCGCCGATTTGTGTCTTGGAACCGCCCAGCGCTGAAATCAGAAACCCGGTGACAACCGCGCAGTAAATCCCGGCTTGGGGTGACACGCCAGAGGCGATCGCAAAGGCCATCGCCAGCGGCAGCGCCACCAAGCCGACGGTAACGCCCGCGATCAGATCGGCGACAAATTTTTCAAAAGTGTATTCGCGAAGGAGGATGACCGACTTCGGTAACCATGCATCGACAGCAATATCCATGTCCTGGAACCTGCCTCCGTCAGCCTGTCTGTAAATTGTATCAGGCGCGAAGCGGGGTTATCAGGCTTGCGTTGCCACGGATGTTCGAAAGTACAATCAACCAGGCCGTTGACGCGGGCTTGTGGGCCCGGCTAGTCTGCGGCTTTGCTTTGCTTCTCTGCGGGCTTCCAGCGCAGAACCGGCTTGCGCGCGGCGCCGACTTCATCCAGACGCCGAATTCGTGTATTGTGCGGTGCGGTCTTGACGAGTTCAGGATTTGTCTTCGCTTCTTCGGCAATGGCCTTCATCGCGTCAATGAACAGATCGCACTCTTCCTTCGATTCGGATTCCGTCGGCTCAATCATCAAAGCGCCGGGAACGATCAGCGGGAACGCGGTAGTGTACGGATGGAATCCGTAGTCGATCAGGCGTTTGGCGATATCCATCGTGTTCACGCCATTTTTCTTTTGAATCGCGTCGCTGAACACCACTTCATGCATCGACGGCCGCGTGTAAGGAAGATCGTAGGTACCTTCGAGCCCTTTGCGGATGTAGTTCGCGTTCAGCACGGCATCTTCTGTTGCCTGGCGAATCCCCGGGCCATACGCAAGGATGTAGGCGAGCGCCCGGACCAGAACACCAAAATTTCCGTTGAATGCCTTCACTTTCCCGATCGATTCCTTGCGGTGAAAGTCCAGGGCCAATCGCCCGCCTTCCTTTTCCACCAGCACGGGAACAGGCAGGAAGGGCTCGAGGATTTTTTTCATGGCCACCGGGCCCGCGCCTGGTCCGCCACCCCCGTGTGGCGTTGAAAACGTCTTGTGCAAGTTCAGGTGCATCACATCCACGCCGAGGTCGCCGGGTCGCGTTACGCCGGTGAGGGCATTCATGTTGGCTCCATCCATATAGAGCAGTGCGCCCTGCGCGTGCAGGATTTCGGCGATTTGCGGAATTTGCTGCTCAAAAATACCCAGCGTGGAAGGATTGGTGAGCATCAACGCGGCAACATCCGATGTCACGTGCTCGCGCAGATGGGCCATGTCGATTTGCCCCGCGGCGTCAGACTTGATGTTCTGCACCTCATAGCCAGCAATTACCGCCGTGGCTGGGTTCGTTCCGTGAGCGGAATCGGGAATCAAGACTCTCTTTCGCGGGTTGCCGTGTTTCTCGTGATAAGCGCGAATTAACAACAATCCCGTCAACTCACCCTGCGCGCCGGCCGCAGGCTGCAGCGTGACGACATCCATCCCGGTAATTTCCAGTAGGCATTTTTCCAGCAATTGCAGCACTTTCAGGCAGCCTTGCGAAAGTTCCTGCGGTTGGTAAGGATGCTCCGTGGCAATTCCGGCCAGGCGCGCAACATACTCGTTCACGCGAGGGTTGTACTTCATCGTGCACGAACCCAGCGGATACATCCCCAGATCAATTGCATAATTCCACGTGGAGAGTCTGGTGAAGTGGCGGAGCACTTCAATCTCGCTGACCTCCGGAAATCCTTCGACGCCTTCACGGCGATGCGATTCGCCGAGAGCCTTCCGCGCATCCGCCGCCGGCACATCCAGAGGTGGCAGGTCAAACGCCCGCTTTCCGGGCGAGGACTTCTCAAAGATCAGTCCCTCGTTCAGCACGATGTGCCGTACTGCTCGGTTAGAGTGATTGCTCATCTTTCTCCAGTTTTAGAGCGACTGTTCCAGCGTGTGCTTTACGGCTGCGGCAAAACGCTCGATCTCTGACCGCGGAGTCGTTTCCGTGACACAAACCAGCGCATGCTTCGTGAGCTCTGGATAAGCCGTACCCAGAACAAAGGGACCGACAATTTTTTCCTTGAGCAATGCCGCGTTAACCATCTTCACCGAACGCGGCAGTTCCACGGTGAATTCGTTGAAGAAGGGCGCCGAAAAAGTCCGCCTCACACCCGGGATTTTCTCCAGTTCCTTCAGTGCGAACTGCGCTTTGGAAAGATTCTGCTCCGCCAACTCGCGCAAGCCTTCTTTCCCAAGCAAAGTCAGGTGCACAGTGGCGGCCAGCGCGCAGAGCGCCTGATTCGTGCAGATGTTCGAGGTCGCCTTTTCGCGGCGGATATGTTGTTCCCGTGTGGCCAGCGTCAGAACGAAACCGCGTCGGCCTTCCAGATCGGTCGTCTGCCCGGCAAGGCGCCCGGGCATTTGACGAACGAACTTTTCGCGCGATGCGATGACGCCGACAAATGGTCCGCCATAGCTGGGCGCCAAACCAAAGCTTTGGCCCTCCATGGCTACAATGTCTGCTTCCGAGGGAGGTTTCACAATTCCCAGCGAAACGGCCTCGGTCACGGCGACAACCAGAAGCGCGCCACTGCGGTGCGCGGCATCCGCCAACGGCGCGCAGCGTTTCGATGGCCCCAAAAAAATTCGGTGATTGCACCACAACCGCGCAAACGTCATCTTTCAACGAGGCTTCTAGTCCTTTGGTATCGAGAGTTCCCGCAGCGGTGTAGCCGATCTCCTCGACGCGCAGCCCGGAATTCTTCGCATAGGTCTTCAGCACGTCGCGATATTCGGGATGAACCGAGCGCGCTACCAGAACTCGCCGTCGATTCGTCAGTCGCTCCGCCATTAACACCGCTTCAGTCGTCGCGGTCGAACCGTCATACATCGAAGCGTTGGCAACCTCTTGTCCGGTGAGCTGGCACATCAGCGTCTGGAACTCGAAGATGGCCTGCAGCGTGCCTTGAGAAATCTCAGCCTGATAAGGTGTGTACGAGGTCAGAAACTCCCCGCGCTGCAGAATCGTGTCCGTCACCACGGAGCGCAGGTGGTTATACACGCCCGCGCCCAAATAGCTGGTGTACCCGACAGAATTCTCTGAAGCCCGCTGCTGGAAATAGGCGATGACTTCCGCCTCAGACATCGCCGGCGGCAAGTTCAACGGCTCTTTCAACCGGTAAGCCTCGGGAATTGTCGAAAACAGTTCTTCGACCGATTTCGCGCCGATTGCAGCCAGCATCTCTTCGCGCTCGGCGGGACTCTTCGGCAAGTAGCGCATCAGGCCGACGCTTCCTTCTGCTTTTCCGCGATGTACGCTTCGTAGGCAGCCGCGTCCATCAGGGAATTGACTTCGACCGGGTTGGCCAGCTTCACTTTGATGAGCCACCCGGCGCCGTGCGGATCGCTATTGATCGTCTCGGGCTTGTTGTGCAGTTCCGCGTTAGCCTCGACTACTTCTCCGCTCACAGGCGCGTAGATTTCGCTTACGGCTTTTACGGATTCCACGGTTCCGAATGTCTTGCCGGCGGTCACCTTGCTGCCCGCGGCGGGCAGCTCGACGAAAACGACGTCGCCCAATTCATGCTGAGCGTAGTCGGTGATCCCGATGGTGGCCGTATCGCCTTTCGCGGAAATCCATTCATGTTCTTTTGTGTAGCGAAACTCTTTCGGATAAGCCATTGCAACACCCCCTTACTTGGAATTTTGACCGCTTCCATTTTACTGG
Organism: Candidatus Acidiferrales bacterium; assembly: GCA_963792145.1. Classification (GTDB taxonomy): domain Bacteria; phylum Acidobacteriota; class Terriglobia; order Acidiferrales; family UBA7541; genus Acidiferrum. Next base: position 52,790 of record CAWBVH010000004.1, read on the forward strand.
GCGATCGCCTTTTTGGGTCGCTTATAAAATGGCGTCGAGACGACTTGCGCCCTGCATTTCTGCGAACGGATCTCAATCGCGATAATTGTGCCGGGCGCGCCAAATGAAGGCGGCACATAAGCCAGGGCGATGTTCTTGCACAGCGTCGGTGACGGACAGCCGCTGGTCACCACTCCAATCGCTTCGCCGGCTTCGTTCAGGCAACGATATCCGTCCCGCGCAATTCCGCGATCAATCATCTCGAGCCCGACAAGTGTTCTCGTAAGTCCAGCGACGCGTGCTTTTTCCAGCGCCGCCCGCCCGATGAACTCGCCCTTCTCCATCTTGCAGTAGCGATCCAGTCCCGCTTCCCACACGTTGATCTTGTCGCTGATCTCGTGCTCGTAAAGCGCCATCTTCGATTCCAGGCGCAGGGTGTTGCGCGCGCCCAGCCCGCAGGGCACGATGCCGAACTCTTTTCCCGCTTCCAGCACTTCACTCCAGACGCGTTCACTGGTGGCGACGTCGGAGGGTATATAAATCTCGAAGCCGTCTTCGCCTGTGTACCCGGTTCTGGCGATGAGCGTGTTCGCAAGTCCGCAGACGGTGCCGTGGGTGAACCAGTAATTCTTCACTGCATCCAGATTGGCATCCGTCAGTTTGCGCAGAACGTCGCGGGCTCGCGGTCCCTGAATAGCCAGTTGCGTATAGGCATCGCTCAGGTCTTCCACTCGGCAATCGAACCCCTTGGTATTTTCCCGTACCCAGTTGATATCCTTCTCTCGCGTGCCGGCATTGATCACCAGCAGGAAATCGTCCTCGCCCAGCCGATGCACGATGACGTCGTCGACGAACGTGCCTTCGGGATACAGCATCGCCGAATAGTGCGCCTGGCCCATCGCCAACTTCGAGACGTCGTTCATGGTGATGTGCTGGACCGCGGCGAGCGCGCCACCCGGATGTTTGCCGCTTCGGACCCGAATGTCGCCCATGTGACTGACGTCAAACAGGCCGACACCGTTACGCACGGTTTTATGCTCCGCGACCAGTCCGCCGCTCGATGGATACTCCACCGGCATGTCCCAGCCGCCAAAATTCACCATTTTCGCCTTTAATCCGCGATGCACCGCGTTCAAAGGCGTTTTGCGAGGTACCGAATTTATGGGAGAGGTTCCGGAGTCCATTCCGATTGCTCGGGCAAAAAGGGATGTTAGCATGCGAGGCAGGTAGCGTCAAAATGTGCCGTCGATGACATGTGGGAATGGGGGCCTCTTAGCAGTTAGAGACTTCCAGTCCAGGTCACTCTTGCCGGTATACTACCGGTCAGGTACAGTTTTTCTCGGAGGTGCACATGGCTGCCCGGCAGCAAGTCGTCTGCATGCAGTGTGACAAGGCCGAGACCTATTGCACTTGCGAAAAGTACTGCACCATCTGCAAAGGCCAGAACAATGTCCGCCTATGCGTCGATGGGTTGTATTATTGTCCGGATTGCCGCGAAGCTTGTGATGTCGCTTTAGCCAGTAGCCAATAACCGTGCCGACCTACCCCCAGACGATCCTTCTTCAGATGGATGCGGACGTACGTCTGGCCGCTGCCGCCGGAGGCGTAGCCCGATATTTCGCGGACAATGCCGGTCTAGCGAATGAGGCGATTCTCAATTTGCAGGAGTCGGTTATGTTAGCCTGCAAGCACTGCTTCCACTGCCAGCAGTTCGGCGACCAGTTGCGAAGTTACCCTGCTTCGATACGAAGATCGTCTGGAAATCGATCTTTCTGTCCCAGGGAAAGAGAGCCCGGAAGGGAACGAAAAGCCAACGCTGCCGGGCGTCGACGAAGTGCACTGCGAGTTCCTGGAAAATTCCGCGCGAATGCGTCTGATCAAGTTTCTCGGGAACGGTTCACACACCGGGTAACCTGAAGGTCCGCTCCACAACTACACTCACAATTTGAAAGCAAACGTGTTTTTCTTGATCAGCGAGGTCATCTGATCGTCGCTGACACTCATGTGGATTACCACACGGTCGCCAGAAGGAGACACGCTGGCCTGATCGAGAAGCTGTCCCAGTTCGGGATTGTCTTTATTGGCTTGATATTTCTTGTATAACAAGCCGGCCTGCATCAATTGGCTCAGCGTGTTGGCGTCCCCTGAGGAGCCACATACCGCTTGAAATTTTCCATCGATACCGCTGCCGGCGTTGGCGGTGATAATCATCGATTGCATGTTCTGGATGAGTTTTGCCGCTTCAGGAAACTGCTGGACTTCCGGAGCGAGTTGCCCGAGCGCCAGCCGCGTGTAACCAGGATCTAGGACGGCCCAAATCATGCCCGAGCCATTGGCCTCGTTAATTAGGTTGTACATCTTGTCGTTGCGCAACAGGCCGTCCTGACCCCCGGAGCGAATCTCAATCATCTTCTCCAAAAGTCGACGATGGCCGAAAGCAGCCTTGCTGGAATCGATAAAAAAGAAGAACAGGTCATTCGGCCCGGAGCCCGACCCGAACGCATACAGCGTGAACCCGCGAACATTGGTTGTCGCGAGCTTTTGCTGCTTGAAATAAGCCTCCGTTGAATCCGGATTGTAACTGCCCAAGGCGATCCCTACGATCATCTCGCTCGACGGGATGTCCGTGGCGCCTCCGCCCTCTTGTTTTGCCATGGACTCGGGAACCAGCCCCCACGCCAGTTCATCCACTTGGCTATTCGGGTCTACTCCCGCAGAGGCCAGGAACTTCTCAAATTGCCGGAACCTTTCGGGGAGCATCTGTTCCTGCAGAGCGGGGTACCATTTCATGGTGCGAGCTTTCTTCAGGTCAGCATACGCAAACTCGCCCACTTCTTTGGGGAACAGCCCAATGGTGTCGGCCCCGATGCCACCTGCTCTCACGGGTTTGGGCATTGCACAAACCAGAACCAATGCGGCACACGCCGCCAGAATCCGTACCGTTTTCGCCATACACTTCATGAAATGCTCCTTTCAAAGGGGGCAGGGCAGAAACTCTATTCTACGACACTGGCCAGTTACTAACCGAGGCGTTTGCGCAGTTCGTCAACCCGGTTTTTCACGGAGGCCACATACGTCGGGTCTTTCAGGCCATCCAGATTAATCTCTACGTTCGCGATGGCACCTTTCGCGCCCGCTACCGCCATTAGACGCGCCACACGTAGATCTGATTTCATGGATGCGGCGGCAATCGCTTCCAGTTGTACCAGGCGTTCATGTAGCGCAACAGCCTTTTCAGCGACTTCCAGAGGGACCTCGGCGGCGCCCTTTGTCGCTTGTTGGATAGCTTGTTCGCGCTTCTCCGTCTCCTCCGCGCTTCCTTGCGGAAGCTTGAACGCAGCCATCACGGCGTCGTAAGAAGAAGCATCGCGGTCGATAGCTGTTGCGAGATCGTCGGTCGTTCTGCGCAGCGCGTCCACGTGCTCAGAGAGTTTTTCGACGTGCAATATTTGCGATTTCTTCTTACGAGACAATCCTGCAACCATTTGTCCCAGCGCAGCGGCCATCGCCGCCGCATGTGCCGCCACGCTCCCGCCTCCTGGCGTGGCGGTAGGTTCGGCTACCGCCTCCAGGAACGGACGGGCAAGGCTAGCTAATTTTCCTTCTTTTGACTCTGCCGGTGCGCCCGTTAGGACGGTCGACAATTTGTTCTCAAACACCTGCGACGGAGAGAAATTTTCCAATTGTAGGAAGTAGTCCGCTGCCATTTCAATGGCCTTCTTTGGAACCAGGCCCACGATTTCGCTGCCGACCGGCACCACTCCGTAACGCGCAGCCTCGCGTTTCACCATCTCGTAGACCCGATGCATGGGCGTGCTTTCGAAATCCGTAAGATTGATCGAGACTTGTGCCAGCTTGCGCGCCTTCAGTTCCACGCCCATCGATTTCACGTAGCGCAGCCCGCCGCTGGAAAAACGAATAGCTTTTGCGATTTTATTGGCGATGCTGATGTCGGAAGTGCTCAGGTTGACGTTGTAGGCGATCAGAAATTTCCGCGCGCCCACTACCGTCACTCCCGCCGTGGGATGCAGTTTCGGTTCCCCCACGTCCGGCTGCCGATCATGGTTCTTCTTCATCTCTTCGCGCAAGCCTTCAAACTGGCCGCGGCGCACGTTTTCCAGATTGACGCGGTCCGGCCGGGTTGCCGCCGCCTCATAAAAAAAAATCGGAATACGGTGGCGCTTCCAGATTTCATTGCCGACACGGCGCGCCAGTGCCACGCAGTCTTCGATGGTAACTCCTTCAATGGGAATGAACGGAATTACGTCGGTCGCGCCGACGCGCGGGTGCGCTCCAGTGTGATGATTCATATCGATCAGTTCCATCGCGCGGCCCGTGCCACGAATGGCAGCTTCCGCAACGGCTTCGGGGTCACCCGCAAGCGTGATGACGCAGCGGTTGTGGTCAGCATCCATCTCGCGATCGAGAACATAGACGCCAGGGACGCTGCTCATCGCCTGGACGATCGAGTCCACCTTCGCGGGATCTCGGCCCTCCGAGAAATTCGGCACGCATTCTATCAATCGTTTCATCGTCAGCTTCCGCCTCAGGAATGCGCGCAAGAACACCGCGTCATTCAAAATCCTTCTACTTCAATCCTGCATGTGAATGATCTCGCCGCGTTTCATTGTCATCCAGCAGCGGTTCATTCCAAAATAATAGGGAATTTCCCGGTAATCCTCCACTGCGAAGACCGCGAGGTCCGCTTGTTTTCCCGCTTCCAGGGATCCAATACGCTCGTCGCGCCGCAACGCAAAAGCGGCGTTGATCGTAGCCGCCGCAATCGCCTCGGCTGGCGTCATGCGCAACTGTGTGCAGGCCAGAGACAGGATCATGGGCATGCTCACGGTCGGGCAAGTACCCGGATTGTAGTCGGTCGCGAGCGCCACGATTGCGCCGGCCTCAATCAGCTGCCGTGCCGGAGCATATTCCTTCCAGCCCAGATGGAAATCGCAGCCCGGAAGCAGCGTGGCTACCGTGCGCGATTCCGCCAGCCGGCGAATATCAGCGGAATTGATGTGCTCCAGGTGGTCGCAGCTTGCCGCCTCCAGTTCCACCGCCAATTGCGCTGCTCCCGTTCGCGATAGTTGCTCGGCGTGCAATCTCGGTACGAGCCCGTGTTGTTTGCCTGCACTCAAGATTCGCTTCGATTGCGAGCGCGTGAAGGCACCACGATCGCAAAACGCATCGCAAAACTCGGCCAGGCCCTCATTCACCACTTCCGGCAGCAGCTGATCCGTCAAGAGCTCCACATAGCATTCCGCCCCATCAGGTCTGCCGCGATACTCGGCGGGAACGACATGCGCGCCCAGGAATGTCGAAACGATTTCCAGCGGCTGCGCCTGGTTTAGCTCGCGGTGCAATTGCAGAATCTTGAGTTCGCTCGCAACGTCCAACCCGTAACCGCTCTTTGCCTCGACCGTCGTCGTTCCGAACGAGGCGAACTCCTGTAACGCGCCAAGCGCTCGGCGTTTCAGAGCATCGGAAGTGGCGGCTCGTAGCCGCTTCACCGAATTCAGAATGCCGCCGCCCTTTCTTGCGATTTCCTCGTAGCTGACACCTTGGATTTTCAGTTCGTATTCTTCGGCGCGGCTTGCCGCATGGACCAGATGAGTGTGCGAGTCCACAAATCCGGGCAGAATCACGCGTCCACCAACATCAATCTTCTCTGCCTGCCGGGCATCTTTGCGCGATTCGATCCGTGCGCGCGTATCGGCCGCAATGATCAGCCCGTCGCGCAGCAGCACAGCTCCATCTTCGATGATCCCGAGTTTGGAAAGAGCGGTGCCCCTGCGCGGACCTCCGCCCCTCAGCGTCAAAAGCTGGGAACCACCTGTGATCAGTAGGCTGTCACTCAACGTGTTGCTATTCTGGCAGATTCAGCAACGCTTTGCATTCAGGCTCCGACGGCCTGGCCCTGATAAGCCGGCAGAAAAGCCTCTTTCACAAAAGTCTCAATCGAAGTCGGTGTAGTATTTTCTGCTGTTCGAGGCTCTGTAGCCACAACGATCCCTTCATTGATCCCGCGGAACATTTCGATGAAGTACGACGCCGTTCTTGCCGGCGTGCCCATTTGCAGGAGAAACTGCTCCACCTGATCGTAGGGAAACTGCGCGTATCGCAAATCAGACTTGCCGATCGCCCGGCCAATCGCGGTGGCGACTTCATTCATGCTCAAATCGCGCTGCCCTAGCAGTTCGCGAGTCTGTTTTGCGTTGAAGTCCAGCTTCAGGAGTCGCTCGGCGGCGAACGCGCCGATGTCCCGCGTCGCTATTTGCGGCATGGCCAAATCCGCTTTCAAGGCCCCGCCGATCATTCCCATCATCTGGATCATGTTGATGCTGTTCAAGATGATTCTCGAAGAAGTAGACCGGACGCAAGTGCAGTACGTTCAGCTTTTCGATGGCGTTCAGTTTCTTTTCAAAGCGATGAAGCCCCGAAATCGGACCTGTTCCCGTTTCCGCCTGCGCCCCGAAACTGCTGAGGTTCACGGCATAGTGCAGCGCAGATTTCTTTACAGCGGCTGCGATCGAATCGCTCACGCGCTCTTGCTCTGCACGGTAGTCGGGCGAGGTTGGATTCGGCGGGATCATCAGAAACCCCGCGCGAGCCCCGCTCAGCGCTTGCGCCATCGCCGCTTCGTCGGAGACATCGCCGACAAACGCCTCGGCCCCTTTTTGCACATACTTCTGCAATTTGCCGGCATTCCGGCCAACCACACGTACCTGTTCGCCTTTCTCCAGCAGAACCCGGGTGATCACCGACCCGATATTTCCTGTTGCACCGAATATTGTGTACATCGTCTGCTCCTCGACGTCCCGTCTCGCCCTACAACATCGGCACCTTCACGCCCGCCTTCTTGGCAAAATCGATTGCCTCGGTGTAGCCGGCGTCGACGTGGCGAACTACGCCCATTCCGGGATCGTTCGTCAATACACGTTCGATGCGCTTGGCCATCTCTTTGGTGCCATCGGCGCAGGTAACTTGACCGGCGTGCTGCGAGTACCCTATCCCCACTCCCCCGCCGTTATGAATCGAAACCCACGACGCGCCGCTCGCCGTGTTCACAAGCGCGTTCAGCAGCGCCCAGTCCGCAATGGCGTCAGAGCCGTCTTTCATCGATTCCGTTTCCCGGTAGGGAGACGCCACCGACCCGCAATCCAGATGATCCCGTCCGATCACGATCGGCGCTTTCAACTCGCCCTTGGCTACCAGATCATTCAGCGCCAGTCCAAACTTGTCGCGTTCTCCATAGCCCAGCCAGCAAATGCGCGAGGGCAAACCCTGGAACTTCACTTTCTTCTGCGCCATGGTGATCCAGCGCTTCAAATGTTCGTTCTGGGGAAACATTTCCAGGACCAGCTGGTCGGTTCGAGCAATATCCGAAGTCTCACCAGAAAGTGCCGCCCACCGAAACGGTCCTTTGCCCTCGCAGAACAGCGGGCGAATGTAAGCCGGAACGAAGCCGGGGAAGTCGTAGGCGTTCTTCACGCCTGCCTCGTGGGCAAACGTCCGAATGTTGTTGCCGTAGTCGAAGGTCACCGCGCCAAGTTTTTGCAACTCCAACATGCCTTGAACATGCTCGCCCATTGCCGCGATGGAGCGCTTGCGGTATTCCTGCGGGTCCGTTTTGCGGAGCGCTACCGCCTGCTCCAGCGTCATCTTGTTCGGAACATATCCGCCGATCGGGTCGTGAGCGCTGGTCTGGTCGGTCAAAATATCGGGCACAACGCCGCGTTTCGCCAGTTCGGGAATAAGGTCAGCGCAATTGCCAGCCAAGCCAACGGAAGTTGCTTCTCCCTTGCGCACCGCGTTCTTCAGGATGCGCAAGGCTTCGTCGAGCGACGTGACCATCACGTCGCAATAGCCCGTTTTGACGCGGCGCTTGATGCGCTCCGGGTCGACGTCGATTCCCAAAAACGCTCCGCCGTTCATGGTCGCCGCAAGCGGCTGCGCTCCACCCATCCCTCCCATGCCGCCGCTCACCACTAGCTTTCCTGCCAGCGTGCCCCCGAAATGTTGTTGCGCCGCGGAAGCGAAGGTCTCAAAGGTGCCCTGCAGGATTCCCTGCGTCCCGATGTAAATCCAGCTGCCAGCGGTCATCTGGCCGTACATCATCAGGCCGGCACGGTCCAGCTCGTTGAACTTTTCCCAATTGTTCCACTGGCCCACCAGGTTGGAGTTGCACAACAGCACGCGCGGGGCATAGTCGTGGGTCCTGAAAACCGCCACGGGCTTGCCAGACTGGACGAGCAGCGTCTCGTCTCCTTCCAGCGCGCGCAGCGACTTCACGATGGCATGAAAGCAGTCCCAATTTCGCGCCGCCTTTCCCGTTCCTCCATAGACAACCAGGTCCTCCGGCTTTTCTCCCACTTCGCGGTCCAGATTGTTCAGTAGCATCCGCAGCGCGGCTTCCTGCTGCCAACCCTTGCACGAAATCTCCGTTCCGCGCGGGGCACGAAAGGGCCCGCGGCTAACCGCCGGATCATTCATCACGGACGTCGATGCGCTCATGGATTAGCTCCTAGGCCCCATCTTAACTCAGCTCTTCTCGCTTGCGAAGAAAGCGGCGGGCCCGTCCCGATTATGTCCGCGTCCCTGCTTGCATCAGCTATTTCCAGTCACCCACGCCCTAAAGAAGCACTTAATAATAGGTGGGTCAGTTTGCGGTTAAGCTGGCACCACTCATCAGGTGCTTCCCCATGTACAGATGTGGCAAGACTGGAATAACGGCCTCCGTGATAGACTCTGCCGATGAATACACAGAACAAAATCGAGGTACTGGGCTAGGGTGCAACGGGGCAGAAAGGAACCGCCGTGAGCGGCAACTTAATGCAGTCGTCGGCAGCCATGGTTTTCCTCGCCTTTCCCCGCGAGCTGATTTGGTCGTATTTTGTGGGTGGAGTGGTTCTTGCCATCGGGCTGGTCGCAATTTTTCTTCGTGGCGACTGGCAAAAGGCGCGAGGATTCGACAAACTGATTTTGTTCGGGCCGCTTTTCTACGCAGCGCCACTCGCGGCATTTGGCACCGAGCATTTCACGCTGACGCAGGCCATCGCGTCGCTCGTACCGGCGTGGATTCCGTGGCATCAGTTTTGGGCGTACCTGGTAGGTACTTGTTTTATCGCAGCCGCGCTCAGCATGGTGACAAAGATTCAGGCGCGTCTCTCGTCGGGTTTGCTCGCCCTGACTTTTTTCCTTTTCGTAGTGCTGATGGATGCCCCAGCTTGGCTACAAAACCCGCGAGATCGGTTTGCGCTGACGTTGGCGCTGCGGGAATTATCCTTCAGCGGGGGCGCTCTGGCGCTGGCAGCCAGCCTCACCGGGCAGCGGCGCGAGCGCGGCGCGGACGTCCTTGCGACGATTGCGCGATACTTTATTGCAATTCCCGTGCTGTTTTTCAGCTTCGAGCAATTCATGCACGGCAATCACGTCCCCATCATTCCGCTGAAACCGACACTCCTGAGTACATCTACGGACACGCCATTTGGACGTACTTGGCGGCCACGATTTACGCAGTTGCGGGTACCCTGTTGCTTGTTGGCAAGAAAACCCACGCCGCTGCCACGTGGCTGGGGTTGACCGCGCTCTTCGTGGAGTTGGTCGTCTATGCGCCGATCGCAGTAGTGGAGCGCGCCAGCCTGGACAAAGGACTTAATTTGTCGGCGGATGCGCTGATGTTTTGCGGCGCGGTACTTCTGCTCGCGGGCGCCATGCCGCGCGAAGCGTAGGGCGCGAATCGTCGGCTAATTAGTGATTCCAGGAAAACGATTGCCATCAACGGCAGTAAGATTTGGCTGAACCAAAGCAGTCTCCTTCTCCGGCGTCGTTATGGCATCAACCGGAAAGTCACGCACTACCCACTTTTCGGAATATTGCACCAAATTTCTGACTAGGGTACATTCAAAAATTGCATGAACTATCCAACGCTCCCTTCGCGATTCCTTCGGGCCGTCGACGACCACCCTTCTGCCCGCGCCCAAATGGTGCGCCGCGACGGGCGCTGGCAAGCTGTTTCTTCTCAGGAGTCTTCTCCGCCGCGTCGCTGGCTTGGCCTATGCGTTCGTTGAACTCGGCGTGAAATCCGGCGACCGCGTCGGCCTCTTCGCCCCAAATTGTCCGGAATGGCATACCGCCGATTTCGCCATCAGTGGCTCGGGCGCTGTCACCGTGCCCGTGTACTTCAATGAGTCGCCGGACCGCACCTGCTACATCCTGAATCATGCCGGCGCAAAGGTGCTCTTTATTTCCGGCGCCGCTCAACTCGAGAAATTTCTCACCATCAGAGACCAGCTCAAAGACCTGCAACAAGTGATCGTGGCAAATGTCGGCGAGGCCCTGCCTGCCGATTTCTTGCGTTACGAAACCTTGATTGCGACCACCGGCCCCGCGGAAGTAGCGGCCTACCGCCTTCGCGTCGCTCAGGTCCTTCCCACCCAATTGGCCTCTCTCATCTATACGTCGGGAACAACCGGCGAGCCAAAAGGGGTGATGCTGACCCACAACAATTTCAGCTCGAATGTCACGGACACCGTGGAATTCACCCTCAACCCCGAAGAGGATCTGGCGGTATCGTTTTTGCCATTGGCGCACGTCTACGGGCGAATGCTCGATTACGTCTACCTCTTTCAAGGATGTCCGGTGGCCTACGTGGAGGTTGTCGAAAACGTCGCGCAGGCGCTTCTTGAAGTTCATCCCACGATCCTGGCGGCCGTTCCTCGGTTCTTTGAGAAAATCTATGCCCGCTTGATGGAGCAGGGAAGCAAAGCCACCGGCGCGAAGCGCAAGATTTTCAATTTCTCCATCAAGACCGCACGCGAGGCTGCCGGTTGGCGGTGTGGCGAAAAAACCGCGAGCTTGCGTGTAAAGCTCAAGTGGGCGATTGCCGACAAACTCGTGTACTCCAAGATTCGCACAGGCACAGGCGGGAAGTTGCGGATTGTGATGTCCGGTGGCGCCCCACTTTCCAAAGAAATGGCGGAGTTTTTTTGGGCCGTAGGCATCCCCATTTATCAGGGTTACGGGCTCACCGAAACTTCCCCGGTTCTGACTTCAAACTATCCCCAAAACCGTGTTGGCAGCAGCGGCCGGCCCATTGCCAACGTCCAGATTCGCATCGCTGATGACGGTGAGATTCTGGCAAAGGGTCCGTGCGTTATGCAGGGCTACTACAAAGCGCCGGAAGCTACCCGCGATGTTCTATCGGAGGACGGCTGGTTCAAGACCGGCGACATCGGTTATCTGGACAAGGACAACTATCTTTTCATCACCGACCGCAAGAAGGACCTTCTGAAGACCGCGGGCGGGAAATTCGTTGCGCCGCAACCGATCGAAAACGCGTTGAAGACCAGTCCTTACATCCTCAACGCTATGGTTGTCGGCGATCAACGGAAATTCGTTGTGGCCCTGATTGTGCCAAACCCCGCTACCGTCTCTGCCAAGCTTGCGGAAGAGGGACTGAAGTTCTCCTCCAATGCGGAACTTGCCGCGCATCCCCGCGCTTATGCCTTAATCGAAAACGAAGTCAGCCGGCTGACCACGCATCTGGCGCAGTATGAAAACATCAAGCGCTTCGCTCTGTTGCCCGACGACTTCACTTTCGATAGCGGCAGCCTCACGTTTACTATGAAGTTGAAGCGCCGGGTCGTAGAAAAACAATTCAACGATTTGATCGCCAAACTTTACTCCGACGTAGTTGAACCGCGCCCTGTCGCGCAGGACTGACCCTGATCCAAGTGCGTTAAGTTAGCCATGGGCCCACCCAAGGCCGGGAATTGCTCGTTTTCGCTAGAAATTTGTATCGTTTTTGTTTTTGCCGCCATCTCATCCGTTAGATTCCACTCTTTCTTAGGAGGTCCCCTATGGCTAAGGCAGCTATGGCAACATCTCGCACCTACACTTCCAGTGTTGGCGCACCGCACGAACATCGGCAGGCGATCATCGCCCTGCTCAACGCGCGGTTGGCCGACAGTTTCGACTTACACTCTCAGGTGAAATGGGCTCACTGGAACGTGAAGGGATTGCATTTCATCCAGTTGCACGAACTCTTCGATTCCATCGCGTCTCACCTGGAGGATCAAACCGATTCGCTTGCCGAGCGCGTGACCACTCTCGGCGGAGTAGCCAACGGCACTGCCCGCGAGGCCGCAGCGAAGTCTGGTTTGAAGGAAGCGGATCTGTCCGCCTCCGACGGCCCGTCCATGCTGAAATTTCTAGTGCACAACGTGGCCCATCATGCCAACGCATTGCGCACCGCAGTGCAGGAAGCCAATGATCTTGGCGATGCCATCACCTGCGATCTGTTCACAACGCTGACTCGTGAACTCGACAAGGACCTCTGGTTCCTCGAAGCCCACCTTCAGCAAGCCTGATTCGATCTGTTTGCACGAACGGCGCGGGGCGGAGCCTCAATGGCGAGCATACGTCCGCCGCGTGCGCGCGTGACACCCAGGTGGTCATTCAACATTTGTCCCGCTGGCTTCCCAGGGACTACAATTCCCTTGGAGACATCGACATGTCAGACCAACTGGTCATCGCCGGCCGCGCTTTCAATTCTCGCCTCATTGTTGGAACAGGGAAGTACCGCAGTTTTCAGGAAATGGCTCGCGCCCACGCCGCTTCGGGCGCGGACATGGTCACCGTCGCTGTTCGCCGCGTGAATCTGACGGACAAGTCCAAGGAATCCCTGCTCGACTATATCGACCGCGAGAAGATTTTCATCCTGCCGAATACCGCCGCTTGCTATACCGCGGATGAAGCGATCCGCACCGCGCGTTTGGCGCGCGAAGTCGGACTGTCGAATTGGGTTAAATTGGAAGTCATCGGCGACCAGCAAACATTGTTCCCCGATACCGAGCAGCTGATTGAAGCCACCCGCGTTCTTGTGAAGGAAGGATTCATCGTCCTGCCCTATACAAACGACGACCTGATTGCCGCCCGCAAGTTGATTGACGCCGGAGCTTCTGCGGTGATGCCGCTGGCTGCGCCGATCGGCTCCGGACTGGGCATTCAGAATCCAGCCAACCTGCGCATCCTCCGCGAACGCATCACAGAAGTGCCGATGATTGTTGACGCGGGTGTGGGCACCGCTTCCGACGCGGCCGTCGCTATGGAACTCGGTGCCGATGGCGTTCTGATGAATACGGCAATCGCCGAAGCCGCCGACGCCGTGTTGATGGCCGAAGCCATGCGCGATGCCGTGGTGGCTGGACGCAAAGCCTTCAACGCGGGCCGCATGCCCAAGCGCCTCTACGCGTCCGCCTCGTCACCTCTCGCGGGCGTTGTCCGTTAGTGCCCTGCAGCGCCAGCCATTCTATTTTGCCCAGTTCTGAACCTTCAGTCCGCGAACCCGTCGAAACGCTTTCTCGTTGTTTGTTACTAGAATAAGCCCCGCTGGCATCGCATGCGCCGCAATCCACAGATCATTGTTTCCGATTACTTCGCCCGATGTTTCCAATTCCGCCAGAATCGTTCCGTATTTTTCAGAGGTCTCGACGAGCAAGGGAAGCAGGTCTACAAGTTTAAGCCATTTCTCCCGTTCCATGGCCATTTGCCCACGCTTGATTGCTCCATAGACTGCTCTGTCAGGAATGAGACTGGCCTAAATTGTTTTGCCATGGTGCCGGCCCGCTGGCTCGAAGAGCGAAAGCATATTGGTGACGCTGAACAATTTGCGGATGGCCTCGTTGGCATTTACCAATTCCAGACGACAACCCCGGGTCCGAGCCGTCACGTACAGCCCCACAACCAAACCCAGGCCGGCGCTGTCCATCTGCGGAACCTGCTTCAGATCCAGCACAATGCGCTGGTGCAGCGGCACCAGGTCCTTGATTTCCATGCGCAACAGTGGAGCATTGTCGCTCGTTAGCCGACCTTCGCACTCCACGACCATCACATCGTCGGCCTGGTAGGTGCGCACGCGAAAACCGCGTGTAGAACTCAACGGGCTTTCTTTCGCCATCGATCCCTCCGCCAAATCAGCGCATTGCAATCCACCGTTTGTATCCCAAATGCCACGTAAAGGCCAGTTCCGCGAGCTGACCTGACACTTGGACCTGCCGTTCAGCGTCGCCCTTTTCTTATTGACTGTTGCGCTACCTCGCGCCCAAGGAGAAGCAAAGTCGTTTTATCCTCTCTACAGGTCGTCGTTACTTCACCCGACTAAACGTCAGCTGGTTTTACCCGCTCCTGAACAGGCGGAGAAGAGAGGATCAACATGGCCATTCGCTCAGGTAGTTCGCTGCGCTGGATCTTCCCGGTTGCCCTGGCAGTCTTCCTGTCGGTTGCGCTGACTCCGATTTCTGTGCCGCAAGAACGCAAGAACCCACAAACCGCTGGCGTGGACAACACCAAGATGGGACCGTACCGTGCCTTAGCACAAGTTGCCTACGCCGCTTCTCAAAAGGGCGAGTATGCAACCGCAGCCACTCTCGCGAAAGTCCTCGAACGAACCTGGGACAAGGGTGAAGACTACGGCGGCGATATGGCACTTTCCAAAACGAACCCACGCACTCTTTGAGGACATTGATAAGGCCATGGATCAGTTCGTTACCCTCCTCATGGACCATCCCACTTCTGCCGCTGATCCGGCGCGCGTGAAGACTGCTTACAACGCCTATCTGGAGAAACTGAAGCAAGCTGACTAGCGCTCAGCAATTCAGTTAGACTGGACCTATGCAACGCAAGATCTTCTGGGGGACTTTCACGGTTCTGGGTCTTGCGGCCGATCTGCTTCTACCATTCTGGTGGGCCGTTGGCGCCACGATTCCTCTTCTCGCTTTCAGTTGGTGGTTGGCGTACCGCAGCGAATGGTTCACCTAGCTGGCGATTCTGTTCATCCGCATCTTCCTGATTTTTCCTCTCCTTGAAATGTCGGCACGGCGACAAACTAAAGTAAAACATTAACTAATGTAACTAAATATATATTCGCAGTTACGGGAGAATGGCTCGTATCAAGGGGAAACAAAGGAGTTAGCAGTATCGGCACTCGCCTCGCCAAGATCGCGCAGGGTAAAGGGGAACAAAGGACCTAGCGGAAGGTGGCGAGCCCTCGAGGCTCAAGGCAGCCGGCGAGTAGCGCAAGGCCTACCCCACCCCCGGGTGTTTTGCCGATGTATATCAAAGGAAAGGGGATGCCGGCGCAAGAATGCGGATGTATGTGAACCGGAAGGAGTTAGGGGAGACTGACGGGAGGTCAGGAAAGGAGTGAAGAGCGGCGAGGCGCAGAAAGGAACAACTCCGAATGTTCACAACCCATCATAGCAGGCAATTTATCAACTATAAAATGGTATTAATAGGTATAGTGTTCGAACCCCAGGTGGCCGTGGGTTGACTCTAAACCCGCACAGTTTATAAACCCAAGGGCGCGGCACCCAGAGGCACTTCACCCAGTACTCAGTCGGCCGCCCACCGTTCGAGCATCGCTCAGGGTAATGCCAGGGAAGAACGGACCACCCTTTCAAAAACCGAAAGAGTAGGCCACCGCCATAAAACGGAACCTAGGGCACCCAGTTCTAGGGCAAAAGAAAAAAGGCAAGCGCCCCGATGTTCCGGGGCGCCTGCCCGTGTCATGCTAGCTTAGCAGCTAAGCTAGTTGTTGTTGCCGAGAGTGACCGTTAGTGGGGTTGACCTTGTCATGGCAGCACTGCCTGTGCCAGACGTGGCCGTCACGACGATCGTGGATGAGTGAGGTTTCTTACTGTCAGCGCTTGGGTTCGAGCTGGGGTTAGGGCTGGAGTTCGAAGTGGACATGGAGCCGCAACCAACTCCGCAAAGTGCAACGGCCAGCAGGCAGAAAATGGCGAACGTGGTCTTCCAGCGGCGGCGCAAGCCAAGAGGCAGCAGCAAACCAGCGAGTGCAATGCTCGCCGCTGCGGCTTCCCAACGGTTCACACCAGAGTTGCTGGCTTGTTTTTTGCTGATCGCCACAGTAAGGGTGACGACCGATGGAGTTACACCGTCGAGCGCGACGCTCGTTTTGTTGAATGTACAGCTCAAGTTCGCCGGCAGCGATCCGCAAGAAAGCTGAACCGGCTGGCTGAAGCCGCCTAGTGGAACGAGGTTGACGGAAACAAGGCCGTTGGTTTCCTCGCGCACGGATACGGTTCCTGGGAAAACCTGAACCATGTAGTCCGAGATCTGCTCGGTAATTGGAGAGGAGACAGATGGGGTTAGAACGCTATCGCCCGGAAAACTGGCCGAAATGTTGTGAGTGCCCGCTGAAAGTGTAGTCAGCACGAGGTTCGCTGTGCCGGTGCCATCGAGGGCAGCGCTGCCAATGACGGCCGTCCCATCGAGGAACGTGACTTTGCCGACCGGAACGTAAAGGCGAATGTCCGAGCTTACAAGGGCAGACAACGTGACGCGTTGGCTAGCCATCACAGTGCTCTGATCGGCACTCAGCGAGATGTTGGACGCGGAGTTTGCCGGGATGGGCATGTGGTAAGTAGACGACGTCGGATTCAGGTTGGCATCACCACTGTAGTCCGCACGAATGAGTCGAGTGCCCACGGTTGTGAACGTGACGGTCACAGGAAAGCTGCCGTACGCATTGCTGTCGACGGTTCCCACGCCCAGAACGACGGGCTTCGGACCCGTGACGTCTGAGATGGTCACTGTGCCACCGTAAGGAGCAAACCCGCCATTCACTAGGCCGATTTGGCCACTGAGAGTGATGGGGGCATTGGCAACAAGCGATCCCAACGGGAAGAAGTCCTGGAACATGGAGTCGGCCTTGGTTACAGAAAAGCTGTAATTGGCGGCGCTCGGTCCAAAACTGGGGTCGCCTGCATAGCTGGCCGCGAGTTGGTGTTGACCTGCAGCAAGTCCTGGCGCCAGCGTAGAAATGCTGCTGGACTGGCTGGTTGGATTGCTTCCTTGAGTCAGAAGCGTGGATTTCTCGCCGTAGTTCAGAACGATGTCGTACGTGCTCCACATGCCGGAATTGTAATCGTACTTTGCCGGGCTGATGGGTTGACCATCGGCTGACAGGTTTATTCCGCCACTGGGGTACCCGTAGCCGGAATTGCCGGCAACCGCGACTCCCAGCGGGACTGGCAGGCCGTATCCGACGCTGATCGGGCCAGTGGTGATGTATCCGCCGGAAATGATGCCGAGGTACGTGGTGCTCGGCTCCGGCGTGACGGTTACATTCACGGGGCCGGAAGTGCTCGCGTAGTATTTGCTGTCGCCACCGTATCGGGCGGTGATCGTCATGGAGCCACCAGGTACTGTGCGCGTTTGAATGTTGGCAGTGCTCGCTGAGGTTCCGGGGTTCAGTTGCCCGACTCCTGAGCCGATGGCGTCGCCAGTCGAAGAGGTGGCCAGCAGGGAAACGGCGCCGGTCGGTGCGGTGCACGAACTTCCATTGCCGCACTTCACCGTTGTGCGAACGTTAATCGGCGAGCCGTGAACAACAGTCGTACCCTGTCCGTTGCCCAGCGCGAGTGTAGTGGTCGAACCGATCGCGGTTGCGGCCTTCTGCCAATTGTTCACGAGCGCCGTAGCGTCAAAGGAACCAAGTCCGGTGGCCAGGTCGTAGCCGGGAACCGCGGAATAGCCAACCGTAAATTGCCCCAACGGATCAGGAACCTTGTTGTCTCCCTTGATTGTGTCGTGATACACGCCCGGAATTGACGCCAACTTGTAGAACACGTAGTTAGCGATGCCCTGCGGTTGTCCCCCGAGGTTTTGATTGACGAGAGCCATGATTCCGGCTGCCGCTGGGCTGGAGGCGGAAGTTCCGCCAAACGCGAAGAAGTAATCACCCTGACTGCAATAGCCATAGAGACAGACCAAATAGCCGTCGTGGAGAGCCGCCGCGAGGGAGAAGTCCGGAATGTCTCGCTTGCCATCGTTGGGAACTCCAGGCGCTGCCTGCCAGTTGGGCTTGGCGTAGACCTTGCTGACGCCACCGCTTCCGGCCCAAAGTCCGACCGCGTTGGGATCGTTACCGCTTTCGTTCCAGACCTTTTCTGGAATGTAGCTGAGCACCGAGAGACCTGTAATCGGATCGGTATTTGCCACGGTGCCCCAGTAAGCGCTGGGATTATCCGTGTCGTCGAATTGCGTCCCACCCACGGAAACGTTGTACGGGGTGGAAGAAAGGCCGTTCACGGACAGTCCATTAGAGGCAAAAAGACCGCCGCCGGGAGAATCGCATCCCGCGCCGCCGTTATCCCCGGCAGACACGAACGAGGTGATCCCCTGGGCCGCTGCTTGCTTCCAGAGAGTGTTGTAGAACGCATTCTGGACTTTTCCGAGTGAGTCTTCGCAAGAACCGTAGCTGGTGCTCATGATGGACGCCAGATTGTGATCCACGATGTAGGCAGCGGAGACGTCGACGCCGTCGGAAAAATTGCTCTGGGAAACCACGAACTTGATTTGTGCCATGGGTGCGACTGCGCCAGACCAGGTCACGTCCAGCATGGCCTCCTGCATATCGCTGTTCTGCCCGGGATCGTCGCCATTCAGGATAATTTCGGGATCGTTGGCGGGAAGCCCCAGAACAGTGCGGAAATCACGGACGTTTTGCACGTCGATGTTGCTGCGACCGACGATCGCGATGGTCTGTCCGGTGCCGTTTATTCCAGCGTCATAGAGCGGTTGCACATTGTAGATTTTTGCGAAGTCGGCGGGCGTCATATAGTGAGACCCGTCATCGAACGTGAACTGAGAGCCGGCCTTCTTGAAATGAATCTTGGTCCCCATATATGCCGTTGCGGAGCGCGGATCGCTGTGCAGCCGTACGACTCCCTTCACAACGGGGTGAAGTGCCGCGGGAATCTGGATGTCAGTGGAATTGGAGATGAATTTCTTGGTTTTGTATTCGTACGAGTGCATCTGGGTGGCAAAGGCGTGTTCAACCTGGGACACCGTTCCGCTGAACACGATGTAGCGCCGGCTCTGCGCGACTTCGTGGACGGTTAGCCCCTGGCTTTCCAGCCATTGCTGAACTTTCGTTGCGTCTTGCTCGGCTATGCCAAACTTCTGCCCGAATTCTGAAGGCGTCAGCCACTTGTGAAAGGAAGGTGACGATGGGTCGTGAAGGTCGCTCACCAGCTTTTCGGCGGCTTGCTCCTGTTCGTCTGTCGCCGTCAGTTGCAGAATCATGCGGCCAAGGTTTTGCCCTCCGGGCAGCCGTCCCATCTCTGCGCTGACTGCTACGAAGGGCGGAGTTGTTCCTTCCACCGCCACTCGCTGTTCATTCTTTACCTCTGCGACAATCCTTGTTTGCGGCAGGGCTTGCGAGAGTGCCGCCTGACCCCATCCCCAAACCAATAACAAACTCAGGAAACCGACAACACGCATACAATTCCGATAGATCACTGGTAGATCCTCCTCAAAAATTAGTTTTCGAGTTACACCGACAGAATGCGAACTGTAGGGTTCGCGAACTGGCCCGCCGGGGAACTTCCTATGCGGAGGCTATAGAAAGCTGCCGTGGGGAATTGACCTGGTGGACAAACCGGCTTGCGGAAATAGTTGGCCGGTCTTTCTTTCTGCTGAAATCGATCGTGAGGGTTACTGCAAATCTAACGGGGACAGCTTTCAGGATTAATGCATGGGGACGTGAACGGAAGTAAACCGCAATTTGGAGGCGGCCCGGAGCATGACACACACGTTGTAATTGAAAAATCTTGGAATCATTCCCCGGAAATCCCCCGCACCGGCGCTACGACCTGAAAATTAGATACTTCTAACTTATCACGCCGGAGGAAGAACACCAACGGAAAACCGACTTAACTCGATTTAATGGCCAGAATACAGTTGGCTTATAGTGATTCTAAATTTCTTAACTATGAAACAGGAAGTGCCAAGTTGCATCGACGGCGGCGTGCACCAAGGCCGAAGCAAAGATGGAACCGGTTTTCCTCCAGGTCCACCCGTAGAAAAGGCCGGCGAGCGATGCCAGAATCACGTAGCGCCAGTTGGGGAAGCCCATATTGGTGATGTGGGAAAAGCCGAACAGAACCGAGGCGGTCCACCATCCGGCAAGATCGCTCTTCGATGCCTTGGAGAGGAAGTTCTGCAACAAGCCGCGAAACAAGAACTCTTCGGGCCAGGCGGTGAAAAAGAGAATCGCCAGTGACAATCCGAGGTACGAACTCCAATGCCTCCACTGCGGTGCAAACACGATGAAATGCATCTTCAATCCCAAAGGAATCGCGATACAGGCGAACAACAGAAAACTTGCCAGAACGTAGAGTCCCCAGTTGCGGCCCCAACCTATGGAGTAGCCAATGCCATTCACCCGCCGAACCAAGACAAATGTGGCCAGGGCCACGCCCACTGCCGCCAGCACGGTGAAGACATAGGCAAGGCGTCCTCCAGGGTAGGGCCACAGCCAATGCGAAGGGCTGAACTTGACGAAGACCCATACTCCCGTGAGCATCACGAAGTCTTGCCACGCGCCTGCTGCCGCTTTGGCCGCTGAACTCGCGAGCCCCAGTGGGACAAAAACCAGCCCTGCCATTACGCCTGCGCGAGCGATGGCAAATGTGCCCGTCCCCAGCAGGTAAGCGATGTAGGTGAGGAACAAACACGCGCCGAGCAGAAAGCCCGCGGTAGGTCCCATGCTGCGCGCGAGGTTTTCGGCCACTCCCTTCGCGGCAAACAGCAGCATGACAAGAAGCAGCAGCGCAAAAGCCGTCAACGTTGCGGCGAACGCGCGCCCTCCATATCCCTGCCAAGTTGCGTAAATGCCTCCCCCAAGGCAGATGAACGCCCAAATTCCCAGGACCCCCCAGACATTCAGTTGTCTCATCAAGCCTCTCGTTCAACCCTTCAGCGTCCGGTGTGAACTTTACACAACACTCCCGCCATTATAGAAACTCTTGGAACTGAAAACTGTAAACTGAACTGTGAGATCTGCAAAGTGAAACGCCTTTCGTACATTGATTGGATGCGCGGCCTTGCGTGCTTGCTGATGTTTCAGACGCATTGCTACGACTCGTGGTTGCGGCCCGAGCTCCATCAAACGCGGCTTTACCGGTGGTCGCAGGTCGGCGGAACCTTGCCGGCGCCGCTCTTTATCTTCCTTGCCGGCGTCTCTGTGGCGTTAACGACCCAAAGATCCCGTGAGAAGGGAATGACGCGCAATGCGATTGCGAGGCAAACCGTCCTTCGCGGTGCGGAGATATTTGGCTTGGGCATTCTGTTTCGAATCCAGGAATATATCCTCGGCTACAAATGGGTTCCATGGACTGATTTGTTGCGTGTGGACGTCCTTAACATGTTGGGATTGTCCATCGTCTTGATGGGCGTGATGTGCTGGTTCGCGGGGGCTGGCGAACTGAGCGGCACCCGCAACAAGAGCTTGTTCGCGGCACTTGTGACGGCAGCGGTGATCGCTCTGGCTACTCCGCCGGTTTGGACCTCTTCGCGCCTGCACGCGCTGCCGTGGCCCATTGAGTCCTACATCAACGGAGTGCATACATTCCACCAACCTCAGCCGTGGCTGTTCCCGATCTTCCCGTGGTGCGCGTTTGCGTTTGTGGGCCTGGCGGTCGGCTTTTCGCTGTTCTCAGGCTTTGCGCGGCGTCGCGAAGGTCTCTTTTTTGCAGGGCTGGGCGCGGCCGGCTTATTGATTTGTTTCCTGGCGCTCTTGTTTGATGCGTTGCCGATTCACCTCTATACCGTTTACGATTTCTGGCATTCCAACCCAAATTTCTTCGCCATTCGCTGCGGGGTTTTGCTAGTCATTTTGTCGGTGGTCTATGCGTGGTGCCGATGGGGATGGGCTCAGAAGGGATTCAGCCCGGTGATTCAGCTGGGAACCACCTCGCTGCTGGTGTATTGGGTTCACATCGAGTTCGTCTACGGACGACTGTCGTTCTTGCCCAAGCACGGTTCTTCCATACTCAAAGCAACCATGGGATTGCTGGTGATTTTCGTGGCGATGCTGGGGCTGTCAATGTGGCGGACGCGCTATAAGAAGAGAACCGTTAAGGCTTTGTCGGCTGAGAATCGCTCGGCGGTGGCGCCGGTAGCTTGATGATCACTTCGCCCGGACGGGCCTGGCCAAGCTCTTCACGCGCAATCTTCTCGATGGTGTGCGGATCGGTCTTGAGGTTCTTTACGTCCTGTTCCAGGCTGGAGTTTTCCTTGTTCAGCCGGTCCAGATCGGCTTTTACTTTCTGAATTTCCTGCTGCTTGCGGTGCATGGCCACGAAGCCATGGGTGCCGAAAACGTCATGAAGGAAAAGCACGGCGACAAAGACCGCCAGCAGGTGCGGCACATAGTGGCGTGCAATGCTCCTCTTCTCTTGTAGATGGACACTCATCGGCAATTCAAATTCTAACTCCGACTTGGAATTTTGTGGCACCAAAGTGGGACCGCACGCGACTTTCTGCGAAGGGAGTGTCCAAGCGGCCACCATCGCTGGATCGCGGGATTTGCCTTCCTTTCGCAGGGTGAATACCTGAGAGAGGTGGTCGTGTACAATCGGGCGGGAGAGACCTGCTATGGCTCGGGATGATCGGTTCTGTATCGTGCTAGTGACGTGCGGTTCGGCTGCCGAGGCGCGGAAAATCGCGGAGGTGGTCGTCAATAAGCGTCTGGCAGCTTGCGTGAACATACTTCCGGCGCCGGTCGAATCGGTCTATCGCTGGAAGGGCAAGCTGGAAGAATCCCGCGAACGTCTGCTGATCATCAAAACCAGCAAAGCGCGACTGCAAGCGCTCGAGAGGGAAGTGCTCCGGCTGCATTCCTACGAAACGCCGGAATTCATCGCCCTTCCCATCTCGGGTGGGTCTTCCAAATACCTCTCGTGGATCGCGCAGTCTCTCACAGAGTAGCTGCGTCGCAGGTGAACGAGGGATTCATCGCACAGAAGGCGTGCGATGGGGCAGAGATCCTCACTCCGTAGACTCCGTTCGGAATGACGGAACAGCGGTTCTTCAGCAAGGTCAGACGTAGAGGAGAGCCTGATCCAGGTCCGCAATAATATCTTCGATGTCTTCAATGCCGACCGAGAGTCGCACCAGGCTGTCGGTAATTCCCACGCGGTCGCGAACCTCCTTGGGCATCGACGCGTGGGTCATTTGCGCCGGTAATGAGATGAGCGACTCGACGCCGCCGAGGCTTTCGGCCAGCGAGCAGACTTTTACCTGATTCAGGAAACGTCGCGCGGCGTCTTCGGCGCCGAGATCGAACGACAGCATCGCGCCGGGACCCTTTTGCTGGCGGCGAGCGAGATCGTGCTGCGGGTGCGAGGCCAGGCCGGGGAAGAAGACCTTGCGGACTTTCGGATGAGCGTCAAGATGGCGCGCGACGGCCAAGCCGTTGGCGTTGTGCTGCAACATGCGCACCGCAAGAGTTTTGATGCCGCGCGAGACCAGGAAACAGTCCATGGGTGCAAGGCCGGCTCCGGCGGAGCGCTGAATGAAGTAGATCTTTTCCGCATCTTCCGGACGCGTAAGGACGACAGCTCCGCCGGTGGCGTCACTGTGGCCGTTCAGGTATTTGGTCATGGAATGGACAACGATGTGGGCGCCGAGTTCGATGGGTCGCTGAAGATAGGGTGTGAGGAAAGTATTGTCAACCACGAGCGTCGCGTGACGTTCGTTCGCCAGTTTGCCCATCGCCGCGATGTCTGTAAGACGCATTGTCGGATTCGTCGGCGTCTCGATATACAGCATCTTTGTGTTCGGACGCATCGCGCCTAACACCACAGCCGGATCGGTGGTGTCCACGAAACTAAATTCGAGACCGAAGTGCACCAAGAGCTGCGTGGAGAGGCGATAGACGCCGCCGTACACCGCTTCGGAAAGCACGACGTGGTCGCCAGGGCGCAACAGCCGGAACACGGAATCAATCGCCGCCATGCCCGAGGTGAAGACGTAGGCGCTGTGGCCGCCTTCGAGTTTCGCAACCGTGCGCTCCAGCGCTTTGCGGTTGGGATGATTTGTGCGGGCGTAATCGTACCCGCCCTTGGTCTTGCCCAATTCCTCGTAAACGTAGGTGGAAGTCTGGTAGATCGGCGCGACCACCGCGCCCGTGGACGGATCGGGTTCCTGGCCTACGTGAATGGCGTTCGTCGCAAATCCCATGTCGTCTCCTTATGTGATTGCCGGGCACACGCTGTCCGCGTCCAGTTTTTTCGGCGCGGTTAATAGTCCCGGGCGTATTTCTAAATGAGGAAGGAATCTCCCCTGAGCCTGCGGTTTCCGCAGTGCATCGAAGTTACAAGAGGCCATGCAGGGAGTCAATCGTCGTGCTGCGGATGGATTATTACCCGAACGGCACAAACCCGCCGCCCTACTTGGCGTCTTTGCCCGCCGCAGATTTCTTTTTCGCCGCGTCTCGCGCTTCTTGAAAGCGCACCTGCATTTCCTCGAGAATTGCGCGAAGCTTCTCGGGATCGCGAATGACGCCAAGGAAATAAACTTGCATGTCATATGGCGTGCCGCCGATGAAACGGTAGTCGGACGGTGCCGGGGGGCCTCCAGGGCTGCCGGCTGCCGGAATCTGCGAAGGCAGCTGTATGGCGTACATGCTGCCGCCCGCGATTGATTGCATCGGGAATTGTTGCAGCCATCCGCAATTGTGCCCGTCTAGCATGCTGGCGCCAGACACGACAACCCAGGATCCCGCGTCGGCAGCCGTGGCTTTCTGGCAATCCCATATTGCGGCATTCGGGACGGCATCGGCAACCTCTATCACACCGTATTCGTCGATTTTGACGTGTTCGATGGCGTGCTCTTGGGCGAAGCGCTTCACTTCCGGCAATGCCTGATTCCAATCAACGTTCGAGTCGTTCAGCAGAGTGTAGGCCGGCTTTCCAAAACCCAGGGAATTGATATAAGGCATGTAGAAGGGATAGGTGCGCACAGCTGTGAAAAGACAACTGAGCGCACAAATCGCGGCGATAGCAGTCGCGACTTTGCCCTTGAGCGGCGCAGTCGTGCGCAGGCTTGCCAGCAGACGAGGTAGCGGTGCGATCAACAGAATCAACATCACGATCGGGACGGTGAAGTGGCGGATGCTGATGGACATGCGACCGAGCATGCAAAACGCCAGAAACACAATCAGGCACACGCAAATCGCGCGCCAGTGGAATTCTTGACCCTCTGGGATTGCTCGCTCGTGTGCTGGCATAAGGCGCTTTCGGCCCAGCCAGGGCAAGCAACAAGGCAAGAAGCAGCAGCGCGAGAAATCCAATGGGAGTCTTCAGAACAAATACAACTGGATAGTAGAACCATACGCCGTGCGGATAAGCGTGCCCGAGGATAAAGCTGGGCCGGCTGGAAGTGAGCACTACCAGCCCCACGCCGCGGAGGTACAGCCACGCAGGCATCAGCAGGCGTCGGAGCGGAATCCATGCAGGACCGTGGCCCAGCAGATAAAGAACGTTGGTGGTCTGGCGTATCGAGAAAATGAAATAGAAAACGTAAACGGTGATGGCTGCCCAAAAGATGCCGAGGCGAGTCAGTTTCCAGCGCAGTTTTCGCCAGCTGCGCGCCTCCCCTTTGTCACCTGGTTGTCCCGGGAGGTGAAGCCAACGCGTACATAGAGAGAAAGCAATGAACACAAATAAAAGGATTCCGGCGGTGAATTTTGAAAGAAGTGCACCGGCAAAACTCATCGCGAACAGGAACGCATTCCTTTTCGTCGGATTCTGCCAGAGATCGGCAAACCTCCAGACGGTAAGCAACGAAAACAAAGTAACTGCCATGTCTGTGAGTACAAGTGGGCCGAAGGTCAGAAATGCCGGCGTGCTGACAAATACGGCGAGACACAGAAGCCCCGCCCAATCGCCACCCAATTGACGCGCGTAGATGAAGACAATCCATCCAAGTACAAGCGTAAGAAGAAGCATGGGGAATCGCGCCCACGCGAGCACCTTCGCTTCCTCATTCCAGTGCGTGAGTAGCCAGTCGCCAAAGACCCACTGGCCAAGATAAGCGGGAAAGAACTTCTCGCTAATGGTCCACGAGATGTTCGAGTAATCGGCCCGAGTGCCTCGCAGAACGAGCGGCAGAGCAGCCAGTATTTTGGGGAGTGGAGGATGCTCCTCGTTCAAACGAAGGTCGAACTTCTGGAGATAGCTAACACCGGCACCGATGTGCGCCACCTCATCAAAGGTGACGGATTCACGCAGCGCTGCGCCACCCGCCAGAACAGCCATCAGCGCAAGCAACGCAACCGCGAGGACTGAGACCGTAGGGCGAGTAGCGACAACGGGCCTCGACAGCGGGGCGGAAGACACGTGCACCTTCCTAAGAAAGACGAGTATGGGATTGTCCGAGCGAACATGGATTCTAACGCAGAATTGGCGATGAGAATGTGAAATTTCAAGCGTCAACTTTTGCTTGGCGAACTCCGGACCGGCACGCTGTGCCCGCCAAGTCGAACGCCATTCCCTCACGAATGACCGTTGATCTTGACCTTCGGTGGACTTCGGGTGAACATGATGCAGGGGAGCTATGAAGATAATCTCGTCACTCCTGGTCGCTGCAACGCTCACCGGCATGTCTTTGTTTCCCGCTGTGGCTCAGCAAGATAAAAACACGACGCCACCGAAGGCCGAAGCTCCATCCCCGTTCAATCGATTAAGGATTGAAGTTACCGGCGGCGACGGTGACAAGCCGATAGAGAATGCCAGTGTCTACCTCAAGACCGTCGAGCAACACACGATTAAAGACAAGAAAACCGAAATTAACGTGAAGACGAATCAGTCCGGTATCGCACACATTCCGGAGGCCCCTCAGGGCCGCGTATTGATTCAGGTTGTGGCGGAAGGCTGGAAGACCTATGGGCATTGGTTCGACGTCACCGATGCCAAACAAACCATCAAGATTCATTTGGACCGCCCGCCGAAGTGGTACTGATCTTTTCTTTCCAACAAATCTGCTTAAGAACAAAGACACGCTCGTGAAACTTCGTGGAACACTTTTGGTTTTGCTCTCACGTAGGTGCGGCATCCTCAGAGGAAACAGTGAAAGTGCGTGACCGGAGTCACAGAGTTGCGCAAAAGTTTTCCATTCTCGCGGCAGAAACTTCGGTTTGCACCAGAATAGTGCAAACCGCATCATCGTATTGAAAAGTTGCGGTGTTACAAGAAAATTTCCCGCGCTTTCCACAAAGTTTTCCAGAGAAGTGTTGAAAACTTAACGAGAAATTGTTTTTTGTTGCTGCACTTCGGCAGCGATCGTGCTACAACCTCTCTCACCGAATCCTTCTTGTACTTTTGACCAGCTCAAGTCGAATTGTTACAGTTCTTGTTGCGGATTCTTCATGCCTGATACACACGACGGTCCTTTTTCTCTGCTGCAAATGTTCTGGGGCAACCTGGCGGCGCGGCCGTTGCGGTGCTTTCTGAGCATCCTGGCGATTGCGATTCAGGTTGTCCTGGTACTGATGATCGTCGGTCTGACCTCCGGCGTGGTCGCGGAGTGGGGAAAGCGAGTCGAAGGCGTAGGCGCGGACATCCTGGTGCAGCCGCCCAACGCTTCTATTTTCTTTGCGTTCTCGAGCGCGGTGATGCAGGAGTCCTTGGGCGATCAAATCGAAAAATTGCCGGGCGTGGACGAAGTAGCTCCGACGCTAATCCAGAGCGACAAGACGATGGTGAATGTCTTCGCGATCGACTACAAGCGATTCAATGCTCTCAGTCAGGGGTTCATTTTCCGGGCGGGGCGGCCCTTCGAAGCCCCTGACGAAGCCATGGCGGATGACATCGTGGCTCAGACTCGACACTTGAAAGTCGGAGACACCGTCACACTGCTGAACCACCCGTTCCGGATTGCCGGGATCGTGGCGCATGGCAAGGGAGCGCGCTTTTTCATTCCGTTGAAGTCCGGGCAAGACATCGTGGGGGCGGACAAGAAAGTCTCGATGTTTTTCGTGCGGAGCAAGGGAGATACCGAAGGGACCAGGGCGGAAATCCTGAAGCTGAATCCCCAGAACCGCATTCGTTCCATGTCGGAGTACGTCACGCTGATGAATTCGTCCAACTTGCCGGAGCTTAAGCCCTTTATTCGTACCATGGTGGGCTTGGGTATCGTGGTGAGCTTCCTCGTCGTGCTGATGAATATGCACACCATGATTCTGGAGCGCACGCGAGAAATTGGCATCCTGAAGGCCTTGGGGTTCTCGCGATTCGACATTGTGAAAATGCTGCTGGGTGAGACCGCTGTCTTGACTGTCATCGGCAGCCTCGTGGGTATAGCGATTACTCTGATAACGCAGGGCGTTCTGAAAGAAACGAACCCGGGGCTCTCGATCCTTCTCACGCCCGGTTGGATTTTCGGCTCGGTGGGCTTGGCACTCCTGGGATCAGCATTGGGCGCAACCGTGCCTGCGTTGCGAGCGTCGGGATTTGACCCGGTCGAAGCTCTCGCCTACGAATAGAGTCCCTTCCTTGTTTTGCACAATCCTCCCGGGAACCTGAATTGATTCCTTCCAGTGAAACTGATATGAGAGGAGCATACATAACTGCCCCAGCTCCCGGACAGAAAAAACCAGCAGTCCGCTTAAGGAGAGTCTCATGAAACGCTTAATTTCAGCGTTGTTGCTCATCGCTGCGTCGTTCTGTTTGCCGTATTCGGCCCGGCCTCAGATGGGCATGGACATGTTCAAGAAGCCCTCTTTCACAAAGGTTTTCAATCCTGTTGTGGGGAAGGGCGCCGAGTACCAAACGATCAAGGCGGATTCCAAAACTACCCCGCAAACCACGCAGATGTTCATCGTCGGAAAAGAATCCGTCGACGGAAAAGATGGTTATTGGATGGAAATCGTGACCACCACCGAGAAGGGCGGGAATTTCGTCGGCAAGATGCTATTCACGAGAGATGATTTTCAATTTCGTCGCATGGTCATTCAGGTACCCGGGCAGGGCGCCATGGAAATGCCCTTCAATGCCGCCCAAGGCACGAGACAAAGCATGCAGGACACTATGAGCGAGTGGCATTCGATCGGCACAGAGAGCGTTACCGTACCTGCGGGCACTTTCAGTTGTGAGCATTGGAAGAATGACAAGAATAATTCGGAAGTCTGGACCAATGACAAGGTGACTCCCTTCGGCATGGTGAAAGAAACGAGCCCGAATAACACTATGGTATTGACCAAGGTTCTGACGGACATGCCGGACCAGATTGCCGGCCCGGTGCAAAAATTCAATCCCCAGATGATGATGCAACAGCGGCAACAACAGCCGAAGCCTTGAGAATTCGCACAACTCGAAAGAACTTAAGCGGCAAATCGGGCGGAGCAGGCGTCGCCTCCGCCGTATCGTTTCGTTGACCAATGCATCGAAGCACGTAAGGTACCGGTGACAATGAATCCCGAGAAATTTCTTCCGGCGAAGATCATGGACCGCACCGAGATAGCGGAGGATCTGTTTCTGCTGCACGTGCAGGTGGGCGCGCCATTCACTTTTTTGGCAGGTCAATACGCGACGTTGGGCGTCGAAGTCGATGGCAAGCGCATTGAGCGGGCGTATTCGCTCTGCTCGTCTCCGTACGAAGACGTTCTGGAATTTTTTGTGGAGCGCGTGCCGGCCGGGCAACTTTCGCCCTTGTTATACGCAATGGAAAAGGGCACTCCGCTGCTCCTTCGCCGATTTGCCAAGGGGCGATTCACGCTGGACTTGCGAAGCGGCCGCAAGAATCATCTGCTGCTGGCAACCGTCACCGGTGTAGCTCCCTACGTGAGCTACATTCGAACGGTGTACGAAGATTGGAGAAAGGGTGGCACGCCGATGCCCGGAGAGCACAGCCTCTACTGCATTCACGGGGCAAGCCGGCCCTGGGAGTTTGGCTATCGAAACGAATTGGAGAAATATGCGGCCGAGGTGCCCTGGCTGAAATATGTTCCGACAGTCAGCCGAGCATGGGAGCAACCGGAATGGTCCGGGGAAAAGGGTCGTGTCGACGATCTGATCCGCAAATACACAAGCTTGTGGGATCTGAAACCGGCCGATACGACGGCCTATCTCTGCGGACACCCCAACATGGTCGAAAACGGAAGGGGCATCCTGTTTCGAGCAGGGTGGGAGAGAACCGGTTTGCAAGATGAGGTGTACTTCCAGCCGGGCAAGGATAGCGGTTGAATAACGACGATCGTGCTTTGCGCACTCCAACCGCATGTCAGATGGTTGGAGCGTCGGCCTCCAACCGGTCCGCGACATTTTCGACAGTTTCAATCGGAATTCGCAGGTGAACGGTCTCGGTGTCGCTCACCGCATCGATCCGGATTTTCCCGTCTACTGTTCCGATGAAGACATGATCCGTCCCGTCTTTCACCTCCACGAACGTCGCGTTCGGAAACCGCTTCAGTTCCTTGGCGACTTCGCGCAGCACCGGCAGAAACGGTTGCACTTGCGAGGCCGCTTGTTCCAGATGGTGCCGAGGTACGACGCGCATTCCCAGGGAGACAGCCGTGGCCGGCGCCCACACATGCACGTGCGAGCCGCCCGGCCGGAACTCATCCACATCGACGTTGATCACACCTTCGTGGAAGACATAAGCCCCGCCGACAGCCAGCGTGGCACCGAATCCGAGCGCAATCTTAGCAATGATCAGCATCACCCGTTCTCCTTTGCTTTTTCCCGGTCAGTCGGCAACGTTCTTGGAGTCGATCCAAATGTGCACGGTGTTTTCGGAGTCCTTGACGTTGACCAGTTCGGTGTCGCCGTTGGCCGAGAGGGCCCGAAGGGCGGCGACAACATCCAGTTCATCCTTGCCAGCGGAGAACAGCGCGTCCACCACCTTCATAGGAACCTTCACTTCCACCTTGGATTCTTTGGCGGAATTGGGCTTGCCGGTTTCACCCTTGGCGGCTTTCTTCGTAGCAGGCTTTTCCGTTACATAGACATACAGATAGCCATTACTTTTGGCCACACGCACGTCATTCTCTCTGCTCTGGACCGTCACGTACTCGCCGTCCTTGGAAGTGCGAACCGCATCCAACAGTGTCCGCAGATCGACATCGTCCAGATGCGCGGAATCAATGTGAACCTTTCCATTGTGTAGCTTGTCCTTATTGATGGCTGGAAGCACCTTTTCCGCCATTTCCACTGGCACGTTGACCCGGACCGTTTCCCCCTTGTCCTCAGTGCTCTCCACGCGCACGTGGATCCACTGCTCTTTGGCACTCGAAGAGGTTCCTGAAGTACTTTGTGCGAGTGAGACAGGAGCAAGAAAGACGGCAGCGAAGGCCACAGTGGCTGCGAACTCAAAGACTCCCCGGGATATGCGGTTCATGTTGAAGCTCCTTTGCTGAGAAGTACGCGCAGAGGACGAGGAAAGTTCCACGGGACGCGAGAAATGCTCAAATCAGGTCAATCGACTTGGGAGCCTCAGCGATCGCTAAGGAGCGAGGTAATGACAGGTGCGAAGGGAAATGAGTGAAAACACACGATATTGTGGGTGAGCGAGGTTCCACCTCAGAACGACTTACCTGCCCAGGGGAATCTCTCCGGGTGCGAGCGCAGGGAATAGCGTATCGGGAGACACGGGGGACATCGGAAGATTATCATCATCGCCTGTGGCACTGGAGTCGTGACGGTGCCGGAACGAGCGGACGCTCATGCGCGTCAAATCAAACGCGCTGTAAATGAGGTTGCCTCGGATGACGTCGCTCTTATACACGAGGATCTGTGACCGGAAATACCGGGCTATTATGGATTTTGGATGGATCGGCACCAGCGGATTGCCACGAGCATATTGAATCGAGGGCTCGTCACATTCCTTCAAGTGCACGACCGTAAGCATGCCATCCGTCTTCATCTCATCGCCAGTTGAATTGACGAGGATTCGTCCGAGTTCGGGGCGCGGAAGCTGGCGAACCGATTCGACGCAGCCGGTCAGAGATAGGTCGCGGACAAGCATATTGACGCCGTCGTCAAGGTTCCGATCGATGTGATGAATGAACTTGTGGTATTTAAGCGACAATACTGCGCTGGTTTCACGTGTGTAGGCGCCCAGCCACGCCTGTTGGTCCTGAACCGTGCGAGTTTGGCCCCACAGCCGCACGTGTGCCCGCTTGCCGTAGGCGTTGAAGCTTTTCTGCCACGTCGCATCCTGCAATTGGCCATTGAGCAACTGCCGCGAAATGGGCATGGTGGAATAGCTGGAGAGTGTCAGGAAAGCACTAAACTGCTTGAGGACCGCTCTCTTGGAGTTGCGGTCGGCCGGTAGCCAACCCGCGGCTGTGA
The DNA here is from genome assembly GCA_963792145.1 of Candidatus Acidiferrales bacterium. Taxonomy (GTDB): domain Bacteria; phylum Acidobacteriota; class Terriglobia; order Acidiferrales; family UBA7541; genus Acidiferrum. The sequence goes on from CAWBVH010000004.1 coordinate 84,928, forward strand.
ACGCTTGTTCGATTTGCTCCTCAGGTCCCACGAAAAGAATGTTGACGACATCGGCGTCCTTGCCTGCTCTCGTAGTCGTACGATCGGAAGAGTGCTGCATCAGCAATTCCACGTCACCGCGCTCGTATTCGTCCATTGCGAAAGACACCCGCGGCATTTCAGGCTGGTCTCCCACGTACAATGGCACATTCAATCGCAGCCGGATATCGGTTCCGGGCGGCAGGTAAATTTCCGGCTCTGGAAGCACAGTGAGCGCGCGATAAACAATCAGGCCCATGTCCGTATACGGATTCAACGTTGGCAAGTGGACCAACCGGCTGGTGATCCGGCCCTGCGGGGTGTTGGTGGCGCGAATGCCGCGAACCACGCCATTCCGCACCGTCTCCCGCGCATTATCGATCTCAACCACCTGCGAGGCGATGGGGAGCACTGATCCGCCGGCTGTGACAATCCGGTCAAACTGGATTTCGACAGCAGCCGTATCATGAATCAAGCCCATGCCGACCTTGCGAACCGAGGAGATCAGGCCCGCGACTTCCAGGCCGGCTGGAAACACGGGCGTCAAGTCGCACTCGGGTGATTGAATCAGAACCGCGCGGATCGGCGTGCCAGGCTTGGAACTGTAAGAAGCAACTGGATCAATCAGTCGCACCCAGAAGGATTTTCCAGCGGGAATTGTTTGGCAGTTCGCGAACGTCTGGGAAGCACCGCAAAGACAAAACAACAATGCAAAAAGAGCGGCGCTGGCCGAGCCAAAGTGGGCCCTGAGAAGGGCTCCCGAGAAAGGATTCGCCTCAGTACTTCTATTACCCACGAAGTTTGACACCCCAGTTGCCCGTATGCTTCTCTGCTATTTTCTCGCAGAACCAGAGAAATTGGGCGACGGCTCAGAATGAATGTTCGTAAAGCGTACCGTGGGGAGGAACTTCAAGCAGTGCCCAACGGGCGCCGACCAACACGCGAAAGAGACCTGAACTACGAGCCGGGCGGCTCAGCCGGACAGTTCCGATCTCCCACTAAGAATACAGGAAATTCCTTAGCTGACCCACAACTGTTTGAAGCGCGGAGCGCCAAACCAGATGTATTCGATCTACTTAACCTCGGTAACCGTCCCCATTTTGACGGTGCTGCCGTAACGTTTGTAGTTGGAGTACTTTACCGTCATCCGAATGTGTACTTCGCCGGAGCTGAAATGCAGGAAGTCGTCGGCCCGGGTATACGTCGGGAACCAAAAGCCTTCCTCAATGTTCTCCCGGTACGTCCGGAATCGCGGAAACACGTTCTCATTGTTCTTGTTGACGATGTCCGGCACCGCTTTCCCATCGGTCATCACGATTTGAAGATCCTTGCTATCGACCCACACACGCCCCTGAAAGTATCGCTGCTTCTTCTCGATGACTTTAGGGCCAACATCGAAAACGTAACAGGAAAGCTCGTCGACCTGCTGCCGGCCGACATACTTGACGTCGTATTTGGGCAGCTCCGTTGTCGTCAGAACGAACGGTTGCACGCTTCGCACGTCATCTTCGTCCTGCTGGCTCATGGAGATGCGTTGCAGCGTATTCGGCGGCGCAAACGTGACCTTTTCAAAACGCTTTCCGTCGGGCGTGAAGACGATTTCACTGGTCATGCGGTATTCGCCGTCGGGGCGATTGTCCTCGTCAAGGGTCTGAATCGAGAAGGTTTGCGTATAGGTGTAATTGTCGCGTTCACGTTTGAACTCCGCCTCGCGCTCGGCAAATCTCTTAACGACTTGCTCGACGGGGATAGAGGGCGGTTCGTTGACAATGGGATTATCGCCCGGCGAATGGAGTTTTTGAGGAGGCGTGGGCGTGTGGTAGGTTTGCGACGCAGGCGCGTCCGGTTGAGTCCTAGGCTGCGACTTTGGTCTGGAAGGAGGCGGCCCTGCCGGTAGCGGACCGGGTTCCTGGGTATAGGCAGCAGGACTCAGCCACAAGCCAAGCAGCGCTGCCCCTGCGCCGAAGGTAATGCGATGGATCAGACGGAGCGACAAGTTGCACCTCTCTTATCGAAAGCCTATCTTGTCCTGTCCATATGATTTTACCGCAACGCGTGGGGTTGTACGAGAAGAAGTGGTGACGACAGGTGAAGTCAAGCGGGGCGCCACTTCAGAAACACCGCAGCCAGCGGCGGCAAGGTGAGCGCCAGCGAATAGCGGCGGCCTTGCCAGGCGTGTTCGGTGGCGTTCATGCCGCCAAGGTTTCCTACGTTTGATCCTCCATACGCCCGCCGCATCGGAGTTGAACACCTCTTCATAATGACCAGGACGCGGCACGCCTATGTGATAGCCGTAACGGACCACCGGCGTCGCGTTCAATACGACGATGATCACCTCGTCTGGGTTTTTGCCGCGCCGAATGAAGGAGTAAACGCTATTGTCCGAATCGTTGGCATCAATCCACTCAAAACCTTGCCATTCGAAGTCCACCTGATGCAGCGCCGGTTCTGCGGCAAGGAGCTTATTCAAATCACCAACCAGTCGTTGCACACCTCGATGTGATTCGTACTGCAACAGATGCCAGTCCAGGCTCCGCGCTTCGTACCATTCATCGCGCTGGCCGAATTCCTGACCCATGAACAGCAGCTTCTTGCCGGGATGCGCATACTGATACGCGAAAAGGAGTCGCAGATTCGCAAATTGCTGCCACATGTCACCAGGCATTTTGTGGAGCAGGGAATTCTTCCCATGCACAACTTCGTCATGGGAGAACGGCAACACGAAATTTTCCGTAAAGGCATAAAGAAGCGAGAATGTCAGTTTATTGTGCTCGTAGCGCCGATACACCGGATCTTTTGAGAAGTAGCTCAGCGTGTCATTCATCCAGCCCATGTTCCACTTCATGCTGAAGCCCAAGCCACCCAGATACGTTGGCCGGGAGACACTGGGCCAGGAAGTGGACTCTTCCGCGATCGTCAGCACGCCCGGGAAACGCAGATGCGCTACCTCATTCAGCCGCTTGAAGAAATCGATGGCTTCCAGATTCTCCCGCCCGCCATAACGGTTTGGAATCCACTCGCCGCTTTTGCGCGAGTAATCGAGATACAACATGGAGGCGACGGCATCTACGCGCAAGCCGTCGATGTGGTATTTGTCCAGCCAGAAAAGCGCGTTGGAGATCAGGTAGTTCTGCACTTCGTTCCGGCCGTAATTGTAAACCAGCGTGCCCCAATCGGGGTGTGATCCTTGCCGCGGATCAGAGTGCTCGTACAGGTGCGTGCCGTCGAACATGCTCAGGCCATGCGTGTCACGCGGAAAATGCGCGGGAGTCCAATCGAGGAAAACTCCGACCCCGGACTGGTGGCATCGATCGACGAACTCCATGAAATCGCTCGGTGACCCGTATCGGCTGGTGGCAGCGAAGTAGCCCAGCGTTTGATAGCCCCACGAGCCATCGTAGGGATGCTCCATGATCGGGAGCAGTTCAATGTGCGTATATCCCAGATCTTTTACGTAGGGGATCAGTTGGTCCGCGAGCTCCGCGGTAGGTGAGCCAGCGGTCGTTTTCTTCGGCAACACGGCGCCAGGAACCCAGATGGACCTCATAAACACACACCGGCCGCTCCAGCCAGTGCTTATGCGGACGCTGGGCCATCCATTCGTTGTCGCTCCAGTGATGCCTATCGAGCCGCGCGACCACCGATCCCGTATTGGGCCGCAGTTCGGAGGCAAAAGCGTAAGGATCCGCCTTCAGCGGCAGAATATTGTCCTGCGGACCGACAATTTCGAACTTGTAGACAGTGCCTTCGCCCAGTTCGGGAATGAACAGTTCCCATATTCCGGAGGACCCGCGAGCACGCATGGGGTGAACTCGCCCGTCCCAGCCATTGAAGTCTCCAACAACACTCACGCGGCGAGCGCTGGGCGCCCAAACGGCATAATGCACGCCGGCTATTCCGTCTACCGTTCGAATGTGCGCTCCGAGCTTCTCGTAGGTGTCGTAATGGCGGCCCTCCCCCATCAAATAGAGATCAAACTCAGAGAGCAGATAGGGAAACGCGTAAGCGTCGTGATGTTCGAAAACTTCGCCATATTCTGTCTTGTAGCGCAGGCGGTAACTGGAGGGTGTGGGAGCAGTCTCACTGATGATCGGCAGGGCGACCTCGAAGAGGCCTTCGTCGCGTACCTTGCGCGCCGGAAGAGGTTCCGCATGTCCTTGCAGCACAAGTTGCGCCTCGGTGGCGCGGGGTTGAAAGAATCGCACCACCCAGTGGCGCCCTTCGGGCGTATCGACTGGGTGCGGGCCGAGGACGCCGAACGGATCGGCGTTGCGCGCCGATAGGAGTGCACTCACTCGCGAGTCGAGTCGCTCCGGCGAACCTGGTTTTGGCGTTGAAGAAGTACGGTCGGGCACTGGGGAATTGTAGCTAAAGTTGCGACTTTGACCAATCTCTCATACGGCCGAGGTTCCCATTTCGCATAAAGCGCGCTCCGGGCTAATCCGAAACGGCGGTTGAGGGAATCCGCGCCCGAATTCTCCCAACCGCCGCTGATGGTGCCGACTCTCGAGGGCACCGGGTTCGTTCCGTCGGGGGAATCGAACGGACGTAGGTTCGCATCAAGCGAACGCATTGGCAATCAGGGGAAGCTAGTAGAAATAGCGATGCGTTTGGCAACTCGATTTTCGCGGCTTGCGGCAGGGCACTCTTCCGCTATAAAGTGCCGGAGACCAGCGGGTCGCGCAAGGAATACCAAGTTTATATTTTTCGAGAATCGGGATGGGACCTTGGGGCATAAATTTGTACTAAGCGCAGTTTTTCTTTACCTTGCTTGCAGCATGCTATCGGAAACAACCCCGGCACAAGATCGCTCGCAGATGCGATCGATGGTGATTTCGCGAGGGGGAATTGTCGCGGCAGAGTCGCCTTTAGCCGCGCAGGCCGGAGCCAGAATCCTCTCGAAGGGCGGAAACGCCGTCGACGCTGCCATCGCCACCAACGCCATGATGGGCGTGGTGTCGCCGATGATGAATGGCATGGGCGGCGATCTGTTCGCGATTGTTTACGACGCAAAAGCCAACAAGCTCTATGGTCTCAATTCCAGCGGCTGGGCGCCCCAGGGTCTCACCATTGAAATGCTCCACAAACTTGGCATGCGCGCGATGCCGGAGACGGGTGTGCATACCATCACTGTTCCCGGCGCGGTCGAAGGCTGGCAAAAACTCGCGGATAAATTTGGCCGCAACAAGCTGTCGGAGGACCTAGCTGCAGCGATTCAGACCGCGCAAAACGGTTTCCCCATAACGGAGTGGGTGGCCGCGTATTGGGCCGGAAGCGTTGATTACTTGCGCGGCGATGATGCTGCCGCCAAGCTCTACTTGCCTTCGGACAAAGCTCCGAAAGTAGGCGATATTTTTCCGCAATCCGGATCTCGCCTGGTCGCTTCAACAGGTCGCTTCTCACGGGCGCGACGGCTTCTATAAAGGTGAACTCTCTACGCGGATTCTGGACGCCATGAAGCGTCGCGGCGGCACCATGACCGCGCAGGACCTTTCGGAGTTCTCAGCCGAATGGGTCGAACCCCTCTCGACCACGTATCGCGACTGGACCGTATATGAGTTGCCGCCCAACGGCCAGGGACTTGCGGCACTCGAGATGTTGAATATTATGGAGACGTTTCCCTTGGGGCAGAAGGACTACGGCTTCGGTTCCACGAATGCCTTGCACGCCATGATTGAGGCCAAGAAACTCGCGTACGCAGATTTGGCAAAATACATTGGCGATCCTCGCGGACAGAAATTGCCTGTGCAAACGCTCCTCAGTAAGGAATGGGCGGCGCAACGCGCAAAATTGATCGACCCGAATCAAGCCAACTGCAACGTCGCCGCCGGGAATCTGCCCGCGGGGAATGACACCACCTACCTGACGGTCGTCGATCGGGAAGGGAACATGGTGTCGTTGATCCAAAGCAACTACGACGCGTTCGGCTCCGGCATCGTGGCGCCGGGGACCGGGTTTGTTCTTCACAACCGCGGAGCCTTGTTTACTCTCGACGCTTCTTCGCCCAATGCTCTGGCTGGAAGGAAGCGGCCACGGCACACCATCATCCCGGCGTTTGCGCAGAAGGGCGATACGCGGATCGCGTTTGGCATTATGGGAGGCTGGAACCAGTCGCAAGCGCATGCTCAGTTTGTGGCAAACCTCGTCGACTTTAAGATGAACATTCAGGCTGCACTGGAAGCGCCGCGCTTCACCAAGCGAACCTTTGAGGGCTGCGACCTTCAAATGGAGAACCGCTTTTCCGGCAAGACGCGCGAGGAATTGACCGCAAAGGGACACAAAATTCAAGTCATGGGTATGTTTTCCTCCGCCGTTGGAGGCGGCCAAGCGGTCTCGCGCGACTTTGCGGCCGGGGTCAATTACGGAGCCTCCGACCCTCGGAAGGATGGCGCGGCCATACCCGAATCACCTGTTGACTAGCTATAGAAACGAGTACTCGGTTGCCCTAGTACTTTTTGGGGAGTACGGCAGAACAGTTCCTGTTCGGGCGAAAAGTGAGCAGAGCTGTTCTCTGGATTCGCAGCAAACAGCAACCTCGCGCTTCATAAGTGATTTATTGTCAGCGACGTGAACAACGCAAGCATGGCCGCAGAGTTGCACTTGGAAACCTGTTCAGGGATCGTGCACGTCATCCAACGGCAAGGTGGGAGGCCGAGATGAAGTTGCCCGAAGGGTGGGCCAAGCTGGCATTTTGGGGTGGAGTGGGGGCAAGTCTGCTCTTCTGTGGAACTACCGCAAAAGCCCAGGCCACAAATGTTACCGGCGAATATGAATGCACGGAAACGCGGGTCGCCGGCAAGCCCCGGCCCTGCAAGTCAGCTCCCCTCTCTTTGAAAAGCGATGGGCGATTCGAACTGCAGGGACGGGAGGGCGAATATCTCGTTACCGGCAACTGGGTTGAACTGAATAGCGCGGTGCTGAAGTCGCGCGCAAAAATTGAAGCCGGTCACAAGATTGTGTTTCGTTTTTACAACAAGAAAGGGCTTTGCGAGATGATCTACGAACGAAGGGTCGCAGAGCTAGGCAAGACCAAACTCGGCTAGACCCCTATTTTTTCCCTCCGGAACCCCACGCACCCACATAAACCAGTTGGTAGAAAGTTCCATTGCCGAGCGGTTGAATGCCGACGATGTGCTGTTTCTCTTTGGTGCCTGATTTGAACAGCATGCCGCCGGCCTCCGCCTTGTCGTCTCCACAGGTCAGCACTTTCGAGGACTCGCCTTTTTCCGAATCCTCCGGCTTCGCAGAGGCTTTGGAGCAGTCCAGAACCGGGCCGTATTTAGCCAATGCCTTCTTGTAGTAGTCGGCTACCTTTGCCGGTGAGTCGGCTGTCTCCATCTTCAATACCGCCAATTTGAACCCGGAACCTCCGCCCCACAGGCCGAGATTAGCGCTTGTCGAATCGTCATCTTTCTCCTTGTGAGGTTTGGAGCCGGGGTAGATCGCCAGTCCGACGTCTTTGGCCTTTGCCTCCGGACTGATGACTAGACCTGCGCCCTTCTCTTCCTGCGCGGCAACACGCAGCGAACAGATCGACACAAGAGTGAAGAAGAACGCCAGCGCGCAACGAAAAGCGGGCGCAGTGAAATGTTTGGACATGATTCGACCCCCGCATTCCAGTACGCGCAGACTCAGGAAAATGTTCCCTCGTTTAGCACACACGTCGCCGACTTCGCGCTACGGTAGCGAAACATCATAGGCCGCCGCCGCAATTCCTCCCAGCGCTTGTCCGGCGACTTTTTGCGATATCTCCGGTTCATTCGCCAGCGCCGTATGATTCAAATAGGCAGCGAAGGCCAGCGTCTTCCCGGATTTGGTTTGAATATACCCAGCAAGTCCCTTCCCATTGAGCATGAGCCGCGAGTTGAGTTTATCCTCACTGCCGAAGGTGCCTGTTTTTGCGAACACGTGGCCTGCGGCAGGATTGTCCACTTGAATTTTCGCAAGCGTGCCGTCTTTGCCCAGGATCGGCAATCCATTGAACAAAAACTGAAAATCAGGCCGCGTCTTCCAATAGGCAAGATAGCGGCAAATAAAGTCGGGGCTGAACAGATCCGCCCAATCCCCGCCCGCCCCGTCACCCTGCGAAGCTCCGGAAAGATCCAGTTTCGCCTCTGTCAGAAATTCATGTTCAACTCTGAATCCGGCGCGAAGCGGATCCTTGCTGTCTTTCGCCGCCAGCAATCCGAGAAGGTATGGACCCATGCCTGCGTGGAGATTCTGGCTGACCTTCAGAGTGATCTTAATTTCCTCGGAAAGCGGCGGTGATACGTGCTCGGCGACCTGGTATTCGGGTTGGTAAAACTTCTGGAAGCGCTTGAAGTCTTTTACCGCGTCTTCGTCTTTTTTGGGCTTGATCTGTATGCCGGCGGAAGCAATCGCTTCGCGAAGTACCACGGTGGCGAATTGTGTGGGCGAGGGAACTGCAACCGCCGCGGTCTGCGGCTTCAGTCCGAGTGGAATATTTCCGTTGAGAACTATGGTCAGTGTGCCGTCGGGATTGCTCGTCGGATCGTCCGCGTCGAAAGCAAGTTTGGATTCAGCCGTGCCTGTCTTGATGCCGTTGGTGAAATGAACGTACGAAGTTGTGGGCGAGATCGACAACTCCACAGGCTCACCCACCTTTGCGCCGGGTTTGCCGACGAGATCGATCACATTGTCATTCACAATGATCGATGACATCACCACATCCGTGCCGCCTTCACGCGCGCCATCGGGCAACAGACTCGCGTCCACGTAGACATTGCCCTCAATCTTTCGAATGCCTTTGGCCTTCACTTGTTGGGCGAACTCCTTGATTACCGCGAGTGGATCGCCGGGAAGCGCTGGTCCTTGATAGGAGTGGTCTTCATCGACGAAGGCCAGCGTGCCGTCCGGCTGAATACGGTTCGAGAGATTGGGGTCGCCGCTGGCTACCAGAATCAGGTCGCCTTTCAGAGTCCCGTGCTTATCGATCGGGCCAGTTCGGTAAATCGGCGTATGAAATCGATAATTAGGCCCGAGTTTCGCCAACACCGTACCTTCCGTGAGAAGTTTGGTTGTGGACGCTGGCACGAATAGTTTTTCAGCGTTCAGGGAATAGAGCACCTTCCCCGATTCCAGGTCATAGAATTCGATTCCAAAATTCGAGTGCGCGAATTCCGGCCGGGACATGATTTTCTCGATCCGGCTTGCCAGCGAGTCCGCGCTCTGCGCATATACCGCCAGCGCGCTGCATGCCAAAAGCGCCGCGACGCTCACAAGATGACGGGCTGAAAATCTCAATGGAAATCCTCCTTCACGGTCGCGCTTCAGCGGGCATCGCCAGTTTGCCCAAATCTTCAAACGGCACATTCAGGATTGGGTATTGCTTCCAGTCCTTGTAGTCAAAGTGCCACCATTCGTTCCCGTCCACGGTGAAACCCTCGGACTCGATGGCTTTACGCAGCAGGTCGCGGTGCCATCGCTGCAGCGAAGTGCCTCCCGGAAACGTGGGGAACGATCGCGGCGACATTTCGTCGTAAAGCCCGGGCATCTCGATCGCTTGACCGGTGGCCAAATCGTAGAGCGTCAGGTCCACGGCGCACCCGCGATTATGCTTTGAGCCTTTTTGTGGGTCGGCGACAAAGTTGTGATCCGCCGGCGGAGTCGCATCCCAGAAAATCTTGGTGACATACCAGGGACGATAGGAGTCATGGATCAGCAGTCCGTAGCCGAGCGCTTGCAACTTCTTTAACGCGCGCTGTAGCGCTTCCGCAGCGGGGCGCTGCATAAAGGCGCGTGCCTGGGTGTATACCGGCGTGCTCAGGAAATTGTTCGATTGCGCGTAGCGAATGTCGAGATGGAACTCCGGATCGAGCGACGTCAACTCGACGAGATCAGGCTTACGGAAGGGACCGGCCTCCTTCGGTGGAGCAACATGCAAGGCCTCCGCGCGTAGTTCGCTCACCGGCTTCGACGGTGTCACATGGAAAAAGTGTGCTGGATCAGCTCCCGCGTCCGCGCGCTTGAGAACTAGTCGCCCTGAATTAACCTGCGTGACGTTTCCGGCCCCGTCGCGCATTGGAAACAATAGCATCGAAACTCTAGCCGATTGTGGTCGGGCGTCTAAATTCCCGTCTGGTTTCATCTGGACGTCCCATTCCAACTTGCCCGTCCTGTTCCATGGCGTTTTCGCTGGAAGCTTCCATAAAAGCTTGCCGTCTTGTTCCAGCAGTATGGTTGACGATTTGCCATCGCTATAGATGCCGACTAGCTGCTTCCATGGGAGTGGCACGTCGGGAGGCTCGGGGCCCGGAAGGATTGGACTTGCAGGGGCCGTCGCCGCTTGCTGAGAACGCGAAGCCGGCGAAAGCAGGCTGACGTACAGAAGGGCTACGAGAGCGGCGATAAAATTGCGGCGCAGGCCTTTGTTCACGCCCGCCATCATACCCGAAACAGAATCGTGTCGAAAAAAGAAAGCCTCAGCTGGTGTACCAGCGCGAGCCGCGGCGCTGCTCCTCGGCCAACTCGCGGACAATCTCCATGGTGCGCGAGCGGTGGAATTCTCCAACCGCGGTCAAAATCGCGTTGGCCAGGGCGATGGGAGCGGTGTACGACGCGCCGAAGGACACGGAATTGATGGAAGCGAGAAACACCTCGTGGCATTTCTGCGCCAGCGGTGAGATGTACGTATCCGCGATGCCGACACAGTAGGCGCCACGCTCACGGGCTTGTTGTACGCCTTCAATCGTCGACCGCAAACCACGGCGAAAACTGATGGCAATCACCAGGTCCTGTTTTGTCAGCAGGCAAACTGTATGGGTGATGGCACCGGGTGAAGAAGCTACGTGTATCGGCAGGCCCAACAGATTAAGCTGATAGGCGAGATAATCAGCCAGAACGGTTGCCAGATCACACGCAAGTATGACCACTCGTCGCGCCTCATGAATCCGTTTGGCGAGCTGCTTGTAGCGCGCCGGGTCCAGTGAGTTCTTAAAGCCCTGCAAGTTCTTCAGGTCGTACAGCACCGAGTCGCCCGCAGGGCTGCCCGTTCCACGGTCACTTTCGCCCTGCCGCATGGTGTCCAACGAAGTGGCGAAGGCGAGTGACAGTTCGTGCAGGTGTCGCTGGAACTGTTTGTAATTCTCGAAGCCCAGTCCATGCACGATCCGCACGATGGTTGCAGGATCGGTGTGCAGTCGCTTGGCCAGCGCGCGTACGCTCAGAAGGACGTATTCGCGCGGGTGCTCGAGGATCGGTCGGATAATTTCCTGGCGCTTGGTACTGAGAAGCTCGATTCGCTCAGCTAGCAGGACGGTGCGATTTTCAGACCGCGCAGATTTGGGCATAGCGCGACTACTTTACCTGACCAGGGCGAAGATCGGCTACAGAAAGCAGGGTTCATCGCATACTCTGAAAACTTGTTAACAATTGAGATGTTGAGTTACTTTTTCGCGGTGGCAGCAGTTTCCATGCCCGGCGCGACGATGGGGTTCAGGAACGGCATCATGGCGCGAAGCTTCGGCCCGAGCTGCTCAATGATGTGCGCCTGCTCCGCTTTGCGTTTGGCCAGAAAATTGGGGCAGCCCTTTCTCGTTCTCCTCGATCCAGGCCTTCGCGAAACTGCCGTCGCGAATTTCTGCCAGCAGCTTTTTCATGGCGTCGCGAGTCTGTTGCGTGACGATGCGCGGCCCGGCATGGTAATCGCCATGCTCGGCAGTGTCGCTCACCGAGTACCGCATGTAGCTGAGCCCGCCGCGATAGATCAAATCGACGATCAGCTTTAGCTCGTGCAGGCACTCGAAATAGGCAACTTCCGGCTGATACCCGGCGTTCACCAGCGTCTCAAATCCCGCCTTGATCAATTCGCTGACTCCGCCGCACAGCACTGCCTGCTCGCCGAAAAGATCCGTCTCCGTTTCTTCCGTGAAAGTCGTTTCCAACACACCCGCGCGCGTCGTCCCAAGCCCCTTGGCATAAGAGAGCGCCAGTGCCTTGGCCTTGCCGCTGGCGTCTTGATGCACGGCAAGAAGCGCCGGCGTGCCTCCCCCTTCCGTGAAGACCTCGCGGACGCGATGGCCCGGTGCTTTCGGAGCGATCATGCTGACATCCACGGTCTTCGGTGGCGTAACCGCGCCAAAGCGAATGTTGAACCCGTGTGCAAACATGAGTGTTTTCCCGGGAGTCAGGTGAGGTTCGATGGATTCTTTGTACAATTTCGGCTGGCGCGTGTCGGGCGCAAGAATCATGATCACATCAGCCCACGCAGCGGCTTCCGCAGGAGTCTTGACCGTTACTCCGTCCTTCTCCGCGCGGGCACGGGACGCGCTTCCTTCGGGAAGTCCCACGCACACGGAAACGCCAGAATCGCGCAAGTTCAGCGCATGCGCGTGGCCCTGCGAGCCATAACCGATAATCGCAACCTTCTTCCCTTGGATCAGGGACAGATCCGCGTCTTTGTCGTAATAGAGATTTGCCATTTCGTTTGCTGTTCCTTTCATCAGCCGCGAAGCGGCCGGTAATTCCTTAAGTCTAAAAAGTCTGTCGTGTTGAAGCGCCTCGCGGTGCGCCTATCGCTGATAAGGAGTGCCTTCGATTACGCCGCAGGAGATTTGACGACCGGGCCCGTGGCTTCCGCAGGGGGCCGCAAGATATCGTTGCCGCGCGTCATGGCTATTCGGCCCGTACGCGTCATCTCCAGCACGCCGTAGGGCCGAAGCACTTCCAGCAGCCCATCGATTTTGTCGACCGTGCCGGACACTTCGACAATCAAAGATTCGGGCGCGACGTCCACCACCCGCCCGCGGAATACCTTGATCAGTTCCATCAAATGCGGCCGGTTTTGTTGGTCGGCTGCCACCTTAATCAGCGCCAAGTCGCGCTCCAGCACCGAGCGGTCCGAAATGTTCTCCGCCAGCAGCACATCAACAAGTTTTTCCAGGCTGGCTTCCAGCCGCAGTGCTCCGCGCTCGTCCGTGTGCGCGCAAATCGTCATGCGCGCGATTTCTTCGTTTTCCGTCGGGCCCACCGTCAGCGAATCAATATTGATGGCCAGCCGGCGCGCCAAGGACGCCACGCGGTTCAGCACCCCGGGCTTGTTTTCGACATATGCGACAATCGTCTGCATGTTTTCCTCAACTCCTCAAACTAAATTCTATGGCTCTGTTGCTGTTTCTACCAGCGGGTTATTTGGCCTGCGAATCATCTCATGAAGCGACGCACCCGCCGGCACCATCGGGTAAACCGAATCTTCCTGCTCCACGCGGAAGTCCAGCAGTACTGCCTGGTCGGAGTGGCGCGCTGATTCGATCGCCGGTACCACTTCCTTGCGCGTCGTCACGCGCTCTCCCCGGATGCCGTGGGCGTTGGCTAGCGCCGCGAAATCAGGCGCCACCAGCGGTGTCGCTACATACCGCTTGTCGTAGAAGAACTCCTGCCATTGCCTCACCATGCCCAGATAACCATTGTTGATGATCGCGATGTTGATGTTGATCTTTTCTTGAACGATGGTCGCCAGTTCGCACGAGGTCATCTGGAATCCGCCGTCGCCCACTACCACCCACACCTCTGCATCCGGTTTGGCAAATTTCGCGCCAATAGCCGCCGGCAGCGCAAACCCCATTGTGCCCAGCCCGCCCGAGGTAATCAGGGTGCGCGGCTCGTTGTGGTGGTAGTACTGCGCTTCCCACATCTGATGCTGGCCTACGTCGGTCACCACGATGGCGTTGCCTTTGGTGGCTTTCCAAAGATCGTTAATCACATGCGCGGCAAAAAGATGTCCGCTGTCGGGAAGCGACTGGATGTCGCGCACCGCCGAATCGCCCTTCAGTTCCTTGATATGCGAGAGCCAAGCGCTATGGTCACGTGTGTGGATGTGCGGGAGCAGGTTGGCCAGCGTTTCGCCCGCGTCTCCGACAATCGCCGCGTCCACCTTCACATTCTTGTTGATCTCGGACCGATCCACTTCAATATGTATTTTGCGAGCGTTGCGCGCATACGTGCGCAAGTCCCCGGTAACGCGGTCGTCAAATCGCATTCCTACCGCTATCAGCAGGTCCGCTTCCTGAATCGCTGTGTTCACCCACGCTTCGCCGTGCATCCCCATCATTCCCAGATTCATCGGATCCTGGGCAGGGAAGCATCCAATGCCGAGAAGCGTCATGGCAACGGGAATGTTGCTTGTGTGCACAAACTTCTCAAACACTTGCATCGCGCCAGACAGGATGATTCCGCGTCCAGCCAGAATCACAGGACGCTTTGCCGAGTTCAGAAGTTCCACTGCGCGGTCAAACTCAACCTGGTCGTGATTCTTGCGCACGCGCTTGGGCGGCAGTTTGGGTGCGCAAGCATCCCAATCAAAATCGGCAGTAGCTTGTTGCGCGTCCTTGGTGATGTCCACGAGCACCGGGCCGGGCCGCCCGGAGTTGGCGATCAGAAACGCTTCGCGCACGGTTCTCGCAATGTCTTCCGCTCTCGAGACCACCACGTTGTACTTCGTGATCGGCATGGTGATGCCGGTGATGTCCACTTCCTGAAACGCGTCCGATCCGAGAAGTTTGCTGCTCACCTGCCCGGTGATGCACACCACCGGAGAAGAATCGAGCATCGCGGTGGCAATGCCGGTCACCATGTTCGTGGCTCCGGGGCCCGAAGTCGCCAAGGCCACACCTACGCCGCCTGTCGCACGGGCATAACCGTCGGCCATGTGCGTAGCTCCTTGTTCGTGACGCACCAGAATGTGGTGGAGCTTGGATTTGCCGAGCGCGTCGTACACCGGAAGAATCGCCCCTCCCGGATAGCCGAATATGTGGCGCACGCCGAGTCGCGTGAGCGTTTCGCAGAGAATCTCCGCACCGGTCAGCTTCATAGTGTTCTCCCCGAGGATACCGGCGTGACACCGGACGAAAAGCTGGCGGGCACGGTGGTGATGGCGCCGAGCGATGACGACGATACCAGCAAGGCGTACTTGGCCATGACTCCGTGCGAGTAGCGCGGCTTTGGGGCCCTCCAGGACGTCAGCCTGTTCTGAATCTCGGCGTCAGTGATTTCGACATTCAGTTTCCGATTCGGCAAATCAAACACAATCTCGTCTCCATCTTGAATCGCCGCAATGGGGCCACCGTTGGCTGCCTCAGGAGCCACGTGCCCTGCCATAAGTCCGTGTGTCGCTCCGGAGAACCGCCCATCCGTCAGCAAAGCCACTGCATCGCCCAGCCCGGCGCCCACCAGCGCTGCCGTCACGGCCAGCATTTCCCGCATGCCCGGTCCGCCGCGAGGTCCTTCATAACGGATCACCACCACGTCGCCCGCCTTGATCTGGCCGCTTTCGACTGCGGCGAACGCGGCTTCCTCTCCATCGAAGACTCGCGCGGGCCCGCGAAAGGTTTGTGTGTTGTGGCCGGCCACCTTGACCACGCAGCCTTCGGGAGCCAGATTGCCTTTCAGGATCACCAGGCCGCCTGTTGATTTCAGCGCGTTGTTTTTGCTGCGGACGACTTCCTGGCCCGCTTTTTCTTTTGCTTGCGCTGCTTCTTCGGCGAGCGTGCGTCCGGTGACGGTGAGGCAATCGCCACGGAGGAGACCAGCTTCGAGCATCCGTTTGGCGATGAGCGCAGTACCGCCTGCTGCATAAAGGTCTGTTGCGACAAATCGTCCTCCTGGCTTCAAGTCAGCGAGAATGGGCGTGCGCGAACTGATGCGGTCAAAATCGTCTATGGAAAGGGAAATCCCAGCTTCCCGCGCGATCGCGAGCAGGTGCAGCACCGCGTTCGTGGAGCCTCCCGTTGCGGCTACGCCTGCGATCGCGTTTTCGATTGAGGATTTCGTGATGATTTGCGCTGGAGTTAAATTCTTTTTTAGCAATTCCACGGTTAGCTTACCGGCCAATTCGCCGGCCATCGCTTTGCCTTCGTTCGTGGCGGGCACACTCGAAAGCCCCATCGGAGCCAGTCCCAGAAACTCGCACACCAGCGCCATGGTGTTCGCGGTGAACTGGCCGCCGCACGCGCCCGCTCCTGGGCACGCTGCGCATTCCAATTCCTTCAGTTGCGCATCGGTCATTTTGCCGCGTGCATGCGCGCCAACAGCCTCAAATACATCCTGAATCGTTACGGAATGACCTTCGTACTGGCCCGGAGCGATCGAGCCACCGTAAAGAACCAGCCCCGGAATATTCAAGCGCGCCAACGCCATCGCCCCGCCAGGTATCGTCTTGTCGCAACCTACCAGAACGACAAGCCCATCAAACAGATTTCCCCTGGTCACAAGTTCGATGGAATCTGCGATCACCTCGCGGCTGATCAGCGATGCCCGCATTCCCTCGCTTCCCATGGTGATGCCATCGGAAATCGAAATCGTGTTGAATTCCAGCGGCGTCCCGCCCGCTGCCCGGATCCCTGCCCGAACATGTTCGGCCAATTCCCGAAGATGGTAGTTGCAGGGACCAATCTCAATCCAGGTATTCGCGATGCCAATCAGGGGTTTTGAAAAGTCTTCGTCTTTTAAGCCGGCGGCACGTAGCATGGCTCGCGCAGGCGCGCGGTGGGCGCCATCCGTAAGTGCCGTACTGCGAGGTTTCAGCTTGCTATCGGTCACAGCAGCGATCCTCCGGGAACTATTCCTCATGGGCGTAACGTAAGGCCATCATCCTACGTTCCACCTCATGATATCGCCCATGCTCTTCGGCTACACCATACGCGAAGTCCGGCGAATGCATCGGCCGGACGGTACGCAAATCCAGCATGGCGATTGGAGACACAATTCTCGCCGAAGAGATTCTAGCTTGAAGCCAACGGCGCAATTAGTCAAATTAATAGAAGTGTTAAGTAAAATAAGTCCTGATTATGCTACAACTCCCCAGCTAGGTCTCCATGGTCTCCCGATTGGCTCGCGCTCGGCCTGTCGGTAAGCGAAATCGGGAGGTTAAGCATCTTCTGCGCTCGGGGAGGCATCCATTGAATATGGCGAGTCGGTCGGCAGCGGCTGTAACACCCTCCATACCAACTTCTTCTTACGGGGAATATGTCAATCCGCGCTCGGTCAAGCTGCTGAAGATTCTAGCTATTGTGTGTCGCGTGCGCGTTTGATGCAGTTTCCATCGGCTTTCTAGGAAGGCGGCAAGAGTCGTGGCAACGGTTGATGCTACCGATGTATTCGTGATTGGAGGCGGTCCGGCCGGACTCGCGGCGGCCATTGCTGCCAGGCAGAAAGGTCTCCGCGCCATTGTGGCGGATGGCTCCGCGCCGCCAATCGATAAGCCATGCGGTGAAGGACTGATGGCGGAAACTCAAGCGGCCTTGGGAGATTTGGGTGTCTCGGCAGACGATTTAGGCGGCTATCCTGTTCGCGGAATTCGTTTCGTGCAGCGTCACGATCAGGTAGCTGCCGCTTTCCCGAAAGGGAGGGGAATCGGAATTCGGCGCACGATTCTCCATGAGATGTTGGTGAAACGAGCGGGGGATTGCGGCGTCCAGTTTCTGTGGAACACCCCGGTGTCCGGAATTTTGCAGGGTGGCGTGCGGACTTCTCGCGGCTTGGTCAACGCAAAGTGGATCGTCGGCGCGGATGGCAGTGGCTCACGCGTGCGACGATGGTCCGGTTTAGATGCAAACCACGCTCGCAGCCTTCGACACGCAACGCGGCGCCACTATCTCGTGACTCCCTGGACCGAATTCGTGGAGATCTATTGGGGCGAACGTTGCCAGGCGTACGTTACTCCTCTCTCCAGCCAGGAAGTTTGCATCGTTCTGACGGCTGCCGATGCACAGGAAGCCGATTTTGGCGTTGCCTTGCAGAATTGGCCCCAACTCCAGGAGCGGCTTGCTGGAGCTGAGTTGAGTAGCCGTGAACGAGGTGCGGTCACTTTCATGCATCGCCTGCGCCACGTTGTTAATGGGAATGTCGCGCTGCTCGGTGATTCTTCCGGCGGTGTGGACGCAATCACCGGCGAAGGCCTTCGGCTCTGTTTCCGCCAGGCACTTGCGCTCGCCGACGCGATGGAAGCCGGCGATTTGCGCGTCTATGAGCGCGCCCACAAAAAGCTCATGCTGCGGCCTGCTTTTATGGGCAGGCTGATGTTGCTGCTTGCCGGGAACGACATGCTGCGCGAACGCGCCATTCGAAGCATGGCTGCCAAACCCGAAATATTTGACAAGCTGCTGGCCATTCACGTGGGCCACTCTGCGACCACAGAGGTCATTTCGGCAGGCTTGCTGCTTGGTTGGCAATTCCTGGCTACGTAGACCGGAGTAGAAATCAATGCGGATCACGGGTTGGAAAGCGTGGGGCGTTACCGCAGGCGCGATCGCAGGGATCGCTGTGTTTCTCTCTGCCAGTGCCGCGCCACCACGTCCGCAAGCGCTGCAAACGTCTACTCAGGAATTAGTGTTCTCTCTCGATCAATCCCAGAGCAAAGTTCACTACATGGTGGATAGCACGCTGCACGCCGTTCACGGCACCTTTAATCTCAAAAGCGGTATTTTGCGGATTGACCCCACCACAGGAAAGGCCTCCGGGGAAATCATCGTCTACGCCACCAGCGGTGACTCGAACAACAGTTCTCGCGACGAAAAAATGCACAAAGTGGTTTTGGAATCCTCAAAATACTCTGAAATCGTTTTCAGCCCCACTTTGCTCGATGGAAAGCTCGCACTCTCCGGTCCCTCCGATGTAAAGCTGCACGGCGTGCTTTCCTTACATGGTGGCGATCACGATCTTATCGTCCCGGTCCGCGCGGAGATCGCGGGTGACCAGTGGAAGGGATCCACGAAATTTCAGGTGCCCTATATCCAATGGGGCTTGAAGGATCCCAGCAATTTTCTCCTGAAGGTGAAGCCCAACGTCGAAATTGAGCTCGAACTCGCGGGCTCGTTGAAGCCTTCTCGTTCGTAGCTCCTGTCAATTTCACCGCCAGATTGTGACTTTCCTGACGCCCGTCGTTTTGCCCCACGTCCGTTTTTGTTTGCATATCTCGCTCTCATCCCCCATCATGGGTAGTTTGGGTCACAGCCTTCGCTCTTCGCCGCTGTGTCCAACGCAGGTCTACCAACTGAAAACTGAGGGAATTCATGGAAAAGCCAACGAAAATTGCTGCGCCCAGGGGAAAACTCGGTGTCCTGCTTCCGGGAATGGGCGCGGTGGCCACCACATTCATGGCCGGGGTTGAACTCGTCCGCACAAAGAAAGCGCAACCCGTGGGCTCACTCACGCAGATGGCCACCATCCGCTTGGGCAAGCGCACCGAAGGCCGCTCGCCAAAAATCAAGGATCTGGTGAAACTCGCGCGGCTGGAAGATCTGGTGTTCGGCGGCTGGGACATTTTTCCAGAGAGTTCGTACGATGCAGCGGCAAAGGCGGGCGTGCTGGATCCGCACCACCTCGCCGAGGTCAAGTCGTTCTTGTCTAAGATCAAGCCGATGCCGGCGGCGTTCGATCGCGAGTACGTCAAGATGCTTGACGGCAAAAACGTCAAGAAAGGGAAGAACAAGTACGAGATTGCGCTGCAACTGAAAGCGGACATCGCCAACTTCAAAAAGAAGCACGGGTGCACTCGTTTGGTGATGCTGTGGTGCGGCTCGACCGAAGTATTTATGAAGGTCGATGATGTCCACGCTACTCCGGAACAGTTTGAAGAAGCCATGAAGAACAATCATCCCGCGATCGCGCCATCGATGCTCTACGCTTGGGCCGCAATCACCAGCGGCATTCCTTTCGGCAATGGCGCTCCCAACCTCACCGTCGACGTTCCCGCGCTCGAAGCGCTTGCACAGAAGCACAACGTCGCCATCGCCGGCAAAGACTTCAAGACCGGTCAAACGCTAATCAAAACGGTTTTGGCCCCAGCGTTCAAAGCGCGCATGCTCGGCCTGAACGGCTGGTTCTCCACAAATATTTTGGGCAATCGCGACGGTGAAGTCCTTGAGGATCCCGGTTCGTTTAAGACCAAGGAGGAGTCCAAGCTCGGCGCCCTTGAATTCATTCTCCAGCCGCATCTCTATCCTGAGCTCTATAAGAAAATTCACCACAAGGTCCGCATCAACTATTACCCGCCGCGTGGCGACAACAAAGAAGGCTGGGACAACATAGACATCTTCGGATGGCTGGGCTATCCCATGCAGATCAAGGTGGACTTCCTTTGCCGCGACTCCATCTTGGCAGCTCCCATCGTTCTGGACTTGGTTCTTTTCCTCGATCTTGCGCAGCGCGCTGGCTTACGCGGCATTCAGGAGTGGCTCAGCTTCTACTTCAAGTCGCCGATGACCGCGCCAGAGCTTTACCCGGAGCACGACCTCTTCATTCAGCTGATGAAACTGAAAAATACCCTGCGCTGGATGGTGGGCGAAGACCTGATCACGCATCTTGGCCAGGAGTATTACGACTAGCTCGATTCGGTTTCGTGATTGGGGCCTGGCGGTCTTTTACTTACAGACGTTCGGGGACTTCCCATTTACCGGTTTCCGCCGAGCGAAACACCGCGTCGATTACGGCCATATTGCAGAAGGCCTCTTCCAGCGGGTTCGGCACTTCCGTATTTTCCAGCACAGCCTTGGAGAAGAGATCGCCCTGGATCGTGAACTGATTGCAAATGGGGACAGTCTCGATCACGGCGCTGGCGTTGGCGTACAGGTCTTTTCCATTGTCGATGAAAATGCGCGTGGGTTTGTCGGTAGGAGCGTTGAACGGAATTTCCACATCGATGCGCCCTTCCGTGCCGAAGAACTGCATTTTCTGGTAGTACACCATTTGTGTCGACACGCTGAAGATGCACTGGCCCGATGGGTACTCAAGAATCGCCGAAGTGAGCCGGTCAGTTTTGAAGCTGGGATCGCGTTCGATGCAGCCGATCGCGCGAACCGGTTCTTCACCGAAGATGAAGCGCGTGGTCTTAATTGTGTAGCAACCGATATCGAGCAGCGCGCCGCCGCCAAATTGTGCGACATTGCGAACATCCTGTGGATTGATATTGAAATAACTGAACAAGCCTGCGGCGGAGTGCAGTTTCCCGATACGCCCGGAGCGCACCAGTTCTTGCGTGCGTAGCCATTGCGGATGCGTCCGCACCATGAATGCTTCCCCTATTTTTACTCCCGATTCATCGCGCGCTTCCAGCAGTTTCCGTGTTTCTGCGGCATTCAGCGCAATGGGCTTCTCGCATAAAACGTGTTTGCCGCTTCGCGCCGCCTTCAATGTCCATTCCGCATGTAGATGATTCGGCAGAGGGTTGTAAATGGCTTCGATCTCCGGATCGGCCAAGAGTTCCTCATACGAACCATAAGCCTTCGGAATCGCAAAGTTTGCGGCCACGTTCTTTGCTGTGGGCAGCGAGCGTGATGAAATCGCGGCGATTTCCGCAAATTCGCATTTCTGCATGGCTGGGATAACACGCCGGGTGGCGATACTTGCGGTGCTGAGAACCCCCCACTTTACTTTGCGGCTCATGATGTCCCTCGCCTGATTATCGCCGGAATACCAGCGGGCCCAACCTTCTTGCGCCAAGTTGATTATTGACCGGGACAACTGTCTCATTCGACCCAATCAAACGAACGGGTCACAGCCTTTTTCCATCCCCGGTAAAGGCGCTCACGCTGCTCTGAGTCCATGCGCGGCTCCCACGTTGTTTCCACCGCCCAGTTCTGGCGCAAATCTTCCAGGTTGCTGTAAAAGCCCACGGCCAGTCCGGCCGCATACGCCGCACCTAGCGCCGTGGTTTCCTTGATGACCGGCCGCAAAACCGGAATGTTCAAAATATCGGACTGGAATTGCATCAGTAATTCGTTTTCAACCATTCCCCCGTCCGTGCGCAACGAGAATAGCTGGATTTCGGAATCTTTTTCCATGGCCTCCAGCACTTCGCGGGTCTGATACGCCGTCGACTCCAATACAGCGCGCGCCAAATGGCCCTTATTGGCGAATCGCGTTAACCCCGCAATCACGCCGCGAGCATCGCTGCGCCAATAGGGAGCATACAGGCCGGAAAATGCCGGAACAAAATAAACACCGCCATTATCCTTTACGGTTCGAGCGAGAGATTCTATGTCGCCGCTCTTGTGGATCAGCCCAAGATTGTCGCGCATCCACTGCACCAACGCGCCTGTGATGGCCACGCTTCCCTCAAGGGCGTAGTTCGCCGGGGATGCCCCAAGCTTATAGCCCACGGTCGTGAGTAGCCCGAAATTCGAAGCAACTGCCCGCTCCCCGGTGTTCATCAGCATAAAACAGCCTGTACCGTAGGTGTTTTTCGCGTCTCCCGGACGGAAGCATGTCTGGCCGAACAGAGCCGCTTGCTGATCGCCGAGCATGCCGGCAATCTTCACGCCGGAAATACCATCGACCTTCGCCTCCCCCAATATCTCGCTGCTCGAAGCGATACGGGGCAGGATGTTCCGGGGAATTCCAAAAGCCGCCAGGATTTCCGCATCCCAATCGAGCGTGGCCAGGTTCATCAATTGCGTGCGGCTCGCATTAGTCACGTCCGTGACGTGCAGCCCGCCGTTCACTCCGCCGGTCAAGCGCCACAGCAGATAAGTGTCAACCGTCCCGAACAGAAGGTCACCGGCCTCGGCTTGTTCGCGTGCGTCGCGAATGTTCTCCAGAATCCAACGGATCTTCAGTGCGCTGAAGTAAGTTGAAAGTGGCAGCCCGGTCTTTGCACGAAACCGGTTGATCCCGCCTTGCTTGGCGAACTCCGACACCAATCCCTCCACGCGCGTGTCTTGCCAAACGATGGCGTTGCAAACTGCCAGGCCACTACGCCTGTTCCACAAAATGGTCGTCTCGCGTTGGTTGGTGATCCCGATGGCCGCCAGATCTTTCGGCTGAAGAACCTTTTGCTCCATCGCTCGCGAAATTACGTCTTGCGTGCGCCGCCAGATTTCTTCCGGATCGTGTTCCACGCACCCGGCAGAAGGATAAATCTGTTCGTGCTCTTCCTGGGCCTGCGAAACGATGCGCCCGGCGTGATCGAACACCATAAAGCGCGTGCTGGTCGTGCCTTGATCGAGAGCTCCGAGATAGGCGGCCATGTGTGTTCCTTAGAGAGAAAGAAATTTGGCGAGCAAGCCGGCAATCGCCCCGCCCACCAGCGGCCCAAAAACGGGCACAGCCGCGTAGCCCCAGTCGGAGCCGCCTTTTCCGGCAATTGGCAGAAGGGCGTGAGCGATCCTCGGGCCCAAATCGCGCGCCGGATTGATCGCATAGCCGGTCGTGCCGCCCAGTGAAAGACCGATGCCCCACACCAAGCTCGCTACCAGAAAAGGGCCTAAACCTGTTGCCGGTCCCGTCGCAGCCACCTTTTTCGAAAAGATCGCTGCGACAACAAACACCAGCACCAATGTTCCGATGACTTCACTCGCGAAATTTGCGGGATACTTCCGGATGGCTGGTGCGGTGCAAAATACTCCCAGCTTTGCTGCGGCGTCGGGGGACTCCTGCCAGTGCGGCAGATAGTGCAGCCAGACGAGCGTGGCGCCAACGATTGCGCCTAAAATCTGTGCGGCAACAAATGGTAGCACGGATGAGAAATCGCCCGAGCGCATGGCCACGCCCAAAGTTACGGCTGGATTCAAATGTGCTCCTGGACTTCCGCACGCGATTGCCGTGAATACACCACACATAACGGCGAACGCCCACCCCGCGGTAATTACCATCCAGCCGGAATTCTCTGCTTTGGACTTCTTCAGCAACACACCTGCTACGACTCCGTCACCCAACAAAATCAGCACTGCCGTTCCCATGAATTCCCCGAACCAGGGTGAGAGCATCCGCGTCCCTCCGTCTTCCCACGGTCATTATTTCCCACAGATTCACGCAAAGCGCAAATCTTTCGTCCGCGCAAAAAAGAGAAGGCCGGAGCACCCGCTCCGGCCTTGCTTCACTGTTTCGCTCAATTGTCTAGCGGCCGAGTTTTCCTCCCGGGTGTCCTCCACCCGGATGACTCTGCGGTTCCGGGGGATGGCTTGGGTGCGATTGTGGCGGCTTAGCCCCGTTCGGATGAGGTGCGTTTCCATGCGGCTCGCTCGTGTGAGATGCACTCTGTACCTTTTGCGTCTGGTTCGTGTGAACAGGATTTGGCCTGTCGTTTGCCGAGGCCGCGTTCCCGTGCGTGTTCGCATTCGTGTTCGGTTCTGGCGCTTGGCGGACGATCTGCGTGCGCACTGACATTGGCGGAATGCGCCGCAACTACTCCTGGCCCATGGAACGCGCCAGGCCTCTGTGTTGCCGCGATAGCAGGGTGGCCGCCATTGGCAGACGCGAGCAGCGCACGGTTCTTGCCCGCTTCTTGTACGTGCTGGGTCTGCGCCGTGGTCATCGGTGTATGGTGCTCCCTCTCGGCTGAAAGTTCCTGCGCGTTCGGCCGAGCGGTGGTGCCCCCGGTCCCGCCGTTGAAGCTGGTGCGATTCACGGTGGTGTTGTTGTTGATCACCGTCGTGTTGTACGTGTTGTGGATTACTGTCGTGTTGATATTGGTGACCGAGCGATTGTAGTTGTACACGCCGCCGCGCCAATATCCGCCCGCGAATCCTACGCCTGTGTATCCAAATCCATAGTTAATTCCGCCGTAGAATCCCACGTGCGGTCCCCAATAGCCGGCATGCCACAAATAAGCTCCTCCGTTCCAACCCCAATAGCCTGGCGTCCACAGCAGGCCCACCGCTGGCGCCATCACCCATGTGCCAGGCACCCAGTAATATCCTTCCGCCCCATAGGCCCAATTTCCGGGCGTCCAGATATACCCCGGTGCGGGGCAGGGAGGCTGCACGTAAACAGGAAGCGCCGGAGGCCCTATGTGAACGGAAACACCCACTGCGATCTGCGCTTGCGATGTCGAAGGCAACACAAGTGCCGTGACTAGCGCCAAAAACATGGCAGCAATTTTGACGGTTCGCGTCATGGTTCAATCCCCCTGAAATATTCTTCCCAAATGAGTTCTCGAGCTGCCTTACGGTGTAACTCTATTTCCTCCGCTGGCTAGTTGGAATGAATCCAGGCGAGCTACAAAAGTTGCGCGAATCAGCACGGAGCTAGCTTTAAGTCCTTCGATATTTAGGAGATAAGCTCCGGTTCACTTCATTCAGTCGGGTACTCGCCTCGCTGCGTTGTAGCAAGAGTGGGATAGAACTGCAGTAAGCCATTAAGTGCGCCGCTGCCAGCGTCGCTCCAAATCGCTCCTGCTCCGTTCCCGTACTTCTTCCGGATCAGCTGCAGAACCTTCCGCCGGAACTCTTCCGGCTTCGCGCGGTTCGAACCTCGTCCCGGGCTGCGGTGCAGCAGACCCTTCGCTCCTTCTCCTCGATACCGCTTCCAAAGTCTCTTCGTTTGCCGGTAACTCAACTCCAGTATCTTTGCCGCATCGGCCAAAGGAAGCATCTTGACTCTTCACCCGCCCCAATACCTCTGCGCGCCGAAGTTCCCTCGTGCTCATCGCCATCCTCTTCAACCGGACCTCCCCTGGAGGTCACAGGGTAGGGGACATTTCTAACGACGGCAGGAGGGGACATTATCAAGAGATGTAACAGCGCTGTTTTGTGGACTGACCTGATGCAGTCGCATCAAACAGAACGAGACGTTTCTGCGTGCAGGTGGTTGCGACATCATCTGCCAGCCATTTGCACGCGACCGGAGACCGCCACTGAGGAAGCATCCTCGACTGTAGACGTGACGTCGGTCTTGGGCAGATCGTCGGCCACCGGGGAATGATCTGATTCCGCTTGCCACGATTAGTAATGAGGAGTCGGCTTCTCTCCAGAGATCGGTCGCTCGCTGCGGGCGCGTTAATCAGGGGTAACCGTCTGCACCGTGCGTACGAGCCAACCTCGATTTAAAAGCAACATCCCTGGATCGCGAAGTATTGTCCGGATCCGAGTGCGATCCTGGAGTTCGACCGCCTGATGTTCGACATGCATGCGTTATGCTAGAAGACGCCTCATCTCAAATGTCTTGGTGCACAGGCGATCGGGCGCCTCGACTTCCTGCAATGGCTCGCACAGGTTCCACTGCGCGGTTTGAAGCTTTTTCTGATTCGCAGTTCGACTCTGTCGCCTGAAGAGATGTCTATCTTTGTGTAGGGACGCCGAAGCAATGCGAATAGCCGTCCTCGTCGGTAAGGAAAAACTCGGTCTGCCCGTAGTCTCGATGTTCGAGGTCTGAAACACCATATCCAAGGCTCTTCAATCGCTCTCTGGTTTTGTGTATATCCTGCGGCGCCCAGTAGAGTCGAATGCCCTCGTAGTCTTCCGGCTTGACCGGAGTCCCCGCGCGTCGGTTCAGCATGAAACATAAGTTATCTTTCTGAAGCATGCAGAAGATCAGCTTGTCGTCTTTGCGCATTTCTGAACTCATCGAGAATCCGAGACCATCAACCCACAAACGCAGACTCTTCTCCAGGTTTGCGCTCGGAATGATCGGGATGCATGATTCAACAGGCATAACAGCCTCCTTTCGCCAAACTAAAACGCCGCACAATGCAGTAAGCAATTCATGCGCGAAACCCACGCTGTGCCTTCCTGACCGTGGACTAGTTTACGCCAGCGAATCACTGAATTTGGCCTGCACGGGCGACTGCGATTATCGAACTTGCATGGAGCAGGAATTGTCGTTGATGACCGGGGAAGCGCTCCAAAAAACGAGATGAGGATTACTCGTGGTATGTTGGCCAGCGGGTACCATTTCCGCAACGTCGATCATGACGGCGCATGCTCCAGACCGATCTGATCATTGACTGCGTCGCGAAACCGCTGCTTGCACCTCCGTTTCTCAGAGAATCCAAATTGCCCCGTGACCTTGTGTCAACAAGTCCTCCCGCCAGAAAATAGAACATCACAGACTTTGCTTCGTTGTCCTGCTCGGACTTAACTCTCGACGTCTTATTTGCCTTCTACAAATTAGAAGGTGTGAAGTCTCCTTCGTTGGTGGTAGATTCCGAAAAACTTCCTGCGAGGTGAATATGCGGCGATGGATTATCCGGCTGTGCTGCGCATTCCTGTTGCTCTCCGGCGCCCAATTGGTTCATGCGGGTGAAACCACGGGCGCCGCCAAGGCTCTCCTCTTTGGCAAGCTGGTCGACGGCAAAGGAAAAGTCTGGAACGACGCCATTGTTCTCGTCCGCGGTGACCGCATTCTCGAGATCATCACCGACCCCGCGAAGATTCCTGCCGGCGCACAAATGATTGATCTTCGCCGCTACACCGCCATACCAGGCCTCATCGATGTCCACACCCACATCACCTTCTATTGGGACCAGACTTCCAAGGTTCATCCCTTCGACCAACTTGGCAGTACTCGCCTTCCCGCCGTGGCTGTTTTCCTTGCGCAGGAAAACGCACGCCGCACTCTCGAAGCCGGGGTTACAACCGTTCGCGACCTTGGGTCGAGTGACTGGGACGATATCGCCATGCGCGACCTGATCAATCGCGGCGCCATGATCGGGCCGCGGATGTTCGTGGCAGGCTATGGAATCTACGTGGCCGATGCGCCGCCTCGGCCAGGTTACATAACTCCCCCGGGCGGACGAGCCGACAATCTGCCCGAGGTAATGCGCGTGATTCGCGAAGAAGTGGCTGCCGGAGTGGACGTGATCAAGATGTATGCTTCCACAGGTACCGACAAAGACTTCACCGGATTCCAGACCTACACTTACGAAGAAATCAAAGCGGCGGCTGACCTGGCGCACAAGTATGGCAAGCGCCTCGCCGTACATAGCTACGGCCCCGACGGTGCGCGCGACGCCATCCGCGCCGGCGCCGATTCCATCGAGCACGCCACGGATATGGACGACGATACCATCACCGACATGGCCCGCCGCGGCACCTTTTACGTTCCCACTATCGATCACAATCGCTGGTACGTTGAGCACATCACCATTTTCGGTTGGGACAACGAAAAGAAGATCGCTGACGGACTGAATGACTACATCCGGCGCAATTTTGAAACCGCTCGTCGTGCGCACAAAGCTGGAGTACGTTTTGCCATGGGCTCAGATGCACTCTTCACCATGTGCGGCGAGAACACGCGTGAACTGGGCTGGTTTGTGAAGCTGGGCATGACGCCCGAACAAGCGCTCTCAACCGCTACCACCAACGCGGCTGCGCTCCTGGGCAAGGATAAGGAGCTCGGCGCCATTGCGCCCGGCTATTTCGCCGACATTGTGGCCGTGGAGGGAGACCCGTTGACCGATGTCAACGTGATTATCAACAATGTCCGCTGGGTCATGAAGGGTGGCGCGGTCGTAGTCGAAAAAACTGCGCCGGAGAAAACGAATTAGACAATCGTTTAGATCACCCCGGTCTGCTGCTGCTCCTTTCGCGTCACGAGGCTTCGGCTCCGGCCGTGCCTCCACGGCGAATAACATTAATAAGTCAGACTGCTGAACTCCGAGAACGATTTCACGTTGATCGGTTCAACCGGCGTCGATTCTGCTGACTGCGGTTGGCCCTTGAAGTCTCCAATCTGCGTTACCGATATGCTGGGGGGCGGCCCTCTGGAAGACGACTGCTCCGTCACTTTGCGCTACCAGAATGACGTCAAATGGATTCCGGTCCGCAGGTGGGAGTAGGTTGCGTATCAGTTTATCCACATCGGTCCGCAGAACACGGCTCGCACCATGATTCTCGGTGGGTCGTGGTACTCAACATCGATATCCGCCACGTCCTGTTTATCGACCTTCTGCCGCGACCGAGCTATGTCATGCACATGATCCGCTTCCAAACCGGAACGAGCCGCGTTATCCATCATCTTGTCGAAGTTCGTGATGCTCGCGCCGATTTGGTCGCTCAGAGTCGTTAGTTGCCGGAAGTTCCTTGCGTCCAGGTACCTCTGCTGCGAGGGGAGCCACCCTTGGTAGAACCAGCCGGCCACAATAGCCAGACCGATTCCAATTCCTGCCGGGAGTAGAGTAGGTAGTTGCGAGGCTGGGCTAGTCTCGCCATCTCAATGGACATTACAGGAATGCCCTTGGTACATAGTGATCGTTCCGATTGTTTCGTTTCAAGACCCTAGTGTAGGCGTCAAGCGCCCACCAATCTGTCAGCCAATAAGCCAACGTGTTGCTCGCTAGACTCCATCTGGCTGCCTAGTGGTGGATTCCGGTAAGCCAGAAGGACTGAAAGACACAGGATCTGAATGAGAATGAGCGATCTCATAGCTTCCTCCCACCGCCCCGAATAAGTCCGTGACAGCGATACAGCGAGTTTCTGCCTTTGGGTGGGCGGTCTTCCGTCTGGGCATCCTTGTTCTGTAGAACTAGAACGCGGACAGTTCGAGGACTGCTCCGTTGGAATGGCCCACTCCGGGAATGTGGCCTGTGACCGTAACCCAGATTTTGGTGGCGGGGGCATTCTCTTCCAGAGTCGAGTATTCGGTGGCGATACCGTTGATGTGCGCGTTCCCGAGAGGCATACCTTTGTCTAGACGAATTTGACGGATGGCCACGACGGTGCCGTCCTGGTGCATACGGATGATGGTGTTGTTTCCGCGGTTGGCTACATAAAAGTCAGAGCCTTCGTTCAGAGTGGTATTACTGGAGAAATTGGTGTCGTCGGTTTCGAGGATTACCGGAGCCAAGTCAATCGGTTCGTCGAAGACTTTGGACCAGATATGGCGGACACTAGATACACGAAAGACTACCCCGTCGCCGACGATGTCGAGGACCGCGATCCTATTCTCGAAAGGCTCACTGACAAACAGTGTCATGGTGGGAGTCCAATTCAGGAGAACGCCGATGCGTGGGGTGACACCGTGGTTTTCCTGATTCTTATCCTCTCCGTCTTCGTCGAAGTGATGGCCAATTAGCGGACTGATGGTGCCCTTTGGTGCCATACCATCAAGGCCTTGTAGAGTGTGCTCTTGCACAATGCTACCGTCGGCTTCCACAACTGCAAACACGGCTTTCTTGGAACCGTCTGGCGACGCGCCAAGAAAGGCCGTCCCCACGGCTCCCGTCGTGAGGGCTCCGGAAATAACTTGAGCGGTAGATGGCGGGAAAGCACCACGGTTAGTCAAGTCGCCAGCGTACACACCGCCGATGTTGGCGTTTGGAGCGCCAGCAAGGCCCCAGCCTTGGGGGTCAAGAATTGTAGACGTACCGATGCCAGCGAGTCCGGTTGGGGCATTTGCAGGCCACAGCCGCCCAAAGGCCCAGTTGATCGACAACCCCAGGGGGTTGCTGAC
Source organism: Candidatus Acidiferrales bacterium (assembly GCA_963792145.1). GTDB lineage: Bacteria > Acidobacteriota > Terriglobia > Acidiferrales > UBA7541 > Acidiferrum. The sequence goes on from CAWBVH010000004.1 coordinate 115,066, forward strand.
GCCAGTGAAATTCGCGGTCAGAGCCGTTGGGTTTTCGAGGCCATTCAAGAAGGCCGCGTTGTTTGCGGTGAAAATTTGCACACGCCCTTCCAGCGCTGAGGCTTGGCCACCGGTCGTAGCGAAAGATTCTGGAATTACGAGAGTGTCTCCTCGTGGGTCTATAGAGAGAAACGAGCCCGGAAGCTCATCCTCTCTGGCTGGCGTTTCGCCAAAATTGGAACTGCTGGCCACGAGGATCCTCGCGGGATCAAGAACCCGGCCGGGCTGCGTGAACGCGGCCAACGCCGGCTTGTCATGGATCGGTCCGCCGGGCAGGAACTGGCCGGTGGCGGAAATTGCTGAGGCGCCGGGAATATTTACGGCCACGATGCGTCCGCGCAGGACCTCACCATCGTCGGGCCGTCCTGCGTATCGCGCGCTTGCAACCCTGAGTCCACCCGCCGCTACCAAGACCAAGAAGACTCCACAAATGGCAAACACATTTTGTTTCTGGAATTTCGTCACGCTGACCTCCGATAGTTACAATCGATTGGTCCACTTCAATATCGTGCTAGGCAGTTTTGCCCTCGAAGGGCCCGTTCCGCTTCTGCATTCCGTCCTAATCATGTATGCGAATTTCCACCGCAAACGGGCTCATGGTTTATTTCAGAGCCATGGAGCACTCTCGTAACACAACCTGTATCTCAGCACCGGCTCTTTCGTTACCGGCTCTTTCGTTACATTGACTTACCACCAATCGGCGGGGTAATTTACATCGTCCAGTTCTCACAACCCCGTTTCCCAGGTCGGTTTGCATGGCAGCCCAACCCGTTACGGAACTCCTCGTCCGCTGGCGACAGGGGGATTCGGAAGCCCTCCAGGCTCTCGGTCCCTTGGTCTACAACGAACTCCACGACCTCGCTCACCGCTTCCTGCAGCGAGAACGTTACGATCACACTCTCCGCAGCACTGCCCTCGTCCATGAAGCCTATCTCTGTCTTGTTCATCATGGGCCCATCGACACCCAGAACCGCGCTCACTTTGTCGCCATCGCGGCTCGCCTCATGTGCCAGATCCTTGTTGACTATTCCCGCCATCATCGCGCTGCCAAGCGCGGCGCCGACTGCACCGTTGTTCTCGAAGAAGCCCTCGTCCTCCCCAAATCCAGAAGCGCCGATGTCATCGCTCTTGACGATGCCCTCACGGTTCTCGGCCGCATCGATGAACAGCAAAGCCGTATCGTCGAACTTCGCTTTTTTGGCGGCCTCACCACCGAAGAAACCGCCCAAGTGCTCGGTATTTCCCCAGCTACGGTCAAACGCGATTGGAGCGTCGCCAAAGCCTGGTTGTCCAGACAGATGAAGCGAGGGTAGCTGTGCAACGTCCTAGTCGCTGGGAGAAGATTAAAGAAATTGTCGGTACCGCTCTCGAACGCGATCCCGCCCACCGCGCTACCTATCTTGATGAAGCCTGTGCCCAGAACCCCACTCTGCGCACTGAAATCGAGTCCCTCATCTCCGCCTACGATCAACCCGGAGATGACCTCTCTGAGTCTCCCCTGGCCGGCCCGCTACTTCCCGCAGCCGCACCCCTCCAGTCCATTGGCCCTTACCGTTTGCTCAAAATTCTTGGTGAAGGTGGCATGGGTCAGGTCTGGCTTGCCGAACAGACCTTTCCTGTTCGCCGTCAGGTAGCCTTGAAGCTCATTCGCTCCGGCATGCTCCACTCCATCGCTCTTCAACGCTTCCAGGCGGAACGCCAGTCGCTCGCCATCATGGATCATCCTTGCATTGCCAAGGTTTTCGATGCTGGCGCCGCTCCAGGCGGCCAGCCCTACTTCGTCATGGAATACGTTGAGGGCCTTCCCATCACTCGGTATTGCGACCAGGAAAAATTGCCGCTTCCCGATCGTCTTCGCCTCTTTATTCAGGTCTGTGAAGCCGTCCAGCACGCGCACCAGAAAGCCATCATTCACCGCGACCTCAAGCCCGCCAACATTCTCGTCGTTGAGATCGATGGCAAGCCACGTCCTCGCATCATCGACTTCGGCATCGCCAAGGCCGCCGTTCCTTCCGAACCCGACGCTACTGTTTTCACTCAGGCTGGCGTCTTGCTCGGAACTCCCGGTTATATGAGCCCAGAACAGATCGATCCCTGCATTCGAGACGTCGATACCCGCACCGATGTGTACTCCCTTGGCGTCCTTCTCTACGAATTGCTCACCGGCTCGCTTCCCTTCGATACGCAGCAGCTGAAAAAACAGCCACTCGACAAGCTCCTCCGCATCCTTCGCGAAGAGGACCCTCCCAGCCCTAGCACCAAGGTTGACGCCGATCGCGAGAAGACCATCGACAGCGCTGAGCGTCGCGGGCTCGAACCCGCCCAACTCGTCTCTCTTCTCCGCGGCGATCTCGATTGGGTCACCATGAAAGCTCTCGAGCGTGATCGCGACCGCCGCTATGGCTCTCCCTCGGAACTTGCCGCGGACATCGAACGCTATCTCCAGAACCGCCCCGTCCTCGCGCGTCCCGCCAGCACTTCTTACCGCCTCCACAAATACGTTCGCCGCCATCGCGTTGCCGTCGCGGTGGCCTCTGGCGCTCTCGCTCTTCTCATCGCTTTCGCCGTCACGCAGGCCGTGCAGTTACGCCGCATCACTCGCGAACGCGACCGCGCCAACCGCATCACTGAATTCATGACCAACATGTTCAAAGTGGCCGATCCTAATGAAGCTCGCGGCAACTCCATTACCGCTCGCGAAATTCTCGATAAATCTTCCAAAGAAATTGAGACCGGCCTCGCGAAAGACCCGCAGCTCCAGGCTCAGCTCATGGGCACCATGGGCCAGGTTTATGTCAGCATGGGTCTGTTCCCTCAAGGTCAAGCCATGCTCGAGCGCGCCGTCCAGACCGGCCGTCGCATCGGTGGCCCCGACGACCCAGACGCGCTTCGCGCTATGTCGTACCTTTCTTTTCTCTTACTGCGCCAAGGTCGCTACGCTGACGCGGAAAAGCTCTTCAAAGAGGCTATTCCCGGCCAGGAACGCGTCTTTGGCGCCAACGACGTAATTACCTTGAACACTCGTCGCTACCTCGCCTCTGTTCTCGAGTTCGAAGGCAAATATTCCGAAGCCGATTCCGTTATCACCAAAGTTCTTGCCGACGATCGCCGCGCCCTTGGCCCCGAAAACGCCGAAACCCTTCGCGCCATGAACGTCATGGCCAATATCCTCGACGACGAAAAACGCGTCCACGAAGCGGAACAACTCTATCGTCAGACTCTCGAAATTCAAATACGCACCCTCGGCCCTGATGCCCCGGAGACCCTTACTTCTGCATCGAACCTCGCCGGCGCTCTCCAGGAACTTGGCCGTCTCGATGAGGCTGAGAAACTTCAGCGCGAAACTCTCACTGCTCGCACCCATGTCCTTGGCCCTGATCATCCAGATACACTCGCCGTCAAAGCCAATCTTGCCAATACTCTCGACTCCACCTCTCGCTTCGCCGAAGCCGAAGCCATCTATCACGAAGTTATCGACACCCAAACCCGCGTTCTCGGCGCCGATAATCCCGATACCCTCGTCACTGCCGGCAATCTCGGCAGCACTCTTCAACGGGATGGCAAGCTGGCCGAAGCCGAAAAACTTCAGCGAACCATCCTGGACTCTAAACGCCGCGTCCTTGGGCCCGATCATCCGGAAAGCATCAAGACCTTGGCAGGCCTCGCCGCCACTCTTTTCATCGAAGGCAAAGACACCGAAGCTCGCAAAATCTATTCCGATCGCATTGAGGCAATTCGCAAACAATCCGGCCAACCAGACCTTGGCGGCGCATACTATGACTTCGCCTGTGGCGCTGCTCTCGCTGGGCATCGCGACGAGGCCTTCGAGCTTCTTCGCCACGCCATCGAGACTGGCTATCTCGACTCCGAAAATGCTCAGTCCGATCGCGACCTCCAATCCCTTCACTCCGATCCCCGCTTCGCCGCTCTCCTGGTCGAAATGAAGCAGCGATCCTCCACACCTTCCAAGTAACCCGCGTTCGTACCCGTGGCCTTCTACGGGATTTTCTGTCCAACAAAAACTACATCAGGTAGGCTGCTTTCCCCAGCGCCCAGCCGGCGCGGGCTGCTTCGAGTTTGCGCGGGTCTTCCTGTGCGCTCTCTCGATTTTTCGCCCATGAATCCTGCAGTTCGCTACTGTAGTCCCGTGTGTCCAAGCCAAGATCGCAACCTCGACAAAATGGTAGCCCAGCCCCGCTCGGCAGGAATTGACGTCAAGGTTGACCCACAATCCTATCCCAACGGCCGCTTTGCTCGCCTGCATGATCCTGAGGGAAATCCGATCGAATTGTGGCAATCAGAAAACCTGGTGCTCCAAATTAGGTGCTGCCAGCGCAGGACGCTTACCGGATCACGGGCAATTCGGAAGTTACTCCGGGCCGAAGTCCGCTTTGTGGGAAGTGACGTTTCGATGAAGATTGGTTGCGACTAAACCTCTTCGATGATGCTTTCTGTACTGTGGCTGGCGCTTTTCCGAGTGCGCCACAAATCGTGAGTTAGACCTGGGCGCATTCCATTCCATTTCGCCTACTTTACAAGGAGAGACATTAGGCGAGCGAACAGGTAGAGCACTAGAAACAGACCACCCACGTCAAGAATCTGCCCCGGGGCCGATGGCAACGACGAAATAGGTGGCAGGCGTCGCGCCGACGTTTTTAATTCCGTGCTCGTCGTTCGAATGGACGAATCCCACTGATCCAGGCCCCAAACGATAGCTCGTTCCGTTCACCGCAAGTTCCACCATTCCTTCGCGAATCAGCCACATTTCCGAGTGCACATGGCGGTGTGGTGGATGCGGTGCGCCGCCCGGTGGCAAGGTCGTTTCATGCACTTCCAACGACTCCCCCGGTCGCTAATTTGCCTTTCAGCACAGCCCGGAACTGTGCATTATTCGTCGTTCGAACGGGCAAATTGTCGAACGGATACATAGCCGACGGGAGGGAGCTCTGCCGTGCGGATGGTTCCTCCACCGAGAGCAATGCAGGTAGCAGCGCAACGGGAAAGACGGAACATAATTCGCGGCGAGTTAGTAGCATTGTGTCTCCTCGGAATTAGCATCTCGCACTTTCGATTGTCCTGCCACTGGGATCAGATCCCCAGGTCCCTGATGATCGAAGATCCATTGACCGATCCTATCACGCACGCCTTTCCGTGTGAGGGCTCCCATGGTGAGAGCAGGCCGCGCGCAGTCATAGGTTACAGCATGCGTGAACCACCCGGCTAGCTTGCGAAAACTTCCGTTACTACGGGGTTAAACCCAGCCGTTGGAGTGATTGCTTGGCGTGTGGCTCGCCGAGCACAGCAGCTTTGCGATACCATTCAACCGCTTGTTGCTGGTTCTTGAAAACGCCGTCGCCGTTTTCGTACATGACGCCGAGGTCATACATCGCGCTGGTACTGCCTGCCTGCGCAGCCTTGCGGTACCAACCTAGGGCCTGCTGGCTGTCCCTTGGCACTCCCTTACCGTTCTCATACATGCTGCCCAGGTTTGCCATCGCAAGCACGTAGCCTGCCTCGGCGGCCTTGCGATACCAAGCCGCCGCCTGCTGGTAGTCCTTGGGTACGCCGTACCCGTTAGCATACATGACGCCCATGTTGTTCATGCCCGCCGCATCGCCAGCGTCGGAAGCTTTGCGAAGCCAGCTGACGGCTTTTTGGTAGTCTTCAGGCACGCCGCGTCCGTAGGCGTAGTTCATGCCCAAGGCCACCATTGCGCTGGAATCCCCAGCCTCTGCCCGGCGATACAAAATTGCCAGGGTCGAATCACCCGCGCCTGGTGTATGGTTTTTGGGGCTTCTCGATGTGGTTGGCTTTTTCTCCGCTGGAGCGAGAGCCTTCGGAGGTTTGGGCGTGGGTGTCCCAACGTCGCCTTTAGGTTCGATGGTTGGCGAAGGGATAGTTGGTGCTACTTCCGGAAGTCCGGTATGGACCGAGGGATTAACCTCGCCGCCAGGATTTCCTCCTGAGTGTGCACCTGAAGATGATCCAGGTGAGACAGGAGCACTGGAAGTTGCGGCTTGGACGACGGGATGTCTCGTTGGCCCTAGCCCCCAATACGAAACTGAAGCCACGATTAGAGCGCCGCAGGCTGCGACCGCCGCCTTGGTCTTCTTCGAAGGCGTGGGAACCAACGCGCCCCGGTCTTTACGCTCGGCCGCGCCCGAAAGTCGCGGTTGAACTGGCGGCTCGGGTGGTGCTGAGCTAATACTGGGCGCACGCTCTTGGCTCGTTGGCAAAGCTTCGGACTCTAACAGCGTTCTTGATTGGGCCTTCTCGGGCGGTTCGTGATCTTCTTGCGGAGCCACGTGCTCTGCCGTATCTCCATGCCCTGCGGTTTCCGGGACGACGGCCGGGCGCTCTTTTCGAAAATCGGTAGCCGCAGTCGTACCCGCTAAATCGTGGTGCTGAGCGGCTAATATCTTGAGGAGTTCGGCAAGGCCGTGGCTATATTCGAATCGCAAGTCGATGTACTGCACTCGGCGCAAACGGAAGGGTATTCCACAGTCACGATAAAGGATTGGGATGACGGTTTTTCCCTCCTCTAACGCGAAGGAAACCTCATCCATGACGTTCGTGGAATGGACGGCGGCAGGCGACAGTACCACCAGCATGCGGGGACAATCTGCCAATGCCCTCTCGACCGCATCGTCCCATCGCTGGCCAGGAACGATATCCATTTGATCGAGCCACACGTTGGCTCCGGCAGCCTTCAAGTCTCCAGCCACCCGAAGCACGAATTCGGAGTCTTCACGGCTATAGCTGAAGAACGCCGCCGGCACGCTGGTAGTCAGGGACGCCTTCTCGTTGCCCGGATTTGGTCCTGACTGTAAACAGTCTGTTGTGAATGCCGACATTGTTAGCCAACCTTGACCAAACTAAACGCTTTTCCGCAACCGACTGATGTTACTGCGTGTAACCGGGAGACTCATCACAAGACGGAGCAACCTCATTGGCAATCGCCTGACTACCCTCCAAATTCATTCTGTATAACTTGGGGGGTGACGTCGGCGGTTTGCTGTTGCTCTGCGATCATGGCAACAACCTGTTCCCCGCTGACCGGTGCTGCATCCAACATGTAGTTTGGGCGGGGCGGAGGAGCAATGGCGTCCGACGGAGCGACGGGTATGCCGCAGGAACCTTGGCTGGCTCGGAGTTGCTGCATGCCTTCGTCGACCCGTTGCCGCAGGTTGTTATGCATTTCCTGTAATTGGTCCACGGACACGCGGACCAGAGACGACGCAGGGCACTCGGTTCGTTTGCTGCTTATCACGCGAACATCCGCGGTTACTGCATCCTGCGGGAGCGGAGCGTCCATCTCCAATATGTCCCCAGGCGTCAGCCCACACTCGCCATTCTCGTTGGTGACATCAAGATTGCTCGCAACGACGAACACACTACGCTCATGCTTAACAACGTCCGGTAGTTCTCCCGCGAGGTTACTTTCTGGGCTCGGATCTCCAGCGGCTTTGTTTCCCGCCGCGACCATCTCCTGGACTTCAGCTGCCAGTATCTGCTTCGTCCCGGGCGAAATGGCGGTGTCAGTCTTGGCGAAGTTGTCGCCGTTGCGAGCCACAGTCGCCGCCCGGTCTTGGTACGCGTCGCTCAGTGTTTGCGCCAGCAAATAGTCAGTCAGCCAGAGTGACGGAGTGGGATACACAGGCGCTGGCGTGAAATATCCGCCATAGTATTCGTACCAAGGAGCCCCATAGAACCCCCAGCGATATGGCACAGGATGCGGCCACGGATAATAGACCCAGCCGTAAAAAGCTGGAGCGTAGTACACTGCGGGCACGTAGTGTTCCAGTACCACTCCGCGGTATCTGTATGTGGTGTAGTTACGCACATAGGTCGTTTTGTTAACAACATAGATCCGCTGTACCACATGCCTGTCGTTTACGTCGACGGTGCGCTGCAAATATCCTTGGTGTGGTCCGGTGCTAACCAGCACGCTATGGTCGGGCCGAACCGTTTCTACTCGGCGAGCGCCGCTCACGGCATAGTTGATGTGCATGTTGGAGGTATGTATCGCACTAACCGTTCCATCGGGGCGGAAGGACGTTTTCATCCCGTGTGCCTCAAATGCGGCTACCGATCCATCCTGTCGCACATGATATTGCTGCCCAGCTGCCCCTTCGATGGTTAGCGCTCCGTTCGGATGGACGAACACCTTGCCCTGCGGGAGCGGCCTGGAGTTGATACCGCTCATCGACCTGCGAGCTGTGTTCACTTGCTGAACGACCGACTTGGACGCGGAACTGTCCAACGGTGCTGTTGCGCCGAGCTTCTTCGCGGTGGCATTGCTGGCGTGTAGAGCATACGCCGGCTTCATCGGAGGTGTAATCTTGGCATTTACCGGTGAAGGATGATTGACCGGCTGTGAGCTATTGGCAGCCGGCGGAGTCTTGGCGAGCGGCACATTGTTCGCTTGTGAGTGCGGTGGCGGTGTGTCAGCACGCGGCACATAGTTCGGCTGTGGGTGGGCACTAGGCCTTGTCGGCGGGCTTGGATTCGTTGGTTTGCTGGTCTGTTGGCCAGATGCTAGAGAAGTGACGCCCACGACGGCCAGCGACAGCGAAATGGTCCGTAACGCGCCGCGGATCCTTGCCATGATGGCCTCCTTCAGGTTCCTTAAAATTGCCGACTGCCTTGAGCGCAAACCCTCTTGAGCGTTTCGGACTTTCTGACGACGGAACCCGACCTAATACCTGTTAGTCGCGAGTCTCGCTGAAACTATCAAGGGTTCGCCGCTGCCACTCACTCCTTGCACGAAGAATTCCAGAACGGATAACCCCGTTGCGCAATGTCCCAGGGTGATCTTGGCTTTGTGCTTGCCACAAGTTACAGCCACGGTCAACTTGCGGCGAGCCATTGTGCAGGAGGAAGCAGCCTCAAGAACTAACCGAAAGGATACCCCAACCGCACGAGAGACTATCCGATCGGTTGATAGGCGCGAATGAACTGGTGTTGTGGCTGAGGTAATGAGTAGCGTGCCGAGTCAAGAAATCGCGAGTCTTATATGCCGCTGCACTATCCATACGCGTGGGCCCTGTGATCCTTCCTCAAGTACCAGAGCCTTGTGGCCCGTATCGTAGTGGTCGATCACACGTCGAGAAATCCTCAACATGGTACAGCGATTCTTACCGACGGCGAAAAGCGGCGCACCACGGGAACGGGGTTCACGTCGTCGCAGCGTCGACGCAATAAGAGAATCGCATGCTCAGTTTGGCGCTGCACGGGCAGGTGTTCCAAGATCATCTTGGTTCAGCTTCCGTCTCTGCGCTATGCCGATGTCGCATGATGTTCGCCGCATCGTGCCGAGATCATGAGCCGGGGCCCCATCTGGCAAAAGTCGAGCAAAACTCAGCAAACACCGTGAGAAGGAGAGGGTGCTCGTGGTTAGAGGGACTCTCGGTCCGCGGGCGGTGCGCGTCCGGGGCTAGCCCGTTACACTGTAAGTGACCCGCCTCCGGCGCCAGGTGATTCTCAGCGAGGCGGAGCGCAGGAATCTCGCTTATAACTTGGCGGACGATTCATCCCTGTCAGCTTCAATGAAACCACCCTGGCTGCAGGGCTGGAGACCCCGGGTGATAACTATTCCTCGTTAGGAGGAGGAGCCGGTGGGCCGGCCTCCTCCTTGAAGCGGTTCACCCGGTACGCAATAGCGGCATCTTTGCCCTTGGTCTGAATCTCGGTCTCGTCCGTTTCGACTGATTCACGAACGCGCTCATACATTTCGGGGCTGATCAGAATCTCGCGGGCACCCGCTGCAGCCGAGTAGTGCGCCGCCCGGTCAACAGCTTCACCCACTACCGTGAACTCCAGGCGGTCCGCGGTGCCGACGAATCCTTGCACAACCTCACCGCAGTGAATTCCAACACCGAAGGCAGCGCAAGGAGCTCTTTTCGCGCGGCGCAATCGTTCAATTTTGTTACGGCAGCGTGCCATTCAAGTGCGGCGTGGATCGCATTTTCGCGCTGGTGCGGATCTGATTCCGGGCTTCCGAATACGGCGATGATGGTGTCGCCCGCACACTTATCGATCGTTCCGCCATATTTGAATATCACGGACGTCAGGATGGCAAAGTAATCGTTGAGCATCTCCATGACGTCGACGGGATCCATCTCCGTAGGCGGTTGCGATGAATCTCGGATTCTGGAATGAGAATCGTTACCTCGCTCCGTTGGCCAGCGAGGCGCAAACGCTGGCGGTGAGCCAAGAGGCGTTCCGATACTTTAGGAGAGAATTGGCGCAGTAGATTGTTCCGGGCAACCGATTGGCGGCAAAGTTTGTCCCATTCCCGTTGTGTCGCTATCGCCATTGCCGCGCACTGCGCGCTGGCAACCATGAGTCTCAGGTCCTCCTCAATGAAAGGGTTATTTACATGCGCCTCCTCCTACATAGATGGCGCCAAGAGCCTCGCTCTGCCAAATAAGTGGCGCGTACATCCCGATTTCAAGGCCGCTCTGTCGCATGCTGCTACTCAAATCTACCTGCGCGCTTTTCTTCCAAATGAATGCTTTGCCATCCTTCATGGCGCGGCGGATGAGAGGTTCGCTGATGTACGGCTGCTGAACGTAATGGTAGGCGGCGATCAACAGGTCGTTTGTTTCCGGTTCTCGAAGCACCAATGCCCAGCTCTCCCGCTTGGGATTATCTCAGTGAGCTGGTTCACAATCTCAGGCAGAAGGGATTCCCGCTTCGTCTTGGTGGCAAATTGGAAGGGTAGATCATGAACGATCTTTAACCGGCGCGCAGCGACATCCGGCGTGCCCTGCAATGGCTCGGCGCTGACAACTGTCGAGGCCATGTCTTGCTCGATAACCAAGTTGGTTTCAGTCGGTCGCTTCTCGGGCAAAAGGTAGGTGCCGGGATCAAGGCAGTGCGTTCTCTCGGCTGCTCCGTGCGCTGCTCGCAAGCTCTAGTTGGAGCGTGGTTTCGCCGGCGAGGATGGAGTCACCGAACCGGAGTGGCTGCTTACCTTTCCCTTTGATTTCGATTCCGTTTAGCTTTGTGCCGCGGGTACTGTTGAGATCTTCAACCCAGACCGTAGCCATCCTGCTCCCAGATTCGCCCGTGGAGTCTTGACACTCGTTGGTCGGCCGAGAGATCGAGTACCACCGCGCATTTATCCACTGCGCGCCCAAACAAGACTTCCGGTTCTGGTGTCTCCCAGATCCTTTGTGTGCCGTGATAGGAAGTGGCAATACGCATTGCAGATTCATGCAGAACCAATGGCCTGCGTAGAAAGGCACGGAGCATTGATTAAGCCGCCCATTCCGACCTTATGCCCACGCATGGTGGGCCACCGGTGGGACTGTGCTCCTGCTAAAAGCTGTAGGAAACTCCCACCAGCGGAATCGCTGTCGAGCGCAGCCCGCTATTATTCATTTTCAACAGCACATTTCCTGTGAGCACCAAGTTGCCAAACGGATTGTACTTGATTCCGAGCGACCCGCTAAAGATGTTGTAGTCGGTTGTGCGGACACCCAAGTCCGGATGCGTAGTTCCCGGCGTCAAATCCGCACAGCTCGCATCACCGCACTTTCCCAAATCGGTGTAGGGACTTGAGAAAAGTTGAGGCACTCCAAACAGACGTTGCCCGTAAAAGTCGAAAGCCGCCGTGAGCCGCTTCACGATGGCAACATCCGCGCCTAGCGTGTAGAGAAAGCTGTTCGGGAGTGAGCCCTTGCTATTCGTGGCGGTAGGGCCAACAATGTCGCCAGCGAGAATGGACTGACCATTTATCTGGTATCCAATCGTGGCGTGGGGGGAAACCCGTGCGCGATAAGAGATGATTCCAAACGGTTCGCCCCCCCAGGCACCAGAACCCAGAAAATTTTTCTCGTCTCCGGTGGGGGCACGCACGTTTGCACCTACGGCTACTCCAAGCCGCTCACCCCGGTATACTTCATACTTTCCCCGAAAGATAACATCGCCAATCCCTGCTGCCGTTGCGGGATTAGGAACGCCGGTTCCCGAGTTGGGAAATGTCGCTTGCAGGCACGGTTGGACAGGTCCGCAACTAGTGACTACCGAAGGATTAAACTGGTGGAATACACCGCCCGGGAACGCTGGTATGTTTGGAGCGAACGGATAGTTCGGAACAATGGTGGCGCTCGAACTAGCTTTCATCCGGACATCAAGAATGGGGACTACCACCGAAACGTCGAGACGGCTCGTAAGTCCATAAGTTGCGTACAGAGTGTACTGATTCACGGTAAGGCCGATGTCTGTCGTGGTTTGGATATAATCGCGCACGAAACACGTGCTGCCCGCATAAGGCCCGGTCAGTCCTGTCTGATTTGGGCAGGGCGTGAAGGGTGGGGGAATAAAGGGCTCATGCTTGAAAACCGCGGGTAATTTGGTGATGTCCTGTCCGTCGATCGAATTGAAATTAAAATATTGATAGCTAAAACCAACATAGAGCTTTCTGCGCCCGATGGTACCCGCGCGCTCTCCAAGTATTGGCCCGAGGCTCTCTTCGGTCGAGGGTGCGAAAGTCTTCAAGGAAGAATCGTAGACAAATATAAAACCGGAGGCAGGCGAAGGGATGGGCAATTGAGACACCTGGATACCAACCGCTTCATTGATTGGCCCAAAACTGGAAAGGAAGTCACCCTCGAAGTGAGCTTGATGACTATTCGCAAGCAACGGCGCATTAGGGCCACTGCCGAGACCGGACGGACCATACAACTGCGGGAGCACGCAAACCAAGTTGTGGCTTGGTGTCCCATTCAGCGGACAGATTCCCTGGGCAGAGGCTTCACAAGCGGAAAAAGTGGCTAGGGCTATAGAACCCACGAACATGAGCTTCAGCATGGGACTCCTCCGTGCCAGACCCCTAGATTACTTGCCCAGAAAAACAACGTACCCCCCACAATCGATGCGAACCGGAAGTTTGCGCCAAGAGTGGGAGCCCGGAAAGTCTATACTGCGAATCTCTTTTGTCAAGCTGGGTTTAGCAGGAATAGCAGATCAGCGTTATTTGATGTCAGTTATGATCCAGACGCCGTTCGATTTCGCCAAGTGAAAGACCGCCCTATCGCGGCGGCTGTTTACTTTGGCTCCCTTTGGAGTATATTCCTGAGACACCTGCCCCGTGATCACGGCCGTGGTCCCGTCTGTACTTATCTGCACGGAATCGATAGCCACGTTCATCCGAATGGAGCTTGCCAGCTCAAACGAGGATTTGTAACGTGCGTAGCGTTCCCCCATACTTGGCCAAATTTGCCGCAGTGCGTTCGCATCCCGTCTTTCGAACGCTTGCGCATAACGCTGGACGACGGCTCGGACGGCCGCATCATTGTCTGAGGGAGCCGGAGTGACAATTTCAGGTGACTTCACGGGCGGAGTCACCGGGACAGCGGGAGGAGGAGCATTCAAGGCGTCAAGTTTGGCGCTGATGTCGCTTGTGTATTTCCGAGCTTCTTCCGCATGCGGACCGCCTCGCTGGGCGATTGACTGAAAGTCGGAGCGAATCCCCGCAAGGGCGCTTTTGTCGCTGGCGCTTTGGGCCTGCTGGTATTTTTGTACAGCGAGCTGAAATTCCTTGTCCGCGATCTTGTTTTGCGCTCGAGTCTGCACTTCAATGATTGCATTAGCAATGCCGTTCACATAGCTCTGTGCTTCGCCAGAGTGAGGACCCCCTTCACTGGCAAGGGATTGGAATTTTGGCTCCAGAGCCTTGAGTTTCTGCACTGCAGCGTCGTCTTCACCTTGCTTGAGCTGGTTAAACTGGCTCTCCCATTGTGACAGCTGGGCTTGTTCCGCCTGATCTATCTCCGCGGTTAATTGGCTCGGATCGGCTCCGTTTTGTTGGATTTGGGCGGCCGCCTGACGGGCGGAACGGAAATCACCTTGTTTCAGATCCAGGCGCGCCTGGGCCAGTAGCCTATCCCGTAGCTGATGTTGGGGTATGACAGTGTCAAGATATCTCTGGGCGTCGTCCCTGCGAACACCTCCGGACGGTAGTGCCAGGATTTGCCGCAGTTCATTCTCGGCGTCCTTGTAGCGTCCAATTGCCTCCCGGCTTTTCGCTTGTTGCCAGAGTAATTCTTCTCGCAGTCTCAGCTGGCGAACGCTTGCATCCTTCAGGGATTCTTCAATGCCCACTAGTTTCTTCTGGATATCAGTCGTCAATGGACCATTTAATGAAGCTGCTTGCTGTAGCGTTCGCATCGCCCCCTCAAGGTCATTGGCGGCGATCAATTGGTCTGCTGAGTTAATGGCGTCGCGTTGTTTGATCTCAAGCGGATCGATTTGCGGTTTTGTAACGCGGGGCTGAGACGTAGCTTCCGGCACGACCACATGCGGTGGTTTCGACGTGGAAAAATACACCCCCGTCCAAACCGCCAAAGCCACGCCAAGCCCTGCGAGAGCAAGTAGAGCCAGTTTCCGCCATGCCGGAACTGGGATCGGCTGCAATTTCGTGGAAGCAGACTGAGCAGTAACGGAAGGCACTTGCCCTTGAATCCCGGTCTGAGGAGGAATTACGACATCTTGGGGCCTGGCTGCGGTTTCATTCTCCCTTACTGCAGAATCTGAAGGTACGGAGCTCAATGGGGCGGTTGGTGGCTCCTCCGGCGAGTGGAGCGCAGGTACAAATGGTTGAGGGGAATGGGTTGGCTGGGCCGGTGCGTCCTCGGTTGTGGGCGTTTCAATCGCAGCATCTTTCTCAGCGGGAGGAGGGCTGAAAAGATCCGGAGGGCCCTGGTGGAACGCGTACTCTTTGGCGAAATTGGAAGGCATCGAAGGGGCGCTCGGATCCCTGCGGCGCCGTTGCGGAAGATGCGGCGGCATCTCTGATTTCTTGAGAAACATGTTGCACTCGTGAGTCGAACGGCTCCAATACATGGGTGTCCAGGGCCAGTTCCAGGGTTCGATTGGCCTCATCCAGATTTCCGGACTCCATTAAGGTGCGGATGGTCTCAAGACTTCTTTCCTGTTCTCTCTGCCTTTCGCGCGCCTCAAATTCAACCTGGGCGGAATTCAACAGCTGGGTCAGATCCGTGTCAGGTCCGTAGGTAACGAGTGTCTGTTTCGCGAGGTCAATCGCTTCGCTGAATTTCTCCCGGTTGATCTTGACTCTGATTTCGCGGATTCGCTGCTCGATACGCTGACGGGTTTCGAGTTTCTTTTGTTGAGTTTCTGCTCGCCGGAGTAAATCGAGAAGTTCTGGATTGTCCGGCAGAGTCTTGAGACCGCTTTGAGCCATCCGGATCGTCTCTTCAAAACGGTTGGCATCGAATAGCGCCCTGGTTTCGCCTACGGCCTTCCGAAGGAAAAGCTCGCTTTCGATCTGTGCTTGCTGGCTGCTCGCGAACTCAGAAAGCCGCGTCAGGGCCGTGTCGCCTGGAAACTCGTTCAAAAGCACCTTAGTCCGGGAAATAACGTCGGGATACTTCCTCTCATTCATCAGCTTCCTGAGGGCTTCTATTTCGCGCTGCATCCGCTCGGTCTGAGCGTGCTTTTCTTGTTCTCGTTGCACGAGCGCGCGCAGCTTGACGACCCCTGCATCCTTTGGGTGGTCAGAAACCATGGCATCCAGAAGCGCCAAGGCTTCCGCAAAGCGCTGTGCAGCCAAGTGGGCCCTGGCGTCCGCAAGCTTTTGTTGTTTCTGCTGCTCTTCCCAATCCTCGCGAGCCGTTTCAAGCAGCTTTACGATTTCCGTCTCACCTGGAAATTCTGTTTGCAATCGGTTGAGCAGAGTGATGGAATCGGCGTATTTTCTGGAGGCCAGCAGATTTCGAGCTTCTGCCACACCTTCCCGTTTGTGATGCTCCGCTTGATCCTTCCGGGCCGAATCGAACAACTTGCGATAGTCATCTTCCTCGGGAAATTCATTTTGCAGGGAAGCAAGCAGCGAAAGAGCTTTTTCATAGTTCCTGGACGCCAGGAGACTCCGGACTTCTGTTAATCGCTGGTGCTTATATTGCTGGGCCTGCTCCAGGCGGACCGTTTCAAGTAACTTGATGATTTCCTCGTCGCCGGGAAATTCCTTCATTAGGGAAGTCAAGAACGTGATGCACTCTGCGAAACTTCGAGTGGCTAAAAGCTTTCTGGCCTTGGCCACACCCTCCTGCCTTCGTTGTTCGGTTTGACCCGCACGGATGGCCTCGAGCAATCTGGGGATTTCCTCGTCTTCGTGGAATTCTTCTTGCAGAGCCGTCACGAAAGTAAAGCATTCCTCAAAGGCCCGTGAGGCTAGTAGTTTTCGAGCCTTGGCCATACCTCGTTGTCGGTGCTGCTCCACTTGGTCCCTACGAGCATCCTCAAGAAGCCCGGTTATCTCCTCATCGTCAGGGAACTCCATACGCAGGGCATTCAGCAGCGAGAAGCATTCGTCGTGGCGTCCGGCAGCGAGGACACTCTTCGCCTCGGCCAAACCCTGCAGCCTGCGTTCGTTCGACTGGTCTTTACGGACATCTTCCAAAAGCCTGAGGATTTCTTCGTCGCGTGGAAACTGTTTCTGAAGATTTGTGAGTAAGGCCAGGGACTCTTCGTAGTGCCTTCCTGCCAGCAGATTTCGAGACTCAAGTAAGGCCTGCTGTTTCTGTTGTTCAGCCTGATCCTCGCGGACGGTTTCAAGGAGTCTTGCGACCTCATCTTCGCCTGGGAACTCCTTCGACAAGTTCACCAAGAGCTCGGATGCACTCACCATAATTCTGTTGTGTCCAGAGGCTTCTCGCGTTTTGGGTGCCTTCCAGCAGTTCTAACCGCCTTTGCCGTTCCGCCTTCTCCCTGAGTACTTGTTGTTGAAGAGCGAGTGCTTGCTTGTTGGAAGGCTCGATTTCGAGCACCCGACCGACAAGTATCTCGGCTTCTTCAGGCATACCCTCGGCTAGGTGCTTTTTGGAAGCTTGTAGCCAGTCGGCGACAAGTTGAGCTTTATCAAGTTCGTTCCGAACCAGTCTTTGCAGCTCTTGAGCGGGTGCAAAGTTGGAATCCAGCTGTAGAGCACTATCGGCTGCCGATTTCGCCTCCTGAGTCTTTCCTTCATCCAAGAGTGCCCGGCCCTTTTCGACAAATTGTTCAACCTTCGGCCGGACTTGGAGACGCTTGAGTTCGCCGTTGACCTTCTCCAACAAAGATCGAGCATGCTGGTTGCCGGAGTCGATCTGGAGGGTCTGGCGCAGTAGATCGCGGGCCTCGGTAAACTCTCCTTGTTCAACGCGTTGTCGGCTCTGCACGACGAGCTCAACCACGGCTTGTGCTTGAAGCTTCTTACAAATCGGATCCAGCTCTAGTAACAGATCTTCCATTGACTGGTATCGATCGCCAGGAGCCTTCCGTAATACTCTTGACACAACGATTTCCAATTCGGGCGGGCAATCGGGCAAGACTTGATTTAGCGGGATCGGCTCCTGGTTACAGATACTATGCATGAGGCTGGCCGGCGTGGCGCCGGTGAATGGTCTCTGGTAAGCCAGTAGCTCATACATAAGAACCCCGAAGGACCAGATATCCGATCGCTCATCGGCATGCTCGCCGTGATATTGCTCCGGCGACATGTACGCAAAGGTTCCGATAAGCATTCCGGTTTGGGTTCGGGATGCCTCCATTACCCGAGCGATTCCAAAGTCAACTACCTTGACGATGCCATCCCGGTTGATCATGACGTTGCCGGGCTTGATATCGCGGTGAATGATGCCCCTTTTATGGGCGTAATCGAATGCGCGACACGCTTGCATGGTGTAAACGAGCTTCAGCGAAATAGGGAAAGGGGCGCGGCGCACAATTACCTGCTCGAGATTCTCTCCCTCTACCAGCTCCATAGCGATATAAGGAAGTTCCCCCGCCTCCCCCATATCGTAGATCGTGACGATATTCGGATGCTGCAAACCCCCCGCCGATTGGGCCTCCCGGTAAAAGCGCTGGAGCAGGTTGGGATCTTCAGCGACACCCGTCGTGATGGTCTTGAGCGCCACCAGCCTGTTGATGACTGGATCGCGAGCACGGTAAACCACACCCATGGCGCCATGTCCCAGTTCTCCAAGAACTTCGTATTTGCCCAACTTCTTCAACCCGCACCTCTAACTGCTTCATCGCGGTCTAGGGCCTCGCGAACTGCTCTGATCTCGGAAGAATATTCAGCCCTCCAAAAAAATCTTTCTGATAAAAAGGCCTTCATCCTAGCTGATGCCTTAATCAGGCGATGTCTTACGCCAAATTTGAATGACAGACGGCGAGTCAGGCGCGTTTCGTCGACCTCGCCAACTTGTTTACTGATACTCGCACAGTAACACCTTTGCGTCTCAGAGATCTCACCCGAACGCACGGAAAGATAGGACTGCGCTAATCAACACAGCTCCCAAAATGTTCCCAAAATCTGCTGAACGCGTCAATCAAGTAAGACCTCACCCTCACCTCCGGAATCACACGACGACTCACGGAAAATCTTCCCTCGGGACAACGTAGGCTATTTCTCCACGTTTAGGGAGGAGGATCCGCGTAGGCATCCTGTTTATCCTAGCAGACCCGGAGACGCGTCAGCATTTCTTCCTAAGTTGATCACGCCCGAGACGCAGTATGGTTGATAAAGATGTCGTGCCCGGTTCAATTATTTTGGTATCCGCGAAGATTTGTGCCAAACGAAGGAATATTTAGTGCAACTTTCTGAAAGTTCCGAGCATTCCTGTGGATCGAAGTTTCTGGTGCGCTATATGCAATCAAGTATACATGCAATCCAAAATGACACCGAGAAAACAGCCCTGCGACTGCGGCCACGGGAAGACCATCCACTACGTTACCCACATCAAACTCTGCCAGAAAGGCCGCAACTCCTGCTGCTTTCGCGGGTGCTCGTATCGCGACTACAAGCCGAAAAGAACAAGACTGCATTGCGACTCAGTCCATGAGAAGCTCTACGTTCTATGACTGCCGATTTTTCCCATGGGCACAAGTCATCCCACAACGGTAGTCGGAAGTACCTGGCCCTCGTGCCGAAATACCTTTATGAGCATTGGTACACACACGGATTAGCACAAGCAAGGCTGCCTGGTGGACAAGCCCAATGAGGATCCGTTGCAGGATTCGGTCTCTCCCGGCTGGGGAAGCCTCAATGCCGAAATCTCGCAGATTGGCCACGACTTTTTCGTGATTCCGCAGTGTCGGGGGAACCCTGCAGCCCGGTCATCTGTTCGATCAGTATGCAGTAATAGACCGGGACGGCAATTTTAGGTCGACGGCGAACTTGGTTGATGGTATAGCCGCTCTGCCACCACAAGGACCTCTTTCGCAGCAAGGAGCGGACGTAATCCCGGGTCTTGGTGTCTTCGGGAGCGTTCGGAATCTCGACGTAGCGCCCGAGCACTACCACGCTTTTCCAATCATCGTGGGCGTGGATTTCATCGGTCTCCACGCACACCAGAGGATTCTCCCGCATCCACATGATTTTCTGTCCCAATGTAGAGAAGCAGTACAAGCGATCGACATCGTAGGAGAAATAGATCGGGACAATGTAAGGCCGATCATTAGACGCGCAGGCCAATCTGCCAAAGCCGAGACGCATGAGGAGTTCTCGACATTCTTTACTTCGCATCCTCGTAATCAGCATGGATGACCAGCCAATCTGCGTCCGTGTCTCAACCTCACCTGTGGTACGCAATAATTCCATCTCGCGGTTTTAAACGCAATGTAACATTGTTACATTCTGATCACCGGCTCATGGCGGCCTCAGTTTCCCTCTACCTGAATCTCATTGATTTCAAGGAAGTCACGCCGGAAAGCATTTTGGAGAGGAACTCAGGCAAAATGACAATTCGCCAGGGACAGGCATGCGCAGAAATTGGCGCGCGACTCCGGCTGGGAATATGGCCGGCCCATCGCGGGACACTTGATTGGACAATTTCCGCACAAGCGAATCGCCGGAGATAAAGTCACTTTTATGTTCACCCGGACAATCCGAACAGGATGCAGGGCCTCGACGCAGAAGGTCAGGAGCGTCACTGGATTTTCGAGATTCACTTTGTGAACCGCGCCCGACAAATTGGCGGCTTCTGCGAAGAACTGCTTACGCTCGGCTGAACTGCGACAGTCTTGGGGCCCTCTCAAATCCCAGTTTGACTACCTGAATTTACGCTCGAGCGGAGCACACTTGGGAATCCACTAATCGAAGCGGAGTGCGACCAATGGGTCGAGCCCAGCACCCCGACGTGCTGGCACATAACAGGCAACAAAAGCGACAGCCAGAAGGACCCCGGCCGAGAAAAGCAGTGGCACAATCTCCAAACCGTGGACTTCAGACAAGAAGCTAGTAAGTACGCGATTCATTGCAACCGTAACCAGCACGCCAATTGCGAGGCCGGCGGAGCTTAGTTTGAGACCCCGCATCAGCACACCGGACAAAACCTGATTGCTGGTGGCGCCGAGCGCCATGCGAATGCCGATTTCATGGGTGCGCTGGATCACCGAGAAAGCCATGACTCCGTAAACACCCAGAGCGGCAAGCAGCAATCCAAATCCACCGAAGAAACTCATCACGCGCGCCCCGAGCCGGTCTCTCTCGAGGCTTTCGGAGTAGTAGCGATCCATCAGCGAAATATCGTAGAGGGCCAGCGATTTGTCCGCTTGCCAGACAGCTTGCTTGATGCTGCTGACCATTCTTGGCGAATCCGACCGGACGCGCACCATCAGATAGATGGAATCCGCAGCCGCAGTTTCAGCATTTTGTGCGTACGGGAGGTACCACGTTTCGCGAGGATCGCCAGGATCACCTGCGTCGTGCACATTGCCGACGATTCCTACTACCGTAAGCCAGCGCGCATTTGGACGATCCATGCGTATGTGCTTGCCGAGGGCATCGGCATTGGGCCAGAAGCGCTGGGCCATGTCTTTGCTAACGATGGCGACGGGCTCACCTCGCTCATTGTCGAGATCGGAGAAAGCACGGCCTCGCAGCACTGGAATATCCATGGTGTGGAAAATATCGCTGCTGACCAGGCGATGGTTGACGATAAAATCCGCGCTCCTTCCACTGATGTCCGTGCCCTCGACGATTATGGGGGCACCCCAAGTGCCTCCTCCTAGCGGATTTACTGTGGTGGCTGCCACTGCTGCGACTCCGGGTGTAGAGCGGATCGCTTGGAGCATGCTGTTGACCAAGACAGTGCGACGGGGACCGGCGGGGTAATCGTATTGCGACGGCGTGATTTCCATAGTGAGGAGTTGGTGAGGCTCGAAACCGAGGTCGCGGATTTGCAAGCGACGAAGATGCTCGGTCATCAGCGCAGCTCCTGCAGTTAGCACAAGGGCGAGAGCGGTTTGCGCGATGACAAAACCATTGAGCACACGATGCGCAGTCCGCCCTGCACCGGAACCCGATCGTCCGGCTTGCCTTAGTGCGTTTGCTGAAGCATCTCTTGCGTGTCCCAATCCCGGAAATAGTCCTGCGAAAATTCCCGCAAGCAACGAGAGCGTTACACCGAAGAGCAAGACGCGATGGTCGAGTTCTGGAGTGGGCATGCCCAATTGCAGGCGGAAATCGGACGGGAGGAGTGTGGCCAAATAACGGTTCAGCCATGAGGATAAGAGCAAGGCGCAGGCGCATCCTGCGACGGCTAAGAGAATGCTTTCCGTCATGTTCTGCTGAAGTTGGCGCGCGCGGCTGGCGCCGAGAGCCGCACGAATGGCGAATTCACGTGCGCGGACGGCAGAACGGGCAAGAAGCAGGTTGGCGATGTTGACGCAGGTAAGGAGCAGTAGAAAACCTACCACACAAAGCAGCGCGAACACGGTGCGCTCCTGATTGTCGTTCAGGTTTTCACGGAGCGTAATGCTGGCCACTTCATATCCCGGTGGCGTAACAGGATATGTTTCCTTAATTCGCGCAGTTACTTGAGCGAGCGATTCGCGAGCTCGCTGTGCCGTGAGGCCGGGCTTGATGTGGGCGAAAACGGCGAATTCACGAGCGGGGTCCAAGCGGTCTACGGCAAAAGGAAGCCAAATGTCCGCGTCATACGGGAAGTTGAAGCCAGGGGGCATGACGCCGACTACACGAAAGATCTGATTTCCGAGTGTGACGCTTTGCTGCAGTGCCGAAGCGCTGCCGCCGAAACGCCGTTGCCACAGCCGATTACTGATTAGTGCAATGCCGCTTCCCAAACCTTTGCGCTCTTCTTCCGGCAGGAAGTCCCGGCCCAACATGGGCTGTACTTTAAGCGTTGAGGACCAACCCTCGGAACGGTAAACCACGCTGATTCGCTCGGGCTCTGTGCCCCCAGCAAGTGTCAGGCTATCTCCCGAGAGGGCAACCATGCCATCGAATGCCGAAGCTGTTTCGCGAAACATCACGACGTGGGGACTGTGCATACCGAAAGTACTTAGATGGCCGTCAGGCCCGCGGTTGGAATCGAGAACGCGCAAGATACGATCCGGATCGGCGAGAGGGAGGCTGCGGAAATAAATGGTGTTTACGAGGCTGAAAATGGAAATGTTAGCGCCCAGGCCGAGAGCTAAGGTAAGGACAGCGAAGGTGGTGAACATCGGCGCGCGACGGAGGAGCCGGAGTGCGTAACGCAAATCCTGCCAGAGGCTTGCCATTCTCGATTACCTAGGCTAGTAGACGTGTCAACCTGGGCTTTGTTTCGGGAGCCGGGGAGAAAAAGGTATATCCCGGATGCATTGGCACAAGTTCTACGCCGATACACGGAAGGGAAGGATGGTTACTCTTCACGACGAGAGCCGGACGGCTACTTGACCAGCACAACTCGCTCAAAGCGCTGCACGGAGCAGGGAAGCAAGGGGGATTCCACGCCTATCGGTGCTTTCGCTTTGCGGTACTTCGCTGGGCAGGGGTGCCGGAGAACCTGATTAAATTGTGGCTGGGCCATTCGCAGAACTTGATGGACCTCTGCTCCGCGCAATTACGCCACGACGTGGCTTATCGTAGGCAATGGTGCGAGAGAGCGACCTTGGGATGTGAGTTGGGCGAATTGGGCTACAAAAGCATGATCCCAATTCGCCCGTCACTCCTTGCGTAAACCTATCTTGAGACAGGTTTTAGAAATGGTTGCGGGGGTAAGATTTGAACTGACGACCTTCGGGTTATGAGAAGTCCCATTGATTCGGTTGCCCTTACAGCAATGAGACCCCCGAAAGACGCGCAAAAAGGCCAAGTTTTGGACCCCAGTTGGACCCTGGAAATGGGGTGAACCCCTTGGATGGCACAATTTCATTGGGCACCTTTGGGTCACCAAAAATCCAAGACGACGGATCATGCATGCTACCTGCTATAGAATGCCGTTCTGGGGAGCTTCCGAGTTGACCGTCTGGGAGTTGATCGGTTCGGACAACACTAGCGCGTCTATCAGGATTTTGCCGCTCTTACAACGCAGTGCTTGCCGGGCGCGCCACCGCCGATGAAGATCAGTTCTAATGGTTCATTTCGGCGGCTCTTCGCTCGGCCTGCTCCCGCACCATGTACTCGGCGTACCAGTCCGGCCAGTTGGGGTCGGCTTGCCCCGTCCGCGCCTCGTGCTGCCCGTGCGCGGCCGCCGCACGCCGAAGCGCGCTCGCCAGATCGTTCGCCGTCGCAAAGGTCGTCGTCGCAGGGTCGATGCGACCGGGAAGCCGCGTCGTGACTTCCTGGAACAGCCAGCCGTTGCCGTTCGGATCATGGAACGAAGCGAACGACCGGTAACTGCGATGCTCGGCATCCGGACCGCTGACTCGGAGCTGTCCAAACAGGTAGGGCTCGTCCGTGCCCGCGTACACGCCGGCGGCATCGTGGAACACTTCGCTGATCTCGATGCCGCGATCGAGCAGGTTTTTGCGGGCGGCCTGGATGTCGGAGACGATCAGATACAGGCTCTGGGCGGAGCCGGGTGCCGCCGCGGTGACGTTCTTGCCGAAGATGATCGAGCACCCCGAGCCCGGCGGCGTGAACTGGATCACGCGGAAGTTTTTACCGCTGTCGTAGTCGGCGTCGAGCCGCCACCCGAGCTTCCCGTAGAACTCCTTCGCGCGGTCGACATCCGAGACAGGGATGACGACGACCTCGAACTTCATGTCAACTCTCGCGACGCCCGCGTCGCTGGTCGGATCATTTGTACGGACTGCCTTGGTGCTCACGGCTGCCTCCTTCGTTGTGTGGGATGACTGTTGGGCTTTCACCATTCCGTCGCGGATGATGATTCGTACGTGGTGGCTCGGGTCGGCCGGGAGATCGCTCTTCGAGCCAAAGCTTAACGTAGTTCGGTCGCGTCGGCCAGTGAAGGCCAAAACACTAGCACAGCTATTGGTCCGGTGCATTAAATCCCGGTAAATCGCGTTGTCGGAAACTGGCCCACTAATCTGCCAACCCGGAGGCATTACTTCCGCTTGCCCGTCACTCGGACAAAATTGGTCAAGGCACTGATGTTCGCACTGAGGTAGTATGATCGACAGCACCACGGGCGCGATAATCTTGGCCTGAATCCTTTCCTCCGGAACTTATGAAACGGCACGTGCTCATCTACGGGTTAATCGGTGGGATCCTGATTGCCGTGCTGAAGTGGACAGAGTATCGGTTCCTGGTAATCGAGCATTCGATCGAAATCTACGGTGGACTGACGGCGGCGACCTTTGCCGTTCTTGGTATCTGGCTCGGCCTCAAGCTGACAGGCACGAAGGAGAGGGTCGTTGTGAAGGAAGTCCTTGTCCCGGCCGGGGAACCGTTCGTCCCGGACGAGAGAAAACGAGAGGACCTCGGCATCACGCGCCGCGAGTTTGAGATCCTTGAACTGATAGCCCAAGGCATGAGCAACCGCGAGATCGCCGGGAGGCTTTATGTGAGCGAGAACACGATCAAGACCCATTCCAGCCGTGTTTTCGACAAATTAGGCGCTAAGCGACGGACGCAGGCGGTGCAGCTCGGCAAGGAATTCGGCTTGCTTCCTTGAACTACTCACGCGAACGAATGATTTTTCTCTCCCGCAGCCAAAATCACCCGAAAGGATGACGACAGAGACCCTGCCTGACGAGGTATGGTGGCTCAGCATTCGCGTTTAGCATTCCCGGTAGCGGATTTGTTTAAGTACTTACCTTTCAGAAGGAGCGAACATGGAGCTTGGTGCGTTTTCAATCAGCTTGGCTGTCAAAGACATTGCAGCTTCGAGCGCTTTCTACGAGAAGTTTGGATTCAAGGCCTTCGCCGGAGATGCCTCCAAGCACAGGCTGATTCTGAAGAACGGCCCTCACGTGATCGGTCTCTTTCAAGGCATGTTCGAAAAGAACAGTCTAACCTTCAATCCCGGCTGGGACAGCAATGCTAGCAAGCTCAATACGTTCACAGACGTTCGCGATCTTCAGCGCGAATTGAAAGCACAAGGTGTACGGCTAACGACCGAAGCAGACGAGACATCCACGGGACCGGCGAGTGTTACCACAATTGATCCCGACGGGAACCCAATTCTAGTCGCTCAGCACGTCTGAATCTGAATGGAGACAACTATGAAAAAAACGATACTAACTTTCGGGCTGATTTCCGGCGCTCTTTCCTCGCTGATGATGGTGGCGACGGTACCGTTCATGGACAAGATAGGCTTTGACCAGGGCGAGTACTTCGGCTACACCGCCATTGTGCTCTCGTTTTTGCTGGTGTTCTTCGGAATTCGCTCGTACCGCGACAACGTTGGCAACGGCCAGATCACCTTCACCAAAGCGTTTGCCGTCGGGATCTCCATTACTCTGATTTCGTGCATCTTCTATGTCGTGACGTGGGAAGTTCTCTACTTCAACTTTCTGCACGATTTCATGGACAAATACGGCGCCTATATGGTCGAGAAACTCAAGGCCTCGGGCACGAGTCCCGCAGCCGTCCAGACGCAACTTCAGCAACTGAAAAAATACAAGGAGCTGTACGAAAACCCGCTGTTCAACGCAGCGATCACGTTTATCGAGCCTTTCCCGATTGGGCTCGTCATCACGCTGATCTCCGCGGCGGTCCTGAGGAGAAAGCCGCAATCGCAACCCGCACAATCGCCCTTGCCGGCATCCCATTGAACGGGATGGAAACAAATGACCCTATTAACGCCTGGTTCGAACCTCGGCCGTCATGTGTTTGGAGTGGCGGCTTTCGCCTTTGGCTTCATCACGCTGGCCTGGCATGACTACAACGGTTGGCATCAACCGCGTTGCCTTATCTACGCTGCCGCCGCCGCCCTGATCTTCGGCGGCGCTGCGATGCAGTTCCGTAACACCGCGAAAACCGGCGCAGCCGTCCTTGCTGCGGTTTATCTTGTCTTCGCCTTACTGTGCGTGCCAGGAATCGTCGCCGCACCGCAGATCTACAATAGCTGGGGCAATTTCTTCGAGCAGTTCTCTCTCCTGACCGGAGCGGCGATCGTTTATGCACGCTTACCATCGGCATGGTCACCAGAATCGCTTAATCAGATCGGCCGCGTTCTTTTGGGCCTCTGTGTCGCTTCCTTTACCCTCGAACAGGCGATTTATCTTCACGCTACCGCCCATCTTGTTCCTAAGTGGCTTCCGCCAAGTCAGATGTTTTGGGCGGTAACGACCACTGTTTTGTTCGCACTCGCCGCTGTGGCTCTTCTTACGAATCGCATGGCACTTCTCGCCACTCGCCTGCTGACCATGATGCTCGTGAGCTTTGGGCTACTCGTCTGGGTACCGTTGGTTGTCTCGGATCCCCACAATCATACGAATTGGAGCGAAATCGCCGAGACCTTCGCGATTGCCGGAGCAGCATGGATTCTCGCTGATCTCCTCGGCGAGTATCGGCTTAACGACCATCGCCCGCGATGACGTGAGGCGTGCCGGCTCAGGTGAGTATTTACTCGCTTCTGGCGACGGTGGAGGCGATCTTCAACCTTGGAACCCTGGCAGTAGCGACACTTCTGCAGGCCCCGATGTCGGGACATGTTCAGGGGTGGGATTCCCTAGAATGCTCACTTGCGTTTCGCGGACTTCTTTCCGCCAGAAGTATTGAGAGTGACGGCCGCGCGGAGGAAAACACAACCGGGCGGCTTTTTCAGCGATGTGAAAGCACTTGATTCCTGCCTGCACAAGCAGGCCCGTCAAGACGCGAGAAAGCGCGCGGCGGTACAAACGTAGTTCTCGTAGTTGTCGACATCAAACATCGCCTGCGCAGTATCCGCAACGCGCCACACAAGCTGGGCGAATTCTATACTAAGTCGTTCTGGCCGAGCGCACTACCCGTTAGTTTTGACAATTCCATTCCTTGGCATCGACGACACATTCTCACACGAGCAAAGTTGGCCTGAGGGTTCAGCTGTGAACTTGACTGCGGTGGTTTTTGCTATGATCCGGAAGCCAGAGACGGAGTTGCCATGAGTTCCATCGCAAGCAGTTCGATTGTCTTTGCGGTTGTCTTCGGAGGTGCGTTGCTCGGGATGTTTCTTCGCAAGCTGTTGCCCCAGAACCATCTGAGTGATGACTCTAAAGCCATCGTAATGATCGCAATGGGGTTAGTCGCCACAATGACTGCCATTGTTCTTGGCCTACTGATCTCATCAGCAAAAAGTTCGTTCGACGCGCTGAGCCAAGAGATGACGGGAACGTCATCCGACATCATCTTGCTGGACCGCACGTTGGCACTCTATGGCACGGAGACGAAAGAAGCACGCGATCTGCTCCGCAGTGCCGCTGCGAGTGCACTCGATCTTATGGAGCTGAAAAAATCTGCAGCTCCCGCGCATTTGGCGGTATCAACCCGGGACACGGACTCTATCTTCGAGAAGATTCAGGGACTCTTGCCGAAGGATGACAGGCAACGTTCATTAAAAGCCGAAGCTTTAAGCATTCTGAGGGAGATCCGAAAAACGCGCTGGTTGATGTATGAACAGCAAGCCAATTTGCTCTCCATGCCAATGCTCGTCATCCTGGTTTTGTGGCTCACTATCCTATTCATCAGTTTCGGCCTGTATGCCCCGGCCAACGGGACGGTGGTCACGAGTTTGTTAGTCTCCGCGCTTTCGGTGTCCTGCGCGATCCTCTTGATCCTGGAGTTGTACACGCCGTACGACGGACTAATTAGGATCTCTAGCGCGACGCTGCGTGCCGCTCTCGCGCAACTGGGTAACTAGAGCAGGCGTTGACAGATTGCGAGACGGGCTTAACCTGAGAAGTTGCTCCAATGACTGTGGTCGCCTCCAACCGATTCCGGGCGGATGACGAGAAAACGGTCTTTTCGTGCACACTTCCTGGACAGGTGCAGATGAACACGAACACTACAGTGTCCTCTTATACCTTGAAAGCTGAAAACGGATAGCCGCGCGCGGCCGAACCGTTCAGTCTGGAGGCATCATCCAAAAAGGGAAACGGGCGAAACTTAACGCCCGCTGCCTCTATTGCTGGTACAAAATCGATTGCCGGGCGGGGCTCAGCGTGTTGGAGGAATGATTTGAAGCTTATACACAGCTTGGTGATCTCTGGCTTTTTGTTTTTTATCCCCTTCTGTGCGTGCTTCGCCAAGAAGGCCGGCTCGGACCTCTATGTTTCAACGAGTGGCGATGATGCGAATCCTGGGACAATCGAAAGGCCGTTTCGAACAATTCAACGCGCGGCCGACACTGCGAAGCCGGGATCCACGGTTAATGTGCGGGGTGGCACATACTGCCAGCGGTTGACCATCAGAGTCTCCGGCGATGCGCAGCAGGGGTTCATCACGTTTCGGAGTCAGCCCGGTGAACAAGCGGTCCTCGACGGCGGGTGCCTAACGCCGCCCGTGGGTGACACAAGCATGATCGAATTGCGCGACATGCTCTATGTGCGGATTGAGGGTTTCGAAATTTGCAATTATCGAACGAACGACTCCCGCAGCGTTCCGGGCGGTATTCGGGTATTTGGAGGGGGTTCGCACATCGAAATTCTGAAGAACAACGTGCATCACATAGAGCAGAATTCCGCAGTCCAGTTGCGGCCGGGACAAGGCGCCAACGGCTTTGGCATCGCCATTTACGGTACAGACCCTAAAACGCCAGTCAGCGATCTCGTTATCGAGGGCAATGAAATTCACCATCTCAAGACAGGTTCGAGCGAATCTCTTGTGGTCAATGGAAACGTGGCTGGTTTCCGAATTTCCAAGAATATCGTGCACGATAACAACAACATCGGAATCGACGTGATCGGCTTTGAACGCACCGCACCCAATCCAGAAGTCGATCGAGCGCGCGATGGAGTGGTGAGCGAGAACTTGGTTTTTAACATCACGTCTAGAGGTAATCCGGCCTACGGCAACGAGGCGAATTCCGACGGCATATACGTGGATGGTGGAACGCGTATTTTGATTGAGCGCAACGTGATGCACGACGTAGATTACGGACTTGAACTGGCTAGCGAGCATTTTTCAGGGAATACCAGCCACATTGTCGCGCGCAACAATTTGATTTATTCCTGCCATACCGCTGGAATTAGCATCGGCGGCTACGATTTAAAGCGGGGCAAGACCGAGGACACAACCATCGTCAACAATACCCTGTACAACAATGACGCTTGGGAAACGGGAACTGGCGAGATCCTCATGCAATTCTATCTGCGCAACAATGTATTTAAGAACAACATCATTTACGTGGGCAAACATGGGCGAGTCATGAGCAGCCGATCCGGTCGCATGGATGGCAGTCCGACGGTGATCTTCGATCACAACCTCTACTACTATCCTGGCGGTTCGAAGAGTGCGAAATGGAGTTACGACCGCCTGGAATTCGCGAGTTTCGAAGAATATGTCCAAGCAAGCGGCAATGACCAGCACTCTCGCTTTGCCGATCCGGAATTCGTAGACGCTGCCTCAAGCAATTTTCATCTGAGGGCAGGTTCTCCCGCCCGAAATGGTGGAGAGAATCCTGGACCAC
This sequence comes from Candidatus Acidiferrales bacterium, assembly GCA_963792145.1. GTDB lineage: Bacteria > Acidobacteriota > Terriglobia > Acidiferrales > UBA7541 > Acidiferrum. The sequence continues at coordinate 144,918 of CAWBVH010000004.1, forward strand.
AGATCGTAGGCGATGAGGATCTCGACGGCCGACACAGGCTTGAAGGAGCGAAGATCGACATTGGCTGCTATGAAACGTCGTTCTAGGCAATCTGAACCGGCACGTAAATTTTCCGCCGGCTGGTGGCCCTAGCTCTGGTAAACAGCGATCCCGTCAATTTGAAATGCCGGCGAATAGTGCCAGGGAGGTGTCGGGTTTCTGGACCGCGAGGTCGGTCACTTCTCCGAGATCGCGACTTGCGAGGACTTGACCGTAGCTTCCCACGAATTAAGGAAGTGCGAGCAATTGTGCGGACGCACTTCCGGCTACCCAGTCACATGCTTCGTCTAAAGTGATGCTGACGGACTCCTCCGTGCCGGGCATAACCGGTAGGAACCCGTGTTCGACCCAGACGTGGTAGCCTCCCATTTGCAGATGCCCGCGATACAAAATCTTTGGACGATCGCCGATGCAAATCTCAATCGGGTGGTGGGGGAACGCAAACTCCTGGTCGCGCGCGCAAAATCTCTTCGGCCTTCGTTAGCAGCTCGTGTGGAATCTTCACTGAGATTTCCCATCCGAGTGGTACAGCCCCGACCGCACCCACAGCAAAAACGAGTTTTCCTTCCCCAATTGCCGAAACTCCAACTCCACAAACAGGTCCGCGAATGTGAAAAACATCGCCCGGCCTCAGGACACGAAGGAGTACCCGGCTCGACAAAGTAGGAAGCCGTCTCACAGGACGCATACTTCTTATCGGTAGCCACCAGCCGGATTTCACTTCGTTCGACCAGGGAACGGGTTAGGAGGCAAGCCTGCCTCACGAACGTAAAGCAGTGGACTCCATCCCGCCAATCGCTTGTCGACCAACGGGTCTCCTGAGTGCGCGAAAGGCTCCAGTGATTTCATCTCCCACGGAAACGCGTTCTGACTGTCCACTGGCATGTTCCGCTCAATGGCATGACCATGATTAGTCACAATGGAATGACCGGCTCCGATTCGCAGGCGTGGGTTATGCTGCGAATCGGAAGACAAGCAGTACAGAGCCACAAGCGAAGGAGCCGGTCGATGAAAAGAATAAAATTTGTTGGTTTGGATGTCCATGCCGAAACGATTGCGGTGGCGGTTGCCGAGCAGGACGGGGAGGTGAGAACGCTCGGGGTCATTCCGAATCGGGAGGAGTCGATTCGGAAGCTGGTCAAGAAACTGGGACCTGTGGAGCAATTGCGGTTCTGTTATGAAGCGGGCCCGACGGGTTATGTCGTGTACTGGCAGTTGACGGCCCTGGGAGCGAAGTGCGAGGTGGTGGCGCCCACGCTGGTACCGGTGAAATCGGGCGAACGGGTGAAGACCGATCGGCGCGATGCGCTGAAGCTGGCGCGAAATTATCGAGCCGGAGAGTTGACGGCGGTGTGGGTACCGGATGCGGCCCATGAGGCCTTGCGAGATCTGGTACGAGCCCGGGAGGCAGCTAAGAAAGACCAGTTGCGGGCGAAACATCGCTTGAGCAAGTTCCTGTTGCGGCATGGGCGGCGGCCGGCGAGCGGTGTGAAGGCCTGGACCTTGAACTACCTGGCGTGGGTGAAAAAGGAAGTCCACTTCGAGCAGCCGGCGCAAGAAGCCACCTTGCTGGATTACCTGCATGAGGTGGAGCACGCGGAAGCCCGCATCGCCCGGCTGGACCTGGCGATCGAAGAAGCAGTGAAGTCGACACCGCCCAAGATGCGCGCCGTGATCGAGGCATTGCAAGCGCTGCGGGGAATTGCTCAAGTAGCAGCAGTAACGATCGTGGCGGAACTAGGAGAAATATCGCGGTTCCCAGGAGCTCGGCAATTGATGGGCTACGGCGGAATCGTAGCGAGCGAACATTCCAGTGGAGAAAGTACCCGGCGAGGGGGCATCACCAAAACGGGAAATGCACACTTACGGCGCGTAGTTGTGGAGGCAGCCTGGGCATCCCGCCACCGACCAAACGTAGGTGGAGCTTTACGCAAGCGGCAAGAGTTGGTCAGCGCAGAAGTCCGAGAGATCGCCTGGAAAGCGCAACATCGGTTGCACACGCGTTATCGGAAGCTGACCGCACGGGGCAAGGAAAAAGGGAAGGTTGTAACTGCGATCGGACGCGAGCTATTGGGTTTTATCTGGGCCATTGGGGTAAAAGTGGAGGCTGCACAGAAGGAGACCGAACGGCGGGCGGCATGAGGTGAGTTTTTATGCAGCAAGAATTTTCCAGGAGGCAGCGTGGGTAGCGGTCGAGAGGCGCATGGAAAGGAGAATCCTCGAAAGCTCTATGCGGTAGGTCTGCGGACCGAACCCGCGTCGCTAGTCCGAGGCAGCTCCCGACGGATCACGATTATGCGGTTTCGACCCGCGAATATCAGAGTGATCAACCGTCGCAATAGCCGCCTCGACCGCGACTTGCGCTGCCTTCTATGGGGAGGAGAGGAAGGAAAAAAGAAAGAAAACAATTCTTTGTAGTTGACAGGTCATTCCATATCAGTGTTTCCTGCCGAGGATGTGTTCCATTCGAGAGATTAGATTATGGGGACCTACATGCTGCGCGGCTCTGGATCACCTACGGAATCATGATCAAGTCGCTACCGCTCATCGCGACAAATGTCATTGTGTTCCTACTGATATTGTCGTTGATCGCGATGAAGTTGCGATCCGATCGTGCGCCCACAAAGGACTGAGCGGAACAGAAGCCTCTTAGGTCAACAGCAGGCGCTGGCCCGATGCACATTCAATGGCGGGAGGGTGCCGTGTAGAGGTGAGCCGAAGCTATGCAGCCGTGCGATCCCTGAAAATGCGTCCCGTGCGAACCTCGTTCGAGGTCCTTGGCAGAGCGGTGTGGCAGAGCGCTGAGTCGAAAGCCGCCGGCGAGATCTGCTGGATCATATCAGTGCGGTGAATCACGAGGATCGCACACATCTTGGACTGCGGGAAGGGAACGCCAGCCCGGAGAACTCCACCACAAACTCCGGTCGCGGCCTGTCTCACGAGCGACTCGGCGGCCTGCATCATCGTTGCGATCGGGCTGCCTGGTCCAAACCGATTCTACAGCCTCCCAATCACGCCGGACCACTCCATTCTCTATGTATCTACTGGACCCGCCCGGCTGTTAGCGCGGAGAATCTAGCTACAGTTTAGGATTCTACGTTTCGCATGCAACGATTCGCGGCCGGGAATGTTCTGTTTTTGGGCCCGGATGAGATTTTAGCAAGGGACAGGCTGCGTTTTGCGAGGCTCCGCCGGTTTACGGCTTTTGCTCTATTCTTAGCGCTTTGCTTCATACAATGCCTCCCATAGCTTGACCGAAAATGAGCATTCGCGCGAAGTGTCCTCCGCTAATAAATCTGCGATGATTCTTCCCTCAATCTAGGACCGAAACAGACATGGTCAGCGCAAAACGCCGACCGCGTACAAGATCACCGCGACTACCACGACTGTCCCGACTATCCCCAGGCCTCCGCCTGTCCCCCATCTGGAATATCCGTAATACCCGCCGCCACCGCCGAACAACAGCAGCAAGACAATAATCAGTAGTAGCATCGAAATTCTCCTTTCAGGACTTGCACTGTGCCAGCGCAAGCTCGAGTTCCGCTAGGCCATAAGCCCGATAGGCGCCTGCGCCGCGAACGCCGTGGGTTCCAGAGCAAAATCATAATTGATGTTAAGCACAAGCGTCTGTGCAGTTGTGTACAGTTTCTGGAATACCCAGGAGTGTTTCCCGCTCATATGAACGTCAACCTCCGCATCATCAGGTTCACTAAGAAGTGCAAAGTGTACCGATGTGGACAGACATATGCCCCCGCCTTTCTTAACATCGCGGCCACGGGGAAACCGCGCGACTCTTCGGATGAGTCACCAGCTTCCTCCGAACAGGGAGGCTCCGAGATGGAAACTCAATTGAAAGAGCTCAGATTGTACGTAGCTATGTTACGCTGCTCGGTTTCGGAAATTCGCCGGATGTTCGACGACGCCCACGAAGTCTCCTGAAGTGTCCGACAACATTCGTAAATCGCTCGATCAGGCCGGCTTCAAAGACGTCTCGGTCAGTCAGGATCGCGACAAGGGCATCGTGACCCTGAATGGCCAGGTGGCCAGTGAATACGACAAGTCACAAGCCGAAGCCATTGCCAAGTCCTTCGCAGGCAACCAGGTTGTAGCGGATCAGATTGCCGTGGTTCCCGTGGGCGTGGAAAAAGAAGCAAAGGCAATGAATTCCGATCTGGACCAGGGCATCGAAAAAAATCTCGACGCGGCATTGATCCAGAACAAGATGCACGACAGCGTGAAGTACGAAGTGAAAAGTGGCGTAGTGACTCTGACAGGGGAAGTAAACTCGCAAAACAAACGCGACCATGCCGAAAGGTCGCCATCAGAGTCCCAACGTGAAGCAGGTCGTGAATGATCTGCAGGTCAAAAATCAAAAAGCCAGTTCATCGTAGTAGAAGCTGCCGAGTCCCGGTCCCACCAAACGGCTATATAGTCATAAGGTAGCGATGGTGCTGCGTGCTGAGGGCATCGGGTGCAGGCCCGTCCGATCGCCGAGAAGCTAAAATCGAAATTCCGTCCAATATCTCACGTCTGGCCCAACGGTGCATCTGCAGGCGAAAAGCCACGCCCTTACCCACACTATGGCAGCGCGATAACAGGAAAACTGAGGTGCGAAAGGGACTGCGCGGATTCCAGAACAGCCAAGCACCTCCATGCCCGGAACCGTCAACAAAATCAGTCTCGTCTCTGCGTCCGAGCCGACCGGAAAACGCACAGATTGCGGTTGATGGGCCCAACCACCGGTATCAAGGTCTCCGTATTGAAAATACGTTAACAGGACCAAAATGGCGATGAGGTGAGACTCAAAAAGGGTGCTCGCGTCGAGGTTACTGTCACAGTTAAGGACTTCCATAACCAGAGTTAACGAAGACAGCCAAACAAACTGACGTGAGCCTGTCGATCTGTGCTTTTACCGCCACAATCCCTAGACCCTTCCTGGACACACCCGCAAGTAGCGATGACCCACAATGAGTTATCTAACTTTGGGTGACGACTTCTGCCAGACGTCGATTCCGCACGGCCGACGCGGTACTCGGAGGTGTTCCACCTGTTGGATTAATGCCTATTCGTGCAGTACAACGCTCAGGAGGGAATCGTTGATGTGAATCTCGCCGTTGTACTTGATGAAGCCCAGTTTCCTGAATTTGTTCATGAAAAAATTGACTCGGGACCGCGTTGTGCCAACCATCTCCGCCAGCATCTCTTGCGATACTTTGGGAAGCGGCTTTGTGAGGATGGCCTTGCGCGCCATAGCGCGCGAGCAGCAGCAGAGTGCGCGCCAGCCGTTTCTCGCTGGAGTTGAAAAGCTGGTCGATCAGGTCCTCTTCGACCCGGATGTTTCGCGCCAGCATATACGCGATGAAGCGGTCGGAGAACTCGTGTTCCCCGTGGAGCACGCGAATCATCTCGTTTTTCTCAATGACGAGCACGGTGGTAGGTGCAATCGTGGTCGCAGTCGCCATGCAAATGGACTGGCCTGCAAGACACCCTTCCCCAAAAAAATCACCCGGCCCAAGGATCGCCACAACGGCTTCTTTGCCGGTCTCATTGACCACAGTAAGCTTCACGCCGCCTTCTTGAATGTACATGACACTCTTCGCGGGATCGCCTTGCGCGAAGACGGTTTCTTTCCCTCGAAACTTGGCTATCTTTCTCCCCAGACCGGCCGAGTCGAGAACAATTTCACATCGAAAACAGGGCTTCTTTGAATTCGCTTTTTTAGGGAGCGAGGGACGTTGACGAAGATACGTCTAGTTGGCACAGACTCCGTATAGCGTGAGGCTAGTATGGAAGCGATCCTGCGACTACACGGTCTTGAACACGCCATGCCGACCGACACAGTGTCCACAGCCTCAATCTGAACTCCAAGAAGTCCTGAGAGTTATGGAGATACGGTGAGTCCTAGCATCTGCAAAAGATTCTTTCCGCAACGATGGCCGCGCACTTAATCCCTACGCGTGCCAAGAAAATCTCCGAAAGACTGTGCAAAAGTGAACAGCGCATATTCGTGACATTCTCTAAGATTTGGCGCTGGACGGCGAGGACAAGATATCGAGCGGATCGTACCGGCGGAGCACCCTGAAGAACGCAATCGAGGAGTTCGAATCAAGCTTGTCCAGCCAAAGGGGTTCCGTTTGCATCAACAGCCCGTGTTGGAAGGCGAAGGCCGCCTGCTCAAATTGATCTCTCGAGGTGCACCGCTCACCCATGTGCTGGATGCGCTTTGTGCTTCGCTCAACCTTCAAGTGGGCAATGTAGTGTCTCTGGTGTTGTTCTCGGACGATGAGGAACATTGCCGCCACACGATCGAGCAATATGCAGCGCAGTATGGACTCTTTGTTTTTTGTTGCACAACTATTCTTTCACCAAGCGAGGAATTGCTCGGCACATTCGAGGTGTACTGCTGCTTTCCACAAATTCCAACCCTCAGTGAGATTAAGCTGATTGAGCGAGCGACGGAGATCGCTGCACTCGCAATTCAACT
>CAWBVH010000005.1:0-37895 GCA_963792145.1 Candidatus Acidiferrales bacterium
GTTTCAGCGAGAGCGACATAGCGATCGCCTCCTTATGCCCTGGGGCTTAATTCCTATTCGTGGCGCAGCGCGATCATGGGATCGACCTTGGTCGCCCGCCGCGCGGGAATATAGCTGGCCAGCAACGCGACAATCGTCAACAAGCCGACAACGCCGGCAAATGTCAGCGGGTCTATCGCGTTAACCCCATACAGCATGCCCTTCACGTCCCCCCACCAAATGCGAATAGCAGGCTTTCTGTCAGCATCTGGCATATCAGTCGAAGCCGCGTGGCCCCAAGAGCGGTGCGAACCGCCATCTCCTTCTGCCGCGTAGCAGCTCGCGAGACAAGCAGTGTCGCGATGTTGGCACAAGCGATCAACAACACAAACCCCACCCCAGTCATCAACACGAGTAGCAAGGTGCGAACCGGGCCCACTACCTCTTCGTGAAACGGAAACGCGCTGACTTTGAGGTCCGCCTTACCAAAGACCTTCGTCAACGCGGGAGGATAATTCGCAAGGATCACGGGGCCGAGCGACTCGGCTTCAATGCTGGCCTGCTGCACGGAAACGCCCGGTCGCAACCTACCCACCACACTGGTGAAGTACGCCCCGCCCCAGTCTTGCAATGCCGCAGCCGTGACGGCCATCGGCACCCAAAGATCTGCCGGAGCGCCATTGTCCTCTGGTCCGCGCAGGGGAAATTCGAAGTTCTGTGGCATGACACCGGCAACGGTATAGGGCTGGCGATCGAGGTCGACGGTCTGACCGAGAATATTAGGAGCGCTGCCGTAACGTCGCTGCCACAGTCCATAGCTCAGGAGAACAACGTTGTGACCCGGCGAGTCCTCATCAGTGGTGAAAATCCGGCCCAGCATTGGTTGCACGCCGAGCAGCGGAAAAAGCGGGGAGGATACACGCGCCGCCACCACACGCTCCGGCTCACCACGGCCTGAGATATTCACATGCTTGTTCTGGAAAGCGCCGATTGCAATGGACGATTTCTGTTCACGCGCAAAGACGGCAAGGTCCGGCGGCGAAAAGCCCATCTTCGGGTAGCCCATTTTCGGAACGCCCTCGTGAAACACCACAAGCCGTGACGGGTCTTCGAACGGCAAGGGACGCAAGAGCACCGTATCGACAACGGAGAAGATGGCGGTGTTGGCGCCGATGCCGAGGGCGAGGGTGAGGATGGCAACTGCGGTGAAACCCGGATTTTTGCGGAGTTGTCGAACGCCGTAGTGGCAATCGGAGAAAGCCGAGTGCAGCCAGTTGCCGATGCGTTTCTCGCGAACCTGTTCCTTGACCTGTTCGATACCGCCCAGTTCCATGTGCGCGGCGCGTTGCGCTTCGTCCGGGGCATGCCGGCACGAATGTTTTCGTCGATCAACATTGAGAGATGGGAATGAACTTCACGGTCGAGATCCGCGTCGACGCTTTGAGACGAAAAAAGATTCCGCAGGAAGCTTCTGAGTTTCGCGAGGAGCGACATGCCAGCCACCTCTTTACGGCATCTGCAAAGCCTGGGCGATAGCCCAGGAAATACGTCCCCATCGCTCGGTCTCGACCTCGAGTTGCTTTCGTCCGGGCTTGGTCAAGCGGTAGTATTTCGCGCGGCGATTGTTTTCTGAGTCTCCCCAAAACGAGGAAATCCAGCCTTCGTCTTCCATGCGGTGCAGGGCAGGGAAGAGCGAGCCAGGCTTGACGACGAAAGTATCTTCGGTGATTTGCTGAATTCTGCGGGAAATGCCCAATCCGTGCATCTCGCCGGTGGCCAGCGATTTCAAGATGAGCAGATCCAAAGTACCCTGCAGCAGGGAAGTCGGTTCCGGGTGCAAGAGAGTTCTCCTATCGAATTTCTATAGGATGATAATCTTCAACCTATAGAGTGTCAATAGGAGAGATGATAGTTGAAGTCTAGGTCCCGGCCACAGGCACGAATTGTTCCAGAAGAGAGTTGAACGGAGCGGTTAACTGCAGTTCTCTACTGGCTTCCGCAAACAGTTCGTGTGGATCCGTGGCTGTTTTCAGGGCATAGCGGAAGTAGGACAGGCGCATCAGCCAAACGGCGTGCTGCAGATCCTTGTCGCTTCGAACGAGAAATGTGGTCCAGCCTGAATTGGGCACCCAGCGATGTTCTTCAGCAAGGCCTTCGGCAAGCAGCGCGTCGCGAATCGAGCGCGGGAAAGGAATGTCGACGATCCCGCATTCGTGCAGATGGCCGACTTCCGCGCTTGCGAAGCGGAACTCGCGGCCTCCGAAGCGATGCGTGTGCACGGAAATCTGTGGCCACGACGAGACTGTCTCCTCAAGTTTCTTGAGCAGCTGCATGACCTTGGCTCCTTAAATTGTTGGATGCAGGAGCAAGGTTGTTCGATGCATCACTCGACAGTTTGAGATGGCGAACTCGATTTCTTTTGTGGCGCTTGGTAGTTGGCGCTGTCGACGCCGAGCAAGACCAGGCGGTAGGCTCCCGAATCTTGAACGCGGAGTTTCAACGTGAACGGAACGACGCTATGTCCTTTTGTCGTGAACTCGTCGAGCAGAATCACGCCGGTAGCGGACACTTTCTTGTCGGTTGCTTTGTCAAAGACAACGTAGCCTACGCCAATTTTAGGAGGATTCTCGTTTTTCAGTAATGGCTCGATTTCAGATAACCAGCCCATGCTTGCAGCTTCAAGTCGCGATTTCGGTGTCCGCTGGATGCCATGCTGGTGGTACAGTTCCGAGTACAGCACCACATTGTCTGATTTCTTGAATTGATATTTCGCGGCTGGCGTAATTTGCAGTGAAATCCTGTTTAATAAGAAGGCTGCCGCCGAACTCGGCTAGGGCCATCAACCGATCGCCACCCGCATTTTGCTCAATGAATTGTGCAGCGGCCTTGCGGGCGTGCGTTTGGTCAAGCCGCGCCATCGAAGCGTTATCAAAGAAAAGGACAAGGTAGTGCTTCTGTCCTCGATGCGCTGACTGCTCGGCACGGGAGGTTTGGGAGATTCCTGCGCGGCAGCTGTTAGCAGAAAAGACGAGCCGAGACAAAGAAATGCGACAGCCGAGCAAACCTTCCTGGGAAAACTACACTGATCATGATAGCGCATGTGGACTCCTCAAATTGTTGCGTCTACGTCTTGCATCCGAGTCAGTTCGGTATGACCACAATGCCGTTGTGCGCCGCCATGTGCGAGCCCTCGGAATCGCGCACCACTTGCCGCACCAGGTATTTTCCCGGCTTCAAATCAAACGTGGATTTGACGGTGAATCCAGCGTGGCCGAGCCTCTCAATTGAGGAATCCAGCAGCCGCATCTTCGCCAGCTTCTCGCCGCCGGTGACGAACTTGCCGTCGTCGTCAAAGACCACGGTGGCCACTGTGACTTCGTCAAAGTTCCTTCCATCGGCCTTGTGGAATTGCATCCGTTGCACATCGAGGTGCGACACCACACTCAGCCGCGTTCCGGTATCTCCGGTTTGAAATATTGCGTTTGCAACGTCAGTGGAAGATCAAATATCTCGTCCTGAGAGAAGACTGCTTCCTGGATTTCCTGTTTGGCGATCTCCCTCGGATCGTCGAGCTTGTTGGGGGCAAAGTAGCCGCGCCTCGCCTGGATCGTGTACTTGTGTGGTCCTGTCAACGTTACCTCGAGGGTGTGGTAGCGGCCGTCCATTTTCTGATTCTGCGGCGAAAAACCCAGTACATACGAGACGTCCGGCACGCTGCCCGCCTGGTTCAGCCCGCCCTCGATATCGTTCGAGTGGAAGAACGTGCCGCCTGTACCAAAGGCAAAATCCATCAGGACAAACTGCTGGTCATTCTGCTCCGCGAGGCGCAGGCTCGCTTTGATTCCCACCGTTGAGGGAAGGTCCATCGACGGCTGCGAAATGTCTCCTCCCACCTCCGGCGCATACAATCCGCGCGCGTCAATCGCGTTAATCGCAATGTTGGCGCGGTTGGCATGTTCCAGGATCTGTGACGCTTCGAGGTTCAGCCTCGCCAGAGGGAATCCCGGGGATGCGAAAAGCAGGATGCGCACGCCGGGTTTGGCAGACAAAATCCGCAGTACGCCTTCGAGTTGTCGGTAGGTGTCGCGGTTTTCTGCTTCACCGACGTTTAGTACTCTGTTTACTGTCTGTATTACCTGCTTCCTCGCGGTGGCAATGTCGATTCCAGCCATACACTGCAGCGTTTCTTGAGCGAAGACCTCGAAAGCGGGTGTGCCCGGACGCCGGGTATCTATCGGCAATCCCTCTTTTTCAAGTTGATCAGCGATGTAGTAGGAGATGTTGGGACATTCGATGGTGCTCTTGTTTAGTGCGCCTCGCGGCATAATGCCTATCAGCTTCCGCTTCAACGCCTCTTTGTCGCTGGTGAAATCGAGCGTCAATTGCCCCGATGTCGTGAAAATCCCTACGCGGTCAGGCGGGGCCATGGCATCCACGAACTTTGCCGCGGCCACTCGCAGCAGCCCCGCATCCTCCATCTTCAGATGAACCTCATCGAACGTCAGCGCAACGAAGCGTTCCGGGAGGGTCGCCGAACTGGCGCGTACATTGCGCTGTACGAACTCGCGGGGCAGGTATACACTGCGAAAAGTTTGATGGGAGGTGAACGATGCTCTCGTCGAAACGTCCGCTTCTTCCCCTTGCGTTGGTGTGCGCAACGCTGTGGTGTGCGTCGGTTGTTGCGGCAGCGCAAAAAGGGGATGCTCCTCTGCCGGCCCCTCCCAAGGCAACGCTGCATGTTCGGGCGCTTGTATTCCATTATCTCGGCACATTCAAACGAGTTTCACCCGACGATATCGGCGTACGACTGACGCAGAAAGGGCTGCTACCGGTTGTGGAACGACCCTACGATCAGGCCAAGGTGGACTTAATCAAGGCCGAAGTTATCGAGATTTATAAAGAACACGGGATTGCGGTTGGGGCCTATAGCGCGCTTGAACCGGCTGGCGGCGGGCCACGCGCTGTGAGGGTGATTCTGGAAGTTTACAAGCTGTAACAGAGTTGCGGATTCGCGCGGGTTGCCCGCTTCAGACCACAGCCCACAATTGATTCCAAATCCCTTGGTCGAGCTAGACTGAAAGTAAGCGACTGAAAAACGATCGATAGCGGCGCAGAGCCAGCCGCAGGTCCTCCGTCGACACATTTTCCCCCTGGTCCCATTGGCCTTCCAGCTTGCTGCGTTCATCGCTGAAAATTTCGGCGAGGCGTTTCATCGTTCCGGCTACCAGATTGTCGGCCAGCTCCACGGCGCGGCGAGGTTCGTCGACGAACCCGACCTGTATCGCGTCCCACCGGGAGCGAAGTTCGTTGGCTTCGTCACCGGAAAAAAGCGGGCCGGTTTCGCGCTCCATCGCGGGAGCGGCGGCAACGGGAGGAGTCCTGCTCTTGTCCCTTGCGCCCGGCACGGCGGGATAGTCTTGCGATTCCGTTTCCGTAACCAATTCGCTTGCGGCTCTTGGCTTGGGTTGATTCGCTGCGGCCAGGTCCGCTGTGGTGAGTTCGGATTCGTCGGGCAAACCGAGCCTCTTCCTGATGTCGTCGGTCATGATGCGCTCCTGTCTCTTAATTGGAATTTCCTGCTCGCCTCCTAGGCGCGTGCGGCCCGGCCGGTTATGGAATGGGTCAATTCGAGCTCGCCAGCCAGTTCCGTGAACAATGTTCGGTAGTGGATCATGGCCTGCCGGAGATCTTCTGTGCTTGTGAGTCCCTGCGAATGGCGTATGGAAATGTCGTGGCCGGCTCGATACTGTTCAACAACCAGCGGATGATCGACGGAGATATCCGCCGCACGTTGCTCGAAGTCCGTGACGGGATACCCGCGAGCGGCCATGATGGCTTGAATGAGTCTGTCGGCTTCGATCAGGGCGCCGCTCGGATCGTCAACAAATCGCGCCTGGATCCTTTGCCAGGCTGCCAGGAAGTTCGCGCGATCGGCCTGAGTGAGCGGCCTTATCTTGAAACCCTCCACCCTTTTTTCCAGCTTTTCCAGTCTCGATTCCGCGCGGGTTGCGCTGCCAGTTTCTTCAACGGCTCGATGATATTCGGGACCGAAGCGGGTCCTTAGTCTTTTGCTGCGTTGAGTTTTGACGATCAAGGCAACCGCGATGACAACAACAATCACCAGCGCAATCAATGCAACGACCGTGGAGGTGCTCATCGTATTCATGGCTGTACCTCTGTCAACCTTGATACCTTGCGAGCGGGGAATGCTTCAATCCATGTAACCCTGTAGCGCGGTGCGATCAAAAATGTACTGTGGAGATGGGTGACAAACTCCCGTTTATTAGCAATAGCTCGCGATTGCGCACAAGCACACGCGGGCGCAATATTCTTAACACACGCCGCTGGGACGTGTGGGACTCCCTGTTTCCTGAGCAGGAAGCGTTTGCGTCGCCGGCACACGGTACGACGTCGTCCCCGCCAGATTCGCTGCGCATTGCTGAATCACCTGCTGAACCGCAGGAAGCGTGGACGGAAGATTTGGAATCGACTGGTCGGGCTTCTTGAAATTCAGTGCACTGGTCAAGTCGCCGACGGTGGAGCGGCGCCACGCGCTTAAGTTGGGAACTTCCGCGCCGAAGCGGGTCTCCAGAAATCGCAGGATGGAAGTGTGATCGAAAAGATCCGAGGACACGAAACCGCCGCGAGTGAACGGCGAGATGAGCAGCGTGGGGACGCGAAAGCCTAATCCAATAGGGCCGTTGATCGCCGGATTGCCGACCACGGTCGGATCGGGCACGGCCGGCGCGGTTACATATTCTCCCGGTGTGCCGGGAGGTGCAGTGGTTGGCGGAACGTGATCGAAGAATCCGCCATTTTCATCATAGGTGAGAATGAAAAGTGTCTTGGCCCACAGCGTGGGATTCGCGGTGAGCGCGCCAACGATGAGCGACACAATGTTTTCACCGAAGACCGAGGGTGAAGGTGGATGATCCGACGTCAACACCGAGCCCACAATCCAGGAGACTTGCGGAAGATTCCCGGATGCTACATCGGCCAGGAAATCCACGGGAAACTGCGGCCCGAACGCATTCTGATGCAGCACAGAGGCAGGATCCTGAAAGTTCTTGAAATAGGGAAGAACATTGTCCGAAAGAATGCCGCCAGAAATAGTTTCGTCCGGCGAGGAGTAAACCCTCCAGGAAATTCCGCGCGTCTGCAGTTGTTCGGGCATCGTGGTGTAGGTCAACCGGCCAAAAAGGGACGCGCGATTGGTGATCACGGTCTGCAAAATCGGCCCGCCATTGGTGCCATCGGGGTCGATGGATGCCGCCATGGTGTATAGGCGATTGGGGTCGGTCGGGCCCATCACGGAGCAAAAGAAATTGTCACAAATGGTGAACGCATCGGCGAGCGCGTAGTAATAAGGAAGGTCCGGGCGATTGTAGTAGCCCATAGCTAAGACAGCGTCATTGGCATTGATGGGCAGGCGCGAAGTTACGAAACCGTCCATGGCGCCGTTGTCCCAACTCTGATGCTGCGGAACCCAGTCGTGGCTGATGTCGTGTGTGCAGGCAGCATTGGTTGTGGAGGTGTCCAGATGAAACGGCAAGAGTTTGCCAATAGGTGCATTGGTTGTATTTGGGGGATCGGGCTGCTGGAATGCCATGCTTTGATCGGAGAATCCGCGCACGCCTCGGTAGCTTCCGAAGTAGTGATCGAACGAACGGTTTTCTTGAATGAGGATCACCACGCGATCGATGTCCGTTAAATTCGAGCAGACGGACGGAGTGGGGGGAGGTGGGGCGACTGCACCGCCGCTGGCGCTACCGCAGCCATGCAAGCCTAAAGACGCGAGTTCCCCAATGACGTTCGCCGCCCCAAGTTTCAAAAGTTCCCGTCGAGTGAAGTTGCGCATGAGCCCTGAAGATTGGATGCGTTTCGGCACGTAAGTGGGGATTCTGGCTAAGCGACTCTTTCTTGGGTGGTGGCAGAAGCCAAGAGGCGATACGGGGCGTGCCAGTGGAGGATTCGTTCAGTTCGGTTCAGGTGGCTTTAGTTTGTCGATGACCTCTTCTGTACTCGCCGCCTCGGGCTGCGGCGGGCTGACTAGCGCGCTCGCGGCAGCGGCAGCCGATGACTTTTCCGGGAGCAGCGATTCCATTGTGTCTAGCAAACGGGCCGCGGTGTCACCTTTGCTGACCACTTCTCGAATGCCAACCCTTTTTGCTTCCGCGATCATTTCAGGAAAATCGTGAATGGTATGGAGGATGATCGGCAAATTTGGGCATGCCCGGGAGATTTGCTCCGCCACCTGAAGTCCGTTCAGTCCAGGCATCGCAAAATCCAGCACCAACAGATCAGGCTTAAGTTCGATGGCTCGGGCTAGCGCTTCCTGGCCAGTTGCAGCCTCGCCACAAACCTGCCAACCGGCATGGGACTCGATGAGCCGCCGTAGCAGTTGGAGAATTACCTGGTTGTCGTCGGCTAGCAGGATCTGAGCCAATCATCACCCCCCTTTCCCTCGAGCTGAATTCTCGTTTGCCCTACCAGTGCGAACCGCGCGCGCTTCAACGTTTAGTTGGTCTGTCGCTTATGCTACATAGCCGCGCATTTCCCGTGAAATACCCTTAATCCTGTACCTGTGTGCAATGTCGTGCCGACGCGTGATGAACGAGTGGAGGATAATTGGGAAGCGGCGCAATCTCCAGCGGGTTACGTGGATTTCCAACAGGCACGAACACAAAAGGTGAGCGGGTAAATGATCGACAGTGTCGACAGAATCAGAACGGTGTAATTCCACGTTACGTCAATGATAGCGCATTGCCAGAAACTCGGGAATAGCGGAGTAGTACCTCAATGGTTACGTATAGCATGATATAACAGTCGTCCCAGACCCTGGCAAAGGCGCGGAGCAGCAGCTAAATACGACGTTGCAGGGTGCGGCCGGCGAAAGGCATTTGCGGCGAGGCATGCACGCCGTGTGTTCCTTTTTATATAGAATCGGGCCGCGCTGGCGAGTAGTATGCGAGCGGGATCGGTCGGTCTATCGCGATCTTGTAGCTCAGGCCTTTCACGCCTGAGGGTTTTGCTCGCGGTGGCATGGTCGGCTCGGTGGGACAGGATCAAGGGAGAAATCAAATGGACGCTACGAATACCCGGAAGTGTGCACACCCGGTTTGCAGTTGCATGATCACGACGGGCAAATACTGCAGCGAGGCCTGCGAGGCCATGGAAAGTATGCCGGACATCGATTGTCACTGCGAGCACGCGGACTGCAAGGGCCATGTTGACAGCGCCGATGCAGCATCCGCGGGCGGCGCATCCTGAGTCGCAGGATAGAAAATAAGCTTGCTGACGGAAATCTCTTGCGAATCAGGGAAGCACGGCAGGTGTGGGTTCATCCACCCGGGTAGGGGCGTGCATGACCGTTTCCGTCCCGTCAAAAAGGTCCGCCGAATTCACAAAAAATGTGGTCTCAAACACTCTCTGTTTGAGGATGAAGCGGAACTCTAACTTTTCGTCGCGATGCGAGATCACCGGTTTCCCGTCGACGATGCTGGGAAAAGACATGATAATTGCCGACGCCTTCTTGTCCTTTCCCTCGCGAATACGATTCGTGACGACATAAATTTGACCGTTCGCTGTTCGCACCCCCGCACAGGCAAACAGATCGTGCGCTATGAATGCCGTACCATCGGCTCTATTCTCAAAGGCATAATCGAGAAAGCTGGCCCCTGCGGGTCCTGGGCGCTTAAGGCTGACCACGACGATAATTTCGTCTGCCGGCTTATACCAACTTTCCTCCCTGTTTGTGGGTTTGCTGCCGGGCTCGAAGCCAATACCTTGGCGATAAGGATCCCGCTTCTCATCCAAGCTGATTAATCGTTCCACGGCGGCTTGCATCGGTTTTACAGAGACGAGTCGCACTACATATTCTGCTCCATCGGGTTTAACTGACTACGCAGGAAATTCCGTCGAACGCAAATCTGTTATCTGTGTCATTTCTTCGCGAAACAGGCCAGAAAACGCTGGGTGCTCATAGTCGCACGGAGTTTCCTGCGTAGTCGTTGTGATTGTGTGCGCCCAGGGCGAATCGTTCAACACTTGCAACGCTTCGGCCTCGGTCCACTAGTTGGAAGGCTTGTCGAGGAAGGGTTCATTCGCCGCAAGAGGAACAGACAGCGCCACAAATGTGAAGATGCAAAGGCCGTGAAGAGCGATTTGACACAACTGGGAAAAGAAAGAGGATGGGCGCATGGGGGACAACTTCTTACGCGCATGCGATTCGGAGCCATCATAAAAGACAGGCCTGGGCCGGTCAACAGTCAGCCATTCGGCACATTCGGCAAGAACGTCTTGACGAATCTACTGTGGCTCCTGTACCCGGAGAGTTCGGTGTATTGCGCATGGCGGGTTCGGTGATAAAACAAGATTGTGAATCTACGAGGCTGCATCCGAATCTTTCTGTTCTACGACGTAGGAGAGGCGTTTGACCTGGAGAAGCTGCGAGGCTTGCTGGGGCCGCGAGGCGGTCCAACCAAACCAGACTTTCCACGACGCACGCCAGACTATGTGCGATTCGAGACCCCGCCCATCGCGGAACCCAGCGAGCCGCTCACTCTACATGGGGGCGAACACGTCGTCTGCTCCATAAAATATTACGAATACGCAATCGTCGAAGTGCAACTGGAAGTGGGATTCGAAGGGGATTGGGAGGCGCTAGTGGCACAGGCGGCGCGCTGGATGGACGCGCCGGACGTGGAGCCGGAAGGGCGCGCGGTGCTTGCGAAGCATCTGCAAAAAATCAATCCGGCGGTGATCAAGCCCAGGGAAGAGTGGCTGCAAGAAGATTTTCTCGTCGTGGATCTGCACGAAATTGGGGAAGGGGGCGGGCCGCTGTTCACGGCGGAGCAGCTGCTAGCGTCGCATGGCGATAAGATCATTCAGGTGATCCGGGGCGAACAGACGACGTTGGCGCGCAGCACGACGGACCGGCTGCTGGAAGGACACCTTTCGTACTACCCGACAGACTTGCTGGTCGTGGGTTCGACGGCGGCGTTTGTCTACGACCGGCCGGAAGAAGCCACTCGGACAATTCAAATTTTGACGTATGCAAAAATGCAATTGCTGGAATTCCGCTATTACGACAATTTCATGACCCGCGTTCTTTCCGATGTTTACAATACCCTCGACCGCAAGAAAGCTGTTTTGCTGTTCCGCTGGACACTCCCCAGTGAAGCCAACCGCTTGAACACCATCCGCCTGGATGTCATGGAACTAACGGAGCGAATCGACAATGCGATCAAATTTGTCAGCGACACCTTCTACGCGCGCGCCTACCGCCTGGCCGCGGCGCGAGTGGGTGTGCCGGAATACCGCGACCTGGTGGAAAAAAAGTTGGAGACGGCCGGCGAATTATATGGATTCATGGTTGCCCAGTTCAATGAAGCGCGCCTTTTCCTCCTCGAAGCGGCGATCACCATTTTGTGTTTCCTCGACGTGCTGCTGTTGTTGAAGGGGGCGAAGTGAAGAGATGAGGGCTGGGCTGCGTCGGTTGCCGAATGGGACGAAGCTACAGTCCGTCAGGGCCGGGACGGATTAACCGATGAGCTTTGCGACGCACCTTCGGGGTTTGCCGGCTTCATCGCGACGATCGAATAGCTTCTGGCTTTTCGATCGCCGTCCAGGGCTTTGACAAACATGCGGTTCTTCTTGATCTTGAACTCAATTTCCTGACCGACGGGCAAAAGCACCTCATGCTTAAGGTCCGTCGGCCGGATGTGATACTCCATTTCATCCGTCCGCAGCATGTATTGTGGGCAGAGCTTCTCGTCGGAGTTCACGTGCGTGATGCCTGCGGATGCCCACAAGGTTCCCAAGCCCGTCAAACCTTTTTCTTTCGCGCCGCAAGGCACGGCTTCCATCGTCTCCAGCATGGCCCGGGACTCCGGCTTTTTCTTCTTGTCGTCGGCGCTGAGTGGAACCGCGGCCAGTAGGATGAACACGGGAACGGCCAACGTTTTAACATTCATAATGCCTCCTTAGAGTAGCTTTCCGCTTGGGGACGACTGTGCCCGAATCGAAAGGCCGGGCGGGTGGCCTCTCAATTCGGTGGGTGTGCTACGGCTTCTTTTACCGGCGTGCCATTCTTGCTGTTGTTGAACTGCTGGGCGGAGGCGACAAAGCTCTGAGGATTCGCCATTAATTCTTGTCGCACCTCAGGATGCGCGTTCAGATATTCCTTGAGTTCAGGATGGTTGGCCATATACTCCTGATTGTTGGCCAGCGACGGATTCTTGGAAAGGTC
Organism: Candidatus Acidiferrales bacterium; assembly: GCA_963792145.1. GTDB lineage: Bacteria > Acidobacteriota > Terriglobia > Acidiferrales > UBA7541 > Acidiferrum. Next base: position 12,230 of record CAWBVH010000005.1, read on the forward strand.
CTTCGAGATGTTCGCGTGACCGTCAAGGAATTCGCCGAAGCTGGCGGACGATTTGTGGATCATGTCACGATCCACGCCATTTTCGCGGCGATCGTAACGAGCGGTGTCTTCCGTGCGTTCATAGCGAGCTTCCTGGTGCATGAAGGCGTTAGGGTTCTCCTTAACTTCTTCGCGCACTTAGGGTGCTGTTGCAAGTACGCCTGCAGGTCCGGATGGCTCTTCACAAATTGCTCGTTGTTTACGAGTGAAGGGTCTTTGCGAAGCTGCTCGGCGGTTTCGCGGTGGCTGTCGAGGAATTTGTCGAAGTTGGCCAGTTCGCCGCGGGTAGTGTCGCGGTCGAGACCGCTGCGGTTGTTAGGTGTGGCAGGAGCGTTTTCCGTGCGTTCATAGCGAGCTTCCTGGTGCATGAAGGCGTTAGGGTTCTCCTTAACTTCTTCGCGCACTTCAGGGTGCTGTTGCAAGTACGCCTGCAAATCCGGATGGCTCTTCACGAATTGCTCATTGTTTACGAGGGAAGGGTCCTTGCGAAGTTGTTCTGCCGTCTCGCGATGGCTATCGAGGAACTGATCGAAGTTGGCCAGTTCGCCGCCGCGTAGTATCGCGGTCACGAGTGACAGTGCTGCGAGTGGCAGTAGCATCTTCCGTGCGTTCATAGCGAGCTTCCTGGTGCATGAAGGCGTTTCAGGGTTCTCCTTTAACTTCTTCGCGCACTGCAGGGTGCTGTTGCAAGTACGCTTGCAAGTCCGGATGGCTCTTCAGGAATTGCTTCGTTGTTTACGAGCGAAGGGTCCTTGCGAAGTTGTTCTGCCGTCTCCCGATGGCTATCGAGAAACTGGTCGAAAGACGCTAACTCCTGACGTGTGGTGTCGGTGTCAGGAAGCGGCTTCGTGCCTTGCGCTTTTGCGGGAGTGGCAAGTGAGCAGGAAATTGCCAGAGCTGAAAAAGTCAACCAGCCCTTGAAGTGCAACTTTCTTGTTTTCATACCACGGCTCTCCTGGGTGAATGTGTCACCCACCATTGAAGGTGCAATCCCTCCACCAAAGATGCCCCAAAAACGAAAAATCGCTACGCTTCAACAGGTTGCGAGAGACGTGAGAAAAGGTGAAATGGAAACGCCAGTGGAAATTCGACATACCGCGGGAAATTCGCCGTACCGAAAAGGCTGTAAACAAAACGTTACCATGCGGGCTAAACGGGCTGTTTCGTTTTGTGCTATTGCTCGGAAGGTTGCCCAACGAGTTCGCAATTGCGTGCGCGACGATTTGGTTTCCGCGCGGGCCGAGGCGCATCAGATGGTCGATGTAAACAGGTTCTTGCATGGCATCAAGAAAGTGCCCGAGGAAAATAAAATCGCCGCCCTGGAGCGAGCGTCGCGATCAGGATGTTGTTGCGTTTTTAGTGCTTCGACGAGGAAGATGAACCCTTGATTGGCTACAAAGCCTTCCTTTCCCAGATTTAACACCACAAAGCACCCAGAGCCAGCCGAGTTCAGTTCGTGCGATAGTTGCGACGGGATCGTTTCCGCGTCGGGCACACCCATTCCAAATAGCGTGGAACCGCCAAACATCCAGATAACTTTGCGCTGCGTTTCGTTACAGGCGGGATTGGTTGGATTTACGGTTCTTCGCAAATTCCCTATGGCGCTCTCATCGACGTTGATGTAATTGCTGTGCCAGGGTCGTTCTCCCCAGATCAGAAAAGGCACGTAATGGGACGTCTTCGCTGATGCGCGCCTGAGAAACTCCTCGTTCCAGAACGCCTGTGCCGACCGACAGCCGCGGCCAAAAAAACGCTGAACGTGATGTAGCCAACGTGCGAGAAAAAGAGAGAGTAAGGGATGCGGGTCGATTGCGTCACGCCTCTTCTCACCTGAGCGGTCGCAGCATTGTGGACGTTAGTGCTGGCCCAAACTAAGAGATGCGGGGCAAGCGTTGAAGCTATCCTCGAATTTTCTCGGCCCAGGAAGCCACCGTTTGCACCAGTTGCTGCAGCACCGCAGTATCGCTGGTTCCGGAACGCTTCAGCATATGAAACGAATGATCCGCCCCTTCAACGACAGACAACGTCGCTAGCGGACCCAGTTTCGCACAGACTGGACGCAACAAGCCGAGGTCGGCGAGGTCATCCCGCGTCCCCTGCAGGAACAGCATTGGCACTGTGACCTTCGTGAGATGGTCCGCGCGTTTCGTTGACGGCCGCTTCGGCGGGTGCAGCGGGAAACCGAAGAACACCAACCCTCGCACCCCATCCAGTAGACCCTGGGCCGCGGCTTGCGATGTCATTCGCCCTCCCATCGACTTGCCTCCCGCCAACAACGGCAAATCCGGAGCGTCCTTCGCCGCAGCCCCCACCGCTGCCACGACGGTGGCCGTCAAAACTGCAGGTGCGTCTGGCACGCGCCGCCGTTCCTCCATATAAGGAAACTGGTAGCGGAGCGTGGCGACTCCGGCAGCAGCCAATTCGTCCGCAAGGTTCTCCATAAATGGATGACTCATTCCCGCGCCAGCGCCGTGAGCCAGCACCAGGAGGTGGCGCGCGTTCGTGGGCCGCGAGAATAGCGCCGACACTTCGCTTGTACCGTCCACGGCGAATCGCAAATGCTCGGAGAGCGTCATTTCGCCGTGATTCTACCAGAACGGAACCGTTCAAGGCGCGGACGGTGTAACTCTTCGGTCCCAGCGAAAGCTGTGATTTCCGACGTCCTGTTCTTCGAAGTCGTTGTGCCAAGTTGCAACTGATAGGCGCTGGAAAGACTTGCCACGTGAATAAGAAAATTCTGTTCGTCGATGGTGATCCTTCCGCGTTGGAACTCTACCGGCAAATACTGCAAGACGAATTTGAAATTGCGACCGCCGTCAGTCGGGAAGAGGGTTTGCTAGTGCTACGCAACGACGGTCCCTATGCCACCATTATTGCTGACACGCAGATGCCCGGAATGGATGGCGTGCAGTTCCTGGGGCGCGTGCAACCTGGCGCTGAACACCATGCGAGTGTTGATCGCGGAAAAGATGGATATCGTTTGCCTGGTCAATGCACGTCAACGACGGGTGTATCTTCCGCTTGCTGGTGAAATCGCGCCAGCAGCAGAGCTGAAAGGGGCAGTCATCGCGGCCCTCGATCGTTACCGCGGGCGGAAAGAAGAGCGGGTGCGCATCGCGTTGCCGGTACATTTCAGCCATTCGGCGCCTGGCGAGAAACTTCAGTTGGCACACAGGGTTGATATCTCCAACTCGGGCGCGCCTGGCGGGGCTGCAAGTACAGCTGGAAGTTGGCGAAGTCCTGAATGTGGAATGCGGGGGCCGCAGGGCGCCGTTCCGGGTGGTATGGGTGGGCGCGAACGGAACCGCCCTGGAGGGCGACGCCGGACTGCAGTGTCTTGCGGTAGATGCGGACATTTGGAAATTGGATCAAGGCCAACTGGAAGCAGGGAAGCCGTTGATGAGGGCGCGGGCGGTACAGCGAGGGCTGCTGTCCCAGGAGCAGCCTCGTTAGAGACGCTCGACTACGCCGGACATTGCATGCAGGCGAAGATCGGAGGGGATTACTACGATTTTCTCGATGTGGGTGCCGCCGCAGAGGTTGGAATCGTAGTGGCGGATATTGCGGGGAAGGGGATTCCTGCGGCCCTGCTGATGGCGAGCTTGCAAGGAAGTCTGCACGGGCAGTGCAGCGATGATTCGAAGGACCTGCCCCGATTGCTGACGTCAGTGAATCTTCATTTTTGCAAGCACACCGCGCAGGCCCGTTACGCCACCTTCTTTTTCGGACGGTACTGCGATGCCACACGCACGCTCCACTACATCAATTGTGGACACAACCCTCCGCTGTTGCTGCGCAAGGGCGGTGGCGTGGAGAAGCTTGGCGCTACCACCACCGTCCTTGGACTATTCCCCGATTGGAAGTGTTCGGTAGCAGAGGTCCAGTTGAAAACAGGCGATGGTCTGGCGATTTATACCGACGGGATCACTGAAACCACCGGGCATAACGGCGAAGAATTTGGAGAAGGGCGCTTATTGGAGATTTTGCGCAAGCGCGTAAACCTGGAGGCGGCAGATCGTGCGGAATGTAGAAAACGCGGTGGAACAATTCCGGCTCGACGAGCAAGTGGACGATTTGACGCTGGCGATTGCGCGTGCTCGATAGGGGTTGCTGATCAGGTTACGGAGCCTGGCCACCTGCTTACCGCAACTTGGTTGATCAGAGGACGGGTTTCCCATCTTCGCGAGGTCGCCGTTCGTCTTGTTCCGGTACATTAACTGATCGGCGCGCTTGACGAGTGTGTCAGCGGTGTCGTCAGGGAGAGCGAGCGTGCCGCCAATGGAGACCGAAGCGGATACCGGCAGGTACACGCCGTCGGCGACCTGTCCAGTAGCGCCTTGTAGATGCTCGGATCGATCGGAGTCAAAGCTGTATTTACCTCGAATCACCCTCCGGGACGGGGAAGGCAAGGTTGAGCGGAGCTGGTACGGGCCGTAGGGGCAGAGCACTCCGAAGTCGCATAGGTAACATGGCCAGAGCACAGGGCTCTGTGACCGGCGTCACAGTGGGGCGGGCGTTCTTGCCCTAACGGTTACTGCCGTTGAATCAGCATAGCTTTCCGCCTCAAACGGCGAATCACCACTGACGGGCGTCGTCCCTCGACTTGCCTGGCAGGAGATTCACCCTGATCTGTTTGGCGCCCAAGCAGCCCGCCAGACCAAAACAAGGCTGCAGCTCTAGACGCAACAGGGACCCTCCCTGGTCGCTGGTAATTTTGCTTACGGTGAGGTCGCGCGTCATGTTTTGACGAAAACACGAAGATCAGTGTGTCCAATGTCATTGACTCTGGCACGGGCCAGACATAGTATCGCCGCAAGGTGCGCTCCAACCTGAAATCTGCCGTTTTTTGGATAGGAGAGATGACTATGCCGCACCGTCCATGGCCAATTTTGGCTGCAATCGCAATTTGCCTACTTCTTTTGGCGTGCTCCAGTGTGCCGCCCACTTCGCAGAGCGACACGAGTTTCACCGATGCCAGGAACAACTTCAAGGCATCGGACTTCAAGGCCGCGTTGAGGAATCTGGACAAGGTAATCAAGGGAAGTTCGGACGAGTCGCAGCGCCAACAAGCAATTGTGCTGCGAACTGTGCTGGTGACCGCGCTTGCCGACGCCAACAAACAGATGGCGGAAGCCTACTACATCGGGGCCAAAACCCCCGCGGGGCAGTCGCATTCCGGCTCCTATTACAAAATGCGCTCGGACTACTACAACACCGCGCGCTCGTTCCTGATGGATGGGATGCAGGCAGTGATGGATCAACGGTCCAAGTTGGGTGCAACCCCGCTGGTGATCGAAGTGACATTTCCGGGCTTCCAAGGCACCAACGCCGCGATGAACAAGATCAAGGGTGGCCAACTAGTTTCGGACAACGACCAGTTGAGCGCCGAGCAGCAGGCAACCCGCAATGCTTTGGCAACTGTGCTCTCCGCGATCGCCGGAGCGCCTGATGACCCTAACAAGGGCCAACAGATCTACAGCAACAAGGTAGAGATCGATCCGCGGGCTTACCTCATCGAACTCAGCAACAGCTTTTATCAGAGCGAGGCGATGTTTGATTGGCGCGGACTGAATCAGCCCGACAAAACGCGCCTGGTAAACGACGTGGTGCGCGGGAATCTGGATATCGCGCAGAAGATGCTGACCGCGAAGCCGGACAAGGACATGCAAGCGCGCGTTAAGAAGATGCTGTCAGACTGCGACAAGGCTGACAAAAAGAAGGTGTAGTAGAGCGGGTTTCAGCGGCCTGGCCAAATTTCACACTAGCAAAGGCCCTGCACCAAATCTCGCATTTGGACGCAGGGCTCCTTTGTCTTTCGAAGTTGATTTAGACGCGGCGGCGTTCGCGCGAGACCGAGCAACCACTTGAGAATTACTTTATGAAAGCGATTCTACACACAAAATACGGGCCACCGGATGTATTGCAATTTGCCGATGTAGAAAAGCCTACTCCCAAGGACCATGAGGTCCTGATAAAGCTGTGCGCGGCATCCGTAAATCCACTGGACCTGTTCTGCTTGCGAGGCACGCCTTTGATACGCTCGCTCCCGGGGTTGCGTACACCAAAACACCCGGTGCTCGGCTGCGATATCGCCGGGCGAGTGGAAGCGGTTGGCAGCACCGTAAAGGACTTTCGGCCTGGCGATGAGGTGTTCGGCGTTACAGGTTTCGCCGGAGGAGGGTTTGCCGAGTACGTATGTGCTCCCGAAGAGAAGCTGGCACTGAAGCCAGTCAACAGTTCGTTTGAGGAGGCAGCGGCAGTACCAATCGCGGGAGTCACGGCGCTACAGGGTCTACGTGATCACGGACGGATCCAGCCCGGGCAGAAAGTTCTGGTGGATGGCGCATCTGGCGGTGTGGGCACATTCGCGGTACAGATTGCCAAATCGTTCGGGGCGGAAGTCACTGCCGTGTGCAGCACGGGCAAGATGGATACAGCAAGGTCGATTGGCGCAGACCATGCGATTGATTACACGCGCGAAGATTTCACGAAAAGCGGGCAGCGTTACGATCTGATTCTGGGCGCGAATGCTCATCATTCGATGTTTGTTTACCGGCATATGCTGACTGAGGACGGAATTTATGTGGCCATCGGAGGCGGCCTGCCGCAAATTTTCGAATCCCTGTTGCTGGCCAGATTCCTATCACGGATGGGGCGAAAAAAGGCGCGCTTCTTTATCGCCAGCATAAACCGCGAGAATTTAACGTTTCTGAAAGATCTCGTTGAAACTGGAAAAGTCACTCCCGTCATTGATCGACGCTACCCGTTAAGCGATGCGGCTGATGCCCTCCGTTACCTCGAACAGCGACACGCGCAAGGCAAAGTCGTCCTAACCGTCGAAATAGTACCGCCGCTTGACAAGTAGCCTATTGCCCGCCGGAGATGCCGGCAGCGGTGGCAGAGTCTTCGGATTTTGGCTGTGTAGTGCCCGATTTTACCTTGGCGTAGTTGCGGGAAATTTTCTGCACGTACAGCCGCGTCTCAGCATACGGCGGCACGTGGCGGCCATAGCGATCAACCTTGTCAGGCCCCGCATTGTACGCCGCGAGCGCAAGCGTCAGGTCGTTGTTGTACTTTGCCAGCATGTCGCGCAGGTAACGCGTGCCTGCGTCGACGTTTTCCCGCGGATCAAAGATATTCTTCACGCCGAGATGCGCCGCCGTTTGCGGCATGATCTGCATCAATCCCCGGGCATTCTTTCGCGACACCGCTTTCGGATTGAAGTTCGATTCGACGGCGATCAGGCAGTGGATCAGGTCGGCATCCACACCGTAGCGTGAGGCTGCCTGCCGAATAATCTCGCTGAAAGGAGTGTTGGCGGTGAGGGGCTCAGGTAGTGGGTCAAAAACGTCTTGCGGCTCAATGCCCAGCACCTCTGCCGCAGGAACTTCGGCGACACCACCAACCATCTGAAGGCGGTATTTATCGCCCAGAAGCTCGTAGCTGGTTACGCTCAGGCGTGCACCGCTGCGCAGCACGACATACTCAGCGCGCGCGCTTCCGGCGCACAGCGACAGGGCACTGGCCAGTCCTATCAACGCCAGAATATGCCTCAAGCGCACTCAGGAGCCTCCTGCAGGGCAAACTGCCAGATTGCGGCCGCAACGCCGTCCTCATCGTTTGACAAGGTGACGTGCCACCCGCGTGCCTTCAACTCCGCCACGCCATTGCCCATAACCACTGGGATACCCGCAAAGGATAACATTTCCAGGTCGTTGTGGTTATCCCCAATGGCCAGAATTTCGGAGCCTGCAATGTTGCGCAGAGCTGCCCATTCGGACAGGGTGGAGCCCTTGGTAATCGAGGGATGAATCACGTCGATCATGGAGAAGTCTTTGTCCTCATACAACGTCACGGCCAGAGTGAACTCCTTGCTGAATTGGACGGACCTCAGCACGCTTTCAGCTTCCCGCATCGGCGCAACCGGCCCGGCGAGCATCACTTGAATAGGATCTTCCGTCAGGCAATTCTCGAGCGGTGCGGCTTCGCCCAGAAATTCGCGGTTGCGCCGGTAGTACATACCGCGGATCCCATCCTCAAAGTCGATTCTTTCCACGATAACCTGGTTGGCTTTCGAGCGATCGAAGACGACGCTGGTGCATTCGCGCCACGCGCTGGTCGCCTGAATCACGCGCGAGGCGGTGTCCTTCGGCAGCAGATGGCGCAGCCGAGTCGCGCCGTCCTTGTCGCGAACCATCGCCCCGTTGTTGACGATCATGGTCAGCGGCGAATCAATTTGTTGGATTACCGGAAGAGCGAAATCGTAGCGGCGGCCGGTAACCAGGGCGACTTCGATGCCTCTGCGCGTAGCTTCCGCAAGCGCGGCACGATTGGCGGGAGAAACCTCCCACCGGCTGTTCAGAAGCGTGCCATCGATGTCTAGGGCAATTAGCTTAATCGGCATAAATCCAGTCTACCGGAAAAGCGCCACATGCCGTGGCGAGAACTACTCCGTTGCTGTGAAGTCGTAGCGTCCAAATTGGGTGATTGCCGAACCCTCCTTCCACGAACAGGCGTGCTAGACTTTCGGCAAATGAGCACCCACCGCCTGTATTATGACGACGCCTACCTGCAAAACTTCGACGCCACGGTTTTGAGTTGTGAGCCGTCCAGTTCCGTGTTTTCTGAATTAGGGCCCATTGCTGCGTGGGAAGTCTTGCTGGATCGCACCGCGCTCTATCCGAGCAGTGGAGGCCAGCCGCACGATCTGGGAACGTTAGGGGAGGCCGGGGTTCTGGAGGTGCGGGATGTGAACGACGATGTACTGCACATTGTCGACCGGGAAATTGCACGCGGCCCTGTTAAGGGCGTGGTGGACTGGTGGCGGCGATTCGATCATATGCAGCAACACACCGGCCAGCACCTACTTTCCGCCATGTTTCACGAGCGGTTTGGCTTGCCTACTGTGTCGTTCCACCTGGGCTCCGATCTATGCACCATCGATCTTCGCGGTCCGGAGCCGTCCACCGATATTCTTGAAGGCGCTCAGCGTGCCGCGAACGAAGTGATCTTCCAGGACCGTCCCGTAAATGTGCGCTACGGGACGGCACAGCAATTAGCCGAGATTGGCGTACGGAAAGAGGTGGACCGCCAGGGCCTACTGCGAGCAATCGAGATTGAATCGGCAGACTTGCAGCCCTGCGGCGGCACGCACGTGAAAAGCACCGGCCAGATTGGATTGATCCTGGTGCGGCGGTGCACCAGGGTGCGGCAGGATTGGCGCGTGGAATTCGTTTGTGGAGGCCGCGCAGATCGAGCGGCGAGCGGCGACTTTCAGTTGCTGCAGACTCTTTCCAAACGGCTGAGTTGTGCGCCGCAGGATTTGGTTGCAGCTGTTGAAAAGGCGCTTACGGAGCGCGAGGCTCACTGCAAGGATCTTCGTGGCGTATTGCAGGAACTGGCAGAGGCTCGCGCGGCGCTGCTGGTGTCTACCGCGCCGGTGTCCGCAAAGGGCGCGCGGGTGGTGGCGGAGTTGTTGCGCGATTCGCATCCGGATTTGCTTCTGCCCTTGGCCACGGAAGTTGCGAGGCACGAAGGTGCAATCGGGATTCTTGTTTTGGAGGAGTCCGGCCAGTTTGTCCTGGCACAGCATCCCGCCGCGAAACAGAACCTTCCCAGCGTGTTGAAGGAAGTGTTTGCGGTTTATCCGGGGAAGGGAGGTGGCACGAGCGATTTCATTCGTGCCAGGTTTGCCGAGCCTCGGGAATCCGCGCAGGCGCTAGCCTTGGCGAAAAAACTGCTCCTGGGCTGACGCAGCGAAAAACTCCCAATCTGTCATTCCAAACGGAGTCCGCGGAGCGAGGAATCCCTCTTCGATCTTTGGCCAATCGTTTACTTAGCCGGCCTGCGCAGCCTTCTTGGCTTCGGCGGAGTCGTAGCTTTCCCCGTAAATAGCGGGAACTTTGCCGCCCATGGCACGCAAGTATGCGGACAATTGGCCGCGATGATGAATGGAGTGCCGCAATGAAAACTCGAAGTAAGCGACGGCGGGTAGTTGCAACATGCCGCGAAAATCGATTGGTTTGCAGAGATGACCACTTTGCAGCGCGGAGAGTTTCTCAAAATTCTTGCTGAAGGAATTGCCGTACCACTGCCCAATGTCGGTGGGAGTGCGAACGCTTTCGGGCCGGTGGTTGGGTGTGAAATCGAATTGGCCTGCGACGATCCCGGAATAGAAGCGGTGTTCTGCTGCCACAATGTGCCAAGCCAACTCCATCGCGGACTTTGAGATGGGATCGGGACGGTAGTCGCCGTTATCCGCGGGGATTGCTTCAATCACGCTGCGTGTAGTGCGATGCTCGTTTTTTGCGGCTGGCAGCGCTAGCTGTAACAGAAATAGTGCTTGCTCTGGCTGGATGGGATTCATCTCGGCGTCACCTCGCTGGCTTGCCAGTATATCGCGGAGGGCGCAGCTTCGACTAGGCCAAGCTGTGAAGCGCAGTGATACCCGCGTTTTTCTCGTCAATGTAGTGCTGGCTCTCATGCCAGCCTTGGTTCCTGTAGCTCACCCCTTTGAGAGGTGAGGCTGTTGCTTCGCTCGTGTAGTCGGGTGCCCCACGCCGTTTCTGCGTGTGGGTTCTGGGTGTCTTTTTGCGCTTGGGTGCCGCACCCTTGGTTTTTAAGGGTGCGGTTTTTCTCTTGCGCTTGCTCTTGCTTCTGTAGCGGCCGCCTTCCGAGGCGGGCGCTTCCGCCTAGAAAAATCGCGTGAGCACGCGCTCCGGCAGCCGCTCGAGGTCGACCAGCGTCAGAAAATCAATGGTCTTGAAGTCGCGATCAATCGCCGGCGGTCCGCACACGCGCCCCGACATATCCAGATACGCGCGAAACAGCCGCGGCGGCCGCGCGATTTCAACGGGCTCTCCGGTAGAGCGGCACTCGTAACCGGGCTGTGGGAAGGCACGCAACGCGGGTTCGACCAGGTATTTCTGCGTCAGCGACTCATACATGGCCGCGCCGTAACTTTCATCCTGCGACGAGATGGAGCTGCAGCCGACCAGGTAGCGAGCTGCCATGCGCGTGGCATAGACGGCGATGCCTTTCCACAGCGCATGAAGCACCATGATATTGCGGAAGTCAGTGTGGACACAGGCGCGGCCCAATTCCAACATTTGCATGCGGACACCATCGAAGACGGAAAAGTCGAAAAGCTGGTTGCCGTAGTAGCCAAAATTGCGGCGCGCCGTTTCACCGGTCTGTAGCCGATACGTACCGACCAGTTTGCCGGACTCAAGGTCGTGAACCATCAGGTGATCGCAGAACGGGTCGAACGGGTCGATATCCAGGCCGCTGCGTTCAGAAGTAGAAAGGCCTTCCTTCAGTTCCAGGTTGAAGACTAGGTAGCGAAGCCGCTGGCACTGGACCAAGTCGTTGGGAGTTATCGCGAGCGTCACACGGAAGAGCGAGGTGGTAGTTAAGACTAGCTCATGAGTTAGTGTCTTCACGGGTAAACTCAGTTTCGTTGAGTGTCTCGTGGTTGAGATTGCAGCAATGTTTCAACCAGGTTATTTTCAAGTGTCCGAGCGTTACTGATACGAAATGCGACCTGCCTCCTCATTTCAATTTTATGAGGCTCGGTGGACGAAGGGAAGATATCTGTCATCAAGGTATACATAGCCCGTTAGCCCGAGGACTCCGGACCGCTGCAAATCGAGGAATCAACGAGCGGAGGAAGGGCCTCCTTTGCGGGTCGCATACTCCTCGGAAGATTGAGTGATGTCGAAGAGCAACTGGATGAGCTGCGGCTCGCTGATGATTCGCGTCGCTAGTCTGCGGAAACCAAGCTTTGGAGCAGCGAGGCGCTCGGCAAAAGAGGGCGCGAGAGAGGGTTGGAGCATGGGTGGGCGTCAGCTAAGCTGATACGCCCGGCCCAGAAAGCCGTCAAGGACCAACATCACACCGAGGAAGCGAACAGCCGACGCGCCGCGGAGTCAGAGTTCGGTACCGTACAAGAACCGCTACTTTCGAGGTTCCTCGATCGTCAGGATACGATCCACGGGCACATTCTGCAGAACCTGCTTGATCCCGCTGGGCCAGCGGATTTCCATCTCCTTAATGCTCGCATTTTTCCCCAGGCCAAAATGCACGCGAGGATCACTGGAGGACGCATAGCCCACCGCCGTAGTGACTTCATTCCACTGCGAATTTCCATCCTCGGTGGTGACGTGAATCTGCGCTCCGATACCCATGCGATTGCTTTTCGTTCCCACGAGTTTCAGGAGGATCCAATGGTTCTTGTTGTCGGAAACATTATGAAACAACTTGGCGGGCTCGCTCAGAACGCTCACCACCATGTCGATGCGCCCGTCATTGTCCAGATCTCCGAAGGCGACTCCGCGCTGGGCGGCTTCCAGTTGAAAATCCGGCCCTGCGGTTGAGCTGACATCCTCGAATTTGCCCTTGCCAATATTTCGAAAAACGGAATTCGGTTCGGGATAACGGCGCCCATTCTGTTCCGCGATATTGTCCATGACGTTCGCACGTGCCACGAACAGGTCCTTCCAGCCATCGTTGTCGAAGTCCATGATCCCGTTGCCCCAGCCGGACATATCCTTGGTCTTGCCCAATCCGGTGGCCACCGCCACGTCGTCAAAATTGCCCTTCCCATCATTCAGGAAAAGGGGGAATTCCTCGCGTTCCACCGCGGTGTGCCAGATGTCCGGCCAGCTGTCGTTGTTCACGTCGCGAAAATCGGCGCCCATGCCAGAACGCGACGTTCCATCGGCCGCGTAGCCGACACCCGCGGGCACGGCCACCTCTTCAAATTTCTTGCCCTTGAGGTTGTGGAAGAGAAAGTTTTGAGTGGTATCGTTGGCCACAAAGGTGTCCAGGTAGCCATCGTAATCGGCGAAAGTGACGCTCATGCCTTTACCAGACTGCTGCGCGATGCCCGTTTCCTCCGAAACATCGGTGAACGTGCCGTCGCCATTGTTGCGGTACAGGGTATTGTGGGTGGGAGTGTAATTTTTCGGGTGACAATATCCGCGCACGCCTTCTTTCACGCGGCAGTACGGATCCTTGTTCACCTCCCACTTGCAGTAATTCACTACGAAAAGGTCCAGCAGGCCATCATTGTTGTAGTCAAACCAGCCAGCACCCACCGACCACATCTTTTTCCCGTTCAGCAGCGCGCCAGCTACGCCCGCCTTTGCCGTTACGTCAGTAAATGTTCCATTGCCGTTGTTGTGAAATAACTGATTGCCGGTCACGTTGGCCAGGAAGATGTCCGGCCAGCCGTCATTGTCGTAATCGCCGATGGCCACGCCACTGCCGTAGCCGGCGCCCGCCAGGCCGGCCTTTTCCGTTACGTCCGTGAACGTGCCGTCATGATTGTGTGGAACAGTCGATTCCAGTAGGCTGGCGTTTCCTTTTGCAAAGAGGGAATTGCCGCGCCGCCGACGAAATACACGTCCAGGTAACCATCGTCGTCGTAGTCAAATAGCGCCACGCCCGCGACCATCGTTTGCGGCTGATTCTTGTTCTCCGTGTTGCCGTTCGCGGTAACGTAATTCAGCCCGGCCTTCGCCGCGATTTCTTCGAAGCGAATCGGGCCCGCTGGCTGTGAGTCTTGATGGGAGCGCGACGGCTGGTTCTGGCCGAGCACCGGCAGCAAAAGCAAAGTCCATAGAATTAGCAGTCTGCGCATCAGGTTATGGGGGTCGGGCTTAATTCGCTCCACCACTATTGTAATGCACAGAGCGAAGTGCGGATGTCTGCGCCGCAAGAGCCGTTAACATCTCGCCGCTTGCCCCCGCAATCGATTCGTTTGTCAGCCGTGCCGCGCTGCGGTATCCTGCCTTCTGAGTCCAGCTTTGGAGGCGACATTGAACCAATCCTTCGCACCTCTCGACTCGTTGCTTTTTACCGTCGTACTTGCCACGCTCGCTGTCGGTCTGCCGATTTTGGTGGTGCTGTCCACCCGCTTTTTGTGGGACCGCAAGTTGAACCTTGGCCGTTCGAAAGAGTTCGAAAAGCTCATCTGGCAATTGCATCGGATCGCCAGCGCCATGGAGCATCAGATGAATCTGTCGTTTCCCGCCGTTCAGCCGGGTACGGAAGAGCCTCGCGATCTCGCTTATCTCCAGAGCAGCCAACCAACCGCTGCTGCCCCGCGCGTTGCGGCTGCCAGCGCGGTTGCAGTTCTGGCTCCAATGCCCGCCGCACAACAAGCTGCCGCGCAACAGCCGGTAGCTCCGGCCCCTCATGCCGAGGAGGAGTCGCTCCCCGCCCTCGAGCGTCGAGATCCCTCGGTCCAGGCGCCGCGCGCCGGCGTCAACTCCATGTTCGGCCTCTAGACTCGGTGTGAAACGCTGGTTTTTCCGCAGCCTGTTCCATCGCCTGGAAAGGGGGAGACCATGACTTCACAACCTGCGCAAACAACTTACCGACCCGGTTTTACTCTTGATTGTAGCGCTGGCTTTCATCCCAGCTCCGATTCTCCCGTAGCTGACCCTTCTTCCCACACCAACTCTTTACATTCAGTGCTCGTCAGCGTTCCTGCCACCAAGCTTAGACTCATTGTCCGGTCGCGCCGCGGTCTTTGACCGGCAACCGGCAAATTCCGCTCGTCTTCGGGTGGCCCATGGGTTTCTTGGCCGGGTGGGCCAATATTTCTCTCAGCCCACCCATCCTCGAGGACCAGAGATGTGAGTGATCGAGCACGAGCCGGATCGAATTGCGTGCTTTTGAAAACCGATGCAGTGGGCGAGCCAGACGCGGGTTCCCTTGCGCCCGAAACCTGCGACGAGTGGTACAAGCCGGCTTGCTGGCTGAGGCCGAGCACCAGACACGCCAATGCCCAGCAGACCATGGTTAACCAGAACCTTGGCTTCATCGAGAACTGGCGGAGCTAAATAAGGAACGGAATTTGCAGAGTGCCCGCGAGGCTGATTCACGAAAACTTCGGTCGAGTTCTCCGTTCGGAAGCGTATCGAGGAAGTTGCCGCGGAGTTTGCATCGCATTCTGCTGATTTCGGAACTCTCGAGAGGCTCAAATCCCTGTTGGAACCGGCCGGCTCGTTGCCGTTCCGCGTGGCGTTGTGAGGAGACGCAAAATACGCTATATACCACACTCAGTAAGTCGCACTCGGAATGGCGATTGGAAGCCGAAAAAGGCGATCTTGACTGGCAGGACTGGCTGAGAATGCTCACCGCCGTGAGTGAGAAGCTCGGAATGAAACTCTCTTAGAGATTCTATGGCGCACCCGCAGATTCCCCTCGCTTGCTACAGGCTCCAATTCAATCGGGATTTTACGTTTCGCCGCGCGTCGGAAACCTTGGACTATCTCTCCCGGCTCGGAATCACGCATATCTATGCGTCACCCCTCTTGCAAAGCCGGTTCGGCAGCCAGCACGGATACGACGTGACGGATCCCTCGCACCTTGACACCGAGTTGGGCAACGAAGATCAGTTTGAGGCGTTCCAATCGGCTTTGCAAGAACAGGGCATAGGCTTGCTTCTGGACATCGTTCCGAATCACATGGCGGCCAGCTCGGAAAATCCGTGGTGGATGGACGTCCTCGAAAATGGTCCCGGCTCCGCTTACGCGGCTTACTTCGATATCGATTGGCATCCACCGTCTCTCACGCTCGCGAACAGAATACTGCTACCAGTGCTCGGCAGCTTCTACGGCCAGACCCTCAACAACCGGGAGTTTCATCTCGTCTTTCGGCGGGGAAGTTTCCTGATCCAGTATCATGACATGTCCTTTCCTCTCACTCCGAAGTCGTACCGGCGGATTCTGAAGCATCGAGAACACATCCTTGAAAAGAGGCTCGGTGCGGATTCGGATTCCTTTCAGGAATACTTGGGAATCGTCGCCGCCTTGGCATCGCTGCCGGTGCGGGAATCTTTGACCATTGATGCCGCTGGCGAGCGGCGCCTTCAGGTGGAAGGTATCAAGGAGCGGCTGCGCCAGCTTCATCAAACAAACCGTGAGGTTCAGCGATTCGTAAGGGACAATCTGAGAATTTTCAATGGAAGGCGAAACCAGCCCAGCAGTTTTCGCAATTTAGATCGCTTGCTTTCCGAACAGGCGTATGTCCTAGCGTACTGGCAAAACGTCAACGAAGGAATTAACTATCGACGCTTCTTCACTATCACAGACCTCGTGGGCATGCGCGTCGAGGATCCCGTGGTGTTTGAAGCTATACATCATATGATCTTGCAATTGATTGAGAGAAGAGTGGTCACCGGGCTGCGCATCGATCACATCGATGGCCTTCGCGACCCGCTAGGCTATCTTCGGCGTCTGCAAGAGCGCGCCGGCGGCTCCCAGAAGAAGGCAAATTCAAACAGCTTCTACGTGATTGTGGAAAAAATACTCTCAGGAGCCGAAAAGCTTCCAAGGGACTGGCCTGTTCAAGGAACGACAGGTTATGAATATTTGAACGCCGTCAGCGGGCTGTTTGTTCATCCAGAAGGGGCGCGAGCGATCGAACAGATTTATTTTCGATTTCTCGGAAGGCAACTTACCTACGAAGACGTGTTGTATCAGAAGAAAAAACTGGTAATGTCAACCCTGCTGCCGGCGGAGATGAGATATCTGGGACGCCTGCTCGGTGTCTTAGCGCAAAGTGATCGCTATGCGCGCGACTTGCCGCGAAAGGAGCTTGCGCAAGCGCTAATCGAGACCACGGCATGCTTCCCCGTTTACCGAACGTATATTCGCAGCATGGAAGTGCCCGACGAGGCGAAACATCATATTAACCACGCCGTGGACGCTGCGCGTAGTCGAAATCCCCGACTCGACTCGTCCTGCTTCGATTTTGTTCGTGATGTGCTGCTGCTGAAGGATGCAGGTCACCTTTTCGCAGAGCAGCGCGAAGCGCACCTAGCATTCGCCATGCGGTGGCAGCAATTCACGGGGCCGATTGTCGCAAAGAGTTTGGAAGACACTGTTCTGTATGTTTACTGCCCCCTTCTTTCGCTCAACGAAGTAGGTGGAAATCCAAGCCCGTCAGCCGCCGTCGCGCCCGAATTCAGCTTGCTTGCGAGCGAACGGCAAGGCCGGTGGCGATACGGTTTGAATAGCACGTCGACACACGACACAAAGCGGGGCGAAGACGTACGTGCTCGAATCAACGTTCTCTCCGAGATTCCCCGTGAATGGGAAGAACACCTCAACAGATGGGCACGGTGGAACAAAGGGAGGAAAGGAGTACTCCAGTCTCAGGAAGTACCTGACCGCAATGAAGAAATCTTCTTGTACGAAACCCTGATTGGCTCCTGGCCCTTGGAGAAAGCAGGTGCCACGCGATTTCGTGAACGCCTGGAAGCCTACATGATCAAGGCAACTCGCGAGGCTATGGTTCATACACGCTGGAGTCTGCCCAACACTGCGCATGAGCGAGCGGTTGTCAATTTTCTCAACGCTATACTTGAACCCGCCGGCGACAATCTGTTTCTAAATGATTTCTTGAAATTTCAGCGAAGGGTCGCCGCGTACGGGATGTTGAATGGTTTGGCACAAGCCTTGGTGAGGATGACCAGTCCGGGAGTGCCAGATTTTTACCAAGGATGCGATCTCTGGGATCTTCGCCTTGTTGATCCCGATAACCGTGGACCCGTCGATTTCAATCATCGCGCTGCTTTGCTTGACGAAATCGAAAAGCGAAGCAAGCAGGACCTATCTTCCTTTCGTCGTGAACTCGTTCAAAACTGGGGGGACGGCCGGATCAAACTCTATCTTATATGGAGGGTCTTGAATCTTCGGCGCAGGTATCCTCGAGTTTTCCTCGATGGTCCATTCGTGCAGATGAAGGCCATCGGTAAGAGGGAGAACAATGTGGTTGCATATGCGCGCCGCAAATTTGATATTTGGATCATGACCGTCGTGCCTAGGTGGCTGGCGCGCTCCAGGGCGCCCCTGACTTCAGCCCGCTCGCAAGAGTTTTGGCTCGATTCGCACATTCTGCTGCCGAGCAATGCTCCGCAGTCTTGGGTGAATGTGCTTACCGCTGAGACAGTAGAAGGAAGCCAGGTGCAACGAGGAACGCGCTTGTCATTGCCGGACGTCTTCAAGAATTTCCCGGTTGCTGTCCTAAGCGGAATCGGTCAGTCGTTGCGAAAAAACAACCATCGGGCTTAATGCACAAAATTGGCAACTGCAACAAAGGACGCAAAGTTGGGCAGCGGGATCTAACGGTATCGCACAGGGCGATACACGGCAGTCTCAATTCCCTGCGCTTGTCCAGTTTAGATTGATGGCCTATAAATGACGCAGCGGGTCTTCGACCGTGTCGCTGGAAACTTTTTTCGCGTCTCGTTCTATAATAGCGATTTGGTGACAAATTCCTTCGAGCCAAGCCCAACTGCGAGCGCCAAGGCGAATACGATCGATCCCTCCAAAAAGAATGCCGAAAGCAAGCTGAACAACGGCCGGCGCGATTCTCAGGTGGTCCAGGGCCATAGCCACGGCAAGCACGATCGCGAGCCATTTCACGCCAACGCTGAGAAGACGAGCATATTGAGCCAGGCTCCGTTTTGCTGTTCGCGATGAACAGCTAACGCCGAGGATGCTCCGTCGGGCGGGCAGGTCCACATTGTAGGACAGATTTGATGAGCATCAACCTTTTTCCATCTAGAAATATCCAGCCCACGTGTTCTTGCCAATGGGTGCCTCCCAGCGATCACACTCTAATCCTGTTCAGTCGGCCGTTTGAGGAACGGCACGCTTCTCTGTGTATACTGGATCGACGGGAGCCATCGGGCCTCATGAGAGATTCAAAGACCTTGATTGCAGAATATCGAAACCCGCTTGGCGCCACTACTCTCAGCGAAAGCGTATGTAGTTTTCTCGTCTGGGCTCCGCGCGCCCGAAAAGTTAATCTGTGCGTCTCCGAGCGAAAGAAAGAGATTCTCATGCAGGTCGTCGGCAATGGATACTTCCACGCCCTTGTTGAAGATGTTGCTGCTGGAGCGTTATACCGGTATCGCCTGAACGATGAGAAGGAACGGCCGGATCCGGCGTCCCGATCCCAGCCACGAGGTGTCCACGGACCATCTCAAATTGTAGACAGTCGGTTCAGCTGGAACGATTCCGAATGGCGCGGCCTTCCCCTCGAAAAATATGTCCTCTATGAACTCCACGTAGGAACATTCACTCCCCAAGGGACCTTTGATGCAATCATTCCTCGCCTGCCCGCCCTAAAAAATCTGGGTGTCACAGCGATCGAATTGATGCCTGTGGCTCAGTTTCCGGGAAATCGCAACTGGGGCTACGACGCAGTTTATCCTTATGCAGTTCAGGCGTCTTACGGTGGCCCCCTAGCGTTGAAAGCATTCGTTAACACATGCCATCAATACGGAATCGCGGTCGTGCTCGATGTGGTGTACAACCACCTTGGACCGGAAGGAAATTACTTGGCGGATTTCGGCCCTTATTTCACGGATCTCTACAAGACGCCTTGGGGACAGGCCATCAATTTCGACGGCTCCGGGAGCGATGAGGTCCGCCGATACTTCGTCGAGAACGCACTACAATGGATCGCCGATTTCCATGTAGATGCGCTTCGCCTCGACGCTATTCACGCAATTGTGGACCCCTCCGCACGAACATTCCTGGAAGAGCTCAGCGTAGCCGTTCACACAAAGGCCAAGGAACTCGGACGGGACGTGTATCTAATCCCGGAAAGCAACCGAAACGACCCTCGAGTGGTCCGCGCTCCTGAGGCGTGTGGCTGGGGTTTCGATGCGGTGTGGAATGATGATTTTCACCATTCCTTGCACGTGCTGTTGACCGGTGAGCGGGATGGTTACTACGAAGACTTTTCCGGAATCGACGATCTAGCCGGTTGTTTTCGAGAAGGTTTCTTATATGGGGGAAAATATTCGAAGTATCGCCAAAGGCGTCATGGAAGTTCGTCAAAGCAGATTCCAGCCAAACGCTTCGTCGTCTGCGCGCAAAACCACGATCAGGTGGGAAACCGGCGTGTTGGTGACCGACTGGCACAGCTTGTGTCCTTCGACCAATTGAAGCTTGCGGCGGGGACTGTCCTGCTTTCGCCATATATTCCTTTGTTGTTTATGGGCGAGGAATATGGAGAATCAGCGCCGTTCCAATACTTTGTCAGTCACGAAGACCCATCCCTGATTGAGGCAGTACGCCAGGGGCGGCGGGAGGAATTTGCAAGATTTCATTGGGAAGGCGACATTCCCGATCCCCAGCGCGAAGCAACATTCCTCGATTGCAAGCTAAACTGGGATTGGCAAACCGAAGGGCGCCATCGCATCCTTTGGCACTTCTATCAGGAGCTGCTTCACTTGCGACGTGCGCTGCCGTCGCTGACAGGACTGGACAAGAACGCTTTAGAGGTCACTTCCTTCGTGGAGCAAAAAGCGC
Organism: Candidatus Acidiferrales bacterium; assembly: GCA_963792145.1. Lineage (GTDB taxonomy): Bacteria > Acidobacteriota > Terriglobia > Acidiferrales > UBA7541 > Acidiferrum. The sequence goes on from CAWBVH010000005.1 coordinate 32,608, forward strand.
TCTTGATCAAGAGATGGAGCACTTCCAGTCAAGTTCTTATCGCGTGTCACTTTGATCCAACTCCCGCTGGCCTCATGTTGCCAATTCCACCAGCTCGTTGGCACAAAACGCTCGATTCGGCGGAAGAACGCTGGGGAGGCAAGGGCAGCCAGATCCCGGCGGTTCTCGAATCACATGGTAGAGTGCAACTTCGCTTGGACCCCTGGGCCTTTCTCGTTTTCGCTCAAACAGCTGAGATCAGCAAATAGATTGGAAGGGAAAGGCGTGCCGGCTACCTTTTCGCCGATCCCTCCCACCCCTGGAAGGGGGAAGCATACCTCACCGAAAGCCGCAAGGCTGTGGATCGGATTTACCAATTGCGATATTCAGATTTGCTCCGAGTGTTCTCGTTCCTCCTGCGGTATGACTGGTTGGAAGAGGCAGACCTAATCGGCTTGCAACCCGAGAAGATTGCCGACATTAAACGCAGCGCAGAAGGCTTGCTCAGAATGTTCCGCGAATAGAGCGAACACGCCTCACAGTTGCAGCAGCACTCAGCTGTCAGAAGGGTTCGATTCCGATTCACGAAGTAGTTGCTTGCAGCCCAGCTATTTCTCTGTCGTCTGCACTGTACGTTCATCTGTGTCCGTGCTTTGTAGATTCGTCGAACGCAGGTCGCTCTCCGAAGGTGGCTACGGTTGAAAGAATTTCTCCACCCGATCAACGATTCTTCGGCATCGGCGACAGCGTCAGCGATTGCAGCGACGTAAGCCGGACTGTTCGGCGGAACCGTCGATAACTTCCGAGCCACTAGGATTGCGGCGACGATTGCGATGATCGTCTGCTTGCGGTTCGGATCCGCAACGGGACACATTGACACTTCAGCACTACCAATGTTTATTTGACCGGGCCGGGATTTTTGTACCAGGTTCAACGAAAGAGCTCATATCACCGTGCAGCCCGTATTGGCACGAGATTCAACAGGGCCACGGCATCGACCGTGGGCGGGAATGCTGCTGTGGCCCCCACTTATCAACCCATCGAGGCAGCGTCGGACTTCGGTTCCGGTTCTTCCCAGACCCGCACTATCTTGGTGCTCTCAGATGCCCGCAAGTCCTTCGCAACATCGCGCCAGATGTCAGCTTGAAATTTTGCCCATGGTGGCATCGTGTCAGCTTCTGATTCCAAAGTTTCGGCCACAAAATCATCGATACGCACCAACCTAGGCTTTCTTTCTTGTTGCATACTGCACCTCTGCCCTAGTCTAAGTGAACGCGTGCTTGCCTTCGCGGCCTATTACTGGTCGACGCCCGCATGCATGCCTGGATAGTAAGCGCGCTCGAGGTGCGCTTTGATTTCAGCGATCGTAAAACCTCGGCACCAGGCACTAATTCCTCAAAACTGCTTTGTTCGCCTCCAGCACCTCTGCTCGTCCTGGCTTGTCGGCGCGCTCGCATACCTTTAATAGCTCGGCAAAATACTTGCGACTTGCTTCGCGGTTGCCGCTGAGTTGCGCGGCGCGGGCTGCGCCATACAGCGCACGGAAGCGGTTTGGCTCTTTCTGCAGCGTCGCCTCAAATTGCTCCAGCGCTTGCGTGGGCTGGTTGATCTCCAGCAGCATGTCGCCCAACAGTTCGCGCGCAGGTGCAAGTGGCCCGGGCGTAATTGCCTTCTTGTCGGTGCCGTCTTCCATCTCGGCTGCCGACTCCATCATAGTCAAAGCGAGTTCCGTGCGTCCCTCTGCCAATGAGCTCCAGGCATTCACTTCGAGGCCCTGGATCTCGGCTTGCCCAACCCAATAGCTTTCCTTTGCCTTCTCCAGACGCGTACGGATGTCCTGTAGCGCGGCGGCCGACGCCTGGGCCTTTGCCGTGTCATGCAACCGCGCCGCTGCTATGCCCCGCGCAAACCAGGTTATGGCATCGGTGTAGGGAAACGGCGTCTCGCGTGGCTGCAGCTCCGCCGCCCGCCGCCAGTCCCGTCTTGGGTTTCGACCTTCCAGCCCGTTCAAGTGGCCACGTGGCCTACTCATCCCATTCCGGAAAGTGGGTTAAGTCTTTTAAAATGTGGTGGACGAGAAGGGATTCGAACCCTCGGCCTCCTCGTTGCGAACGAGGAAAAATCTAAGCTAAGGCTCGGTGCCACAGTCACTTAGATTTTTGAGGAGGCCTTGAATTGCCCCGCTCGCCCCGCCAACGGATCAAAGGATTTGCTCTGATACAAACGGGCTGACCAACGACCAACGGCCGTGAGTCAAGTGCGTCCCCAGCCAGTTCGATTCGGGGGCCAGAATCGCATGTTACAGCCCAACGATTAACTTTCGCATTGAGCTGGCTGCATGACGCGGGAAGAGAAGGGAATGAAGATCCTCAAAGACTTCCCAAGCTTCGGACGTGGGTTCGATTCCCATCGCCCGCTCCATAAACCCTGTTGATGCAGTTGAGTTTACGGGCTTCCTACACCCAAAATTCACTATAAAAACCCGAGTTTTGGACGCAGTTGGACGCGGATTCCGGCCGCAGTGGGCATCTTGGACGCGACGATTCGGGAATTTTCACTTCTCCGATTAGCGCGCTACGGGCGGCCACCAGGACGCCAGTGCCTGATTAAGCTCGGAGTGCTTCACCTCCAACGCGTCAAACTCGACGTCCTTTGGGCTTTGCAGCTAATTGGGGGCTGCAGTTCATTGTTTCACAGCAAGTTCGTGGTTGCCCTTGGGCAACGACGGCTAAGGCGTGTTCATGAAACCATAAAACGTCAAGTAAAGGGGCACTTGATGACCATGCACTCGTTTAGTTCGTTCAACCAAGCGCAAGCCATTGCCGACAAGTACGCTCGGGCCACCAAGCGCGCCATGTACGTGATCTACAAAGCGCATAAGTTTCACATAGCCTCGGAAGAAGACTTGAGCACCGTCTTCATCGGGCTATCGGAAAATCAGATCCGCTACTGCACGGCGGAGAAAACGGGATAGCAGGCCGCGGCCGTTCCCTCGGGACGCGCAATGGCCAGTGGAGACTGCATCAAGACCGCTCGGCAGCCCTTCCACTAACAGAGGTTCCAAAACTTGAACATGTTCGTCACACAAATTCTTGTCGTTGATGATTTCTTGCCCTGGCAGCAGCTCGTCTCAAAGATGTTCGAATCCGAGCCCAACCTCAAGATTATCTCCTTCGCGTCCGAAGGATTCGAGGCAGTACAGAAAGCCAAAGAGCTGCAGCCTGACGTAATCTTGATGGACATCAGCCTGCCAAAGCTCAGCGGCATTGAAGCTGCTCGACAAATCCGCAAGGTTGCTCCGAATTCCAAAATTCTTTTCGTGAGCACGTATGACTCTTTGGAGATTGTCGAAGCTGCTTTGGACACTGGTGCTAGCGGTTATGTCGTCAAGGTGGATGCTGGGAAAGAATTGGCAAAGGCTGTGAAAGCCGTCTTTCAGGGGAAACGGTATGTCAGTGGCAGATTAAAGGAAGTCACTCCTGCCGACACCGAGGATACCCAAGCCCCCGACCGCGAGGTTCTCGCATGGCCATCGGCAACGGCGCTCCCAAGAAAAACGGAGACCATTCTCTGCCATGAGGCTCAGTTCTATTCTGATGATGTGATTTTTCGAGAGACCGTTACTCACTTTATCGGGACCGCTCTGAGGGCCGGGAATGCGGCCATTGTATTCGCTACGACACCACACCGAGATAGCCTTCTTCAGGGTTTGAAGGCGCAAGGCGTGGATGTTGATGCTGCTATTCTACAGGGAGCCTACGTTTCGTTGGATGCCGCTGACACACTTTCAACATTCATGGTAAATGGCTGGCCTGACGCGGATCGATTTTTTGAGAGCTTCAGGAATCTCATAGAGTCAGCATCGAAAGCAGCGAAGGCGGAACATCCTCGGGTTGCGATTTGCGGCGAAGGTGTTGCTCTCTTGTGGGCGGAAGGTAAAAGGGAAGCGGCGATTCGCATCGAACAGCTCGGCAACATTCTTGCGGGAACCGACAGAGTGGACATCCTTTGTGCGTATCCGTTCAGCCTTCACATCCAAGAAGATGAACATGCGTTCAAAACCATATGTGCAGAACACTCCGCTGTTTATTCCCGGTGAAAAGGGGCCTCCATAGCTTACGCACGGGCGAGGATGGTCGGGTTATTAGGGCAATTCCGGGACACACGTGGTACACAAACTCCCTGGAAATCCCGCACATCCGCGCATCTGAGCTGGACCGTTTGGGTTTGTGTTGTACGGAGTCTAGGAGCCTGTCGGGATGAAAATTTCCCCTACGTAGAATCAATAGTTGCGGACACTCACCTAGAACCATCCGGGCGGGAACAATCGCGATCACTTCCCATGAGCCGAGAAAAGCGGCGGCGGCGGACCTTCGCGTGGGTGATCTCATTCTCGGTTGATCGATGAGTTGTCGGTCCCAGGATGTTCCCGCGGAGCAATTCCCTAATATGCTGATTGTAGCCAACTTTCGGTGTAGAATTACGCCGATGCCTGTGCCTCGCCAAAGTTAAGAGCGCGTTTTAAATCAACAACATAGAGAAAGGGATGTAACAATGTTGCATGCCATGCGGTTTGGCGAAATAACAATTCGCCATAGACAGGAGAACAACAGGGCCGTAAAGTGTACAGGATACTGCGATGCAGTAGCCTGAACCCGTGGCGGGATGCGAATGAGACCGCGAGACGGGAGCTTCACAGTCTTTTCAGGACCTCCTTTCAACGCAGTAAGCCAGCCACAGATCGGATGACAGCAAAGTGGGAAACCGGAGCACAGTCGGTAACGTTCCCTTGGAACAGAACCTATATCCGTTTCTGATGGGGTCTGCGACCACTGCGGAGAAAATTAAAGCCGTGCAAACGGGGCTGGAGAGCGCGGACGGAAAACTCTGGCGGGAAGAGCTGGGGAAATGGGCGGCGCAGATGGTGCCAGTCGAACTTCTGGTACCCGAGGTTCACCGCGAATGGCGTCCCCTGGTTCGCGAGGGGATCCTCTTCGTGGTTTCCAAATTGTCGGTTTACCGCTTGGCTCCCAAGATCGTGGAACAGATGGAATTGGGGCCAGAGATATCTGCTGAAGTGCGACTGCTGCGGTTCATTGCGAAAGTGCCCGGCCTGCAGAAGATCGGTCAGGTTTTGGCGCGGAATCGTCATCTCCATCCGCGATTGCGGCGAGCACTGATTAAACTCGAAAACGGGATCTCCGACGTGTCTACGGAAGAGATCTGCTCCATCATTGCGCAGAAATTGCAATCGCAGATTGACACTTACGGAATCAAAGTTGAACCGGCCATCCTTTCCGAAGCGAGCG
>CAWBVH010000006.1:0-103431 GCA_963792145.1 Candidatus Acidiferrales bacterium
CGCCAGTTTGCCGGCGCTCTCCCTGGGTGCCAGCCGTGGCCGCCTGCTTCGCCAGCTCGCCGCCGAAAGCGTGTTGTTAACGTTCATCGGCGCCGCGTTGGGGTTGGCCTTCGCCTTCTGGATCACCAATGCGCTTCTGGGATTGATGCCACCAGACATTCCACTCATTCATGGCGTAGGACTGAATCCCGGCGTGCTTGGTTTTACGTTGGGACTCGCGGTCATCGTCGGCTTGCTCTTCGGTATCGTCCCGACATTCGCATCCTCGCGCACCAACGTCGTGGACTCTCTCAAAGAAGGTGGCCGCAGCACTACGCAAGGCCCGCAACTAAATCGCCTGCGCGGAGCTCTGGTCGTTGTCGAAGTGACACTCGCCATGGTCTTGCTCGTCGGTGCCGGCTTGCTGCTTCGCAGCTTTCAGCGCATCCTCGAGACCCAGCCAGGTTTCCATCCCGAGCATGTTCTCACCGCGTCTCTCAGCTTGCGCGAGCCGCACTACAAAGAGGACTCGGACATCCAAAACTTCTACGCGCGTTTGCTGCAGCGCCTTCAGAACCTGCCGGGCGTACAGATCGCCGGCGCTTCTTCTGACCTCCCGCTTCAGGCCGGCTGGAATCATCTTTTCACACCCGAGGGCTATCAACCTCCGCCAGGCGCCAACATGAACCTCTGCAACCATTCCGTCATTCTCGGTCCGTATCTTCAGGCTATCGGCGCACCGCTCCTCCGTGGCCGCTACTTTACGGACCAGGACAACTCTTCCTCGACACACGTGCTCATCGTCAGCGATTCACTGGCCCGGCGCTATTGGCCCAACCAGGACCCCATCGGCAAACGCCTGAAGTGGGGTCCAGCAGCGTCCAAGGATCCTTGGCTTACCGTCGTCGGTGTTGTCGGCGACGTCAAGCAGTCCAGCTTGGACGTGGAGACCTCTCCTCACACCTATGAGTCTTTCTGGCAGAATACGACTCCGTCCCTCAATGTCGCCCTGCGCACTTCCAACGACCCCGCTAGCATGGCTTCCGCTTTGCGTTCCACCGTTTGGTCCATCGACCCGCAGCTAGCCGTCGCCCAAATCCAAACCATGGACCAGGTCATCAGCAAGTCAACCACGCCGCGCCGCTTCAGCTTGTTTCTCCTCGCCGGTTTCGCTTCCTTGGCGCTCATCCTCTCCGCCATCGGCATCTACGGCGTCATTGCCTACTCCGTTGTTCGCCGCGTCCACGAGATGGGCATCCGCATCGCTCTAGGTGCACAGCGCCGCGACGTGATGCGCTTGGTCATCTCCCAAGGCATGCTGCTTCTCGCGGTCGGCATGGTCATCGGTACTTTGGGAGCCTTGGCGATGACGCGCACGCTGGCCAGTTTCCTCTACGGCGTTCGTCCGACGGATCCGGTCACCTTCGTCGCCGTCGTTGTGATCCTGGCTGGCGTCGCGTTTCTTGCGTGCTACATCCCTGCGCGCCGTGCCACTCGCGTCGATCCCATGATCGCCTTGCGCTACGAATAGAATTTCGCACAAGGCCTGATCCTCTAGTCAGGCCAACCACCGAGTCACGAGTCACGTTCTACGCTTGACGAGACAGGCCCGGCGGACCTATGTTTCGTCTAGCGACAAACTTGAATCACCCCTCTAACCCTGCTGATCAAGCTCAAGTGCGTCGTGGAAGTGGAGGTGCCCTGCCGGTTCGTTCCTGAGTTCCCTATCCCAGCTAGGTATCGGAACCGAAGTTTTCCGAGGGTGTACAGCAACACCCCGCGTTCAGACCGAGTGCGAAAGGAGATCTGGCATGAGGAGACATGCGGCTAGGCTGGTATTTGTTTCTGTGTTTGTCGCGGCAGTACTCATTGTTTCATGCGCGAAGTCCTACCACGACGGCGGTGAACGGTACGTTTTTGTGGCCACCAATATCGGTCTTCCCTACTGGCACGAAGCGCAGGCGGGCTTTCTGGACGCGGCCAAATCGCTCGGCGTCAGAGCTGAACTCGTTGGTCCCACAGCCTACGCTCCGAACGCGGAACTCGTGATGTTTCGACAGATTGTCGACGAGCAGCCCTCCGGTATCTGCCTCTCCGCCGCACGACCCGAAATCTTCCAACCCGACATCGACAAGGCCATTGCCCAGGGCATCCCGGTCATCTGCGTCGATGCTGATGTGCCCAATTCCAAGCGCATCTCCTACATCGGAACCGATAATTTTAAGGCCGGTAAAGAGAGCCTGAAGCAAATGTCCACGCTCCTTCACGACAGCGGCAGCATCGCCGTCATCACCATTCCCGGACAACGCAACCTCGACGATCGTCTCGCCGGGGTCGCCGACGCGCTGAAGAATTTCCCTGCCATCCAGCTCACAAAAATCCTCGACGACAAGGGCGACACGCCTACGTGCCTCTCAGCTGGTCACCGACATGATTCAGAAGAAAGAAAAAGTGGACGGTATTGTTTGCCTGGAGGCGTCCGGTGGTTCAGGCGCTGTTGCAGCGCTACAGAGCTCCAACATGGAAGGCAAGCTGCCCGTTGTAGCCTTCGACGACGATCCCCAGACACTCGATGCCATCGAACGCGGTGCGATTGCCGCCACCGTCACGCAAAAGCCCTACGTCATGAGTTACTATGGTCTGAAATTCCTCGACGATCTTCATCACAACGCCATTCACCGGTTTAAGGATTGGCGCACTGCGCTCGCTCCACCCATGCCCACATTCGTCGATACCGGCACGGTGGTGGTCGACAAATCCAATCTCAAGCTCTATCGCGACACGCTCGCCGCCCACCCCTAGCACGCAAGTCTCATCGCGCCTTCGACGCCGTGGCGGCGGCCGGGAACGCCAATCTCCCGATTCGCGCCGTGGGGCCCGCCTCTTTATCCCGAGCATTGCGAGACTGATGTGGGCGCCTTGTTGCGCAACCGACTTTGTCATCCCGACCGCAGCGACCCGGCGTTTTCTTTCGCGCCATCCCTTGGCGCGTCCGGTCGCGAAGTGGAGGGATCGTGACAACCCACTCGCCCGTCCTCCCTCCTTCCAGCTACGCCCGCGTGCCTCAACGACGAACATGTCATTCTGAACCATCCGATGAGGATGCGCGAAGAATCCCAACCTTCCCACAGCAACGACCACCGCGGAGCGAGCGCAAAGGGGAACCGCCACCGCTCCTCACAATATTCCGCTCAAGCGCCGTATTCCCTCGCGGATTTCCTCTTTCTTCATCCGTGAATAGCCCAGCATTAGCCCGCTTCTCGAAGGCCGCGTCAAGAAGTACCCTGATATTCCGTAGACGCCCACTCCCCGCGTTGCCGCTCTTTCGATAACAACGCTTTCCGAAATGCGCTTGCTCGGCCACAGCACGACATGCGCGCCCGCGCCGTCCCCCGTCACCTCCACGCGGTCTCCCAAATATTTGCCGATAGCGTCTAGCAACACGTCGCGATTCCCCGCGTTTCGTCGCCGAACGCGGCGCAAATGCCGCTCATACAGTCCGCTGCCGATAAATTCCGCAAGCGTCTCCTGCTCGAGCGTCGCGGTATGCCGGTCGCACAGCCATTTCGCCGATGTGAACGCCGCCACCAGCGATTTGGGCACGATCAAGTAGCCAATGCGTAGCGCCGAAAAAATTGTTCGCGAAAATGTTCCGATGTAGATCACGCGTCCTTCGGTATCCAGTCCCTGCAGAGATTCCAGGGGTTGCTCTTCGTAACGAAATTCTCCGTCGTAGTCGTCCTCAACCACGACCGCGTCTTTGCGCCTCGCCCAATCGAGCAACTCCAGCCGGCGAGCCAGCGGAAGAACCGCCCCGGTCGGAAATTGGTGCGATGGCGTTACGAACGCGATGTGTGCATCCTTCGGCAGGCTGGCAGGCCTCAACCCCTCGCGATCCACCGGCACCGGCAGCAAGCGCGCCCCCGCGGTGCGTAGAATCTCGCTAGTCCCTTGATAGATTGGATCCTCGATGGCCACACGGTCTCCACGTTCGATCAGCACCCGCGCGATCAAATCCAACGCTTGCTGCGACCCGCTGACTACGATCACTTGTGACGCATCGCAGGCCACCGCGCGAGATCGCCTGAGATGAACGGCAATTGCCTCGCGGAGGGCAAGGCTCCCAGCCGCCGGGCCGTAGTCCAGTTCGCGAACGGGCGCTTTCCGCGCGTGCCGCAACAGCATGCGCCGCCACATCTCGAACGGGAAGATTTCGACGTCACTTCGTCCGTAGGCGAAATCGTAGTGCAACGACGTGGTTCGCTTGCTCGGATAATTCACCTTTGACTTTGCCGCTTCCACGGAATGCCCGAAGCTCGACAATTTCACTTTCGCGAGCTTTGCCTGGGTGCTCCTGTGAGCCGTTGCCAATCCCTCCGATACATACGTTCCCGAACCCGCGCGACCTGCAACGAAACCTTCCGCCAGCAGTTGCTCGTAGGCCAGCACCGCCACCGTCCGCGAGACATGCAGCTGTTCGGCCAGCTCTCGCGTGGAGGGCAGCCGTTCACCGCTGCGCATCGTTCCCTGCAGGATGGCCTGCCGGAACCAGTTGTAGATCTGCCGCGTCAGCGGGCTGCCGCCGTTCCTGGAGAGTGGTATGACGAATGACATAGAAAGTGGTCCTTTGAAAGTACCATAGCCTCCCGCAGGATTGAACTGCTCGCGACCATGTTGCGCTGCCTTGCTGGAATTTTAAGCGGCAGCCACCTGAGCAGGATAGACAGACGAATCATGGAGGCAGGGATGAACATCAAGCATCTTCGGGCTTATCTGATGGCGTGTAGCTGTGGCTCTACTCTTGGTGCCGCTTCAGGGACTCACACAGCAGAATTCAGATGCATCAAAGACCGCTGCTCAGCAGGTCCCGCCGCAACGCGATGGTCAACACGATTTTGATTTCGAGTTGGGTACCTGGAAGATTCACTTGAAGAAGCTCATGCATCCCTTGACGGGCTCCACTACCTGGGTTGAATTTGACGGCTCGTCGGTCACCCGCAAGGTTTGGGACGGCCGCTCTCAACTGGAGGAATTCGAAACCGATAGCCCTGGTGGCGGCCACATCGAAGGAATGACTCTGCGTCTATACGATCCGCAAACGCACCAGTGGAGCCTCTATTGGGCGACCAGCAAGAGCGGCGCCATTGGCGTGCCGACGATCGGCCAGTTCAAGGATGGACGCGGCGAGTTTTACGACACGGAACCCGCTGGCCCGAATGGCAGAAGCATCCTGGTGCGATTCATCTGGTCGAAGACCGACACGGATTCGCCCCACTTTGAGCAGTCTTTCTCCGATGACGGCGGCAAAACCTGGGAAGTGAACTGGATTACGGACCAGGTGCGGGTTAGCGATGAATCTGGCAAGTCACACTGAGACTCGGCGTCACCCAAGATCGGATCGTGCTCCAACGAGCAGCGATCATGAACGCGCTTAACCATTTGCGGGCTTGTCTGCTCCTGCTCGGCTTGCTCGTTGCGTTGCATCCGCTCCCGTCCTCCGCCCAATCCTCGAAAGAGCGCGACGGCCAACACGATTTTGACTTCGAGATTGGCACCTGGAAAACTCACCTGTCGCGGCTTCTGCATCCCTTAGCCGGTTCCACCACCTGGGCCGAATATGAGGGCACTACCGTCGTTCGCAAGGTCTGGGATGGACGTGCCAATCTCGTTGAGTTCGAGGCCGATGGCCCGGCAGGTCACATCGAAGCTCTGTCCCTGCGTCTCTACAATCCGCAATCCCGCCAGTGGAGCCTTAATTTCGCCAACAGCAAAAGCGGTGCACTAAGCCAGCCCACCATCGGCGAGTTCAAAAATGGTCGCGGCGAATTCTTCGATCAGGAATCCTTCAACGGCAGAGCGATCCTGGTTCGATTTGTGATCTCGGACATCAGTCCCAATTCGTGCCGTTTTGAGCAGGCATTTTCCGAGGATGGCGGCAAAATCTGGGAAGTAAACTGGATCGCCACAGACACTCGCGTCCAGTGATCAGCCGCGCAATGGTGTTGGAGACCGTAAATGATCATCGAAATGCGCACCTACAAAACCAAGCCCGGCCGTCGCGCTGACTTCCTCGAGGTATTCCGCTCCAGGTCCATTCCCGCACACGCCGAGATCGGCATGAAAATATTGGGTCCGTTCCTCTCCGTCGAGGATCCCGACACTTTCTTTTTTATGCGTGGTTTTCCTGACGTTGCGTCTCGCGAGCCGATGAAAGCCAGGTTCTACGAAGGAGAACTCTGGAAGCGCGAACTGGAGAATATCTTGATGCCCATGCTTGGAGAAATACGAAGTGGTCGTGGTGGAAGACTCCGAAGGCCTGATTCGTTGGTAGTAGCCTATGCAATTCCCGTCAATTCAGCAGCCCTTTCATCCGCTTCCCAATTAGCTCTTGCGCGGCATCCTCAGGCACGAACCGGCTCAGCATCCCAAGGTCGGCGTCCACGATCACTTCGTGGTCGGTCACTTCCACAGTCCCTTTGATCGGGGTGCTCAATCCGCCCATCTTTGCGCTAAGCGCGAAGGTGAGCACCGATCCTTGCCAATTCTTTTGCTCCACCACCAGCCGCACGGGAAGCCCCGAGACTCCCTGAAACATCTGGTCGAAGGACCGGTCAATCGATTCGATGACTTCCGCCTTGGTGCGCTTATGTTCAATCGTGATCCGCATGTTTGTTCCCTGCCCCTCTTCCCTCAAACTCGCGCAACCATTCTAGAGACGCAGCCCCCGTTCAACAAATCCCAACGATAACTGCTGAGTCGCGCAGATCTACTGGTTTGGAGGAGCTTGCATGGGAGGGTTGCCGGTGGGAGCTGGATTAGGATTGGAGCTGCCAAAAGAACCCGGATTGTTGCCTCCGGGCGAGAATGGCGATGTGCCAGTGTTGGAGGTGGGATTCGGTTGGGCCCCAAACGGATTCGGATTGGAAACGGGCACGCTGCCGATTCGCTGCCCGGTCAGGGAATCCAACGACGGGTCCCAGATAAATTCAAACTGACGGTAATTCTTCGCCTTGTCATACCAGATAATCGATTTCTTGTTGATCTTGCTGCCTACTCCGATAATGTTGCCGCCAATGATCGACGAGGTGCTCGACAAATCCACCGGCTGAAGCGATCCCATTCCACCTGACCCGTCAGGATTGTCTCCAGTCGCCGCGGGATTCTGTGCGCCGGGTGCCGCGGCCTGCGGCGTGCTGCCTGACATCGAGCTTCCCATCGAATTGCCAAATCCTGAAGAACTGGACGCGCCAAATGGCGAGTTCCCATTTGCTCCCATCGGTGTCCCGAAACCCGGAGCGCTCGTAGGTCCCAGCCCCAACACGTTTCCGGTCATCGAGCGGTCTTTCAAGCTTCCGATCAACTGCCCGTTCGGCCCAACGTAGATCAACCGCCACGATCCGTCCGCCGTGTTCATCGGATCCTTATAGGCATGGCGCATGAAGCGAATTCCCGTCTTCGGCTTGTACAGATCCTCCAGTTGCGTCGGGAAGCGATGCATTTTCGTGTAGTACAGCCGGACGCCGCGCACGTATTGCTTGCCTCGCCAGATCATCTCCTCTTCCTTCTGGCGTTGCACATCGGTAATCACGTTCGGCGCCACTACGATGGTGCCCAGCACCAACAGCGTCAGAAAAAACATCACCGTCAATATCGCGTAGCCCTGCTGGCTGCCGCGCACAATTCTCTCTTGTATCGCTTGCCTCATGCTGTTGGCCCTGGTGGCGCTTCCAATTGATTGGAGCCGGTTTGATGCGTGTTGGTGTCCTCGAATTCGATCTTGTCGTTCCCGATCCTTGTGATGCGGATATGGTTCAGGACGGTTTCCCCTTCCCCAACGATGCGCACTTCTTCTCCGTCCAGAAGAAATGCCTGGCGCGGCCCGCCGGAAGGCAGATTGCCGTATCCAAAGAACTTCCATGCCAACTGCGCCGGTGGAGGTGGCGGAGGAGGTTGCGGCTGATTGTAGACTCGCTTCGGCGGCGCTGTTTTCGCAGGTCCCGCATCCGCTGTTACGGGCACCGCGGTCATCGCAAAAATATTCCGGCCAGAAGTCTTGTATTCCGTCCCTTCCGTCGATTTCAGCTTCGCGAAAACGCTCCCGAAGTCCTGCGCGTTAATCGGCGTGTACGTGCCGCTCACCTGAGAGAATCCGCTGCTTGCAGGACTCTTGCCCCATTCCACGTACCAGACCAGCGCCGCAACAACCACCAGTCCGACCAACACATACATTTGCGTCTGTGATTTCTTTTCTGCCATTACGCTTTCCTGAAAAAAGTTCGCAGATGAAGATTAACCTTCAACCCTGTCGGCGTCGCCGCAGCGGTTCCCTGCGTGGCGCTTTCCGATTCCAGGCCCAATGAATCCACAATGTAAGTATTTCTCGACCGCTGCAGCGCATTCAGAAACCGCACAATGTTGGCATAGTCTCCGCCGACAGTGGCATCGAGCTCAATTTCCTGCAGGTCGCGCCCCGGCACATCTTTCCGACGAAACCGCTGGTCCTCCAGCGAGACATGCGTCGTCTTTGCGACGCTGCTCAGTTCCTCGGAAATCACAGAGTTGCCCTTGCTTGCCAGCGGAAGGTTTCCCTCGTAGGTGTCAAATGCCTTCACGTAATCCGGAATTCTCTTCTGAATTTCCTTGGCACGCTTCACATCGGCGCGCAGCAGTTCCACCTGCGTCTTCTCCGCCGCCAGCACTTCCTGCGGATTCCGGCGAGCCTCCGACAACTTCATGCTGTAATACGCGAATGCTCCGTCGACCAGCAGCAACACTGCCAGCGCCCCGACAATCAACCGTTTTTCCAGTGCGAAGTTGCGCATCGTCAAATCCGCGTATATACCGCCGAAAATTCAATCGTCAATGGGTCGCCCGTGCCCTGCGTGGCCACGCGCACCGATTCCAGTTCGATATTGGAGAAAGATTTCGACTCCTCGAACGCCTTCAACACTTTCAGCTTTGCCTCGTCATTCGCGGCGCCCACCACGAATTTCACGTTGACCACGCCCTTTTCCAATCTCGGCTCGATCCTCACGATGTGGCTGCCGGCCGGCAACGTTTTCTCCAGGTCCATAAACATCTGCGTCCAGTTAATGCTCCGCGCTTCGATCACATCGCGAATGAAAACAGCTCGCCCCTGCAACTTGGAGGTATCTGCTTGCGAAAAGAAGTGGTCCAACTCGCGCCGCTGCCCCACCAGGCTCGCCATCTCCTGCTGATACTGGCCGGTTTTCGCGCGCAACTCCGTATCGGCTTTCCGCAGGCTGTAGAACCGCAAGCCTAGGATTAGGAAAAGCAAGCCGCCGAGCACGCCGAGCAACGCCGCCCCAGCCAGAAATCGCCGGTGCGTCACCAGTGGCTTGGTCGCGAGATTTAACCGTACATACATGATCGTCTAGCCCAATTCTCCTTCAACTGCGGTGCAACATCCAGCCGACTAGCCCTTCCAATTCCCTGTCTGCAAGTGAGCGGCCCGCATCATTCAAGCGTCCGTCGGAAACCGCGGCATTCAGCAGCGAGCGCGCATCGCACTTAAACTCTTCCTCCAACGGTCCTACAAACTCCTGCAATCGTTTTCCGAGTCCTGCAACGCGCACCGCCTGAATCCCTTCCTGCCACGTGTCCTGGTAATAGGCCGCCAGCGGAAAAATCTCCTCCAGCAGCATCTGCGGCGTCACCGATCCTGCATGTGTCGGCAGCTCCGTGCAACGGTAACCCGCCAGCACGCCCTGGCGAACAATCGCCGTAGTCAGCGCCGTTCCAGACACTCTTGCGAGCAGCGTGGGGCGTTGATCTTCCAGGATAGAGATCGCGGCCAGCGTGATGCTCAGCACCACTCCCGGGCGCAACGCCGCCTGTTCCACGAGCCCTTCGTACTCCCGAATAATCCGCAGTCGCGCAATCGCCGTCACGACATCTACTCCATCCACCCTCGGCGCTTGACGCATATACGAAAGCAGCGTTTCGTCCACCTCAAACGGCACGCTCTTCTTCAGCTTCCACCGCAGCATCGGGATTGCTTCTTCCGAGGTGCGCGGAAAATCGTCAAAATGCTGCACAAACACGCGAATCACCGGGTCCGGAAGCAGCAGCGCAACGTCCTCGTCCTTCGCTCCCAACCTGGTGCAAACGGTACTCACCGCCGATTTCACGGCCGCCGCGTTCGCCATGTTGGTCTCCACCGCCGAGGGCACCAGCGCTCCCGCGGGAAGATTCTCGATCGCAAAACCGTGCAGCGATCCGGTGCGCGCAAATCGCGCTCCTGCCACGCGCTCCGGAGAAATTTCGATCGCTACCTGCGGGTGCGGAGTCGCTTCCATCCAGCGACTCACCCGGCGCACCAGGTCGCTCTTGTAGATGCCTTCGTTATATGTGCTGGCACTAGTCAACGAACGTCACCTTGTTGATTTCCTTCAGCGTGGTTATCCCCGCGCGAATCTTGCTCAGTCCGCTCTGCCGCAGCGTAATCATACCCTCACCAATCGCCGCTCGCTTGATCTCCGACGTCGGACGCCGGTCGACAATCATTTCCCGGATGTGGTCCGTCAGATCCAGAAGCTCGCAGATCGCCGTGCGCCCGTGGAATCCGGTTCCTGAACATTCCAGGCATCCGCCGCCCTCCGCGAATACAAAGTCCTTCCATTGCGCCGGGTCCAGCCCAGATTCGACAAGTTCCTGGTCGCTGTACTTTTTTGGCCTCTTGCAGTTGTCGCAGATCACGCGCACCAGGCGCTGCGCCAGAATGCAGTTCAACGCGGACACGAAATTGTACGGTTCCACTCCCATGTTGATGAACCGCCCGATTACGTCCGTAACGTTGTTGGCGTGCACGGTAGTGAATACCAGGTGGCCCGTGAGCGCCGACTGAATCGCGATTTGCGCTGTCTCGTGGTCGCGGATTTCGCCCACCATGATCTTGTCGGGGTCGTGCCGCAGGATGGAACGCAACCCTCGCGCAAAGGTCAGTCCCTTTTTTTCGTTCACGGGAATTTGCGTGATGCCCTTGAGTTGGTACTCGACCGGATCTTCGATGGTGACGATCTTGTCCTCATCGGACTTGATTTCGTTGATCGCGGCATACAACGTGGTGGTCTTTCCGGACCCCGTCGGCCCGGTGACCAACACCATGCCGTACGGCTCGCGAATATATCTGCGGAATCGCCGCGTTTCTTCCGGGAAGAAACCCACGACATCCAGGCTGAGGCTTTGAAACTTTTCCGAGAGCGTTTCCTTGTCGAGCACGCGCAGCACCGCGTCCTCTCCGTGGCTGGCGGGCATGATCGATACGCGCAGGTCGATGTAGCGGCCCTTGTACTTCACACGGAAGCGCCCATCCTGGGGCACGCGGCGCTCGGCGATGTCCAGATCGCTAAGCACCTTGATGCGCGAAATCACCGTGGAGTGCCACTCTTTCGCGATGGGCTGCATGGCATGTTGCAACACGCCGTCAATGCGGTACTTCACGGCCACTTCGCTGTCTCGCGCTTCGATGTGGATGTCACTGGCTCGCCGCTCCAGCGCCGTGAAAATAATTGTCTCGACCAGACGAACAACCGGACTAACCGTCGTATCGCGTGTCAGGCGATCGCCGGAGATCGTCTCCTCGCCCTCTTCTTCGTCCTTCGAAACCTGCAGCGTAAACGCTTCGGTCGCCTGCTCCAGGACGCGCTGCGACTGCTCCGTGCGCTTCAGCAGGTCGCTGATCTGCCGGGGCGTCGCCACCTTGATCGCCAGCTTTTTCCCGAGCAGCAACGGCAATTCATCGCTCAGCAGCACCTGGCTCGGATCCGCAACCGCGATCACCAGGGTGTTGTTATGCACCACCAGCGGCACGAAGTTGTAGCGGAACATCAGGTCCGCGGGAATCGTCCGGAAGAGTTCGGGATCGATTCGCTGCTCCAACAGATCGATGAACCCGCAGCGATACCGCTCGGCGAGTTTCCTCGCCTGTTCCCGCTCTTGCTTGACGTCCGTCAATCCTCCCAGCGGGAGATTTGGATCCGGCAAATTGGAATCGGGCGTAGCCATAAAGTCTTAAGCCTAACTTATCTTCCTGTTCCCGAAATCGAAAACGAGAAAATGGGTAGATAGAGTGAAATCAAAATTGCCGCAACCAGGATTGCCATGAACACCAAGATGAGTGGCTCAATCAAAGCCACCAGGGCTCCCAGCCGCAGGCTTACCTCTTCTTCATAAAATTCCGCAACACTGTTCAACATTGGCGATAGCGCTCCGCTCGATTCGCCTACTTCGATCATATCCAAGGCCATGTCCGGCATCACCCTGGTCCCGGAAAGCGCCCCGTGCAGCGACTCGCCTTCCCTCACCATTTGCGCGGCCTGCGTAACCGAACCGCGCACTAGCCGGCTACCGATCGAATCAGACGCCGTCTGTAAAGCAGCCACCAGCGGTGTGCCTCCGGTAAGCAACGTCGCCAGCGTCCTACAAAACTGTGATACCTGGAACTTCAGCAGGGTTGGCCCAATCACCGGCATTCGGAACTTCAGGCGATCGAACACGATGCCCCCTTCATCACTTCTCGACCAGAAGAAAATGCCCACGGCCGTCAAGAACAGCACCACAATCGCTCCCAGGATGTAATACCGGTAATCCACCGTGATTCGCACCAACACCTTGGTCGGTCCCGGCAATTCCACTCCCAGGTCGCGATACAATTGCGCGAACTTTGGCACCACCGCGGTCACCAGATACGTCACGATGATGGCGGCCACCGTGATCAGCAATGTCGGGTACACCAGCGACGCTAGAATCTTCTTTTTGACGCCTGTGCTCACCCGCTGATACGAGATGTAATAATCCAGTACACCTGGCAGGTTACCGCTTTTCTCTCCCGCCAGGATTGCTGTGGAATACACCTTCGAAAAAACGCCCGCCTCATCTACTGCTTCCGAAAGCGACTTCCCTTCTCGTACGCGATCGCGAATCTGCGTCAAAATGGGGCGGAGCTTCGGTGCTGTGGCGCGCGTTGCCAGCAAGTCCAGCGAACGCAGGATTGGCAATCCCGCTTTAATCAGCGTGTTCAACTGCTGGTTCAAAATGAGGAAATCGTTGCCACCGATCTTTCGCTCTTTGCGGAAGCCGAAAAACCCGCTGATCAGGCTGCTCCGCGATTTCACCGAATAAACAAACAGCCCGCGGTCGGCAAGCTTCTGGCGTGCTTCATCCAGCGTCCCCGCCGCCTCTACGTGCGAGAACACCCTCCCGTTAGCGTCGGCGACGCGGCATACAAATTCGCCCATAGACTGTTAGTTTACCTCAACCCGGCAACCCTCTGCGAACAAGCGCGTTCCCCTACGTAACCTCTGAATTACCAGCAGGTTTCCGGCACCTTGAACCTTCTCCCTTACTGACGGACGCCTGAGGAACTGGGTAGCAGGCCATCCACAATCACCACACCGAGCGGGGGCGAAAATCGGAACAACGAATCGGGCACCGACGGATTGATTTCCCAATTCTTGAACTGGAATTCGGTCTCAATTCCACCAGCCGGCCGCACCACCAGCCGAACAAGCTCGCCTTCACCCGCGATTTCGAAGAACACTCGCGGCGGCGCATCTTCCGGATTCCCGGTACGCGTGGTGTCAGCCCCTTTCAGTTTGCATTCCAGGGTGGCGTCTCCCGCTTTTTCTGGAATCAGCATCGATGTGTTTTCGACTTTTGAACAGACTCTGGACAATTTCATCTCACCCGCGAGCAGCACAAACGGGGTTCGCCAATCTTCGCTCTGCCGCGCGGGAACTTTAGTGGCCGTGTGATCTGCGGGCGTGTACAACCAAGCCGTCTTCCCATCCACTAGGAACAGATTCTTCTCCGGCTTCTCGTATTCCCAGCGCATCTTGCCGGGCTTGCGAAAATATGCGGTGCCGGCTTCCGCGCGAACCAGCTTGCCATTTTCTGAATACCTTTCCAGGAACTCAACTCGCAGCGTCCGCGCGGAACGATAGCGCGCTTCAAACCGTTGGGTGGGTGTTTGCGGAGTGACCGCCGGGGTTACTTGCAGAAGTACGATTCCGCACAGAAGTAGTCGTCCCATAGAACGCATGGAACTACGTTAACACACGCTTGCGGTTCGTTTGTTACTGCAGCGGCGGATCGGTTGGCCCGGCAACTGCGGCCTGATTGTAGTACGTGAGATTTCCCTGATCGGAATAAAAACTGCGCTGGCCGGTAATGCCACGCGAGATGGGATCTGCATTTAGCGTGTAACCCGGAGCAGGCGGTCCGCCGGCGGCCTGAACGTAGGTAAAGAGGTATCCGCTCTTGGTACCACTCGACAGCATTCCGTCGATGATGCAAGCATTCGCAGGGCTAATGCAGCCGCCGCCTGGGCCAAGTTGTGCCAGGTTCGCAGAATAACCAACCTGTGGGAACAGGGTTGTATAAGTGATTTCCCCGGTATTTACAGCGTGGATAGACGAGATGCAGGACGCTTCATTTGCGGAAATGCGCGCCCGCAACAGATTGGGTATTGCGATTGCGGCGATGACCAAAATTATGGCCACAACAATTAGCAACTCGATTAGCGAAAACCCATTTGGCGTCTTTTGTCTCATGGAATTATTGGCCCGCAACTCAACGATTGCGCTCCCTATCTGGTAGAGAGCACCCCGAGGGCCATTCCCTGTTTTCATTCGGATTGTTTCCCGTTTCCTAAACAATACAATACACGCGATTTAGACCGATCAGTAACGCGCATTTTCTAATGATAAAAGACACCTGAGAACTGGCGCCGTCGAAAAGTGTCAGATCGTGCTCTTAAATAGGTCAAAGTTTGTTACTCGCTGAAGGGTTCGCGGACGAAATTCGCGGAGTGCCTCGAAGACAACTCGCATTCTCACAAAAAAGAAAGAGGGGAAAGCCCGTGGGCTTTCCCCTCTTTCGTCAAGAATACTTCTAGTTTACTGCAATGACGGGTCGCCACCGACGGCCAACGGGCTGCAACCTGCGCCTGTGCCGTTGTAGTGGATCACGCCATCTTGAATCGAGCAGAACATACGCTGACCGGTGGTGCCAACAGTAAGCGGCGTCGCGGTGATCAGGTACGTAGTGTTAATGCCGTTGACAGGGGAGCCGCCCACATCCGTCATCGTGTAGCCGCTCTTCACACCCGTCACGAGCACTGCGTCAATGATACCGGCAGCAGCGCAGGTGCCTGCGCCAGGACCAATGTTCACCAACGCGGCAGGAAAGCCGTTCGTGGGACATTGCGCCGCGTACTGCACGTTAGCCGTAGTCAAGGTGCGGACCGAGCCAACCGCGGAAGACTCATTGGCCGAAATGCGCGCCTTGAGCAAGTTCGGAATAGCGATAGCCGCGATGATCAGAATGATCGCCACGACGATCAGCAATTCGATAAGAGAGAAACCCTTCTGCTTCTTCATGAGATCTCCTTGAGAGATTTGACCGTTAGTGTGCCAGAGCACGCCTAGGAGAAGTGCAAGCCAGTGGCCAGAGCTAGCAAGGCCGCTACGTAAGGCTTAGAAAGCTATAATCCACACATAATGCGTTACTTAGCTGGATCTATGACAGCAGTCTCTTGGCCTTAGGCCGCGATATTCGAAGGTCTTTCACTCCGAAATGACATAAAGTGTCATGCTGAATTGCCCTAAACCGTCAGCCCTGCCTCGGTGAGCTCGCCCCGCAGATTTTCCTCACTTGGCCGCTTTAGACTCCGCCCTAATCGGCCTGTCTTCCTTATGCTACTCTCCGAAAGCAGCCTGGACTCTCGCCAGGACTTCTCGTGGCCACAAAAAAGAGGGGAAAGCCCGTAGGCTTTCCCCTTCTTTCTTCAAGAATAACTACTTCTGTTTACTGCAGTGACGGGTCGCCACCGACGGCCAACGGGCTGCAACCTGCGCCTGTGCCGTTGTAGTGGATCACGCCATCTTGAATCGAGCAGAACATACGCTGACCGGTGGTGCCAACAGTAAGCGGCGTCGCGGTGATCAGGTACGTAGTGTTAACGCCGTTGACAGGGGAGCCGCCCACATCCGTAATGGTGTAGCCGCTCTTCACACCCGTCACGAGCACTGCGTCAATGATACCCGCAGCCGCGCAGTCACCTGCGCCAGGACCAATGTTCACCAACGCGGCAGGAAAACCGTTCGTGGGACACTGTGCCGCGTACTGCACGTTCGCCGTGGTCAAGGTGCGGACTGAGCCAACCGCGGAAGACTCGTTCGCCGAAATGCGTGCCTTGAGCAAGTTCGGAATAGCGATAGCCGCGATGATCAGAATGATCGCCACGACGATCAGCAATTCGATAAGAGAGAAACCCTTCTGCTTCTTCATGAGATCTCCTTAGATGTTTGTTTTGCCTAAGCGCGCCAGTAGACCAGGGGAACGACTGTTAAATCCAACACCAATCCTCCAAAGAGAACCAGCGCTACCGTACGGGCGCATCCTGGTAGATGCAAGACGAAGACCAGACACGCCATTCTTGACCAGTAGCTGCAGTACCTCCTAAGACACAGAAATGAGGTGTCTTATGCCACATTTGAATCGACGACCCAGTCCCAGATTTGGACACAAGCTTGCCCTCCGCGTCCAAAAGCCAGAAAGTGTCACTGCCAAGGTGCCAAAAAATGTCGATTGGTCACGTCACGCTCGCCGAACCAGTCTTCCGAGTACCTGCCTGCCGGAGCTTTGCGCCGCGCTGGCTCATAAGCTGTGTTTCTTGGCCAAATGACGAAACGACCGATAACTGATTTTCAGAAGTTCTGCCGCGTGTGTCCGAACGCCATCGGCCTTATCCAGCGCAGCCCGCAGATATCGCTTTTCGGTCTCAGCCATGACTCCATCGAAGTCGATTCCTTCGGCAGGGAACGCAAAGGCTGCGGACTCCCCGGGAAGAGCGACAGCTGCGATGCTCGCGCCGGAGATGCGGTCCGGAAGCACGGTCGTCGAGATTTCCGATCCACTTTCCAGCGCCACTGCGCGCTCAATGGTGTTTTCCAGTTCCCGAACATTGCCTGGCCAGTCGTACGTCTCCAGGCGGCTCATCGCTTGCGGAGAAATGGCTTCGATCGGCTTCTCCATGCTCTTTCGAAAGCTCTCCAGAAAATGGCGCGCCAGAAGCGGAATGTCCTCGCGGCGCTCCCGCAACGATGGCAGGTGCAATGGAATTACACTTAAGCGGTAGAACAGATCCTCGCGGAACTCTCCGGACGCAATGGCCTTCTCCAGATCACGATTCGTCGCAGCGATCACCCGCACATCCACGTCGATTTCTTCGGTGCTACCCAGCGGCCGCACCTTCCCTTCCTGCAGCACGCGATACAATTTCACCTGCATGGCCAGGTTCATGTTGCCGATTTCGTCCAGAAACAGCGTTCCGCCATGGGCGGCTTGAAACAGGCCGCGACGATTCTCATTCGCGCCCGTAAACGCACCCTTCACGTAGCCGAACAGTTCGGATTCCAGAAGCGTTTCCGGAAACGCACCGCAATTGATGGTGATGAACGGAGTCGTCGACCGCGGACTGTTCTCGTGAATCGCGCGCGCCACCAACTCTTTTCCCGTCCCGCTCTCCCCGGTGATCAGCACGCGACTGCTCTGCGGCGCTATCGGTCTGAATCAGATCGAAGATCGCTCGCATCTTGGGACTCTGTCCCACGATGTTGTCCAGCCCCGTCAGCCGGCGCAATTCCCGCCGCAAATATCCGGCTTCTTTCTTCCATTTCAGGTTCTCAGAAACTTCGCGGACGGCCGCACGCAATTGATCCACCAGATCGTGGTCCTTGATCACGTACCGGTTCGCTCCCTGATTCGCGGCGGCGATAGCCGTCTCCAGCGTGGGCACACCGGTGATCAACACGAAGTACGAGTCGGGAGCGATCTCGCGCGTCAACTTCAGAAGTTCCAGGCCGGTGGCGCCGGGCATGCGCACATCGGAAATAATGATGTCGTACAGGGAGCTTTCCAGTTTGCGCTTGGCTCCTTCAACGTTGTGCGCCACTTCCACGCGGTGACCTTCCTTGCGAAAGGTGATTTCCAGAAGCTCGCAAATGGATTTCTCGTCGTCGACAACGAGAATATGTGCCATGTCGCGGCCTGCCTCTTTTGCAGCGGCTTTTATGCCTTGCATAGGTCCTCATTCGAGGCGAGGCAGTTCGACCACAAACTCCGCGCCCTTTTCCTTTTCGCTGAACACCGTGATTCGGCCATTGTGCGCCTGCACAATCTGGTACACGATGGCCAGCCCCAAACCTGTCCCACCTTCGAAATTCGATTGCAGCGGCTCAAAAATCTTGGAGCGCTGCGCCGGATCCAGCCCGATGCCCGTATCGCGGAACGAAATCCGCAGCCAATCCGCAACCTGCTCTATGCCCACCGTCAGCGTCCCCCCACTAGGCATCGCTCGCAGCGCGTTGTCGCACAAATTCCAGAAAACTTGCCGGATCTTGTTGGGATCGACGTGCGCCTTTACAGCCTCTCCATTGAACGCCCGCACAATGTGGAACTGCTTCTCCACCCCCGGTTTCCTCTCGATCAGCAGCAACGTCTCGTCCAGCAGCGAGCGTACGTCCGCATCTAGAAACACGTAGGACTTTTCTCGTGAATAATTCAAGAAATCCGTGATGATATGGTTCAGGCGCTCCGATTCCCGGCTTACGATGTTGACCAGGTGCTTCTCGTCCTCTTCCAGCGGCACCAGCCGCGCCAACTCTTTCACCGCTCCAGACATCGCCGTCAACGGCTGCCTGATTTCATGCGCGATTGCCGCGGAGAGCCGGCCCACGGCGGCCATACGTTCCTTCGTGGCCACTTCCTGTTCCAGCCTGCGCAATTCGGTTAGGTCCTGAAAATTGAAGACGTATCCACTTCTTGGCGCCTCCCGTGTCCGCAGTGGCGAAACGGAAATGCCCACAAATCGCCGCTGCCCGCCAGCGGTCTGTATCTCAATCTCCCGCCGCAGCGAGAGTTTGTCGGGAATCGACGACATGTCCGACAACCAGAAATCCGGGCTCACTTCTCTCAGGTCGCGTCCTCGTATCTCCGCGAACGACCGTCCCAAAATTTCTTCGCCCGTGCGGTTCAACAACACCACACGCCCTTCGAGGTCGGTCGTCACCAGGCCTCCGCGCATGGAATGGATGATATCCGACGTGAAATCCTGCAACTCCAGCAGCTCTTCCCTTTTTTCTTCCAGCTCCGTGCTCTTGCGCCGCAACGATTGCGCCAGCAGGCTCGCCAAATACGCCAGTACCAGGAATCCGATGGTGTTGCTCAGGAACCACTTCTGTACGGCTTCCGTCGTCGGTGCCACCAACGAACTCTGCGGCAGCGCGCCATTGTTCACCAGCACCGTCATCAACACCAGCGCCCCCAGGCAGAACCCCGCGGTAATAAATGCCACCCGGCGCGAAAACAGAATGCTGGCCACGATGATCACCAGCAAATACAGCGATGTGAAATAACTGTCCTGCAGACCCGTGGCATAAACGATGCCCGTGATCATGACGACGTCGCACGACACCTGCAACGCCCCCAACCACTCGTTCTCCGGCAGGAGCCTGACCAGAATCAGATGCAGAATGCTGATGGTGATCCACAAAATCACGATCGGAAGGAAAAAGCGCGGAGAAGCGCCGGAGGGGACATACGGCCAAGCCACGCCGACCGCGAGGATCAGCCCGATCATCAGCAGCCGGACTCGTGTGAGCCACTCTAACCATTCACGGCGATTGAACGTATGCTCCATGGGCCAAAGCCAGTCGCAGAACTACCCTTCCCTACCCCCATCTTAAACAGAAAAATGGAGGACCGGCGATGTTCACCTGCCCTCCATTTCCAGAATGCTAGCTTCTTAGTGGCCGCTCAGTTTGCCGATCAAGGAGAACAACGGCAAATACATGGAGATGACCACGCCGCCGACGACGACGCCTAGGAAGACGATCATAATGGGCTCGAGTGCGGTCAGGAGGTCCTTGACCGCAGCATCCACTTCTTCTTCATAGAAGTCGGCGATCTTGGACAACATCGCATCCATGGCGCCCGTCTGTTCACCCACGCTGATCATCTGCGTCACCATTCCAGGAAATACTTCTGATTCCTTGAGTGGTTCGGTTAGCGATTTGCCTTCTTCCAGTGACTTGCGAACCTGGAACAAGGCTTTCTCCACCACCGCATTTCCCGACGTTTTCGCGGTAATGTCCAGGCCTTCCAGAATCGGTACGCCGGAAGAAATCAATGTTCCCAGCGTTCGCGTAAACCGCGCGACCGCAATCTTCCTCATCAAAATCCCAACGACGGGCAGCTTCAGAACCATGGTGTCCATTACCATGCGGCCCTGCGTCGTGCCGTACCACGCTTTCAACGCCACGATAACTCCGACGAAAGCGGCGGCAATCAGAAGGCCGAAAATGCTTCCGACAAAGTTGCTTAACCCAATCACGATCTTCGTTGGTAGCGGCAAATCAACACCTAGTCCAGCAAACAACGTGCTGAAAATCGGCACCACTTTCCATAGCAAGAGGATGATGACCGCTGCCGCGATGCTCAGAACACCGATCGGGTACACCAACGCGGACTTCACCGCCCTCTTCAGCTTCACGTTCTTTTCAATGTACGTCGACAGTCTTTGCAAAATCGTGTCCAAAATACCGCCCGTCTCTCCTGCCTCCACCATGTTCGAGTACAACGGGTCGAACACTTTCGGATACGCCTTCATCGCTGTGGATAGCGTGCTTCCGCCTTCCACCGCTCCTCGCGTCCCCGTCAGCACTTTCTGAAACACCTTATTCTCTTGCTGGCTGGCCAGAATCTCCAGGCACTGCACCAGCGGCAACCCAGCATCGATCATCACCGAGAACTGCCGCGTGAACACCGCGAGTTCCTTGGGCGTCACCCCACCACCGAAGGTAGGCAGATTGAATTCCTTGCCCTTCTCCGACATTTTTGTGGGTGTGATCTGCTGGCGCCGCAGCATGCTCTGCAGTTCGGTCTTGTTGTTCGCCGCCATTTCCCCGGCGACCGCCGTCCCCGCGCGATTCGTTCCTTTATACGTAAAGGTCTTCATTGCTTCTCCTCCACAGCGATCGATATCCCGTGCTCTTCAATCCCTCATTGCTTTCGTCTTTCGAAACCCTAGCGTTTTGCTCCTACCGGTGCCTTATTCCCCGGGGTCTTCCCCATCGACGGCGTGGTCGCCACTCCCCGATTGATCATGTCCTGCAGTTCATCCGCATTCGACGAACGCGATAGCGCCATATCCAGCGTCACAAGCTTGGCAAAGTACGCATTCGCCAGACCTTGGTTGAACGTCTGCATGCCCGTCGTTCCCGTGCCCGTCTGCATCGCCGAATAAATCTGGTGGATTTTATCTTCGCGGACCAGGTTGCGGATTGCCGGCGTCGGCACGAGCACTTCCATCACCATCACTCGTCCGCGTCCGTCCGAACGTGGCAGAAGCGCCTGACAAAGAATTCCTTCCAGCACCATGGAGAGTTGCGCGCGGATTTGCGGCTGTTGGTGCGCCGGAAAGACGTCGATAATTCGGTTGATAGTGGACGACGCGGAGTTGGTGTGCAGCGTCGCGAACGTCAAGTGGCCGGTTTCCGCGATACGCAGCGCGGACTCAATCGTTTCCAGGTCGCGCATTTCTCCGATCAGCACTACGTCGGGGTCTTCACGAAGCGCGGCGCGCAGCGAATTCGCAAACGAATGCGTATCCGCGTGTACTTCCCGCTGGTTCACCAGGCATTTCTTGTGGTTGTGCAGAAACTCGATCGGGTCCTCGATCGTGATCATGTGCTCTTCGCGTTCCGCGTTAATCTTGTCCAGCATCGCCGCCAGCGTGGTCGATTTCCCGGATCCAGTTGGTCCCGTCACCAGCACCAGACCGCGCGGCTTATCGCACAAACCTCTCACCACCGAAGGCAAACCCAGGGCGTCAAATCCCTTGATTTCCCACGGAATGGTACGAAACACCGCTCCCACTGCTCCTCGTTGGTTGAATACGTTTCCGCGGAAGCGCGCCAGGTTTTTCAAGCCAAAGGAAAAGTCCAGCTCCAGGTTTTCTTCGAACCGGTGTTTCTGCGCGTCTGTCAACACGCTATACGCCAACGACTTCGTGTCTGCCGCGGTCAGCGGCGGCATGTCCAGGGGACGCAGGCGCCCGTGTACGCGAACGCGTGGCGAACTGTTCGTGGTGATGTGAAGGTCGCTGCCTCCCATCTCGATCATCTTCTTCAGCAGTTCGCTTAATGTTATGCCAGCCATAGTCGCTTCCTCTCCGGCCTACAATACTGTCTCGCGCAAAACCTCTTCCATCGTCGTATGGCCCAACGCCGCTTTCACCAGGCCGCTGCGGCGCAGGGTGAGCATGCCCTGTTCCATCGCCTTCTTCTTCAACTCCAACGCCGACGCACCTACCAGAATCAGTTCGCGTAACTCGTCGTTAATCTCCATCACTTCGTACAAACCCGTGCGCCCTTTGTATCCGCCCTTGTTGCACGTGGAGCAGCCCTTGCCGTGATAAATCTTCGTTGTCTTGGCTTCTTCCGGCGTGTACCCCGCATCGATTAGCGCCTGCTGCGGAACCTCCAGCTCTTCCTTGCAGTTCACGCAAATCCGCCGCACCAACCGTTGCGCGCAGATCAGGTTCACTGACGTGGCCACCAGGAATGGCTCGATGCCCATGTTCATCAACCGGCTAATCGTCGATGGCGCGTCATTCGTGTGCAACGTTGACAGCACCAAGTGCCCCGTTAATGCCGCCTTTACCGCGATTTCCGCCGTTTCGAAGTCTCGAATCTCTCCAACCAGGATGATGTTCGGGTCTTGCCGCAAGAAGGCGCGTAGCGCGGCAGCAAAGTTCAGTCCGATCTGCTCCTTCATCTGCACCTGGTTGATTCCGGCCAATTGGAATTCCACCGGGTCTTCGGCCGTCATGATGTTGGTATCGACCTGGTTCAGCCGCGCCACCGAGGAATACAGCGTGTTGGTCTTGCCCGATCCCGTCGGCCCCGTCACCAGCACCATGCCGTAAGGCCTTAGAATGTTGCGCTCGAATTTCTTCAGTGACTCTGGTTCGAAACCCAGCTTGGTCATATCCAAGCGCAGGTTTTCCTTGTCCAGCAACCGCAGCACGATCTTTTCACCGTACAGTGTCGGCACGGTCGAAACGCGAAAATCCAATTCCTTTTTCTTTCCTTCGGCCTTGTACTTGATCATGATACGGCCGTCTTGCGGCAACCGCTTTTCCGCAATGTCCAGCTTGGCCATGATCTTCATACGGCTGGTGATCGCGTCTCGCAGCTTCATCGGGGGATTCATCACCGTCTGCAGCACGCCGTCGATGCGGAACCGCACACGCATTTCGTTCTCATACGGCTCCACGTGAATATCGCTGGCCCCGCGCTTCACGGAGTCCGTCAAAATCAGGTTCACCAACTTGATGATGGGCGCCTCTTCAGCCGCCTTTTCCAGCGTTGCCGCGTCCAGTTCCTGTTCATCCGCGGCTAACTCCAATTCCTGGTCGTCCTCCACCAGGTCCTTCATCAAGTTGCTTAGTTCTTCGTGACTCGACCCAGCGCCTCCGTAGAAGCGCGCGATGGCCTCCGCGATCGCCGATTCCGACGCTACCACCGGTTCCACATTGAACCCGGTCATGAACTTGATGTCGTCCATCGCGAATACGTTGGTGGGATCCGTCATCGCAATCGTCAGCACCGACCCCACGCGCGATAGCGGAATCACCTGGTAACGCAATGCGGTGTCCTGCGGGATCAACTTGATTACGTTGGGATCAATCTCGTAGTACTTCAGGTTAATGGAGGGAACGCCATACTGCCGCGAAAGCACACCCGTGATGTCATCATCGGTGATATAGCCCATCTTCGTCAGGCAGCTGCCCAACTTACCGCCGTTGGAACGCTGAAACTCCAGCGCTTTATCCAGCTGATCCTGAGTGATCAGGCTTTCTTTTAGTAAAATCTCACCTAAACGGACGGACATCCGCTGCACTCCCTAACTGCTGTGCACCTACCGCCAAACATAGCAAAGGGACGGATACGGCGTCGTTCGATTTTGACCCATCGTTGTGAATTCGCTAATACCTGTACACCGGGACAGGCCAATGCTTCTTCGGACAGGCTCTCAACCTTGACTTGCCATCTCTCCGTCGCTATCTTCCGAAAGAGATGTCTATTCCTTCTCTTCTGCCAGTTCCCGATGAGCCTCGGGCGGACACCTTTCGGCCCATTCGCCGAAAGCCGCAGTCTGCTCCACTCCCGGCACAACCCGTTCTCCATACCTATTACGATGCGCTCTTTGCGGCTCA
Organism: Candidatus Acidiferrales bacterium; assembly: GCA_963792145.1. Lineage (GTDB taxonomy): Bacteria > Acidobacteriota > Terriglobia > Acidiferrales > UBA7541 > Acidiferrum. Next base: position 24,284 of record CAWBVH010000006.1, read on the forward strand.
CGGCCCCCAACACTGGTGGCCTGGCAGAACACGATTTGAAGTCATTGTCGGCGCCATCTTGACCCAGAACACGTCCTGGACGAACGTCGAGCGCGCCATCACCGCCTTGCGAAAAGAAAAACTCCTCACCGTCAACGCCGTGGAACGCGTCTCGCAGCGCGAGCTCGCTCGGCTGATCCGTTCGTCCGGCTACTTCCGGCAGAAGGCCCGCAAACTGAAAGAGTTTGTACGGTTTTTGCGATCGCAATATCACGGCTCGCTCACCAACATGTTTCAAACTCCAACCGCCACACTTCGCGAACAACTCCTTGCCATTCATGGCATTGGTCCGGAAACTGCCGACTCCATCCTTCTCTACGCCGGCAAGCTTCCTGTTTTTGTCGTGGATGCCTATACGCGCCGAATCCTCCAGCGGCATGGGCTAGCTCGTGGAAAAGAGTCGTACGAGGACATCCGGAAGTTGTTCGAGAAAAGCCTACCTGCTAATCGCCAACTGTTCAACGAATATCACGCTCTGATCGTCCATGCCGGAAAGCACTTCTGCCGCGCGAAGGCGCCCCTCTGTTCCACTTGCGCCCTTCGCCCGCACCTACCGGAAACTCCCGAGGGCGCCCGATGAGTCCCTCGAATCCTAGATTGCGGCTGCGCCTGGTTCTCGGCGGCGTCTTGCTCACCCTTCTTCTGGCCGCCGTCTTCACTCTGGGTTCGCTGGACGTGCCGGTCGAGCCTCGTTCCTGGCGCGAAATTATCGCCCTCTATGCTGTCTCCACCCTCATCACTGCGGCTCTTTTGGTCTTTGGCCTCATTCTCACCCGCTCCGTCATTCGCCTTTTGATGGAACGGAGCAAGCAGCATCCCGGCGCGCGCTTCAAAACAAAAATGGTCCTTGGCGCGATGGCCATCTCCCTCTTGCCCGTCATCTTTATGTTCTTTGTCAGCTATTCTTTGTTGAACCGCACTCTGGGGCGCTGGTTCCCTCGGCCCCTTGAAATTGCCTCCGATGAAACGCAAAGACTCCTCAACGATTTCGGCCTTGGCACGCTTCCCCGACTTCATACCCAGGGATTCCAGGCCGCGCTCCACGCCCAGGAAACTCCGCGAATCTTTTCTTGAGCATTCCGTCGGCCACCGGCCTCGACGCGGTTTGGCTCTTCGATGCACAGGGCAAATTCCTCAAGGGCGGCGTTGCTTGCGATAATCAGCCCGAAAATCGCTCGCTCGAATCCTGCACCGTTTCTGGCGTCCAAGGCGCTCTCAATCAGACTCTGCCTAGCGGCATCGAAATCTGGGAGGCGGGCGGCAGAACTTATTTCGCTTCGCGCGTTCCTGTGGATCTCGCAGGGCAACCGCCCGGCACTCTCGTTGCTGCCTATCGCACCAGTCCGGACTTCCTGAAACGCTGGGCCACCATTCAGGCTAATACCCACGAATATGGCGCCATGAAGCAAAATCTCCGCGCCTTGAAGCGCCAGATGCTCCTGATTCTTTTCTTCTTCACCATCCTCGTGCTCTCCGCCGCAACGTGGGTCGCCCTTTTCCTCGCCAAGCAAGTCACCGTTCCCATCCAAGCGCTCGCGGAAGGAACCCGGGAAGTTTCCGCTGGCAATTTCGCTTATCAGGTCCCTGACCAGCCGCAGGACGAACTCGGCATGCTCGTGCGCTCGTTCAACAACATGACTTCCCAGCTCCACGACAGCCGCTCGCAGATCGACGAATTCACACGCAACTTGCAGCAAGCCGTTCAGGAACTCGAGCGCCGCCGCCAGCTCATGGAAACCGTCCTCGAAAATATTCCGGCCGGCGTGATCTACCTCGATGCCAGCGGCGCCATTCTCCGCACCAACTCCGCATTACTCCGCATGTTCGGCAGGGAAGGCCGCGGCGTGGAGTCACTGGAATCCCTCTTGGACTCCGACGCGCTCCGCACTTTGCAGCAATTGATGAAACGCGCGCTGCGCATGGGCCTCGTCTCCCGCGAAATGGAGGCCGTTGTCAGCGGCCGCATGTCTCATCTCGCCGTCACCGTCAGTTCGCTGGGCCCGCGCCGCGCTAACACCGGCTACGTGCTCGTGTTCGACGACCTCACCGAAGTTTTGCGTGCCCAGAAATCCGCCGCGTGGCAGGAAGTTGCGCGCCGCATCGCGCATGAAATCAAGAATCCCCTCACGCCCATCCAGCTTTCCGCGCAGCGCCTGGCACGGCAAATCGAAAAACGTGCTGGAGAAGGCGCGAACCCCAAAAAAGACGACGATCTCATGCAGATCGCTCGCGAAAGCGCCAGCCTGATCGAGCGCGAGGTGGCCACGCTCTCCGCTCTCGTCAACGAATTCTCTCAGTTCGTGCGTTTTCCCACCGCCAAGCTTCTTCCCACCGACGCCAACACCACCGTCTACGAAGCTCTTGGAGTGTTTTCGGGTCGCCTGGACGGCATCACCTTGAAGACCTCGCTCGAGGACTCTTTGCCTCCCGTGCGCGCGGACGCCCCACTTCTCCGGAGTGTCATCGTCAACCTCATTGACAACGCCGCGGAAGCCCTCGAGGATTCCAACTTCCGCGAAATCACCGTAGCCACCCATTTCCGTCCGGAATCCGATACTATAGAAATCGCTGTCGCTGATACCGGACACGGTATTTCCCCGCAGGACAAAGACAAATTGTTCCTGCCGCATTTTTCCACCAAGGAACGGGGCACCGGTCTCGGTCTCGCGATTGCCGCCCGCATCATTTCCGAACATGGCGGTTCTCTTCGCGTGGAAGACAACCAGCCGGTCGGCTCCCGTTTTCTGATTGAATTGCCCGTCGCGGAGATTTCCGCCGCCGCCGCTTCGGAGCGCGCTGGGCTGGACTCAGATCGATGAGTGTGAAACCGAAAATCCTGATTGTCGACGATGAAGAAGGCATTCGCGAGTCCCTCTCTTCCATTCTTCGCGATGAACAGTATTCCGTCGATGCCGTCGGCTCTGCCGAGGAGGCCCTCGAACGCATCAACGGCGGCGATTTTGAAGTCGTCCTTCTCGATATCTGGCTGCCGGGCATGGACGGTCTGGAAACGCTCGGCCGCATCCAGTCCGTTTCCCGCCCTCCTGAAGTGATCATGATTTCCGGGCATGGCACCATCGAAACCGCTGTGCGTGCCACGAAACTGGGCGCTTTCGACTTCATCGAGAAGCCCTTGTCTCTCGAAAAAATCATTGTGCTGGTTCGCAATGCCGTCCAGCAGCATCGCCTAGAAGATGAAAACATTTTGCTGCGCAGCGAACTGGACCAGCGCTATCAGGTCATCGGCGAAAGCGTGCCCATGAAAGCGCTGCGCCAGCAAATCGCCGTAACTGCTCCGACCAACGGCCGCGTCCTGATCTATGGCGAGAGCGGCACCGGCAAGGAACTCGTGGCTCGTGCGCTGCACGCCGCCAGCCTCCGCAACAAGGCGGCCTTCGTCGAAGTGAATTGCGCCGCCATCCCCGAAGAATTGATTGAGTCGGAACTCTTCGGTCACATCAAAGGCAGCTTCACCGGTGCCTCGGACGACAAAATCGGCAAATTCCAAAAGGCCGATGGCGGCACGCTGTTCCTCGACGAAGTCGGCGACATGAGCCTGCGCACGCAATCCAAAGTTTTGCGCGTTCTGGAGGAACAGCGCTTCGAGCGCGTCGGCTCCAATCAGACCCTGCGCGTCGATGTTCGCGTCATTGCCGCCACCAACAAGAATCTCGAGCAGGAAATTTCCCGCGGCGCCTTCCGCCAGGATCTTTTCTACCGGCTCAACGTCATCCCCTTCTTCGTCCCGCCCTTGCGCGACCGCAAGGAAGACATCCCCGTGATCGCGCGGTTTTTCCTGAATGAATTCAGTGCTGAGTATGGCAAGAAGACCCGAGAGTTTGCCGATGCCGCAATGGAAATTCTGATGCGTTATCCCTGGCCCGGCAACGTCCGTGAATTACGCAATCTCGTGGAACGCCTGGTGATCGTCTGCCCGCAAGCCCGCATCGAGCCGCATCACCTGCCGCCGGAGCTTTTTCGCGGCGTCTCCGAAAGCCCGCAGCACCCGTACTCCACGCTCCACGAAGCCCGCAGCGCCTACGAACGCGAATTTATCCTGCGCAAACTTCAGGAGCATCGCTGGAACATGACGCAAACCGCCACCGCGTTAGGCCTAGAGCGTTCCCACCTCTATCGCAAAATGAAATCCCTGGGCATCGCCGCACCCGAGTAGTTGTTTGGGAGTGCGGCAGCTTGCTGCCGCTTTTGCGGCCTTAGCCTCCCGCACCGTCCCGGATCAAAAACCAGCCATGTCATTCCGAACGAGTCCGCGGAGTGAGGAGTCTCTCCCAGCTTTTGCCTCTACTTCCTGACGGTTGTCATCCCGAGCGAAGCGAGGGATCTCTCCTCTCTGCCTCCCACCTACTCCGCTCCCTCTTCATCGTCCCCCTGCTGATCCTCCGCCAGATCCTGCAACTGTGCGTGCCAATCCAATTCCCTCACCTGTTGGGGATTATCCCGCCAACCCGGTGCCACCTTCACAAACAATCCCAGATAAATCTTCGTCCCCAGCAGGGTCTCCAGTTCTTTGCGCGCTTCCGTCCCCACCTTCTTCAGCATTTCTCCCTTTTTGCCGATCAGGATCTTCTTCTGCGAATCCCTCTCCACGTTCAATGTCGCTTCAATCCGCAGAATCTTCGGCGTCTCCTCAAACTTATCGATCATCACTCGCAATGCGTGCGGCACTTCGTGATACGTCAACTGGATGGCCTTCTCCCTCACAATCTCGCTCGCCAGGAATCGTTCCGGCTGGTCCGTCACTTGATCCTCGGGAAAAAATGGCACGCCCTCCGGCAGCTGCTTCAAGATCTCCGCCAGCAATTCTTCGCATCCGTTTCCTTTCAGCGCGGAAATGGGCACCAGCGCCGCGAACGGAAAGGCTTTCGAAAACGCCTCCAGAAGGGGCAACAGTTTCGGCTTGGGCACGCGATCCGTTTTATTCAGCGCCAGAATCGCTTTCCCTTCGAACCGCTTGCGCCTTGTCCAACAGCAACTGGTCCGCATGCGGCTGCGTAGCGCTGGCATCCACCATCATCAACAGCACATCAATTCCTTCCAGCGCCGCGGCCACTTCCCGCATCATCTGCCGGTTCAGCACCGTGTGCGCTTCATGCAGCCCCGGCGTATCAATGAATACGATCTGCCCTTCCGGCCTAGTCACGATCCCCTGGATGCGGTTCCGCGTCGTCTGCGGCTTCGAGGTGACAATCGCCACCTTTTGCCCCACGTAACGGTTCAGCAGCGTCGATTTCCCCGCGTTCGGACGCCCAATAATCGCCACGAATCCCGCGCGATACTTTCCGTCTCCAGCTTTCTGTTCTTTGTTTCCTGGCACAGCGCCTCTCTCACTTCACGATCGGAAGCTCCAGCATGCTCGGATGCTCTGCGTCGTGCAACAACTGGATATGCGCGGTCTTCGCGTCCTTGCCCGTTTCTTTCGCCACCACTCCGCCGCTATTGTAGTTCTTCTCCGTGCTTGGCGTGTTCAAGCTGGCCACAATCAAGCGCAGTCTGCTGCCCTTCGCGATTTGCCGCGAGAAAAATTGAAAATTGTCGAACACACATTTCTCCGGATTCCCCGGCGTCACCAGTTTCTCCGCGCGCAACGAATCCCGGTAGCGCGCGCGCATCGTCGCATTGCTCAAAAACGCCGCGCTCCCGTCCGGCAGTAGTTCCCACAATTCCACGCCCAGATCCGTATCCGGCACATCCATCGTGAGCCACAAGGTCAGCTTCACAAATCCGCTGATCTCCGTCGCTGCCGGAAAGCCCTCGCTATGGTAAATCGCGCCTTCGCCAAACAGATTGAACGCCGATCGCTGCGAAGTTAGTGATGCGGCATCGTCCGCCTGATCGGCCTCGCCCGCCTCCGTGCGCAACGGATCGTAGGTCCACGAATCCGCGGCCATCGAGCCACCATCCTTCGCCGCCTGCAGCATGCCCGAGTGAAAGACGTCCGTGGCGTTGTTGTTCGACGCCAGATACAGCGTCAGCTTGTCATTCGCCAATGTTTCCAGGCTATCCGCATATTTCCACTCTTCCGCGCCCATCACGTAGTACGCGACGCGCTTTTTCAGGAACGCCGGCTTCGCCCCACTCTTCATCGTCCAGTCATACCACTCCGTGTGCAGCTTGTTCAGGTCCAGCGCGCTCGCTTCGGCAAACTTCAGTCCATTCAACTCGCGTTTCGGCGTTCGCGTCCCCGCATGGTCCCACGGCCCTATGATCAGATAGTGGTTCGCTTTCGCTTCCGCTGTGCCGTACTGCATGTGCCGCTTGTAATAGGTGAACGCGCCGGGCTGGTCCCCATCGAAATGCCCGGTGATCGTCAGTATCGGCACGCTCATTTTCTTGTATTGTTCTGGGTTCGGCACCATCGCGTCGTAGTACGCGTCCGGAATTGGATGTTTCAACCACTTTTGAAAAATCGGCGACGGATTCCCCACAATCTTGTCGTACTCCTCGAACGCCCGATGCTCCTTATACAACTCCATCGACTTCGCCAACCAGAAAGCGCCATTCCCAAAGGTGTTTGAATTCCCCGTCTTGCCGCTGGTAAACGTCAGCCATTGCATGTCGTACGGCGCAAAAATATTGTATTGAAACGGAAAATCCAGCCCCGGGTGCACCGCGGCCGCCGGAACGATTGTCACAAGATGCGGCGGAAATTCTTTCAACACGCTCCATTGATCGAACCCCGCGTACGATCCGCCCCACATCGTTACCTTGCCATTGCAATAGCTTTGCTTCGCCAGCCATTCCGTCACGTCGAATCCATCGCGCCCTTCATTCACGAATGGCTCGAACTCTCCTCCGGAATTTCCGCGCCCCCGCACATCCACCAGCGCGTACACATATCCATGCCCGGCAAAGTACATCGCGCGATCGGTATAGCTGTCCCCGATATACGGGGTGAACGTGAAAATCACCGGCAGCGCATCCTTCTGTCCGTGCGGCTTGTACACTGTCGTGTTCAGGCTCACTCCATCTCGCATGGGAATCTTCACCCCCCATTGCATGTCAACATTGCTCGAACTTGCCGGCGGCGCGTCCTCCGCCCTCGCGTTTCCCGCCGGGACCGCAAGCATCCCCAGCACCGCGCAAAGCACACCGCGCACAATCCGCCTGCCAAGCTGATTCCGTTGATTCATCCCGTCCACCTCAAGCCCACATGTTTTTCGGCTGCGCTATCCTAACGCGCTATTCCACCACCGTGCACTTTTTCTGATCATTTTCTTCTCGTTTGCCCGCTGATCGCAACGCTCGGCCTGATTTGTCGCCTTTGCTTTTGCCCTTGTAGGGGCCGCCTTCTGAGGCGGTCCGCTCACGTCAACTGCTGGCACGATGAATCGACTTGAGGTTGGTTTTGCGTATCGCGGAGGGATTGGCTGCCGACTTAGAAGTCCAGGCCCGATAGGACCTCGAGTTGCCGGATCAGCGCGGAGAATTGCCGAGGAGACAGCCGACGCCGCAGTTTGGCGTCGACGGCGCGACGTTGTTGAATGAGAACAGAAAGGTAGCGATTTCCCTTCGCCGTGAGTTGCAGAAGCAGCGCCCTTCCGGAGGACGCTTTCCTTTCGGAGACGAGTCCTTCGCGAATCAGCGACTTAACGGTGCGATGGACGACGGTGCGGTCCAGTCCGAGCAGCGTAGCGATCTGGTTCTGGTTCAGCGTGGCGCCCCCGCGCAGTGTCGCGAGGACAAACCCACGCGTTTGCGAACACCTGGTTTTTTGCTCCATGCGCCGAGCGATATGGAAGTAGGCGGCCGCCAGCTGGACGAGAACCGAGTCCTTCCGGATTTCTTTCGGGACGAGTTTATGGTCTGCAAGGATCATAGGATGGTCACCGTAGATTCCAGAGGGCGCCGCCACTGCGGCTGATCAATGTGACGAGGAGACTTTTTGCCGATGGCGATCACCATAACGATTTCGTGATCTCGCGAAGAAAGGCGAAGGAAGCGGCCAAGCCGGCGGGCATCGAACCCTTCCATCGGGCAGGTGTTCAGACCGAGCGATTCCGCCGCAATCATCAGATTTTCGCACGCAAGCGACGTGCTGTTCGTAGCCCACTTGAAAAGCCCTGTCGCATGACGGGCGGCATGCCGATGATCTTGAAGAGGTTGATGGTCCGGAAAGCAAGCCACTTCAGAGTTCCCAGAAGATTGCACCAGCCCTGAATAAAAAACCAATTGGCCAACTTGGATTTGCGCTCGAACTCGGCGATTTTCTCGGGCGAAAAGCCGGAGGCACGCATCCACTCGAGCTGACCGAGGGTGGTAGAGCGCCATGCGCCGATATCCGCGACGGCAACAACCAGAGCGGATGCGGTTTCGGCAGGCGGCTGGCTGAAACACAATTGGGCAATCATGCGCAGTGAGTCGCACGACGAGACCCAGAAGAGCCGATACGGCTGGCTGTTGAAGCTCGAAGGGGCGAGCCGAGCGGCCTCCAAAAGTTCGTCGCGCAGCGTGGGAGAGATTTCGATGGGGTCGAACACGCGGATAGCCCGGCAACATACAGATGTTGCGAGTGCAACATAAAAAAAATAGCAGCGTGGTGCAAAAAAAGCGTGTCATCCCGACCGGAACGCCGCAACACCCGCTTCCTGATCTCTGATGACTGATATCTGACTAACAGTTGCGAGTAAGACGAGATTCAAAAACTGGAAATTCAGGAGCGTGAACGCGTGGGAACCAGAGAGGCGGCAATGCGGCGGTGGGCCAACTGCTCGCACGTTGGTGAGAAAGACGGCGAAGGGGAGGAACGCCGGGGCGAGTGGACCGGGGTGGGTTGCATGAGGCGAACCTTGGCGTCTTTCCCTTCCCTTTCTTTTTGGCGAAGAGAGCGAATCTGGCGGAGGCGGCGTTTCTCGCCATACACCCACTGGAACAGGGCAACCAATAGGAAATCGCATCCCAAGGTGCTGAGTGCCAGGAAGATTGTGAGCGGCGACATGGCGGTGACGCTACCTCCAACAAATCCAACAAAAGAATAGGCGGGTTCCCTGAAGAAAGTACGGAGGAAGTTGTTGGAAAGTTATAAAGGGGGCTTCCACCCGACAAGCGAAGACCCGCGCTGCAACAGCCGAAATCGGAATGGTATGATGTGCGCGGAAGGAAATTTTCGAAGCAGGAGAGTGCGATGAAACGGATGATGATTTTCGCCGCGCTAGGGATGACGATCGGAATGACCTGGGCGGCAAAAGCGAGCGCGGCGCCGGAGAAGCCCCCGCTGCAAGTGGCAATCGCGGGATTGGTGCATGGGCATGTGGACGGATTCTTCCGCGGCGCGCTGAAGAGACAAGACATTCAGATTGTGGGGATTGCGGAACCGGACCGCCCGCTGTTTGCGACGTACGCGAAGAAGTATGGACTCGACGAAAAGCTTTATTACGCGGACCTCGAAGAGATGGTGCGGACGACGAAGCCGCAAGCGGTCCTCAGCTACACGTCGACATATGACCATCTAAAAGTAGTGCAAACATGTGCGAAGTTGGGCGTGCCCGTGATGATGGAGAAGCCCCTGGCCGTAAGCACCAACGACGCCTATGCGATCGCCAAAGCCGCAAAAGAGGGAAAGATCACCGTGCTGGTGAACTACGAGACGTCCTGGTATCCGAGCAATCACGAAGCCTATGACCTGGTCCATTCGGGCGCGCTGGGAGACATCAGAAAAGTAGTGGTGCACGATGGGCACTCGGGTCCAAAAGAAATTCACGTGGAGCCAGAGTTTCTGTCCTGGCTGACGGACCCCAAGCTGAACGGCGCAGGCGCCCTGTTTGATTTTGGCTGCTACGGCGCGGACCTGATGACCTGGCTGATGAATGGAGAGAAACCGTTGACGGTGACGGCGGTGACGCAGCAGATCAAGCCGGAGATTTATCCGAAGGTGGACGACGAGGCCACCATCGTGATCACGTATCCGAAGGCGCAGGCGATTATCCAGGCCTCCTGGAACTGGCCGTTTGACCGAAAGGACATGGAAGTTTACGGCGCCACCGGATCCGTGGTGACGGTGAAGAGAGATGGGTTGCTGGTGCGACACAACGGTGAGCCGGAAGCAAAAATGGAGAAGGCCAAGCCGGTGCCCGCGCCGTACGACGATTCGTTGACGTACTTGAGGGCAGTACTGCTGGATGGCGCGAAGGTCGATGGCTTGTCGTCGCTGGAAACGAATGTCACGGTGACCGAAATATTGGATGCGGCGAGGGAGTCGGCAAAGACCGGGAAACGAGTGTCCATCACCCAGTAGGTCCCTCTGCACACCGAATTTGCGATTGGCGCGCAGGGGTGGGACACTAGGCGTAATGCAGAGACCAAACACTTTAGCGGTAACACTATTGACTGGCGGGATGCTGGTGCTGGCAACGGCGCAGGCACAGACTCCCGCTTCCACAACAACACAAACACCGGCAGCGGGCTCGCAGACAACACCCGCGGCGAAGAAGCCTGCGGCAACCGGAACGGCGAAAACGGGAACCACCACGGGAACCAGGACGGCCGCGCCATTGGTGCTGAAGACACCGAAGGACAAGGCCAGCTACGCCATCGGCCAAAACATCGGTAAAGCCATGAAGAAAGATGCGGTGGACATCGATCCCAACATTCTGGCGCGTGGCATCAAGGATGCGGTCACTGGCGCAAAGCCCGCGTTGACGGACCAGGAAGAACAAGAAGCACTACAAGCCTTCCAGATCGAAATGAAGGCCAAGATGGAAGCCAAGGCCGCAGCGGCGGGGGCAGCGAACAAGCAGGCAGGCGACTCGTTCCAGGCGGAGAACAAAACAAAGCCCGGCGTAACTACAACCGCCACCGGGTTACAGTACAAGGTGTTGACGCCTGGCACCGGACCGAAGCCCAGCGCCAGCGACACCGTCATCTGCCAATACCGCGGGACATTGATTGACGGCAAGGAATTCGATAGCTCCTATAAGCGAGGCCAGCCGGCGCAATTCCCGGTCACCGGAGTCATCAAGGGTTGGACGGAAGCTCTCGAGATGATGCCGGTGGGGTCGAAGTGGCAATTGGTGCTGCCGCCCAGCCTGGCCTACGGCGACCGCGGTGCGGGTCCGGACATCGGGCCGAACTCAACGCTGGTCTTTGAGGTAGAGTTGGTCAGCATCGCGCCGAAGACGGAAGCGAAGCCAGATGCCAAGGCCGAGCCGAAGGCGGACCCAGCGCCAGCAAAACCGGATGCCAAGGCTGCCGAACCTAAGGCGAATGCAACGGCAACACCGACACCAAACAAGCCATAAAGATCGACGAGAGAGTTGGCAGAAAATTCCTTCGCCCGGGCGGAGGGATTTTTGGTGCAGTAGGACGCGGCGAAGATAGGAATCAGGCGCCGGGCAGCTGCCACTGCGACTCGCCGTGTCCTTGACGCAAGCTTCTTAGCCCGCTCCGGGTCCGCCGACGAACACATAGCTGCCCCAACCGGAACCGCTGGGGAACTGGCCCTGGATGTCGGGATAGGGAGAAGAAAGCTCAGCGGAGCTGCCGTAGTCGGCCGTGCTGCCATCGCGCATAGTCTGTGCGCGAAGATTGTGCATGTGCGGTTTCCCTGGCGAGCTTTCAACCGTGGGAATCACATCGCTGGTGTTGATCTTTCATCCCTATCCATGTGAAAGAATTCGAGATGACCTGCGAGGGCACGGAGAACTGGCAAGGCCGCGGCAGCATGGAAAGTACGCTTCGAGCAAAGAATGGACCAGCCAGCCCGAATGAGTGCGTTGCGCGTGGGCGACGCGATCTACTCAAACTTTCTGAAAGGGACGGCGTGGATTGACCAACAGAGTTATCAGATCGTCCACCTGGAGACCGTCATCCTCAAGCCCGTGCCTGCGGTGCGGCTGATGACGGAGCACCAAGTTTTGGACTACGGCTCGGTGCAGTTCGAGCAGAAGAAGCTGAAGCTTTGGCTGCCGCTGGAGGCAATCTACCTGTGAATGGAAAGCGCTTCCACCATCGCCACACCTACAGTGATTACCGGGTATTTTCCGTGGATTGGGGCCTGAAACCGGGAGATCCGAAGTAGCGTGCGCCCCAATCCATGAAAGCCGCATCCATATAAGAGATCGGGTAACACAGGCGGGCTAGTTCCCTTCCCGTGATAAACTAGCCAGATAATCCAAGGAAGAGGAACCGAACCGTGGCTGAGAACAACCAAGAAGACAACTTTCGGGTGATTGACCGCCGGCCATTCACGTCTGAAGGGGAGTTGCGCCCCGACGTGGTGGCGGAGCAGGAAAAAGAATCGCATCGCGAAGAAATAAAAGAAGTCGCGAAGGAGAAGGCCAATGCGGCCGCAGCTGGAACCGGTGGCGAAAAGGTAGGAACGCCGCCGAGCGCAGATGCGCCGAAGAAGTCGCCTGCGTTTGAGAACCTGATCCGCATGATCGGCAGCAACGCTGCGATGGTTCTGGGTGCCTACGCCGACCCGCGGACCGGCCAGCCGGTGATCGATCCGGACGCAGCGCGCGAATTGATCGACATGCTGGACGCCCTCCACGAGAAGACCAAGGGCAACCTGGCGCCCGAAGAAGACAATCTCCTCCTCGATCTGCTCGGAAAATTGAAGATGACGTATCTGGAAATCAATCAGGCCATGGCAGCGGAAATGGCCAAGGTCACGGCCCAGGCCAAAGGCGGAAAGAAGTAGTCCTCCGTCTTAAGTTTCCGTGGTCGAGGGCCTAGGTTTTACTGTTAAATGTAGCGCTCGCTTTCATGCCAGCCATGATTCCTGTAGCTCACCCCTTCAGGGGTGAGGCCGTCCTTTCTGCGCACCGACCACCTTCCAATGTGAGCTTCCAGCCCACCGCGCCGGTCTGTACAAAGGCGCCTCTACAAATGCGAGATGGAAGCCAGATAGAATAAGGGCATGGCAGACACGATACGCTTGACGGTCCTGGGCTCCGGCACATCCATGGGCGTGCCAACCCTCGGATGTCACTGCGCCGTGTGTGATTCCAGCGATCCCAAGGACAATCGGCTGCGCCCGAGCGTCTTGTTGTCGCGTGGCGAACAAAACGTGGTGATCGATACCCCACCGGATTTCCGCACTCAGGCGCTGCGGGCCCGCCTTGACCGGCTGGACGCGGTGGTGCTCACCCACGGACACGCCGACCACATTCTGGGATTCGACGATTTGCGGCCCTACAACATTCGCCAGCATGCCGCGATGTCCGTCTATGGCAACGAGGAAACCTTTCGCATTATCCGGCGAGCGTTTGCCTACGTATTCGACAACAAGCCGACACTCAGCAGCATTCCCAGCGTCTCCCTCCATGAAGTGAAAGGACCGTTCGAATTATTGGGCATCCCGTTTATTCCCGTGCCGCTTCTCCATGGAGAAATGGACGTCCTGGGTTACCGCTTCGGCAGAGCAGCATACCTGACTGACTTTAGCCGGCTGCCGGAATCGAGCGTGCCGCTGCTGGAAGATCTGGACGATTTGGTTTTGGATGCGCTCCGAGATGTTCCGCATCCCATGCACCAGACCGTGGAGCAAGCCCTGCAGTTGATCGACAAGTTGCAGCCAAAGCGCGCCTGGTTCACGCACATCGCGCATGACTTGCCGCACGCGGAGACCAATGAGCGCCTACGCAAATTGGGATACCCGCACGTGCAGTTGGCCTACGACGGTTTGCAGTTTGAGGTCGCCACGGAATCGCCGGCTGTGGAGCGCGCGGCCAAGGCTCTGGCGGTACACGTCTACGTCCCGCCGGGCAGGCTGACCGCGTTCTATTCGGGCGAGGACTGGGCCGCCCGCTATGGCGCCAGTGGTCGCGGAAGCATCGTGGCAATCGGAAATTTCGACGGCATTCACCAGGGCCACCAGCGCGTCCTTGGCTTCACGTTGACGATGGCAAAGGACACCGGTGCAGTAGCCACGGCCCTGACGTTCGAGCCGCCACCACTTAAGGTTCTGCGCCCGGACACAGCGCCCCTGCGCATTTCCACCAATCAACAACGTATGGAATGGTTCGGCGCACTGGGCATGGAAGCCGCCGTGGTCCTGCCCTTCACGAAGGAATTGGCGCAACTTTCCCCGGAAGAATTCGTCGACGAGATTCTCGTTCGGCAATTAAGCGTCAAGTCCGTGGTGGTGGGAGATAATTTTCGCTTCGGGTACCGGCAATCGGGAGATGTGAAGCTCTTGCGCGAATTGGGCATGCGCTTTGGATTTGCCGTGGTGGTGCACACGCCGGTGGTGATTGACGGCGAAATTGTGTCCAGCACCCTCATCCGCAAACAGATTGCCGAAGGAGACGTGACCCGCGCTGCGCGCTTGCTGGGGCGTCCGTTTGTGCTCACGGGAGAGGTCGTAGCCGGCAGCGGCACCGGAAGGAAATTCACGTTCCCCACCCTGAATTTGCGCCCGGAGCAGGAACTGTTGCCGGCCAAGGGCGTGTACATCACGCGGACAGTGCTAGAAGGAGAGCCGAGTAGTCACCGGAGCGTCACAAATATCGGCGTGCGCCCGACGTTTAACGGCAGCGGCATAACGGTGGAAACCCACCTGCTCGATTATTCGGGAAATTTTTCTCCCAAGTGGATCGAAATCCGTTTCTGGAAGCGACTGCGCGATGAGAAGAAATTCAGCGGCGCCGAAGAGTTGCGCGAACAAATTGGCAAGGACATCGCCACCGCGAACACATTTTTCGCGCGTTTACGCAGACTGCGAAGTAAGAGCGCTCAAGTCGTGGCAGAGTAAAGGCGAAGAACAGATCTTTCCTTCCGTACACAAATGGTGGGTGAACCTCTCAGTACCACATGGAACGCATATCCCATTGCGAGGAGTTGGGATCGGCCGGGGACTGCGCGGCGCGGGAGGAGGCCAGACATGGAGTGCTCCACGAGGCGCAGTACCACCGGAGACAACACCAGGGCGATGATCAGGCAGCTCAGGAACAGTAAGCGCGAGTGGCGTTGGTTGGTTTCGAATAGGAGTGTCATACGGAGATAGACGCCGGGAAGAATGGAAAGGTGCCGGAGGATTTACTGTGTGGAAGATTTGGAATCGGCGGCCAGGCAATCGTTGCAGATCCCGCCCACTTCCGTGCGGGATACGGTGACCTTGATGTCGCAATCGCGCGAGATTTGATCCTTCAGTTGTTCGTACAGCCGGGACTCGAATTCGCGAACCTTGCCGCACCGCAGACACGCCACATGGATGTGATCGCGCGGGCCGTGCGTTTCGTAGTAGTGGCGGTCGCCGCGCAGGTGCAGAAGATCGAGTTCGTCGATCAGGCCCTGGCGCTTCAGCAGGTCAATCGTGCGGTACACCGTGACCAGATGCACGTCCGCATCGATTTGCTGCGCCCGCTGCAGGATTTGGTCGACGTCCAGATGTTGCTCAGCGCTGTCCATCACCTGCAGGATCACACGACGCTGGCGCGTCAGCCGAATCCCGCGCTGCCGCAACGCTTGCTGCAGATGGCCGGACGTGTCCGCCGGATTGATACGCTCGCCGGAAGAGACGCGTCGCGTGGGAGCCGTGGTCATTCAAAGATTGTACAACAGCGCGAATCGAGAGAGAACGCCAGGGCCAAGCGCCGGGCTAGGGCAAAAATGCGGCGACTTCTTCGAGAGACAAGGGTTATGCAGAAACAAGCCTCGGGCGCCGGTGTCAAAAAGAAAGGTCACTGCCTTGGTGGCTTTGCGGGGAGGCGACCAAGCGCGATAGTATAGCGAGCGCGAGGAATCCTGCCAGCAGAGCGTGCAGAACCCGACGCGGATCTTAACAAGAGCAGAATTATGGAACCCGAGACCAAATCGGCGATGCCATCGTATTCTCCGGACGATTCCGGAGCAGGGACCGCGGGAGCCCTGCGTCCCCCAATCGCCCAGCGCGAGCCGGTGGAACACGTAATTCACGGGGACCGGAGGATCGACCACTACGCTTGGCTGCGCAAGAAAGACGACCCGCGCGTCAGGGAATATCTGCAAGAAGAGAACGACTACGCGGAAGCGTATATGAAGTCCACCGGCGCGTTTCAGGAAGAGTTATACCAGGAGATGCTGGGGCGAATCCTGCAGACGGATTTAAGTGTGCCCTACCTCCTGCGAGGCTATTCCTATTTTTCCCGCACGGAGGAGGGCAAACAGTATCCGATCCATTGCCGGCGACTTGAAGACTCCGACGCGCGCGAAGAGGTGCTGCTGGATTTGAACGCGCTAGCAGAAGGCCATTCGTTTCTGGGACTCGGGATGTTTGAGGTTAGCGACGACAATCAGTTGCTCGCTTATGCAACCGACACAACCGGGTTCCGCCAGTACACCTTGGAAGTGAAAGATCTGCGCACCAGGGAGTTGCTTCCCTTTCGCATGGAACGCGTGACCAGCGTGGCGTGGTCCAGCGACCACAAGACGTTCTTTTACGTCGTGGAGGATGAAGTAACCAAGCGTTCGTACCAATTGTGGCGCCACATCTTGGGCGCCGAGGGGGCGGACACTCTCATATACGAGGAGAAGGACGAGCGCTTCCGCATCGATATTGAGCGCACCAGGAGCGGGGCATATTTGTTGTTGGTCAGCAACAGCCACACCACCAGCGAAATTCGATATTTGCGCGCGGACCAGCCCTTCGGGGAATTTCAGCGAATCGCGGAGCGCGAAGATGGCCACGAATACTACGTCGACCACCATCCTGGAAGCGCGAAGGACCCGGCAGGCGGCATTTTCTTCATCCGCACCAACAGCGGCGGAAGGACCTACCGCTTGATGACCGCGCCAACGAGCGATCCAGCGCGAGAGAACTGGGTACAAGTCATTCGCAACCGCCCCGGCGTGATGCTGGCGGGAATGGAGTCATTTCGAACCCATGTTGTCCTGCTCGAGCGCGAGGACGGCCTCCCGTGTCTGCGCATTATTGATCTCACGCGCGCAGCGACTTCGGCGCTGGAAGGCTCGTACCGCATCGAATTCGCGGAGCCGGCGTACAACGCCACACTCGGCGCCAACCCTGAATTCGATACGAATCAGGTGCGATTCCATTACGAGTCGTTCATCACGCCACGCTCCGTGTACGACTACGACTTGAGAACCGGCGAGCGCATCCTGCGAAAGCAACTGCCGGTGCTGGGTGGATACGATCCAACCGAATACGGAAGCGAACGTCTGCACGCGGTGGCACCCGATGGGACCAGGGTGCCGCTTTCTGTGGTTTACCGGCATGACACGCCGAGAGATGGAAGTGCGCCCCTGCTCCTGTATGGCTACGGAAGCTACGGGCTGTCTATGCCTGTGGCGTTCAGTTCGAATCGCTTGAGCCTGCTGAATCGTGGCGCGATTTTCGTGATTGCCCACGTGCGGGGCGGCGGTGAACTGGGAAAGCCGTGGCACGACGCCGGCCGCATGCATCGCAAGATGAACACGTTCACCGACTTCATCGCATCGGCGGAATACTTGATCGCGAACAATTACACCTCGAAGGAGAAATTGATCATCGAGGGAGGCAGCGCGGGCGGATTGCTGATGGGTGCGGTGACAAACTTGCGCCCAGATTTGTTCCGCATCGTCATCAGCCACGTGCCGTTTGTGGACGTGTTGAACACCATGCTCGACGCCTCGCTGCCGTTGACGGTGGGCGAGTACGAGGAGTGGGGGAATCCACAGGTCGAGGAAGACTATTTTTACATGAAGAAGTATTGTCCCTATACCAACCTGGAAAGGAAAGCCTATCCCACGATGCTGGTGAAAACGGGGTTGAACGACAGCCAGGTCATGTATTGGGAGCCGGCAAAGTACGTGGCGAAATTGCGCACCCTGAAGACCGATGGCAACCCGTTGCTGTTGAAGACCAACATGGGCGCAGGCCACGGAGGCGCCAGCGGCAGATACGACTACTTGCGAGAAATTGCATTTGATTACGCGTTTCTCTTGAAAGAACTGGAGAACGAAGCAACCAAGTAAAGAAGTCCGGTAGTAAAGTGGAAGTAAAGCAGCAAGGCACCAGGGAACGGCAAGCAAAAGCCGCATCGAACTTAGAACTGATAACTGATACTGATAACTTTAATGTCCGAAGCCTCGACACCACTCATGCAGCAGTACAACGCGGTAAAGGCGCGCTACCCGCACGCCTTGCTGCTGTTCCGCCTCGGCGATTTCTACGAGCTCTTTTATGAGGATGCCATCAGCGCGTCCAGAGAGTTGCAGATCACGCTGACGTCGCGAAACCGGGAAAAGGGCCAGCCCATCCCGATGTGTGGTGTGCCGTATCACGCGGCGGACGGCTACATCGCGCGGCTGATTCGCGCCGGCTACAAAGTGGCGATTTGCGAGCAGATGGAGCAGCCGGGCCCAGGAAAGAAACTGGTGCGGCGCGAAGTGTCGCGGGTAATCACGCCAGGAACCGCGACGGACGTCGCGGTCCTGGACGCGCGGGAAAACAACTACCTGGCGGCGGTCGCACAGAATACCTCGGCGCAGCGGATTGGGCTGGCCATGGTGGATTTGTCCACCGGTGAGTTCCAGGCCACCGAATTCGCCGGCGAACGGGCCGAGGAAGAATTGCGCGATGAATTGCAGTTGATGCGTCCACGCGAAACACTTCTGCCGCGTCCCCAGCAGTTGTTTGAAACCGCGAAGACTTCCCTGCTCGATGGCACCGGGGGCGTAGAGTCGCGTCTGGAGGATTGGATTTTTCAGCGGGACTATGCGGAACGGATTCTGCGCGAGCAGTTTGGCGTGGCGGAGTTGACGGGATTCGGATTGGACGGCCACGTGCACGCAATGACCGCGGCCGGCGCGATCGTTCACTACTTGCGCGAAAATGCCGCGCGCGGGAGACGATGCGCCCAGCGTGGAAGCCCTACAGCACATCGATCGCATCCGCTACTACGAACAGCACGATGCGCTGGTTCTGGATCCCGTGTCCGTGCGAAACCTGGAATTACTGTACGCCGATTTTCACCGAGGAGAGCAAGTCCGGCGGACCCACGACGTTGATCGCGGCGGTGGATTCGACGGTAACCGGCATGGGAGCGCGCCTCCTGCGCTCGTGGGTGGTGCGCCCGCTGATTGACCGCGACGCCATCGAGGCACGTTTCGGCGCGGTGGCGCATTTGTTGCAGCAAACTGTGGTCCGAGGGGAAATTCGCAAAGAGCTGCGCGGCATCCAGGACCTCGAGCGCCTCACCAGCCGCATCACCCTGGGCCTAGCCATGCCGCGAGAGCTGGTAGCGCTGCGAAAGTCTTTAGCGCAAGTCCCGATTCTGAAAAATTTCCTGACGCCACCCGCAAGCGGCGGCAGCGAGCTACTCCGCGACCTCTACGGCGAGATTGATGAATTGACCGACGTGCGCGAGCGGCTCGAGAAGGCCATCGCGGACGAGCCTCCCGCGGTCGCGACGGACCCGGGCATTATCCGCGCGGGATACAACGCCGAACTCGATGAATTGCGCAACCTCAGCCAGCACAGCAAGCAGATCATTGCCGCAATGGAGGAGCGCGAGAGAAAGCGCACCGGAATCAATTCGCTGAAGATTCGCTTCAATCAGGTATTCGGTTACTACATCGAAATCTCGAAGGCGCAATCTGCACAACGCGCCCCAGGATTACGAACGCAAGCAAACCCTGGTGAACGCCGAACGATTCACTTCGCCGGAACTGAAAGGTTACGAGAGGAAAATCCTTGCGGCTGACGAGCGCATCCTGGAAATCGAACGGCAACTGTATGTCGATGTGCGATCCGGGATTGCCGCGAAAGCAGGGCGCCTGAGGAAAACTGCTGCGGCTATCGCGCAATTGGATGTGCTGGCCTCGTTCGCAAAGATGGCGGCGGACCGCAACTATGTGCGCCCGGAATTCAATGGCACGGGCGAGCTGCTGATCGTCGGCGGTCGGCATCCGGTAATCGAAGAGTTGCTGCGCCAGAAGGGCGAACGGTTTGTGCCAAACGATTTGTGCTTCGAGCCCGGCCGCCAGCAATTGCTTCTGATCACCGGCCCGAACATGGGCGGAAAATCCACCTACCTTCGACAGGCCGCGCTGATCGTACTGATGGCGCAGATGGGTTCGTTCGTGCCCGCGCGACAGGCAAAGTTGCCGCTCACGGACCGCATTTTTACGCGCATTGGTGCCAGCGACAATCTCGCGCGCGGCCGATCCACATTTTTAGTGGAGATGAGCGAGGTAGCGGCTATTCTGCATCACGCAACCCCGTCGAGCCTGGTGCTCCTAGACGAAGTGGGACGAGGCACCGCGACCTTTGACGGCCTGTCGATCGCCTGGGCGGTGGTCGAACATTTGCAGCGGAACACCCGGGCCCGGACCCTGTTCGCAACGCATTACCACGAACTAACGGAACTGGCGGATTTGCTGCCGACAGTCAAGAACGTGCACGTCTCGGTGAAAGAGACCCCCAGCGAGATTATTTTCCTGCGCAAAGTGGAGCCGGGAAGCGCGGACAAAAGCTACGGGATTGAAGTAGCGCGTCTGGCGGGCTTGCCACGAAGCGTCATCGAGCGAGCGCGCGAAGTCTTGAAGCGCCACGAGCAGAGCGAGCATGAGCTGAGCGAAACGCTAACCCCGGGAGCGGGACCCAGCGAAAACGGCAATGGTTCCCAGGCTGTGATGTTTACAGCGCTCGACCGCGACGTGATCGACAAACTGAGGACCGCAAATCTCGATGAGTTGAAGCCTATTGATGCGCTGAATCTTCTCGCGGAATTGAAAAAACAAGTCTCCTAAAATAACGCCAGGCGCTACTTCCTCGCCGCTGACGCCAAATGCCGTGCCCGGAGCCGCAACACCTTCCGCTGGTTCGCTTCCAACACTTCAAACCGGTAGCCCTCGATGTCCACTTTGTCTCCCGGGGCTGGCACTTTCCCCGACAAATGGCTCAACAGTCCCGCCATCGTCGTCACCGTTTCGCCGGCATTCTCTTCCAGTTGTACTCCTAACAATTCCTCCGCCTCTCTGATCGTCATGCTCCCGCGCAGCACCAGACTGCCATCCGGCTCGCGCACCGCATCCGGTGACGGCTGAAAATCATCTCCGCCGCGCTCTCCCACAATTTCTTCCACCAGATCTTCCGCTGTTGCGATCCCGGCAACAGAACCGTGCTCATCGATAATGATCGCCATCGACTGATTTCTTTGCCGCATTTCCTTCAACAAGTCCGAGCCCAGCTTCGTCTCCGGCACAAACAACGCCGGCCTCACCAGCTCGCGCACCTTGCGTTTCGGCAAATCCGTATCGGCGATCTGCAGCAAATCCTGTGCGTGCACCACCCCGAAAATATCGTCCAGCGACTTCTCATACACCGGCATCTTCGAAAATTTCGTTTCCACAAACCTCGTGTGCATCTCTTCCAAGCGTCGCATCCGCCTGCAATGCCACCACGTCCGGCCTCGGCGTCATCACTTCGCGCACGCGCTTGTCGCTGAACTCCACCACTTGTTCGATCAGGTCCGCCTGATCCTTTTCGATGATGCCTTCTTCTTCCGCCACTTCCACCAGCGCCTCAATGCCCTCTTCCGTCCTCTGCTCTTCCGTTCGCTCCACCTCGTGTTCGGAAATCCGTGCCAGCGATTCCGCGCCTTCCAGAAAAACTCGGATGGGCCAAACAATGAACATCGCCGCCTTGATCATCGGCAGCAGCGGCAGCAGCCATCGCCCCGTCGTCCGGTACAGCAGCATGTCCGGAATAAAATGCATGGCGATGACCACTTCGAGCGTGAGAAATACCAGAAACTGCAACCCCGCTTCCCACCGATTCGGCACCAAGTACACGATGCCCCGCGTCGTCTCCAGACACGATAAACGCCAGCCAGAAGTGTCCCAGTATGCGAAATGTGCGCCCGCCGCTCCGCCGGTTGATTCGCAGTTTCGGCTCGATCTCCGCCTCAAAAATATCCAGGTGTTCGTGAATCCGCCCCGTGGTCATGCGGCCCAGTTCGCGGTAGATCAGCGCAAGGTAGGAGAAGATAGGCAGGCCCAGCGCCAGAACCAGCACGCCCCCAATGTAAACCCATGGCAACATCGTCAAGCGATTCCCAGTCGCCGCCGCAGCCGCAATTCTACTTGCTCCATTTCGCCGCGGTCCGTCTCATGATCGTATCCCAGCAAATGCAGGATTCCATGCAGGATCAGGATCTGAATCTCCTCGGTCAACTTCCGCCCGATATCTTTTGGCGTTGCGTCGGGCCACCACCGGCGATATTGCTATATCGCCGAGTTGCGCGTCACGTACTTTTTTCAGCGCCCGCCGCAAATCGCTGGGATGCCGCCGCTCCTCCGCCGGGAACGACAGCACATCGGTCGCCCCTTTTTTATCGCGGTAAGTCTCGTTCAACCGCGCCATCTCTCGATCGTTGATCAGGCGGATGGCTACGCTCCCTTGTCCTAAGCCCAGATCCGATTTTACGCGGTTTGTGAACGCGACGAGCGCCCGCATCTCCACACGCACAGCCCTCTGGCGATTTTCTATCCCTTCCACATCGCTCGCCGCTATACCTGATGCAGGGTAGCGCCTTGTACGTTTCATGGATTCATTAGCGGGTCAGGGCTTCAGAACTTGTGTGAGAACTCGTTGGATTCGTGAAGGCACGACTTCAGTGTCGTTTGTTCTTGCCTTGCAACCCGGCTTTAGCCGCTGAGGGTTCTCTGAGTCCTTCCCCGTACACCCCGGTCCCAAGATCAGTTGCGCGGCGGCTCCGGTATCCCCGTTTCCTTGGGAATCGTCGCCGGCTTCCCGTTCCCGCCTCGCTGCGGATGCGTCGCATCGTGCTCTTCATACGCGCGGATAATCTGCTGCACCAGGTTGTGCCGCACCACATCCTTCTCCCCGAATTGCACGTTGCTGATCCCGGGAATCCGCCCGCAGATTTCCAGCGCTTCCACAAGCCCGGACTTTTTCCCCTGCGGCAAATCGATCTGCGTAATGTCGCCGGTAATCACCGCTTTGGAATTAAATCCCAGCCTGGTCAGAAACATCTTCATTTGCTCGCTGGTCGTGTTCTGCGCTTCGTCCAGAATCACGAACGAATCATTCAGCGTGCGCCCGCGCATGAACGCCAGCGGCGCAACCTCGATGATTCCCTTCTCCAGAAAGCGCTCCAGCTTGTCCGCGTCCAGCATGTCGTACAGCGCGTCGTACAAGAGGCCGCATGTACGGATCGATTTTCTGCTGCAGCGTCCCCGGCAGGAATCCCAGCCGCTCGCCGGCTTCCACCGCTGGCCGCGCCAGAATAATGCGGTTCATTTGCTTGGTCAGCAGCGCGCTTACCGCCATCGCCACCGCCAGATACGTTTTTCCCGTTCCGCCCGGCCCAATCCCGAACGTCATATCGTGCGACTCGATCTCTTCCATGTAACGCCGCTGGCTCGCGTTCTTCGGCGTCACCACCTTCTTCCCGAACGACCGCGTTCGCCCGTGCTCAAACATCCCTCGCGGCGATTCGTGCGGCTCATCCGTCGCCACGCGCATCAGCGACTTCACTTCCGCGCTGGTCAGCGAACGCCCGTGCCTCGTCAGGTGGTTGTACTCCTCGACGATGCGCACCGCCTGGTCCACGCTGTCCTGTTCGCCTTCGATCGTCAGACGCGTGTCATGCAAATGCGTGCGCACACGCAAGGCATCTTCCAACGAGCGAATATTTTCGTCAAGGGTTCCGAAGAAGGGTTCTATTTTTCCGGTGATATGTATCGTGCGTCTCATCCAAGTTGAAGGCTGTCCTGTTGCTCGAACCGGGTGGCCGATGGAATTCCTCCTCGAATGATCAAGCTGCCTTACAGCTTTGGCGCGGAGAAACTACCTTCACCGTAGCGCACACCCGTGCGGCGGTCAAGTTACTTGCGCTTTACATTCACCGCGAATGTTCGTATCGGCCCTCTTCTGCCTGCCCGCTGCAGGAGGGAGACGGGTGCATTTGCCCTGTTCGCGTGTCATCCCGACCGGAGATCCGCACTTTTGCGGATCGCAGTGGAGGGATCGCGGCAAACCCATTCCATCAACGAAAGCCATTGGCACTACTGCGACCCCGCCTCACGGCTTCTTCTTCAACGCCTCCTGAATCGCCTTCTCCGCCAGCGGCCCCATCACCGCATACCCTTGCGCATTCGGATGCAATCCATCGTTCGTGATTTCACTCTTCAGGTAGCCCTTCTCATCCGCGGTCGCCGGAAAGTAATCCAGGTATACGTACCCATTGTCTGCGGCATATTTCTTGATCCACTCATTCAACGCCAGAATCTTCTCCGGTGGCCTGCTTCTCCGTTTGCACACATCAGGTTACCGTCCGCGTTCGCAACATCATTCACCGGCATCACCGACGACAACACCACGCGGATTCCATGCAAACGCGCCAATTCCGCCATCGTCGCCAGGTTCCCTTCTGTCTCTTCCAGCGTCATCGGCCCGGTATTCCCCGCAATGTCATTTGTGCCCGCCAAGATCACCACCACCTTTGGCTGTAGAGCAATCACATCCGCGCGGAATCTCAGTACCATCTGCGGCGTGGTCTGTCCGCCAATGCCCCGGTCCACATATGGCTTTCCCGGGAAAAAACCACCGGACTTCGGCAACTGCCACATGTCCGTAATCGAATCTCCCATGAACACCACGCGTGCTTCGTCTTTCGCCGCGGGCGCTAACGCTGCATTCGCCGCGCGGTAGTGATCGAGTTCTGCCCAGTCCTTCAGCCGCCGCGCATCCCGATCCAGCTGTTTCTGCATCTCCGGCAACTGCGCGCAATCGCTCGCCGGCCTCGCCTCAGTCGGCGCCCTCGTCGCCGGTTGTTGCGCCCACGCTCCCGCCGCGCTCAATTGCATGCACGCCACCAAACCTAAGATCCTTTTCACTTTTCTCTCTCCCCATTTCCATCTACCTGTACTTCTTCTATCACAAATCCCCCGAAGGACAGTTGCGTTCTGATTACCTGTACTCTGGTACCCGCGTACTCTAGACGCGTTCATCTCGCCACGCGAAACTCGTCCCACAACAAAGAGCTCTGTAGCGTGTTTGATTTCTGAGGGGAGGAAAGACCATGTACTTTTCTGCAAGACCGGTTCTTCTAAGTTCGGCTTTCTTGCTGGCCGCTTTGCCGGCAGCAGCATCTGACGAGGCCGTGGCTCCCGCAGCCGCGCCCGCACCCCGCGCCACCACGAATTGCCCCGGGATCAGCAGTGTCCCTATGACTGCCGACGCCGCCCAGGCGCTGCCGCTCCATCTCTCGCGAAACCTTTCCTGCGGCGAATCGGTCGTCATTCTCTCCGATAGCGAAGGCTACACCGTTCACGTTCGCTCCGCCGACGGCACCGCCGGCTATGTCGCTCGTTTGTACCTCAACATGGGCGCCGCTCCGAGCGTGCCCGACCACCAGCCGTTCTCCGCCACCGCCGTGAACAACGTCGTCCGCTGGCAAGCCGGCGCGCCGGGCTGCGACCAGTTCTTCAGCAAGGGTCACACTGTGGAGTCAGCCACTGCCAACGGCGTCACCGTCCAGGTCTCTCTGGAAGATTCCGGCTGGAAATTGCGCGCCACTGTTGCCGTTTCCAATAAAGGCGAAGAAGTTGTCGAGCTCTTTCCCGCTCTCATTACTCTCGACGAACTACAGCCCCACCTGAAATCTCTCCTCGCGCAAGATCCCGCGAAGCTCTCGCACGTCGTCAACCATCAGGTGCTCCTCACCCAGGCGAACGCGCAGCCTTCGCCCAGCGCCGTCGCTTATCACAGAAACAGCCCTCCTGCGCCCAGCACTGCTACGTATCATCTTGTCACCCCGGATTACTTCAGCGAACATGTCGCGCAGACCTCCGACAGCAATCACACGGCGATCGTTCCCTCCACCTCTCAACTCCGCGCTCTCGCCCTCAAGCACACCAAACTCGCCTCCGGCCAGAAAACCACTGGCCTCATCTGGTTTGAGCGTGATGCGAATGCCCGCGAGCTTTCCCTCCGCGTTCCTGTCGGCGACCTTGTGTTTGACTTCCCGCTCTCCTTCGAGCAGAAACACTAGACTCCTCTTCTAGGAATGCGGCACGGCCCGGGGTCCCCTCACCCCGGGCCGTTTTTTTTGCACTCTCGTCGAAGAGATCGGGTACTGGCGTAAACTCCGGACAAATCTTTAACTCCCAACCAAGACACTCCATCTGAATCTCAAGGGATTGAAATGAAGCAACACGACACAACGTATCAGACTCGCTCCGCCGAGGACGCAACTCCCCGCGATGCATGCGCGGAAAATGAGCCTCCGGCATTTCGCAGCAGCACCCCGCACGAGTATCCAACCTGATCGCCCAGGCCGCTGCCAATAGGTTGTAGTTGGACCATCCTGTCCGCGACTTACACGTCAGGGCTGGCGCGTCATCGTTCCAGCAACAACGCGGTCGGTATCCACACCCACCAGCAGCAGCGTGTCCTGATTCACAACGTACACGGTGAAATTGAACGCGCTTGCGGGACTCGTTTGCGCGTTGACGGTGAGCGTGTTGGCTTGCGTCCCGTCGCCGTTAAGGACCAGGCTGCCGCTGACAGGAACATCGAACACTTGCGTGGCGGTCGCAAAATCGTTGAGATCCATCAGGCCGCTGAAGCTGCCCGCAGACGTCAGCGTGACTTGGCCAACGAAGTCCTCTTCGCCGCCGGTGTTGACCCCGCTCCACCCCAAGACGTAGTCCCCGGCCAGCGCCGCTGCAGAAATTGGACTGGTAGTCTGTGATGAAAAAGTTCCATCGCTGACGATATTGTTGTCGGTCTCCTGAAAGACCGCCTGCGTCGGCGAAGCCATGTAGAAGATGAACGAAAATGTTCCCGAGTTGGAGTCCGTCCAGGTGAGCGTTCCGCCACCAAACTGATTCGCGTCCACGGTGTAACTGCCGGTGACCGTCCCGTTTGGTAGCAACGTAACAACACCGTTGTTGTTTTCGTCGACGACCACACCCGTGATGTTGCCGCCGCCGTCCGCGGTGAAACGCCCAGCTGTAGCGATGGGCCCGCTCCCACTCGACCCGCCAATCAAAAATGCAAAGCTGCCCGTGAGAGAGGCGACATTGAATGCGGTGTTCTGCTGCGCGAAGGCATCTCCCATATACGCGGAGGGAAAACTCGTTCCAACAAACTTCAAGCGCGTCGCGTCCACAATGTAGAACGCAAAATCCTGCCCGGCAAGATGCGCGGTGCCGCGCCCAAATCCGCTCCCGCCGATGCCTGCGTCAATTTGACAGAACGCTCCTGCAGCGAAACTTTGCTGCCCGGAAAGTGTGCCGGCAATGTTGGAATCATACAGACCGTTGCTGACGTTCCCACTGCCGTCCGCGTCGAACCGCCCCACGATCGACGCAGGATTAACTGCGGTCCCGGCCACGTCCACCCCTTTGAAGTCAAACACGTAGCCGCCGGCGATCGCCGCATTAGCAAACGCTCCGGCGTTCTGGCGTTCAAACGAACCGCTGGCGGTCACGTCTACGTCGGTCTGCACGATGGAGCCCGCAGTCGCGGTAGAGAGTGTGATGCTGTAGTTTGTCGTGCCCGTGCTGTTCGTCAGTCCAACGCTGCCTCGGCCGTCCGCGCCGATGGAATACGTGCCGCCCGTGAACGGTATCGTCTCAACTCCCGTGCATACATTGACGTCCTCAAGACCCGCGGTAATGTTGCCATTGCCGTCGGCGGTAAACGTCCCGGCGCGCCCAAAGAAACTACCCTGCCCTGAGCACAGTTCCGTCCCGGTCATGGAGAACGCATACTGTCCGGCCAAACTGGCATTGGAGAATTTTGCCCCGGGCGGAGGGGGCGGTGGCGGGGGAGGCCCTGGATTCGATCCGCCGCCCCACCACATGCGGTCGTTAACGACACCAAAGCGAGCGAAACGAGTAGGGCCAGCCGCTTCATCCGGGTATTCATCGCGGCACGCCCTGCTGCGCGTTCTGCGCACGCTCAGCTTGCGGCAACGCGCGGGTGGCGGTCGTCGCCAGCAGGAATCCGCGCGGCGATCGCACCGCCAGGGCTTGCGTGCCCTTTTGCACGATGCGAGCCAGAAACACGTTGCTCGCATTTGCCGAAATATTCACACCAACAAACCTCACGGAGTCGCCTACTGAGAGAGAAAAGTGATTGCTGCGAAGATAGCTGGCGGGACCAAGATGTACCTCCACGGGGCCTCTGGCAGTTTGTACTGTGACGCGCGCCCCGATCGGTGCCCGCGACGATTCCTCCGTGTAGCTCACCACCGTTCCCTGCAGCGTGGTCTCACGCGTCGCGTCATACGCCGTCGGCCTCGAGGCCGAGGAAACGGCTGCGTGCCTCTCTTGTGCGCCAACACCGGCCGAAAAAATGATGGTTCCGGCGAACGCTATGATTCCAATGGTCGTGCGGATTTTGCCTTTCATTCTTGCTCCCGTTTGTTTCCCATTCCCGTGGTTCCCGAAGGCCCTGCAGCCCTCGATTGATTTCCCGACTTTCTCTGCCGAGTATGTGGGGCTATCTCTATCCTAATCGAATACGACAGGCCATTGCGGGATGCTGTGACTTGAATCACCGGAGCGTGACCGATGTGTCATCACACCCAACTGTCGAGGAATCCAACCCACATTGCAGCAAAAAGTCGCGCACTGCCGCTCCCGACTGGCCGACGTGATAACCCACGCCGCCTCTAACGGCCGAAGTTCGCACTAGAAGCAACATGTTCGGGAATCACCCGGGAACCGGGCGTGGGAGGGCGCTAAACACTAACGGCAATGGAAGTTACTATAGCAGCATTTTGACGCCATCGAGTTTTGGGCGCTTGACTCTCGAGTCTAGACTGGAAGCATGGGCCAGACGCGACGCCCGCATGTGCGCCTCACAACGGTTTTACTCGTTCTAGCTTTTCTAGCTCTTGTCCTTCAAATCTATCGGTTGACGCTGTTGGCCGCGAATAGTGCCTCGGGGTGGTTTTCGCCACACTGTGATCGGGCCTCCTTTTTCTTGATTAAGGTGGATGGTCTCCCGCCGGACAGAAACTCAATATGACGATGCGGCACTACGCCCTCCCTTGGTGCTGCTCGCCTCCATGAACCGTAAGGTCGGCCTGACGGTCGCCGCCCAAATTCAGCTTGCGCACCGGCACGCGCCCTTCCACTGGTTCCTTGTAAATTCCGGTGAAGACACTAATTCCGTGCCACGTCACTTCCCTTGGCAAACCAGTGTTCAATGAGATGACCTTCATCAGCACTGTTCCTGTATTGCTCCGCACCCGCATTTTGCGCCAAAATCACCAGTCCATCACATCGCCGCCGCCTTCTCGCTTGGCCCTCTGGTAAGCGAGATTGGCCGCGACCATATCCTCCATCGCCAAGCCCATCGCTTTGTACACCGTAATCTCAACTTCGCTAAGGCGGCCCGGCTTCCGACCAAGCAACACTTCTCCAAGGGTCGTTCCCGTGGAGGCGTCCAGGCCCGCTAGTTCGCCGCAACCAACCGGAGTCGGCTGAAAAGCGTCTCGCGTCTCAACAAAGAGGTGGTGCTCATTTGCCAGTTCCTTGGGGACTTCGCCGTCCGGGGGACAATAACCTACCGAAGACACATGGGCGCCGGACTTTACCCACCCTGGCCTGATGACAGGCGTGGCCGAGTGAGTTGTCAGACAGACGATGTCGGATTCCCGCACAGCAGCTTCCACGTCATCGGTCGCGCGCGCGATTTTGTTCCGAGCGGCAAGCTTCTGCGCGTCCTCAAAACGCAGCGAGCAAATATTGACGCGTTCCAAATCCCGAATCAATGGCAGCAGTCGCAGGTGTTCTCGCCCTTGGACACCCGCCCCGATCACCGTAGCAATTCGAGATTTGCTCCGGGACAGCATGCGCGCGGAGAGAACGGCGGATGCGGCAGTACGGATTCCCGTGATGTACGTCCCATCCATAACGCAAGACGTGGCTCCCGTGTCGGGATCGAACAAGTTAATCAGCGCTAGATGATTCGGCAGATCGATATCCACATTGCCATCGAAGACGTTGACGATTTTCACCGTAATTTGCATGCCCGGACGCCACGCCGGCATTGCCAAAGAGAAGCCCTTGCCGGCGACAGACAATTTTGGCCGTGGCGGAGACTGAATTTCTCCCAGCTCAATCCCGCGAAAGCCGTCTTCCAAGCCGTTTAGAAGCTCCTGCAGGTCAAGATATTTCTCCACC
Organism: Candidatus Acidiferrales bacterium; assembly: GCA_963792145.1. Taxonomy (GTDB): domain Bacteria; phylum Acidobacteriota; class Terriglobia; order Acidiferrales; family UBA7541; genus Acidiferrum. The sequence goes on from CAWBVH010000006.1 coordinate 54,434, forward strand.
TCCGCTTCACTGAGAGTCATCACTTGCCGAGTGCCCTTCTTGATTTCAAAAGCGGCTTTTGCTGTTTGCTTTTTTGCGGAACTCATTGAGCATTCCGTAGGCGCCTGTCGCGGTGCCAGGCCCATGTTGATTTCTTCAAGGAGCCAGCGCGCCTGGGCAAAGGCCCGAGAATGACTTCGCTCCCAAACGCGCTATATGAACATTGCACGGCCCCTCCCGCCATTTGGAGGCGGGCAGGTGAAAGTGATTGTAGCGCAGAGGATCCGAATCTTGCGATTACACTAAATCCGCGTCCAACCGCTTTCCTCGCTGCCCGTAACTCGCTAAGATGTCCGCCATGCAAAATCCCACTCGTCGCAATTTCCTGATCGCCAGCGGTCTCACCGCTCTCGCCTCAACCCGCATTCTCGGCGCCAACGACACCTTGCGCATCGGCATAATCGGCGCCGGCAGCCGCATCAACGGCCTGCTCAAAGCCGCCGACCAGGTCGGCCAATATCAGATCGTCGCCGTCAGCGACGTCTACGCCCCGCGTCGCGACGCCATCAAAGCCCGCTCCAACGGCATCGCCACCACTCATGTGGACTATCGCGAGGTGCTCCAGCAGCAGCTCGACGCCGTCATCATCGCATCTCCCGACCACTGGCATGTGCGCATGGCCGTCGACGCCCTGGCCGCCGGCAAAGACGTCTATCTCGAAAAGCCCGTCACTCACACCATTGAGGAAGGTGCCACGCTCCAACATGCGGTCCGCTCCAGTAAACAGATTCTGCAATGCGGCATGCAGCAGCGCAGTTGGAGCCACTTCCGCGATGCCGTCGATCTCATTCAGGGCGGCAGCCTCGGGCGCGTCCCTCAGGTCCGAACCTACTGGTGGCAGAACTACCATTTTTTCATGACTCCTAAGCCCGTCGACACCCAAGCCCTCGATTGGAAGCAGTGGCTCGGCGGCGCTCCTGACCAGCCGTTCACCGAAGAAAAGTTCTACCGCTGGCGCTGGTTCTGGAATTTTGGCGGCGGCGCGATGACCGATCTCTTCACCCACTGGATCGATGTCGCGCACTGGGCCATGAAATCCGACCAGCCGCGCCAGGCGCAGATGCTCGGCGATAAATTCATCTTCGAACAATGGGAATGTCCTGACACTGTTCAGGCCGCTCTCCGCTATCCCGGCTTCGATGTCGTCTACGAGGGCATGATGGCTTCTTCCATCGACGACGGCGGCCTCGAGTTCCGCGGCACAGAAGCAACCTTGAAGATCAACCGCAGCGGCTTCACTGTCTATCACGAAGACGTGCAACCTAAAGACGTGCCGGTAGTCAAGGCAGACAGCTTCCGCGACGGCACCATCGACCACGTCCAGAATTTCTTCGATTGCATCCGAACCCGCAAGGAACCCAACGCCCCAGTCGAAACCGGAATCGCCGCAGCCCGCGCCGGCCACATTGCCAACCTGGCCTACCGCGGCCCAGGCCAAATCAGCTGGCCGCCAAAGTCCTAAAAACGTTTACCGCCCCAATCTGGACAAATGTGTTCGTTCTGCCTTCGGTTGCCCTTTCACTTCGTTTGACAAAGGTATTCCTCTCGCCTCAAACTAGTTGTTTGAATAATACGCTTAAGGAGCGATAGATGGCGCAAGGTCAGGCTACCAAAGTTAAGAAGAAGAAAAAGTCCGTTCTCAAGCGAGCGGCACAATCTCGTCAACGTGCGGAAGTCAACCGCGTGAACCGCACCCGCGTACGCACCGCAATCAAGCGGCTCCGCACCGCCCTAACCGCCGGTGACGCTACCGCCGCCGCGAATCTTTTGCACCCCACTATGTCCGCCATCGACCAGGCAATCACCAAGGGCGTGCTCCACGAAAACACCGCCAATCGCTACAAGTCCCGCCTCGCACTGGCCTACAATCAGGTCAAGGCCAAGTCCGCGAAGTAACTTTTCTTTTTCCGGCTTCAGGCGGGCGGCTGATTCAGTCTCCCGCCATTTTGGTTTTCGCTAGCCGATGCGGCCAAATTGTCGGTCAGTCACAACAAACCCTGAAATCTGTCATTTCGAACGAAGTCTGCGGAGTGAGGAATTTCTCTTTCTTTCCGCCCGGCAATGCCGCCAAATTGTCAGGTGAGCAGCGCATTTTCGGTCACAGCCAATTTGGGAGTTTCCTTCTCGCCATCCACCCCCTACTCTCTGTCCCCAGCAGGGCAAGGAAGGTACACATGACTTCGAACATTGCCGTCTCGCGCACCTCAAAATCCCGCCTCACCGAAGAGCTTCGCGAGAATTCCACCTTCGGCACCAACTACAGCGATCACATGTTTGTCGCCGACTACCGCGACGGCCAGTGGCACGACGCACGCATCGAGCCCTTCGGCCCCATGTCTTTCTCTCCGGCCATGACCGCTCTGCACTACGGGCAATCGCTCTTTGAAGGTTTCAAGGCGCATCGCACCGCCGATGGCGGCGTTGCCATCTTCCGTCCGATGTGCAATCACGCGCGACTGAATCGCACCGCCGCGCGTCTTTGCATGCCAGATGTGCCGGAGGATTTGTTTCGCGATGGCCTGGTCGAATTGCTGCGCACCGACCGCGAATGGGTCCCGCATCGCGAAGGCGGCTCCCTTTACATTCGCCCGGTTTATTTCGGCGCCAGCGACACCCTGATGGTCCACGCTGCCAGCCGCTACCGTTTCGTGATCTTTACTTCGCCCGGTGGACCCTATTTCTCGCAACCCATTCGCCTCCTCACCGAAGAGACTTACGTCCGTGCATTCCCCGGCGGCACGGGCGACGCCAAATCCGCTGGCAACTACGGTGGTGGTCTGCTCGCCGCGAAACTCGCGCAAGCCAAGGGCTATCACAATGTGATGTGGCTCGATGGCAAGGAGCGCCGCTTCATCGAAGAATCCGGCGTCATGAACATCATGTTCGTCATCAACGGCGTCGCCATCACTCCGCCGCTTTCCGGCACTATTCTTCCCGGAGTCACGCGCGATTCCGTGCTCACTCTCTTGCGCGAAATGAAGGTGCGCGTCGAAGAGCGCCCCATCTCCGTAGACGAGGTCCTTGCCGCTCATTCCGCGGGCACCCTACAGGAAGCCTTTGGCATCGGCACCGCCGCGGTTATCGCTCCCATCGCCTGCATCGGCTATCGCGAAAAGGACTTGAACATTCCGACCGGCGCACCCGACGCCCTCTCGAAAAAGCTGCACACTCGCCTGACCAACATCCAAACCGCCAAAGAACCCGACACTCACAACTGGCTCCTAACCGTCTAACTCGGTCGACTTGCCTGCTCAATGCAATGATGGCTTGCGTGATGATCGTGGGTGCCCCACACGGCGACTTTGCTTGTGGGGTTCTTGAGTTTCCCGGTGTAGAGGCGGCTTCACGCCGCCATTTCGGCTGCTTCCTGGCTTCTGTAGGGGCCGCCTTCTGAGGCGGTCCGCTCAACACAACCACGGCCAACGGTAGGCGCGCGAGCCACGCAACTTGTCATCCCGACCGGAGGTGCGGCGGTTTTTACTGCGCCGCAGTGGAGGGATCATGGAGCAATCCGCGCGCGACTCGAGCCCTTCAGCCTCTCCGCAGTCCACAATTGCCTTCCCTTTCCTTTTCTTTGCGAAAATAAGACCGGGGGAAGCCACATGCCTTACTTCGCTGTCTTCTACAATGTCATCGACGATTTCGTCGCTCGCCGCGCCGCCTTTCGCGAAGAACACCTGCGCCGCGTTTCCGAATCCTACGCCCGCGGCGAACTCCTTCTCGGGGGAGCGCTCGCCGATCCCGCCGATCGCGCTCTTCTCATCTTCCACGCTCACGACAAAGGCGTCGTCGAATCTTTCATCCACAACGATCCCTACGTCACCAACGGCCTGGTCAAAAAATGGGAAATTCGCCCTTGGAACGTCGTCAGTGGCAACGAAGCCTCGCCCAATCCTGCTGTTCCTGCGCGTCCATCTGAGATTGCGCGCGTTTGGACCGCTCGCACAACCGAAGACAAATGGCCTCTCTACCGCGAGCATTTCTCCAAAAACGTTCTCGCGGAACTTCGCGCCATCAACGGTTACCTTGGCGCAACTCTTTATGTACGCCACGTCGGCTCGGATCGCGAAATCTTAGTCGAAACCTACTGGCGCTCCCTCGACGCCATTCACATGTTCGCCGGAGTCGATCTAGAAACTGCCGTCGTCGCCGATGAAGCCGCCACTATCCTCACAGACTACGACCACCACGTCCGCCACTATGAAATTGTCCTGTCAGATTGCGGCCCCGCTGCCAGTGCGCCAACAGCTTCACTAAACTAACTACTATATTAGTATTCTTCAATGCAGCGCTGGCTTTTATGCCAGCAAAGGTTTTTCTCTTCCCTCTCGATCAACGCAATGACATGAATTGTCATTCCGAGCGAAGCGAGGAACCCGCTGTTCCCCACCGACCCAACTAACCCGCAGCCACCCTCTGCGCCCCCGTTAATCGCCAAATCAAAAACTCCATCACCGTCCGCGGCTCCTTCGATCCCCCGCCCTTCAACCGGTCATCGGCCTCTTGCAACGCCGTCAACCCATCCAGCAGTCGCTCCTTGGAAATCCTGCGCGCGCACTGTAGCGCCAACTCCGCCTGTTCCGGACGCATTCCCAACGCCCGCGCCGCCTGCCATCCATTCGTCGCCCCGCGCACTTCGCTCGCCTCGATCAGCTTGCGATACATCCACGCCATCCCGCCAATCATCGCCACAGGTTCTTCACCTTCACGCAACAACCGCTCAATAAATTCCAACGCCTTCTTCGGCTGCCGCGTAGCCAGCAAATCCGCCACTTCCCAGATCGTGGTCGTTTTTTCCGAGATCACCAGCACGCTCACATCCTCGCGCCTCACCACTTTGCGTTCTGCCACGAATGTCGTCAGCTTGTCCACTTCCGTCTTCAGCCGCATCAGGTCGCCGCTCACAAATTCCGCCAAATCTTCGGCGGCGCCCTTGGCAAACTCCACACCTTGCGCCTTCGCCAGCGTTTTCGCCAGCACCACGCTCGCCGCATTCCGATCGTCCGCGTTGTCGCCCAGCCCCACTTCCACCACCAGCGAATACTCGGCCAACTTTTTCCCCAGTTGCATCCGCATATCCAGCTTCGCTGCTTCCATCACCAGCACGGTAAACGGCGCTGGATTTTTCAGGTACTCTTCCATCGCCTCGACGGTCGCTTTGCGATTCTTCTCTCCCAAATCCTCAATCGCTTCCGCATCTTCCAGAAACACTACCTGCTGCTTTGACAGCATCGGCATCGATTGCGCCTGGTCCAGCGCTGCTTGTGTCTCTCCGCGTCCCGCCGAGAAACGCGACACCGCCCACGCCCTCGCCGCCTCCGGCACAAATTTCTCAATCAATTGCGCGCGGCACGCATCCCGCAGAAACGGCTGGTCCCCGCACAGCAGTACCGCCGGAACCGGCTTTCCCTTCGCTAATTTTTCCTTGAACTCCTCCAGAGACACCCGCGCCATCAGTAGTTCTCCGTAACCGCGGCTACCAGCCTGGCCGCAAAATCCTGCGACATGCGCTCCAATGCCGGGTCACCTTCCTGGAAGAAACTGCGCACATCCGTGGACAATTCATATTCTCCGCGAAACACGAAATTGTCGTTGTGATACAGCACTTTCTCGCTGGCCCGGTCCGTCAGCGTAACGTCGCACCTCATCATCACCAGCATCGTCGTGGCCTGCGCCGTGCTCGTCGTGGCCGTGCTCGTCGATTGGAACGTCAGCGGCAACGCTTCCAACGACAGCACCTTCCCGGTCAGCACTGCATCGCCGCCATTCGGGTCAGACACAACCTTGTAGCGCGTCTTCCTCAAAAATTCATGAATTGTCGCGGCGGTCAGTTTCTGTTCGATCCGGTAAGTGGTGGTCTTGTTTTCCAGCGCCGGCACCGCAATCACGGTGATGTTCTTTGGCAGCGCAGGATTGCGCCCGGCCACATGGTATCCACAGCCCGTAAACGCAACCGTCGCCAACGCGCCAAGCAAAATGCATAAGCCCCGTCCGCGCGTCATGAATCGAGCCACTCCGCCAGTTTGATGCCGCTTGCGGCAGGCACGCGCAGATTGTCTCCCGCTCCCCAAAACCACCAGCAATTTTCACGGGCGGTATCCGGTCGCGGTTCGCTCAAATACAGTACCGTGTCTCCCGCAACGCTCACGTTGCTTGGGCCAGCTTCCTCCGTCGGCACCACTGCGAACCCGGCTTCCTTCACTGCCTGCGCCAGTGCCGCCGCGTCCGTAGCATTCCCGAGATCAGCGCAAACGCTGAACGTCGTCCCGTAGAACACCGGCGCGTGCACCAGGTTGACCGAAATCTTCGTGTCTTCCTCCGCGTCTCCCACTGCGGCCGAAATCTCCGCGCGCAGCTCCAGCAATTTCTCCTGGAGCACCACGCGACTCTCGCTGCCAAATCGCGGCAGCATGTTAAAGGCGGCTTGCGTACCAAACACGCGATTCCCCACGCTTTGAAACGAAAGCAGCTGCGACGTCTGCGTCTCCAATTCCTCCACCCCGGCGCGCCCAGCCTCCGAAACCGGGCCGTACACCACCGCTACCAGCCGCTGCAAACCGAAGCGCCGCAGCGCCAGTGCCAAGCTGGCAATCGCCGTTCCTCCTGCGGAAAGGACCCCGAACACTGGCGACTTTTTCGACGCCCCTTTGCCGCTCAGCGCTTCAATCTTGGGAAACCACGGCGCGCCGTCTGGATCGGACATCGCCGCATGCGAAAAATCGATCACCGTTGCTCCGGCTTCCCGGGCCGGGGCCAGACATTGCTCCCCAAATCCCCGCGAGCTCGCCAAGAACGCAAACCGCGAACCGCGAAACGTGCCTTCCTCTACTCTTTGGATCAGCGCCGCTTCCCCGCCCGCTTCCGTCAATATTCCTGCCGCTTCATCCTCGTCCACCAGCCGCAAGTCCCATCCCGCGAACCGGCTCTCTTCCAACAGGGACTTCACCTCGCTCCCGAGAAGCGAAGACGCCCCGGCCAACACAATTCTTTGGGAGTTTCGATCTGCAGACATGAATCAGACGGTCCTGGCGACCATGCGGTGCCGCAGCACCCTCACCACGTGCAACGTTAACCCCACCAGCGCATACACGCCCGCAATGATCACCAGCACTTCTTCCGACCAGCGCCAAATCACTCCGACCATGAGTATTACCAGAATGATCGTCACCGAGGGTTGTTTGCGGGTCCACGGAATATCTTTAAAGCTGTAATACCTCACGGTGCTGGTCATCAACGCTCCCAGCGCCAGCATCATCAAAAACCACGCAATCGCCCAGCTCTTGTCGCTGATCGGCCCAATCCAGTGGCACGCATGCACCGTCGCAGCCACCATTCCCGCGGCCGCCGGCGTCGGCATGCCCACGAAATTCTTCGAGCCCCCCGGCGCCATGCCCTGCACGTTGAAGCGCGCCAGCCGCCACGCGCAACAGATCAAGAAGGCCAGGCAGCAGATCCACGCCAGGTGCCCCAGTTGCTCAAAGGCCTGCGGGTTCATGCCCGTCACGCTGCGATAGCCCCAGGCGTACGCTAGAATCGCGGGCGCAATTCCGAAGCTCACCACGTCGGCAAGCGAATCAAACTGCACGCCGAATTCCGTGTTCGTTCCGGTCAGCCGTGCAATACGCCCATCCATGGCGTCAAACACGATCGCAATGCCAATGGCCTTCGCGGCGCGGTCAAAGTCTTCCGTCCCGCCCGAAAGTGCGGCAACCGACGCATAATACCCGCACAGCAGATTCGCCCCGGTGAACAGGCTCGGCAACAGGAATATTCCCCGCCGCCGTTTTGGGTCCTTGTGAAGTTTCCCGCTAAACGAAATCTCTTGTTGTTCGTAGTCAGCCATGTTTGCTTCGCTTATTCTGCCACAGAGTACTACGCCGGGCGGTCATCTTCCTTGATTTTCTGTTTCCCTCGTCCCGAATAATTGCCGGCAATCCTTGGCGCCCCCATGGGCTCGGCAATCCGCGCGATCACGCTCGACCCGCCTTTCACGTTTTGTCCCACCTTTACCAGTATTTCTGCCTCCGCCGCCAGCCACACATCCACGCGCGAGCCAAAGCGCACCAACCCCACGCGCTCCCCTCGCTCTACTACGTCACACGCCTTCTTCCAGGAAACCACGCGCCGCGCAACCCACCCGGCAATCTGCTTGAACACGATCTCGCCATGTTCACTCGCCAGCGTAAAAACGTTTTGCTCGTTCTCCAGCGAGGCCTTTTCCGCCCACGCGGCCAGAAACTTTCCCGGCTTGTACTCCAACTTCGCGATCGTTCCCGCCGCTGGAGACCGATTCACATGCACATTCCAGATTGCCAGAAAAATACTGATGCGCTTGCCCGGCCGCCCGCACCGTTCTTCTTCCGTCACTGCCACGACGCGCCCGTCAGCTGGCGACACCACCAGCCCGGCTCCGGATGGAATTGTTCGTTCAGGATCGCGAAAGAAAGAGAAAACAAACAGGCCCAGCGCAACCAACACGCTGCCTGTCAGGATTCCCCACCGCCATCCACTGGCAAAAGCAATTACGCCCAGCAAAAACGGTGGTAATCCAAAATAGTAGCCTTCTCGGACCATACCCTCCCTTTCCCCGGCGCGGAACCGCTCTGCGGGAGGTCTCTGGTCATTTTACGACAGAAAGCTGTTGGGATGCGCGAACCAGACAGGCTACTGCGCTTGTCCGGTCCGCGAGGTATGGATACGGGCAGCCAAAAGTTCCATTTCGTCTTTCACGTGAAGCTTCAATTTTTTTAATCTGATTTCTTCTAGGAGGTCTTCGGAATTGAGGAATGGGGACCTTGAGAGGTTTTGTAATTCTACTTCGTACTGATGGTGCTTTTCTGCCAGACGCTGATACTCGGCGTCGGCTGTGATTATTACGTCCCGAGGTGCCCGCTGGATTGCTGCCATGCGTTCCTCCTTCTTGCCGGACAATGTGAATGCCCGATGAACGCAGGGTACACCTCGTAAAATCCCCGTCAAGGACTATTCCGTACCAAGCTGTGGATTGTTGGTACTATGCTCCAGGATCAGGGCCGCCTCAGCCGGTTGCTGGTAATAGCCCTCCCTCCTCCCCACTTGCCGAAAGCCTAGTCTCTTGTAAAAAGCGATCGCACCCAGGTTGGACTCCCGCACTTCCAGGAATACGCGCTGTACACCTCTCGCGGCAAAGGAGTTCATCATCTGACGACTAAGCGCCGCACCTTCGCCCTGTCTCCGATTGCCCTTGGCCACCGCGAGATTCAAAATCTCTCCTTCGTCCAGCACTTCCCGGCCTAGGATAAGTCCTGTAGCCTTGCCGTCTCGTTTCGCGATGAAGCCGGACACTCCCGTAGTCGCAAGAAGGTCTCTGATCATGGGGGCGGACCAACCAACGGCTTCGGGCGACTCCCGTAGGATTCCACTCGCGGCCTCAGCGTCCTCTCTGCCAAAGGGCCGGATCACCAATCTTTCGTTAGGCCTGCTCGCCTCAGCACACACCGCTTGCTGGTCCTTTCCAGAAAATCTCCGCATCCGAGCGCCGCACGTAATTGGCATCCAATTTCAGTACGTCGGTAAACTCGTCCCGTTTCGCTCGCTCCTCCGCAAGGTCCCCAATCAGGCTCGCCACGTCCGCAGGGCAGGCAATCAGTCGATCTCCCCGCCGTTCTCGTATTGCCCATTTCTCGGCCGAAGTGAGCAGTTGCGGGTCGAGCGATACCCACTGCACCCTATCAGCGCCGGCATGCTCCTCAACAAATGCAACGAATGCCCCCGGCGCTGTCACCACCTCGTTCTCCACCGCCTTCATCGCTCCCTCCACCCACCGGTAGAGTCCACCAAAAATCTGTCCCCGCTGCGCGTCATAGCTGGCCGCCACCAGCCCCGACCTGTCCTCTACCCGCGCCATCGACTCCAACCGCGAAACTCCCACAACCCGCTTCCCGTACACCTCTGCCCACGCCTTCACGGTCGCCAGCCCCACGCGCACGCCCGTAAACGACCCTGGGCCGGTTGACACCGCTAATAGCTCCACAGACTCCATTGTGGCAGCCGCTTCCCTCAATGCCTCCTCGGCGACCCCCAAGAGCCAGGACGAGTAGTCTGCCGTTCCCCTGTGGAGGCGCACGGCCACATTCCGCCCGTCCCGTCGAACCACAACGCTCCCTCTAGTCTCCGAGGTGTCCAAGGCCAAGGTGATCATAGACACACGTCAAATCGGTCCAACCGGGCCAGCATTTTGTTCATTTCCTTCTCGGCAACCGCAGTTTTACGCCGCAAAACACCAAAATCGAACCCTTTTCAGACATATTCCCAATGCATGACCGCCGGCTGCGAGTGGCGCGCTAGAGCAATTACAGTGCCAATTTGAAACGCTCCCCTCCCTATCTTCCTCATTCCACAGCATATATCTTGACTCTTGCAGCACAACTCATTACACTGGTTTCATCTCCTAGGGGGCTAACCTCAGCTATGGACTACAAGATCGGCGACAAGGTTGTGTATCCGAACCACGGCGTTGGCGTTGTCGAGCAAATGAGCTATGGAGTCTTGAACGGCAGAACCGAACGTTACTACATGATCCGCATTGTATCCAGCGGCCTTCGCGTCATGGTTCCTCATACGAACGCGTTGGCTGTTGGCCTTCGATCCGTTATTCGTTCCAATGACACCACCAAGGTGCTCGGTTTCCTCGAGAAGGGCAAACTCAATTCCCATCACGATTGGAAGCACCGCTTCAAGGAGAATTCCGAGCGCATGCGCACGGGTTCTTTGCTCGAGGTTGCCGTCGTTCTCAAGAGCCTCGTTTCTCTGTCCCGCAGCAAGCCTCTTTCCTTCCGCGAAAAGAAAATGTTGGAACGCGCCAAGTATCTCCTCGTCAGTGAGATGGCAACCGCGCGCAACCTCACTGCCGAAAATGCCGAAGGCCTAGTTGTAAAATCATTGGCCAAGGCCAAACTGCAGTTCCCCATGATGCAGGAAGCCGTCGAACAGTAGTCTTAATCGGCAGGATTTGTCAGCGGGCTCTTCCTTTGAAGAGCCCGTTTTCTTTTGGAGTGCGGCGGCTCGCCGCCGCTTTTCACGGCAGCGAAGTAATGAAGTAACGCGGTAAGGAAGTAAGGACACAACACACGAACTCACGTTCGAAACTTCCTTATTTCATTACTTCCTTGCTTCTTCCAGTCTCATGCTCGCCATCGCATTCAATCCATCATCCGCAAACCTGCCCCTCACGAATCTCGCGTATGCCGCCGCCGCAATCATCGCCGCATTGTCCGTTGACAGCGCTCGGCTAGGAAAAAACACTTTCCTTCCCTTCGCCCGCTCGGCAAATCGCGTCCGTAACTGGCTATTCGCGGCCACGCCACCCGACACCAGTATCGTCTCCACGTCGCACTCTTCCGCCGCAGCCATCGTTCGTTCCACCAGGTCACGCACCACCGCATTCTGGAATTCACGCACCAGCCCTAGCGTTTCTTTGCTGCACAGCGGCAGCAACTCTTCCAGTTTGCGATGACCTTGTGCCATCGCTTCTTCCCTCTTCCGAATTTCCTCGCGGTATTCTGGATGTTCCCTCACGTGATACAGCACCGCCGTCTTCAAGCCGCTGAAGCTGAAATCCAGTGCGTTGCCTCGCGTCTTCGTGGGACCAAACTTCACCGGCGCCGGCGCATTGCCCGCCGCAGCAGCCAGCTTGTCGAGGATTGGCCCGCCCGGATAACCGAGCCCCAGCAGCTTCGCCACTTTGTCGTACGCTTCTCCAGCCGCGTCGTCTCTCGTACCGCCGAGCTTGCGATACACAAACGCCTCATTCCCGTCCGCTTCGCCAGCCTTCACCTCATATAAAACCGTGTGTCCACCTGACACGATCAAGCACACCGTCGGCAGCTTCGGCTCTTCTCCACTGTTGTACGCTTCCAGAAACGCCGCGTGGACGTGCCCTTCCAGATGGTTCACCGCCACCAGCGGCTTGCCCAAGGCTCTGGCCAACGTCTTTCCATACATGATTCCAACCAGCAATGAGCCCGCCAGCCCCGGCCCTTGCGTCACCCCGATTGCGTCCAGCTCGGCCATGCCCAGCCCGGCCTCGCTGATCGCTTCACGCACCACCGGCACGATCTGACGCAGGTGCTCCCGCGACGCCAACTCTGGCACAACACCGCCATACTTACGGTGAATATCGATCTGCGACGCCACCACGCTGGAGATGATCTTCCGCCCGTCCTCCACCACTGCCGCCGCCGTCTCGTCGCACGACGACTCAATCCCCAATATCCTCACTCCCTTGGTCTTTCCTGGCGCCATTTTCGCTCCGTAACCCATGCTAGCACACGCTCGCAGCTCCCTTTACTGATTGGCCGCAAGTCCTATTGCAGGAGGCGCTGGCACCGTGCACAGTCGAATGACGCGCGGAGCATCTATGCCAATCACCATCTCGGACGGTCCGAATTTATTGGCACAGCGCATGGGCATCACAGAACCCGGCTCGCCGCCCGTGTTGCTGAACCATCCGGTGCAAAGCACCGTGGCGATTGACGGCTGGAAGTCCGTGCTCTTCGGCCTGCCCTTCCTCGTCGCAGGCATCGGTATAGTCTGTGCCGCACTCAATATCATCAGCGTGCACGGCCGCAAGAACGCTCCAGACTGGCTCATCGGCCTGATCGGCGGTTTCTTCTTCAGTGCCGGAGCCTTCCTGATTATTCACGGCATGCGCGGTGCCGCGCGCCAAGCGGTTTATCTGCGCGAAGCCGCCGAGCATCCCGGCGAACCATGGCTCGTCGATCATCATTGGCATCGCGAGGGCATCGCTTTCTCTGCCTTCAACACCATGTTGGGCCGCTTTGTTGCTGCCCTGGGTTGGAACGCGTTCCTGATTCCCTTTTTCTGGGTGGGCCTGAATGTACCCGGCATGGGACGCGTCTTCCTGGTATTCGCCAGCCTCTTCGCACTCATCGGCCTGGTTTTCTGGGGACGCTGGCTGCAGATGCTCGGCGAACTTTTCCGCTACGGCAACACCTTTTTCGTTTACGACGAATTCCCCTATTTCCTCGGCCAAACGCTGCGCGCCCGCCTGCGCGCTCCGCACCACATTTCCTCGCTGGACGAACTCACCTTCACGCTTCGCTGCGTTCAGGAAAAATACGTTACTACCGGCACCGGCCAAAACCGCACGACCCGTGTCGTCTGCTTTGAACTCTATCAGGAAGCGCTCACCCTCTCCCGTGACCAGCTCACCGGCCTGGCTGGCGGCGATATCCCCGTTGAGTTCAAGGTGCCCGCAAATCAACCCTCCACGCTCCTTGCCTCGGCTCCGCCTACTTACTGGGAGATCCAGGCTCAGGGCAAAGCGCACCGCGGCGCGGACTTCGAAGCCTATTTCCTCGTTCCTGTCTACAATCGCTCCTGATTCCCCTCTGCGGACGACAGCAGATTCCACGGCTGCTCGTTGTCGCCTTGCACCGCACGCTCTCCAAATCTGACATTTTTTTTACCGTCTCCTGACAACCCGATCCCCGATAATTTCTATCGTTCACGCCGGGCTTACGCCGGATTCTCCTGTCCTGAGGTGCGGCCTGCGCCCAAAAACCAAGTTCCATCGCTACACGCACAGAGGCCCCGCGCCTCGTGCAATCTGAAGAGAACGGGGATTCCTCAATGAAACGATCACTCTCAGCTGGCGTCTTAACTTGCCTGGTCACCGCGATGTGATCGATGCGCATCGCAGGTCGCAGCGTCTCTGCCTGTGGCCCAGTCCTCTTTTCCAGAACTCGTTCGCCCTGCTCTTCCGTAAAACTCGGAAATCCCGCTAACGCCGGCGCTTGATCTGCCCAATTGCGAATCGGCTCAACGGGCGTGATCCATATGGGTGCGCCTCGCAGCCACGCATCCCGCTTCAAGTCGCCCTTGGCGTCGCGCGGCATGTGGTACTCAATACATTTCGCCACTTCTCCCACCAGATAACGTCCGCGCTCAGTCTCGTTTTTGTTGCTCGCTTTCTCTCTCAGTGAAGCGCCCTTGGAAACCGTCAACCAAGCGAGTCCCAAAAACAATGCAAAAAGAATCGCGCTCCGCAGTGCTCCTATGGATGTCCCTCCTAGGGCAAAGCACGCAAGAACTCAGTTCATTTTGGTCTTGCTGCGCTCGTTTTTTTCAATGAGATACATCGTCTAGGAACGAAACCAGCAGTCACCACACGCCAATTATTCGTAGCGCAGCGCCACCATTGGATCCACTTTCGTCGCTCGCCGCGCCGGAATGTAGCACGCCAAAATCGCTGCGATCGCCAAAACCAGCGCCACTCCCGCAAAAGTCACCGGGTCGTGCGCGCTCACTCCAAACAACAAACTGGAAAGCACGCGTGTGGCGGCCAACGCAGCCAGCAGTCCCAGCACCAGCCCGGCCAGCGCAAGCTTCATTCCCTGCGCCACCACCAGCCGCAATACCCGCCCGCGTTGCGCGCCCATGGCCATGCGAATTCCAATTTCCCGCGTTTGCTGCGTCACCGAATATGACAGCACGCCATACACGCCCACCACCGCCAGCAGAAGCGCCAGCCCGCCAAACACGCTCAGCAGTCCCGCTCCCACTCGCGCCGCCCACAATCCCTGATCCATCAATTGCCCCACCGTGATCATGTTCGTCAGCACCAGATTTGTGTCCAGCGACTGAACCTGCCCCCGCACCGCGCCGATCACCTCCTCGGGGCGTCCGCTGGTGCGCACCTGCATGGTCACGTCGGCGGCATAGTCCTGCGTCAGCGGTAAATACACCAGCGGCTGCGGATCTTCTCCAAACGAGTTCACAATCGTGTTGCGCACCACGCCCACTACTTCGCGCAACGGCGTCTCTCCGAAAAAGTGGAAGCGTTTTCCCACCGCGTTCTGTCCCGGCCAGAATTGTTTGGCCATCGCTTCGTTCACGATGGCCACCTGGTTGGTCTCCTTGCGATCTCCGTCGTTGAATTCGCGCCCGCCTACCAGCGGAATGCGCAAGGTCGCAAAGAAACTCGGCGTCACGTCGTCCATCTCCGTCAACGTCCCGCGGTAGCCAGAAGCTTCGTCTTGTCCCTCGCGGAACACGGTGCGCGAAAGTCCTCCACCAATTGGGTAGTTGGAAGCAACGGTCGCTGATTCCACTCCGGGCGCTGCCTTGGCACGCGCAATCGCCGCGCGAAAATATTGCTGCGCGCGTCCTTCTTCGTAATGCAAAGCTCCCAGGTCAAATCCGAACATGAACAAATTCTTCGACTCGAAGCCTGGATCGATGCGTTGCGTATTTTGCATGCTGCGAATAAACAGCCCCGCGCCCACCAGCGCTACCAGCGCCAAAGCAATTTCTGAAACTACCAGCAAGCTTCGGAACGGATTCCTCTTCCACCCGACAGTGCCGCCACGTCCACCGACGTTCAGCGCGTCCACCAGGTTTGGTTTGGCGGCCTTTAGCGCCGGAATAATCCCGATCAGCACCGCGGTCAGCAGCGCCACGCCAACCGTGAAGAACAGTACGTGCGCATCGAAGGTGATGTCGACGTCGCCAGCCTCCAACAGCGGTGGCCGGAACGACCACAGCACTGCGCGCCCTCCATAAGCAATCACGCTGCCCACCACGGTCGCCACAATTGCGAGCACTAGGCTTTCCGTCAGCAATTGCCGCATCACCCGCAACGGGCTGGCTCCCAAGGCCGCGCGCACGCCGATCTCTTTCTCGCGGCTCGCCGATTGCGCTAACAACAGATTCGCCAGGTTCACGCAAGCAATCAGCAGCACCAGTCCCACAACGCCCATCATCAATCCACCGGCAAGCACCATCTGATCGCGGTTATTCACTCCAACTGCCGCCTGCGCCAGCGGCGTTAGCGCCACACTGCGGCTGGCATTGTCCTTCGGAAACTCGCTCTCCAGCCGCGACGCGATCGTTTTCAGCGAAGCTTCCGCTTCACCGATGGGCACCGCCGGTTTCAGCCGGCCAATTACCGTGGTGGACAAAAACCTGCGCGTGTTAAAGCTATCCTTGAAAAAACCCGACAGCACTTGCGGATACATGCTGACCGGCACCCAAACCTGCTCGGCATTGCCAAATGTAAACGCGCCTTTGAATCCGCGCGGTGCAACTCCGATCACCGTGTACGACGTGGCGTTCAACGTCAGAACCTTGCCGATCACACCGGGACTGGAACCGAACTTGTTCGCCCACAGGCCGTAGCTCAAAACCACCACGTCGTTGCCGCCAGGTTTGGCGTCCTCATCGGGCAAGAAAAAGCGCCCCACGGCGGGACGCAGTCCAAGCACATCGAAGAAATTCGCGCTGACCATTTGCGAGGAAACTTGCCGCGGCTCCGCGCCACCGCTCCACGTCACGGGCAACGGACCAACGAAACAGCTCAGCCCGGAAAAGCGTTGCTGCTCTCTGGCAAAGTCCTGGAAATTTGGATAGGAAATGCCCAGTTTCACCAGGTTGGCCGCGGTAACCAGCGTCTTGGTGTCGATGGTATCGACTTCGACCAGCCGCGAAATATCCTTCACCGGTAGCGGTTTCAGCAGCACCGCGTTCACTACCGTGAAAATCGCGGCGTTCGCCCCAATCCCCAGCGCCAGCGACAAGATCGCGATCGCGCTAAATCCCGGATTCTTCCGCAACATCCGCAGCGCGTAACGTACGTCTTGCCACAAAATGTGCAAGGTGTAGACCTCCTCCCACGCGATGTTGGTTACGGCAAGGGCTTGGGCAATTTCGACCGTTGCAATAACGATAGCATGAATGTGACCCGTGATTCGTGAACTGTGATTCGTGAGAAACCGGTGCCTGGTAACCTGTGAAGAAGCGCGAAACAGAAAATGTCGGCGCCCCGCCAATGTTAGTAACACGCTCAATCAATGCGCTTTCGCGGCTGGCGCTAGCTTTGGAATTTCGCTGAAGGATCGGGTGTCGACGGTGATCACTCCGGCGGGGTGTTTCTGTATCCACACAACCATCCGCGAAACGATTTTAACGCCAAGGTAGGATTGAGTTTTTCGTTTGGGCGGCGATGAGGCGGTGGGCGATGGCAGCTCCTCGCGGGGGCACCCGCGCTGGCCGCTAGCCATCTTTCGCTTCCGCCACAGCCTACACCCTTCGGTGCATTGACAATACTTGGGCGGGAAAGATACTTTGCCAAAGTAACTGTAAGTGACTCCAAGGAAAGCCACCTGGATGTTCCTATGACGATTGAAGAGCGGAAGTCCTCGGAAACGCACACGCATCAGAGAGTTCGCAAGGCCGTTTTACCGGCCGCAGGATTGGGCACACGGTTTTTGCCAGCCACAAAAGCTCAGCCAAAAGAAATGCTCACCGTAGTGGACAAGCCGCAGATCCAGTACGTTGCCGAAGAGTGCGTGGCCAGCGGCATCGAGCACATCATCATCGTAACCGGCAAAGGCAAGAACTCCATCGAAGATCATTTCGATAACGCGCCGGTGCTGGAGCGCTTCCTGGAAGAACACGGCAAGACCGAGCAGGCAGAAATGGTGCGGCGCATCAGCAATATGGTGCAGGTGAGCTACACCAGGCAGAAAGAACCGTTGGGACTGGGCCACGCGGTGCTGGTGGCAAAAGACCTGGTGGGCGACGAACCATTCGCGGTGCTGCTGGGCGACGTGCTGATTCCCGGCGCAAATCCCGCGACCAAACAGCTGATCGACGTTTACGAAGCGACGGGAACGGGCGCGATCGCAGTGGAAGAAGTGCCACGCGATAAAACATATTTGTATGGCATCGTGGCCGGAGAGCCGGCGCCGCTGCCTCCGTTTGGCGAGCGCCTCCTGCGGATTCGCGACCTGGTGGAAAAACCGAAGAAGGAAGACGCGCCGTCGAATCTGGCGATTACCGGCCGGTACGTGCTGCCACCGGCGATTTTCGGTTGCCTGGAGCGGACGAAGCCAGGGGCGGGCGGAGAGATTCAGTTAACGGATGCGATGCGCATTCTGGCCAAGGAACAAGGATTGTGGGCGCTGATCTACGAAGGACTTTCCTACGACGCGGGAGACAAGCTGGGATTCCTGAAGGCGACAGTGGAGCTGGCGCTGATGAACAAAGAGTTGGGAGAAGATTTTAGGGATTATTTGAAGACATTGAAATTTTAGAGGCCCAACGTGCCATCGCCTGTGGTTTGTTTTACATCGAAGAGAGATTCCTCGCTACGCTCGGAATGACAAGCGACAACTTGCACGGTCAGTCTTTCTTCTTGGTTGGCTTTTTTTCCTTGGAGTCCTTCGAGCCGGAATCTTTCGAGGCAGAATCCTTGGAGGCGGATTCCTTGGAGGCAGTCTCCTTCGACGTTTCCTTGGAGTCGGTCTTCTCACTGGGCGCGCCATCGCTGCCGGATTTTTTACCGGCATAATCCGTGACGTACCAGCCGGAGCCTTTGAACTGAATCGCCGGAGCGGATTGCAGGCGTTCGACTCTTCCACCGCAGTGCGGACACTTTTTCAGGTGCGGTCCGGCAACGCCTTCGATTTTTTCGGTGCGCTTGTGGCACTTAGTGCATTGATACTCGTACAGCGGCACAGTGCTCCCTCCCGAGGAGTATTCAATCCAAAATTGTACCATGCGCGAGGCTGGCGACCGCTGCTCCGCCGCGTGCTAGACTCTTCTCGGAACTCCCATGACAGAAGACGCGCAGATCGATTCCCTTCCCGCTTCTCGGCGCGGCTGCTTGTATCTGGTGGCGACGCCGATCGGCAACCTGGAAGACATCACGCTGCGCGCGCTGCGCATCCTGAAGGAAGTCGACCAGATTGCCTGTGAGGATACGCGGCACACGCAGAAATTGCTGACGCACTTCGATATTCACCGGCCGCTGGTAAGTTATCACGAGCACAACGAACTGACGCGCGCGCCGGAATTGGTGCTGGCGATGGAGCAGGGCGCGTCGATCGCGCTGGTGAGCGACGCGGGCATGCCGTTGGTCTCCGATCCCGGGCATCGGTTAGTTTCACTGTGCATCCGACACCACATTTCCGTGGTTCCCATTCCCGGGCCTTCGGCGCTGCTGACAGCTCTGTCGGCGTCGGGATTGCCGAATGAGGAGTTTGTGTTCCTGGGATTTTTGCCGGCGAGGACCGGAGAGCGGCAACGCGCGCTGGAGCGCTTGCGGATTGAAGACCGCACGCTGATCTTCTATGAAGCACCGCACCGGATTGCGGAAACCGTGGCCGCGGCGCTGGAAGTTCTTGGCGACCGGCCCGCGTGCCTGGCGCGGGAAGTGACGAAGCTGCACGAAGAGTTTCGGCGAGGAAAATTGTCGGGAATTCTGGAGTCTCTGGAAACGTATCCGGCGAAGGGAGAAATCACGCTATTGATCGGCGCGCCGGAGCCGGGCGAAGCGGGGACTCGTTTCGATACGGCGCAATCACTGGCGGCGCGGGTGGATGAGTTGATCCACCAGGCGAAACTGGATCGCCGGGAAGCGTTGAAGCTGGCGGCGAAAGAGCGAGGGATCACGAAGCGGGATGCGTATAAGCAGTTGCTGGATCACGGCGAGCCGGAGGCATAGGGTGATATCAGGGAGAAGAGGCCTTCGGTAAGCGGGTAATTCACCACAGAGGACACAGAGAGCACAGCGGTCCCCAAGAAAAGAAAAAGCGCCCGCCTCTGGAAGCGAGTCACTGGGTTGTCAGTGGTAAGTAAGACGAGGACGGATCCCCTCACAGGCAATCGCACAAATTCAAGCAACCGAACAAAGCCAGAGGTCAGACGGCGGACTCGGGGCGGAAGACGCGTTGGAAACGAGGGCCGGTGAACTGGACGCCGACGACGCGTTCGCCATTGGTGAGTGGCTCGGTGACGTGGACGACGCGGCCCTGAGTCTCAAATTCGGAGTCGATGCGGCGAGCGACATTCTGGGATGGAATGCGAATTTGAAGATTGGAGCCGATCGCGACGTCGAAGCGAGTGCGAAAAGCGGCACCGCCGCGGCAAAGATTCTCGCTGGCAGTGTCTTCTTCGAAGGAAAAGCCTCGCGCGTCGCAACCACGGACGCGTAAGGGCAAGCGGACAGCAATTCTACGTTCCGACCTCTGTTTCGCGGCGTTCTCGATCGTCTGGCTCATGGGCTGGGTGCCCTCCACCGGCCGTTTTCCGCGCGAAGAAGTTTTCTACGTTGTCGACAACTTCCCCCGGGGTGCGTGCCGAATGCACAATTCTGCGAAGTTCGCTGCCGTTCCCCACGCCATGAGTAAACCAGCATGCGAACTGCTTCATTTTGCCCATACCATCGGGCAGGCCGGCTTGAAGAATTTGCCTATAGTAGCCAGACAGTAAACGGTGGCGGTCGTCCTCGGAGGGGACGGAGTAGCGGCCGGTTTCGCGGTATTGCTGCAGCTGCGAAAAGATCCAGGGATTGGTGGCGGCGGCGCGGCCGATCATGACAGCATCGCAACCGGTTTCGATGACCATGCAGGCGGCGTCTTCGGGGCACTGGATGTCGCCATTGCCGATGATGGGAATTTTGACGGCGCGCTTGACGGCGGCGATGAGGGACCAGTCCGCCTTGCCGGCATAGCCCTGGGCGCGTGTGCGGGGATGAATGGCGGCGGCTTCGATGCCGATGTGCTCGGCCATCTTGACGACCTCGACGGCAACGATGGAGTTTTCGTCCCAGCCGGCGCGCAGCTTGATGGTGAGAGGGATTTTCACAGCAGCACGAACGGCACGGAAAATTTGTTCAAGGAGCGGAAGCTCGCGAAGGAGGCCTGAACCACCGCACTTGACGACTTTCTTCGCGGGACAGCCGAGGTTGATGTCGACGGCGTCGTAGCCGAGGTCTTCGACCATGCGAGCGGCTTCGGCCATGACTTGAGGATTAGCGCCGAAGAGTTGAGCAGCGATGGGGTGTTCGTCTTCCTGGAAGAAAAGATAGCGAGCGGACTTGGCGGCGCTGCGGGTAATGCCTTCGGAACTGGTGAACTCGGTCATAAGCAGGCCACAACCGCCCTGAGCCCGAATGACGCGGCGAAAAAGCGTGTCGGTGACGCCAGCCATGGGAGCAAGAACGGTGGCTGGACGGATGGAAAGATCGCGCACGCGGTATTCGGCGGGGAGAGCCGAGGGGGCTGCGGGATCGGGAGATGGTGGGCGTTCACCCCTTCCGAGGATGGATTGCGCCCTTTGGGTGAAGTCGGCGTTGTCGCAGTTGATGGGTGCGTCCTTTTGGAAAGATTCGGTAAAAGGATAGTTTAGCAGGTTAGGGGGCGGCAGTTCACAGTTGACAGTTCAGGACGAAGAAAAGGCTTCACCACAGAGGACACTGAGGGAACCCTGAGAAACCTAGCTTCGTCAGGGCTGCTTTGGGGGCGGCGCGTCGGGGGCTTTGTCTTTTAGGAATTCGCCTAGGCGGAGGAATTTGCGGCCCAGGGCGCCACTGTAGGCGGACCAGTCGTCTTCGGCGGAGGGAATGGCGAGGGCGGCGCGGACCGCCGCGACTTTGGAGTCGAGGTCGTCCATGTAGTGGAAGACGAGGGCTTCGCGAATCATAGGAAGTTTCGGGGAGCCAAATTCGTATTCGCCGTGGTGAGAGATGAGGATGTGCTGGACGACCGTTTTGAGTTTGCAGGGGAAACCAGGGATGGCGTCCATGGCCTTGGTGACCGTGTCGAGTTCCATGATGATGTGGCCAAGGAGTTGACCCTCGCTGGTGTAGCCGACGGCGCGTTCGTAGCAAAGTTCATCGAGCTTGCCGACGTCGTGGAGCAGAGCGGCGATGAGAAGAAGATCGACATCGAGTTCGGGATAGTGCGCGGCGATTTGTTTGGCCAAGCCACACAAGCTGACGACGTGCTCGAGAAGTCCGCCAAGATAGGCGTGATGCATGACTTTGGCGGCGGGGGCGCGCTTGAAGCGGACAACAAGTTGCGGATCGCTGAAAATGGAAGTGGCGAGCTGCTTCAGCCATGGATTTTTCAGTTCGGCGATGAAGCCAAGGAGCTGCTGGAACAAATCGTCGACGTTGTAGGGCGTGTGAGGCAGATAATCGCCGAGTTCGATCTCTTCGGGCTTGGCGAGGCGGAACTGCTGGAGAATCAACTGGAACCGATTGCGGTAGAGTTCCACGCGCCCCTGGACCTTCACGAAATCGTCGCGGTGGACCTCTTTGGCGCAGGTTTCAAACTGGTCCCACATGCGGGATTCCACGGTACCGCTGCGGTCGCCTAGCTCCATGCGCAGATAGGCTTTGCCAGCGGCACTGTTGCGGATTTCTTTTTCATGAACGAGGAAAAAGCTGGTGATGGTCTGATCGGCAACAAAATCTTTGACAAAAGTAGTCTTCATTAGGTGGCAGCTTGGGACTTGTGTTTCGGGATCAAAGGAATATGCAGCTTGTGTGATTTCTTTTCCTTGGTGGCTTCGGGAGAAGTGCTGACTTCCTCAATTTCGGAGTTGCCGCCGCCAGACATTTCCTGATAGTTGGGCTTAACGACGACGTAGCTCTGTTCGCGCAGGGTTTTCAGATACTCGCGCATGGCAGGTTCCATACGCTGGGAGTAAAGACGTTCCTGAATTTCCGGCTCGACGACATCGAAGGGCTGTTCACCTTCTGTGTAGTGCTCCATCACCTTGAGAATCAAGAAGCCGGATTTGGTTTCGATGACTTCCGTGAGCTGATTCTTTTTCATGACAAAAACGGTGTCTTCCAGCTCCTTGGAGAGTTCGCCACGTTTGTAAACGCCGAGCTGCCCGCCTTGTGCCGCGGTACTGCCGTCGGAGTAGCGCTTGGCGAGTTCGCTGAAGTCTTCGCCATCAAGAGCTTTTTTGCGGACGGTGTTGGCTTTTTCCTTCAGTGTGGGGATCTCTGATTCCTTCTTGCCTTCGGTCTTGATTTCGATGGCGCTCAGGGCAACCTGTTCGGGGCGAACAAATTCGCTTTTGTGCTCGTTGTAATACTTCATTTCTTCTTCGTGGCCGATGGTGATGTGGCGGCCAACTTCCTGGCCTATGACGGATTGCGTAAGGATGCGATTGCGGATATTGGTTTTGAAATCGTCCCAGTTGATGCCTTGGGAAGTGACGGCGCGTTCCAGGGCGTCCATATCGGGGAGTTTATTCTGGATGCGGATCTGATCGAGTTGCTTGACGACATCGCCCTCGACGTTGATGCCCATATCCTTGCCGCGCTGGGAGAGCAGGGACTGGTCGATTAAATCGCGAAGGGCAAATTTCTGACGGTCCTCGATGGCCACCTGAAGTTGTTCCGGTGTGCAGCGGCCCTGGCATTCCGCGCGAGACTCATCTTCGGCGGAGGCGCGGGCCTTTTCGAGTTCAGAGCGAGTGATGATTTCATTGTTGACGCGAGCGACGATTTCCTCGACGGTCTTGCCTTCTCCGGTCTTCACAACGGGCTTTGTTGCCGGGGTCTTGGGAGCGGCGGTCTTGGCGGCCGGGGCGGCAGCTGGTTCCTTTTTGTCTTCTTTGTCTTCGTCGGGAGCGGCTTCTTGAGGTTTCTCAAGGACGGGCGGATTCGGGTTCGGCTGCGGACTCTGTGGCGCCTGAGTCTGGGCAGGCGGATTCTGGGTTGGCGGGTTTTGCGCAGGCGTCGGCGGCGGGGGTTGCTGGGCCGGCGGATTCTGCGCCAGGAGGGGCAGGGTGAGAATTAGGAGTCCCGCGAGGAAAAGCGTATTTCTCATGAAATGCCTCATTTAAAGAGTCTAGAACTCAACGGAAAAATGCGCAAATTGGAATTTTGGGCGGGGCAGAACCGCAACGGATGGCAGAGAGTGATCCACTACGGAGGACATAAAGAGCATCGAGGAACCCAAATGCGAAGAGAAGAAAAAGCACCCTAAAGAAAGAGAGCTAGGATTCGTTGCGGAGGGCTAGGAGGACGCTGCGGAGGGCGGTGGCTACCGGTTCGCCGCGTTGGAGTTCGAGCCACAGGATGCCGCTGGGGTCAAGGCGGATGCCTTTGCGGGAGCGAATCACTTTCACGAGAGTGGCTGGATCGAGCGGCGTCTCCGGATGGAAGCGAAGGGCGAGCTTGGTGCCTTGGCGTTCAACGGAAGCAATGTGGAGACGCTCGCTGATGGATTTCAGGAGCGCGAACTCCAAGAGATTTTCGACGGACTTGGGGAGCTGGCCAAAGCGGTCTTCCAATTCCTTGCGTACATCCTGCTTTTCGTCTTCCGAAGCAACCGAGGAGATGCGTTTGTAGGTGCGCAGGCGGAGATTTTCGCTGGGGATGTACTCCTGCGGGATGCGCAGATCCATGCCAAGACTGATGGTGGTACGAAGTTCGGGCGCAGCTTCCTGACCTTTGAGCTTGGCGACGGCGCGCTCGAGCATCTGGACATAAAGATCGAAGCCGATGGCTTCGATGTGGCCATGCTGCTGGCGGCCGAGCATATTGCCCGCGCCGCGCAGTTCGAGGTCGAGAGCGGCGATGCGGAAGCCGGCGCCGAGTTCACTGAACTCCTTCATAGCGGCGAGACGCTTGCGGGCGATTTCGGAAAGGATGCGCTCGGGAGGAACGAGGAGATAGGCGTAGGCGCGGACAGGGGAACGACCAACGCGGCCGCGAAGTTGATAGAGCTCGGCGAGGCCGAGGCGATCGGCGCGATTGATGAGGATGGTGTTTGCGCGGGGAATGTCGAGACCATTTTCGACGATGGTGGTGGCGACGAGGACGTCAGCTTCATCGCGGATGAATTTGAGCATGACTTTTTCGAGCTCTTTCTCGCCCATCTGGCCGTGAGCAACGACGACGCGGGCTTTGGGAACGAGCTTGGTGACGAGATTAGCGAGCGAGTAGATGGACTCGACGCGATTGTGAATGAAATAGACCTGACCATCGCGGGCGAGTTCATTTTCGATGGAACGCTTGATCACGTCTTCATCGAAAGCGGTGACAACAGTCTGGATGGAGAGGCGATCGCGCGGTGCGGTTTCGATAAGGGACATGTCGCGCAAGCCGACCAGAGACATGTGCAGGGTGCGCGGAATGGGAGTGGCGGAAAGCGCGAGAGAGTGGACGTTCTTGCGCATTTCCTTGAGGCGCTCTTTGTGAGCGACACCGAAACGCTGCTCTTCATCAACGATTAGCAGCCCGAGATCCTGGAATTTGACGTCTTTGGAGAGCAGACGATGGGTGCCGATGACGATGTCGACTTTGCCGGCTTCCACATCGGCGAGGATCGCTTTTTGTTCGGCAGCCGTGCGGAAACGGCTAAGCATTTCGATGCGAGAAGGAAACGCGGCGAAGCGCTTCTTGAAGGTTTCGAAATGTTGAAACGCGAGGACCGTGGTGGGAGTTAGAACAGCGACCTGCTTGTTGTCGGAGATGGCTTTGAAGGCGGCGCGCATGGCGACTTCGGTCTTGCCATAGCCCACGTCGCCGCAGAGGAGGCGATCCATGGGGGAAGGCTTTTCGAGGTCCTTCGTGATGTCGGTGATGGCGGTGATCTGGTCGGGCGTTTCCTCGAACTCGAACGCGTCCGCAAACTCGCGCTGCCAATTGCCATCGGGAGAAAAGGCAAAACCCTGAGTGGTCTTGCGTTCGGCGTAAAGAGTGAGGAGCTGGTCGGCCATGTCCTCGAGGGATTTGCGGACGCGGGTCTTGCGAGAAGCCCACGCCGTGCCGCCAAGCCTGTCGAGCGGGGGATGAATGCCCTCGACGACGCGGTAGCTCTGGACGAGGTCCATGCGCTCGAGGGGAACGTAGAGGCGGGCATCTTCGGCGTAGCGAAGGAGCATGAATTCGCCGCGACGCCCTTCGGATTCGATCAGGCGAAGGCCTTCAAACTGGCCGATGCCGTGGTCGATGTGGACGACGAAGTCACCAGGCTTGAGTTCGGCAAAATCGCTGAAGAAACCGGAGGTGCGGATTTTGCGGCTGGGACGCTCGACGGCGGGCGTAACGTCGAAGAGGTCGGCGTTACCGTAAAGAGTGACCTTGGCTTCGGGAAAAGCGACACCAGCGGAAAAAGGAGCGCGAAGGAGAACGAGGGCGGCGGTTTCGGACGCGTTTTCGGCAGTGAAGCCGGTGGCGGCTTCTTCGGTTTCGCCGAGGACGTAAGGGACTTCGTATTCGCGACAGATGTCGGCGAAGCGTTCGAGTTCGCCGAGGCTGGCGGCGGTGAGATAGGCAGTGCCACCGGCGGCGAGCTGGGATTTGATGTCGCCGAAACAGGCAACGACATCGCCGTGGAAGCGCGTGGTGGGACGAGAAGCGAGCTCGAAGCGCGGGCCGCCGTCGGTGATGAGGCTGAGCTGCTCGAGTTCAATGCGAGAGCCTTTGAGAAGAGCGCGATCGAATTCGGATTCGCTCCAAAAATAGTGGGAGACCTCCGGGGCGTTGGCCTGGCCGTGGCGCTCGTAGTTTTCGGTGGCGGCTTCGAGATGCTTGCGGGCGGCTTCGCGAAGGTTGACGGGCTCGTCGAGGAACACGAGAGGTTTGAGGGAACTTTCGGCGAGTTCGAAGAGCGAGGCGGTGCCGGCTTCCCTGCTGCCACCGATCCAGCCGCTGGGTTCCCAGTCGAGGGCTTCGGTGCTGCCGGGGGCGGGGACACTCCATTCGGTGAGCGGAAGAATGGTGGTCTTCACCACGGGGGCGACGGAGCGCTGGGTGCGTGGATCGAATTCGCGAACGCCTTCGATGGTGTCGCCGAGAAGTTCGAGCCGAACAGGACGGGGCGCTTCGGGAGAGAAGACGTCGACGATCCCGCCGCGAACGGCGAACTGGCCGGGTAGGTCGACCATTTCCGTGCGGGCGTAACCGGTGCTGGCGAGATGGGTGATGAGTTCCTCGTGGGAAACTTCGGCGTCTTTGGCGAGCGTGCGCGCGAGGGTGAGGTAGACGTAGGGATCCTGATAGCGCCAGAGGGCGGAGGCAACCGGCGCGATGACCAGAGAGACTTCGCCGTTGGCGAGACGGTAGAGCGTTGCGGCGCGGCGCTCGAGGATGTCCGCGTGAGGAGATTGCGGATCCCAGGGAAGACTGTCGAAAGCGGGCAGAACGGCAACGCCGCCAGTGTGACCGGGAAAAATCTGGAAGAAAAAACGAAGACTGTCGGCTAAAGACTCGGCGCGGCGATTGGAGTCGGTGATGAAGAAGGCCGGGCGGCGAAGTTCGTGGGAGAGATAAGCGGCGACGAGGGCTTTGGCGACGTCCTGGAGGCCGGAAAGAGCGACGAGGTTGGTGTTGGAACGTAGTTCGGCCAGCGTGCCTTCCAGTGAAGGGAGGCGAAGAAGACGCTCGAGACGTTCACGGACCGCGGGGAGAATCATTAACGTCTCTATTCTAACGTGGGAGGGAGGTTTGCGGGAGTTATCAGTTATCAGTTTCAGTGAGCAAAGAACGGTCGAGGGTTAAAGTTGAAAGAGCTGAGCAACGGCTTGCATCGGAGGTACATGGCGTTCGAGGCAGCTCGAAGCCGAAATCCTGCACAGCGTGGTGGTTGAGATCCTGCGGATGCGAAGAACGCGCCCGCAGGATGACAGCGCGCTTTGACGCAGTCCATCGAGGAAACGACCACGCTTCAGGGTGTGGGCTTTGCGGCGGACGCTACGCGACTATGGGAGGGAGCGGATTTTTTGGAGGATGGTGGAGGTGGAATAGGAGTCGAGGATGTCGATGCGCTCGACGCGACCACCGGCGGCTTCGACTTCTTCGCGGCCAATGATTTGGTCGCCGGGCCAGTCACCACCTTTGACAAGGATATCTGGAAGAAGAGCGGCGATGACCGTGCGAGGAGTAGGTTCGTCGAAGATGAGGACCGCGTCGACGCATTCGAGGCTGGCGAGGATTTCGGCGCGCTCGAGCTTGAGGGATGACTGGGTCGGCCGGGGCCTTTGAGGGCGCGAACGCTGCTGTCGCTGTTGATGCCGACGATGAGGAAATCGCCGAAGGAGCGGGCGGATTCGAGACTGCGGATGTGCCCGGGATGAAGAAGATCGAAGCAGCCATTGGTGAAGACAACTTTGCGGCCGTTGCGTTTCTCGGGAGCAAACCGCAAAATCGTTTGTTCCAGAGTTAGGACGTTGGAATCGGTCGGTGCGGAATTCATCGTGAAAGAGGAGTTTAGCACGGCGGATTCGAAAGGCCTTGCCCCTGAAAGGGACGAGCTACAGGAACGAGGTACAGAGGGAGGATTGATGATCAGCGGACGGATCGATTGATGATACGAGGGAAAGGGCGGCGGGCACTTGCGGGGATTCTTCTACTTTTGCTGGGGGCGATACTTACGTTTGTGCCCTCGCGGAGATACGCCGAGCGGAGGTATGTGGCGGATACCGGTGCATGCAAGGTCGATCTGGATGTGGTGGCCTTGAGAAGTTTTCGTGACGGGACGGAGCCCGGGTCGGTGGTGCTGCTTCACGGGCTGAGTTCGAACAAAGTGGTGATGAATTATCTGGCGCGGGCGTTCGCGGAGCAGGGGCTGCGCGTGTACGTGCCGGATTTGCCGGGGCATGGACGGTCGGCGGGCCCGTTCACACCCGAACAAGCGGAGACGTGCGCGTTGTCGTTGCTGCGCGGTTTGGCGGCGCGAGGATTGTTGATACCGGATCACACTGTGATTGCGGGACACTCGATGGGAGCGGCGATTGCGCTACGGGTGGCGGGCAAATTTCGGCCTGCAGGAGTGATTGCGATTTCGCCGGCGCCCATGCAAGAAGCGCATGGAGTGACGAAAGAGAATCTGCTTTTTCACAGTGTGCCGCCGACGCCGCCGAACACATTGATCGTAACGGGCCAGCTGGAGCCGAAGTGGCTGATCGAGAACGCGGCGGAGCTGGTGGCGAAGAGCGGCGACGCCTCGGTGGAATACAAGAGAGTGCCGCTGAATACGCATGTGAGTGTACTGTTCTCGCCGACGGTGGCGAGAGAGGCGCAAGCGTGGGCGGCAAAGGCGTTGAAACTCCCGGAGGCAACACAATTGCCGACGCGCGGAGGGCTGGTGGGAGGACTGCTGGGGCTGGCGGGAATCCTATTGTTGGCCGGGCCGTTTATCCGGGAAGCAATGGGAAAGACGGAAGTGGAAGAGAAAAGAGCGGCGTCGGCACCGGCAGTGGACGCGAGCGATTCTGGAGTTCACTGGGATATCGGCGGGAGTCGTGGTGTTGCTGCGATATGGCGTACCACTGAAAGGGATGCATGCGTTCGAGGGAGATTATCTGGCGAGCTTCTTTTTGCTGGTGGGGATGGCGCTGCTGTTGGTGCATGGGAATTTGGCAAGGGCACAGTTTCGAACGAAGGGAGCGGCGCTGCTTGGGGCTTCGCTCGCCGGGCTGCTGCTATATTTTCTGCTGACAGGATGGCTGCAATTGACGCTGGCGGGGGTGTGGGCGACGCTGGCGAGATGGATCCGTTTCCCGTTCTACTTCATGGGAGCATTTTTGTTTTTGTTCATGCTGGAAGCGCTGGTGGGGCCGGTGGTAGAGGGACAGCGCGTAAAGCGATTCGCGGTATGGATGGGAATAGTGGTGCTAGCATGGCTGGCGCTGGTGGGCGGAATACAGTATTTGCACAGCGGAGAGATCCTGCTGGTGCTGCTATCGGCCTACTTTGCCGCGGTTTTCGTAGGGCTGGGGCTAGGTGCTCAATTGGTACGGAAAGTGACGGGCTCCGCGACAGCCGCTGCACTCTTCAGTGCTATACTGCTAGCTGGGATTTGCCAGGTGATATTTCCGCTAGGGTAGAGGGAGAATCGCCGGGTGAACGTCTCCTTCTTCCTCGACGCGCCGGAGACGGAAGCAAGTTCTCTTACAACAGAAAAAGACAAAATGTCCGAAATTGCGATCGTCGGTGGCGGACCTTCCGGCGCGATGTGCGGTGAGCAACTCGCGCGCGCGGGGCATTCCGTGGAAATTTTTGACGAGCACCTGGCATGGGAAAAGCCGTGCGGCGGGGGCTTAACGTACCGGGCGACGCAGTGCTTCCCTTTCCTGCTGGATAATGACCATCCGAAGAAACTGATCCGCGACGTTGAGATTGTCAGCGCGGAAAATCAGCGAGTGAAGCTGGATTTGCAGCATCCCATCGTGATTTATTCGCGCACGGTGTTGAACGGACTGCTGCTGGATCGCGCGCGGGAAGCGGGCTGCAAGATTCAGCAATCGCGAGTGCAGAGCATCGATACGGCGTCTGACAAGCCGACCTATGTGGTGGAGGGAGAGCGGCGGCGGGCGGATTTTGTGGTGCTGGCAGCGGGCGCGAGGAACCAGCTTTTGCCGGGAATCCGGGCGCTGGACCGCGACGAACTGGAAATGACGCAAGGTTATTTTGTGCCGCAGACCTCGGACCAGATTATCATCAAGTTTTTGCCGGAGTTTGAAGGATATATCTGGTCGTTTCCGCGCGCGGATCATTTGTCGCTGGGAATCTGCGGGAGCATGGCGGCGCACACCAGCACGGAATTGCGGTCGCACCTGCACAGTTTTGCCGCAGGCGAGAAAATCGGCACGGAGGGCGCGAAGTTTTACAGCCACGTGCTTCCCTCGCCGCAAGAGCGAACGCTTTCCGGGCGCGCGGTGATCGGACGGAACTGGGCGTTGTGCGGAGATGCCGCGGCGTGGGTAGACCCGCTGACCGGCGAAGGATTGTTTTACGCGATGCGCTCTGGAGATTTGCTGGGACGCGCGATTGCGGAAGGATGCCCGGAGAAATATCCGGCGCAGGTGCGGGCGTCGTTTTCGGCGGAGTTGGAATTTGCGGCGCGCATCGTAAGGCGATTTTACCGGGGATCGTTCCTGGGCTGCTCCGTGACGACGCGGATGGTGCAGTTCTTGCAGCGGAATGCGATGTTCCGGCAATTGATGAGCGATTTGTTCTGCGGGACGCAGGACTACACGACGTTGAAACAGCGAGTGCTGGAACATTTGGGAGGAACGCTGAGCCAATTTGTATCCAGCGTATTGAATTTCGACCGGCCAGCGGCGAAAGTGCGGACGTACCCGGCGGCGGATTAAGGGTTACTTCTTTCGGTTTCGTTCGTTCCTAAGAAAATCCCTCTAGCGCAACAGCGCGATTCCCCTTCTTGGCACAAGCGTTGCCGTGATCCCTCCACTTCGCGACCCGGCGCGCCAGAAGGCGGCGCGCAAGAACATGCCGGGTCGCTCCGGTCCGGATGACAAACGTAGAAACGGAAACGCAAAAACCGACCGGAAGGTCGACAGAGACGTTCAACGATCCGTTCGTGAACATGCTACGCCGTGGTGGCTGTCGCCAACGGGCAGTGCCAGAACCTGGAAGATGGCGACGTGATCGAAGGGTTGCCGAATCCAACGTTCCCGATCAACTTGAATGGGGTGACGTGGCATCCGCAAACGGAAGCACTGTTGCCGTGGTTTGCCGGGGTAACGCCTCGAAGGCGATTCATGGCGCCTACAGCTATCCTGACATCACCGCGCTGACAAAGGCGAACGTTTCGCAGAATCCGGGTTGCACGCCACCAATCCTCTAAACACGAGGTGACAGTTGCAGTCAAATACTCGGGCGGGCGGGGAAAGTTCCCCGCCCGTCGCTGTTTATACGGGGCAATTGGTTGACGGGGATGTACTCGCATTGCTGGAGGAGGCATCCAACGGATATCCTCAACAGAAGCGACGGGACGCGAACCATTTAATGGCCACCACAGCAACAGCTTTACCTGCAACAGCAGAAGCCGCAAAAAAGGCGAAGAAGAAAATCAATTGGAGTGCCCTGCCGGAAATCTGGGCGCTGATGCGTCCGAGGACCGGGATTCTGCTGCTGGGATTCGTGCTGACGGCGATCAATACGCTGTCGGGATTTGTGCTTCCGCTATCGAGCAAATACCTGTTTGACAATGTGATTGGCAAGCACCAGGTCAACCTTCTACTGCCCATAGTTCTTGCCGTGGTCGGGGCGACGTTGGTGAAGGGCCTGACGTCTTTCACGCTTACGCAACTTCTCTCCAAATCCGCACAGAGGATGATCACGGACCTGCGCAAACAGGTGCAGGCGCATATCGGGAAGTTGCCGATCAGGTTCTACGACGCGAACAAGACCGGGGTTCTGGTGTCACGAATCATGAGCGACGTGGAAGGGGTACGGAATCTGATTGGAACGGGGCTGGTGGAATTTGCGGGAGGGGTGCTGACCGCCGTCGTGGCGCTGGTTTTTCTTTTGCGGATCAGCGCTTTCATGACCATCATCGCATTCGGAGTGCTGGTAGTTTTTGGGCTTTTCCTGAACAAGGCGTTCTCGACGATACGGCCGATCTTCCGGGCGCGCCCGAAGATCAACGCAGAGGTGACGGGAAGGCTGACCGAATCGTTGGGAGGGGTGCGCGTGGTGAAGGGCTATCACGCGGAGGATAGAGAGGAGCGCGTGTTTGCGGGCGGGGTACAGCGTCTGCTGGACAATGTGCTGAAAACGTTGACGGCCACGTCGTTGATGAGCCTGTCGGGCGCGACACTGATGGGGATCGTGAGCGCCATCATCATGTTTCTGGGCGCGCGACAAGTTCTAGCGGGCACGATGACGCCAGGCATTTTGATCCAGTACACAGGCTTGCTGGTGCTGATGGTGGCGCCGGTGTTTCAGATTGTGGCGATTGGAACGCAAATTACCGAGGCGATTACGGGTTTGGAACGAACGCGGGAGATTCTGAATGAGTCGATGGAAGATCAGGACCCGAAGCGAACGGTAGAGCTGGGGCGAATCGAAGGAAGAGTCGAATTTGACGAGGTGCAGTTCAGCTACGAGGCGAACAAAGAAGTACTGCACGGGATATCGTTTACGTCGGAACCGGGAACGGTGACGGCGCTGGTGGGACCATCAGGATCGGGAAAATCGACGATTATTGGATTGCTGGCGGCGTTTTACACGCCAAGCAGCGGGCGCGTGCTGGTGGACGGAGTGGATCTGTCAACGGTCAAGCTGAGTTCGTACCGGACGCAGTTGGGCGTGGTGCTGCAGGAGACGTTCTTGTTCGACGGAACCATTCGGGAGAATGTGGCGTACGGACGGCCGGGCGCCACCGAAGAAGAGATTCTGGCGGCGTGCCGGATCGCGCGCGTGGATGAGTTTGCCGAAAGCTTTGAGAAGAAGTATGACACGATCGTGGGGGAGCGAGGAGTAAGGCTTTCGGGCGGGCAGAAGCAAAGAGTGTCGATTGCGCGAGCGATTGTGGCGGACCCGCGGATTTTGATTCTGGATGAGGCGACGTCGAGTCTGGATTCGGAGTCGGAGGCGTTGATTCAGGAGGGGCTGCGATACCTGATGCGAGGGAGGACGACATTTGTGATTGCGCACCGGTTGTCGACGATCCGGAGGGCGGAGCAGATTCTGGTGGTGCAGGACGGGCGGATTTTGGAGCGCGGGACGCACGAGACGTTGTACGCGGCGCACGGGCGGTACTACGAGCTATATACGAAGCAACATGCGGTGGAGACGAATTTGTTTCTGGCGCCGGGCGAGGGAGACCGGAAAGAGCCGGGCGACGGTGAAGAAACTGGCGGGAATGGAGCGGCGGGAGGATCGGTGCCGGACACGATACGGTTGTTGAGGAGCCGGAATGGGTAGCGGGGAAAGAGTTGAGAGTTGAAGGTTGAAAGTCAAAGCAAGGAAAAGTGGAAGAACGGCGTGAAGACGCCGCTCTCCAAAGGACCGACCTCGACGGTCGGCTAATACAATTACGAGAAACTAGGTTAGAGGGCGGGGCGGCGAAGAAGCGGTTTCTTTGCCTGGGCAGCTGCTGCGGGGAGAAGTGTGGCCATTTTGCGGATCATGGCGAGCACGAGACGCTTGTCACCTTCGGAAAGCGTGGTGCTGTACTTTTTGATTTCGGCGAGGAAACGGATTTCGTCCTGAGAGAGCTCGCCGAGCATCTTCTGCGTTTCCTTATCGTGAGAGGTTTCAGTGCCGGGGAAAAAATCGGCGAGGGAAATTTCCATGGCCTCGGCAATTTTGGCCAGGGTCTCGAGCGAGGGAACGGTGTGACCGTTTTCCACGCGGGAGAGGTAGCAGCGCAGCAGCCCGGTGCGACGCTCAATGTCGCCCTGGGAAAGACCGCGCTGGCTGCGGTAGGTTTTGATGACTTCGCCGATGTTGACCTGTGGTTTCTCTTTAGGCACGGGTTCCTCCAATGGAAAGGGTATCTTAGTGGCTAACAGTAGGAGTGGCAAGAGGGAATCGGTGGTGGGTGGTTGCGAAAAAGTAACGGAGAGAAGAGGCGGCGAAGGGCATTTGGCCGGGGGTCACTCCACGGACTGGAAGAGCAGGCTGGTGATATCGGCCATGAGCGCGGAACTATCTTTGATGTTGGGGAGGCCGCGGACAAGGATCACGAGGACAAAAGGACGGGGAGCGAAAACAATGGCGGCATCGTGGTGGATCTTGGTGATTTCGCCGGTTTTGTGGGCCACTTTGGTTCCGGGAGGAAGGCCGGCCGGAATCCCTTCGTTGAATTTCTGGCGCTCCAGGATGGCGAGCATTTGCTGAGAAGCCTCTGGGCCGGCGGCGGTGTTGTCGGCGATAGAGGCGAGGAGGATCTGCAGGGCGCGAGCGGTGGTGGTGTTGTTGAGGCCCTTTTCGAAGGCTTTCGTGTCTTCGACGCCGCGAAGAACATGCATGCCGTCAGCGTTGAGGGAGTGGACGGTCGCGCGGATGTTTTCGACGCCGAGTTTTTCGATGATGAGGTTTGTGGCGAGATTGCTGCTGACGGTGATCATGAGTTCGCACAGTTCGGTTAGGGTGCGAGTCTGGCCCTCAGCTTTGTAGAGCTCGGTCTCCGAGTCGTCGGACGGATCGAGTTTGTAGGGCGAGGCATCGACGATGGAATGGAATTCGTTGTGGATGGTGAGAGGGTCGGAGAGCTTGAGCTTGCCGGCCTGGACCTGGCGGTAGAGTTCGATCATGACGGGCACCTTCATGGTGCTGGCGGCGTGAAAGGAGTCATCAGCGTGGTAGAACCATTCGGTTTTGCCATCGAGGGTGCGAAAGGCGACTCCGACGTCAGCGTGGGAATCGGCGATGCGTTTTTGGATTTGTTGTTCGGCGGCGGCGAGGTTGGGGGATTGTGCGAAGGAGGGAGCCGCCAGGGATGCGATGAGGGAGAGAAGGAAGATAAGTTGCCGCAAGGTTGAAAATCCTCCAGACGAATGATTGTGGGTACACAGAAGTTGAGATCCTTCGGCCCGCAGAAAGCGCGGGTCCTCAGGATGACACGCAACGCACGAGAGCACCTAATGCGAAAGCTTTATCGTTGCTGGGGTGATGTTGAAGCCCTCTAGCTCGAGGACGGGATCTTTGCCGTCGAGATCGGAAGGGTCGAAGGTGACGGAAACGGTTTTTTCTTCGCCGGGAAGAAGCGAGAAATAGTTGTCGTCCCAGAAGATGGGCACGAGGTCGTCGCCGTCCTTCCCTTTCGTGACGCGGGGGTGGATCTGGAAGGCAACGCTGGACGACGGATTTTTGAGTCTGAGCTTGATGGCACCTTTGGCGGCTTCGCGATGGGGCTCGGCTTTGACGTCGAGCGTGACCTGTGGCATCGAATTGAGGCCAGTGAGATCGCCAAAATCTTTTTGCGGAGTGTAGACGGTGTCTTTGCGAGCGGCCCAGTCCATGGTGTCGGGCTTGGTGGAAAGCCAGTAGAAATTGTCACTGAGGAGTTTGCCGGAAGAATCGCGGAGTTCGAGCTTGAGGAAATAAGTTGTAGAGAGGCCGTCAGGTTTAGGTAAATCGAGGGCTTTCGTAGCGGAATCGGCAGCCAGGTCTACGGTGACGTCTTTAGTGGCAGCGGCCTTGCCATCGATATTGAGGAGTTTCGCAGTGACTTTCACGGCGCTGATGGGTTCGTAGGTGCCATTGATGACGGCGACAGAATTATCGTCGTAGCTGTATTGGACGTGAACGATCTCCTGGGCTTTTTTGGTGCCGAAGTAGCCGCCGCCGGGAACGAGGTAGTAGTCGTAGAGATGCCAGATGAGGGAAGGCCAGGCATTGTTGAGCATCCACTGAATGACCCCTGTGGAGACGTACTTATTGCGGGCGTAGGCTTCGAACATGGAGCGTTCGTTGTCGTAAGCCATGGCCTGGGCTTTGCGCTCGTAATCGTCGAGGGAAGAGGCGGCGCCGTAGCGCTTGGTGAGGGCGTCGGTGAAGACATCGACAGTGGTGAAGCGCTCGCCGCCAGCATGAAAATTCCAGTAGTCATCAATGGGCCAGAGATGTTCCTTGGGAATGAATTTGGCGAGGCTCTGCTTGGTGGGGATCGCGGGGCCGGGACTCGTTTCGGTGTTGTAACCATAGGCGCCGCCAGCTTGCGTGTCGGCGAGCCAATACATGGGAGGAACATATTCGTACGGGCCGGTCATCTTGACGCCGGATTTTCCAGTGACGGTAGTGGGAGTTTCGGAGGCCGAGGAGACGGAAGGATTCGGCCATTGGAGATCTTTGAGAATGCCGAGATACATGTTCTCGATTTCCGGGGGAGGAGGACCATCGCTGCCGTAGAGCCAAACGAAAACCGAGGGATGATTGCGGAGGCGAGTGATTTGGTCGGTTAGGGATGCGGCCGCAATCTTTTTTGTTTCAGGAGTCCAATCGTTCCAGTGTTCCCACATGTCGCAGCAGATCCATCCGGGCATGACGAGCAGGCCGAGGCGGTCGGTTTTGTCAAAGAACTCGTCGCGATCGGTTTTGCCTTCCAGACGGATAGAGTTCAGACCCATGTGCTTGACGTAGTTGAGGTCGGCGTCGAGCCGTTTTGTGGACCAGCGAAGGAGAAGATCTGGGGCCCACGCGGCGCCGCGAATCAGCACGCGCTTGCCATTCACTTTGAAGAGACGGCCGCCCTTGTCGGTGAGTTCGGAGGTGACTTCACGGATGCCGAAAGTGGTGGCGGCGGAATCCGAGACGTCTTTGCCAAGTTCGACGCGGAATTTGGCGGTGTAGAGATAGGGATCGCCCATCTGGTAGGGCCACCAGAGATGCGGATGGGCGAGGTTGAGCTGCGGGAACGCGTCGGGAACGAAGCGAACAATTTTGGATTCGTTGCCGGCGAGTTCAACGGGCTGAGAGAGATGCTTGCCGTCGACGTCGGCCCGGAGAACGGCTTTGACGGGATGATCGGTAGTGTTACGCAACTCGGCGCTGAGCGTGAGAGCGGCGGACTTGTAGTCGGAATCGAGTTTGGAGGAGACGAAAGGCGCGCGGAGAGTGACTTCGCCGGAGTCGGACAGGAAAACTTCGCGCCAGATGCCCATGTCCTTGTCGGGCGGAGTGGGATTCCAGTCGACCCAGGTGAGGCCGAGGTCGTTTTTTTCGGGAGCGAAGACTTCGACGGCGAGAGCGTTTTTGCCGGACTTGTTGAGCAAGGGATCGACGCGAAATTCATAGGAGCGATAAGCACCGGCAACGTCGGAGCGGTCGGCTATTTTCTTGCCGTTGAGCCAGACGTTGGCGCGATAGTTGATGCCGAGAAAATGGAGCCAGGCGGCCTTGTTGGCGAGACCGGCGGGCGTGGGGAATTCGGTGCGAAACCAGAACGAACAGCGGTAGGGACTATCGGCAGGCATGTCGCGGTTGGAGAAGGGCTCTTCACCACCGAGGGAGACACCGGGAAAAGATCGCAGGTTCACGCCGTAGTCAGGGTCGGGGAGAGTTTTGTCTGTAACCAGCGCACCGACAACCGTGCCGGGAACTTCGGCTTTGTGCCAATCCTTGGCGGCGAAACCGGGAGCGGAGATGGATTCCGCGGAGGACTTGTCGACACAGGACGACTGCAATTGCCAGGCGCCGTGAAGAGAGATGCGCGGTTCCGGAGACGAGGCGGGAGCAGCCATGGCGGTGGAATCAAAAAGAAAGAGAACGGACAGCAGAATAGCGAGAGGCGCAAAAAAGGACCGATAAGTTTGCATGAAAACTCCGACCGGGCGGAATGCCGGCACAGAAAGATTAAACCGATTCAATAGAGGGTGCCAGAGTTTTCTTCAAGGCACTAGAGTCTGCCCGAGTGGGGCAAAAGCAGCGTGGAGAGTGAATCTGCAAGTTGGGCTGATGGAGCCACTACTTGCCGACAAAACGGCTGACCGACAAATTCGATTGGGTGAGAACCTTGACATCCAGTTCGCCGCTCTTCGCCTTGTCCAATCTGTCGAACTCTGCGGCCATAAACTTCATGTACTCCTGCCGGGACACTTTCCCATGGCGGTCTGCTTCCATAAGCGGCAGCAAGTGTTTGACGTCGTTTTCTCCAAGCGCCAGCTTGTCCTGCGGCTTGGGAACCGAGTCCTTTTGTGCGGCAGCATTGCCAAGCATGGACAGCGCAGCAAGCAAAACGGTGATGGTCGCGACGATCAAGAGTCTGTTCGTTCGCCTCAGCATGATGGACTCCTTTGCACACCTTTGTTAAGGCGTTGGCCGATCCAGTGCCCTCCCGATCGGGTGGGCATTGGCCGGGAACGGGTTTTGTGAGCCCCCGAATTCGGCAAATATACACAGAAGCGTGTAGAGGGTGTTCACGCAAAGTTTGCATGCATGGAATCAAAAACATGCGGGGGAGAGAGTGGTCCCGAAGAGGGCGGCGCACTCCCCGCTACCCCTGGGAACACCTAAGTTGATTCCAAACCGACTATAAATGCTTTGGACCGCCAAAAATGGCAGAACCTAGCCGCCACCAAAAAGAATTCCCGTCATTGGACGATGTGCCCGGTGCGGCGTGGGTTTGAGCGAGTTCATGAACGAATGCTCTCCTTGTGTGCGTGTCCCAAGACCGTCGACTGGTTCGGAATGAGGCGAGACAATTTCAGAGCGATCCAACCTCCCGCAATGCCAACCACAATGCCAAATACGGTGTCGATCAAACGCAGGATGGGCTGTTTCCAGGCGTGCTCCGGACTGATTCCTGCAACGACAAGCACGATGACAGTCGTAATACATGCTGTGATCATGTCTTCGGATCTTCCGATTAGGTCCAGCACGATCGCCCGACCGCTATGAGCACGACCTAGCAAAGTCGCTGCCACTCCAGAAGACATTGGCACTGTCATCATGGAACCGCTGCGCTCCATCATCTACGTCGTCATTTGGTATTCCTACCTCAACAAGTCCCGGAGAGTTGCAGCCACTTATCCCGATTTGTCTCCGTCGAAGTTGTAGTCTCTATACGCTGAGTGCCGATGGGGTTCGAACTACTTCTTATCCCGCATATCCCAAAACAACTTGACTGTACTTGGCCCGTGTCCCGCGTAATTGCCTTCGACGTACTCGGAAAGAACCATTACTCGACGATTTTTGCCGTGAAGGCTTTTCCCCGGTTAAGATGAGGTATGAAGCTCCAGCCTTTTCAAAACGCTCATCTTGTCTTTTCAATCCAAATTGTCAACAGGGTGGCAGAGCCCCCAGGAGTTTCGGAACTTTGGTTGCGGTGAGCTTTGCGCAGCAGTTTTCGGCTTGGGTGACCTGCGGGTACAGACGCGCCTGCGATCGCGGCCTATTTTCGCAGCTTGAATTTCGCTGTCAACAGACGCCCGTGCGACCGATCGACACTCGGCGTAGAAAAATACACAAGGTAAAGCGGAGCAACTCCGCCGATCTCAACTGGAATCGCTTACGACCGGAATCGACAAACCC
Organism: Candidatus Acidiferrales bacterium; assembly: GCA_963792145.1. Lineage (GTDB taxonomy): Bacteria > Acidobacteriota > Terriglobia > Acidiferrales > UBA7541 > Acidiferrum. The sequence goes on from CAWBVH010000006.1 coordinate 94,011, forward strand.
AGGACGAGAAGGCGGAGCAGATCGATGGCTGTGCGCACCAGATGCGAGCCGCGATGCAAGTAGCGCAGACGGTAGAGCCGCTCCAACGTCAGGGCTAGGCAGGTCAGCAGCCAGACCATGAGCAAGCTGCGTTTGTGGTGATGGCGAATATGCTCCAGTCCGTAGCGGTTCTTGGCATCGTTGAAACCCTCGTTTTCGATGTGCCACCTACTCTTGGCCATGGCATACAGACAGCGGCGGCTGACCTGACGCGAGGAGAAATTGGTGAGCCAGTAGGCTTCGACCACATCGCCATTGCGATGGTGCTGGCGATAACGGATCACCCGCACCGTGTCCCAGTGCAAGCTTTCCCAAGGATCAAAATCGTCGGCATCCCAGAGCTGCACGCGATCCGTGCCGTCCCGGAACTCCAGGTCCGGCGGCCGAGAACGGAAGCGCCGCTCCGCCGCTTGGGATAATTCCGGCAGATTGTCCTTGAGCCGGGCCACCACCGGCCAACCCACATCTCCCGCGGCGTGCAGAAAAGGCGCGGTGGCAAATCCGCCATCGACCACCACATAATCAATGAAGCGCGCTCCCAGGTTCACGCGCACGCGGCGCAACAGGCGCTGCCCAGCGCGGTATTCGCTGTCGCCCGGGCCGTAGGGTTCGACGTCCACCGGCAGGGTGAGGTCGCCACCTACCACTGCGGCCATTACCAGGTGATGGCGATAGCCGAGGATTTCTCGGTCTGCATTGCGATAGGGACGGCACAAGGGACATCCCCACTTTCGCCGTCGCCCCCCGGTGGTGCCGTCCAGGGCCAGGCCTACGAAACGGCAGTTCTCGAAAGCCTTGTTGCGCTTGGCGCGATGGAGCACAGCGGCTAAAGCGGCTCGCGTGGGCTTCGGATCTAAACGTTCGGTGAAGTAACCCAAGGCATCATCGCCGAACGATTGGCTAACGGTTAGGTTCCTTCGCGCTTGCGATCCCACTAGCGCCTCAATCGCCAGGAAAGTCCACTGGCGCAAGATGGTGCCCAGGACGGTGGACCACAACAGGTCTTTGGCCGGGATCTGGGGGCTGCCGCGCCCATCGCCGGGGGAGCGGAAGTAAGCAGCCAGATGCAGATGCTCGCTGACGTACTTCCAAAGCCGGCGTGGGGTGGGGCTGTTCAGGGGTGTTTTCTCTTTTTTTTCTTGCGCTGCTGGCGGGCCAAGACTAAGAGCTGGGCGTTGGCGGCCAGCACTTCGCGCACGGCGTCTTGAAATTCGCGTCCGGCGGCAACACGCCGTTCTACCTCCTCGACCCAATCCCTGGGGATGCGCTCGACGTGTCGCTGGCCTTTGACCATGAAGGTGAGTGTCCAAGCCTCATGCCCCTTCTGGTGCGCGCAATGGCAGCGCGGATTACCGCAGCGCGTGTAACTCCGGGTGAGGGTCCCGGGCAGGAGATCGGGGGGGATGGGGAAAAGGCGGAGCACTTGAAACTTGCGCTGCCGAAGGTGTGCGGCCTGAGGGCCTCGTGGTTCTTCTTTCATATTGTAGCAATACTGCTACAAGTTACAGTACAAATGCAAGTCATTCCTGAACGCGAAAATAGGACGTGTTTCTTCACAGCCTCAGCTTGGAGGCGAAACCGCTATCTTTCAGGGTGGATCTAATGGGGGAGGTGCCTACTTTCCGAGATAGCTGCAGAGCCCCGCATCTATCAAGTAAAGATTAGCGTCGACGATGTGCGGAATTTCTTTGTAGGCATTACCCCTACACAAAATGCTCGCCACGGGGTCAAGTTGCTCATTCAGACATGGTGCGAGCGGCACCGCGATAAGTGGCCGAAGGACGGCGAGACGATTCCAATCGATCTAGATGAAGTTCAGGTCGCAGGGCTGGCACGATCTGTTGAAGCGAGATAGAAAATGACACAGGGCAATCAGACCACACCATTCAATGTTGACGAACTACGGGAACGCCTCCGAAAGATGTCCGACGCGGCGCTACGGACGTTCGGGCAGGCAGCTCAGCATATGGTCTCTCCGAAAGCGAATCCAGACCAATCACCTCCGGAAGCGTTCGTGATTCAACTGGACGAAGCACGAATGGAATGGAAGCGAAGAAAAAGCCAGCCAAAAATGACAAAGCCGAACGAAATATGAATGACTTCGGGGTTGGCGACCGCGTCAAGGTCAACATACACCGAGGTAGGATTGTCGACGGAACAGTCAAGGCCGTGGTGAATCATACAGACGGACCGAGGCTGCAAGTCGATTTCGGGAACGACGAGACAGCGCTAATTTATTTGTGGCAAGTCGTCAAAACAATTAGCGCGAACACTACTACCCGGAAGTCCCGATAGCCTAAGCGCCGCCAACATCTATCAAAATCGCGCCATTCCGATCAGTTCGCGAAAAGCCACCAATCCGCAAACTCGCGTGATACAGTCAACCTGCCCCGCACGAGGTGTCCAACAGTCAGATATTCCTTTTGTGACCCACGATGGTGAAGAGACTGTGATGTTCGGAACAAGAAAATACGGAACCATCTGCCCAATCTGCAAGAGACCGATTTCAATAGGGGACCCCCGATCCGTCGATAACGAGGACGTGCGGTAGCCCGGTGGTCGGCGAAAAGGGTGTTAGAGCCTATGGATAGGCCCAAAAGGCGCCCCAACAAGAGAACACATTTGCTCAGCAATTCACACCCGTCAGGTGCGTGATTCGCGTACGATGGCGGGCATGCGCCGAATGCAGAAGCCTTCCCCAACCGAGTCCCCGTTACTGTTCGAAGTGGATCCCAAGCCACTCGAAGAGACCTTGACCGCCCTGGGCGGGATCCCGCTGGTGGTGCAAGCGTTCCGTTCTTTGGGGTTGCCGGGCAGCGTGCAGCAACACGTGACCGTCAAGGAACGAGAGCGGGGCTACGACGAAGCCACGTTCGTTGAGAGTTTTCTGATTCTGAACGCGGCCGGGGGAGAGTGCGTGGACGATTTCGCACACCTGCGCAGCGATGCGGGTTTGGTGGAGCTCATTGGACATGAGCTGCCTTCTCCGGAAGCGGCGCGGAAGTTTTTGAACGCCTTTCACGAAGAGGAAAAGATTGAGGAAGCACAGCAGCGGCGTCTACCGGATGCCCTAGCCTACATTCCCGAGGAGAGCAGCGCGCTCGAGGGACTTGGGCGCGTCAACCGGGATCTGATTCAGCGGTTGGGTGAACGCTGTGCAGATCAGAAGATCTTCACGGTCGATCAAGACGCCACGATTATCGAAAGCCGCAAACGAGAAGCCCTGTACACCTACGAAGGCTCGCGCGGCTACCAACCGATGCTGGCGGTGTGGGCAGAGATGGATGTGGTGCTGGCGGACGAATTTCGCGACGGGAATGTGCCGGCGCAGATGGCTCCGTTGACCGTAGCCAAAGCGGCCTTCGCGGCGGCGCCTGCAACGGTGACGAACTATTACTTTCGGGGCGACTCCGCCTGCCACGAGAACAAGTTGTTGCGCTGGTTGTTGAGCGAGAAACGCGAAGGCGGGCCGGCCGGATTCATTGGTTTTGCGGTCAGCGCGCGGATGAGTGAGGCGTTACACGCGGCGATTCTGGAAGTTCCGGAGTCAGGATGGAAAGTTTACGGCAAGCCGGAGCCGGATGTGGATCGCGAATGCGCCGAGGTGGTATTCGTCTCCAACGAGGAGTTAGAGCCGAAAGGAACGAAACCGCTGCGCTACGTGGCCATCCGGTTGCGCAAGCGGCAGGGAGGATTATTTGCGGACGGCAGTAGCGTCTTACACTTTGCGGTACTCAGCAACATTTGGGACTGGCAGCCAGTGAAACTGATCGAGTGGCATCGAGAAAAAGCCGGCACCATCGAAGGGGTCCACGATGTGCTGAAAAATGAATTGGCGACCGGAGTGTTGCCGTCGAAATACTTTGGGGCCAACGCCGCTTGGTTGCGGCTGGCGGTGATCTCCTACAACGTGCTGACGGCCCTGAAGCGCTTGGCGTTGCCTGCAGATTTATTGCGGGCCCGCCCGAAGCGACTGCGGTTTCTGATCTTCTACACGGCGGGTCGGCTGGTGCATCACGCCCGACAGTTGTGCTTGCGACTGGCTAGGAAGGCGGAGGGCATCGTTCTGTGGTCGGACGCCCTGCGATTCCTACCGCTTCGTACCTAACGCGAACATAGGTGGGAGAGCTTATCGACGGATTTGCAGAGCCCCTTTTGGAGGGCTCCTCGGAAAACTGTTGCCCGATGGTTTACCGATCGGCTCTGTACACCGCCTTCTTAGCGTAACCTCAACCGAGGGGTTCTTGCAGTGCCTCGTGGCTGCCACAAACCCGAATTCGGACGGTGTACTCCAGTTTCTGCTACCTTACCGACGGATTGGGGGGGACTGGATTGCCTTGCAGCCTAACGCTCACTTAGCTAAGCTAGACGACTTGCGACAAACGCTTTCTGAACAAGGCTGCAAGATAAGACGATAAATTGTTGCGACCCAGATTGTAATTCTGCCAAAATGTACGGATTGAATGACCTGATATTTCTGGATTATTCAGATTGGCTACGCAAACGGCAGATACCTTCGCTTGATAGGCCTCAGCTTCTGCAGTCATTCGTGGATTTGGATTCTCAGGGCCGCGAGGTATCGATGTATGCCAGAAAATCATGAAATGATACGCCAATCTCGTCGCTGCTTTCTCGGGACCCAGAAGCCATGCAACCACGCTACCAATTTGAGCGACCGTGAGGCAAGACAGGAGGCTCCGCATCCCGGACGCCTTCGCCTATCTGCCTGTGTTTAGTCGGAGCTTCGGTCCGTGGACCGCTATGGTTCTTGGGGTTTGCCCGCTAGGGCGTCAAGGCCCGCGCTCGACGAGTCCGTCTCGCCACTCAACACGCGCACTCCTGCATTCTGCGAGTCGTCGAAACGTTCGTCCAGTTCACCAATAATCTTGTGTAAACCATCCTCGCCATGCTCCAGCGTCCATTCATCGCCAACCTGCACAAACTTCTCCTGTTCTATGGGGAGAATGAGTGATGCGTGGCCGTACTGTCCCTGAAGCCGAATCAGCAGCTTATCATCCGTTTGCTTATTTGCGCTCGTGACTTTCATTAAGACTCTCATGTACCCTCCATCGCTTCCCTTCGTGCCCAATGCTCGCATCTTTCTCAGCAGTTCGTCCAGTTTCCGCACTCACGTCCTTACTCGTGCAGCTTACAGTCCCCCATACAAGTGGCGGGCACGAGTTCCATGAGGGAGAACACCGGCAGTAGCTTTGCGGGTTTCCTGTAGCTGGCGCTCGATTTTTTGTATCTGCTTTTCAGCAGGGAGACCAGCAATTTGCATCTCTATCACAAGCTCTCGCGCGAATCTGCAGTGAGTTTTGTTCAGCGTGTGCCTCTAGCCAAAATGCTATCCGACTCCTACGCCCTTAGAATCAGCGACCACCAGCTCAATCCGCGCTAACCTAGGGACAGAATGCAACAAAGTTACAAGCCTTGCGGCAGGCGAAATAACAATTCGCCAGCCACAGGATTCCACTATGACACAAATGTATTTCTTTTACTGAATTAGTGCAAGGCCCGGTGCATCGGGAACAGTTTGGCCAATCCCGTGACGATTTCGCATTCCTTCCTGCATCGGGTTTACCCTCTCGGGGGAAATATGGCACTTCACCCAGCCTTTCCTCGAGAGCAACGCTGTCGGCAATCTTTGGGTAGTCAGTTTTAGTTCTGGCGCGGAAAAACTTAGTTTTTGATGCAGGCTTCAATCATTGAACTGACAGGAACATCAACTAGCTGGGAAAGCGTTCGTGGGTTTCACCTATTTGTTTCGGCATCGTCTTTGGAAGGTTCAATAACTGTGGAGTTTTCTGGCAAGCGCCAGCCAATTTAATGGTTCCAGTTTGAATAGCAACGAAATCCAGGTGAATCCCCCATACTCAGAGAGTAGAGTTGGGTAATTCCCGGTTGGGCCCCCATTCTCAAAGAAACTATTGGAGGGATGATGAGTCGTTGGCCACGACTCCTATTGCTTCCCCTTTTTGCGCTGGCTGCAAGCCTGATTTATTTCACATCTTCGGCGCAGGAGAAAACTTCCAAACCTGATTTCGACATGACAGCGAGTTATATCGAAGCGTGCAGTTGCGACATGTTCTGTCCGTGCTACTTCAACACCCATTCCACAAACCATATGGGAATGGGTGAGCACCACGTAGACGAACATTTTTGCCGCGCCAACCTCGTACTTAAAGTGGACAAGGGCTATTACAAGGACACGAAACTGGATGGCGCCAAGGTCTGGATCGCTACCGATCTCGGCAGCGATTGGAGCACTGGCAAAGACTCCTGGCTGGTGGTGAATTTCGATCCCAGCGTCGGCAAGGAGCAACAGGCCGCTATTGTTGACATCCTGGGCCAGCTCTATCCGATTCCCTGTCAGAAAAAAGCCGTGAGCACACTGCGTTTTCGTGGAACGTGGACACAAAGACCGGGGTGGCCCACGCCAAGATGAGCGTGGCAAGGGTGAAGTCATCCTTGAGCGCGTCAAAGGCAATATTCCCAGCGATGAAGTTGTCATGCACAACTTGAAATACTGGGGTGCCCAATCGAACGATGGCTTCCGCATGTGGAAGAGCAAGCATGAAGCCTTCGAAGGAGACGGCCACAAGTTCTCGTATGAAGGTACGAATGGTTTCTTAATTACGATCCACTTTTCGGGCGCGGCAAAGGCCGCGGCTGCGGATTAGTTCTAAGTAGAAGCAAGGCTTACCTCTCACGCCCGGAGGGAACTGTGCCATACGCTGGTGGTGAAACTCCTGTTCCGGGCGATAACTATCTTAGACTATATCCCACTAACTGATTGATTCTAGTGGCGTTGATATTATGGCAAAGAACTTGCCGGCATCGATGTTAAGGATTTTAACTCCGCCGCGTCTGCCATTGCCCACCCCGGCGAAGCCACACAAAGCAAAATATCGCGGCCCTGCCTTTTTTCAGACGATCCGGACCCAGCTTCACTGCCAGTTGTTGCCAATGACCCGAAAAAGTGGCATTGCTTGGCATTGGTTGTCATACTTCAATTGAAGAGAAATCATTAAAAAGGCTTATAAATCGCGAATTTCGCGCTTTCCTCAAGGATTCGAAAAATAAGAGTCCCGGAGGAGGGAGTCGAACCCACACGGGGAGTGATCCCCGGCAGATTTTGAGTCTGCTGCGTCTGCCAGTTCCGCCACTCCGGGAGAACCTCTATGAAAATAACATGTGGAGGGGCGGGGGTAAGGACGGGGTGCGCAGACGAGAGTTTTAGCGTGATTGAGATCTTGGCGCGACCCCTCCGCTGCGCGACCCGACGCGCCAAAAAACGGCCGGCAAGAAAAGGCCGGGTCGCTTCGGTCGGGCTGTCCGATTGGGTGCGGTTGGGTGGTATGGCGGAAGTGAGAGAGGAACCTAAGAAAGCCCACGGGTCCCAGGTGCTAGAGCGGCACCTAGGGCATCCGCAAAACCCTAAGACAAAGACTGAAGTCTGTGCTTCCGACGCTAGAGCGTTTGGCGAACTAACTGAGTATTTGCTATGCTGCAGCGACTCCATTTTGAAAAAGGATTCAATGATGCGAATGAGCAAATGCAAGGTTGTCCTGGGCACGACCCTGAGCGCATTTCTGGCGCTGACGTTGCACGCTGCAGAGGACAAAACGAAAGAAGCGGCGGCGAAGGAGGCGACGAAACCTTCCTACGAAATGCCGCAACCAGAGAAGGAGACGCTGGATCTGGAGATGTACGGAAGGATCCGCGAAGAAGCGACGGCGCACTCGCACATCATGGAATATGCATCGGGGCTCATGGACGGGATTGGTCCACGGCTGACGGGTTCGGAAAATCTGAAGAAGGCGAACGAGTGGACCAAGGAGCAGCTCACCGCGATGGGTTGCAGCAACGCGCATTTGGAGGACTGGGGCGAATTCGGGATGGGCTGGCAGCAACTGAACACCTGGGCTCCGGATGACGGCGCCGGACACGGCCGTGTTCATTGCGCAGGCTGCGCCGTGGTCACCCGCGACGAAGGGAGCGGTAAGCGGAAACGCCGTGTGGGTGGAAATCAAGGACGAAAAAGACTTTGAGAAGTACAAGGGGAAATTGGCGGGAAAGGTTGTTCTCTGGGGAGATATGCGGGACGTGAAGCCGGTGGATAAGCCGCTGTTTACGCGCGACGATGAAGCCGACCTGAAGCGCATCCAGGAATACCCGATTCATTTGAACGAGGCGGAGAACTTCTTCCAGACCTATTTGAAGCGGCAGGAATTCCGGGAGAAGGTGGGTAAGTTCCTGGCTGCCGAGCAGGCGACCGCTGTGATTACGCCGAGCCGTGATGGGCGAAACAACGGAGGGTCGGGCGGAACGATTTTTGACGACACCGGAGCGGGATTTGGGTGGCTGATCTACCAGAAGGACCACGCGGATGCGCTGCCGGTGGCGGTGATGGCCATTGAGAATTACGGGCGCGTGTACCGGTTGTTGAAGGCAGGCGTGCCGGTGACGATTGAAGTGAACATCGACACGAAATTTACCGGCGACCACGAACACGGATTCGACACGATCGCGGAAATCCCGGGAACCGACCCGAAGTTGAAGGATGAATTAGTGATGGTGGGCGGACACCTGGACTCGTGGGCGTCGGCGACTGGTGCAACCGATAACGGAGCGGGAACAGTGGTGGCGATGGAAGTGATGCGGATTCTGAACGCGTTGAAGGTGAAACCGCGGCGGACGATTCGCGTTGGATTGTGGACTGGCGAGGAGCAGGGTGAGTACGGGTCGTATGGGTACGTGAAGGAGCACTTTGGGTACGTGCCGCGCTCGACGGCGCCGGACCAGATGGCGGTGACGGAATACGATCGCGATCCTGTGGGACCGATTGTGCTGAAGGCGGATCAGCAGAAGCTTTCCGGATACTTCAACGTTGACAATGGGAGCGGCAAGATTCGCGGTATTTATTTGCAGGGAAACGCCGAGGCGGGGCCGATCTTCGCGCAGTGGATAGAGCCGCTGAAAGACGTCGGGGTCGCGACCATTACAGATCGGGACACCGGCGGAACGGATCATGAAGCGTTTGACGCGGTGGGGATACCGGGATTCCAGTTCATTCAGGACCCGCTGGATTATGGATCGCGGACACATCACTCAAATATGGATACGTACGAGCGGTTGCAGCCCGAGGATTTGGCACAGGCGGCAATGGTGGAAGCGATCTTTGTTTACAACGCGGCGATGCGCGACCAGATGCTACCAAGGAAGCCGCTGCCGCATCCGGAATTGCAGAAGGAGTCGGCGAAGCCGTTGAAGGGCGTAATGCCGGGGGCTGAAGAGAAGAACTAGAAGGGTGCCGCGGAGCCACCGTCGAGAAACGCTGTTTCTATTGTGAAAATGGTGCGCTCGGGGGGGATTCGAA
>CAWBVH010000007.1:0-6045 GCA_963792145.1 Candidatus Acidiferrales bacterium
GCGCCGACGACCGACATGATGAAGCCGGCTGATTGTCCCGCCTGGTACCAGCCAATCGCTTGACCCAACCATGTCGCAATAATGGAACCCGCGATTCCCAGCGCCATGGTGATCCAGATGCCACCAGGGTCTTTTCCGGGCATCAACAGTTTTGCTACGGCTCCGACGATCAATCCGATGATCGCTTCCCAGAGAAGGTTCATCATTCGCGTGCTCCTTTGCTTGTTGCTTTGGCTTATCGCCCTGCCAGGTTCCCCAAACAGCCGGCCGCCTGCATCGTGATTGCTCACGGAATTCTGAGCGTGTTTCCTTCTTTCACAGTAGAGGTCTGTTCCCGTCCCTGATAGCGATAGATGACCGTCAACACCTTGTCTCCGCCGACCGCAGGATCGCCGCCCATGTTGTTGTTATTGACTTGAATGACGAGCGAGCTGTTCTGTACGCGGCCGCGCAGGAGTTGCGTGACGTCGTTGGTGCGATTGTTTAAGCCATAGTACGCGCGGACGATTTGCAGATCACCGCCTCCGCCACCCGGGTAGCCGGGGTTCCCAGGATAGCCAGGGTTGCCAGGATAGCCGCCACCGCCGCCGTAGTTGTAGAACTGGCTGGCATCGATATTGGAGCCTTCTTTGTAGCTCAACTGGCGAACTTGCCCTTGCATGTCGCGGGCGTAAATGCGCAGGACCTTGTCCGCGCCTACGGCAGGATCACCGCCTAAGTTGGCGTTGTTCACCTTGACCATGCCGTTTCCAGATAGCAGGGCGCGCACGCGAGTCGTTACGTCCATGCGGCGATTCCCGGAGCCCCAGTCGGCCTGCATCACTTGCAATCCCGAACCGTTGCCTCCGCCGGTGCCACCGCCATAGTTATAAAACTGGCTGGCATCAATGGAGTCGTTTTCGTTGAAGGTGAATTGGCGCGACTGTCCGCGAGAATTTCGCGCTTGAATCCGCAGAACTTTAACAGTGCCCTGTGCGGGGTCGCCACCAAGGTTGCTGTTGGTAACCTGTACCATGCCATTGCCGGATAACAACACGCGGACGCGGTTCGTAACATCCATCCAGCGGTTGCCCGAACCCCAGTCCGCTTTGATCACCTGCCAACCGGGTCCGGGCATGACGGCAGTTTGGTTCTGTGAGGGGACGGATGTAGAAAACAAAAGGACAACGGTAAGGGCCCAGTAAAGATTACGGAAGATAGTGCGCTTCTTCATTGGCCTCTCCTTTGGCACGCGGCACATCGAGTGGCGAGCCACAAAAACGTCCATGGTTCATGGGGAATTGCAGGCCGGGAGGATGGAGCCTGGCCACATAAATCGCCGGGCGCTCAGCAACGTTACGGTACCGAGCGTCCATCCCTCTACATCGATGGCGAACTCAAATCCTCTCAGGCCTGGCGTTGTCGTTCGGCAACCTTGGCCAGGGCAATCGTCAACGCGGCCCCGCCCAGCGTCTTCACGAGTGTGGTGTGCTGGGCATAGAAGTTGCTGACCGACTCGACGACCGAGGGATTCGCGTTTTGCGCATGAGTGGCGAGCTGCTGCACCACTTCGGGCGATAGCTTCTGGGCCTGGTCCGGCGTCAACTGCGTGCTTCCCGACCCCATAAGTCCGGCAAGTCCGGCGCCCGACAGAAGCTGCGTGAGAGTGCCGGGACTGACGGAAGACAACAGATGATTGACGATGCCGGCCTTCTGGTCGCCCGTCGAGTTGTTGAACAACGTTGAGAGCATTTGTCCAAAAGCTGGCGTTTTGTCCGAATTGAACGCAGCCGTTAAACCTTCCGCAAGCACACTCGGCGGAGCGGCTTGCGCCACCTCATCGAAATGCGCGTGAACGTCCGGGGCAGGTTGTGCCGCTGCCGCTGCTCCGCCGGATGTGTACTGCTTCAGCAGATTTCCCACCTTATCTGTCCAGGTCATTTCTTGCCTCCTCAAACTGTATCTATTGCTTCGCTGCTGACACTTCGCCGCTGCGCTGGTTTGCCAAACGAACATTAGTCCTGAAAACTACGACGGAATCACGAGATCCATTCCCGGCTTGATCTTGTCCGGGTCAGAGAGCTTGTCTTTGTTGGCCTCAAAAATCTTCATGTACTTGTTCGCGTCGCCGTAGAATTGCTTGGCGATTTTCGAGAGGCTGTCGCCCGCCTGCACGGTGTAGCTGCGCGCAGCCGTAGTGGAAGGCGCGTTCCCTGCCGCAGCCGCAGCCGCTGCCGCCGGCGCCTGGATGTCTGCGATGAGGTCGGAGAAGTTGGGATCGACCAGTTTGATCTGGTCCCACACTTTATTTTTCAGATCCGCAGAAGGCGCAGTGGCACGAATCAAAAGCTTGTCGCCTTCCATGTTCACGTTTTGAAGTTGAACTCCCTGAGATTGGATGAAATTCAATACCGACTGATACTTCGCTTTTAGTTGCTCGAATCGATCTGCCATGACATTTCTCCTTTGACTGAAATTCACTGTCCGACGTAAATTCTGTTGCCACTTCTCGCGACACGCGACACGGCACGCATCATGCCTTCGCAAACTTGTTCTTCAAGATGCAATGATGATTGGCAGCAGTGCTCCGACAACTCCGGACGCCCCGATGTTGCCAATCTGGCCGAGGGATTGCAGTCCGCCAAGCGCTCCGAGTAATTGGCTCCCGCCAACTCCGCCGATTAGTCCGAGAATCGTATTCACGACCGGGCCGAGGTTTTGGTCCTTTATCAGGGCACCGCCGATGTTGCCGCCGACGGCCCCGGAAATCAGAGTCAAAAGCCAAGTGACTATTGGGCTCGTCATCGAAAATCCTCCTTACGTGAATTGACATTAAATGGGCGACTGACTTCGTTACTGAAGGAAAATACCAAATGAGTCAGATACCGCATGCTTGCAAGCTCGCACACACAATCACCGAGTGGTGGCAGGCGGGCACTTTACTCCGGGGCGGAAGGCTGGAAGGGCGGGCAGAATTTTCGGGAAGAGACTACACCGGGGAAACGCAGAACGCAATAGAAAATGGGCGCCAGCGGCCCCGGGGGCAAAGCGGCTGGTGCCGGATTAGTCGATTGCAACCCTTCTGCTAAACTGAATAGGTTTTCCATTTAGCTCGAGCTGCGATTTTCGCCCACGGAGTAGGACGCTAAGTAGCTGCTTGCGGCTTCCGCTGCTTGCGACGTAAGAATGTCCAAGAAAACAGCCATCATCATTGGCGCCGGGCCTGCCGGCTTGACCGCCGCGTACGAACTTCTGGCGCGCACGGACGTTCATCCCATCGTTCTGGAACGCAGCATGTATATGGGCGGAATTGCGCGCAGCATCAATTACCGCGGCAATCGTGTGGACCTGGGCGGGCACCGTTTTTTTTCCAAGAGCGATCGCGTGATGGACTGGTGGCTTTCTCATTTGCCGCTAGCCAAGGGCGACGAGGCGGAACGCGAGGACTTGCACATGCTCTTGCGCCCAAGAAAGTCGCGCATCTATTTCCTGCGCCGTTTTTTCCAGTACCCGGTGCAGCCGAACTGGGAAACGTTCGGGAATCTGGGCCTGTGGCGCACGGTGAAGATCGCGTTCAGCTACCTGCGCAGCATGCTCTTTCCGATCAAGCCGGCAACGAATCTGGAGCAATTTTTCATTAACCGGTTCGGGCGCGAGCTTTATCGCACCTTCTTCAAGTCCTACACGGAAAAAGTGTGGGGCGTTCCATGCGCGCAGATCGGGGCTGAATGGGGAGCGCAACGCATCAAGGGGTTGTCGATCCTCAGCGCCATTCGTCATGTACTGAAGCGCTCCAAGAATAAACATGGCGATGGCGCTTCGCAAAAAGAGACGGAGACTTCGCTCATCGAGCAATTTCTCTATCCCAAATTTGGCGCCGGGCAAATGTGGGAAGAAGTGGCGCGCAAAATTCGCTCCATGGGCGGGGAGATTCTTGGCGGTTTCGATGTGACCGGAGTGGAAGCTCGCGAGGGGCGGATTGTTTCCGTCACCGCGCAGGATGCGAACGGCAATTTTCGCCGGTTCACGGGCGACTATTTTTTCTCCACGACTTCGGTGCAGGAACTCGTTCGCGGCATGGGCGACGCTATACCCGTCAACCTGCGAGCGATTTCGGAAGGTCTGCAGTACCGCGATTTCATCACTGTCGGGTTGCTACTGAAAAAGTTGAAGCTTCGCGAGCCCGGCGATACTTCCGGCAAACTCATTCCTGATAATTGGATCTACATCCAGGAGCCCGACGTGCTGGTCGGACGCCTGCAGATCTTCAACAACTGGAGCCCGTATCTGGTTGCCGATTCCACAAAAGTCTGGCTTGGCGCGGAATATTTTTGCTACCAGGGCGATGAGCTTTGGCGGAAATCGGATGACGAGCTTACCCGGTTTGCTGTCGAAGAGCTCGAGAAGATTCAAGTGATCGAGAGAGCGGATATCCTCGATTCGGCCGTAGCGCGCATGCCGAAAGCCTATCCCGCGTACTTCGGAAGCTATGCCCGTTTTCCCGAATTGCGCGAATTCCTGGACAAGTTCGAGAACCTGTTTCTGGTGGGCCGCAATGGCATGCACAAGTACAACAACCAGGATCACTCGATGCTGACCGCCATGACGGCCGTCGACAATCTAGTCGCCGGTATCACCGACAAATCCAACATTTGGGCGGTGAATACCGAGGACGATTACCTGGAAGCGAAATCTTCGTTGCAGGCTCTCGCCGCCAAGAACGCCTAGGACCGATCTAGAAACGGAAGCCAAGCCCGATTCCGATTTGCAGGGAGTTTCTGCGCCCGGGCACCGGCGGATAGGAAACCGCTCCGTCGACGTTAAATGGCCGCGGGCTGTTGTACAACAGCGTGTCTCCTACATCGAATCGCAAAAGCGCGCGGCGCGTCCAGTAGTATTCGACGACTCCTCCCACATCCAGAGCGAAGTCCGTGGCTCGCGAATATCGGAAAGACATCGGCCCGGTCAGCGAGACGCCCGTCAAAGTCCTCGAATAGTTCATGAATCCCGGGCGTACTTTGGCAAAGAATCCAAATCGCTGCACCTGAAATCCTTCCCTGGTTCCAAAGAATCCCTGAAGAATGCGGCCGCCATCATTCGGCCCGCCGGTGTCCTCATCTTTCGGAAAGAAATTCACCGACGCATCGAGATATACAAATTGCCAGATGTTGTAGGAGGCGAAGAGTCCAACTCCCAATTCCGTAGAGGAATGATCCACCCCATTGATCCAGGTGAAATTCAGTGAATTGAATTGTGCCCCGACTTCAAATCGCTGCGGCTTAATGCCTTCGGTTCCTCCCGTTGGTTGAACCTCGCCGGGGCGGTAGCTCATTCCGGTGCTGACCCGCCAGGTATCGGTAACTGTTCCAGGGCTGGATGCAACCCTGAGTCCCTGCGGCGGCGGTGGTGAAGCGTAGTTCACTGCAGTATTGCCGACGAAATAAGGGCTGGCCTCAATTTCCGCGCGAAGGATCCACCGCTCGGAGGGATAGAACTCCACGCCGCCGCCCAGATCGAGCGTGAAATACGTGGCTCCGCCAAAGTTCGGAGTAATCAGGAAGGCTGGCTGGGTGCCCGTTAAGGTTGTGGCAGTAAAACCGGTGATCGCTCTGCTCGAATAGGTAAGTCCCGGCCGCACCAGGCCATAGATGGCGTAGCGTCTTCGTTGCACAAAGCGGCCGCGGACACCTGCGAACGCTTGCAATGTGCGGCCGCCCTGCTGCGGCGAGGGCGAGTAGGAGCGTGGGAAGAAATCGACTTGCGTGTCCAGGGCGATTCGCGGGGTAATATTCCAGTCGAAGCGGCCACCGAAGCCGGGGCTGAACGAAGTGTTGCCGTTTGTGTCGATCAACTTGATGTCGGAAAACTGGCCGCCTACTTCGAATCGCGAACTCGGACTCTGGCCGCGCACCACCGGCACCGCCGCACAACCCAACGCGCACGCTAAGAAACACCACCGGAATAGGGATCGGTGCACTGGCATCGCGAAGACCTCTCCGTGCCATGCCCGCTCGGATGTCAGCGAAGGGAATAGAGTTGTCCAGTAATATGCGGGAGGAGTGGAAT
>CAWBVH010000008.1:0-58228 GCA_963792145.1 Candidatus Acidiferrales bacterium
AGCCTTCAGCGGACGTGCTCTCCTTTTATGCAGCAGGTCCAGTGCCCTACGCCGGCCCTTCTCTGGAAGACGCTTTCAATCTGCCCATTCTCGAAGCTATGGCGTGCGGCCTCCCAGTCATTGCCAGCGCCCATGCCGGGGCCAGCGAAATAATTCGTGATGGGGAAACCGGATTCATTCTTCTCACGACCCTCAGGACCATGTCGAGCTTATCCACTTGATCCGTAGGGTGTACGAGGACGAGAAACTGCGTCTGACGATGGGAGAAGTTGCTTCTCGTCATGTATTGGCAAACTGCGGTCGGGGAGAGAATACGGAAAAGATGAAGGAGTTCCTGGAAAGTACGCTCCGCGGCTTGTCGCAAGACTCTGCCTTCATCGGGGAGCCCTCACAAAAATATCGCCTTGGCGGTCGGTCCCTTCCACCTCCAATAGAGCTTTCTTATGTCTTCTTTCTTGAGCAGGTCTCACTTTCCAACCGCTCCGGATACCCCCAATCTTCGTTGTATGCAAAATTGAACGTGGAATGCTCTCGCAAAACTTGCATTTCCATGCAGCGCATCGCGGGAGTCGGAAAAGCCGCCGTGAATTCGAAAGAAAGCAGTGGAGGTTGGTCGGGCAGTCCCGCAAGAACTCTCTCCTCGAAACCCTCGACGTCAATCTTGATGAAATGCGGCATACCAAAATGCTGAATGAGGGTGTCGAGCGTTAGCATGGGGACGACATCTTGCCGGGACCAGATGCCACGATAGCTCTCATCCTGCCTCCATGGTATTCGTCCAATTTTCCGACACAGAGCTCCTACGTACTCCTTTCATTTGAGACATTCAATACCGCCAGCCCGTTCTTCGCTCCAATCGCCGCCTGAATGACTTCGATCCGCTTACTAGCATAGGATAGTTGGAGATGCCGCACACAATCCGCATTCGGTTCCGAAGCTACTACCCTCGCTCCAAGCGAGGCAAATACGGCAGATAGCACACCCACGTTGGCGCCGATATCGAATACCAGTCCGGGAGGTTGAAGTACACCTCGGTAAAATTCCCTCATCTTGTGCGTGCAAGTGTGGCCTGCCTTCCAAACGATAACGAGTAGAGGGAACGCGCGGTCGCGTGCAACCCTGACACCCACAACAATTCCTCCATTTTCCTTCTGCTGATCTTCATTAGGCGCTGCTGATCACGATTGCGGCCTCAGCTTTGTCTCCGCAGGGCATCTTCGTATATTCCGTTCCTGATGTAGCATTCTGGACTGTTTGAAGTCCTTCGCCAACCCTTTGCGCTCCGCAAATATCACATTTTCTCACTTTGAGTCTGCGCGCCCTCACGACGATCACAGTTCTCGCAGAGACGTCGGACTCCGTACTCGTAGCTTATGAAAGGCGCGAAGCGGCTCCGCCAGGAGGCGACTCATTCACAATGCTTTCTTTTCGGGGATAGGTTGCGCTCAGCGATCCCCTTGGGTTTTGGTTTCGCCGTGGCTTTTCGCGCTTCAGAATGACGACGGTTATTCCGCGTTTTTCCGTTGCATGCGCATTCCCTCAAAATCTTGTACGACCAACTTCCCCACGGGGACCAGATTCCCCTTCGCTTCCCATCTCCGTGAGTGGAGCCAGCGATCGTTTCTGGATACTCCGGTGACCGAGCCACAAAGCCAATTCCCTGTTGCTGGAAGAAAGCCTCAATCTCGCCCGCGTTTGGAGGCGGGCGGGATTGATAAGTCCCAGCTCGTGGCGGGATCTCCATTAAGATTTTTCGGCACATCCAGGGAATACATGTGCCTTAGAAACACTAACACTCTGCCGCTTTTGGCTTGGCTCCCCAGCACCCGATTGATAGCCGCTGCTTCCTGAAATTCCGGACGCCTTTCTTCCAGGTAGCTAGCTTCACTTTACGATACCGAGAGCCGCTGCAGTGGGTTTCCGGCTGTACATCACTAACCCTGCGGCACCAACCACCGAAAGGAGTGTCACCAGAACCATAGCCAAGCGGAAGGTTCTTTTCCAACCGTTCTGTCAGGGCGAAGTCTATCCCCGCTGCTGTGCAGGTTAGGGCAAGGGGAAAGACGGGGAGGAGGAAAACGCGGCAATCCGGAAGCATAAAACACCCCGAGAGCGGAGAGACACCACACTACGGCCAGCACTCGCCACTTACGAAAGTTTCCGCGTGCCACAATCAACAACGGCGCCACGGGCAAAGACGATAGGACCGAAGAAGTCCCAGAAGCCGCGCGAGCTCGGACGAATCCCTGCAAAAAAAACGAATGGAACGAGCCGTCCAAGATGGTGCGATTGCGATGCGCCCGTGTCCAACAGGAGGTCGTTCAGCGCGAGTAGATTTATCCGTTCCGGGTATAGGGTTTTGGTCAGGAAAGGAAACACAGGATCCCCAGTCCAGACAAGATTTCGCAAATAGGGCCAAATCCCGGTAAGCAAAGAACCCGAGACAGAGCAAGGACGTCTTAAGCGCCGATCGATATTCGATGGTAATGGCCGCGGCCAGTCCGCGGCCACGAGGCACCCGGTGTATTTTGCTCCGGCAACGCCACCGGTCAACAATCCTGCTAGGAGCGCCTGACGCCATGTTCCATAAATTCTGATTTGACAAAGGACAATGACCGCGGCAGTCGCAAAGAAGGCCATCCAAATATCCGGGGCCCCCGACGAAGAAATTTGCCAGAAAACAACAGGGGTGAGAAGAAAGAGCAGCGTGATCGCTAAGACTGTCGTGGATGACGACCAGCGGGAGGCCAAGCAGGCCAGCGAAAGAGTTGCTCAGTAATCCCCCAAGAAATATGAGCCCCATCGCCAATTTTTCACTGCCTAATGCCAGGCCAAGGAGAATCAACAAATGGTGTTGGCCGCAGAGAAAGCTGTGAGAAATCGAAAAATCGGGATGAAAACCATATTTCAGAATCAATTGTTGCGTCGTGAAGTGGTAATGTAGGGCATCAGAGCCGGTGAGCGGCGCGAGAGACGCCAAGAACTCGACACAGAGAACAATTCCAATGAGGAGGACCAGAAAGGACTCCACTCGCAAGCCAGAAAATACTGCCCTCAAAATACGAGAGCACTTTTGCGTGATCAACCTAAAGTCGGTAATGAGAGCAATACAAAGTAAGCCCAGAACCACGAAACATCCTTTGCCAATCTGTTGGGTGGACGCGACACCAAACAGGAGCATTTCGATTGAGATCACACCTACCCCGGCGCAGATCAGGAGGTGCTGTGTGTCGGTATCCATCTCGAGGTGCAAAATTCGCAGAATCGAAGTTCCCAGAGATATCGCCGCGAGACAGAATGCGCAGACGGACACAAATATCAGTGCTGCGAGTACTAATTCCATATTTTCTGTAGGAGTCTCTTGAGAATGGGCGAGATAACAGGAGAGAACTGATAGAAATACCAAATGAAGACAGCAACAGCCCAGAGGCAGATCGCACCCTGAACCCACAGGGGTTTCGACTTCCTGGGAAGTTCGGGTTTCAATTCCACCATTGGACACGAACATAGGGCAGTCGGGGATGGCTGTCAACCGCCACACCGTAGTTGCCATTGATCCTGTCTTCAAGAGCTTGGTCGAAGTCCGAAATCTCAGGGGCAAAGCGTAGTAGATTTGTGGAGTGGTTTGGTGACCACATGCCGACCGGCTTTGCTCCCAAGGATAAAAGAAGCTTTTGATCCAATGAACGGAGTCATTGCCGCAGGATTCAAATGCGTATAGCGCTTTTCACTCCGTATTCTCCCGAAATTGGCGGCGGCTCCGTTCAACTTCGGAGCCATTTGGAGCAAATGCCGGACCTCGAGGTTGAGTGGTACTACCTTTCCCCCGCCCCCGTTCAGGGCGATCATCGGCACTGGCTCGGCAAACAACTTTCCAAGGGACAATTTGTCGCCGATCTCTCTGCAAGAAGCGGTTTCTTGCCGGGTTCCACTAGACCCGCTCGTGACATTGTCAGTCGGATGAACGCAGATCTTTACTGGATTGTGGCGCATTACGAAGGAATCTCAGTAGCCGCTGAGCTTCTCTCCATGGGCAAGCCCGTTCATTTGACTGTTCACGACGAGCCTCTGGCCATGCTGATTCGCTCACGCCGGTATCGTGCGCTCTGGCCCGTGATGTCCCTTACCTTTTCCCGCGTTTTACGTGGGGCGCGCTCCGTGGATGTGACCAGCACCAACATGCGGGACTATCTTCAGCTCAAATACGACGCGGATTGCTTCGCCCTCTACAAGTATCTTCCCGAGTTGCCAGAAGTGAATTTCCATCTCTCGAAGACGGTGGTAACCGTCGGCCATATAGGCTCGCTCTACCATCCTGATCCCTTTCGGGAATTCGTTCTAGCTTGTCGCAGCTATGCCCAAAAAGAAAACCGCTCCCTTAAAATCGTAAGAATCGGCGATTCCCCGGAAATGGACAAAGTCGCCTCGGAGAACCTGGCTACTTTTGAAAATCATGGAGAATTGCTCGAGGAAGACGCTCTGCCAGTGCTCGCCACTTGCGACTTTGTCTATGCGATGTACCCGGACGGCTTCCGCTTCCGAGGTTTCCGCAGGACGAGCCTTCCAATCAAACTCTCCACTTACATCCAGGCGCAGCGCCCTATTTTTGCGCACACACCCCCCGATAGCGGATTGGCCCAACTCATCGACAAATACGCTGTGGGCACGGTTTGTTCCAGTCACAGCGAGGGCGCCATCCAGCATGCTATCCACTCAATACTTCAAGCTAAGATGACGACTCGCGATCATTTCGAAGCGCTAAGAAGCGATTTGATGGGTCCAAATCAGTTGCTTTTGCTGAGAGACGCTTTGACAGGCAAGAATCTGGCTTGAACATGCGGTATGATCATTCACCGGCCGCAACAGTATATCTCTTGGAGAACACGCCGACGTTGGCGTCGAGTAACTATTCTTTCTCTAGTTAGCCCTTTACGCGATTGAAACGAAGATCACCTACTTAAGAAGGCGTGGAATCGATTTTCGGGCGAGTTTGCCATGACAATAAAGACGAGTCATGCTCCCTTGAGACCTGCCTCCGCCCTTAAGGGGATTCCACGGAGTTCACAATTAACGTGCGCGAATGTGGTTGCGAGGCCCGAGGAGCCGACTTCCGTAGTATTCATGTAATGCATACTTTTCAGGAACTTTAGAACAGAATGTAATCTAAGATTCCTACGGAGAGACTGGAGTTCAGAGCTGCAGGCGACAAGAATGGCCATGTTTAACAACAGAAGAACGCTATTTCTTATTCCCGTCCTTCCGTGGTTCGCGGATGCCGATCAGAATGACTCCTTCGGCGGTCAAAAGTGGATGAAACCAATTACGGGAATGCGTCGGACCGCTGGGCAGGACGAGCAGGCGATCCGCCCACGGCGCGATAAGATCGTAAGAATCATAAACACTGTACGAATGGAAGAGGCCATCGTTTTCGGACATCTGATAGTGCCTCGAGTTCGCACGAAGTTGAAAGCATTCCACAAACCGGTCTTGTACAAAAACAATTTGACAAGCTTTGCGGGCAGCGATCCTTGCCGAAACGGTTGCAGTCGACGATTACCACAGCTCTCCGGGCGACGCGTAACATTTCCCGTACAACCGCGGATGGATTGGCCACATGATGCAGGATGCTGAATTCACTCACCCGTCGAAACTGGCATCCGCGAACGGGAGAGCTTCTCCGGAAGCCTGGAGCAGCGAAATCGTCCGCGTCTTACCAGCAGCCACACCCTACTGCACAAGTGCACTTACCGGCTCCACTCCGCAGACAAATGTTCCGGGGAGCGCCGCCGCAAAGTCCTGCAGTCCGCGGCCGGTGGCGAACACACGTCTAACAGGCTCCGAATCTGCAAGGAATGAAGGATCGAAATGATGAATTGTCGACACTCGGGATCGTCACAACCCTCGTGCTTGTGCATGGTGTCATAGCGCGAAGAAGTCTCCGTGTAATATTCGCGCTGAATTTTGACCGCCGGATCAAGACAAGTCAAATGATCACCTACACGTGTTTGTATTACAGAGCATCCTTGTTTGCAACATGACTCATGGTATGTGAAGCCCACCGGAGAGTGGTGCAACCGACTAGCAACCATCTGTCATCGAACTCGTCTTGCAGTCAAATGAGTCGGATCTCCAAGTATCTCAATATCACTTTCCACGGGATTCAGGGATTTAGTTGAATTTAGTTGAATTCTCAAAATCCAAGGTTCACCGCCAAATCGTTAGACTTAGAGCTAGTCATTCATAAGTAAATCGACCCGGATCATCGACTGATGCAGCGGACTCTTACCCGAGGAGTACTCCTGCAAACATACGCCGTTCCTCCAAAGTAGATTTCCAGTTCGGAATCGCTTTTCCAGCGAAGGTTCGCCGTGTCTACCGATTTCCACTCCCCAGAAAACACGACAGCTGAAATAAAGCCATGAGCCCAAAATAGCTCTACGGAAGCATATGTGGGTCCTCCGAGCTCCCCCGGATTGTTAGCATCAATTCTGACTGCCATCTTTTGGTTTGGGGAATAAATCGGCACGGAATAAATGTGGCTGCTGGCTACAACCCACCACATCACCAAGAAACCGTACAGCACTACTAGCCCAGAAATAAGTTGTGCGGGTAAGCGAATTGGCCATCCTTTCCGGCGCGCAAACCACCAGATGATAAAAGCAACCGCTACCATCAGCAATCCAACGCTAAACCTTTCTACGAGCCACCATTCAATGAAAAGCATACTTCGCAACCGTCCTTCATTCCTTCAAGGAAAGCAGGAGTTCCCTAGTGGTCTGTAATACTATATTACTGCGGGTTTTCGCAGATTCTGTCGTTTTCTGACTAACGCACCGAGAGCATGCTCGGCGGGCAGATCCCGTATTAGGAATTCATATGCACTAAATCGAGGCGATGAGTCTGGGCACCGTGCACTGACATTTCCACCTGCACCACCGTTGCCACCAACGTTCTCATCAGCCAATCCGACAGCGTGGAGGTCTCCGGCAAGACTGCTGGCATCAGCCAAGTCAATATCTTCTTCGACGGGAACAATGGTGCGAACGACCGAAACGAATCCTTCGCCACAAGCGTTTTCGATTTTATTCGCGTTCAGGGCGATCAGTCTCGTGTCACGCGAAATCATGTTCTCAACGGCGCCGAGTCCTGCATCTTTCTCTCGGGCAACAATAATGTCATTACAGACAACGCGATCACCGAGGCGGCTATCGGCGTCCTCAAAGAAACGGGCTCCTCTGGAAACATCAACGCGGGAAACCGTTTCTTCAATACCCCCGTGCCCGTTCAAATCCCGCAGTCAACCGACATAGCAAGCTCATTTCGCCCATACGCTGAGCGGCTGCCCTTGCTTCAAGATTTCCCAGTGTCGTGGCGATATTCCGGGCGACTGTAGAAAGGCGGTGAATTGCATCGAGTTTTCGCTTTCCTTGAACGCATGCAGATGGCCAAATATAAGGGCTGCATCGTAAAGCTTTTGTTGAACCATGGGCTCTACTTCGTGGTCCAACTGGTGCCATCCAACTACCCTCCGCCGCCGAAATGTTTCGCGACACGCGAACAGATAAAAACAATGGAAAAACTCGCTCACTTCTCTTGGACTAAGCCCTTAATCTGGTCAGGGTGCTCTCCAAGAGTTGCCTGGTCTTTTCCGTATTGTCATCCCAGCTGCAGTTTGTCATTACATATCGAGAAGCAGCCGCTCCTATCGACACGCGTAGTTTATCCTCGGCTTGAATCCTGCGAATGAGCGAAGCGAGTTCCACTTGGTCCTGAGAATCACGGAGGATGGATCGGGTTTCTCCATCTCGTATCAATTCGCTGGCGCCGGCATTGGCGCTAGCGATGACCGGAAGGCCGCAGGCCATGGCTTCCAGGATTGGGAGACCAAAGGAGTCCTCCAAGGAAGGGCCGACATAGAGATCGGCAGCGGCATAGAAGAACAGGACATCCATAGAAGGCTTCTCAAAACGGATCCGATCGCGCAACGCAAATTGATCGACCAACTGGCGATAGAAGCCTGGCGCATCGCTGCCGACAACGAGTAGACGCAAGGGAAGATTTCTGAGCAAACTAATGGCTTTGAGATTGGCAGCGCCATCCGTCTCTTTTGAGTACTTGATTAGAAGCACTCGGTAGCCCGCTAAGGGAGTTTCAATCGCAGCATTGCAGTCTATAGAAATCGCCAACAACAAATCGAGCACCTCAAAAAAAGGAACGGTCGAAATTCACGCACCGAGTCGCGTGCTTACTTCAGCCCAACATCGACCCCACTGGCAGATTGGCCACAGGACAACGCGCCTTGCGTAGCACTCGCTCGGATGTGGTCCCGCGTAGGGCATCGAGAAATCCGTCAGGACCGTCGGTTGTCATGATGATCACATCCGTGCGAAGCTCCGCGGCAGTTTGCAAGATGATGTCAGCCGGTTCACCGACCTTGACCACCTTGGTCCAGGTCCAGTCGGTGTCCTTGGGGAGCTTTAGCGACGGCATTTCGGCAGTGGGTCCCACGTGGAGCAACGTGACCATGCCAGCTGGCAACTGGAGGTTGCGGATCAAACGGGCAGCGGCTTCCACGCTCGGCTGCGGGCGGGGTTTGATCGCAACCGGAATGAGGATATTCCGGAGAGAGATCGAGCCGTCCTGTCGCGAGACGAAGCCCTCCACGCCGTGGGGGGTGAATAGCGTCATTTGTCCGGCTCTGCGCGCGATCGGTCCGCCCACCGATTTCCCCAACCAGCGCATGCGGCCCTCGTGCTGGCGAACTGCCAACACGATCAGATCTGTAGGATTCTTTTCGAGAAAACCAAGACAGGCTTTCACCGGATCATTGCTCAACTTGAGAACTTTGGCGACCTTTATGCCGAGCTGCCCAACCGCGCTCTTGGGGCTGTCTTTCGGGATGAGCCCCCATCGCTCGAGCGTGTCGCGGACGCCGGGAAAGTCCTGCCATTCGGCACCGGGACTCGCCTCGACATGGAGCATTGTAAGTTTGGCTCCAGCCACCAGTGCCATCTTCAGAGCGTGCACGAAGGCGACTTCGCTGGCCTCGGAAAAATCTGATGGATGAAAAATCGATTCAAGTTTGACTCCGTCAAGTATCTTGGTCTGAGTCATAATTCACCTGCTTTTCATGTCTGAGTTCGAGAACGGGCCTTAGGCGGTGCAGCGCTTGGTCGCTGCTAAATCCAAACCAACCATCGCCGTAACCCGCAATCGTGTGAGCCAAAACTTGGCAGGGCCAAGCGGCCAGCTAGCAGTCACAAAAAGCGCCATCCCAGCGTGAATGTAAAACGAAATTACGGGGCACTGCACTAATATCCACTTTTCCAGGAGTCTACGCGCCCATGGGAGTCAAGTTGTAGCATCGCGCAAGGTCATTGATATTCGCGCGCAAAGCGGCCCAGTATTTTTCTGCCTGACTACCGTAATTCCCCTTCGTCATCACCTGATTGACGCGGCGCGCACTGTCCATGACCTGCTCCATTTGTGCCTTTGTTTCAAGATAATTCGACGTTGGGTCGAACTTGCGCCGAAGACGGTTTGTCGTGCGATTCAAATCATCCATGGCATTTTCAAGGTCGTCTTTTGTTTGCTTGGCTTGGTTCGCACGAGCGTCTGTGTTTGCTGAATTCGAACCCTGGCGTCGTGTTGTCGCTCCGCTGCTCTTAGCCGAGTCGGCGCGGTTCTTGGCGTCTTGTCCGCGATTGTCGAGATAGTTGCGGAATTGGTCCACGCCGTCTTCCACCTTGCGGATGCGGTCGCCAACCTGCGCCTTCGTAAACGGATTTGTTTGAGCTTGTGCCACGGTGGAAAGGCTGACCACGGCTAACATTGTCATGCACCAAAATGCAGTTCGCTTCCTGCAATTCATTTCGCACCTCCCCGATACGGGCAATTTACGACGGCGCGTGGCTCGCGCGTAACTAGGGATTCCCCTAAGGGCCGTGACTCTCAGCCAGTAGGGTTAATTCATCTCTGGGAATAGTAAATTCCGCTTTCCCGCAATTGAGACACACGACCAGCACTAGCAGCAAGGCACTGGGGCGCTGGGCGGGAGGGCGTACGGAGCGCGGAGTGTGACTGTACCCGGGCGTGTGCGTGCAGTCGGATGGGCCGCTGCACTATTTCAGTGCACTGAATCTTGTCTCACGTCTGGGTCATAAAATAAGGATGGCTCCTTCCTTTGCTGCAAGGAGCCATCTCTCTGTGAGTTCTGCCCTGATGATCCACCCGCTCAGTGAATCGCATATCGCGAATTCTTTTCACTTTTTTGGACTAGGGGAATCCCTAGTAGCAGCGGAGACGAGAACGCTATAAATTTCCGAATCGGACGTGACATTCTAACCTTCCGTCCAACTCGGGCTGCTGTCGGCTTCTGGCGTTGGGTGACGAGAGCTGCCTCGCCGACCATTTGCCTTCGTCGAAAGGACGAAGCGTTGATCCGTCACGTCATCGAAGCGAAGCTCGCGGCGAGAGCTACAAGCTGAGCCGTTCAATTGGCGAACGACGTGAAGAGCGCATGGTCCTGTCTCGCAGAAGAGGCTGGCACCATGCGCCTGGTTCCGAGGACAGACCGCAGGTTCTGGGATTCAATGAAGTTAGTTGCGAAAAAGCGACTCGGGTTCAAGAAATCATTCAGTTGATTCAATCAAGGAGGAAGAAATGAAGTCAGGCAATTGGGCAAAAACAGCACTGGTATTGTTGTTGGGAGCACTCTGTTTCGCGTTGGCGGTTTCTACGAATGCGCAAGTCCAAACCGAAAAGTCCACGACGGTAGGGCGGACCACTATGCAAGTTCAGATGGAACGTGGAGAAGTTGTGCTTGTGAACGGCAACGACCTCGTCGTCAAGATGGAGGATGGCACCATTCGCCACTTCCCCAATGTCCCGGAAAGCGCCAAGGTCACCGTGGATGGCAAGGAACTCGGTATTCATGACCTGAAGCCGGGCATGAAACTCCAGCGAAGCATCATTACCGCGTCCACTCCCCAAACGATCACGACCGTCCAGACCGTTACCGGGAAGGTGTGGCACGTCACGCCGCCTAACTCGGTGATCCTCACACTGGAAGACGGAACGAATCAGTCCTTCAAGATTCCCAATGGCCAAAAATTTACGGTCGACGGCCAGCAGGTCGATGCCTTCGGCCTGAAAAAGGGAATGGTTGTCACTGCCACCAAGATCGTCGAGGTTCCGGAAACCGTGGTGTCTCAACACAAGCATGTTTCGGGGACTATGCCAACTCCCCCACAGGCGCCGCCCGCGGATGTTCCGATCCTTGTTGCCACAGGGAAGCCAGCCGCTGCGCCAGCTCCAGCAACTGCGGAAACAGCCGCCACCGCTCCGGCTACGAAGCTGCCGAAGACCGGGAGTAACTTGCCTTTGGTCGGACTGCTTGGCCTGTTGTTCATTTCCACTTCGCTCGGAATCCGGCTACTGCGCCCATATGGAAGGAGACTTTCATGACTGAACACAAAAGCCGCCAACGGTTTTCGAACTTGATATGTAAGGCGAGCATCTCTTTCGCCGTGCTCTGGCTATTAATGCCTCACACAACATTTGCCGATGACAAGGCAAAAAATGAGCAGGAACGGGTTAAAGCTTCCGGGGAGGTGCTCGATGCCCTGGTTAACAGCGAAAGCGGCATTCCTACCGACCTGCTAAACAAGTCAGAATGCGTGATCATTCTACCTTCCGTTAAGAAAGGTGGCTTCATCATTGCTGGCCAATATGGCAAGGGGTTGATGAGCTGCCGAACCGGAGCGAAATTCGATGGTCCTTGGAGCGCTCCTATCATGATGCAGTCCAGTGGTGGCAGTGTCGGTTTTCAGGCAGGGGGCCAAGCCATTGACTATGTCATCCTGGTACTCAACGACAAGGGGGCACGCAAGATAATGAACGGAAAAGCCAAGCTGGGTGCTGACGCGAGCATCGCTGCGGGTCCGGTCGGCCGGAATGCGGAAGCGGCCACCAATGCTGCGATGAGTGCAGAAATGCTCTCCTATTCGCGTACATCTGGGGTATTCGCCGGAGTGTCTTTGTCGGGAACCTCGCTTGGACCCGACAGTGGTGCGAACGAAGACCTGTACGGGAAAAAGGTGAGTGGGGAAGAGATCTGGACGGGAAAAGTACAAGCGCCCGACTCTGCGAAGGAATTGCTCGCGACACTGGCGGCCAAATCCCCCAAGAACCTGTCAGCAGGCAAGCAGTAATAACAAGTACTCGGAACTATGCATTGCGAAACAACCAAAGAGGCACAAAAATCCTTTGCGGGGCAACAGGTCAGAGACGAGTTGTGGTAGTTTGTGCAGGGTTTCTCTCATGAAACGCACATCATTAGAGTTACTTCTCGCTGTTGCTTCGCTATCCCACGATCTTTCAAGCAGCCAAGATAGCAACGCTACCCTCTCAACAATCGGTTATGGCGATGGTGTCCTCTATAGGGCGAAGTGAGCATCTTGGCAGCGCTTGAGGGAACAACCGGTGTTCTTTATATTGCGATCACGGTCGCGCTGCTGGTCAGTGCGTACAGACCTCTGTCGGATTCGCCCTGAATTCCGAGAAAACGAGTGCAATTATTGTTTGATGGATTCGCGGGCCTTTTGGCGCTCCGCTTCCCGTTCAGCAAGAAGTTTGTAGGCTACGTAGTATTTGTAAATGTTTCGGACGTAGGTGACGGTTTCCTGCCCGATGTCCTGGGCGGCTATCAGTTCAACGTTTTCGAACCAGACATCAGGATTGAGCCCGCTTTCTGCGGCCTGCTTGCGCAGGCGGGCGACGCGGGTCGGGCCGGCATTGTAGCTGGCAAAGACGAACATCGTGCGGTCGACAGGATTCAGCTTGGGGTCGTTGAAATAGGTGTCGGCGATGTTGCGCAGCATCTTAACCCCGGCGTGAATGTTGGCGTCGGCTACGCCCACGTTGGCGATGTTAATGGGTGAGGCGGCGGCGTATCTGGGCATGACCTGCATGATGCCCACCGCACCCCGCGGGCTGCGCAGGTTCTGGTTCAGCATGGATTCCTGGTAGCCCTGTGCGGCCAGCATCAGGTAATCAAAATCGTATTGCGCAGCATATTTCTGAAACAGCGCAATGATGGCGCGATACTTTTCCATCTCTTTGCCGGAGGTGGAATTTTTCACCCACTTGGTATTCTTCAGGTAGCGACGCAAGATCGTGTTTCCGAAAGACGTACCAACTCCATGGCTGGCGACGAATTCATCCAGAAGCTGTTTGAGCTGGGGATTGTTCTTGCGCATAACCAGCGCGGTTTGTCCCTCGGAGACGAGCGGCACGTCGGGATGCGCCCTCAAGTTATCGAAGACCCTTGACCACAGTTCGGCGCGCTCCCGCGTAGTGATAGTGGCGGGGATCAGGCCGGCGTTGACCATCTGGACCAGATCGTCGTCGGTGAGATTCTTGTCAGCTTCCCGAACGTGTATCGGCGTCTTGCCTTCTTTCTGCAGCGAATCGTTCAACTTCCGCAGTTCCTGGTAGGCGATCGTGAGCGGATTGACATAGATTTCCTTCCCTGCAAGTTCGTCGAGGGTGGAAAACGAGCCGAACCCGGGTCCGCTCACTACGATCCGGGTCACATTGGTCTGAATAGGGACGGAAAAGGCAAACCGCTTCTCACGCTCAGGAGTGACCGCAATGCCGTTCGCGACGAAGTCACCCATTCCTTCGCTGAGGGCGGCTTCCGCTTGAGGCGGTGCGACCGGCAGGTATGTGACTTTCAGCTGCACGGGTCCAGTCTTAAGCTTCTTGTTGGCAAACCTCTGGAACTCTTCCAGCGATTCATAAATGACGCCTCGGGGACGTCCCTTGTCATAAAAGAAGCCGATGGGATTAAGAATGACAAGCGCACGGATGTTGCGCCTCTTCACCATTTCGTCGAGATCGCCGGTGTGGTGCTCGAAGTGAAGCGGTAAAAACAGAGCATTCGTCGCGGTGGACGATGTCGGACCGGAGACAGCCCCTTGTTGCTTGGTCTGGTCGGTACCTTGCGGCGTAGCTTCTTTTTTGCCGCAGGCAATCAGCAGCAACGCAACACACACAATTGCGAGCAGGAGAGCCCGGAGGGATGAATTCAGGTCTGTGAACATTCTTGTCCCCGGATCAGCCTAGCAAACGGGCTGAGGATTGTTAGCGAAAAATCGCGATAGCACTCACAACCCCTGAATCCGCTCATCATTGGGCGGTTGGTCGGCTACTCTTCCCTGATCTGATTCGGGGGAAAATACCCCGTGATCCGCCCGACACCGGCGGGTGACCACTCGGGTCGGCGATTACATTGTGAGGACGGCGCGGAACCGGGTCTTGCCCTCCACAACGCGCTGATATGCCTTCGGCGCCTCGGCCAATGGGTACGTCTCGACTATCGTTTTAACTTTTCCTTGCGCTACGAAATCAAGGGCTTCGTATAGATATTCGGGGCCGTTTTGCTGGCTGCCAATGACACGAATGCGCTTCATGATGAGGTCCATCAGAGAAATCGAGAGCGGCTCGGCGTCCGCGCCATTGTGACAAGCCGTCCGTCCGGCCTCAGTCCCTGAATGCTATTCACCATGGACTTAGTCGAATTGGAGGTACTGAGAATCACATCTGCGCCCCCGCTTCAGCAATGGCTTCCGCTACCATAGCACGACCATCCATAACTCCCCAACGACGGTAAACGTTTTTTCCAGATAGACCGCGCCAACTGCCGTAGACGTGCTCTCGGGCGACAACGTATTGAGCGTCGTCCAGTCTCGGTTGAGCCAAGCCAGCCAATTTGTCGATGGAATGATAGCGTCTAACTGCGGCGGCGTCCCGCCGGTGTAGGGAATGAAGCAACTGTCTTGCTTCTTTCTTGAGGTCGTCCAGTCTTGGGCGGGAGGATATTGCGCTACACATTTATGCCACCTCCCGAATCAGGGACAAACAACACTGACTCCGATACAGATACCGCCAAGGGTTCGTTTGGGATATGACGAACATCAACCACAAAGAACAAACACGTCACTTTTCCCGGAAACTAACCGGTACCAATTCGGCCAACTCTTTTGAAGCCAACTCATCCAGGTCTAGGAAAGATCCTCTAACTCTGCCGTCAGGATTGGAGCGCTTAGTTGTACCCTTCAACCGCGCTGCGGTTCGGTTTGGGTATCTGCCAAAGAATTTGGGAATCCGGAGCTTGATTGGGATAGAACCGCACCGACTCGGCGTTGCTAGGCATGAGAATGATGTCAACGCGGCGATTGTAAGCCAGCCAGGTCGCACGGGAATCGCGCACCCACTTTTCCGGAGGCTGGTTTGGATTCTGGGTTTGCAGGTTGCTAACCGTGGCCTTGTCCAGCGGTTTCTGCTTGCCGTACGCTGAGGTATCGATTTTTTCTGCGGCGATTCCCTGCGAAACCAGGAATTCCTTGACGCGTTGGACCCTGAGTTCGGATAAGGAATCGTTGTACGGATCCGCGCCGCGCTCGTCCGCGTATCCGCCAAGCGACAACTTCGCGTCAGGGTCGTATTCGAGATCCTGTTTGAATCCGGTGGCGAGGGTTGTCAATATTTCCTGCTGACTGCGAACGAGTCCCAGCGTCGGGTCCTCCTTGGTAGGATAGGCGGTCGGGAAAAAAACGCTGCGGAGAAGCACGGTCGGAATGGGGTCGACGGAGCCTTTCAGGTGCACCGCTACCGTCTTGGTGTCCGTGCCACCGCACGCGTTCGTCGACTTCAGAGTGTATTTGAACTCTTCGTCCACTGGGCCGGCGCCGTTTTGCGTTGGGCCGAGGGTGATGGATTTCGTCCCGCTGGCATCTACGGAGCCACCCGGATCCAGCGAAACCGCGTCGGAGTT
Source organism: Candidatus Acidiferrales bacterium (assembly GCA_963792145.1). GTDB lineage: Bacteria > Acidobacteriota > Terriglobia > Acidiferrales > UBA7541 > Acidiferrum. The sequence goes on from CAWBVH010000008.1 coordinate 15,839, forward strand.
GGACGACGACCAAGTCAGCGTAGTGCTCCCTTGTTCCATGATCTTGTCGCCGATGCGGCGGTACTTGACCTCCATCGGAGAAGCGCTCAACGACGATTGCACCACCGGGTTGACTTCCACCGTCGTGCTCGGTGTTACCACGCCACCTGGTCCAGAAGCTGTAAGCTGATACACGGTGGTTTGCCGAGGCGAAATTGTTTTCTCGCCCGACGTCGGAACGGGGCTCATGCCGCTCATGTCGGCTTCGACAGTTTCTTTGGAATCCCAGGCTAGCTGCGTACTTTGGTTGCAATCGATTTTCGGCGGATTGGCAGAGACCGACCCGCTGACAGGCGCCACAACGACCGTGGCGCTTGCAATACCGGCCTTAAAGCGTTGCGCCAATTTAGGCATCTCGCATTGGGGGCGATATGATGGGCACGACGAGCCCCGTGGCCAAGGCTTGGTCTTTTCTTTTCCATTCGTTATATCAACAATCACGCGCTGGTCCGCCGCGACCGTGATCGGGCCGGACCACAGTTCCTTGCCATCCCGAGTGACCGTCACTTGGTGCGTCCCTGGTGGCACAATCAATTCCTGGTGCCAAATAAAGTCGTTATCGAACTCATCTACGTGTCCTACGAAGTACAGGGGCTTCTTGCCGTTGAGAAGAACGGCGGCGGCTGTTGCCCCGTGGTGCCATCCTGCTTCAATCTGGATGCGACCACGCGGGCCTGGCACGGGTGCGCCAACGGGTTCCAGCTTTATGTCCACAGGAACCGTCTTGTCCGAATCCAGCGAGACATCTTGCTCGACAAACTTGTACCCGTAGTTGGCCACAACCACATGGTGGGTGCCGACATCGAGCTTGATGACCCGATTGCCGGGACCAATCGCCTTGCCATCAACAAACGTGTAGGCCTGCTTTGGGCTTACCGACATCTTGAGTTTTCCTGGCTTTGCGTCTTGCGCAAAGGTAACCGAGCTGAGCAAAACTGTGGCGCCTACCACTAGGGATAGGGTTTTGATTCTTTGACCGCTCATAGAATTATCTCCTGCACATCTCTTCGCACGTCATCCGGCAAGTTGCGCTGACTGTGGGACAGCTTGGACGTCCAGTGGCGGCCGCGCAATTGGCAATTCTGACAGGGACCGCAAACCCAAACTCCTCGCAATCACCCGCGCGGTTCTGGAAAACAGAGTTCAAACACCCGTCGATGACCGTGGAGTCCTTGCGAGGGCAACGATAAAATCGCCGCCGTCGTTAACTGATTATGTAAGTCCCTTGTGATTGCGCTGTCAAGGACAGAGGGAACACTGGTATATATGGTTCTAGTAGTTCTAGGACTGTCTATATGCTCCGAGAGCGCTTTCGCCATACTATCGCCGGGCTTTTGGCCTTTGCCTTTGCCACGTCGCTATTCGCCCGTGGACAGTTTTGGGACTTCATGGGCGACACGCAGGTCGACAGCAGTCAGGATCATGGCCGGATTCAGATCACCCGTCGTGATGTTCACTTTCGCACGATTCAGTTGCGGGTTAGCGGCGAGGCTATCTTCTTTGACCGCCTCGTCGTTCACTTCGATGATGGCACCTCCCAGAAACTGATCGTCAGCGACCGGATCTCACCCGGGGGAAGGAACTACGTGATCGACCTCCTCGGCGAACGCTCCCTCGAAACCGTTGAACTCTGGTATTACAAAGAGGCTTGGGGGCACAATCCGAGAGTGAGTCTGTATGGTGTCCGTTCGCCAGGAGACGACGGCCCCAATATTGCGCAAGAACATTAGAGCTCCTGGGCCAGAGCTGTTGAACCCGGCAGTCTTGAAAAATAAAATCTCCGATTCGCTATCTCGTAGAAAATTCAACTAAATCCCTCTTCCAGCCGAAAGATTGCGATGATTTCTGTTTCTGGATTTGCTCTGTTTTTGCTCGTTTCGCGCTAGCTCTAGCCACAATTTTGATAACAACGACGGATTCTGTCTGGGCATTGTCGGCTGATGCTAGTGAAAGCGCTGCTCCCGCCGATTCTGCGCGCTCTTCCCGAAATTCAGCGCGGAGATGGGCATCCATTTTCTCGGACTGAAAGATATTGACTAGCCCGTCGTGTGAGTATCTCCTGAGGTTGTTGTCTGCTTGGATTGTGGAACCGCGGAATTTGCTGTTCCTGAGGCTGAACGGCTCCTGCTTGCGAAAGGCAACGCTGCTGCGGCAGGTTAACCTAGAATTGTGTTTTACTGCTCACTGCGAATAAACGGCGGAGTGTTCTGCACAGATGCTCTGAAAAACGTGCTCGTCTTCCTCGTTGTGAAAGCTACTCAACGCATACCCACAGAGGATATCCACCTCGAAGGCTTTGCCCACGTCATCCCAGAGTTGTTCAAGCCGAATCGCGGCGTCCGGCTTGCCTTGCGCCCACAAGAGAGGCGAACATTCTCCGCAAGCCACAACGCGAGAATGCTCTCGCTTCGCCACTTTCGTGGCTGCCTCGATGAGACCACTCACAACCTCGAAAAATTGAGCCGCGTCAGGCATGTCATTGACCATGAAGGTGGAGAGCGTTTTGGCAACATCCAATTGAATGTATCTCCCTTGTTCAATGGCGGCATCAATATCCAACCCCTGCGTCTTCAATCTCAGAACAACGCCGTCCCGGTGCGACTCGGTAATGACAGCGATAGCTGCATCACCGGCCTTGAGGGCAACTGCAATAAAATGAGCAAAGGTGTCTAGAAAAACTGCCTCGTCAGAATAGAATTGAACCTCATGGCGGTGAGGAAGTTTCTCTCCTGCGGTGTCGGTGAACTCATAGCCTTTCAAGCTGCTACTGACAAATTGCTTACCCCGCAGAACCGCTTCGATAGCAGGCAAAAAGTCGCGTGGGACGTCCATCTTATAAACGTAACCCTGAGCGCCCGTGCCCAAAGCTGCCCCTACAACGCTGAGGTCATTATTCTGACTCAGGAAGACTATTTTGGAGCTAGGGGAGAGTTGTCGTATCTGCCGGGCGGCTTCGATTCCATTTAATTTGGGGAGACCGATGTCCAGCACAATCAAGTCCGGCTTCAGATCTTCGGCCTTCTGAACGGCTTCTCTGCCATCCGACGCCTCGGCGATGACTTGCCAATCTGGCCGTGCTTGAAATAGCAGAACGACTTGGCGTCGCCAATCTTTGAAATCATCGACTATGAGAATGCGAATTGATGAGCTCCTTTCTGTCCTTGTAGAATTGCCGAGTAATGAACGAAAACGTCCGGACCATCATTCCGTTCTATAAAGCCATATCCCTTCGCATTGTTAAACCATTTCACTTTACCAATCAACTTGCGCTGCTCCGTAGGGTTGTCGGGCTGGTGTGAAACCGGTTGGCCGGATTGAGCGCAAATCAGTTGGGGCGGAGCACGCCTTCGACTAACATCGCCAGCGAGTCTTCCAAAGTGAGGCCGGACTCTAGCAAAGGCTGGACGTAGAGCTGGTGAAATTCTTCCGCACAGTCTTTGGTTCCGGAAAAGATATAGTCGAGCGTTTGCAGTTTCAGATTCATATCCTTGTCGATCAACTCGAGGCGTTCGCGGATGTCCTTGGACACGACCTTAATCTGCGCGCTGTTCTTCGTGCGAATCTTGCTGTCTTTCATAGCTACTATTCTTGTTGGCTCTTTCTGGGCGGAGAAGCTTCTGTAATTGGTGCATCGTTTGACAACCTTTAGAATGGGCAGAGCGTACCGCACGGGAGCGAGCGGTGTCGTTGCATCCAAGCAATTGCGTCATTGCGTTAGAGCAACTATGCCCAGTTGAACAACCTTTCGCCTAACCCTTGCGGCGCTCGCCTCTCACAGCAACCGCGACGGGCCCAATTGCGGGTCTCGCCGACTCTGCACAGTTCGCGAAACTGATGCGCCGCCTCGACCGCCACGACTGGGTGGTCTATGCCAAGCCCGCCTTCGGTGGCCCTCTGCGGGTGTTGCGCTATCTGGAGCTAGTCCCAGAAGCGGCAGCGTCCATTTCACCTGAAGGCAATTTTTTTGGTCTTTTCAGTAGCAAAATCAGGATTCGCCGGTCAGATTCTGGGAGTTTTGCCCGACAAAAACCCTTGGAGCGTCGATTGCCTAGCCTGGGCTCGTGTTAATGAGATTAGATTGGCTCCAATTGATTGCCGATGATGGGTTGCTACGTCGTTCGAAACACGGGACTTGTCTGAAATAGAACTTGCGTTCGATCCCCACCGCCCGACCAAAATCCTGTTCAACCTGTTGCCTTACCACCCGAGAACCCCAAATTGGGGGCCGGAGCTAGTGTTGGTCCCAAATCTCCTGAAATCGACTTAATATGACCATGGTATCATGACTATGGTGATATAGGAGATTCTTCATGAAGAAAATGGCAGCGGGTTCCTTCAAGGCAAATTGTCTTGCAGTCATGGATGAGGTTCAGGCCAAACACGAGACCGTTGTCATTACGAAACGTGGCAAGCCGGTGGCGAAACTCGTCCCGCTGAATACCGAGACGGACGAGATATACAATTTCATCGCAGCAACGGCGCATTACAGGTGACATTTTCACGCGCGATTTCCCCTAGGAAGCCCTGAAGTTATGATTCCCATGATTGAAACGCGTGAATGGCATCGCAGGGCCTGAAACCTTGGACGAGGAGAGATCCGCCGGGCGAATCCATGAATTCATGAGCCTATCGGCTTGCTGGTCTTGGAACACCTCGTCTAATCTCAAGGCCAGACAATCATATCCACTCCAATAGTTGGCGTCTTCAAATTCCCAGTTAAGGCAAGGTGGCCGGCGTGATTAGACCGGTTTTCGGGAGGCGGCCGACGCATGTGATAAGCTTTTCTGATCCTCACCGGCCAACTGCAATTTTCCAATTGGGAGGAAATATGAAGGGTGTCGTACTAGCTGGCGGGACGGGCAGCCGGCTTAATCCGCTCACTCGGGTCACGAATAAGCACCTGCTTCCGGTTTACGACAAGCCGATGGTGTACTACCCGATTCAGACGCTCGTAAATGCTGGCATTGAGGAAATTCTTTTGGTGACAGGCGGAAAGAACGCCGGGGATTTTCTGCGACTTCTTGGGAATGGGCGTGCCTTTGGCCTGAAACATCTGAACTACACCTACCAAGAAGGAGAGGGCGGTATCGCGGAAGCGCTTGGCTTGGCAGAGGATTTTGCAGACGGCAATCCTATTTGTGTCGTTCTTGGCGACAACATCATCGAAATGAATATATGCAGAGCCGTAGAAGCATTCAAACGGCAAGCGTGCGGTGCGAAAATCCTCCTAAAGGAAGTCACCGATGCCGAGAGGTTTGGCGTCGCAGAAATTCGAGGGAATTACGTTGTCGGTATCGAAGAAAAGCCCAAGACTCCTAAGTCAAATTATGCCGTCATCGGAGTCTATCTGTACGACAATACTGTGTTCGAGAAAATCAAGCGCTTGAAACCCTCGGGCCGTGGAGAGCTGGAGATCACGGACGTCAATAACTTCTATGTTCAAGAGGGAACTTTGACCTACGAGACCCTCGATGGGTGGTGGACCGACGCGGGGACATTTGAATCACTCCTGCGAGCCAATAACTTGGTGGCCCAGAGTGGCGCCAACAAAGTTAGCGCTGAATCCGGCGTAGCCACTGCCGCTCGGAAGGTTAACTCGTGAAAATTCTAGTGACCGGCGGCGCGGGATTCATCGGTTCCAATTTCATTCGCTACGTTCTTGCCCAGGGAAGCGATACGCCGTCGTCAACTATGACAAGTTGACATACGCCGGGAACCTCGCGAATCTCGAAGCGGTCGCGAATCATCCGGACTACACGTTTGTGCGAGGTGACATCTGTGATGCGCCTGCGCTCGAAGCTGCTATGCGCGGCTGCGACGCCGTGGTTCATTTCGCGGCCGAGTCCCATGTGGACCGCAGCATTTATGAGCCCTCGCCCGTAATTCAGACGAATATAACCGGCACGTTCGTGCTTCTGGAAGTCTCACGTAAACTCTCCATATCCCGCCTCGTGCAGGTTTCCACGGACGAAGTCTACGGCGACATCCCACCAAATACCTTTGCCGATGAAGCGTTTCCCCTTCGCCCGAGCAGCCCTTACTCGGCCTCAAAAGCTGGCGCGGATCTCCTGGTCCTCTCTTATGTTCGGACTTATGGCCTTCCGGCCATGATCACACGGTCGTCGAACAACTACGGCCCCTATCAATTCCCTGAAAAGCTTTTACCGCTGATGATTACAAATGCATTTCAGGACAAACCTTTACCCATTTATGGAGATGGCAGGCAGCAGCGCGATTGGCTGCACGTAGAAGATAATTGTCGTGGCATTCTAACCGTGCTCGAAAGTGGAAAGCTCGGAGAGATCTACAATATCGGTGGACTCGACGTTACGGAAAATCTTTCCCTTGTGAGAGAACTGCTTCGATTAACTCGAAAACCAGAAGCGTTGATTTCTTACGTTAAGGATCGTCCGGGACATGATCGCCGGTATGCATTGACTTGCAATAAAATTGAGACGGAGTTGGGCTGGAAGCCTAAGATCTCCCTGGACGACGGCCTGCGCCAGACGATTGAGTGGTACGGCAGTAACCAGAAGTGGCTCGACGATGTCAGAGCGGGAGAATATCGCACCTATTATGAAAAATATTACGAGAACCGCGATCATTCTCTTGACGCGATTGCCCGGCCGGAATCACAGGCATCTCGATAGGCTTTCGGGAGCATCTTGAGATTATTCCTCAGAATACCAGTTCATGACACTGCAAACGCGCGCACGACGTCCGAGAACAGGAAATAGCAGGTGATGGAGCAACGAGAGACCTCACTCCCTGGCGTTCTTGAGCTACGGCCCAGGGTGTTTCGCGATAAACGCGGTTTTTTCCTTGAAACTTACCACCAGGCAAAACTCGCGGAGATTGGCATCGTAGATCGCTTCGTTCAAGACAATCATTCGTGTTCCTCCCGCGGAACACTGCGCGGACTCCATTACCAGTTACGACATCCACAGGCGAAGCTGTGCCGGGTGGTGGAAGGGGAAGCTCTGGACGTTGCCGTCGACATCCGGGTCGGTTCTCCTCAATTCGGAAAGTGGACCAGCGTTCGACTCTCCGCAAAGGAACAGAATCAAATTTATATTCCAGCCGGGTTTGCACATGGATTCCTGGCTCTGACAGATACCGTCCAGTTTCTCTACAAATGTAGTGATTTCTATGACCCCAGCGATGAACTCGGGATTCTCTGGAGCGATCCTGATCTCAATATTTCTTGGGGCATCACCGACGCCATTGTTTCTGAAAAGGACGCGAACTGTCCGAGACTGTCTGAAATGCCCCGGGAGTTTTTGCCGGAGTATGTCGGCAAATGAAACGAAAGATTCTTCTCACGGGAAGGACAGGCCAGATAGGTTCGGAACTTCTGCGCCTACTGCCGGAAATCGGTGAGGTTGTTGCACCCGATCGGCAGGAACTGGATCTGCTCAATCCCGATAGTATACGGCGCGCGGTGCGCGAGATCCGGCCGGAATTCATCGTGAATGCTGCAGCATTCACAGCCGTGGACGCTCGCGGAGACGCAAGAACCCGACGCCCATGCAATCAATGCCAGCGCTCCCGGAGTTCTCGCCGAGGAGGCAAAGAAGATTGGTGCAGCAGTCATTCATTACTCGACGGACTATGTTTTCGACGGCTCGAAAAGAACGCCCTACGACGAGGCCGATTCAGCTGCTCCGATCAATGTATATGGAAAAACAAAACTCGCCGGTGAGCAGGCGGTTTGTGCTGCGGGTGTTCCTCACCTGATTTTTCGCACGGCGTGGGTCTACTCGACCCGCGGCCGGAATTTTCTCCGGACGATCTTACGCTTGGCGACCGAAAAGGAAGAGTTAAGAGTGGTTCGCGACCAATTTGGGACACCTACCTGGAGCCGGGATATTGCGGAGGTGACGGTGAAGATTCTGGCTCAACTCACGAGCCCAGGCAGTTCAGTAGCAAATTCATTCTCGCGCGTCAGCGGAATTTACCACCTGACTGCGGCTGGCGAGACGACCTGGTTCGACTTCGCCCGTGCCATCCTCGAAGAAGCCGCTCAACTGTCGCCAGCGATCGAGTGGTTTGAGAAAGCCACCCGCGGCAGGCCACTTATAACCAGACAAATCATCCCGATTACGACCGCTGAATATCCAACTCCGGCTGCGCGTCCGGCCTTTTCTGTCCTTTCTAACTCCCACCTCATTCGAACGTTTGGAATCGAATTGCCTCACTGGCGCGACGCAAGTACACCTTATGTTTGAACCCGAACGCAGTTCGTAGGGACAATGTTTTACCACCCTTGCCGCGTGATCCTTGATGTCGTGCAACACAAGATGCTGCAGCGTTCACCCATTAGGCGCTATGATTGGCGGGTATGGTCGAGAAACGGAGTTCTCTGCTCCGCGCGGTGCCGTGGGCGATTTGCGCCTGGATTTTCGCATCGCAGGTTTGGTATTACGCGCAGTTCCGTAGACTTCTAACTACATTCTGGCAGTCGTTCTTGCAGCGATGACGTTGCTGGCATCTATCGCTGCGATGATTGCGGTGGCGGCATCGGCGTTCCTATTTGCGGGAATTGGGGCGCTGGTCCTCAGGGCTTGTAAAGTCCCAATCGACAGCAAGCTCGAGCAGATGCTCTTCGCGCTCGGCGCCGGCGTAATTGTTTTTGTGCTGCTGGTGACCTTAGGCGAGGTCTCCGGTAATACCAAAGCTGGTGTCCGAATAGCGGTTGCGGCAGCAGCCGTGCTGGGACTGTTTGGGGCTGGCCATGTCGCGCGCGTTTGCTGGGCGGCGTATCGGGCGTTTCTCGAATTGCCTCGCGCGGAACGCTCAGTCGCGTACGCGATCGCGGCGGTGCTAGCTCTCGAAGGATTTGCGGCGGTCGCCCCTCTGATTGGCTCCGATGCGCTGCACTATCACTTCGCGGCCCAGGCGAATTGGGTGCAGGAGGGACTGCATCCCAACTTCTACTTATCGGATAGCTTCTTTTCGGGCATGAATCACCAACTGATTCTGGCGGGACTCGCGCTGGGAAGCGAAAAACTCGCGCTCGGATGGATCTCTCTCGGCGGCGCGGCGGCAGCGTTTGCGGTGATGCAGCTTACGCACCTGTGGGTCAACGGCGTCTGGCCGTGGATTGCGGCGCTCGCGTTTCTGTTGAGCCGGGTTGTGTTGTGGCAGGCGGCCGGTTCCGGTGCCCCAGACATCTGGATGACGTTCTTTGTCGTTCTGGCCGTGCCCGCGATCCTTCGTGCGAGGAAGAGCGCATCGTGGGGCGCAGTGGCGCTCGCGGGTTTGTTTGTCGGCATGGTCGCCGGGGGCAAGTACACCGGTCTGAGTTTGGCGGCGCTCCTTGGCGTGATGTTTCTGCTCGAAGTGCGCCGGTTGAAATCTATCGTCCCGTTTGGATTTACCGCCGTGGTCGCGGGCTGCTGGCCGTACTTGCGGAACTGGTTCTGGTCGGGCGATGCGTTGTTTCCTTTCTTGATGACGCGGCTGTATCCGGGGTGCGTCAATGCGTTCACGCTTGCGTCGTATCGCGCGAATACGGGTGCAGCAGGGCACTACGAGCTATGGCAAGTCCTGAAGTTTCCGGTGTTCGCCGGCATGGATCCCGCGCACAATGGTTTCTGGCACATGTTCGGGCCGCTGGTAGTGTGCCTCGCACCGCTGACCTTCTGTGCGATCCGGAACACGCCGTTGTGGCGCATCGTGGTCGGCGTGTGGATTCCAGGAGGGCTGCTGATCGGGGCCAACTCCGGCATGACGCGGTTTCTTTTACCTCTCTACGGCATTGCGTTGGCAGCGCGCTGGAGCATCGCGGCCGCGCTCGTGCTCGGCTTCGTCGGACTGTGTTTTTACGATTCCGAGCCCTGGCGCGCTTCGGCAGGGTTGGTGTCTCGCGAAGACTACTTACGCGACAACTCACCCGACTACACGCGGCAGGAATTCGTCAACGCGCAGCTTGCGGGATGGGAAGTGGAGGGCAAGGCGCTCGTCTTCTTTCGGCATGTGTACTATCTGCGCGTGCCGTATCTTGATGGCAATCCCGGATCCAGCTGGGCGATCGATCCGGAGAGGTTGCAGACGGATGAAGCATGGCTGCAGCTGTTTCATGAAAATCGTATCCGCTGGATCGTGAAAGACGAACAGTATCCGAGTCCGATTCGCGCGTCGCTGATGCGCCTTGAGGCTGAGGGCGTCCTTATTCCGTGTGCTTCGTAGAGCATTGAGATTCGCGAAGGAAATGTCATCCGCGGCAAGCCGGGCAAAGAACTTATCACGCTTGAATGCTTGAAGGAGTGAACGACCTTTCGATTCACGAGCGAACAACACCCAACCTATTCGATCTGTGGATCGAAGCTTGGCGCCAGAAAGTGGCTGCGGGTGATGTGATCCCTACCGCTTCACGCCCGCTTTACTCCGTTCTTTCGAACTCCCGCCTTCGCCAGGCGTTTGGAATCGAATTGCCTCACTGGCGGACGCAAGTACACCTTGTTTTTGAACTCGAGCGCAGTTCGTAGGGACAATGTTTTACCACCCTTGCCGCGTGACCTTTGATGATGGACATGCAGGCTGTCCGAGGAACCGCAGACTTAGATTAGCACTATGCAGGCGAGTGGAAAAAACATTTTCCGGGGGCAGCTCACCATTGGGGTGGATCTGTGCAAGGCCCTTGACAGCGCAATCACCAGGAAGTTACATAAACGATAAACGCTGGCGGCGATCTTGTCGTTGCCCTGCAAGCACTCAACGGTCATTGACGGTGTTTGCACTCGTCTTTTTCAGAGCCACGCGGGTGATTGCGAGTAGTTCGGTTCGCCCTGTACTGTCAGAATTACCAATTGTCCGGTGGTCATTGGACGTCCAAGCTGTCTCGCAGCCAGCCCAATTGCCTGATGACATGCGGCGAGGTGTGCAGGCAGGAGATAATTGTATGAGCGCTCAAAGAATCAAAGCGTTTTGCCTAGTGTTAGGTGCCACGGTTTTAGCGGGCCCGGTTACTTTTGCGCAAGACGTTAAACCCGGGAAACTGAAGATGTCGGTAAGCCCAAAGCAGGCCTACGTTTTTGTCGACGGCAAGGCCATTGGTCCCGGCAATCGGACCATCAAGCTCGACGGCGGTACACACCATGTGCTTGTCGCCAACTATGGGTACAACTTTGCCGAGCAAGAGGTCTCGATCGATTCGGATAAGACGGTGCCTGTGGAGATAAAGCTGGAACCCGTTGGCGCACCCGTGCCAGGCCCGCGTGGTCGCATCCAGATTGAAGCAGGAAGGCTCCACGGGGCAACAGCTGCCGCCGTTCTTCTGAACGGCAAGAAGCCCCTGTACTTCGTAGGCCACGTGGATGAGTTCAATCACGACCATTTTGGTTGGCACCAGGAATTGATAGTGCCACCAGGAACGCACCAAGTGACGGTCACTCGGGGTGACAAGGAACTGTGGTCCGGCTCGATCACCGTCGCGGAAAACCAGCGCGTGATTGTTAATATCTCGAATGGAAAAGAAAAGACCAAGCCTGGCCTCGTGGCTCGTCGTGCCCAAAATATCGCGAATGAGCGAGCTGCCTTAACTTGGCGCCACGCTTTAAGGCCGGCATTGCAAGCGCCACCGTCGTTGTGGCGCCTGTCAGCGGATCTGTCTCTGCCAATCCGTCGAAAATCGATTGCAACCAAAATACGCAGCTGGCCTGGGTTTCGCAAGACACTGTCGAAGCCGACATGAGCGGCATGAGCCCTGTTCCGACGTCGGGCGAGAAAACCATTTCGCCTCGGCAAACCACCGTGTATCAGCTGACAGCTTCAGGACCAGGTGGCGTGGCAACGCCGAGCACCACGGTGGAAGTCAACCCGGTAGTGCAATCGTCGCTGAGCGCTTCGGCTATGGAAGTTAAGTACCGCCGCATCGGCGACAAGATCATCGAACAGGGGAGCACTACGCTGAATTGGTCGTCGTCCAACTCCGACGCCGCTTCGCTGAATCCAGGTGGCTCGGTCGATGCCAACGGCACGAAGTCCATCACCCTCAGCCCAACGCAAAGCAGCACTGGCCCAGTGGACGAAGAGTTCAAATACACTCTGAACGCGACCAATGCATGTGGTGGTTCGGATACCAAGACGGTGGTAGTACGCCTGAAGGGCTCCATTGAGTCCGTTCCAGCCGTGCTGCTGCAGAGCGTTTTCTTCCCGACAGACTATCCTACAAAGGAGGAACCGACGATTGGGCTCGTTCGCAGTCAGCAGGAAGTACTGACAACCCTCGCCACAGGATTCAAACAGTATCTCGAATTTGATCCTGACGCGAAGTTGTCGCTTGGCGGATACACGGACGAGCGAGGCACTGATGAATACAACGATGCTTTATCCGAACTCAGGGCCCAAAGCGTGAAGGATTTCCTGGTTTCACAGGGAATCGCCGCAGAAAAAATAGATACCTCAGCGTACGGCAAGCAGAAACCGTTGGACAAAACCACGGTTAGCGACCTGCAAACCCAAAATCCAAACCAGCCTCCTGAAAAGTGGGTGCGCGACTCCCGTGCGACCTGGCTGGCCTACAATCGCCGCGTTGACATCATTCTCATGCCCACTAACGCCGAGTCGGTGCGGTTGTATCCCAATCAAGCTCCGGATTCCCAAATTCTTTGGCAAATACCCAAACCGGCCCGCAGCGCGGTTGAAGGGTACAACTAAGCGCTCCCGGGAAATAGGCTGAGTGTGTGACACGCATGAGTGCAAGACACTTCGGCTGGAGAATGTAGCAGAATTGTAGCTGAAGCTCGCGCAAAACGGACAAAAACAGAGCAAACTCAAAAACAAAGATTGTCGCTATCTTGCCGCTGGCAAAGGGATTAGTTGAATTCTCTGTCAGATGGCGAATCGGCGATTTTGTTTTTCAAGACCGCTGGTTTCAACCGCTCACCCACTCCTCCGATTGTCTTTTCTACGATGGAACAAGGGGTTAGGAAACTGAGTGACAAAGGACGGTTGCATATTGGTTCCACAATCGCCTCAATTCGGTCTTCGCGGCTGCATTGCCTCTTCCAACCGCTTCATCTCAGGGCTGGTATCCCCTTGCCCGCTTCTGATGCGCGGCCCAATTATGATGGACTTGCTCTCGATACCGACGGGAACTCTTTTCCTCTCTAAAGTTCCATCGACCAAAGGGTCGGCAGAGGACTGACGGGGCGGAGGCGATTGCGCTGATTCTAATCTCAAGGGTCGCGATTTCACATTTTCCTCGCCTGAAATGCGGAGACTGGACCGCCTTTTGAGATGCAGTGCGAGCCTCGAACGCGATTTTGGTCGCGCTCTGGACCAACTCGAGCGACTGCAGCGAACTCGCAAGGCCCAAGCCCATCAGGCAGTTGGAGAAACCATAGCATATCGCGAAAGCGTGTAGTAACCCGCGGTCGTGCTGCCGTCAGGCGTCAGGACGAAGGGAACGGCCGCGTGCTTTTTGAAATCTTGGTCCGCTTGTTTGCGAAGGTAAACGTCCAAAAGATCGACGCCGCACGAAAAGGCGCCCGGTCGTGTTTCAATCCGAGCGGCTCAATCCTAAACGCGGGTTTCTCCGCCTCGCAAGCCAATTAGCGTCCCATCTGTTTTTTGTAGCGTCTTGCAGCCGCATGAGCAGCTTTGTTGGGCGATGGAGGATGCAAAACGGCATTCACGAAGACCTCGCGAGCGTGGTCATGCAACGTGAGGAGCTCGAACTCCTTGATAGCGTTCGAAGCCGCCTGCTGCGCACTGGCCACAACAAATTCTGTCACCGAAAATCCACGCAGGGCCGCCGCGCGCGCGATCAGTGCTTTTCGCTCGGGGTAACCCGAGCCTCAAGACGATCTTCCATCTGGGGATTGTCGAACACTCGCTTCAGCATGCCGCATGTCGTCCTCCTCCGTAGGACAAATTGGGTACCAACGGCGGATTAATCTGCTCAACAAAATGCTTCCTTGCTTTAGTGCCTCGCAATGTGCTAGTTTCCACCAATCTCCCACCGCCCTGGTTCCAGGGAGCGCGGCTCGAATCTCTTCTCAGAGGAGTGATTATGCGACCCAACTTCGGCTTTGCGCTGGTGACCCTGCTGCTTTTAATCCCATTTACAGCTAAGGCGGACGATAGAAAGTTCGTGAGGATATACCGACAACCTTGCCCAAGCGGGTTCTTCCCTAGCCCGTTTTGCGGTGATGCTGGTGTAACGGTCTGCCAAGCTGGGCCACTTGTACCGGGTGCTGTGGATGCAGGCGCTATTCGGATTCAGGACACTAGTGGGGCTCCGATCACTATCAGCAACCTAACTGTAACCCTGAATCCGGGTACAGGCCCGAGAGTGTTCACACTTTGGTCTGATGCGACCATCAAGCCCGGCGAGAACGCCATCTTTGGGCAGACGGCGTCGTTCGACTTTGATACCAGCGACTTTGGATTCTTGGGTGCCGTTGGTATTGACGCCAGCCACCCGCTGGGCGGCTGCACTAATCCCGGTGCGCTCAGTTCTGCCCAGGCAATGGAGTGTATCGCTAATGAACCGATTGTCAGCTTCCTGTGAACGGGACGCAGCCTGAGCTTTACCGACAAGGGCACGATCCTGAACACGTTTGGCTATGACTTCATTAACGGCTCGTCGGACCGCAACGACAATCAACTTAAATGTCATAGGAGCATCACCCACGCGTGGTGGTGGAACCACCCCCGAACCAGCCACGAGTACGTTAATGCTCCTGGGGAGCGGATTGTTGGCGTGGTTCCGTCGCCGGGCCGCGCGTGCTTGATTTAGACTTTTTTGTCTGACATCGATAAAAAGAGCGGACGCGGCTGTCCACCCGCTAAAAAGATTGGCCTCGGAATACTGAACTCTGAATTTTCTTTCCGCGATGCCAGCATCCTAGCCGCTGCCCTCGAGTTGTCAGAAACCTATGGCAAACTCTCCTGGGTGAGGCTCAGATTCTGTTTATGGTAACGGACGCGGTTTCTTAGGTTTCATCAGCATTCTCCACCCTCCTGAGTGTCATTGGCTGCTGCGCCTGCGATTTGAGTAAACCACTGGGGCAAGCTGCCATCACGTGCGTAATCTTCCAGTTCTTTCTGGGACATCTGGTCAAAGAGTTCGTTCAGATTGACCTGCTGGCTTTGGTCAACCCACTGCCCATTGGAATTGATCTTGGCATATGCCTGCACAGCACCTACGACTGCCGATGCTGTGACCTCCACCTCTCCCGCCCTTCTCAATGATGCGTTCCAGTGCGGCCCTGACGTTTCGCTCGCGCTTGTCGAAAAGGTGGCCCAAGCACCGCTAAACAATACAGATATTCTCGTCGCCCGAGCTCTTCGGCGGAGAGCATCCGATCCTTGTTCCCGTGTCCAAAGCAAGCCGAAAGTTCATTCGAGGAGGGGGAGCTGTGATTGACCTATTCCAAATCGTTTCTTCGCATGGAACAGGTTGAGGGAACACTTACTTGAAGGCGACCGAATCCGCTATTCCATCCCAGAGTGGAGATACCAGTCACGTGTGTTACTGGCTAAACGTCGAAAGCACCGTGAGGGTGTGCGGGGATTGCATACAAAATAAGATAGAGCGCGAAACCGAGCAAGCGGAAATGGCCTCCCGAATCGCTAGATGGAGAGACGCGTTTCGGGCAGGCGCATGCAAAGCTGTTCCCGTTTCTAGGTTCTCAATTAAGATGACGTCTTGGCGCTGTCGCAGGTGCGAGAGCGCCTGGGCTCACCACTTCCGCGCCAGCACTTCCACAATCTTGCTCAACGCGTCCAGGTCCTTCGTATCGATTACTTCCGCTGGCGAAAATGCGAATAGCGCAGCGGCCAGACCAGTGCCACATCCACCGAGCCATATCGTGAGAAAACCGCCCCATTATTTGAAGGACCACTCGAATCGCTGCCTTTTGTCATTTATGTATTGACGCACTCGTCGTCTCCGATGGAATGATGGGGAGGATGATCTGAGATGGGTGCTTCGCGTCCAGATAGATAGTGTTCTCCACAACCTGCAAACGGCGGTTATTGTTGAGTGGCTCACCCGTGTTTGGGTTGATGTCGAACCGCGGGAAGTTGCTGCTCGAGATGTCGAGGCAAATCCGGTGGCCCCGCTTGAAAACGAGCGACGTCGGATACATCTCGATCGTGAACTCGTAGGACTGTCCGGGGTTCAGGAGCTCGGCCTTGCCGAAACCGTTGCGGTATCGAGCGCGCACGATGCTATCGGCAACATTGAGATCCACACCGGCAGGAAAGTCGGCGTTGGGAGGATACGCGTCGACAAGCTTGGCTGTGAAATCGGTATCGAGAGCGTTCGAAGACGCCCAGAGTTTCACGATGAGGCGGCCCGTAACCTCTATGTCGTTTGTGAGCGGAGGTGTTTGGAATACCAGTACATCATTTCGGGCTGCGAGGGGCTTCGTGTCAGAGCACAGCCAGAAGTCGAGCCGACACCGCTGGTCGGCCGCTCCTTGGAACATCAGCGTTCCTTGAGAAGAAACATTCCCGCCCAACGTCGGTACCGGGTTCCGAGGGTCGAACTGATAGGTGATGGGTTGATCTTCCGCTGGCTTGTCCGGCGAGAGTACGCCGTTCGCGTGCAAGTAGTAGGGCGTTGGCACCGTCCGTGCCAGCGGCCACTCCTGTTCGTCGCGCCAGTGTCCCCCCACGAAAATGCGGCCCTCGGGTGTCTTGTGCGCATCGCCTCCGCCCATCACGTAGATCCGCACGGGAGGTTCATGATTCACCCCGTTGTCAATGCCCTTCAACCAGTGATCGAACCATCGCAGGTGAAACGCTGCGAGATCGAGCGCCGCGTCCTCGGTGAACTGCGCTTCACCGGCGTAACTGAGATTCTCACTGCTGTGGATCCATGGTCCAATGATCAGCCGCTGAAGGCTTTTCTTGGTCCTCCGCAGCTCAACGTAATTCAAGTTGGCGACCTGAGTGCCCCAGGAATCGTACCAGCCCGTGGTGTGGTATTCCGGAATATCCTTGTATTCAGCCAGATGGTCAACCACGCTGGCGCCTGCATCCTTCCAGAATGCGTCGTAATCGCCATGGCTCATCGCTTCAATCAGCCAGCCTTCGTAATCGGGAGCAAACTTGAGCGGAGTTGTGCCCGGTCGCAACGGAAGGCTTCGCACATATTCGCGGACCTGCGTACCCATGTCCACGAGAGCTTTCGCAGCGGCTGGATCGGAAGCGGCGCGTCGGGCCGCCGCGAGCGCATTCGGAGTTCCGCTGGCGTTGCCCAGGGTGAAGACCCAGTTGAAAAAGCGCAGTTCGAAGGCGCCGTTATGGCGGACACCGTAACGACCGAAGTCCGACATCGCATTACGGGGAACCATCGCCTTTACATATGGAGCGTTGCCAATGGCGAGGGCATGTTGCGTCGCACCGGCATAGGACGACCCCATCGTACCGATGCCACCGTCGCACCACGGCTGCGACCCAATCCACTTGGCGGTATCAAATCCGTCATTCGGATCATCGATGAGCGGATACCAGTGCCCCTCCGACTTGTAGCGGCCACGTACGTCCTGAAGCACGACCACGTATCCGTGTGGCACGAAGGAGTTCGCAATCGGCGCGGCGTCGTCCTTGTTGTACGGCGTCCGCACCAGAATCACGGGAAACTTGTTGTCAATGGGCTGACCGTTTTGTGTGGGGCGGTAGATGTCAGTCGCAAGCTTTACTCCGTCCCGCATCGTGACCATAACGTTCTTCGCCTCACTGATACCGAAGCTCGCATTGCTCTGAGCGTGGAGCGGAGTGCCAACGGCGAGCACAACCAGCAGGCACACACAGGAGAAAAAACCGACGACGAACTTGTCTTTAAGGTTCCGCATCACGGTGCGCCTCCTGATACGCACGCATTAGCTTCCCGCTCCGAGTTGCTTCCGAATTGTACTTCCGCATTAGCGACATAACCGTCCGGAATCTTCCTTCTGGAGCCGAAGGCATTTGTCCTTTCACTCGTCCTATCAGGACTTATTCTTGAAAGGGTTCCGGCTCTCGGGGATAATCACAGCCACGTCAAACTCCGGAGGCATATTCGTTGCCTATACCGAGCCAAAGAAGAACAGTGAGTTCTAAGGAATCGCTCTGACCAATGCCCAGAAGCACAATCGACTTCGACACCGTACGGAATATCGGACTTGCTTTGCCCGGCGTTGAGGAGAGCACAGCGTACGGGTTCCCGGCACTCAAGGTCCATGGAAAACTCCTGGCGTGTGTCCCGGCTAATCGCTCCGCCGAACCCGGTTCGCTTGTCCTTCGCGTGGATTTCGATGATCGCGCCGAGCTGCTCGCTGCGGACCCCGATGTTTACTACGTGACGGACCACTACGCCGGCTATAACGCGGTGCTAGTCCGCCTCTCTCGCGTCAATTCCAATGTGTTGCAGGATTTGCTCGGCATGGCCCACAAGTTTGTGACTCGCAACGCCGCGCCCCGTTCGCCAGCGCGGAAGCGCCGAAAGGTCGGTTCAAGAAAATGAAGCAAAGTATGATTCCGAGTGATTGTCCGCCTGCTCCTTCCACACGGTCAGATACTTTCCTCTGTCGGAGATGGTTTTCCCCGATGCGTCCTTGAAACTCATTGCGTATGCACCGCTCTTTTCGCTGCTGTACGCTCAGAGAGAAGCGACGATTTTGCGGTATTCTGTTTCGGTAAAGGCTTTCAGGGTTTGCGTGGTGACGTTGCCCATTGATCCCGTGGACAGCATGAATTTCGCGCTCGCCTCATCGTTGGGAAACTCAGAGATAATTACGGCATCGTACTTTCCCATGGTCAAGTACCAAGCGTGAATCTTTCCGCCGGCGGCCTCGGCGGCTTTCTTGGCCGCATCTAGCCGCTTCGGGCTTTCCTTAATTTTCCCTGCGCCCTGCTGCGTGTATCGGATCAGCGTAACGTAATGTCCCATGGTTATTTCCTCCCCATTGAGATTGGGCTAGAGTTTACATTCCAGGTCGGATTTGCATGCTCGCTGCGAAATGGTAGCTACTACGGTACTTTCGTGACCGACGACCTTACCGCCTTTCAGTTCCCCTTCTTTGGAACACGTTCATCCAGCACGGAATTCCAATTTTGGCTTCCCGGCCCGACCGATAACCTACACCCAACCCCATTAGCATGCAACTGCCACCAGGTTCTCAGGGAACTTCCCAATTTGCGAACGTTCAACGGTGCGGGCAACGATCCACGGCAATTTCTCTATACTGCATGTAGGCTGCTGAAGTCGAAATGTTTGTCGAATTGCATAGCGCGGAAGACTAACCAAAGAATAATTCGATTGAGGCGGCGACGATCAAGAACTATGACGACTCCCTAAGCCTCCTAGATTGTTAGCTCCCGTGCGAATGCCGAAGAGTCCTGTTGGTCGTTCGTCTCACACAATCTGCGGTGTTGAGGCTCGGTCGAAGCGATTGTTACGTGGCTCCCGCTTTGTTCGCAAACGCTTGATATTTGTCTAGCATCAAGGCGACCGAACAGCTCGATCAGTTTTGCCACAGCTAGTCCAGCCGGTCTGATGGCTGGCTCTAGGCCAAGCGGGCTTGATGCTTAAGTGAGCAGACACTATAGAGGGGCTAGGGGTTCGTCACATTCCAACTCGCCCTCTGAGGTGCCACCGCTGCGAATGAGCATCATTGCACCTCTGCTAAGCGCTCCGGGATTGCGCGACTCGCGCCACTGCATGTAAGCAAAGCCGACGAGGAGTGAAATGAGAAACAGGAAGGGCGTTATGTTGTAGGGCCAGGCGGGTTCCGGATAGACGGTGACGAACGAGGACGGGTAGCAGAGCCAGGGTCGCGATCCATGGGACCACTACGTGTTGCCAGACAGTGAATTTGGCACGCTGTTCCCGGCGCATATAGCGCGTCAAGGCCAGGTTCGCCATAGCATAAAGAACGATGACCGCGAGTGTGGCAATTGTTTCAAGGAAACCGAAGATGTAATCAGGTTTCAGCAGCACGCCTACCAGCAGGATTGCTGCGATGCCAGATAACTGCACAAAAGCGATCGCGAACGTAGGTGTCCGGTGCCCTGGATGGATACGCCCAAAACTAGCAGGGAGTGTGCCGGCTTTACCCATCGTGTACATCACACGTGACGCCGAGTTGGTGCAAGCAAGACCGACACCAA
This sequence comes from Candidatus Acidiferrales bacterium, assembly GCA_963792145.1. Taxonomy (GTDB): domain Bacteria; phylum Acidobacteriota; class Terriglobia; order Acidiferrales; family UBA7541; genus Acidiferrum. The sequence goes on from CAWBVH010000008.1 coordinate 35,987, forward strand.
CGGCGCTATTGATGATAGCGAGGACAACGAACCACCATCCTGCGCCCCACAATGCATGGCCAAGAACGTAGTACGGGTTTGGATTGGAGGCGAAGGCAGCCATATCCTCGGTTCCCCAGCCGATCGAGCTCGCGTATGACATGAAAATGTAGAAGATACCGATAGCAACCAGCGAGAGCGTGATCGCCTGGCCGATGAACTTTGCGGGACGGCGGGCTTCCTGGGCGAGCGGTGCCGGCGCCTCGAAGCCGCTCAGGGCGAGAATAGAGAAAACCATCCCTGCCAAGATGCCGCCGAAGTGGTGGGGTGACGCGGAGGGATTTAGCGGCGCAATGTAAGTGGAGCCCGGTCGTGGATGAATCAGAAAGGTGATTCCGAGCGCTAACATAATTAGCACTTCGAGGCCGCCCAAAAGCGCAGTGATACGAGCCGATAGCTGGATGCCATGGTGAGTGAGCGACCAGACGAGAGCAGATGTGGCCAAGGCGAACGACCACCATGGGATGTTCACACGGAATTGCATTTGCAACATGTCCGAGACAAGGTAACCAAGAAAACCGGTGCATCCGGCCGTTCCGAGAACCTCATAAATTAGGTAGCTCCAGGTGGCCATGAAGCCGCTGCGATTCCCCAGTCCACGAGTAGCGAACGAGTAGTAGCCGCCACTCGATGGTATGTACCGGGAGAACTGGGACACCGTGTTCCCTATAAAGAAGCAGACGATCGTGGCCAACAGGAACGAGAGTGGCATGACTGGTCCGGCCTTGAGTGCGATGATCGGGAACGTAAACACCACGTTGGTCGCCGGTGCGATGTGCGTGACACCCTGGAACACCAACTCCGAAAGACCGAGCGAATTGCGTCGAAGCTGAGGATCCGCATTGGGATCGGTGGTCTCAGCGCTCACTTGGCAACCTCTTTCACTAAACGATCATTAGGAAAACTATGCCCTTGGCCTACTTAGCTTTATCACAGATCCGAGCCTTCCTTTTTCGAAAATTGGTGCTTGATAAAATGGCGTTAGGGCGTCGCGAAGCTGCTACGCATACAACTTGTTACGGTTCCAGTGCCAGCACGATATTGGGTTTAAGAAAAAATGGCGGCACAATACCAGCGGTATTCGAGAGCGGCAAGACTTCTTCGGGTAACTCCATGCCGAGTACGTTGCTCATGAACCAGCGTCTCTTTTGGCATCGTTCATAACAGTCGGGAGCAAGTTCTTTCAGCTTCCCACGCAATTCCCTGTCTGCGACTACCAGACCGTCCTCCATACGAGTTGAGAAGTACCGGCTGGATTGCGGGATGACGTCGGACTGGATGTACATGCCTGAAGCCACAGGAATCTGAGAGCCCGCATAGAACGGGGAGCTAAGCCACTCGTCCAGGTGAATCAGGTGTCCGGGATTGAGGTAGATTCCGAATTGCGCAAACGGCAGGCGCTCCTGAATCAGGTTGTAAAACTTTTCTCCCGGAGTGCCCAATTTCATTAGGGCGAACCATTCGCCCATTGCCTCGAAGTAAGGACCAGCGAAAGAGGAAACATAGTCTGCTGCTTCGAGGGGAAGGTCTGCGGCACTATGCGCAATCCAGCCAGCGCGGCAAACATTGCTGCCCCAGTATGCAACATTGAAGGAAAGGGTCTGGCCTCGACGAATAAGTTGACCGCTCGGTCCGCAAAGACCGAGTTCCGAGTTACTGCCGGTGGCAAACGTTACGTGACAACTCAACGGGTCCCCGTTGAGGCCGCCACACTCGATCACCGAATGGTCCGTCACTCCCTCTTGCAGTGCAAAAATCATGCGCTTAGCAGATTCCGCGGCTTGTACATTGGCGTACTCGAAGTAAGCAATTTCAATCGGAGTGCACTGTGCGCGAAGGCCATGACCGGGATGCATTAATAGGTCGGTTACGTTGACCACGTTTTCTGACCCAGCTAGTTGTCGAAGAGTGTCGGCCAGATATGCCGGAATATCCAATGCGTGAGCAGCGTTGGGATGTTCGCTTTCGGAGAAGTACTTCCATCCCACGCAGCCTACTCGTGCCATAGGGCCGATACTTTCGTCAGCGAAAATCTCCCGAAGAGTTCGGCTCTGGTCTCGAGGTTGACTCAGCAGGGAGAACGACTGGAAACGCTCATGACGCATTCGCCCCGAGGTATGGAGGGAACTTACACCTAGATATGACACGCACTCGTTCCCGACAAGGATGAGCGGAGTGCTCGCTCGCCTGATGATCAGAAGTGCCTCTTCGAACCGGGGATCGAACCCAGTGAGGTAGGTCAGATTGGCGAAGTGCTCGCGGTCACCATATACGACGATATGTGTGAGCTTAAGTTCCTCCATACGGGCTCTTAGGTTGTCGATCCTTGCTTCAAGTTCGTGAGTCGATGGCCGGGGCGGACAAATACCGCTACCGAACTCCGGCCAGTCGATTTCGATCAACCGATGTGCACGCAGTTTAGCGGCCATAGAGTCTTGTTTCCCTTTCATTCTGTCTGTCGCCAACGACGGAAGGATGAAGCGTAGACGGACCTCGCGCCATCCATGCCACTGATGCCACCCGTTAAGACAGCAGCTTTAGAGCCACCTGTCAACCTCTCTCGTGTCAAAGGCAAGCTAACCAATACGCTGAACAACTTGACCAAGGGCCGGGTGCGTTACAGCGGAGAACGCAGAATGAAAATGAAGAAGAAGGGAAAGCGGCAGAGAAGACAGCAAAGAAAGCCAAGGAACCCGCGAGCGAAACGGAAGTGAGACTGAAGGCCGTTAGCCCCGGCATCTCGGATGGAACGCGGCTGTGCGCCGTGTGCTCTTGCCCTTAGCCGCTTTCAGTGATGAGATTGGGGCAATCGACCGACCTGGTTTGAGCCGATTATAGGAACATCACGAGCGGGGAGTTGTCGTAAAAATGCTGCGGTCTGGTGAGGATAAACTGCGCAAATGCAATCTGTACATTATTGGCGCGCCCGCCGCCCAAACCGTTTAGGAACGGTGTCACTACCTCGATAGTCTGGTCGAGTCACGGCTATGCGGAAGTTGGCGTCATTACCCGTTGGTTGTTTCGAATTCCCGTTCAGGGGAGTTGCTCCATTGTCGATCTTAACGGGACCAGCTTGCGCAAGCTTCCTACAGCTCCAAATTCCTGTCGGCACAAACGGAAGCGTCAATTTATGGCCGTCTCGACGAAGTAGCCTTGACTCGGTTGGATCTGGCCATCGCTCGAACCCAGACAGAAGACGTGTTCACCGACGAAGTGAACCAGGCAGGCTTTCACCGGCCCTAACATCAGATATGCGATATCCTTCACTGTCAGACGACCAGTTCCAGACGTTCTGTGGTGCCTATGAAGAAAACATATACGGATAAACAGGGCCAGTACCTGGCTTTCATTCATTACTACAGCAAAATCCACGGATGTCCGCCCTCAGAGGCCGAAATGCAGCAGTACTTTCTAGTCTCTCCGCCAACCGTACATCAGATGGTCTTGACACTCGAAGCGCGCGGACTCATCGCGCGGACGCCCGGGCAGGCTCGATCAATCCATCTGCTGATCTCGCGGGATGAGCTACCCGACTTGGCCTAGCTGACCGGCGAAAAACTACAGGCAGGATTTCGGTCATCCAGATCGTCAAGACGGTCTGCGATTGCATCAACCCTCGTCCGAATCAAGTTCGTCCAGGGTAGACCCTCTGAGAGCCAAACCCCACGCCACGGAGGTAAATTGATTTCCAGTCCTGATCCGTTGCTCTCCGAAGCGCGTCGAAAAAATTCTTCTTACTGCAGGCACAAATGAAGATCCGCCGGTCAGAAACACGGCATCGACTTTTCTCGGGTGAACTCCACTTACCCTAAGCAAGGAGTCCAAACAGGACTCAATCTGCTTCAGTTCCTCGGAGATCCAGGCTTCAAAAGAAGAACGCTCTACTCTAGCAGTAACATCAACTACTCCATCATGGAAACGAAACATCGCTGCCGGATTGTTCGATAGATCGTACTTCACTGCCTGAACAGACTGGTGCAATTGATATCCGAGATCCTCTTTTATGAGATGGATCAAAGCGGCGATTTTCTGAGGCTCAATCGCATCAGTTTTGATACGGCTGAGCAAGTCCATCACATCCTTCGCTCTCAGAAATGAGAGATGATGCCAGCGTTCCAACTTGCCATAGATCCAAGAGGGTATCGGTAAAAGCCTCTTCATCGAGCGCATATCCGTTCCGGCGCCCAGCGCGGGAGACATAAGATGTCGAATTAACTTCGCATCAAACGAGTCGCCTGCCACTGCGACGCCCGCGTTACCAAGAAGGTCAGCGGCACTTCTACCCCGGCGACGGATACTTGGACCGGCCCGCACCAAAGAAAAGTCACTCGTGCCGCCTCCGAAGTCTCCAATCAGAATGAGTTCATCGTGATCAAGCGTTGACTCATAGTAGTGCGCTGCCGCTATCGGCTCAAATTCGAACTGTACAGACTCGTATCCGGCAATCTTGAATGCCTTTCTGAGACGATTTTCCGCATAGCAATCCTCTTCCTCGCTCTCAGCTCCAACAAATCGTATTGGTCTGCCGACTACGGCTTTCAGAATGGGGACACCAAACTGGGAAGCGGCCTTTTCACGCAGGTCTCTCAGGATACGCGCGATCAGTTCCTCGAGCGTGTATTTCCGGCCAAAAACGTCCGTACCCTGGAGGCTGCGATTACTCAGAAAAGACTTCAGCGATTGAATCAGTCGGCCTTTGTGGTCCGCGGAGAGGTAGTGTTCAATACCTTCCGGTCCGCTCCACGACTTAAGTGCATTGACACCCCGCTCTTTCATTTGCTCGAGATAGAGGAGTGACCGATAGGCGGCTGTCAGTTCGCCCATGTACGGGAAGTGCGCAAGCTCAACCACGCCCGTGTCAGTGGCGTGAGCAATGGAGCTATTCGTCGTGCCAAAGTCGATACCAATCGCAACCGTAGTCATTCTTAAGGATTTTAAAGTCCACGTACTTCGCCAGCAACTAACTCCGCCATCCCGCCAAGCGACATAAGGATCTCAAGGGGCTGGCGATGCCGATGGTAGGCAGATTAGCGACCGAGAAAGCGTGGGATCGATTTTCCGGCGCGGTTACATGCACATGAACCCTCATGGACATTGTGATGGCAAGTGGCGCATAGGGTGATGAGGTTTTCTAAGCCATCGTCACCACCCTTGCCGCGTGGTCTTTGGTGATGGACGTTCAAGTTGTCCGGGGAACCGCAGAACTGGCTCCGCCATCCGTTTCTCTCGAGAATTGAGTTCGGAGGCCTGCATATTCTTTCGCGTGTAGCTTCAATCTTCGTGGCGCATTCGGCTGAGCCGCAGGAATCTCGAATTCCGATAAGATTGCTGCCATTATCTGGCGCCTTCGTCGACTGATAATTGCGAATGAAGAACAGCCTCAAAAGGGACCGGAGTTTGTCCGATGGGGCGATACCAGCCTCAGCGCCAATCCATTAGATCTCTACTCAGGTACGAATCCAATTTGGAGCGGACCTTCGATCGTACTCTGGTCCAGCTCGAACGATTACAGCGGATTCGCAAAGGGCAGCCCGTGGCACCGACGCTTAACGCGTAAATGTCTCGACGTGATTCGCGTTCCGAATGGGGCTTTATCATGCGCCTAGAGAAAGTGTGGGGAGCACACTATCGAAATAAATCCGCAACCGTTCCCATCGGAAGGAATAATCTTCTTTCCACAGCAGGCAGTTGGAGAAAACCATACTTTTTGTAAAAGGAGACAGCATAGGCGTCTTTAGCGTCCACAATGACGCCTGCGGAAGCCACTTCCTTGCTGTGCTGAAGAATTCGGTGGAGCGCGTCCATGAGTAGCGTCTCGCCGTGCCCTTGGCCGCGGAAGTCAATGCTTACCGCCAAGCGTCCGATGAGCGTTGTGGGCACCAAGGGATACCTCGGCAATTTCTTTGCGACCTCCGCCGGGACATTGTGCAGTTGCACTGCATATTGCGAAAGCGTGTAGTAACCCGCGATTGTGCTGCCGTCAGGCGTCAGGACGAAGGGAACGGCCGCGTGCTTTTTGAAATCTTGGCCCGCTTGTTTCCGAAGGTAAGCGTCCAAGAGATCGACGCCGCACGAAAAGGCCGCCCGGTCGTGTTTCAATCCGAGCGCCTCAATGCTAAACGCGGGTTTCTCCGCCTCGCCAGCCAATTAGCGTCCCATCTGTTTTTTGTAGCGTCTTGCAGCCGCACGAGCAGCTTTGTTGGGCGATGGAGGATGCAAAACGGCATTCACGAAGACCTCGCGAGCGCGGTCATGCAACGTGAGGAGCTCGAACTCCTTGATAGCGTTCGAAGCCGCCTGCTGCGCACTGGCCACAACAAATTCTGTCACCGAAAATCCACGCAGAGCCGCTGCCCGCGCGATCAGTCTTTTTTGCTCGGGCGTAACCCGAGCCTCAAGACGCGCTTCTTTCCGGGATCGTCGAACAATCGCTGCAGCATGCCGCATGGCGTCCTCCTACGTTAGGACAAAGTGTACGGCGAATCGCCGCATTAGTCAAAAAACAATTGTCCGGCGAATGGGCGGACGCATGGGGTGAGTACAACCCGGGCCGCCCGACACTCAACGAGAAGGGGTCTGAGGAAGAACCTACTTTTATAAGGTTGCGGCAGCGTATTGAACTGCTGGGACCGTAAGGCCTTTTTCAGGGACAGGTGCGAATTAGGGTCGAAGCTGGCTGAGAGAGACTCCCGGGTTCTCCTACTAAGTCCTTGGACCCGTCACTAGTCAATTAAGAGGACGTCTTGGCGCTGCCGCAGGTGCGAGACGGTTTGGGCTCACCACTTCCGCGCCAGCACTTCCACAATTTTGCTCAATGCGTCCAAGTCCTTCGTATCGATCACTTCCCCCGGCGAATGCGAATATCGCAGCGGCCATCCAAGTGCCACGTCAACCGACCCATATCGCACAAACACCGCGCCGTCATTTCCCCCGCCCGTCACTCCATACTGCGCGGGAATGCCATTTTCCTTCGCCAGTGCAACCACGCGATCCACATATTCCCGCGGCACCACGTTCGAATTGTCCACCGCGCGAACCACGAATCCTTTTCCAATCTCCGCATCGCCAAATCGTTTCGACTCCAGCGGCGAATCCGAACTCACAAACGTATCAATCGCAAACACAAAATCCGGTACGCGCCCTTCCTTAGCCGCCTGTTCCGCGAACGCTGCCGCTCCCTTCAATCCCACTTCCTCTTCCGTCGACCACACAAACGTAATGTCGCGCCCCTTCAATTCCGGCCCAATCGCGTTTACCGCTGCAATCAGCGCGGCGCATCCCACGCGATCGTCAAAACTCCGCGCATTCGCACGCGTTCCCAGCAGCGGCCGGTATTTCTTGGGAATCGTCACGTAGTCGCCCGCTGCAATCCCCAGCTTCTCCGTCTCTTCCTTCGAATGCGTTCCGACATATACATGCGCCGGCTCATCCATCGATCGCGGCCCGCTCGGCCACTCAAACCCAGGCTTGTCCCAACCGCTCGGGAGTTCCAACACTCCGCCCACAGGTCCTTTCGCGCTGTGCACCAGAACAACATGTCCCAGAAAGTATTGCAGGTATCCGCCTCCCAAAACTTCCACCGCCAGGCGCCCATCGTCCTCGATCTTCTTCACCTCATACCCAATCTCATCCATGTGCGCCACAAACGCGATCCGCGGCGTCTTCGCATCTCTCTTCCCATCGCCTACATGCAGCACCAAATTCCCCGCCGCATCCGTCGTTGCCTTCTCCTGCGCCCACTTCGGCAGCAGTTTCTTCACCTCCTCGCGCACCGCCGTCTCGTGCCCGCTCGCTCCGTACGCCTCCGTGAGCGCGCGAATCACAGAACCACCTCCTCCCATGCTGCCGCCTTCCCCTCCACCGATCGGCGAACTCACGACTTCAAGGTACACGCTCAGCAATCGTTCCAATCGTTCCGCGTCGCCCCGCGCTACGGTTTCCGCAGGTGTAATCGGCCAAAGTTCCGGCACTCCCAGCTCCACGAAGTTTTCCGGCAGCGTGGCGCTCTTCGCATAACCTGCAATTCGTGGCGCCGCCGCATTCACGACCTCCAGCGGGATCTGTTGTTTTTGGGCAACCGCTTTCAGCCGCTCCGCCAGGCTCTCCGCGCCGTTCTTGGAATCTGCCGTGACACCCAGTAACACTCCGCTACCCGGTTTCCGTTCTTCCACTTGCACATCCTTATTCGCCGGCGGTGCGGGCATCACTCGGCCGACAAACACCATTTCGTCCGGATGAATTTCCGTCAACAGTCGATTCAGCCCACGTCCTCCGGTCCACTGTTCGGTAACAAATGCGATTGTCGTCGTTCCTTTCGCTTTGATCTCCCGACCCTGCCCCAGTAATCCCAGAAGAGTATTGACTCCAGTCTCTTCCCCCGTCGCAGGTCCTGCCACGCCGGAATCGCCTACCGTGAAGCTTTTTCGCTGCAATGCAATCGGGTCCAACAGGTCCACTCCCGCCGCTCGAACTTCGGCTGCACTCCGGGCGCCGATGTCCACGTACAACTCTTCCACATGATTCATTTTCGGCGCATTCACCCGCCCCGGCTGCAAGTGCACGCTCAACCCCGCGAACACTCCGTTCACATATTTTCCGTCGCGCGTCATCACCCAAACCGGTTGCGCAAAATGCAGCGCATCAAATACCGGGTTCGGCGGCGCCTGCGGCAGTCGCTGAACACGCAGATAGCCGTCAGCGGTGATCTCGCTCACCACGTACCCAGGCTCATCGATGGGCGCAACAATCAGCCTGTGCGGCGCACCGCTCCCGAGGGTGACCCAGACGTTTCCCAGATTGTCGGTCTTAGGCCCAAACAGCGTTAGTTTGCGCACGATCCACGCCGTGCGCGCTTGTTCGTACCCGCTTACAGCAACTGTCTCTTCCACACTCGCGCGAATTCCCATGAACTTTGGTTTCTTGCCCGACGCTACAAATTGCGCAAGCCAAAACCGCAGCAGTAACCACCACAGTTCGAAGAAACACCGTCATCCCCTCCCCTTCAAAGCAGTCTCTTTCCGATCTCTGTGAACTTCGTGTCCTTTGTAGTGAGCTTCTCTTACCGGCACAGCGTCTCGATCAGCAACTCACGTTTCTTCTCCGCCAGCCGGTCCATCGCTCCCAGCGCTGCCGTGTATCCGCCCACCGCCGCCGCCGTCAGCCCCGCGAACGCAATCGCCGGCAGCCACGGATTCCCTGTCCACTTTCCCGCAAACAAAATCACCGCGCAGATTCCCCCAATCGTAATTTGCGCGCCAAACGCGGTCCACACGGCAATGCCCGAATTCCGCTGCCCCTTCATTTTCCCAATTTCCATTTTCTTCGGAAACATCAGCGACGACCAGTTCGCAATCGACAGTTGCCCGACTACCGCGAACGCCACCGCCGCCACCGTCGACACAAACATCGCCGGGCTTGGCCAACCCACCCTCCAGATCATCACTCCCACCGAGACCGACAATTCCAGAACCACCAGCGCGGCCAGCAACAGGTTTTTCCCCAAAAGAACATCCCGGAATCGCACTGGTGTCATGAAGTACGTCTGAATTCCTTTGCCTTCAAACGCAAACGAATTGTACGCCGGCGAAAGTAAAATCAAAATCAGGTAGGCCATCAGCGCCGGGAAAAACATCTCCGCGGAAAGTCCGTGTTCCCTCAAAACTGAGTTCTTCCCCGCGAATTGCATCGAAAAAAAAATCACCATGATCGGCGGCAGCAGGAATGTGATGAACGCGAAGCCATTCCGCGTCAGATACCGGAACTCCTTCGCCACCACGGCCGCCACTTGCGGTGAAATGAATCGCGGCAACTCGCTCGAATCTTCGCCACGCAACGCCCGTCTCTTTACCGCTTTCGGCGCGCCACTTTCGCCCAGTTCTTCGCCAAAATATTGCGCCCGGAATCGACTCCACAAGAATCCGCTGGTGATTACAATCCAGACCAGCAGGCCCGCCAGGCCCGGCAGAAATCCCCGTAAATCGCCATGCGCCGCTCCCGCCACGGCATTCCCCGTCAGCGATCCCGGCGTCCACCACAGATACGGAATGATTTCAAAAATCCTTGGTTTAGCCGACCTGCCATACCTCTGCATCATCGGCGAAAGGAAATTCAACGACACCATCGACAATATAAATAGCCCAAAAAAGAGTTCCCGCGTCCTTCGTTTCGCCAGTATTTTTTCTACCCACGACCCCACCAGCCTCTCAATCGTTACGTTCAGCAACACGAACAGCGCGCTCACCACCAGGAGCGCCGGCACGACGCTGGCCCGCGCCGCCATCGCTCCTGCCAGCATTGAGATAATCCACGCAATCGACGACAACGCCGCAAAGTCTGCCAGCCCGTAACCCAACCCCAGCAGGTAAAACGCGCGCATACTCAGCGGAAATCGCAACAGCTTCTTGAATTCGAAATTCGCGCCGAACCCCGCTGCAAAAATCGGAAATACCTGCCACCACACAAACAGTCCCCAGAATAGCAACGCGATCCATTGCGGATGGTTCTTCACCAGAGACGCATACGTCCCCTCATAAAATACGAAACACAGACCCAGCACCAGCACCGCGCTGAAAAATCCCGCCCATATCATCCCGATCAGGTCCCAGCGATTGTTCTTCCGCCGCAAACCGTTTCGTAATATGTGCCAGCGCAACCCGCCAATCAGCTTCAGTTGCTGCCACACACCCGGCATTTGCGCTACGTCAGCCACGTCAGTTCCTCAAACTTGGCCTGCTCTCCGCCGCTCTGACCGACAATCGACAGGAAAATCTGCTCCAGCGTTTTTTGCCCTTCTTCGCCTTCCGACCCAGGCACGCCTGCGCGCAACTCTTCCAGCGATCCCTGCGCCACCAGCTTTCCTTTGTGAATGATGGCCACGTGACTGCACAGCCGCTCCACGATCTCCAGCACATGCGTGGTGAGGAAAATCGTCACGCCGCGCTCCGTCATCCTTCCCAGCAAGGCCTTCAACGCCCCGGCCGCCAGCGCGTCCACTCCCTCAAACGGTTCGTCCAAAAACAGAATCCGCGGCCCGTGAATTACCGCCGCGGCCAGCGCCAGTTTCTTTTGCATCCCGTGCGAATAGTCAGCCACCAGCGTCTTCTCGCGATCGGCCAGTTGCATGAATTCCAGCAATTCTTGCGCGCGTTTCTCCGTTGTGCCGCGATCCAGTCCGTACATCCTGCCCACGAATCGCAAATACTCCACCCCGGTCAGCCGCTCGAACAGCCCCATTCCTTCCGGCACCACCCCAATTTGCCGCTTCACTTCCACCGGATGCGCCGCGAAATCCACGCCCAGCAGTTCCATCCGCCCCGCGGTCGGCGCCAGCAAACCGGTCAGCATTTTGATGGTTGTCGATTTGCCCGCTCCATTCGGTCCCAGAAACCCGAAGAATTGACCCGCCACCACCTGCAGGTCCATCTCGTCAACCGCGGTCAGCGCCCCGAACCGCCTGGTCAGCTTTTCTGTCTTGATCGCAATTTCTTGCATCGATTCAGCTCTTTTCGCTCACACTCGTCCGCAAAACTCTATCATGAGTAACTACGTATTCCGCCGCCGCAAGTATCAGGAGATGATTGTTACTGGAAACTGTCTCAACCGTGGTCTTCGGAAAGGCACGGCTTCGAAACCTCGCGACAAAATCATAAGTCATTGCCACCGGGAACGAAGCGAGGAATTTGCTTCCGCCAAATGCCAAGGAAAAAGCAGATTCCTCACTCCATTCAAAATGCGAACGGGTTCGGAATGACAACTACGGAGTTTTGAGACGAACGACTAAACTCTAAACTAAATTCCGATTGCTCGACGGAACCGGCGTGATCCCCGACGACGAGGCGCCTCCTCGCGTGGGCAGTGCCGCCAGAACCGCCGGCAGCTCCACGCGAAACACCGCTCCTCCGGTTTGACCGTTGTAGCACCGGATATTCCCGCCATGTTCCTGCACGATCCCGTAGCAAATGCTCAAGCCCAGACCGGTGCCCTTGCCCACCGGTTTCGTGGTGTAAAACGGATCGAAGACGCGGTGCGGCTCGCGAATCCCAGGACCCGAATCAGAAAAGAGAACCACCACATTCGCGCGGTCGCGTTGCGTCTTGATCGTCAACACGCCGCCGCCCTGTTCGGCCATGGCGTCCAGCGCGTTGTTGATGATGTTGAAGAACACCTGCATCAACTGATTGCTGTCGCCACGCACCCCGGGCAGCACCGATTCCAGATGCTGTTCGATCCGCGATCCGCCGTTGTGCAGATCCAGCGCGCGCAACTGCACCGCGTTCGTCACCACCGTGTTGATGTCCAGCAGCGTTCGCTCTGCCGGAACCTGCCGCGCAAAACTCAAGAGGTTTTGCACCAGATTCTTCGTGCGCCGCGCCTGGTCCCGAATTTTCACCGCGGTCGCCCGCGTCCGCTCCGGCAAACCCTGGTCATCCGCCAGCAGATCGGAATACCCCAGAATCGCCGTCAGCGGATTGTTGATCTCATGCGCCGCGCCCGCTGCCAGCTGCCCCAGCGATACCAGCTTCTCCGAGTGCACCATCTGCGCCTGCAAGCGCTGCAGGTTCACCACCGACGACTCCGACTGCGCCAGCAATCGCGCGCGGTCTGCATCCGCCAGATGGGTGCGCAAAAATACCATCAACGCCAGCGGCAGCGACGCGATCAACGTTACCGTCACACGAAAGTCCTTCACTGCCGGCGTGTCGTGCTCCATGCGCAGCGCGTACAACGCAAAGAACGGCAACGAAAAAACCGCCGCCATCGCGAATCGCGTCGCCCACACATTGTCTCCCAGCACAATTTCCGCATCCGCTGTTGGGCTCGACTCCATCGGCGCGTCCAATTCATTGCGCTTTTGAAACGCGATCGCACCCGCTAGCGCATACCAGAAAAATACCGTCAGCAGCAGCAGGTCATACCAGCTCCCGGTGTAGTACGTTCCTTCCGTTACCGCCCGGTTCGTCATCAACGACGCGACCGTGTACAACGTGGACGCCCCGAACAGGTGCGCGCATACAATCCGCCAGGCCCCGCGCGTTTTCCACCAGAAAACCGCGAACCCCGCCATGATCACCACATACTGAATATTCGCCAAAATCGAGAAATTACGGTCGTAGTGCTCCACCGTTGGCGTTGCGTACATCCACGGCAACACCGCATAAACATACAGGAACGTCCACCAGGTCAGCAGCAGCGTAAAATCCATGTACCCCAAACCGATGCGCAGCTCGCCGCGCCTTAAATACGGCCTCAGCGTCAAAGCCGCAATCAGCGGAATGCCGCGCAGGAAAAAAATAATGTCCCAGGAATCCGGGTTCGGCACCTCTTGCTGCAGGTACACTTCGTAGTACGTCCATTGGAACTGCCCAACCATCCACATCGTGCAGCTCAGCGCCAGCAGCATCCAGAACACGTTTCGCCGCCAGTGTGGAGTCCCCGCGTTGATCAGCAGTCCCGCGTTGGCCAGCAACGGCACGCAGCATTGCGCGATGTCGCCAAATGTAGTCAGCGACTGCCCGGGCCCCAGATACCGAGACACCATGACGTATACGCCCAGGAAAATGATCCAGGCAGCAATCCAGATAGTTGTGCGTGATTTCGCCATTACCCGACCGCCTTCCATTTTAGGCGCTCCCGCCGTTTCCGGTGAAAGCTGCCTCAACTCCAGATAGCCAAAGCATTACCGCCGGACCGCCGTTGCGTTACCCCACGCACGCTGATGAACGCATTTGACAACTGACCGACGGTCAGTCAATATTGAAACACCCGCCACTAAGGAGCTGTTTCACCATGGGCGCAATCAGCTTGAACTCTTCCGCGAGTCTCCCTCTTCTCCATTTCCTCCACCGACAACCCGCCCTGCGAAGCTTCATCGTCATTCGCGGCATTGACGAGTTGTGCTCCCAAATGCTCAATGTCGCCATCGGCTGGTATGTCTACTCGGCGACCCACAACCCCATGAGCCTCGCCTATGTCGGATTGGCGCGGTTCTTGCCCAATATCGGCATGGTCCTCGTCACAGGCCATGCGGCGGATCGTCTCGATCGCCGCAAAATTATCGGCCTTTCGCTTTTTTTACAGGCTCTTTGCATTGCTGCATTCGGTATCTTGTCTGCCTCCGCGGCACTCTCAATCTGGCCGGTGTATTTCCTCCTCTCGGTCATCGGTGCGGCACAAGCCTTTTGCGCCCCCGCCATGTCGGCAACGCTGCCGCGCTTGGTCAGCTCCGAAGAATTTCCGCGCGCCGTCGCTGTGGTTTCGTCGGCGTGGCAGATTTGTGCGCTCGTCGGCCCGGCCGTTGGTGGTTTGCTCTATGCCCTCAGCGGTCCCGGCATGTTTTTATTTTCCGCGTTACTTTATCTCGTCGCCTTGACGCAAGTGCTGCGTCTTGCCGAAGAACGCTGCACGGCTCGCTCCGAGGAAAACGAACCCATTGACGCCAGCCCTCTCGGCGGCATCCGCTATATTCGCTCGAACCGCTTATTGTTCTCCATCATCGCGCTCGACCTTTTCGCCGTTCTCCTGGGTGGCGTCACCGCCTTACTCCCCATTTTCGCCAAGGACGTCCTCGCGGTCGGCCCTGCGGGACTCGGCTGTCTTCGTTGCGCACCCGGTGTCGGCGCCGCCATCGTTGGTCTGGTCTTGGCGCATCGCACTATCCAGCGTGGCGCTGGCAAGCGAATGCTTCTCTGCGTGGCAGGCTTCGGTTTCGCCACCATCGTCTTTGCTCTCTCCAGAAACGTGTGGCTTTCACTTGTCGCTTTGATTGCTGCCGGCGGGTTCGACATGGTCAGCATGGTGATCCGCCAAACGCTCGTGCAGGTTTCTACGCCTGACGCTATGCGTGGCCGCGTCAGCGCCGTGCACTGGATGTTTGTCGGCGCCTCCAGCGAATTGGGCGAATTTGAGTCCGGCGCCACCGCCGCGCTATTTGGAACGGTGCCCGCGGCGTTCCTCGGCGGCTTAGGCACCCTCGCCGTCACAGCCCTATGGATTAAGTTGTTTCCCGAACTACTCCGCGCAGATAACCTAGTCACAAACAGCAATGTCGTAAACCTGTAGCTCACCCCTTCAGGGGTGAGGGTGTTCCTCTGTGTCGCGGCCACCTTCACCTTGCCTCGAGGGGAGGCGGGCGCCGCGTAGTTTTTGTCTTCAATGTAGCGCTGGCTTTTATGCCAGCCCTCTACGCGTGCACCTATTTGCGCACAATTATGTCCGACTTCGCCTCTTCTTGCTTCTCGCCTTCCCAGCCCGCGTTCGTTATCCTACGGTCACTGACCAGCGTTCAGTCACCGAGGCTCAGCGATCCCAATGTCCGCCAAAACCAAACCTCGTCCAAGAACAAAGCCCCCGGGACAGCGGCGAGATGACCTGATGAACGCTGCCCAGCAGCTGTTTCTTCAGCAAGGCGTCGCATCCACCACCATCGAGCAGATCACCTCCACGGCCGACGTCGCCAAGGGCACCTTCTACCTTTATTTTTCCTCCAAGGATGATGTGCTTGCCGCACTCGGTGATCGCTACGGGCAAGACCGGTTGGCAACGGTGAGGGCCGCGGTCGCCCTAAAGCCTGCGGACGATTGGAAGGGGAAGCTCGCGGCATGGGCCGTGGCCACCGTCTCCGGATATCTCGATTCCATTCGCCTGCACGACATTCTTTTTTACGGATCTCGCCCTCCCACGCGCGAAGGGCTCGTCGACAACGTCACCATCGATTTTCTTTGCGATTTGCTTCAGGCTGGCTCTCGCGCCCACGCTTGGTCGGTCGAAGACCCTCGTTTTGTCGCCGTCTTCCTGTTCAGCGCCCTCCACGGCGTTGTCGATGACGCCCATAGCAAAGAGAAGCGCGTCAACCGAGCCCGCCTCGTGCACCGCCTGCAACAACTCTGTTTTCGCGCCGTCAGTCTACCGTCGAACTGAAGACCTGATCTTATTATTGGAGTAAGAAGAGGAACGCAAAGGAAGGGTCGTTCGTTTCGCGGGTAGGTTCTCCAAGAGTGCACCAAAAAGTGGACGACGATTGTTTCCCATACCCCGCTCCACTAAATCGATCTCCAGTTCGAACCTTCGCGTTGAAACACTCCATCGAGCTAAGAATTCAGGTTTGAAAGCACCTGCTTTGCAAGGACGATAGTTCTCTCCAAGTCTTCCATTTCCTGCTCGCGCTTCTATTGTTTCCAACAACTTGGGGAATCTGCTTCTCGTTCAAAGCTAACCTCAAGAGCCTCAACCTCAAGCAAAAATCCACGGTCCGAGCACGGTAGCGCACCCACTTTTTTGTTCGGTCTGGCGCAATCCTATCTTCGCCGCTGCCTTTGCCGGGCAGCCCGACTAATCCCCGATTCGCAGAACCTGGCCTGGGCGGATGGTCTCTAGTGCGTTTAGAGCAGCTGGAAAAATTGGCGCTGAGTGCTCGATCTGATTCGATCTGGAGACCAACAGGAGAATCGCGATTTTGCGCTCCACGAGGTTTTGCTGATAGACCCGGCACTTGGTCAACGCATCGAACTCGGCGTCGGCCAGCGAGAGCAGCGCGCCATTCTTGATACCTGACCAACCCATCTCTTGGACCGTACGAGAGGTGTATCCAGTGAGTAGTCGTTTGAAGGCTCTCGGCAAGCATTCGTCGATGAGGAGCCTCATGGTGTCTGGGCGATCACCAATTCTTTGCGTGCTCCAGAGCCGCGATGGCTGCCTGGCGTGTGACCGAGGGAAACTCTTCCAGAAATTCGTCCAGAGTATGGCCGCCTTCAAGGTAGTCGAGTAAGTTCTTGAAAGGCACCCGAGTTCCTCGGAATACCGGTATCCCGCCCAGAATTTCGGGATCACGAACGATTACGTTAAACTTGGATTCCATTGTTATCCTTCCGATGAGTATATCATTTCCGGATTCTGGAACTGCGAGGCGTTGAGGAGCAGATTGCGCGTGAGCTTGGTCAGTGGCCGGAGCGCTTCGAGGTCGAGGATACGTCTTCAGCGGATATTATGGCTAAGGCCTGTCAACGCAAGGCTCCTGAGTCTACTGATCGAGCTCCTCCGGCAAACCTCCGCAGAAACACGATTTCTGGCAAGGGGCGAAGCTAGGACCAGGGCACCGGCAATGGCCGGCCGCGCGATATGCAAAGGCTTCCGCCAAAATAGAAGCGGGAATTGGCATGCCTGAAAAAGAGCTGAGAAGACGTCTTACGGATGCAGAGTGCCGAACCCTGTTTGCGTCTCTGTTTCCGGCAGGCTTCGCAGGAAAAGATGTTCTCGAGGAAATTGCGCCCGAAGGATGGCCAGATTCCACGCTCCAGTTCGTATTCCACCCGATCCTTGAGCAGGTCCACTGGGAACGCGTGCAGCTTCATCGCAACCTTCGGAACTGGCCGTGGTTTCCGAAAGACCGGCTAGACGAACCGGAGCCCACACGGGAAGATGTTCAGTCGGACTACAAGGATAGCCCCGTCGACACCACGCGCGAGGTGCGAGAACTGGTTGCAATGTGCCTGTGGGACGTGTTCTCCAACGAAAACGAAGTGGTCGACCGGGGTGGCCGGCTGGTGGACATTGGTTCCTGGCGTGGCGCCGCCGGATTCCTGGCCGACCAATTGAATCGCGAATCCGGCGAGCAGCGTTATGACTATATGGATTTCTACATGGGGACTTTCTTGGTCTCCGAGCGCGCCGACTTGACCTCCGTGTACGAGATGATCTTCCGCCGATTAAAGGATGGGTTGTTAGATTGGCGGTATCGTCTTCCGCAAGTGAACTTGATCGAGTTTCCTTCTGACAGACCAGACGGCCGAAGGAGCTATGAGCTCGAAAAGATGAGAATTGATCTCGAACAGGCGCGCCGCGAAGCCCTGCACGAGTTAAAGCTCCTGCCTGTGCCCGCGATCGTGCTTGCCTACAGCAATATTTATGGCGTCTCTCCGCATGGGTGGCCACCATGGCATTTCAACGAGCGCGACGATTGAGTTAATAAGGTGTAAAAGCGCTGGGCGCGTCGGTTGCTGATCAGGAAGGCGAGTTCGTCCTGTTACGAGGCCACAACAGACGTAGCACGAGTGCGGATCCATCCTCTGTTCTCGTCGTGATGCCAAGATCAGAGCATCCGCCACCAGAAAGCGTCCGGATGATGGAACGCCAGCACTCCTTGCGAATCGGACCCCATATAGGCAGTTCGACCACTTGAGCTTATACATTACGAGGGACGGACTTCGCTCGTACTCGAGGACTCCGGGGGCGAGCCACTCGACCAGCTGCTTGGAAAACAGATGGAGATTGGACAGTTCCTGCGCGTGGCAATCAGTTTTGCTGCCGCAGTCAGGCAGCTGCACGGTCGTGGCCTCATCCACAAGGATCTCAAACCGGCCAACGTCATGGTCGAGCCGCGCACGCGGCCAGGGCTGGCTGATCGGCTTTGGAATCGCCTCGCGATCGATGCGCGAGCGCTAGTCGGCGGAGCCTCCCGAATTCATCGTGGGAACCCTCGCCTACATGGCTCCTGTACAAACTTGAAGAATGAATCGTTCAATCGATTCGCGGAGTGATCTCTATGCCCTCGGCATCGCGCTATACGAAATGCTGACCGGCACTCTTCCCTTCACGGCGACCGATCCCATGGAGTGGGTGCATTGCCACATAGCCAAAGCGCCGCTGCCGCCCACCCAGTGGCGAGAAGACATTCCGCGTTCTGTAATCCCTGCCCCGTTTGCTTTCAAGACGGTCTGGCCAAAGTGCCGAGAAATCCGCTAATGACTCTTGCGAGACGCTCGGTAGTGATGGACTCGGGCAGGGGGATGGCGAGGGTCGGACGTTGGGTTTGCGCATCCCTCCGCAGTAACGTGGAAAGGCCCCGTTTGATCGGTTCGAAACCGACGTCGGCGCTGCGCGGAGAGGAGAGCGATTCCAAGAGGGTCAGGCCCGCTTCCAGAAACTGAGCAGCAGCCTGGCTGGGGTCCGCTACGAAGGAGGTGGACTCTGCATCGCCATCCTGGGCCACACTCTGGGGAAGGGGCAACGCCCGGTCCGCAGGAAACGGAGGTCTTGTCACTACCGGAGGTCCGCGGGCGCGGCCGTCCTTCACCGCGGGCTTTCCATTCCGCTTCGCTTCCGTTACGGCCACGGGCTGGGGCGCCTCCGGAGTGAGTACAGGCTTCGGTCTGCCAGGCTGGTCGCTGAAGACCTCTTTGATCACGTGCATCATAGTTTTGCGGCCGAGCTTTTCAAAGCTGATTTCGTCCTTCCCCTCATCAAATAATCCCGTGAACAACGCCTTCTTGAGCCTGAGAGTCTCCCAAACGCGTTCCTCAATGCTGTTCTCGGTCAGCAGATGGATCACTTGTACGGGCTGCGTCTGGCCGAAGCGATGAACGCGGCCGACACGTTGCTCTAATCGGGCAGGATTCCAGGGGGGCTCAAAGTTCACGACTGCCGAGGCCGCCTGCAAGTTCAATCCAACTCCTCCAGCATCAGTCGAAAGAAAGACCTTGCAGTCGGGATCCTTTGTAAACCGGGAAATCAGCTCACCACGTTTCCGCGCGGGCACGTTGCCGTGTAACGACACCCAGCCGATTTTCAGCTTCGTCAGTTCCTGACTGGCCAGATGCGTCATTCGTTCGTACTCGCTGAAGACGACCACTTTGCGCTTTTCTTCAATTGTCAGCTCGTGAACAATCTCGCGAAACTCCTCAAGCTTGGGAGAGAAATTGGTCGCCTTGTCGAACAAGAAGGTAGAGTTGCAGAGCATGCGCATGTTCTGGATACAGCAGGTGATGCGACGCAGATCGATCTCGGAGAGCCAACCCTGTCGCTGCCATTTGTGCATCAACCTTGCGAGAATGTCACTCTGTTCCCAGTAGGGACCTGCTTGCTCGGGCGTCATACGTACACGAAAAGTTTGATCCGTGCGCCTGGGCAGCTCCGGAAGCACTTCTTTCCGTGTTCGGCGAAGCAAGATCGGTTCCAGTTGTTTGTGAACTTGATCCAGGCCACGATAGCCGAGCAATTTCCCCTCTTCGTTCTCCATGCGGTGTTCCTTCAGAAAGCGGAAGGCCGGCCCCAAACGGCGACCGTCCACGAACTCCACGATCGAAAACAGCTCTTCGAGCTTGTTTTCAAGAGGTGTGCCCGTCAATATGAAGGCATAACGACTCTTCAATTGTTTGATGATGCGGGCGGTGGCGGTTGCCCAATTGCGTATGCGCTGGGCTTCATCGAGGATGATCAAGTCCGGACGCAAGTCATGCATATCTTCGATATCCTTCAAGACCAGTTCGTAACTTGTGAGATTGAAGAAGGTTGGGTTGGCGTACAGCTTCTTGCGGTGCGGCATCAGCCCGTCAATGACTTGTGCGGGAAGCTCACAGAACTTCTCGATCTCTGTCTTCCATTGGTACTTGACCGAAGCGGGGGCAATCACCAGCACCCTCTCAAGGCCCCGACGTCGCCGCAGTAGCTCAGCACCAGCAATGGCCTGAATGGTCTTGCCAAGGCCCATATCGTCGGCGAGGATCACCCGGCCGCGACAAGCGGCGAAAAGCGCTCCGCGAATCTGGTAGGGAAAGAGCGGCACCTTCAAGAGGCCTTCGAGTGGGCGCTTGCCTTTCTTTATTTGCGCGAGGTACCGGCGCTCGTCCTCGAGGCCCGAGGCAAGTTCGTTTTCACGGTCAATGAAATCTAGTACATCGCTGTAAACAACGGCCGTCTCATCCACAGCGCGAAGCTTCTCGAGGACTTCCTCGAATCGTTGAAGGTTGTCCGTTCGTAAGAACCCATCGGCATCGAAGTACTCAGAGACAATCTTCTGGAGGTCCGACGATGGCTGAGAGGGGAGCCGGACACGCACGTTCAGAGTGTCGCCATACTGCAGGGAAAGCGAAGCCCGCGTGCGCTGATACTGCTGGCGATCGAAAGAGCGGCCAAAGCGGTGATGAAGACGAAGCAGCAGGGCTTCGATGTGCTTGCAAGTGCCAAGGGTGTTCACCGCAAAATCGGCACACGAGCAGAAGTTTTCAAACAGGCTCGGACCTCGCATTGCCACGCGGTACTCCCTGCCGCTTGCTGACTTCACCACGTAGTCGCCATAGGCCTGTCCGACCGGGCCCGTAAGAATGGCTTCGATGGTTTTCCGGGCGCGCTGTTGCCGCGCGGCGATCTGCTCCTCGACGATCGAGATCTGTTCCTCGACGATCATATTGAGCCTCCGGGAAATGGTGAATCGCCAAGATAGCAGGGATAGGGGAGACGTGTGAATGCGTGTGCTGTGGAAAACCAGATTGCACGCATAATTACTAGATGAGGCTTATCGACTCTCGGCAATTGACTTCCGCGAAGTCCTGATGAAACGTGCGGGGCTGCTAGGCGGCGTTTTTCTGCACTTCCTGGTCACTGAAGCGGCAAAACCCTTTGTTCATTGGATATGGAATGAATCACAATATACACGCAGGAGGAGGGATTCGACCCTTCGTAGTTTGGGGGTGGGATTCTTTGTTACGCGTTGTTTCGCTACAAGGTTCAGGTTGCAAACAAAGGATTTACGTTCTACCTCCATAGACACTGCTTTCCCTTGATGCCTAATTCCCCGTACTTTGTGTGGCATGCCACCAGGAATCCGGCCAATCCGGAGACATGACCTTCCCCAGTTCTTTCAGGACGTTCGCCAGACAGTCTGCTGATGGCCAACCATCATCGAACGATCCCGAGAGGGTGAATTAAGGAAACTCGAAACCCGGAAGCCGCAGCGCCTTGTGGTCGAACGTAAGGGTGCGGGAGCACTTCGCTCTGGTGCCAAGTGCAACAATGACGGCATCGGCAAACGAGCCCTGTCCTTCCTTGAGTGCGATCATGGCGGTGAAAACCTCCTGCTCGTTCTCCACAACGAGCACGTCAGTCTGAAGGATGCGTTCGACGGCTGCGGCGATTTCATGGGCTGCTAGCTTGTAGGCGCGGTCGAGGACCCACACGGTCTCAACCATCGCCACAATACTGACGAAGCCCGGATTCTCCTCGGTCAACCGCCGTTCGATTATCTCCCTGGCCTTCGGAGACTGAATCGGATCGTCTTGGGTGAGGTAACGAACAAGGATGTTGGTGTCGAGCCCGATCATCGACCCTTCGTCCGCGGCGTGCCGCCGGTGGAGCCTTCAGCAGCCGCCTCAGTCATCTCCTCGATCGACACCGGCCGTCGCCGACGGGAATGGATGATGCCCCGCAAAGCCGATG
>CAWBVH010000009.1:0-91206 GCA_963792145.1 Candidatus Acidiferrales bacterium
TGGCGAATTGTAATTTCGCAAGCCATAGGGCATGTCACAATCTTACATTCCCTCGCTGTATGTATTCATTTCAAGACGCTCTTAATTGTGGCGAAGCGCAAGACGTATCCAGAGCGTGCGTCGGATACTGCGTAGAAAAAGCGTAGATTACTCTGGACGATGCGTCAATAGATGCGTAGAATAAGCGTAGATAATGGCGTACATCTATAAGAATAAGGATTGGCCGCGCTTGACTTGGAACGCCGCACGCGTCGTTCCACATTTGTCCTCGGCGTGCTATCAGCAAGGTTTGCTCCTCGGAAAGATGCAAGACCTGGGATACCAACTGAAGAAGGAAGCCACGCTTGCGGCGCTGACGGAAGAAACCGTCAAATCCTCGGCGATTGAAGGAGAGGAACTCAATCCGGAGAGTGTCCGGTCTTCGCTGGCTCGCCGCATGGGACTCGAGGCCGGAGGAACCAGAGCTGCAGATCGAAATGTGGAAGGTATCGTCGAGATGATGCTGGACGCGACGCAGAAGTATGCCTCGCCACTAACCGAAGAGAGATTATTTGGCTGGCATGGAGCACTGTTTCCGACCGGTCGGAGTGGGTTGCGCAAAATTAAAACAAGCGCTTGGCGAACCGGTGGAATGGAAGTCGTTTCCGGACCTGAAGGAAAACAGAAGATCCACTTCGAGGCTCCCGCAGCCGAAGCGGTGGGACCCGAAATGAAAGCATTTCTGACTTGGTACGAAGGCAACGCAGGGGGCACCGAGCCGCTCATCAAGTCCGGCTTGGCTCACCTCTATTTTGTGACTATCCATCCCTTTGAGGACGGCAACGGAAGAATCGCCCGAGCCATCACGGAGATGTCTCTGGCGCGGCTGGAGAACAGCCCGCAGCGTTTCTACAGCATGTCTTCACAGATCCGTGAAGGCCGCAAGGGGTACTACCAAATCTTAGAATCCACACAAAACGATGGAATCGATGTCACGGAGTGGCTAGTGTGGTTTCTCGATTGCCTCGGCCGCGCAATCGGGAAAGCGAGTGAATTAACCGCCGGTGTTCTGGCGAAGGAGGCCTTCTGGCGTCATCTCAGAGGGAGGGCAATCGAGATCAGCGAGCGACAGAGAAAAATCATCAACCAGTTGCTCGACGGCTTTGAGGGCAAACTGACGACGGAGAAGTGGGGGAAACTCGCCAAGATTTCACATGACACGGCGCTGCGGGATATTCAGGACCTGATCGCCAAGGGAATTCTTAAACAGGAAGAAGGCGGCGGTAGGAGCACAGCGTACGCGCTGAACCGCGAACCAAAGAGATGAATCCGCTGTGGTGCGCAAAAATTCCATCCGGCTCCCATCTGACAGAGATGTTGGCACTTATTTGTTCGGCTTCGCTGCGTCAGAAAACCCGAGAAGCCAGCCCCGCCTGGCAGCAAACACTTCTCAGCCGGACTGACCGATCCTGGCAGCCATGTCTCGATTCCTTCCGAACGCAAAGCGCTCACTGGATGCTCTGCTTAACTTGATCACTGATCTGGCCGGGGACGTACTTCTTTTCTTCCGTCCCGTGTTCCGCTCGCGCACAGCGCTGAGCGCGGAAGTCCGGTTCCTGCGAAAGCAACTGGCCTTCTATTAGTCTGGTGCTGGCGAGTAACGGCGAAACGCGACTGGGCCCGCTATTCCGTGGCACTCGCCGCCGCGTTTCTAACGAATGAAGCGGTGTTGGGAGGCGCACTTGTCCTGTTGGACTATGTGGGCCAGGACACCGAAGCACGGGAAGCCCTATCCCTCAGTTACCAAGTCCGCGGGTTATCCGAGGACGACGCCAACCGCTTTGTCGACCAAGTCGCCCGAGACAAAACGCAACTCGTCCAGGCTCTTGCACGAGAACGATTGAGCAGCACAGAAGAAGGGCTTCGCAAACCCTGGACCTCCGCCATTTCGGGAGCTCTTTCAACGGCCCTGGGGGCACTGATCCCCGTTTCCCTCGTGGCGCATTTCGCTGTAGGGGCCGCGAAATCCCTCATCACCATCCGTCCCTGGTGGTCCAGTGGATTTGAAATGACTTTTGTGGGTGCCATCGAAGGAGTTGTTACTTACTTGATCGGAATCGCCCTTGGACGAATCGGTGGCGCCGGCATCTGACTCGTCAAGCACTGTGCGTGCAAACAAGCCAACGGCCCCGTTCAGGGAAGTCACGTTGATCGGCTTATCATCGACCCAATTCTGGTAGGGCTCAATCCAGAGCTCCACTCCTAGCCCAAGATTGGTAACGAGAAACGCGCTTGTGTTTATCGATCGAATTCCACTTGCCTGGTCGCGTAATCGAAAACCGACCACTACCCGGACTTGCTTCGCCACTGTGTTTTGAATTCACGCTTCCATTCTTCTTCTGACTCGCCTAAATCCCCCGCTCGCCGTCGAACGCGTCGTTCTTTAACAATTGAGGCGGCACTGACGAGTTGTCTCATAAGGAGCTCGCCGCTTCACCCGTTTCGGCGGCACGTCCGCAGGCGCTTCCTGCAAGTCGATGCCGGATACTTGGTCAGTTTCCGGTAACGGCGTTTAAAGAGGCATGTAGGAGTCGTTTTCGGCACGTTGAAATCTCCCGCTTCAGGAGCCGCAGAATAGCTCCTCCGTTCGCCGTTATTGAGCAGCGGTCACCAAGTTGCCAGGAATGGTGCATCTCCGATTCGCCAACTCCTCGTCCATCGTCGAACTAGTATTTTGGCACCCGGGGATGAGTCATGTGTGTAGAGGCCTGCTGGCAAAAGGGACGCTGCAGTATATTTCCGTTCCGCCTTGGCGTTTCGACCTAATTGCTATCGTCCCTTTAACCAAATTGATTCGCTCACGCATACTGATTAGTCCAAGCCCACGGCGGTACATAGCAGTTTCAGGATCAAAACCCACACCGGCATCGCGAACCGAAAGATGAATTTCGTTGGGTGTCCCTAATAATTGCACTTGGAACCTATCCGCTCTGCTGTGCTTCAGGCCGTTACGTAAGGCCTCCTGAGCAATTCGGAAAAGGCAAATGGAAATATCCCTCGGCAACTGGCTGGGTAGGTCCTTCTCAACAAAATCTATCCTCACTTTGTGGTATGCGGCAAATTCCTTGCAGAGACTTCTCACGGCAGCCTTCAGGCCGAGTAACTCAAGTTTCGAGGAATGCAACTCGTGGGATATTGCTTCAACATCCCTCACGATTTCCGAGACGCGTTTTTTTAACTTGTTTGTGCGCGTGCGAACACCTCCACGGGATTCGAGAGGTATTTTCCCGAGCTTCTCCAGCTCAATCGCTAATAACGTGAGCTGTTGACAGATATCGTCATGGAGATCCCTTGCAATTCGTGTGCGTTCTTCCTCCTGCGCTTCAATGAGCCGCCCTCCAACCTTCGCCAGCGCCTCGCCCGCATTCTTGCGATCTGTAAGGTCAACGAAGCTTACTAAATTCGTCTCGCCGAGAGACGCAAAGTGAAACTCGATGTAGCGGTATGAACCGTCCTTGCAGCAAACCTTTGCTTCCATGGGTGCAATTTCGGAGCGGTTCTTAATAGCCTCTGTCACTCGCGCTTGCCATTCTTCTCTGACTGTTTCCCGGTACAAGTCATCAGGGTAGGCAAGAGACCACCATTTGGCAACACTAGGGATATCGTTCTTCGTGTAACCAAACAGAGCCGTGAATTTATCATTGACGAGCTCGACCTTCTCCTCCGATCCGCGCGAAACCACCATGGCCACGGGAGACCTCTGCACGATCTGCCTGCTGCTCTCTTCGCTCGCTCGCAGCTTCTCCTCCACATGCTTGCGTTCGGTAATATCCGCGGTCATACCCACCAGTCGGACCAATTTCCCGGTCTTGTCAAATGTCGCGCGGCCACTCTCTTCCAGCCACAGCAGCGCGCCGTCTGGGCGAAACCTGCGATACTCCGTTCGATACTCCGGGTCTTTTGGTGTCAAAGAGCTTGTCAAGCTCCATAGTCTGCCTCGATCATCCGGTTGGACTAAACTAAAATAGTCCTTCGCGACGCCTTTTCGAGGGGAGTCGTTTAAGCCGAGAATGCCCGCGCATTCTGCGGATCGCAGGACAGAGTCCGTAGCTGGGTCCCACTCCCAGGCATACATCCTACCGACCTCGGCGGCCAAGCGCAGCCGCTCTTCGCTCTCGCGCAAGGCTTTCTGAGCGTACAAAATGTCGGTGATATCGTGCGCCATCGCCCGGACGACAGGAACCTGGACTCCCTCGGTCCGTAGTGTGCTGGTGTACTTCCAAATGCGCGTTTCCCCGCTCTTGGTCCACAACTCTATCAATCCACTCGCCACATTTTTGTCTCTTAAGGCAGTCAGATACGCATCGAGTTCCGCGTGAACATTCGGGCTTAGGAGTTCACGAAGGTTCCGGTTTACAAGTTCACTAGGCTCATAGCCCAGAGTCCGTGCAGCAGCGAGATTGACAGTCAATACGACGCCATCCAGGTCATGGGTACAGATCAAATCGAGGCTGTGCTCAACTAGGTCGCGGTAGAGCTCCCCATTCTCGCGCAATTCTGCCACTCCGATTTCCTCTCAAGTTACGGAATCATATTCTTGTGGATGCGGATGACTCTGATAATCATGGCCTGCCCCTGGCGACGGGCTATCTGCAATGCAGCGTAATCGGAAACTGATGACCCATTACCCGACGCTGGGCTTGATTCCCCTTATCTCGCGGATAGCGACAAAGGGGAGCTTACATCAATCAGAATGCCTGTTCTAGCGGGAGGAAGGTATCTTGCGATGAGACCCAGTTAGCGAAACTCCTCAGTCTCTTGCGTTCATACTTCTACCTTATTTATCACCGGGGCGCGGTCCATCGGGAAACCTCGCGGCTGAGGGTAGACAAACGGGGCATGACCTGAGTTTGATAGGCCCTAATTATAAAACCGTGATGAAGATGCCGCGCTGGCAGGTTGGTGGTCGCTAGCCACTGGGTCAGTGGGAGTTTAGACCTCTTACGTATTTTCACCAAGTAATTTGCTACTATCGGAGTGACAAGGGGCTCATTGAAGAGTCTCTGTCTCCGTGCTGCCTGCCGGAAGAATCTGTAGGTCAAGATGGACTCGCCCACCATTAGTGAAAAACTCTACGTGCTTGTTTTTCAGTGCGAGCAATGCGGGAGGCCGATGGTTCACACCTATTGGACAAAAGTATGCTCAAGAGCCGATATAGAAGGCACCGCCTTCACGGTTAGCTGCACGGAGAAGTGCAAGAACCCTGAAATCCTATCCGGCAGGAAAGGACGCCTATTTTTTCAAGGTTCCGGGGAGCGTGAAAATGTAAGGTCATTCCCTCTGCCAAAGTGGGTGTAATCGATCGTAAATCCTGCGCGACTGGGTGGGGAAATCGGAACTCAGACCCTCATGTCAGGCTTCTTCGCGATCAGCTGGTGCATCCTGCAATGCGCAACCAGTGTGTCGGGTGAAGCATCGGCCTCGTTCATTCCGGCAACCAACTCTTCCAGCCGCGTCGCGGTCAAGGTTCCCTCTTTCACCATCCCCAGACCGACGGCGCGCAACGTCCAGTTCCAGAATCCCTTGTGTTCGCCAGTAACGTGATGCGGGTGATAGGCGTCTACGTGGACGATCTCAAAGCCCGCTTCCTTCGCCCACAAATGGGCGCGCCGTCCGCCCGAATAATACACTCCCCGCTGGCGGGCGCCCTCCATGCAAATGTCGCGCAGTTCCGTATAAGCGGCCGAGGCCGGTTCAGTATACACCGCGCTCACATCCGCCTCCTCGCACACCATCACTCCGCCCGGCTTCAACGCCGCATGGATAGCGCGCATTGCATCTACGGGCCTATTCAGATGGACCATCAGCCACCGCGAGTACGACACATCTACGCTCTCCGGTTCTAGCTCGGGTTCGTAAATATTGGCGGAGCGAAACTGCGCGGTCTTCAGTCCAGCTTCGTGCGCCAATTCCGCAGCTACCGCCAAGTTATCTTCGTTCAGGTCGATCCCTATGGCATGCGCTCCTTCACTTGCGGCCCATCGAGTGACGTAGCCCAGCCCACAGCCAAACTCCACGAAACGATGCCCCGAAACGAATCCGGCCCTCCGCAGCAATTCGCGAGTTCGGCCATCATGAATTGCACTGATGACGCGCAACCGGTCGTGGTCACTTCGCCCAGACCCTAATAGGTACTTGTCTCCGATCGTTGACATGCCTTACTTTCTCTCCCTAGCTCACTTTCAGTTTATGTTGTTCGTGCCAATGCACCGCGTGGAGGTGGCTATGCGCTTTGCGGGGAGCCCGTCGGGTCTCCAGGAGTAACCCGTTTTTCTCCGTGTGATGCAAATGAGCTTCAACGTCCAAGTCAGGATAGCGACGGGCCGCTTGAGGGTTGTCACGGAGAAGTCAACTTCTTGTCGGTTCTCCAATTTCTGCGAGTGAGTTCAACATGTGCCCTGAACGATTGCAATGATTTGGGATAGAGGGAAAAGTAGGCTGTGAGAATGCGGGGAGGCTCGATGAGCGCTTACGCGATTGCACAATTGTGGATTCACGATTCGGTGACAATCGCTGGCGAGAAGCCGACTTGATCGGCATAGGGGCTCGGTGTGGTAAGGCTGCCGAAGTGAGGTATACGTCTCCAAGTCTGGATTGGATTGTCAGAAACAAAGAGTGGGTCTTTTCGGATGTCGGCGTCGCCCTCAACGCTTTTTCGTCCTGCGTCGCTTGGCTAATTGCTTCAACAAGCAGCTTGTGGAAGGCGTGACGACCAATGATCGATTGTTCGTTTTTCATGGTTGCGCATTCCTTGCTCTACGAATCATGTTAGATATTTGTTTGTTGGCGTTTACAAACTGCAAATCCACACTGGGGTGACGGCTTGCGAAGACACGGAAAATTTCATCGGCGAATGCCTGCCCAATTTGCTCGACGTTTTCAAAGTCAAGCACAACCGTTCGAAATCTATCAATGCGCAGGAGCAGCCTCTTTGCTTGTGAACGAGAGACCAAATCGCCTTTGTTATGTTCTGCCATTTTTACCGGCACGACCGTCCTGTCGAACGCATAATCGTTCTCGGGAGAGCCGAAAGCGTCATAGATGTTCTGGCGGGACCTATCCGATGTGTTCTTTAGCTTCATCCAAATGGCCGTGCCCTTCCTACTTTTGATCTGCGATTCGGATGTGAAGTACACCCCGCCAGACGAGATATCAAAGCCATCAAGCATCTTGGATGTAAAAAAGATGCCCTCTCCAGTGTGGCGAGTTGGGTCTGTTGTGAACTTTCCTTTCGCCAATTCCAAGGCAGAATCTCGTACATCGGAAAGCTTCATCGCTTTCTGGATTTTCTTAAAAATTCCCACGCCATTGTCAATGATGGCGATTTCTACCGTTACGGCGGTTCGATTCAACTCCACGGTGATGCGTGTCCCGGATGAATGGTCGATGGCGTTGTTAAACATTTCCGTAAAACAATGACGCCAAATGTCCAATGCGTTTTCAGGCAACTCTGAGATTTGCGTTAGGATATCCGACTCCCAAACATCGGATTCGCTTTGCTGACCGGAATAATGCTTTCGCCATGTCTTAATTGGAGCCAGAAAAAATCGAGTCTTGCGAGTTTTACCGCGGCGCACCAGCCGTCCGTCAGCAACCATGCGCTGTAGGTGAATATTGACCGCCTGCCGGGTCAGGGTGAAGTTCTTTGCGGTGTGCTGCGTTATGTCGTGCGGGTGCTCGTCCACCTGCTCCAAAATAAATTGGCGAATTTTCTGGCCCTGTTTATCTTGAGACGTTCTCACCCTTGCATTGTCAAGGTTATCCGGTTGATTGTCAAGTTTAAGGTTTGGTTTGTCAAGTATTTGATTGCCGCTGTCTCTGCCACAATTCCACCACTCAAACGGCCTGCTATTCGCTAAGATACCACGACGGGTGACGACGCGCGTTTTTCGTCCAAGTGCGAAAGAACCAAAACTGCGACAATGTGTTTTGGAGTCGAATGCTACGCCAAAGACGGAGAGAAATCAGTGAACCAGGGCCGCCGGCACGGGGAGGCTCGATACTTTGGCATACTCCGAAGCAAACAGTTCACTATCCGGATACTGCTCGATCAATTCCCGCAACAACTTTCCCGCGAGGGCAGCCTGATTTTCACGGCACGCGGCAAGGGCAAGGATGATTTTGGCGAAGGGGCGCAGATAGCGACCGTTCTCCGCAGCCCTGGCGACTTGTTCCATGCCGAGCTTTTTGTCGCCGTGAATTCCATCGAACCAGAGCGCGAAGCGGGAACCAGCGCTCTGCGATCCGATAATGTAGTTTGCTATGCCAAGAGCTATGTAAGCGTCGGTCGCGTCCGGATAATTTGCCAGTAAACACTCGGCATATTTGTTAGCTTCCTTCATGCGTCTCAAGCCGTTCATATGTTTCTTCTGCAGAATCGATTCGGCGTCTGATTCCATTCCGGCAGCCAGCGTCAGGGCAAAAAGGGCTTCTCCATCGTTGGGATTTGTTTTCTGCCGCACCTTGGCGAGTTCGCGGGCCCGAGTTAGCGCTTCGCCGAAATGGCTCATGCGCTCCGGGTTCGGCCTGCCGTCAATCCCGTGCAGAAATTTCTTTTCGTTCAGGAAAAAATCGCTTGTCAATACGCCTTGGAGGTACAACTCCTCAAAAAGATAGCTCGCCGCCACGGCCACCTCACCAAAAGGATCCTCCCGATTGCGGGACTCCCAGTTTGCGAAAATTTGGCGTGCTTCGGCAAACTTCTGCTCGTATAGGAGATCGAATCCAGCGCTAAGCTCCGGGACTGGTGTGAAGGCCGGCGACTCGCCGTTCGGCACTCCCCTCGCAAAACCGATAGCTGGGCTCAATAGCAGTAACAGCGTGAGGAATTTGGAGCAACGCAGCATTTATCTGTACCTTCCGTTATCGATGTCCTGAGATCCGTCAACGTTTGTAGCCAAAACTTGACACTACGCTCATGTCTCACCCCTCCATTTGCCATAAGAGACCTGGGTTGGGCCGGTCCATAATTGATTCCACGTGTGCCTCGTCCGTCGCATGCGCTCATGCCCGAGCCTCCGCAGTCATAAGGTGTCTTGAATTCGACATGGTGAAGGGCATCTGTGCATAGAAAGAGCACTGTTCCGCGTCCCTTATAAAGGCCAACTCCTCTTCGCCTGGATGCCGATCGATCAGAAGGACATCCCCCGAGCGCACTTGCGCGGTGGCCAGCAGCCTCGCCATCGGACAGACTACATAGCGCTCGATGGCGCGCTTCAGGTGGCGTGCTCCATATCTCTGGTCGGTGCCCGCTTGCAGCAGGAACTGCCTTGCTTCGTTCGTTATCCGAAACTGGAAGGGACTCGTCGCACAATCCAATAAGCGCTTCTGCACTTGCCGCCAATTCGATCTCCAGCACTTCATCAAGTTCTTCGCGCTTCAACGGATGAAACACCACCACTTTGTCCAAGCGGTTCATGAACTCGGGCGAAAACTTCCGCCGTGCCGCTTCTACCGCCGTCCTCTCCACCTTCTCGTTTAATCCCTTGACTGGCATGTCCTTCGGCTGGATGAAACCCATCCCACCTTGCATCAATTCCGTGATCTCTCCCCCGCCCAGGTTCGAAGTCAGGAAGATCACCGTCTGCGACAGATCGACTCTCCGGTTGTCCCCTAACGTTAAGGTCGCTTTGTCCAGGATCCCAAGGAGCAGTTGCCAAAGTGCGTCGCTCGCTTTCTCAATCTCGTCAAACAGCAGGAAGCTGAGTTTCAACTCACCTCGGTGGCTCTTAGCCAGTTCCTCTTGCGTAATCAGCGGATGGGTCTCCCTATGGCCCAGGTACCCTGGGGGCGAGCCAATCAGTTTGGCGATCTCATGGGAGTGCTGGAACTCGGCACAATCCACTTTGATCAGCGCTCGGCTATCTCCAAACAGAATTTCTGCTGCAGCCTCGACAATGCGCGTCTTGCCGGAGCCGGTCGGTCCCAGAAACAGCAGGTTTCCGACGGGACGACCCGGGGGGTGTAGCCCAGCGCAGAACACCTGATATAGCTCGCCAAGCGCTTGCACGGCTTCGTCCTGCCCGACGATCTTTTGTCGCAGCGCATCTTCAAAATGTCGCGACGCGGAACTCCGCTTTTTCGTGTCCAATTCTTGTATAAGGGCCGACTGCGTTGCTGTTGCCATAACTTCCCCTTCACTGTCGTAACTCGAAAAACCTGTATAGCTGCCAAAACTTTTCAGGCGAGCTTGCTGACGGAGCACAGGAAACTCCGCCAGCACTGCCGTTCCGGTATCCAGGCAATTTCATACGTGAAAGCGTCATTTACTTCGGCCAACGCTTGCCGATCCCAATGCGAGAGAACTTCGGTTTCGTAACGCACACTCGCACCGCTCTCCGAACGCAGTGGCATCGGTGTCGATTGCTCAATTGCCATCCTGGTTTCTGTGCTCATTGCCTTACCCTCATCACTATTCAAATCGTCAATAGATACCTCGCGTAGCGCACGAGCCCTGCGCAAACACTTACACGCCATAGCAAGCGCGACTGATGTTCAGCTTGTGCATCTTGTTTTGAAGTGTTGTTCGTTTCAGTCCCAGGCGCTCTGCGGCTCCGCCTTGGCCGGCTATTCTGCCGGAGGCGGCTCGCAAAGCTTGGACGATGACCTGCCGCTCAGCCTGTTCGAAAGTTGATGCGGCTGAAGCAGCGGAGCGCCTCAGCTCTTCGCGTGGGACGTTCAATTCGTCCCCTTGCGTGAGAATCACGCAGCGCTCGATGAAGTTTTCCAGCTCGCGAATGTTTCCCGGCCAATCGGCGTTTACCAGCGCCTCCATGACCTGCTTCGGAACGGATTTAATGGGCTTTTGCATTTCACGCGAGTGGCGCGAAACAAAATAGTGCACCAGCAGCGGAATATCCTCGCGCCTGTCGCGAAGCGGAGGGATCTCAATCGGAAAAACATTCAACCTGTAAAAAAGGTCTTCGCGGAACTGATTGTTTCGTATCATGTCCTGCAAATCGCGATGCGTTGCGGCAATCAAGCGAACGTCCACGCGAATGGTCTTCGTACTCCCCAGTCGTTCAAACTCACGTTCCTGCAAAGCGCGCAACAGCTTCGGTTGCAGCTCGAGACTGATGTCGCCAATTTCATCTAGAAAGAGAGTGCCGCGATCGGCCAACTCAAAGCGGCCTCGTTTCTGCATGAGCGCGCCGGTGAAAGCACCCCTTTCATGCCCAAACAGTTCGCTTTCCACCAGCCCGGAAGGTATGGCAGCACAGTTGAGCCGTACAAAAGTGCGTTCACGACGCGGACTCAGGTTATGAATCGCGCGGGCCAGGAGTTCCTTACCGGTGCCGGTCTCGCCGTGCAAGAGCACCGTTGACCCCGTTGGCGCGACAATCGCAACCTGATCCAGCACGTTGCGGAGAGCGGCACTCTTGCCGACGATGTCCTCGAAACAGCATTCAGAGCTGATTTCTGATCCCAGATCCAGCGGTTCGTCTTGCAGCCTGCCCCATAACGGTCTAGGCTGCTCGTCCACCATTGCGTTGGCGATTGTTGCGCACATTTGCTCTACCCCCTCTGTTGGTCGATCCACTTGCGAACGTAGGCTGGACAGTTTTCGAGAGTCATGCCAGCGGCTTCCCATCCGGCCAAAAATTCCACTCCGTCGCCATTCACTAGTACAAGGTCTTTCAGGTTCAGCACGATGTGAACCGCAGCGGGTTCGAGGCCGAACAGTCTCTGCAACTCGTCAATGTCTTCCGGCTCTATACGGCCGCTTAAGGTGAAGACGACCTTTCCGTTCGCTGCCCTCTCGATCCTCAGCATGGTACCTCCTAGCGCCGGCTGCCCACTTTGCGCTGTGACGTTAGGAATCGGCGCCACATGCCGAGCTCTTTGATCCAACTGACCTCATAGACCAGTTCTTGCTGTTCCGCGGTGCCTTCTGCATTCCAAACCGGAAGAGTTGTCGTTTCCCAATGCACATCGCTTCTTTCCGAAAACGGTGCGATGCAGGCGGCTGTTCCCTGACTATGAACTTCGTGCCTCATTTCGACCTCGCGTGCGAGAACTACGAAACTGAACTCATTTCGCCTTGATCCGAGGGCCCCAGAGTTCTGAGCGGGGTAGCTTCTAATGCTCGCTGCGGTTTGATGAAGCAACGCGGTGGCCACTTTCAATCCACTGAAAACACATGGTTTGGCGGACAGGAACAGTCACAAGTTCTGCGAATTCGCAAGTTTTGCGAGTTGCGAAAATGCAGCTAACTCTCGCGCAAATATTTTTTGAACTCGTGCTTGTTGATCTTCAGCAGGCGGATCTTGTATTCCAAGGTGGAGGCGGGGATACCGAGTTTTGCGGCTGCGCCTGACGGACCAGAAACTCTACCTTCTGCTTCCGCCAGCGCCTTTTCAATGAGCTCTTTTTCCTCTGCCGAGCTTTTCCTCCCCAATGACCCGGTTGGGCCCTGCGGATGCAAATTTCCGATGGAGAGCCAACTGGGATCAATGGTTAGCGTCTCTGTCTCACAGACAATAACTGAGCGCTCGATCACATTTTCGAGCTCACGAATGTTTCCTGGCCAGGGGTACGACTCCAGGAGCTCGAGCGCCTCCTTCTCAATGCTGCGGATGTTTTTGCCAGCCTTTCGCGCGAAACGGGCCACAAAGTACTCCACCAGCACGGGAATATCTTCTATGCGTTCTCGGAGAGGCGGGATGTGGATCGGGAAGACCTCAAGTCGGTAGAACAGATCCTGTCGAAATGCGCCTGCAGCAATCGCCTTTTGCAGATCGCGGTTAGTAGCTGCCAGGACACGGACATTCACGCGAATTTGTTCACTGCCGCCGACACGTTGGAACTCCCTTTCCTGCAAAACGCGCAAGAGGGCAATCTGCGTCTCAAGAGGCAATTCTCCAACCTCATCGAGGAAGATCGTACCCCCCTCTGCCAACTCGAACTTGCCTAGCCGACGCTGCAGAGCCCCAGTGAACGCCCCTTTCTCGTGCCCGAACAGTTCTGAGGCGATCAACGATTGCGGAATCGCAGCACAATTGACCGCTACGAAGGCCCGGGAACGGCGAGGCGACTTCTTATGGATAGCACGCGCAATCAATTCTTTCCCTGTTCCAGTTTCACCGGTTAGGAGAACAGTTGAATCCGTAGGGGCGACCTTGGACACGGCCGAAAGCACGGACCGGAGCGCCGGAGAGTGCCCTACGACTTCCTCAAACATCCATGCTTGCTCGATCTCCTCACGCAGCGCGACGTTCTCATGTTGAAGTTTCTCTTCCGTCCGTTTGCGATCGTGGATATCCGTCGCGGTTCCGTACCACCTGACGATGTTTCCTCGTTCATCTCGCAACGGCACTGCGCGAGATAAGAACCAACGATATTCTCCAGTTCCGGCACGACGGATGCGAACCTCATCCTCGAATGGATCCCCACTGGTTAGCGAGGCACGCCTCTTCTCGACATAACGGTCAACGTCCTTGGGGTGAAGCGCAACCTCCCATCCGAAACCTACAGACTTTTCTGCCGAGATACCCGTGTATTCCTGCCAACGTTTGTTGACGAATTCAATCGATCCATCCGAGCTATTCGTCCAGGCGATTGCAGGAATGGTTTCGATGACCTCGCGAAGCTGCATTTCGCTCTGGCGGAAAGCTTCTTCGGCGCGCAAGCGGTCAGTGATGTCCCGGGCTACCATCAGCAGGAAGCGACGACCGCCATACGAGATCAGGCTGGTGTGTACTTCGACAGGGAACACCGTCCCATCCCTTCGCCGATGCCAGTGTGTGTCGAATACGGTCTCACCCGCCGCCGCCCGCTCGGCGACTGATTCCATCTCTGGTTGATACGAATCCAGATGGAAGGCGAGCGGCGTCTTCCCGATCAGTTCCTGCCGAGTGTAACCAAGGCTCTCGCAGGCCGCCCGGTTCACATCAACAACGGTCCGTTGCTCGAGATCGTAGACAAAGAGGGCGTCCCCTGCGTGGTCCACAAATGTGCGAAAGCGCGTCTCGCTCTCGCGCATCGCTTCCTGGGCGCGCTTGCGCTCCGTGACATCGACGTGGGTACCGATTACGAGGATAGGCCCGCCGCGCTCCGTGGAAATAGGATGACCAATTGCCTCGATATATTTAACGGTTCCATCGGGTAAAACGATTCTGTACTCGGCGATGTAGTCTGATCGCTCGCGCATGGCCTTCACGGAGAGCTCGCGCACCATCTCGCGATCTTCCGGATGGACACGTTGCAGCAGGGTTTCACCGTCCGGAGGACCTTGCTGCGGATCAAAGCCCCAGATTCGGAAATGTTCCTCCGACCAATAAGGAAAGGTGTTCGTCCTGCCGTCGTACGCATAGCTGCCGGTATGGGTTAGCTTCTGTGCTTCAGCCAGATACGCTTCACTTCGATGCAGAGCTTCCTCGGCACGCTTGCGCTCGTGAATATCGAAGCTTGTTCCATACCACTTGACGATTTTGCCCAACTCGTCGCGGAGCGGCACATTGCGGACCAATAACCAGCGATATTCTCCATTCGCCGCACGCACTCGCAGTTCGCTCTCGATTGGTTGACCCGCGGCTAAGGCTGCACGCCAATCTGCAACGAACCTTCCGTGGTCCTCTGGATGAACCACAGCTTCCCAAGTCCACCCCAGTGCGTCCTCGGCAGCTAAACCGGTGAACTCCTGCCAACGATGATTGATGAAATCAAGCGAGCCATCAGGCAAGCTGCTCCACAACATCGCCGGAACTGTTTCGATCACGTCGCGAAGCTCTTTTTCACTACGGCGGGCAGCCTCCTCGGCACGCTTGCGTGCCGTGATGTCGTTGCTGGTCACCATGGTTGCAACCGGCGCACCTGAGTCATCTCGTTTCAGCGACCAGCGGCTTGCCACCACAATTTGGGTTCCGTCCTTCTTGGTTTTCAAAAGCTCGCCTTCCCAGCGGCCATTAGCGAGCAATTCAGCCTCAATCTGCCCAAACGGCAATGGAGAGGCCGTTTTCAGCAGTTGATGAGCAAGCTTCCCAACCGCGTGCTCCGCTGGCCATCCATACAAGACCTCTGCGCCGCGATTCCAATAGCTGATAACCCCCTTCATGTCGCGGACATAAACTGCGTCATGAGTTAGCCTCAGAAGGCTTGCTTGCTCTCGCAGTTCTTCGTACAGTTCCTGGAGTTGCCGGCCGGCATGGTTGAACGCCCTCCCGACGACAGCCAATTCGTCATTTCCATCGACATGGACCTCGTGTCGAAAATCGCCACGCGCCAGTGCTTGGGCGCCTGAAGCCAGTTCGGCGAGCGGAGCCGTAATGCTCTGAGTGACGTACCAGCCGAGGGCGACAGCCAGTAGTAATGTCAGCAGGCCGGCAATGGGGACCACCACAAGAAAGACGCTTCTCCACGCTCGTAACATCTTCGATTGCTTTGCTCCGTTCCTGCTGTGCCTGTCGCTCGACGTTTGCCACGAGCGCGGAGCTAAGATCAATCAATTGCTCAATTTGTGTTTTGAGGCGGAGACGAACCGCAGCCCAATCTTCCGCATCGGCGAGCTGAACCGCTGTGTCGAGTTGAGAGGGAAGTGTGACTTTGAGCACCTTTACTGCGGCGGGGATAGTCGGATCTTCTCGCGCAATTTCGGGAGCCGCACTCAGTGCTTGCTGTGCGTCTTC
This sequence comes from Candidatus Acidiferrales bacterium, assembly GCA_963792145.1. Classification (GTDB taxonomy): domain Bacteria; phylum Acidobacteriota; class Terriglobia; order Acidiferrales; family UBA7541; genus Acidiferrum. The sequence goes on from CAWBVH010000009.1 coordinate 15,663, forward strand.
GACATCACTAAGGAAACTCCGGCGAAACCCGTGCGGCTTCGGATGAGAATTGTTTCGTGTCGTGACTGCTCTCCAGGGCAGCGACGTTTTTCCTGAAACGCTCACATCCATGCGGAGGCGGACGAGTGCAAGGGATGTCTCGTCGGTATTGCTGAGACGGCGAATGGAGGCGACCATTTGCCTGAACTGCCAGAAAACCACGGCATCGGCGGCGATCATCGACATCAGGATCAGCAGAAAGCAGACGGTCAAACGTCTGCCAATGCTCAATGGATTCTTGCGGAACAGGCCGCCTGCCGAGTAGGGTTGAGGGCCTTATTTCACGTTTCTCCTATTCTGCGACTCTCGTTCAGACCTTGCGACCATCGTACCGTCTGCCCAATGCTGCGCCGCAGCTATCTTCGCGAGGCATTCGAGTAGTTCCCAGGAATTTGAGCATTTTCACTAGTTGCTCTTGCAGGTCGCTTGCCGCATTTGCCGCGCTCTGCCTTTGAGTAAGCACGGCATGTACCGCTTCATAATACGCGCGCGAAACCTCCGGATACATTTTGCCCGCCGGCACAGATGGCCGCAATACCGCCCCTTCGCGAACACTTGCAGAAAACGCGAAAGGTAGGGATTTGCAGCCAAGACGTCGGCGTTCTTGTACAACGCTGGAACCGTAGGCGGCTCACCCGAACTTGCGGCTGGCTTGCTCCTCGGGGCTGGCCAGAAAGCGGACCAGCATTGCAGCCTCCCTCGGATGACGCGAATAGCGCGAGACACCGTAGCCGTTTCCACCCAAAGTTGCTGCGAAGCCCGCGCTGCCCCGCGGCAGGGGAGCCACGTCAAAGTGGCCTTTGTTGGCGAGTTCTCCGCACGCGCTGCCACGTACGCATTTGTCCAGTTGCGCATGAACGCCGCTTTTCCCGCTTGCCACAAATTGAAGGCATCCCACTCTTTGTACGCCGTGACGCCTGGCGGAGAAATGGAGCCCACCCAATGCGCCGCCATGCTCCACGCGCGGATCGCATGCGGGTTGTTTACGGTCACCTTGCCCTGCTCGTCGAGAATCGTTCCGCCACCCTCGGACACCTGCCATTCCAATGCGTTACAGGTCAATGCTTCAGATGGCGCACCTTCCCAGACAAAGCCCCAGAAATCGTTATTGCCGTTCGCGCGCTCGCCGGCCTGAATCCGTTTGGCCATGGCTTCGAGTTCTTCCCATGTTTTGGGCGGTGCGCCATACCCGTATTTTGCGAGCAGGTCGACGCGATAAAACAACAAGCCCTCGCTCAGTGTTGTAGGGCAGAGCTACCAGTTTGCCGTCGACCGTATAGTTAGCAATGAGCTCCGGAAAATGCACAGCAATGTCTTCTGCTGGCACATAAGGCTTAAGGTCAATGAGACTGTCCGCCAGAACTCTAGGCCAGATTGTGTCGATGGCGTAAACATCGGGTACTTCTGCCCTGCTTTCGAGCAGTTCGCGCCAAGTTGCTAATTGCTCTACAGCTGCTTCCGGGGCGGGCAGGATCTGAACTCGAATACCGGTTTGTCTCGTATACTCTTCCAGCTCTGGACCGAGCCGTGGTTCGGAACCCGGCCATCCCTGATCAATGACAGTGAGTACGATCCCGGAAGTCACGACCGGTGCTACGGCAGCCTAGGACAGAAAGAGTAAAAACAAGGATACATACGATTGAGAGGTGCCGCAAAGTAACCGGCGACAGGTTTGGTTCACGAAAACACGACATTTTTTTCCCTGGAATTCATGGCCAATTCTCTCTAACCTTGTCGTGAGTGTGAGTAATCGGCACAGGAATGTTGCCTGTAAGTCTACCTTGAAGCGCATCATTTCAGAAGAGCTCCGGGAAGCGTGCTTTGATGTTTACGGATCTAGTGATGAAACGTGTGTTTCTGAGGTACGATGCCCGGGCAATAACCCTCAGAGAATCTACGCCTCGGATTAGGTGAGATGTCAAAAGGGCAGCAATTCGAAACGCCGGCCGACCTCAGCGCAAAACAGGCAGATGCAGTTCGTAGTGCGCTCGAATTGGTGATTCGCAGTGATGCGTTCGCCGGAAGCAAGCAGTGCCAGGATCTTCTCCGCTTGCTGGTGCAACATGCCCTGTCCGGTGAACTGGAGGCACTGTCTGAACAAAAGATCGGCGTAGAAATGTTTGGGCGTCCCGCCGGTTATGACACCTCAAACGATGCAGTCGTTCGTGTGCGCGCGACCGAAGTTCGAAAACGGCTGGCTCAATATTATGGCGAGGCCACTGTTCCGCCAGAGGTCCGTATCGAAGTTCCGTCCGATTCCTATGTGCCAGAGTTCCATTGGTCCCGACGGACCAGAGTTGAGGCGGAGCTTGTAACGCCTGCACCGCCAGTGGGGGTTGCGCAACCGTGGCGAAGCAAGTCAGTGCTCGTGATTGTCGCCGTACTCGGTATTGTCGCCGTCGGTGTTCTAGCTTGGTGGCAGCTCGGCCGGAAACCTCAATCGAAGAATGCAGTACGGCTGTCCCTCGGTCTACCCGAGGGTGTAACACTCCATCGGAACTGGCACCCTTTCGAACACATAGCGCTCTCGCCGGATGGAGAAATGTTGGCCTTTGCGGCCACTGACGCGTCTGGTCGCAGTGCCTTGTGGGTCAGGCCGTTGAGTTCGTCGGAAGCGCAACGGATTGACCAAAGTGACGATGCGCTTTTGCCGTTCTGGTCGCCGGATTCACAGTTCATCGGATTCTGGGCGGGGAGCAAGCTGAAGAAGGTTCGGCGCTCGGGTGGAGTCCCCGAAGTGATCTGCAGCGCGCCAGAAACGGCCCAAGGGGCTTGGGGACCCGATGGGACGATCCTCTTTGCGAGGGCAGTGAACAGTCCGATCCTGCGCGTTTCGCCCACCGGCGGGGACGCTACGCCTGTTACGACGCTGCTTCCTGGACAGGTCAGCCAAATGTGGGTCCAGTTCCTGCCCGATGGCAAGCACTTTATCTATTTGGCTCGAACAAGTCTGACTAGTCGCGATCCGGGAGCGAAAATTTACGCGCAGTCGCTGGGTGGCGGAGATCCGATACTGCTGCTTGCGAGCGAAAGTCGTGCTGTTGCGGTGCCCGACTACTTGCTGTTCGCGCAAGGCCAGATGCTCTATGCACAGCGCATGGACTGGACAGCTTTGAGAAAGGTCGGTGAACCGTTGTTGGTCGCTCGTAACGTCGCGGCTTCTCCAGCCTATTTGGGCACTTCAGAATTCACTGCGTCTCAAACCGGAGTGCTTATCTATGGCACGGCAGCAGGCTCATCTTTCGATCAATTCAACTGGTACTCCCGAGACGGCATTGTGATTGGCAACCTCGAACCGGTGATCGACTTTCAGCAGTTCACGCTTTCGCCGGATGGAAAGCGCTTGGCGCTGAACTCGTTTCGTCAGCATGCTACCGGCAGTCTGTGGCTGATAGATATCGCAAGCAATACAACGACACCTCTGACCACGGATCCGCACGCGCAGTCGGACCCCGTTTGGTCGCCAGACTCCCGCTACGTTGCCTTCAATCTTCTTCCTAACGGTGGATCGGATCCGCCGTTCCTAGTGGAAAAGATCGAAGTCGGAAGTCAGCAGCCCCAAACCATCTATGGTGACAATGAACGGCACTGGATCGAAGACTGGTCTCCGGATGGGCGCTTTCTGTTGACACACGATACCAAGACCTTGTCGCTTATATCTGTGAGCGGCGACAGCAAACCTAAACCAGTGTATTCATCCAGCTTCATAAAAGATGAATTCCACTTGTCTCCGGATGGGCGGCTAATCGCCTACGGCGAGAACCGCACGGGAAGATGGGAAGTCTTTGTCGCCTCGTTCCCTTCGTTTGATAGCATACAGCAGGTTTCGGTAGCCGGCGGGGCCCAGCCACGCTGGCGCGGTGACGGTCGAGAACTTTTCTTCATTGATCTTGAAGGAAAGATGATGTCGGCGATGGTGGAACACGGCTCTTCTGCGAAGATCAGCGTCCCGAGAAAGCTGTTCGATACGGGACTTATACCGGATCCCACCGTCAATCAGTATGCAGTCACCAACGACGGGCTTAAGTTTCTGGTGCTGGAGCCACGAAAGGGTTTCGTCGAAACCTACTCTGTGGTTCTTAACTGGCCGGCGACCGTGAACTAGCGCCTTGAAGAACGGTGCGGTTTGGCCGCTCATGAACTGGTCGCCGCTCGCGCATCTTGTTTTGCAATGTTGGTCGTTTCAGTCCGAGGCGCTCTGGAGCGCCGCCCTGGCCGGCTATTCTTGCGGAAGCGGCTCTCAACATCAATGATTACCTGCCGCTCGGGCAGAGAGCCCGATTTGGCTCGTTAATCAGAATTAAGCGCTTCGCTGATTTCCTTTTCGTAATGGCGATTCCATTTGCTTAGCAGGACCTGCGAATAGTCTGTCCAAGGCATCGAAATCCTTGCTGAGCAGCCACCGCTCCGCTTCTTTTGCCTCCTTCACGTTCTCCAGGACATCAGAGATTGCCTGATTGACGACGGCCAGGAACAACCGCTCTGTGGCTTGTGGGCGGAACTCATTGGATTGGCTCTGCATTCCGGGACCCTCCTCGTTCATCATCTGTATTGCTGCCTATGCACTCCGATTTCCCCGACTACCACGCCCAGCCGCGCAGAACGTGAACTGGCTAGCGCGCCAGCCAAAGCGCGACCCGCACCGCCTGGAACACCGTAAATTGATAGTGTAGGCGCAAAATCTGGTACCACTGAAATATCGTTGGCGTTTTCATGACTGCTACCTTTCCTAGGCTGCGATCCGTTCCTTTGCTGTGTCGTAACCCAGATATATCCAGTCGGGCCCAGAATCCGGCTTGGGAAACTCTTCGAGTTGCGGCTTGCGTTGCGCCGCCGACTCCTCGCGGCTCGCTTCCATCAACGCCTTCATCTTCTCGAAATCCATGCCAATGAGGAGAGCAATCCAAGGACCAAACTTGCAGGCACGTTTAGTGATTGATTTCTTTAGACATAGGAACTGGGGAAAATGGTTCGGTAAACCGGAATGTTCAACTCCGTGCCATCAAGCGTGACACACTGCCGATGCCCGGTCACCGAGTTAGACGCGGGCGGGCACTCTCAGGTACGAAGCACAGCGGCGCAGCCATCCTTATATCCGCCTACACCCAGTTGGCGCACAAAATGGGACAAGGCTTCGCGGCCCTCGATGCGGTGCTCTCCCACTACCGCACCGGAAACTCGACCGATGGGTTCCACAATGGATATGTGGCCAGTGTCTACGCGCATGCCCCTGGCGCACGTTCCCCCTCGGGACGGAACTCTGACAGAACTAGCGAACTTCGACAATGACGAGCGAAACGTCATCCACGAGAGGGCCGTGACTCCACGCAGCCACCCCGTCAAGGATTGCTTGCCGCATTTCCGGCAATTTATGTTTTGCCGAATCGAGGACCAACTGCGAAAACCCTTCGACCCCGAGCATCTCTTCCTCATGATTAAAGACCTCGACGAGCCCGTCCGTGTAGAGAATCAAGCGATCGCCAGATTTGAGCTCAATTTCGTCCACGGACTCGGTTGGTGCGGTTTCCGCGAGGCAGCCGAGGATCCCGTTTTGCGACTCAAGTAGACGGACACCGCCACTTGAGACGAGCATTGCTGGTGGATGGCCTGCGGCAGCAAAGGTGGCGCGGCGGCCGCACCTACTGAAACGCATTGCGGCCATGGTGAAGTAAAAGCCGTCCGTCGCAATACGGTCATGCACAAAGTCGTGGACGTGCCGCAGTAATGTATCCGGACCTACCTTTCGTTCGAGCTGATGCAGTGTTTCGGAGTAAATGCGGTTGGCCATGAGCGCCGAACCAATGCCGTGGCCCGACACGTCGCACATGAGAACGGTTAGAACATCGTCGCTGTGTGGAAAAACCACGCCGAAGTCACCCCCAATGGTACGCGCTGGGTTGTAGTAAGTCTCGACCGAGACATCGTTCCAAACCAGGTTTTGTGGTGCGAGCGATTGTTGAACACGAGCAGCGAGTGAGAGTTCGGCCTCAATTTCCATCTGCCGCTTTTCCAGTTGGGCGTTGGATTCGCGAAGTTGCTCCTCGATGCGCTTCTGTGCGCTGATGTCGGTCACGATAAGTAGGACGTATTCCTGTCCGTCCGGGCCCTGAATCGATCGCCCGCTGAAGATCGCCGGGATCCTTTCGCCATTTTTGCGAGGCAAGTAGAACTCACTTCGACTGCGTCCGTAGAGGTGGCCTGATTCATGTTGCCGCAGGAGGTACGGAATATCTTTCGCTGGGAAAATCGCGTCGGGCGTTCGACCGCGGATTTCTTCACGGCTATACATTCCGAGCCGGAGCAGCGCTTCGTTGGCGAAAACTACACGAAGCTGATCATCGACAATGACCACTCCCTCGTTGAGCTCTTCAAGGATACTCTCCATCTGGCGAAGCCAATCCGGAGTCTTGATATTGACGTTAGTCATGGCTTTGTTCAGTTGAATTCGTCAGCGAAGATTGTGTGTCGCGATCGAGTAACCGGGTGACGAGGGCAAACAGAACACTGACCGATATCCCACACATCAACACACCGGTGATCCCCTCCAGGGGCCCTAAGAGTCGCCAGTGGGACGGAAGAACCAGATCACCATATCCCACAGTGGAATAGCTGCTCGCGGAGAAGTAAAAGGCGAGCTCCCATGACGGGAAGCAACGCGTCCGATAGAAACTGGCCCACAGAAGAATTACGAGGCCGTGCATAATTACAATTGCAATCATCGATTTCACTACCAAAGTGGCCGAGTAAACTGGCCCATGCTTGTGAGTGTCCCTGGTCAGAACACGCTTTAGCCACTCGATGAGCGTAGTTACGCCGGCGCACTGCAAGCAGAGTGTAAGACTCAGCAGAAGAACAGCCGCGGCAATTTGATCAAAAAGCATCATTGCGAAGCTTTCAACAAGCGGTCCACTCGCTTTTGGCAGCGCTTCGGCCGACGTGCGAGGTTCAGCCTTTCGATTAGATTCCATGGAATCCCAGCCGACGAACGGACCGATTTGACCGGAACGATGAGCTGCTGCGGCTTGTGCTTCGAGCGCATAGCGCCCGAACACCTGCTGCGCGGTGGCTACGCGTTGGGGGCGTCCTTGGCTAAAGAACGCAATTCCCCAGTTGAAAAGGACGGAAAGCCGGTTCTTGAAGCCAGTCAGCGCGGCGAGGTGGACGACAAGCCAAAGCAGCCAAGCAGGAAAACCGGAAACGCGCAGCGGACCGATCGCAGCGATTGCACGTAAGCGCGAGATCGTCGCCATAGTCCCACGATCGCGGTACCGAAATGGCCGGCGCGTATTGTCGCCTGCGATCCGCCGGACGATGGTCCGCGCCGCGTGACAGCCGGACTGGATCGCAACCTGCGCTACGCCGGGCAGGTCATCGAGGCTCATCAGGTCGCCAATCACGAAAACTTCCGGGTAGTGTGGCAGCGTGCAATCGGGTTCGACTTTGACCCGTCCCGCGCGATCAAGCTCGGCACCCGCCCGCTGCAGCGAGTAGGCGGCCGAGCGGCGAAGCCTCAACCCCAGCGGCCCAGAACTTCACTGCCGCCTCGATCCACTGCAGTTGCGGATCGGCCGAGTTGGTCGCGAGGCCGCGCTCGTCCACACGAGTGACTCTCGTGCCCACATAAACCTCGACTCCCATTTTTTGGAGGTCTCGGAGAGCGCGCTCGCGTAGCGACTCGGGAAAGCCGGGTAATACAGTTGGTGCGCTGCCGAGGAGCACGATGCGCGCTTCCGCCGGATCGATGTTACGGAAATTGCGCCGCAACGAATGGCGTGACAGCTCTGCGAGCTGGCCGGCGACTTCAATGCCCGTCGGCCCTGCGCCGACCACGACGAATGTCAGCCAGCGACGTCGTGCGGCAGGGTCTGGCTCGCGTTCGGCCATCTCGAATGCGCCGAAGATCCGCCCGCGCAGTTCGAGCGCATCATCGATCGTCTTCATTCCTGGCGCGTCATGCGCGAACTCCGGGTGCCCGAAGTACGACTGGCTTGCGCCGGTGGCAACGATCAAACTCCCGTACTGAATCTCACTCCGGGAACCGAGCGTGTCCACAATAACGCGCCGGCTTTCGAGGTCGACATCAACGACCTCGCCAAATACAACACTCGCGTTTTGTTGATCTCGGAGGATATCGCGGATCGGAGGCGCGATGTCACCCTCGGAGAGAATTCCCGTCGCGACTTGGTACAGCAGCGGCTGGAACAGATGATGATTGGTGCGGTCGATAATGGTCACGTCGACATCGGCGTGGCGGAGTAATTTGGCGGCAAAGAGTCCTCCAAACCCGCAGCCGACGATTACGACGCGCTCACGGCTCGTTCGCCGGGTAGCAGTTATGAAGCCGGAATCCGGCGGGGGATTGGCGCTGGCGAGTTTACCGTATCGAGAGTTTTCAGTATTTCTTGCTTCCATTGTTCACCAATTACGTTTGGACCTTACGTCTGACACGAGTCACTGTCCCTCTTTCGGCTCCGATCAGCTAGTTTGTGCCACGGTCTCAGCCGGGCTGTGAGCTTCAGCCGCTGCAGTGGTCTTTTTCGGCTCCCAGCGGATGATTTTCAGGTCGAGTACGAAGATGCTGTAAAGGACGGGCACCAGAAGCAACGTGATGAACGTTGCCACGGCAAGCCCGCCTATCTGTGCATAACAAAGAGGCTGCCATAGGGGCCCTCCTTCAAGCGCCAGCGGGAAGAGGGCCAAGATGGTCGCTAGTACAGTGATCATTACGGGCCGAATACGCTGGATGCCTGCGTCCGGAAGGGCCTGCTCCAGAGGCTCCCCTTTCTCATGCATTTCCTCGATGAAATCGAAGAGTACGATGACGTGGCTTACGATCACTCCGATTAAGCTGGCGATGCCCAGAAAGGCCATAAATCCAAACGGCGTATGCATTACCGAGAGGGCGACCAGAGAGCCAATCACTCCGTAGGGAGCAGCGGCGAATACCAGAAGAGGTTTTACGGCGTTATTGAATTGAATCAATAGCGCGAGGTAAATCCCGAGTAAAGAGATCAACAGAACGAGTTTGAGGTTCTCGAATCCGTCGATTTGTTTGGCCCGTTCGCCACCAATGCGGAGCTGATAACCGGGCGGGAGATTTTTCTGAAATTCCTGTATTTTTGGAAGGATCTGGTTAAGCACCTCAGATGCGAGAACTCCAGGCTGGGGATAGCACAGGATGGAGATGGTGCGAAAATGCTCGCGGCGCCTGACGCGACCCGTTTCCAAAGAATTTCCGACCGTTGCGATCGACAGCAGCGGCACGCGGTTGTTGGTCTGTGAAGAGTAAATATAGAGGTTCTTGATGTCGGCAAGCTGAGCACGCTCCTGCATGCGAAGGCGCGCCACAATGGGGATGTTCTTGTCGCCTTCCTTGAAGATGCCCACTGTTGCGCCGCTCATGGCCGTCGCCGACGCGTCTGCGACATCAGCGTTGGTAATGGCTGCCACGTTGGCGCGGTCTGGATCGATCTGAATCCTCTGCTGAACATTGTCAGGGAACCAATCATCACGAAGAACGGCGATGCCCTGAGCTTGCCTGACGATGTCCTGAGCCTGCGCGGCAATCTGCCGAAGAGTGCGAATATCGCTAGCTTCATTTCTCGCGTCAACGTCTGCCTGCCCAGAGATCAACAACTCGACGGGGTTGTCCACAGGATTGGTTTGAAGCTGGCGAACCGTAACCCACGCGCCTGGAACTTCCTTGTCCAGTGCGTCCTGGATGGGACGAGCTAACTTTGGCGAAGCCTCTTTATCCGTGATCTCAACAATCATTTGCGCGTAGTTGGTCTGCGGCATTTCGGGCGAGACGGAAAACCAGAAGCGAGGTCCCCCGCCACCGGCAAAGGTCGTCAGTGACTTGAGAAGATGCCCACGGTTCTCTTTCGTAGTAACGTCAGGCGAATTGTCAATCACTTGTCGGACGACTCTTTCGGCCTGCACGGCAGCATCGTTGGTGACGCTCAAGGGAGTGTCATTCGGCAGCCAGATATCCAAATAAAACCAATACTGGACGTCTTCGGGAAAGAATTGGGTCTTAAGTCGAGAACCGAACAACCCGCCTCCGATCAGGAAAACCAAGGACGCACCGAGGACCGCCCAACGGTGTTTTATGGCTTTGCCGACGAGTCTGTTATAGAAGCCGTAAAATCCCCGCTGCCGCATCTCCTCGATAGTCGGTTCTCGCTTTGCCGGAGCACGCAAGATGTAGTAGCCCAGGAACGGAACAAAGGTCATCGCGACAAAGTACGCGCACAGCAGAGAAACCGTCATCACCACCGGGAGGCTCTTCAAGAACTCACCGGTATTGCCGGTAAGCATCAAAAATGGCAGGTAGGCGATAACATTCGTGATTGTCGCGTAAAAGATTGCTGTGGCGAGCTTTGTCGGGCCAAGCCAGCAGGCAATGCTGCGCCGGAACCCTTCCGCCAAGTGACGTTTGATGCCGTCTCCTGAGACCACCGGCACGTCCACGAGAAGGCCCAGCGCGATGATCAGCGATGCGATGGAGACTTGTTGGAGATCGATTCCCAACATATACGCGATGCCAAACGTCATCGCGAGTGTGATCGGTATGGCCAGCGCCATGATCAGCGCCAGCCGCCACTCCCAAAAGCCAATCAGCGACACCAAGACGACGAGAATAATGGCTTCCAAAAGCGCCCGCATGAAGAGGTTGATGTTCTCCTTGACTTGTAGCGGTTGATCGGACGTGTGCGCGAGAATCAGGTCGGCGGGAACGATTTGGCGAAGCTCAGAAAGCTTTGAATTCACGGACTGTCCGAAGCGCGCGATTTGCTTTCTATCGCGCATGTACACCGCTAAGGTGATCGCGCGGCTGCGCTGCCAGTGGCCATTTGTGTCCCGCCAAGTGTAGTAGTTGAGATACTGGGCAGGAGCCTGATAGCCTCGGCTGATTTGGACAAGATCCCGCAAATATACGGGGGTACCCTCTGACGTGGCCGATACCGCCACATCGCCGATGCTTTTTGCGGTATCGAATTGTCCGGAGGGAATGAGAGTGATCCTGCGCTCGCCGCTTTCAACAGTTCCGCCCGGCGCGATGATGTTCCGAGCCGAAAGCACTTTGGAGAGATCAGCAGGACGCAGGCCGTAGGCTGCGAGGCGATCCTGCGAGTAATCCAGATAGATGGTCTGCGACAAAACGCCACGCCGCTCCACCTTGGAAACTTCGGGAGCTCCCTGCAGCGTTCGGCCAATCAAGTCAGAAAAATTGTCGAGTTCGGCATAACTGTATTTGTCGCCGGCAACGCTGGCCAGCTTCGTTCGTGTTTCCTTCGGATCGCGGATGATCGCTGGGTCCCACGAATCGGGATGCAACTCGGACCGTTTTAGGCGCTCGGAGATAAACCGCTGAATGAACGCTTGAATGGAACTGTCATCTGCTTCGGAAACACCATCGACGCCGATAAATCCACTTCCCTGAATGATTTGCGAATCTCGAATGATTCCGGCCCTCTGCGCTTCCTCTTGAAACAAGTATGCGCTGTCAAGGACCTCACGCGCCGAAATCGATTGGGGAAAAGAATTCACTACAGTTACTGTTACGAGCTGGCCCCTTCGATTCTGATGTTTGGCGTCACGAACTTTGCGAATCGCCGCTTCAACGGAATTGGCACGAGCCGCAATTTCGATGTCGTCCGCCTTCGGGCTCGCGACGGTCAGCATCAGGGCGGCGGTGTCTCCGAAATCGCTTTGGAAACTGATGGGGCCGGCGCCCTGCGGCAACTGAGAGTTTAGAGCATTCAGCTTGAGGTTGATATCGCTGAATTGTCGCTTCGTGTCGGTGATGCCCTCATCCAGTTGAATGGTCACAAACGAATAGCCGGGAAGAGATATGGATTTGATGCCGTAGTCCGCATCTGTTCCAGGATGGATGGTCTTATTCTCGGCGGCAACGTCCTCAATTCGACGGGTAATGTATTGCTCGACCTGTTGCGCTGTGGCTCCGGGCCAGGGACAAGCCGCCACACCGAGGCGCACGGGAATGTCCGGGTCCTTGCGCTGCGGCATGGATGTATAGCCGAACCAGCCCCAAATGAGCACTCCGAGGAGAAGCATCCAGGAGATGTGCGGGTGCTCGACGAAAAACCTCGGGACATTGCGGCGATTACTGATCTCTTGTTCGTGTTCGAGTGCCATTTGTTTTATACCTTTATGGGATAACCTGGATGAAATCGCCGTCCTTCAGACCAGCGGCTCCAACGACGACAACTTTCTCGGCTGGATTTACACCTTCAACTGCCACATCACTCTCGTGGGTTTCACCAAGTGCGACCTGGCGCAAATGCGCGACCCATTTGCCGCCCTGTTCGCTGGCGACGAAAACCGCGTAGTGTCCGGCTGAGCCGGGGTCAGCAACAACGGCGCTAAGGGGCACCGCGGGAACCGGGGCGTTGTGAACGCCTGTCAAACTGAGTGAAGCAATCATTCCGGGCTTCAATGATGCCTTGGGATTGGGGACGGTCACTTCGATGGCAAAAACGCGATTTTTCTCATCGGCGCTCGCGGCAATACTCGTGACCCGTCCGTTGTACTCTTTCGGATCGTCCTGCAAATGAATGCTGAATTGTTGCCCCAAGCGCAGACGCCTTACGGCATAGTCGGGAACGCCAAAACTGATTTTGACCGCACTCGTGTCGGCGATAGTAAAGGCCGGAGTCCCGGGTGCTGCGAGGTTCCCTAGTTCAATGTTCCGGGCAAGGATGTACCCCGAGAACGGCGCCGTCAGGTCCGCGTCCTGGAGAGCCAACTGCGCTTGGTGCACATTTGCCTTGGCCTGATCCACAGCCGCGAGGGTCGAATCGAATTTCGCCTGCGCTCGGTCGAAATCGGGCTTGGTCAAGCTCTCTGAGGCGTAAAGCGTCTTCGCGCGCTCGTAATCCTTCGTCGCCTCGACATGCTGCGCTTGGGCGGCACTCAGTGTTGCGGTGGCCTGGTCAAGTTGATTCTTCAAGTCCTGATGGCGAATCTGCGCGAGAACGGCGCCCCTAGCAACATAGTCTCCCGAACCTATGTCGCGACGCCGCCCGTCAGCACCCGCGACCTGTTTAATTTCGGTCACATATCCTGCGGACTTGAATGACAGAACCGCTTCCGCGAACGGCAGAACGGAAGCCGAGTAGCGCAAATCTTCTGAAGGCGAATACAAAGCCACATCCACTACATGAACGGGTGTGGGAGGTTTAGCTGCGACTTTCGTGGGTTCCTGACAGCCACTTATAGCCACAATCGTGGCGAAAAGCACAGCCCCTATTACTGACCCCACTCGTTTCCTGTTGCTCCCCATAAAGTCCACTCCTCTCCGATCGCTTTCTCGAACTCCGCCCTGACTGGCTGTAGCGCCTAAAATAATTCTTGCTCTCATCGGTTACTCTTCTCCCATCGCTTTGCGCAGTTCGGCAAAAGCGCTCCAATAGGAGGAAAGCGCTTGCTGATACTGGAAATTGGTTTCGGAACTCTGCGCTTGGGCCTGGAGAAGGTCTCTTAAGAGCGCGGCCTGCTCCTTATATTTGTTGCCCGTGACGCGAAGCTGCTCCGCAGCCGCTTCGTGGGCCGTACGAGAAGCCTTAAGCAGCAAGGAAGCGTCATACCATTTACGGTAATTCGCACCAACCTCTACGGCGACCTTCGATTCCGTCTCTTCGATCCCGTTGCGCGCCTGTTCGATAGTTTTCGTTGCCTCGACAACCTTGTTGTGGCGGCGCCCCCAATCGAACGGCTCCCAAGTCAGGAGAAAGCCGGCCGTCGCGACATTCTGTGGAAGAACTTGCACGTTGTAGAGTCCCTGATAGCGCAGAGAGAGACTCAGGTCCGGAATGTATTCGGCTTTCGCGAGGCGCCGGTCATATTGGGCTTGCTTTTCCTTGAGTTGCGCTTGCCGGCACTCGGGGCGGTTCACCAGAGCTGCGTGCCGAGCGGAATCGAGGGTCAGATCGCTGGTGTCTTGCTCAGGAATAAACTCAACACGAAAAAGCGTGGAAACATCGCGGCCAAGCAGTTGATTCAACGCCTCACGCTGTGTCGCCAGCCCATTCTCTGCGACGGACAACTCATAGCGCGATTTGGCTAGGTGGGCGTCGACGTCTAAAGCATCGGCGCGCAGCACCGTCTTTTCTGACACGTATTGGACTGTGACCCGCTGTGCTTCTTCGAATGTTTTTACCGCCTCACGAGCGGCATCCACACTCGCTTGAATCGCAAAAAGATTGAAGTACGCATTGCGGACTTCGGCAGCGATCTTCTGGCGTTCAGCACGGACATCTTCACGAGCGATATCACGTCCAAGTTCCGTCGCGTGAATTCCGAGGCCGATCTTGTATTGCTGTGTCAGCGGTTGATCGATGCTGGCGGTCAAGTAAGTGGTAAATACCGCCGGCGTGTGGATTTTGGCATTGCGTAGATGGGATCGGACCAATTCCCGGATATGTGCCGAACGAACCGGCGGGAAAGGTGAAGTCAAACGGGTGCAAGAGCTCGCCGCCCAGCATGGTGAATTGAAATTGTGGTTTCCGCCGGCTACGCGCCGTACTCACTTGGAAGTCGTATTTCTGAGCTTCCAGGGCCGAGTTCTTCACAAGTCGATTGTGTTGGAGTGCTAGAGTCACCGCTTCATCGAGAGTGAGGATGGGCTCCTGAGTATCGGCATTCGATATTTGCTCTTGGGCTGATGAGGCCATCGGCAATGCAAGAGCACACGCGAGAAAGATCACTGATAAATATTTGAATCTCATATTGTTGATCCGTTTGTTGAGGCTTCCCTTCCTGCAAGCCCTCGAAGAGTCGTTGTGACCACTTTTTGCGCAATGCGCTCGATGGACAGACGCTCGACGTTCGCGAAGCCATCGATCGCAAGCATGGTTAGGCCGTGAACTACGGCCCACGTGTAGAGAGCCGCGGTTTGCAATTCCGACTTTCGGGTGAGTGCGGGGTCGAAGATTCCGATGCGGGCGCCCCGGCGGAGAATGTTCTCCAGAACAGCACGCGAAGCCACCCACGCGGTCAGGACTTCTTCTGGACGCCAGGCAGGGCCACTCGGCGCCACACTGAACATCAGGCGATAAAGCACGGGATTCTTAATGCCAAAGCTGACATACGCGGAGCTCATTTTCGACAGGGCTGCTCGAGGATCAGCGATCTTCGCGACGGCAGCCGTTAATTCACTGCGCAGCAGATCGTGACCAGCCGCAGCCGCGGCGTCCAGCAGGTCTCGTTTGTGAGGGAAATGGTTATACGGCGCGTTGTGACTCACCCCGGCCCTGCGCGCGACTTCTCGCAGGGAGAAATTCCAATCTTTGTCTTCCGCCGCGAGCTCAAGCGCGGCTTGAACGAGCGCTCTACGCAAGTCCCCGTGATGGTAAGTATCCGGGCTGTGTGTCCGCAGTTTTGAGTTGTTCATTGCACTAATCATCGAAAGATCGCTTCACCAGAAATGTGGACAGTGCCGATACCTAATGTTGCCGACATCCACATGCCTGCTTGTTCGGATTGTGAGTAATGCAGATCACATGCCAATTCGCGCGCATTGCAAGTGGTTGATCTACATGGGCCAGGACAGGTCTGGGCCGTACTGCGCTGCCGGTATGCGGGCAGCGTCGCGCGGCAGGTGCACATCGCCACAAAGCATCGCGATGCCAGAGGCCTTCTGTGATCTCGGCAGGTCGATGAGCTGGGTATCGGTCAAGCTAATCTGGTGCGGGCGGAAATGCGTGGCCACGGCGGAGTGCTGCCGTCAATAGGCGAGCAACGGTTGCGGCCCGAGAGGTCGAAACCAGTTACGCCGGTCGTTGTTAACCTGTACTTTTGAAGACTGATCGAAATGGACCGCGAGTGCAGACAGAGGCGTGGCAGGCAGGGTAGGTAGAGCCGATTGGGTCTTTCTGCTTCTTTGCGGCCTAGCCAGATGGACTGAAAGTGAGAAGACCTTCCGATTGTTGTTGGCAAGCTATCACGATCGTTGAAAAACCCTTTTGGACTTTCGGGATGCGCCTACATCTGCGATGTGGCTCCGTAGCTTCTTTCTGCCGTGGAACACCCGAGCTTTGACAGCCGCGAGCGACAGACCCATTTGTCGGGCCGTCTCTTGAGCCGATAATTCTCGGAGTTCCTTCAGCTCGAGCACGCTTCGCATTCTCGGGGTCAGCCGTCTGATCGTGATCCACAAAATCCGCGCCTCCTCTCGCTGCATGCAGGTGGCCTCGGGGTCGGGACTCGCATCGGCTATATTGAAGTGGGGCCCTGTTCCTTCATCACCATTCAAATCGTCGATTGATACCTCGCGTAGTGCACGAGCCCTGCGCAAACACATAAGGGCTTCATTGATTGCGATACGCGTTAACCATGTTGAGAACGAGGATTTCCCTTCGAAGTTGTTCAAGTAGACGAACGTTTTTTGGAGAGTCTGCTGGACAACATCTTCAGCATCTTCGCGAACCCGAGTGTAGCGTAGTGCAATCGCAAAAATTCTTGGCCGATGGCGTTTTACAAGCGTTTCAAATGCCCGCTCATCTCCCATCTGGGCAGTGGCCACCAGTGTCTCGTCGGTGGCTAGATCACTGCACGCAACGGCGCCGGCAAATGTCGCCTGCGAGGATTCCATGTCATTCGAAGAATGGGCTGTATTCATAGCGATTATCCGGTCAGCCACGCGCTAGACACAGGCCACATCGAATGGAGTCGGCGAGGCTGAATGCCTTGCGGTACCGCAACACGCGATACCATCCGACCCACTTACGAACGAACATGAGAATGACGAACATAACGCCTCCCGAGATCCGAAACGTCCCAACAGCAGGCGTTGCGATTTCACATCCTGATGGGCAATGCAGGTGCCAAAACCCCGCCTACACAAGTTATTGAGATCCGTGGACAAGAGGTCGCGGCTGTTATCCAGGCGACAGACGTTGCCCGCATGCCGTCACTCCAGGACTTCCTCAGTGAGGACGAAGCTGCGATAGACGGCGGGGCGGGAAACAGCGGCACGGACGCAAAACTCAGGATGAAACCGTGGAAAGTCACATCGTGCTTGCCGGGAGGTTTTCAGACTTCCTCGTTTTCCGGCTGATGTGCAGGGCCATGCGTCGGCGACCGTTCGTGCGGGAAGCGCCTGATGTGTTCGTATTCGATGCCGCATCTCGAGCAAGTCGCAGATGCAGGCGCTCGCATATGTCGAGTGTATAGGATGTTTGGGCAACGAATTCCGTCCCGAACCGGCCAAAAAACGATAGTGCCTCTTCTCCCACGGAATCGATGAAGGTGACATCAGTTAGATCTACGACCAGTCTCATTCCCTCGCGGCAGCGCGTTATGAGCGTGCGAGTGTTCTCGGCGTCAACACCGGTGAATCGGCCCTCAAGCTTGAGGCTCAAACTGTCCGCGGAATCGTGTATCTCGACGCGTAGCATCGCGCCTCCTTGGAGTGTCTAGGCAGCCAGGAGCGTCGGCTGGAGACTTTCCAGGCATAAACCTTGCAGGTGTTATACCAGGTACTCGTCACCGTAAGTTATTGAAATTACAATAGAATATTGAAGGGTGTCGGCGGGCACTTGTGCCGGACCAATGGGCAGTGCCGCCATACGGGCGCGGGCTCAATGGCCGGTTTGAGGCCTAGAGTTCAGACCCGAGCAAGAAGATGAGCGTGCCAATCGTAATCAGCGTCAACGCAGATTTCATTTGCGAGGCCGTCCGTTTAGCATTGAGCTGCTTTGGACAAGTTTTGCAGATATTATGCCAGAGCTGCGTATTGAAGGCATTTCGTAGCCACTGTGCCGGACCAACCGGCAGTGCGGTGATGTGGGCGCGATTGCCTCTTCCTTGAAGCCCCATGGAGCTCAATGGCTGGTTGAACATGAGAGTCAAGGTCCGGTTTCCCAGAATGGCCGGATTCTCACCCGGAATACTCAGCACGACTAATGTTCAGCTTGTTCATCTTGTTTTGGAGTGTTGTTCGCTTCAGTCCGAGGCGCTCTGCCGCTCCGCCCTTGCCAGCGATTCTCCCGGAGGCGGCTCTCAAAGCATCGATAATGGCTTGCCGCTCGGCCTGTTCGAAACTTGGCGCGGCTGAAGCAACGGAGCGGTCGGACACTTTTTTCAGCTCCGCGTACGGCACATTTAACTCTTCGCCTTGCGTAAAGATCACGCAACGCTCGATGAAGTTCTCCAGTTGCCGAATATTGCCAGGCCAATCGGCGTTCACCAGCACCTCCATGGCCTGCTTCGGAACCGATTTGACGCGCTTTTGCATTTGCCGGGAGTGGCGTAAGACAAAGTAGTGCACCAGCAGCGGAATGTCATCGCGCCTTTCGCGCAGCGGAGGGATTTCTATCGGGAACACGTTGAGCCTATAAAAAAGGTCCTCGCGAAACTGATTATTGCGGATCATGCCATCCAAATCACGATGCGTAGCCGCAATCAAGCGAACATCGACATGAACGGTCCTTGTACTTCCCAACCGCTCGAACTCCTGCTCCTGCAGGGCGCGCAACAGCTTCGGTTGTAAATCCAGGGTGATGTCGCCGATCTCGTCGAGAAATAGAGTTCCGTGATCCGCCAACTCGAACCGGCCTTTCTTTTGCATCAGGGCTCCGGTGAAAGCACCCTTTTCATGCCCAAACAGTTCGCTTTCCACCAGGCCGGAAGGTATGGCGGCACAGTTCAGTCGAACGAAAGTGCGCTCGCGACGCGGGCTGAGGTTATGAAGCGCTCGGGCAAACAGTTCTTTGCCAGTGCCGGTCTCGCCATGCAGGAGCACCGTCGATTGAGTGGGGGCTACAATCGCAACCTGATCCAGCACTTTGCGCAGCGCGGCACTCTTACCGACGATGTCCTCGAAGTTGTATTCGGAGCGGATCTCCGATTCGAGGTACAAGCGCTCTTCCTCCAGGCGATCCCTGGCCTCCGTGACGCGCCCATAAGCAATCGCGTTGTCAACCGCGAGCGCAATCTGACTGCTGATTTGTGACAAGAGGTCCAGGTCCTCTTGTCCGAAGTTGTCCGGCTGGCGGCTGCCCATAGTCATCACACCTAGAGGGCCGCTTGCGGTTAACATTGGGGCGATCGCCATCGAGGCGATGGACTCAGCTTTGAGCCTGTCAACGATTCCGGCTGGGAGCTTCTCGATCCCTTCGACCGACAGAAGTTCAGGGACGTGGGCGCGTAGCTTTTTGTGATCGGTGTCGCTAAGTTCAGACCCAGTGACAGCGGTCAGTGAACCTTTGCCGCTGGGGAAATCCAATACCACGCATTCAAGCTGGTTCGATTGTTTATCGATCAACCAAAAACCGGTGAAGTCGTTTCGAAAATAAGTCCGGATGGATGCCGATGCCGACCGAAACAATTCGTTAATGTCCAACTTAGAAACGATGTGATTGTTGATCTCCAGCAACAGCCTGAGCCGATCCCGCTCTTTCACCACTTGTCGCTGGTACAGCTCTGCGCTGTCCCTTGCCAGAGCGCACTCGAGCGCGACCGCAACGTGCGACGCCAGAGAACGGAGCATTCCACGTCTTCGGGGGCAAATTCCTCGCCTTGCAACTTTGTCACTGAGAGAAACCCGTATCGTTTCTGGGCGGTAGAGACTGGAAGCAAATAGGCGGTTCGTCCTACAACTTCGGCGGCAAACGGAGCCAACTCAGGATGGTTCAACATTTCCTGTGATGAGTCCGGGATGAAAACTGGTTTCTGTTCCTCAAGCACCCGTGCCGCCGCGCCAATTCGTGACACTTTGGTTCCGATCTTGAATGCAGGTGCGTCCGGGTCTCGATCGAACTCGAGCACGTGCAGACTATCTTGCTCATCATTCTAAGACGTAGAGTTCGGTTCCGTGCACCCTCGAGGTGCTGGACAGAACGTCACGCAGGCTGTGCAGAACGGCTTTGACCGTGGGCTGATCGGCCAGGGTGCTGGACGCATCCAGCAAAGTTCGATATCGATCTTCGGTGCTCCTCATGATCTGGGTGCTCTACTGCCTCAGCTTGGATACATCATACTCTCAACTGCGTGTCCGTGATCAGCGTCGTAGGCCGTTCGGTTTCAAGTCTCCGAAACGCGCTCACGACGATCAAGCCCGTGGTGTTTGGCTAGAGCATCAGCCCAGAATGCAACGAATGCCCACTCCCGAACTTGGAAGGCAGCCTTAGTGCCTCTTTGCCTGCAAATTACCAGGCAGAATAATTTGGGTACGCGATTTCATTCGGCGAGCTCAACCCCGAAACGCGCTGCGAGCTCGACAGGGCTGCTGAGTTTCATCGTCACCGGCAAGTCGAGTTCCC
This sequence comes from Candidatus Acidiferrales bacterium, assembly GCA_963792145.1. GTDB lineage: Bacteria > Acidobacteriota > Terriglobia > Acidiferrales > UBA7541 > Acidiferrum. The sequence continues at coordinate 35,990 of CAWBVH010000009.1, forward strand.
GCCATGCTTGGAGACCTCCATCAAGAACCCATACGTTTGAGATTCCCTTACGACGCAACGAAAGCGCCGTACGAGCGCTGGTTATTTGATTGGGTGACGAACAGCATAAAACCATCTGAACATCCGGCGGAACTCGGACCTTGGCTGATCTGCGCAGAGGGATCGGAGAGATGCGCGCCGCACCGGGAATCCCAGGAATTGTGCTTGTGTCCTCATGCCCTTCAAGATCCAACAGATCCAGCACCGCCACCTTCTGACCCGCCTGCAGCTTCCGGTGCAAGAGCGCGGGGCTGACCGCTCGAAGCCGGAGTCGTCTCATGGTGCGGAGCAATTCACACGCTCTCCAGATGAAGTAGCAGAGAACGCCCGCAAGTAAAATCGCGAGGGACCCGCTTACGCGATCCAGCGTGGCCGCCACAATAGCTAGCCGGTCGGCAAATAGATATCCTACGAAACAGTACCCAGCAGTCCAAAAGATAGCACCGGCTGCGTCATAAAGGAGGAACGGAACGCTCGCCGCATTCAGCATCCCCGCTAGTGGCGGCATCAGGCCGTCCAGACCTGGAACGAATTTCGCGAACATTAAGCTCGGCAGCCCCCGTCGCGCGAAGAGCCTCCGAGCCCTCCCGGCACATTGCTGCCCGTCCGTGCTGAAGGCACAGAGAGCGCGCACGACTCGATGCCCCCACCACCGGCCTGCTAGGAACCACGCATAATCCGCCAAGAGGCAACCCACCAATCCTGCCAGAATAACGCTGCCAAGATTCAAGCTCCCGCTCGCCACAAGAGCACCGGCTGTAATCAAAAACAGGACTGCAGGGATCGGCAAGCACAACTGGTTCGCGAACACCGCCACCAGAATCGTCGGATACGTAATTGCCGGAATGTGGTTAAGTGTGATCACAAGAACCCCGAATGAGAGTGACGGACAAGACCGTTCACATTTTCTACCTTGCATCGAGATGGCCAAACTTGGAGGTGAAAGGGGTGCTTGTAAATTATTGGTTTTAAATAGGTCATAGGATGTAACCGGTCACGATAGTCGAGTTCGAGTCAAGCGCTGCCCGCATTCGGGCACCGGAATCGCGGCAGGGTCTCGAAAGCTCGTGTTTGTCATCTATTTCCTTTGGCACTCTGGTTGCAGTTCGTACCGGCGGTCCAGGAAATGGCACGCGACCTGCCATGCTGTGAGCGGGGCGTCAGCACACCGCGGGCCGTCGTAAAGGAAAATGAGATATGCGTCGAAACGCGATTCAAACATCGGTGATGCTGGTGGCGATCCTGCTGCTGCCGTTGCTGGTCCTGGTGGCTCAGGAGACGAGCTGCGCTTCTAATCGAGGGGCCGCAGGGACAGACAAGAGTGATTCAGGTGCAGGGGAAAAACTACGTGGAAGTGGACGAATTCGCGCGGATCACGGGCGGATCGCTGCGTTTCGTAGGGAATCAGATCATGCTGAGCCTGCCCGGGAGCGATACGCCAGCGCAGGCAGCGCCGCAGCCAGCGACCGGCCTTTCTAAGCCGTTCCTCGCAGGTGGGATTGAGACCATGAGGGAGATTCTTGAATGGCATGCTGCGTTGAAGAATGCTATTGAGCGAGGGTATCCCTTGTCCGACGCATGGTTCGGGAACTACAGGAGGCAAATTCGATCCAGCCTGGCGCAGACCCAAGCGGCGGTTAGCACGGACCTGGATCAAAAGGCCTTTCCGCTACTGACCAACGAGTTCAATACTATGAACGCCTTGACCGACAAATACATGAAAATCACAGTGAGTAGAGACTATCTTGCGCCCAACTCCCTGAATAGCGATCCTCTGAATCAGAAATTATTGACGTGCTGGCAGTCGCTCGCGTCGATGGCCTCTTCGAATCAGTTTGTGGACGACGGTTCGTGCCAGTAGTCACGCAGGTGAGAACTGGTAAATTACTCATGCCGATTCCGGTAGCAAAGCGGCAGGAAATTTCTGCAACTCGACCGACTCAAGCGTTGGTCTGACCGCATGCCGTCAGCACGCCCGCCATCTGGTTCTCGCATTAAGAGGGGAAAGCTGACGAGTTCTCCTTATCTTCGTCACGCAGACCCACTTGAGCGAACAGTTCGAGGTGCGGCTCCCGCTGGCCACTCAAATGCATTGGCCAATCGAGCATTGCTGACAAAAGGCTAACGCAAGTTATTGAAAGGAGAAGTACGATGTGGCAAAAATCTCGAAACTGGAAGGCAAAGTTGGGTCCTGCATTGGTCCTGGCGCTCGTCGCGTGTTCTGTGACGCGCGGACAGGAGGTGAGAACGAACTATATGCCAGGAACTGATTTCTCGAAATATCACACCTATGCATGGGTCGACGAGGTAAAGGGCGTACCCCGAGTGGGCCGTGGCCAGCCCGACCAGATCCTGGACACCCAGGTCAAGCAAGCGGTCGATTCCCAAATGGCCGCCAAGGGCCTAACCAAGGTGGTTGACGGCGAAAAATCCGATTTACTCCTTGGCTATCAACTCGCTATCGATCAGGAGAAGCAAATAAACGGCCTCGCGAACGGCTGGGGCGGCCGGGGCCCATGGGGCGGAGGCCTCGATTCATTCTCGGCGACTACTTCAACTATCAACATCGGGACTTTCGTCCTTGGCATGTATGACCCTGCTGCAAAGAAGCTCATCTGGATAGGTGCTGCCCAACATACGATTGAACCCAGCAAAAAACAGGAGAAAAACCAGGAAAGGCTCAACAAGGGAGCACAAAAACTGCTGAAGAACTTCCCTCCCGAACCCGGGAAGTAAACACCTCCGATCTGGGACGGTCCCAGCAGCGTTTCGAAAGCTCGTGTTTATCATCTAGCGACTGCCATGCGGTGAGCGGGCGTCCACACACCGCGGGCCGTCATGAAGAGGCAAATTCCAATCAAGCCTGAAGCATGCCGAAGTGGTGGCGAGCACAGACACGGATCAGAAGGCGCTTCCGCTGCTGGTCAACGAGGTCAATAACCGTTGACCGATAGATACCTGAAAATCACCGTGAGTAGGACTTATTGCGCCCGACTCCCTGATCAGTGACCCTCTGGAGCAGAAACTATTGACCTGTTGGCACTCGCTAGATACGAAAAGAACAAACGCCGGACTATCGTCCACGTCCGCCGTACCAAGCCATCATTGTGAGGACGTCGCAAATTCGCCTGCAGAGTGAGTTATGAAGACCGTAGTCCTGAGCGGTGGGGACGCCGCAAAGTGAGCGAGCTCGATTCTCAGGCGAGCGCCATTAAACACACTCGGAGCTCCACCGAATCGTCGCTGTCCGGACCGTCGATACACTCTGATCGGCGACAACGCCAATGTTGTCTATGCAGCTGTCTACAACGCGGCACGTGAGGTACATCGGTTTCATGCACAGTTATCTTGGCGAGCAAGAGCTCGGACAACGTTGGATCCTCGCCGCCTGCGAGCACACCGTACGATCAGACGAAGAATTGCCCCCCGTGGCGTTTGCCTATCAAGTCGAGTCGGCGCTCACCGTCAATGCAATTGTCGACCACAACTAGGGATGTTGTTTACGTCAGTTCTGAACGGTTGTTTGCCCTCCTGGCCCAATTTCGTCTCCGTCCATTCTCTATCGCTACTCCCTTTTTCTCCCTTCGCTCTCAAGCACCGCGAGCGAAAAACAGAATATCTTCGAGATGCCACTCAGCGGAGGTCCCAGACAAATACTTGCAGCACTTCCCGTCGTGGTTGCGCAGCTTTCGATCATCTCAACAGACGTTCGAAAGCATCCGGTTCCAACTGCTCAAGAGACTCCACAACCACATCGGCGTGAAGATCCTTGCCTTTGTGGCTTACCCCTACGCTCCGCATGCCGGCGCGGCGCGCCCCCTCGATTCCGGCGCTGGCGTCTTCCACGACAATACACCTCTCGGCAGGAACGTCGACTCGGGAAGCGGCCAGCAGGTATACCTCTGGATCGGGTTTGCCCCAGTGCACATCTTCAGCGGATACGATGCCCTTAAAAATGTGCTTCACCGACAGGGCCTCCAGCACCGCATCAATGTTGGCGCGCGGCGCTGCCGAGGCGATTGCTTGCCGCCACCCATATTTGTGGAGCCTGTGCAACCAAGTTGCAACCCCGGGTTCGGGTGCAATGCCGCCTCGGCGCAACAAATGACGATATAGCTTTTCCTTTGATCGCGCGATTCGTTCGATTCGTTCGCCAGTCGCTGTGAAGCCAAGCCAGGAGGGGATAATCGAATCGTTACGCTGGCCAAAGGTCGAAAGAAACTGCTCGCGCGTGATGACGATGCCTTCCTTTGCCATCGTGTTGCACCAGGAAATCCAATGTAGTTCTTCTGAATTGACTAACGTACCATCCATGTCCCACAGAACCGCTTTGCATCCGTTCATCCGTAATCTCCACTCGCGTGGCGCCTAATGTTCCTTACTGGCCGGATCGTTCAGATCGACGTGCGTCAATCCTTTCCAGACCCGGCGGATACCAAGCACTTCGCATCCGAGTTCTGCCCGCGGTAAACCACCGATTTGATCACGGAGTTCAGTCCGGCACGTCGCCGCCTCCGGTGAGTACGCCTATGCGCTTCTTTGGCATGTATGACTCCTTACTTGGGCTATCTTTGCCGCCTCTCAGTGATTCTGCTCTGTGAGCGAGCTCTCAACGGAAGGCCCTTTTTGCTTTAGGTCGAAGCAACACAACGATGGATCGCGGGGCCACTTGGTATGTTGTCTGCTGTAGTGGCAAACCGGACTCCGAGAAATCATCGGGAGCCGGCAAAGCCGTGTCCACAATTCTTACCCAATCCTCGAGCGCACCTTCTTGGATTTGGAACTGCAACTCTTGCCAATATGCATTGATCATCACGTAGATATCGTCATCGCCCTGTGACGCGCCATTGAGACAAAACGCCAAGCTTCGCGAATCCGGAGACAAATCGACCGCAGGACCAGTGCCATACCAAGAGACGTCCTCGCGCCAGAACCTGCAGCGACAGAGAGAAGGATGCAACTTCCGGAAGGCAATCATCCTCTTGAAGAAACGAAAAATGTCTTGATTCGCCTGCAGCTGGCTCCAGTCCAGCCAACCGATTTCGTTGTCCTGCTTATAGGGATTGTTGTTTCCGAATTGCGTATTCAGGAACTCATCACCAGCCCGAAACATCGGGATGCCATTCGACAGCAGAAGCAGACAGCAGAAGTTCTTAACCTGTTTCCGACGAAGTGCCAGAACCGCCACCGGCGCGCCCTCGTCTCCTTCGTGACCGCAGTTCCAACTGAAATTCTCGTCCATGCCGTCCTGATTGTTATGACCGTTGTTCCAGTTATTTTTCTGGTTGTAAGAAACCAGATCGTATAGTGTGAAACCGTCGTGGGAATCGATATAGTTCACGGTCTGGTAGGGGTGATAGGCATGGGCGCGGCTATCCGGGAATAAATCGTCGCTGCCGTAGATGCGTCGCATCAGGTCTGGCATCATTCCAGCATCGCCTTTGACAAAGCGGCGGACATCATCACGAAATCGCGCGTTCCATTGAAGCCAGGTCGCCCCCGGGAATCCGCGTCCCAGTTGATACGCGCCGGTGTCCCAGGGTTCAGCGATCAACTTCAATAGACCTAACTCCGGATCGCCAGCGATTTCGCTGAAAATTGGAGCATCTCCCCAATTGAGTGATCCATCGCCGTTACGGCTAAACACCGATGCCAGGTCGAAGCGGAATCCATCGATGCGCATTTCGTTTTTCCAATACCGCAGGCTGTCCATGACCATTTTCCGCACGTGCGCCTGGCTGAAATTCAATGTATTGCCGGTGCCCGAGTAATTGGCGTATGGAACTGTCGGGTCGGAGGACGGCATGTAATAACCTGCAGCGCCGAAACCCTTGAAGCTGTAGACGGGGCCGCGATGGTCGCCCTCACACGTATGGTTATAAACAACGTCAAGAACCACGGCAATTCCTGCTTGGTGGAGAGCCTTGACCATGTTTCTGAATTCAAGATGCTGCCCATCGTCGTCACGAGTGGAGGCGTACTGCGCATGCGGAGAAAAGAAATTCAAAGGCATGTAGCCCCAATAGTCGTGCTCGTGAGGGTCGCGCTGAAATATCGGCATCAGTTCGACGACCGTGATCCCGAGTTCCTTCAAATATGGGATCTTTTCCACCAGTCCGGAGTAGGTGCCGGCACGCGAAGGATGTACACCAGAATTCCGATTCCTCGTGAAGCCCTTTACATGTAGTTCGTAAATGATCGCGTCCGACTCAGGGCGAGGTGCAACGTCTCCTGACCAATCGAAGGCGACTCTGTGCCCGGTCAGCACACCTACCGGCGCTTTTCCTGCGTTGGGGCCGAGCGCAATTGCTGGCTTGCGGTCAAACTCGGGTGGAAAGAAAACACATTTAGCATACGGATCGAGCAAAACCTTCTCGGGATCGAAGGTCTGCAGCTCAGAATCGACTTGTCCTGAGACCGAGTAGGCGTAATAGCGAGCACCACGGATTTGATGGAGCGGGAGCCTACAGTGCCAGATTCGTCCTGACTTGTTGCGGATGTAATCGAACTGGAATGTCAGGATCGGGTGAACCAAATCGTCGGCCGAATAGAGCAACAGGGTGACGCTCGAAGCATGCTCCGCATACACCGCAAAATTGAACGCTTGCTCGTCTTCTAGCCACGTGGCACCCAGGGGTAACGGGGTTCCTTCTGTTTGTGCCCATGTGGGGCGTTTTTGAGGTGAGACTCCGAACCGGTTCGCGTCGATTGCGTGGTCCTTGTCAGGAGCTGTTTTATCAATCGGGTTGCTCACGTCTTCGTAACCTAGTTCTCAGCCTTGAGTTGAGCCGTTCGTTCGCAAAAAAGTGACGCCTTCCGCCTTCAGCCGCTGAGCGTCTAAACCCACGTTCGCGCGACGCTTCGACCTCTCTGTCAATTCGCACAGCCATTCGAAAGCGGTTGTCGACAACATCTCCTCCGTGAAGCGCCAGCGCCAATTTCCGTCCGCACGACCTGGTACGTTCATTCGACTTCCAACGCCGAGGTCTAGAACGTCCTGTAACGGCGCAACCGTCAAAGCTGCAACGGAGGCCCATGCCAGCTCGATCAGCGCTGGTGCAGCTTGGGCGCTATTCAAGAGCCGGCGATTAAGGTAGCCCCATAATGTTTGCTTCTGGGAATCGGGCAGTTGTTCATACCATTCCCGAGTTGGCGGATTGTCATGCGTGCCCGTGTACGCGACCGTGTTGCTGATAAAATTGTGTGGAAGATAAGGATTATCAGCGTGACCATCGAACGCGAACTGTAGGATTCGTGTGCCTGGCACTTGAAATTGATCGCGCAGCAACGCCACCTCCGAGGTGATGATCCCGAGGTCCTCGGCGATAAATGGCAACCGTCCCAGGTCTCTCCGGACCGCCTGGAAGAATCTGGCTCCTTGGCCCGGCACCCACTCGCCGGACTGCGCTGTCTTGGCGCCGGCTGGCAGATGCCACGCAGCCGCAAAACCCCGGAAGTGATCCAGGCGAATTGCGTCTACGTGACCCAGCAGAGTGCGAATCCTGTCGATCCACCACTGATAACCTGTGGCCTGAAGCGCATCCCAGTTGTAGACCGGATTACCCCATAGCTGTCCCTCGGCGCTGAAGTAATCGGGCGGAACTCCAGCGACGAAACGCGGCCGCCGCCGCTCATCCAGGAGGAATAATTCTGGATTCGCCCACACGTCGCTGGAATCGGGTGAAACAAAGAATGGAAGGTCGCCAATTAAAGTGACGCCCTTGGCATGGGCGTATTCCTTCAGCTGATCGGCTTGGCGCAGCAGCAGAAATTGTTCGAAGCGAAAGCGATCGATTTCCCTGGCCAACTCCCGTCGCGCCTTGGCTAAGGCAGCAGGCTTTCGCTGGATCAAATCCTCCGGCCACTCGAGGTAATAGAAACCGTCAAACTTGTTCTTTAGCGCCCGAAAAAGCGCATAGTCTTCCAGCCAGGTTTCCTGTGTTGCGCAGAATTCCTCATAAGCAGGGCGGAGATCGCTGCGCTCACCGGAAATGAATCTCGTCCATGCCTTTTCGAGCAGCTTCTCTTTGAAAGGGATAACGGAATCGTAGTCGACCAGATCTGAAGGAAATTGTGATGCACAGTCACTCATGTTGAGCAGGCCGTCTGAAATCAAGGCCTCGGGGCTTATGAGCAGACCATTGCCCGCAAACGAAGACTGTGACTGGTATGGTGAATTTCCATAACCCGTGGGCCCAAGCGGCAAGGCCTGCCACCACCCTTGTCCAGAGTGGTAGAGGCGGTCGACCCAGGAAAACGCAGATGGCCCGAGATCACCGATCCCATATGGTGATGGCAGTGACGTAACATGCAGCAGCATGCCGGAACTGCGGTATTCACAGGGAAACGGCGGAAGCATTCCCGCCTCGGAACCGGCGCTCATTGCCGACCCGCTGCCCGACGAACGCAATGCGTTGTTCACTACGGTATCGGGCATGGTTCTGCCTTCCAGATGTCGCGAGCATATTCGGCAATGGTGCGGTCGCTTGAGAATTTTCCAGAGCTGGCTACGTTAAGTATAGCTTTGCGTGCCCACTCACCGGGATTTGCATATAACGCGCCGGCGGCTTCGTGTGCCCGGCAATACGAGGTGAGGTCTGCCAAGTGCATGTAGTAATCGCCGTTCAGAAGTGTGTCGCGTAACGGACTGAAAATTCCCGGTTCATTTCGGCTGAAATAATCGGAGAAAATGAGATCGAGCGCTGCTCGTGTCTCCGGCTCATTATCATAGTGCCAATACGGGTTGTACCAGCTGCGGCTGTTCTCCACTTGCTCTGCGGTGAGGCCGAACAGGAAGAAATTCTCTTCACCGGCTTCCTCGGCCATTTCGATCGTCGCGCCATCACGGGTCCCTACCGTCAGGGCTCCATTCATCATGAACTTCATATTGCTCGTTCCGCTCGCTTCAAATCCGGCCGTTGAGATTTGGTTCGAAACATCGCTCGCGGGAATCAACCGTTCGGCAAGCGAGACGTTGTACTCGGGCAGGAAAACAACTTTGATTTTCCCGCGTGCCGCAGGGTCGCCATCAATCGTCCCCGCGAGATTATTGATGAACTTGATGATCAGCTTGGCGAGACGATAGGCGGGTGCTGCCTTCCCCGCAAAGAAAAAGGTGCGCGGTACAACTTCGAGATTGGGATTCGCGCGCAGCCTGTTATAGACCACTATGATACGCAACGCGTTCAGCAGTTGTCGCTTGTACTCATGGATGCGTTTGATCTGGCAATCGAAAACCGTATCTGGATCGATGTCCTGTCCTGACGCGGACTTCAGCCAATTGGCAAACCGCACTTTCGCTTCCCGCTTTGACGCGAGAAACACGTCACGAAAACTAACGTCCTCGGCAAGTGGTCTCAACGCTTTTAGCTCGCTCAGGTCGGTAATCCATCGCTCGCCGATGCCATCCGAAATCGCGCTGGATAGCTTGGGATTGGCTTGCAGCAGCCATCGCCTTGGCGTCACCCCGTTGGTCTTATTGCTGAAGCGATCCGGGTACATCTCCGCCAGATCCTTAACGGTGGTCGTGCGCAAGAGTTTGGAGTGGATTGCGGCGACGCCATTCGTACTGTGCGAGCCAACAATTGCCAGATGGGCCATGCGGATTTTGCGTGGGCCGCCCTCTTCGACAAGGCTGATGCGAGCCGTGCGACCGTCATCGCCGGGGAAGCGAAGTCGAACCTCGTCGAGAAGGCGCCGGTTGATCTCGTAGATGATCTCCAAATGGCGGGGAATAAACATCTCGAACAACTCGACAGGCCACTTCTCAAGCGCTTCAGGCAATAGCGTGTGATTTGTGTAAGCGAGGGTCTTCTTCGTCAAATCCCACGCCCGTTCCCATCCCAGCTGGGCGTCATCCAACAAAATTCGCATCAACTCGGCGACGGCCAACGACGGATGCGTGTCATTGAGCTGGATTGCCGCCTTCTCGGGCAGTTGCTCCCAATCTTTATTGAACCGTCGAAACCGCCGGACGATATCAGCGAGTGAGCAGGCCACCAGAAAATATTCCTGGACGAATCGCAGTCCTTGCCCAATAGTCGTTGAATCGTCGGGATAGAGCACACGTGTGAGCGACTCCGCCTCAAGACTCTCGGCCAGCGCGCCGACGAAATCACCGGCCCCAAATTCCTGGAATATCGAAGTAGTCCGGTGCCGCTGCGGCCCACAGCCGTAGGGTATTAATGGTTTTTCCGCCGTAGCCTACTACTGGTCGATCAAACGGAATGCCGAATCAGGGTTGATGGTCGTCCAGGGAGAAGCTGAAAGCTGCCCCCGATCAGCTTAAATGAGCAACCCAACTTCACTTCCACCATCTCGGCAGGTCGCGCGACCTCCCAGGGATCGCCCATGCGGATCCAATTGTCGGGATGTTCCTTTTGCCATCCATCGACAATGGATTGCTTAAACATGCCGTACTCATAGCGTAGACCATAGCCCGTGGCCGGCAAGTCGCATCGCTTGCCATCGAGTCCAGAAAACAAGCCGCGAGCCGGCCGAGACCTCCGTTGCCGAGGCCCGCATCGGGTTCCTGCTTCAATCAGCTTAAGCCAATCGAGTCCTTTCTCCTTTACCGCGTATTGAACCAGCGGGCTAAGGAGAAGGTTGGTTATGTTGTTCGTCAGCGAGCGGCCGATCAGAAATTCCATGGAAAGGTAATAAACGCGTTTGGCGATTGGCTTGTTATACGTGCTCCTGGTCAGCACCCAGCGTTGGGCGAGGACGTCTCGAATCGAATGTGAAAATGCCTCGAAACGCTCTCGCGCAGTCGCGACCTGCGGGTCGATGACACGGTCGAAAACCAAGTGCCGTTCATAAAATGCGTTTTCCGAGCCGACAAATGCAATCGGGCCGCACCCGTACTGTTTGAGAAGTTCCGAAACGCGCCATTCTTCTGGCGTTCTCGGAGGGACTCGAACGCTTCCGCGCTGTAACACGTTTTGTGCTCATGGATAATCCTTCGATTCAGAAATTCTTAAGTTAGAAGTAGCAAATCTTGTCGCTATCCGTTCACGGCCCAATTCGAACGTCGCCGCTGCGCTTGCGGATAGTTGCTGCCAGCCTTCCACAGAAGCAGCGAGGTGGCCGGCTGTAGTGACGATCTCCATCCGGTAATCTCGGGGCTGCGGATCTTTGCTCAGTGGTATTTACGCAAGCAGGGTGCCATTGGCGAACCAATGAGAAAACAGGAGCTTCCTGCACTGTGCGGGTGTTCGAGTGCCCGAATGCGGGCAGTTCCTGCCCATTTGTACAACGAAGCAACAGCAGAAAGTCCTGGAAAGTCCTGATCAACCTAGCTCGGAATGAGAATGAATTGATCCGGGACATGTTTATGGCCCCTGTAAGAGCGCTGCACCCGGAGGGGACGCCAGATGCCTAGCCTAGTAGGCACGATGCTGAGTCGTTGGAACTCAGTCCGATCGATCCAGCAGGCCGCCAGATGCTGATTTTGGTGTGCACTTTGCAATCGTAGCTCGTGGTAGAGACATCTGTGTGCTGATGTCTGTGAGCGGTTTCATTTAACGCTCAAAGGAGGTGCCGGTGGCCCTCCGCCCGCCGACCGTGCACAGCACCAGACCCGAACCGAACAACATTCCTTTCGACGGAAGGCTTCAAATCGAGTGTCCAGCTACCTACAAGCCTTCTCCCAACATGCAAACCAGAGACTGCCTCACTCTCGGGCAGCGTTCGAAGCATTTTTTTCCCTTGGAGACCATAGTCACACTTCAGTCACACTTCGCATCAGTGAAAGGGCAAAGTCAGCTGCCAAATTTGGATCGGTATGCAATCGGCAGGTAGGTGCGATCGCGAAAAGCCCACGTCCAGGGGATGATCGATGGGCGATAGCGGGTACCCGGAGGTTGCTGAATGGAGGACCTGGAATTCTTACCTGAAGTCGAGGTGGTCCGTCACTCCGTTTCGCTTTCGAGATCGGGGATTCCGGCTGTATTGGCGGGTGCCTCAGCAACGGGTGCGAAGGTTGCGGCCCGGACGGGTCGTTGGTACTGAATCTGGAGCAGTTGAATGGAAATTTCTCACCTGTTTTGAATTGATGGCCTCGCTGCTGTGCTGCTGATGCCCGAATGCGGGCGGGCTGTCGCCCGCCGGTCACGCGTTGGTGGGTCCGAGGCAGCCTTCAGCAAGAAAGCCTTTCCCACTCGACAAATAGATGACCGTTTAGATGGCACAGCAGTTGCACCCGTATAAGGGGTCAATATTTGTTGCCCCCGGTTGAAGTCACGTTGAAGTGTAGGAGCGGGGGCACCTAGAGGAGGAATGCTGCTATGAAGAATCCCGATCCAGCCCTTCCGATATCTGCGCAGCCGCCGCGGTCGCCGGTGCAGTTGCAAGAGCTTATCCGCCAGAGAGCCTATGAGCTGTGGGAACAGCGCGGAAGGGAAGATGGGCGCGATTTTGATGATTGGGTCCCGGCGGAGTGGGAAGTGACTCGGAATGGCAAGGCTTGACCTTCGACGCGGAGGTCACGTGTCGTGAGTGGTGCAGCAACAATGGCAACCCGCCACGCAAGGGAATAACATGAAAGTCCTTTATGTTAGCCCGGCCGGTGCTTCTGGTGCTTCTGGACCGATGATGGCCCTGCTTGCGCGGTGCGGGTATGATGTAACGTGCGTCGCAAAGCCCAGCGAAGCACTCGATATGATCGACGACTGGGTATTTTAGTGCGGTGTTAATTGCGGAGGAAATTGAAGATTCTGACGCCCTCGGCTTCATTTCCAAAGTGCACCGCAAGCAACCGGAATTACTGGTATTCCAGTTAAGTGTGTGGCGTTCTGATCTGGCGGAGACACTGGAACTTCTCGAAACGATAGAGAAAGGCACCGACACACCTCATCAATGAGGGCATGAGTCGCGGAAGAAGTAATAGGTGAGATATGCATCGTCGCAGGTCCGACAATCAGACCGTCTTCATTTGGTAATCAGCGGGATGGTTACTCTGGTCGGTGTGTTGAAGTAAGACTAAACGGATCGGGCTTCGAAAGGACGAACCTATGGCAGGGCGATTTCCGGACAAGATGGTCCGGAGAGATGAAGGGGACGGCTTCGCTGGTCGTCGTGTAGAGGAGGATGAGGCCAGTGTGATCGCCGCCGCCAAAAGCGGGCATGCTGGCTCGTTCGAGCTCCTGGTCGAACGTTACGAACGTAGGGTTTTTCTTCTTGCGCTGCGCATCACTCAGAATGTGGAGGACGCCGAGGATGTCAAGCAGCAAAGTTTCCAAAAGGCGTTTGCCCACCTGCAGGAGTTCAAAGGGGAATCTTGTTTTTCCACTTAATTGACCCGGATCGCCATTAATGAAGCTCTGATCTTGCTTCGGCGGCGGCGTCGCTGGCGGGAGGTGTCTGTCGAAGAAACAAGCAACTGCAATGGAGGAGGAAACTGGCTGGAAATCGCTCAGGTTCTGGTCCGGAAGCAAACTATCTGGAACAAGAACGCAAGTGCATCTTGTCCTTGGCGTTGGACGAGTTGACTCCAGGAGTTCGAATAGCCGTGCAGCTGCGCGAACTTGAAGAGCGATCGACCAGGGAGACAGCTCAGATCTTAGGAATCTCGGTTTTCGCGGCGAAAAGCCGGTTGTTCCATGGCAAAAGAAAATTGCGCGAGGTGCTTGGTCGCTGCCCTCAAGCACGGATACCGTCCCTGAAGCGCGCTGTACCGTCAGACTTCCAATGAGGAGACGGGCAACGCGTTGAAAGACGGGTTGTGAGCTTATTTCTCGATCAGCTCAGCATTTCCATCGATGATTGCCAGGAACAACCCAAGCCCAACCAGTACAAACGCGGCGAACATCTGATCTTCGGCGCTATCCGTCCGCAGGTAAACGCTCGTTGGATATACCATGGCGAGCACATTAAGTATTCCCTAGACCACCAGAACTCACGATGACTCGCTGATGAGACAAAGCCGTGTTGTGGAGTCGGTCGATACACTCCGTGGCAAATGAAACGGCAGTATTGAATCCGAATCTAAGAACCGTCGATTCAAGATCGTTGTCGATAGTTTTCGGCACACCGATAACGCGCAGGCTCTTGTCTTGCAGCTTGCGTGCGATGCTAAGGCAGCCGTCCCCTCCGACGGCGATAAGCGCGTCGGAACGATCGAGTTCTTTGATGGTGCCATCCGGCTGTTTCGTAGGGCGGCAGAACGGATTGCCTCGGTTGGTTGTGCCCAAGATCGTCCCGTCCAGGTGAGAGATTTCGCGCACCGCCAAACGCCTAACTTAACTTCGACCAGTTCTCACGCCACTGTTTGGGTCACCTTGGAGAGCGCGTAGTCTTCCAGGTGGCGGGCGTCGCTGTTGAACTTGCGGATGCCCTCGGCAAGTTTTTCCGTCGCCATGGCGTCCTCGTTGTGCATCCAGCGGAAGGTCTTCTCGTCCAGGTGAATGCGTTCTTCCTTGCTCGCCTGCGCTTTTGCTGGGTCGAGTTTACGCTCCAAAGTGCCCTCGGCCTGCTCCAACTGGTCAAGAAGGTCTGGACTGATGGTGAGCAAATCGGATCCGGCCAGGCGGACGATCTGATTCACATTCCGGAAACTTGCCCCCATCACCTGGGTCTTGTAACCGAATTTCTTGTAGTAATTGTAGATGCGAGTGACGGACGCAACGCCGGGATCTTGGTGCGCTGGAATCTCCGCCCCTCCGCGCTCTTTCTTGTACCAGTCGTAAATGCGGCCAACGAAAGGCGAAATCAAGGTTACTCCAGCTTCGGCACACGCGACCGCTTGAGCAAAACTGAACAGAAGTGTGAGATTGCAGTGGATGCCTTCCTTCTCAAGAAGTTCGGCTGCCCGGATGCCCTCCCACGTGCTGGCGATCTTGATCAGGATGCGTTCGCGCGCCACGCCATTTTTCTCATACAGCGAGATTAGCTTTCGCGCCTTGGCGATCGTCGCCGTAGTATCGAAGCTCAAGCTCGCGGCGACCTCCGTGGAGACACGGCCGGGCACCACTTTGAGAATTTCACATCCGAACAAGACAAAAAGACGATCAATGAACTCTTCCGCCATCTCTTCATGGCGGCCGCCGCTCTTGAGGGCAAGCTCGGCAGCCTCTTCCACCAGGTGCCTGTAGACCGGCATCTGGGCGGCGTGAAAGAGAAGCGAAGGATTGGTGGTAGCGTCCTGCGGCCGATGCCGGGCAATGGCCTCAATATCACCGGTATCCGCTACAACGGTCGTGTATTTCTTCAGGGATTCTAACAATGTCATTGTTCTCTCCTATCGTTCAGATCTGAAACTTTGGATTTACCTTTCGCAAGCAACTTGGCGAGTTGCTGCTTCATTTCGAATCCGCCGTGATCTGCGCCTATGCCCACTTTCATGTGGTGCTCTTGTTCAGCTCTGAGCTCGCTGTTGAGCAATCTGGCTCTTCGCCGCAGCTATAATTCTTTCCGCGCTAAAACCGAACTTCTTCAACAACTGCTTAAGGGGTGCCGAGGCTCCAAAGCTTTCGATACAGACGTTGTGCCCCTCGGAGCCGGTGTATTTGCTCCAGCCAAAATCGGATGCCTCCTCCACCGACACCCGTGCCTTCACGTGCGGGGGCAGAACAGATTCCCGGTAATTCCTGTCCTGATCGTCAAACAATTCCCACGACGGCATACTGACCACGCGTGCCCGCACGCCCTCCTTGCTTAATTGCTCGTAGGCTTCCAGGCAGAGAGCCACCTCGCTGCCGGTGGCGATGAGGATGACCTCAGGGTTGCCGCCCGGGGCATCCGCGAGAATGTAGGCCCCGCGGGCCAGGCCCGAGGCCGGGGCGTACTTCGTCCGGTCGATTGTCGGTACGGCTTGGCGAGTGAGCACCAACACCGCCGGCTCGTGATGCAGTTGTAGAATGACCTTCCAGGCCTCTCTCACCTCGTTCGCGTCCGCGGGCCGGATCACAATCAGGCCAGGCATGGACCGCATATGGGCAAGCTGTTCGATGGGCTGGTGCGTGGGGCCGTCCTCGCCAACTCCAATGGAGTCGTGAGTGAACACATAAATCACGGGGAGCTCCATCAAGGCGCTCAAGCGCATGGAGCCCCGCATGTAATCGACGAAAATGAAAAATCCCGAGCCGAAGGGCCTGACTTTCACCAGGCTCAGTCCATTTAGTATGGCGCCCATGGCGTGTTCACGGATGCCGAAGTGAAAATTGCGTCCGGCATAGTTCTCCGCCGAGAAATCGCCGGCGCCCTCCTGCGTGATACGAGTCTTGGTGGAGGGTGCGAGATCTGCGGATCCTCCGATCAACCAGGGAATGTTCTTGGCGGCCGCGTTCAGCACTTTAGCCGAGGACTCGCGAGTCGCCAGTCCTTTCGGGTCCGCAGGAAATTCGGGCAATTCGCGGTCCCAACCCTCCGGGAGTTGGCGGTGCTGCATGCGGAATAGTTCTTCGGCGAGCTCGGGATACTGCTTGCGATACTCCCCGATTCGCGCGAACCACGCATCGCGTAACTGCTTGCCGCGCTTTCCGATGCCTTGACGGAAATGGTCGTAGACGCCTTCCGGCACAAAGAATTTCTTGTCTTCCGGCCAGCCGTAGTTTCGCTTCGCGAGCCGGACTTCCTCCTCGCCGAGGGGTTCCCCGTGAGCACCACTAGTATCTTGCTTATGGGGCGCGCCGTATCCGATGTGGCTGTCCACGATGATGAGTGTGGGGCGATCCTTGGTGTTATGAAAAGTGCGGAACGCACGGGCCAACATGTCGAGGTCGTTTGCGTCTCCAACCCGCGTCACGTTCCAGCCGTAACCGATAAAACGCGTGGCCACGTCTTCCGTAAACGCCAGGGAAGTGTTGCCTTCGATCGTGATGTGGTTGTTGTCGTAGATCCAGCAGAGATTCGAAAGTCGCAGGTGTCCAGCAAGAGAGGCAGCTTCGCTTGAGATGCCTTCCATCATGCATCCATCTCCGCAAAGCGCGTAAACGTTGAAGTCGAAAAGATCCTCGAAGCCTGGGCGGTTGTAACGCGCGGCCAGCCATTGCCTGGCTATCGCAATGCCCACGCTGGTGGCGACGCCTTGGCCGAGCGGCCCTGTGGTGGTTTCCACTCCCGAAGTCCAGCGGTACTCCGGATGTCCCGGGCAGCGGCTATCCAATTGCCGAAACGCTTTGATGGCATCCAGTGGAACTGATACTTCACCGAGAGTTTCGTAGTCTTTGCTCACAGCGCGGACTTCGGTCAAGTGCAGCAGAGAATAGAGCAACATGGACGCGTGCCCGATCGACAGCACGAAGCGGTCACGGTTCGGCCACACGGGATCTTGCGGATCGAAGCGAAGGAACTGCTGCCAGAGACAGTAAGCCACCGGCGCCAAGGCCATGGGAGTCCCGGGATGCCCCGAATTAGCTGCCTGGACCCCATCCATGGAGAGTGTACGAATGGTGTTGACACAGGTCAGATCCATTGTTTGCAGCACGGGAGAACTGGGGGAAACAGTTGCTATACTCATTGAGAATCAGAATCCTTTCGCCGCCTCTCTCCGGCGGTCCACTCTGCACCAAACAAATCCAAGGTGGCCGGTTCGCTCGTGCGCAGCCATCCCTTACATTCGATCCGGTCAGGCTGACCGTTGGGGCCAGCGCCATCCGGTAATCTCGGGGCTGTCGATGCCATGCTTGTAGGCGTAGGCCCGGCAAGCGATCTGGGCGTTGCGAAATTTCTCCTTGGCATGGCCACCGATGTTCTGCAATCGCGGGACGCGGTCGATGGCGTCAATGGCCAGGCTGAAGCGATCGGTCTCGTTGTTGATCGCCAGCTCCATTGGTGTGTTGATGTTGCCCTTCTCCTTGTACCCGCGCACGTGTATAGTTCTTGTTCGTTAGCCGGCGATAGGCCAGGCGGTGAATCAGCCACGGGATATCCGTGGAAATTGAAAATGATCGGTTTATCGCAGGTGAAGAGAGAGTTGAAGTCCGCGTCGGTCAAACCGTGCGGATGCTCCGTGCTCGGTTGCAGCTTGAAAAGATCGACAACGTTAATGAAACGGATCTTGATATCAGGAAATTCCTGCCGCAGCAGCACCGTTGCAGCCAAGGCTTCCTGCGTCGGGATATCTCCGGCGGAAGCCATGACCAGGTCCGGCTCGCCACCCTGGTCGTTGCTGGCCCAGTCCCAGATGCCGATGCCCTTGGTGCAGTGCGTCAATCGCAGCATCCATGTTCAGGTACTGAAGATGCAGCTGCTTGTCGGAAACGATCACGTTGATGTAGTTCTCGCTCCGCAGACAGTGATTGGCCACCGACAGCAGGCAGTTGACGTCGGGCGGGAGGTAAATGCGCGTGACCGCGGCGCTCTTGTTCAGCACCACGTCCAGGAACCCGGGATCCTGGTGCGTGAAACCGTTGTGGTCCTGCCGCCAAACCGTCGAAGTGATCAGCAGGTTCAGCGAGGCGATCTTCTGACGCCAGGACAGATGGTTGCAGATGGACAGCCACTTGGCGTGCTGGTTGAACATGGAATCGATGACATGGACAAAGGCTTCGTAGGAGGAGAAGAAGCCATTGCGCCCGGTGAGCAGATAGCCCTCGAGCATGCCTTCCATGGTGTGCTCGCTGAGCATCTCGATGACCCGTCCGTCCGTCGCCAGTTCGCTGCCATCCTGGTCTTCGGGGAAGTATTCGGCGATCCAGAATTTCTTGGCGGCTTGGTAGACTGCTTGCAGTTTGTTCGAGGTGGTTTCGTCCGGGCCGAACACGCGGAAGTTGGTCATGTTCGACTTCATCACGTCGCGCAGGAAGTTCCCCAGGGGCGGGACATTCTCGGCTTCGATGCTTCCCGGCTGATCCACCTTCAGGGCGTAATCGCAGAAGTCAGGCAAGCGCAGCGCCTTTTTGAGGACTCCGCCATTGGCATGCGGGTTGGCGCTCATCCGGCGGTTCCCCGTGGGCGCGAGCTCTTTGAGCTCCGGAATCAGCTTGCCATTCTCGTCAAACAACTCTTCGGGCTTTTGGTCGCGCATCCACTTCTCGAGGATGCGCAATTGTTCGGGGTTTTTCTTGACGTCGGTCAAGGGCACCTGGTGCGCACGCCAAAAGCCTTCGAGCCGGTGACCGCCCACTTCTTGCGGTGCGCCCCAGCCTTTCGGAGAGCGCAACACGATCATCGGCCAGCGCGGTCGCTTAGCGACGCCGGTCGCGCGGCATTCCTGCTGATGCTTCTGGATCTCGCGGACGCAATGTTCCACTGTCGCCGCCATGGCCTGGTGCATGCTGTCCGGATCCGAGCCTTCCACGAAGTAGGGCGTCCATCCGTAGCCGCGCAACAGGTTCTCCAGCTCTTCATGGGTGATGCGCGCCAGCAGCGTGGGATTGTTAATCTTGTAGCCGTTCAAATGCAGGATCGGCAGTACCGCTCCATCGCGAATGGGGTTCAGGAACTTGCTGATGTGCCAGGAAGTGGCCAGCGGCCCGGTTTCGGATTCGCCGTCGCCTACTACCGCGGCGACGATCAGCTCTGGATTGTCGAACGCTGCGCCGCAGGCATGCGAAAGCACGTATCCCAGTTCGCCTCCTTCGTGAATCGAACCGGGAGTTTCCGGCGTGCAGTGGCTGCCGATGCCGCCGGGGAAGGAAAACTGCTTGAAGAACTCGTGCAGGCCAACTTCGTCCTCGCTTTTTTCCGGATAAATTTCGGAGTACGTACCCTCCAGATACCCCGGCCCTAGAACCCCTGGCGCGCCGTGTCCAGGGCCAGCCATGAAGATCATGTCGAGATCGAACTTCTTGATCAGGCGGTTTAGGTGGATATAGATGAAAGCTAGCCCGGGGCTCGAGCCCCAATGTCCGAGCAGGCGGTTCTTGATGTGCTCGGGCTTCAACGGCTCTTTTAGCAACGGATTCGCCTGGAGATAGATCATCCCGAGCGCCAAATAATTGCACGCCCGCCAGTATGCGTGGGTCTTCCTCAGTTCCTCAGAGGTCAACGGTGTTCCTTGCACCGTGGAGCGCGCTTTCCCATATGCACTCAGCGACCGCGGTGCGGGTTCTTCAATTAGTACTCTCGACGTCATTTTTTAGGGCTCCTTACATTTCCACTCTGCGTGAGGCAGATCGCGATTCTTCCGAAAGCACCCTCACGGTCGGTTTGGAACCAGGCCGTGCGGATCTTGCTCAGTAGTATTTACCGCAAGCGGGGTGCCATTCGCGAACAACGAGAAAACAGGAGCTTCCTGCACTTGTGCGGGGATTCGAGTGCCCGAATGCAGGCAGCATGCCCGGAATCTGGCTCTTTCGTGATGCGAAAGGATCTGCTGAGTCCTCCTTATGTTTCTCGCGGAGATGCACTTGAGCGAACAGCCCGAGCCGGGGATCCGATGGCCACTCGAATGCATTTCCAGTAGGAGCATTGCCGATTAGAAAGGAATTGCGATGAGACGCTTGATTCTTGTGCTCGGAAAGCCGTTTTGGCTGGCCCTGGCAGTACTGCTTTGCAGCTTTGCCGGCTGGTCTCAACAGGCTCCGCTAGACCAAAGAGCGACGAGTGCACTAGCTGACCCTCAGGACACACAGGCTTCCGCCCGTGGGCAGCAATACACTCAGCAACAAACGGGAAGCATAAGCGGCAAAGTGATTGATCAATCCGGAAACGACATTGCCGGAGCCGTAGTGACACTTAAGCGTGAAGGCCAATCTTCGGAGCTCGAGGCAACTTCGAATGGGGATGGGCTGTTCGCGTTTACCGATGTCCCTCCAGGCGCATTCCAGCTCACCGTTTCATCCGAGGGTCTCGCGCCGCAAGAGTTCTCCGGGACTCTGCAATCTGGGGAGCCTTTCGTCACGCCGCTGATCATGTTGGTCATTCCCACGCAGGTAACCGAGGTGGTCGTTAGGCTAACGCAGCAAGAGCTGGCAGATGTGCAAATCAAGGAGCAAGAGAAACAGCGAGTGCTCGGGATCGTCCCGAATTTCTATGTCAGCTACGAGCGAAATGCAGCTCCTCTTTCGGCGAAGCACAAATTCGAACTTGCTTGGAAATCGGCTAGCGACCCGGTCGCGCTTGCCGGAGTTGGGTTTATGGCCGGGATTGACCAGGCCGCAGATCGTTGGGGAGCGTACGGACAGGGAGCGGAAGGATACGCAAAGCGCTATGGCGCCACTTATGCCAATGTTTTCACTTCTACATTTATCGGTGGCGCGGTAATGCCTTCGCTTCTCAAACAGGATCCACGGTACTTCTACAAAGGAACCGGCAGTACGAAATCGAGGATTCTCTACGCTCTGGCGAGTTCGGTGATGTGCAAAGGGGACAATGGACGCTGGCAGCCGAACTACTCGAATGTGATTGGAAGTTTTGCTGGTGCAGGAATGCAGGCTCTCTACCTTCCCGCGAACGATCGCCGCGGATCCGGGTTTGTCGTTTCATCGGCGCTGATTAGGCTTGGTGAAACGTCTCTCACGGGTGTCCTTCAAGAGTTCGTTTTTTCGAAGTTGACGACGAACCGTCCGAGGCGGTCGGCATCGCAGCCCTGAGTAACCTGTACAACAGATCGTAAAGAATCGGGAGCGCAGCTTCGATAGCCAGAACCGATACTCGATTTCGGTTCATCAAATCTCCCACGATGACACTTCGTCGCAGTTCAGGACTTAATGCCAGCAAGGTTCTCGTCGTTGTGCTTTCCTTGGTCTGCGTCTTGGTCTCGCCTAAGACGCTTGGAACGGAATTGAAAGCAGCTACTGCGCGGGCTTTCCAGCAAATGTGGATCTCACGGAGGCGCGGATTCGGGGCGAGGTTGCGCGTCCGAGTAGGTTCCTGTAAATCGACGCGCTCCCCGAGACTCAAGAGGCCGAGGAGGGCGATACGTCTTCCTCGGTTGCCTGGAGGGTGAAGATCTCACTTCAATCCATGGCGACCAAGGAAACGGATCGCCCGTCGAGGTCCGTGGGATCGTTCATTCTGAGCTACTTCCCGATCTCATGCGTAGGGGACTTTGGCTAATTGCTGAAGATCGCTTTTGTAGTGAACTCAAGACTCTCCAATGTCTTGCGCAACTCCCTTCTTCCATGGAAGACCCGTGCCTTGACGGCGGCAACCGAAAGACCCATTCGTAGAGCCGTCTCCTGTGTAGATAGCTCCCCAAGCTCCCGTAACTCAATAACTGTCCGCACCGGGGGCGTCAACTTGTGCATCGCGGCCGACAGAATTCGTGCTGCCTCCCGCCGCAAACAGCTGGCTTCGGGGTCGGGACTGAGATCAGATAATTCCAGATCGCGTGAGGTTTCTTCTCGGTTGCTCGATTCGTCGATCGATACTTCACGGAGCATACGGCCGCGGCGCAGCAACATCAAAGCTTCATTGATGGCGATACGCGTTAACCAGGTAGAGAAGGAGGATTTTCCTTCGAACCGATGCAAGTTGACGAACGCTTTTTGGAAGGTCTGCTGGACAATGTCTTCGGCGTCTTCACGGACTCGTACGTAGCGTAGCGCAAGGGCTAGTATTCTTCGGTGGTGCCGCTTGATGAGGACTTCGAATGCCTGTTCGTCTCCATCTTTGGCGGCAGCGACAAGCACCTCATCGGCACCTGGACCACCGGCGGAGGCAGTGGTCACGTCTCGTTTGTTGATCTCGTCGACGAAGCAGGAACCCATCTTGTTGCACCTCACCTCTCGTCTGGCTTCTCGTTTTGTGCGGCGTTTATCAGCATTCGCGCACCGCAGCGGTAGCGTCACACTCAATGCTGTCCGCCGAATCGGGGGAGACTCTTTCTTTGTCGTTCGGCGGGTCTGTTCTTGATTTGCACGACGGTCCTTTCCGCATGTGAACCTCGGTGCCGCTGCGTTTAAAGGAGACCTCATCCATCGCGAACTTCATGAGGTGGATGCCCCGGCCGTGTTCCGCCTCCAATCCCTGGGACGCCAGAGGATCCGGAATGGCAGTGGGGTCAAAACCATTTCCATGGTCCTTAACGATCAGCCAGACTCCCTTTCCTCGTTCGCACCGGCAGCGAACCTCAACTAACTTGTCGGGGTCCAGTTCGTTGCCGTGGATGACTGCATTGCTCAGAGCTTCCCGAAGGGCCATTTCGACGGCGAACTCGTTGCCCTCGATGCAGCGCCACGGTTCTATGATTCGCATCAACTGCTCCACCGTTGGCGAGATGGCCCCGATTTCGCTCGGCATCCAGGCCTCGAGTTCGAGCAACGAAAGGCTCCGCTGTATGCCGGCAAGCATCAGTTGCGAGGCCCGTTTGTGATTCGAAGAACATGCTGTATTCATGGCGGAGTGTCCCATCAACTACGCGCCAGCCACAGGCCGTAGCGCATGGAGTCGACGAAGCCGAATGCCTTGCCGTACCGCAGTACGCGAGACCACCGGACCCACTTGCGAACGAACATAAGAGTCATCGACATAACACCTCTCCCAGCACCACCGTTGTGCTCTCGCATGTCTATGGGCAATGAGGGTGCCAAGCCACGATCTTCGCAAGTCCTTGAGGAGATGGCGCGAGTGTGACACAGTCGGGAGTGGCGTTGACCGCATGTGGGCACTACAGCGATTTCGGTCAGCGGGACAGCATCGTGTCCATGGCGAGGGGAAGTTTCGCCTTATCCTACGGCTATGGACGCGCTAACGAACTGGCCGTGGCAAAGCAAATTCCCGCGAGTTACAGAAGTTCATCGAACGCGCGGTGATTCTCTCCCAAGGTGAAGAGTTAAAGGTTCCTATCTCACAACTGAAGGGCGCTCAAACGCAAGCTGACCCTACAGCCACAACCTTCGCACAGGCGGAACGCAGGCGATCATCGATGCTTTGAAGGATGCCACAGGTCAGATTTCGGGCGTGGTGGCGCTGCCGAGTGGTTGGGCCTGAAGCGTACAACCCTGCAAAACAAAATGAAGCGATTGGGTATCGAGAAGAAGAAAGACTACGCGTTGATTGACACCAACGGATTGTGGCAGCTCCCACCCCAGCAGCCAACCGTCGCAGCTTAGGATGAAAGGCCGCCTCCAATTGAGGAACGAACGATTCGAAATGTCGCCATTACGCTTGGTCGCGTCGTTACCGAAGCGTTGTCCACTTCCCATAGGTTTGCGTGAGTGCCCGGAAATCGGCAGCGTACTACCAAGCGGACACCACAAGCTGGCATCCCGGTTTTGCCGAACCCCTTCCCCACCGCTATCTCATAAAGCAGTTAGGCACTTATGTGCTCCCGGGAATGCCTCCGACGTTTGGTTCTCTGATTGCTCCGAGTATGGGCGGAACTCAAGTCCACAGGATAGGAGGCCCCATATGGCAACCATTATCACGCCGGCGAACGTAACAATTGATCCGGCAGCGGATGGGGCGCTTGTCGCCGCTGCTTTTACCTCGCACGAATGCGCCTACTGTCTATCGCCAATCGTATCCGAACAACGATGGGTACGGGAGAAGATCTACGAACCGTCCACTGGCAACGGTCCGCGCTATCGTCGCTACCACGCTGATCTTTTCGCCGACGAAGAATTAAGCTGTTGGGAAAAACGCGTGATGGAACTGGAAATCGCCCGGACTGCTCGAACTGCCGTCCGTGTCATGTGAACGGAGACGGGCATCCCGGGCATGCCTTGATAATTGATCATTTCGCAGTTTCTATGCTTCCCGTAGTTAAGAGAGCCGGCCTTAATCAATAGCCTTGTCTCTATCTCGCTGACACGATTCCTCTCCCAGCGAATGGTCTGGTGCATGTGTCGAGTGCACTCGGCGATCGCTCGGATCGGGTAAGTGATTCCAATCTTGAGAAGCTCTAGACTTTCCGGACACGAAGCGGAGCTGGACTAAGAAGGCCGCTTGCGAGCGAAGTGCGGCACGAAGTTGCGGTAAGTATAGGAGACGTAAACCATAATTCCGTCGAAAGCAGGGTTTCGAGGGGCCGTGTTTCCATCGGAGAAATGAAAGAGCCAGACTCCTGTCCGCATTGCGTTATTGCCTCGCAATGGGACCATCACACCAGGACCAAAATCGAGAGTCATGTTCAGCCGGCGAGTATTGGGAAGCGGGACATCGTGAGGGAAACAGACAAAACCTCCGTCAACGTCGAAAAACGGTTGCCAATGCCAGGCGACGCGAGGCGCAAATTGCAGCCCAACAGAAAAGCCGCCACCATACGTGTACTGGCGGCCACTCGGCAAAGTTCTCGAATGGATGACAAGAGGTTTGACGTCCAGATTGCCGCCAATGAATAGATGCGGGGTGGTGAAGAGCCGAGAAGTCGTGCGGACACCGGCAAAGAACAGTCGCTGACCTTTGAGATCGCTCATGATTTGGGGATTGGCGAGCGTTCCACTCGTGTAGATCGTAAATTCCCCGTAGGGATGCGTCGATGGTGGCGTGATGATGCCGGTTCTGCGGCATTGGAACTGACGTCAACAAAATTGGATTGCGCGTGAGCCGCAAGGGACGGAAACAGTAGCAGGAGGCTAACGAACGTTGCGGAACAGAAAGTGTTCATAGCTTGTATCTCCGTAGGGATGCAAGACCCCCGGAGCATTGTTTTCGATCGCGCCGGCGACGTGTGGGGTCGCTTGCTCGCAACGGATAGTGCAAATCCGGTGCCAACGTGAAAGCTGCTGATCAGGACAGGCAGGGCGATAGGAGTGAGTCCGCGAACCCCAATGCTGTCTTCGTGAGGTGAGGAGCCGAGCACCCGGCTGTTTTCGAATTACGCGGCGGGAGCACGTGCCCTTTCTAGGGCACTGCCCTAATCTGGTCTGGACATATAAGCATCGGAGAGCTTCATTCCCTTGCGAAAGCAGTCGTTGCACGACCTCAAATCTGGCAATAGAAGTGCGGTTCGATGACTGTAGGACGCTTTCAGCTTTGGCCGAAACGCGGCAATGCGGTCACCGGTGAAGATCACTGCCGAGTCCTCGGTGGTCGCATCACAAAAAGGCTGAATGCGACCAAGAAGTTGCCGGCTTTGCAACTGAATCGCGGGGGGCGTCACCATGACATCAGCTGGAGATAAAGCACTGAACACAATGTTCTTCGTTTTGCTCGCGATGTGTGCGACACACTCGGCCACAACTAAAGCTCAGGAGAGTTCGCTGCCCCAGCAGGCTATAGACTGCCGCGGAG
This sequence comes from Candidatus Acidiferrales bacterium, assembly GCA_963792145.1. Classification (GTDB taxonomy): domain Bacteria; phylum Acidobacteriota; class Terriglobia; order Acidiferrales; family UBA7541; genus Acidiferrum. Next base: position 62,087 of record CAWBVH010000009.1, read on the forward strand.
GTGCGGCCCGCTCCACATGTAACGAACCAGATAGGCAGTCACCTGCAAAAGATGCTTTGCGACTCGTCTGTCCGCGAACGGACACTGCAATAGACGAGGTCGCTGTTCGCAGCACGATTGTGATTGGATTCGTGGGTGGTTTCGTTAGGCGCGACGATCCGAGGCGGCCAGAAGTGCAATTTGCCGCGCTCCTTCGCGAACGGTACCCTTCCGCTCGTGGTGTCGAGGTGATTGTTATGAAATCAAGTGGATAGCGTTACCAAGGTTTGGCAATCCGATTCTCGCATTCCGGCCAACGTTGCTCGCGCGATTAACTTTTATCAGGCGCAGGGATGGCTCCATGGGCGGTCGACAATCCGCGCGGTTGATTCAGACCAGACGAAAATCCTCGGAAATTTCCGTATGACCTATAACGGTCATGATATCAACTGTGACAACTATCCGCGGCTCGTCCGAGTTCTCACCAAGCCTCACCATGAAATCGAGAATGACCCTCGCGTGTGGGGCCAAGTTCGCTTCTTAATCGACTCCGAACTGTCAGGTGAGACATCAGCCGCTCAGAGTTCGTGGGTCTCCGGTTCACTGTTCACGAAATGAAAGCGTTTTGATATCCGCCCAGGCGTCGGCTGTGGCATCACCGAGACTTTGATCAAGCTGGGAAATTCTGAACGGTCTGGATTGTTGAAACACGCCTGTTTGGGTCACTGCCTGACGGTTAGCACGGGGCATCCGGCGCCGCACACGACCTCATAGGCTGTGGCCCAGGGCATGTGCGAAATTGTGCCCGCTAGAGACGCGCGACGTAAGCCCAGGATGATCAGGTCTACACCCTTGTCCAAAGCCACCTGCAAAATCTTTTCACTTGGTATTCCGAACTGGACGACAAACGCACTTTCAATTGGCGTCTCTTCCTCACGAGGCATCAACTGCTCGAGCCGCCGCATGCAAGCCTGCCGCGCATTCTCTCGCATTAACATGATTTCGGACGCGCTGTACCAGCCGGGGATTTGCGGTACAGGAGCCGCTGGAACGACATGCAGCAGGATCAGTCCTGCGTTAGTTTGACTAGCGAGTGACACGGCCTGTGGCAGGGCGCGAAGAGAAGTTTCACCGAAGTCTGTCGCAAACAGATACGTCCGAATTTCGCCCGTCAAGTCAACATGGCTCTCCCGGTATGAGTACGGGCCGACGGTTAGGACAGGACAGGTCGCGTCTCGAAAGACTTGCTCGGCAACGGAGCCCAAGAGTACTTTTTCAATGCCGCGGCGACCGTGCGTTCCGACCACGACCAGGTCGACTTGTTTTTGGAAGATTATTGCTTGCAGTTCCTCCCAGACGCTTCCGTGGCGGATGATGAATTCATGATCTAAGCCGTTCAGCGACCCATCGTGCAACAAGTCACGCAGGAGCTGTTGCATGTCCTGGGAGGCTCCCTCACAGCCGAGCTGGAGGGCTTCCGCTCCAGCCATTAAATAAGGGATCGGCGAAACGACATGCGCAACGTAAAGCTTCGCTCCGTAATAGCGGGCAATGGCCAATGCGTGATGAAGGGGTTTCACAGAAGCGGGCGACAGATCCGTTGCCATCAACACAGACTTTAAGCGCAGATCTAGAGCTGATCCAGTGATGGACATAGCGACACCTCTTCGTCTGCTGTCGGCGTCCAGTTTGTATCCGGAAACACCACTGCGTCGTTGATCAGCGTGGTGGCACGATCAAGGCCGATCGAAGTGCTGACGCAAAGATCGTAGAGCATCGGATCAAGCCAATCTCTCCCGTAGTGTTGGCGAATATATTCGGCTCGTTGTGAATCCATCTGCGTGAGCAGGGCTTGAACGTCTCGGTGTTCAGGCCAGCTAGCTTGCAAGGCCCGGACTCGTTTATCGATCGGTGCATAGACAAGAACATTGAAGACGTCGCTTCGGCCCTGAAGGAAGCATTGAGCGCCGCGTCCGACGACTACACACTCTCCAGAATGCGCCGCTGCCTGGATCAGTTGCGTGGCGAGAGCGTGGGCAGAGTCCTCGTCAACCGCGTCCAACCAGCGAGGGGATACGTAGGGGCAACAGTCTGCTAAGTTAATCCTTGGAGGTCGCAGACCGCACCACCAGCGGGCCGCCTGCTCGTCGAACTGAGCGGCCTTTGCGACGTCCAGGTCGGCGATACGGGCGATGCGGTCTACCAAGTGATGGTCAAGGAGTTCCCACCCAAACTTCCGCGCAATTAAGGAAGCCAGTTGTGTTCCGCCACTTCCGCACTGGTGCGTAATTGTGATTACTCTGATCATGGTTTCTCCAGTCTCGGTTCCGGAGTCGGAGCTTTATCGCTCAGTCCGGTTCGCTTCTCCTCGAACCAAGTCATCGCTCTGCAATTTGCAGCAAGCACAGTGTCAAGGGACAACTTGAGCCGCAATATGCAGTCCAGAATCGACGCGCGTGCGGTCGTCCTCAGAATGGCGACCGCCCTGGCTAGCGGATCAAGCTCACCGATGACGATTTCGGGATCGATCTGCAACAGGAAATTGCGAAATTCCCTCAGCTTCGAATTATTGCCATTCAAAAGATGCTCGGAGTGCATGCAATTCTGATTCACATACCTCGACTCGCAGCGGGCAATTTCGTGAAGACTGTTTGTTATTGCGGCCTTAATCGTCACGCACTTAACCCATTCCGTGAGCTGCTCCCGGAACGGGAAGGGATGCGCCCCGTTTGTGACCAGTTCGCGTGCCTCGCTGACCGATCGTTCCGCAGCTCCTATGTCGCCCGTAATTACGAACGCCAGCCTCGAGAAGGTTTCATGTTTGTCCTCGAACCGGGCCAGGATTTCGAATGTGGACACGCATTTCGCCTCCGCTTTCCTTTTCTTAGGTGAACGGATGCATGACATATGCAGCATCTCCTTAAGGGGCCGCGCCCGGGCGAGTCACGGGAGATCGCCCGGGCGGGGGAGGGGGGCTACTGTGGACGAGGGAAGCACCTCGGTCGCTGACGGGACGGGCCTGTCAGCGTCTCCTTTAAGGGTCAGGTGAAGCCGTTCGCAGACGTCTCGTGCATAGCAAGTTTCCGCCACGAATTTTGCGTGTAAATCGCGCACCCAAAGCAACAGCTGTTCGCCGACGGAATCGACGTAGGTCACTTCCGACATATCAACTAACAACCCGTTCCTTACAAAGCGCCTGGAGACGAGTGATTTCACTTGAACTGCCCAGGCTGAGACGAGCCGGCCTTCTAACTTGAGTACTAGGCCGTTATTCCTTTGGTTGAACTCCGCTCGAAGCATTCTCGTTCCTTCAGCGACCATCGTCGGTCGCTATACGTCAAGGTATATGGGCACACCGTGTGCCAAGTTTTGCTGCTGCTATCTCGCTGATCTTGGCCTAGATCTGACATATGTCCAGGTTTCTCGATGCCGCGATGTGGGCATTGCCCGAATCGGGGCAACAAATCGGGCTCTACGAACTTCGTTACTTGGAGGCAGGGAACCATTTTTGTGCCTAGTCTTGAATCTTGCGTTCATCGGGCAAAGGGAATTCGGAATCCGGCAAGGGAATGCACGGAAGGGAAGCGTGCCTTTCGTGAACGACGGACACTTTTCTGAATGCGATTCGCAAGAAATTGCTTGAGCAGTCCTGAACTCTTCTGGCGGTGGTCGTGAGGGGCCGTACCCGGGTGGGGGGAGACCCGGGTACGGAGGTGGAGTTACGAACGACTTAGTCGTGATCCTCCTTTGCACATCAGATCAAGCCGTTCGCAGACTTCTGGCGCATTATGCGCACAGATGTCTCCGCCGAACTCCTATCGCAAAGTCCACACCAAGATCAACGTCTCGTGCACTGCTGGGCCTATAGCGTGCAGTTCCAACGACTCAGCGCGCGACCCGGCCGGAACTACATTTCTTTTGACGGGAGGTTCCAAGTCGAGTGTCCAGCTGCCTACAAGGCTTCCCCCAACATGGAAACCGGAAACTGCCCCGCTCTCGGACTGCGCTCGAAACATTTGTTTTTCCCCGTTGGCGACCATGGTCGGTCGCTTCACATCAGCTCTAGTCGCAAGTCTGCTGCCAAATGTGGATGCGTTATGCAATCGGCAGTAGCTCACAATGGCTAAAAGCCTAAAGTGACTTGCCCTCAGCGTGTTTTTGGGGCGCAACGACCACGTAGCGTTAGAACCACCATTCAGCACGAGATTTCCGCGACTCACAATTTGCCGACTGCTCTGACCGAATGCGGGCAGCACGCCCAGAAGCTGGTCCTCTTGCGATGCGACAAAATCTGGCGAACCCTCACTATGTTCTTCTCGGAAATGCACTTGAGTGCACAGTGTGAAGCGGGCATTCGGTGGTCACTCGAATGCATTGATCGAATCCGAGTTTGAAATCAGGTATCCGGAAAAATGTAGTTCGTTGTAGCGGCGTCAGTCGAGACACGATCTACCGCCAGGAGGCGCAGGGGGCTGCAAATCAGTTGCTCACTTGCGAATTTGGGACATGCAGTCGCACACAGTCAAACGTCGCGGGGTGAATAAAGCGGGATGCAGCGGTGGTGTTCCGGCGAAACTCCTGTTCCTTTGCCTTTCCGCGTGTCTGTTTGCGACACATTTACTTGCGGGGCAAACGCCGGTGGCTATGAGTCAAGTACGAGGGACAGCGTTTGTTCAGGATTCGATGGGCCAGTCCTACATCGTCAACGCAAAGGTGACGCTGAAGGGACCGGCAGTCATGGAAACAGAAACGGACGAGGGCGGCAAATTCGCATTTCCAGAGGTGCAGCCTGGGACGTACACCATTGAAGTCGCGGCACCGGGACTAGTAGCAACTCAGGTCGTGACGGTTGAGATGGGCAAGGCCTCTGAAATCTCGCTGGACTTAAAGCCCATGACAGTCCAGGACTCCGTCACAGTAACGTCTACCGCAAACGACGCGCAAGCGACCTCTCCATCTCCATCCGGAACGGTCACATCTAGCACGCTCCAGACTGCACCGAACGTCGATGATCGAGCTGAGAGCATCCTGCCGACGCTTCCTGGCGTCGTGCGTGGGCCAGACGGACGCATCAACATGAAAGGCGCCCGGAATACGCAGAGCGGAGCGTTGGTGAACAGCGCCAACGCAACCGACCCCGCGACAGGCAGTCCAGGATTTGCCGTACCTATTGATGTCGTGTCTTCGGTGCAGGTGATTTCCAATCCCTACGATCCCCAATACGGAAAGCTCACCGGCGCGGTTGCCTCCATAGAGACAAAGACCAGTGATTTCGAAAAATTCCACCTCTCCGTCCAAAACTTTATTCCACGCGTCCGGGTCCGTGACGGCTCGGTATTCGGGGTTGGCTCCGCTACGCCTCGCATGACATTCACCGGTCCCATCTGGGGTGACCACATTGCCTTCACGCAGTCGCTGGAATATCGATTCGTAAGAACTCCTGTAAATAGTCTGCCGCCGTTTGAACGGGATACGACACTCGCAAGCTTTAATTCGTACACCCAGCTCGATTTCAACCTAAGCCCCAAACAAACGGCGACCATCTCCGCCGCGGTGTACCCGCAGCGCCTGCAGTACATGGGTTTGAACACATTTACGCCACAGCAATCCACGTCGGACTATCACCAGCGCGGTTACCAGCTGTATGGACAGCACCGGTATCTCACGGGAAATGAAAGCGTCCTGACTTCACAATTCAGCTACAAAAAATTTGATGTGGATCTCACTCCGGCAGGCTCCGGTCCTTACCAGCTCATGCTGGAGACGACCGAAGGTGGATTCTTCGATTCTCAGAAGCGCCGAGCTTCACGTTTCGACTGGGAGGAAATGTACCAATTCAGCCCGCAGCATTTTCTCGGAACCCACCAATGGCGCGTCGGCTTGGAATACGCGTACTCCAGTTACAGTGGCGTCCAGTCGTTTTCGCCGGTCGAGATCCAAGGGGCTCAGGCAACTCCGATCGAGCGAATCACCTTCACGGGCGACGGTGAAGCTCATGTGTCGCAGCAAGAAGTCACCTGGTTTGCTGCGGATCAGTGGACCGTTTCTCCACGACTGCTCTTGGATCTTGGGCTGCGCTTTGACAGCGATACCGTGACAAGTTCCGTGCACGCCGCTCCGCGTGTCGGCTTCCAGCTGGCTCTGACCCGCAGTGGGCGAACGATGCTGCGAGGGGGAATCGGGGAGTTCTACGACCGTGTGCCCTTGATGATCCCAGCTTTCCAGTGGTTGCCAGAACGGACTGTGTCTATTCTCGATCCCGCGGGTCAGGTGACCGGCTCAACCGCTTATACCAACAAGATTCTCGGCGGTCTGCGCAACCCACGAAGCACCGCGTGGAATTTAGCGCTCAGCCAAAAGGTATCCAGCGGACTGTTGCTCCAGGTGGGTTACGAGCAACGCACTACAGCTGACGATTTCGTCCTTTCTGCCGTCGATACCGGCGCCGGCACCGGACGGATCACGCTTTCGAACAATGGAGGTCAGTCCTACAAGGAATTACAAGTAAGCGGGCGCTACCAGTTCCACAAGCACCTCGTCAATGCCTCCTATGTGCGTTCGCGCGCGTATGGAGATCTGAACGATTTCTTTCAGTTTTTCGGGAACGTTGCAAAACCGGTCATTCAACCCAACGGGCAGGGGCGTTTGTCGTTCGATGCTCCCAACCGTTTCCTGCTTTCCGGCGAATTCCAAGCACCATGGAAGCTGGTGTTTGCTCCCGTGTTCGATCTGCACACTGGATTTCCCTATTCGGTACAAAACGAGTTTCGCGAATATGTAGGACCACGGAACACGCGGCGTTTTCCCGAGTTTTCGTCCTTTGACCTGCAAGTCTCGCGGCCAGTGTCGATCCCGCTGGGGGAACGCAGGATCAGAGCGCGCGTGGGCTTCGCCGTTTTCAACCTCTTCAATCACTTCAATCCGCGCGATGTGCAGACCATCGAGGAGAGCGCTCGTTTTGGGGGGTTCTTCAACAATGCCTGGCGCGAATATCGCGGGAAATTCACTGTGGAGTTCTAATTTATGAGAATTCGAACCGCCGTCATTTTATTGCTCGCGTTGGGTTCCACAACGATAGCTCATGCACAGCAAGCCCCGACTCCCTACGCGGACGAGGTCATCGCAAAGCTGATGGACCATAACAGCCAAAGAGATAAGTTGGGCGGGGGCTACACCGGGACGAGACGCTACGTTCTTGAGAATCAGCACTTGAATAAGCGAGCTGAACTGCGTGTCAGCGTCAAGTGCGATCCCGACGGAACGAAGCATTTCGAAGTTGTTTCGGAACAGGGTTGGAGCTCCGCGAATAAGCGAGTGCTACGCAAGATGCTTGAATCCGAGACGGAGACTTCACGGCCGCAGGTTCGCCCCTCGACCAGCCTTACTCCCGAGAATTATCGCTTCCAGATGCTCGCGAGCGAATTCTTAGAAGCTCGTCCGGTCTACGTGATCCAAGTTCTGCCGAAGCGTGAGGACAAATACCTGTTCGAGGGTCGCATCTGGATCGATGCTGAGGATTTCGCGGTCGTTCGAGTCGAGGGCAAACCAGCAAAAAATCCTTCTTTCTGGACGCACAGCGTTCATTTCGTGCAGCAGTATCACAAATCCGGCGACTTTTGGTTCCCCTTCTCGACGGAAAGCGTGACAGAAGCCCGCATCTTTGGAAAGACAGAGGTCACTATCAGCTATTTCGACTATCAACCGAATTCGGCTGCTGGGTCGTCCCTATCGGCTAAATCGGTGATAGATCAGGTTGAGGCAAATTATGCTAAAAAGTAATGTTGCTGTCATTCTTGCTGCAGGCCTGGGAAGCCGCCTGAACAGCGTGTCGGGTTTGCTTCCTAAGCCACTCGTACGATTCGAAGGTATTCCTCTGCTTCAGCACGTCATGTCCGGAGCGAAGCAGGCAGGAATTGAACGCTTCGTGATCGTTGTCGGGCATCAGGGCGATATCGTGCGTCGCTGGTTCGCAGGCAGTTCGCTTCGCACTACGCCCGTAACCTGGGTGGAAAATACCGAATACCACAAAAAGAACGGCATCTCGCTGCTCAAGGCCAGATATGCTGTCGACCAGTCATTTCTACTTCTGATGTCCGACCATATCTTTGAGCCAGACACCGCCGCCTCTCTGCTTCGCCAACCGTTGGCGAAAAACGAAGCCATTCTCGGAGTGGATCACAAGTTGGACTGCATTTTTGATCTGGACGACGCCACTAAGGTGGTGCGCATGGGTGATCACATCATCAGTATTGGCAAGAGCCTTAAGGTTTACGATGCTGTCGACACCGGAATGTTCTTATGCACTCCAGCAGTTTTCGATGCGCTCGATGCCGTGATAAAGGACGGCAATTGTTCTCTGTCTGACGGCATGCAGTACATGGCCTCGAATGGGAAGCTGCGAGCCTACGATATCGAGGATGCGATCTGGCAGGATATCGATACTCCCGCAATGCTCGACTTCGCGCAGGTACAATTGTCGCCGCGTTGCTCGTATCTGCCGCGGCTGGAAGAGGTGGCCAGTGTCTAGATCGCGTCCAGATCCACGCCTTGCCTTGCGGTATGTCTTTGGCGCGTTAGGCGCCGCGCTGTTGGTCTACTTAGTTGTTCACGCAGGACCCCGCGCGTTGTTGGAGAACGTGAAGTTGGTCGGGTGGGGTATGGTGTTAGTGATCGGGTTGGGTGGGTTGTCGCACATGGCTAAGGTCTGGGCGTGGCGCCTGACGCTTCCCCGCGGGGTGCAGTATTCATTTTCGCGCTTGTTCGGATTGCGGCTGGTTTCGGAAGCGATTGGCCAACTCGGGTTTGCTGGTGTACTGGCGGGCGAGGCAACGCGAGTCGCTTTGCTTGGGCCCGACGTACCTGCCGACAGCAAAATATTGTCAGTGACGCTTGACCGGGGATTGTTCATCGCGTGCGGCGCTTTCGTCACTGTTTGTGGAATTGCCACAGGGGTTGTCGCGTTGTCGCTTTCAAATACGTTGCGTGTTTATGCGGCACTCTTCGCAATTGCTTTTCTCGGCATTCTCGTTGTAGCGACGCTGGCCGTGAAGAACCGCTGGCCCCTCCTTTCAGGTCCGGCAGGTGCTCTCGCCCGCGTACCTTGGATCGGCCGATGGGTCCACAAAAGGAAATCGTTGATATCCTCCGTCGAAGAGAAACTCCTGCGATTCCACCGTGAAAGGCCATCCGCATTCTGGGGGAGTGTAGCTCTGAATTTTGTGTGTCACGGTCTGGCGATCACCGAGGTCTTTCTGATCCTGCTGTTCATGGGGAAGAACGTCACCTGGACGCGTGCATTAATTCTGGAATCCTTCACAAAACTCATCAACGTCGCGGGGTCACTCACTCCCGGCAATGTCGGAATATACGAGGGCGGTACGATGCTGATCGCCACTCTGTTTGGACTGAGCGGCACTGCCGGACTGACATTAGGATTCTGCCGTCGACTGCGCAGTATATTCTGGACCGTTGTGGGAGTTCTTTCCTTCTTTATGGTCTCCAGGTCTCTCGGCCATCTCAAGATGAGTGGCGGCTCCGGTCCAGCGCGGGAAAACAGTCCGGCGCCCCTCGAGGAACCCCGCTCCAACGCGAGTTGTGAATCATCCCCCGAAACGATCACCACAATAATATTTGCGGACGACTACCACGATACACGAGGTTTCTCGCCAGAGCTCGCACATGTTGGAGCGCTACCAATCATCCTCCGCGCTATTCTTCAAACACAGGGTATTAACGCGAGCCGGATCATTGTGGCGTCGAGCGCATTGGCCGGAATCGTAATCCGACGCGAGTTACTGCGAACAGGGCGCCTGCCCGAGGGAGTGGAATGGTTCGAAATCGGCGAGCATGGGCAACTGCCTCAGCTGGTTCGCCAGGTTGCAGCAGACTCGGAGCGCACCTTACTTGTGTCTGCATGCGCGGCGTACCACCCCTGCCTTTTCGAGATCATCCGCGACTGGGATGGTCGGGGCGAAGTGATGGCTCTCACGACCGATGGGCAGTTCGTGGGTATCGCTGCTCTTTCTCGTGGGGCCGCTCTCGAGATTGCCGAGGATTGCCCAGCGTCCGTCGAGACACCTGTTGAACTGTACGCCTGGTTCAAACCTTCACATTCTGTCGTCTTCAAGGAGGTTGCAGCCGAGTTGTGGCAGGCCGTCAGTGCTCCGCCAGACCGGTTGCTCGCGGAGCAAAAGCTTGACGGATGGTTGGTGAAACCCACGGATGGCCTTTTTGCCCGAATGAATCGCAGGATCTCTATTCCAATCAGCCGCCAGCTCATCAAATTTCCGATTACGCCGAACATGGTGACCCTGTTTACGCTCGGAGTTAGCTTTCTTGCCGGCGTGTTCTTCGCACTGGGCGGCTACTGGGACACCTTACTGGGCGCGCTTCTCTCCGCTTGGGCAAGCATCCTCGACGGCTGCGATGGCGAGGTCGCTCGTCTCAAGTTGCAAGTAAGCAAGCTCGGTTGCTGGCTGGAGACAATCTGCGACTACCTGTACTACCTGTTCATCTTTGTGGGAATGAGCATCGGATTGACTCGAAGTCGAGGGACAGAAGCTTACCTCGTTTGGGGAGGGTTCCTGCTCGTTGGAGCAGTGGCCAGTTTCTTGGCGGTCGGTTCTGCACGGCATCGGTTTGCATCCAGCCATCCCGAGAAGTTCCTAGCTCTGTGGCAAAAGAAGGCAGACAAACAGAAACGGAACCCGCTGATGTATATCGCGCGCCACACGGAGTTTATTATCCGTCGCTGTTTCCTCCCCTATGCTCTTCTGGCGTTCGCAGTTCTTAACATAATGCACGTTGCCTTTATTGCAAGTGCGATCGGCGCGAATCTCGTCTGGATCATTGCCTTGTACTCGTACCGAGTAATTTCTGCGCGTTCGTCTGTCGTATCTTCGCCTGCCATAAAGAACCGGAGGCGTGAGTGCGTGAGCGGCGCGGTTCTGCTCTCGGCTCATGACGCAGATTGAGACAGGCTCGTTCGCTTGTTCTGAAGGTATGGAATCTCGGAGTGCGTTTCGTGTCATCAGTTGGAATATTGCGCGAGGCTCAAAGCTGGAGGGTATCCTCGAATTCCTCGCGACCGCAAATGCAGACATCATCTTTCTCCAGGAAGCCGACAAGAGTGCTCGGCGAACCGGGTATCGAAATATTGCGAAAGAGATCGCGCAAAAGCTACGACTGAACTATGTCTTCGGATGCGAATTTGAAGAACTGGCACAGGGCTCGACCTCATCGCCTGCTTACCATGGACAAGCCACGCTCTCGCGTTGGCCGCTGTCCAATTCCTCCATCCTGCCATTCCACAAACAATCGAACTTTTGGCGTCCGCGCTGGTTCATTCCCCGTCTCCCGTCCCTGCAGAGAAGACGCGGGGGCCGCATGGCGTTGTTCAGCCAAGTGCTCACGCCGGACAGAAGCGTGGCGACGTACAACCTGCATTTTGAGAGTAGGGGAAGCGACGATCTCCGCTATTCTCAGCTACACGAGCTTCTGGAAGATTTGAAACGCTGTAGCCCTGACGTGCCGGTCATCGCCGCAGGCGATTTTAATTTTGATCTTTCACAGGGTCAGCCAGCTGCAGCTCTTGCCGACGTCCGATTTGTCAATCCGTTCGCCACGCTCCGTCAGGCGACGACAGTTACGCATTCGCTCTCAGCGCGTGATCGCGTCATCGACTGCATACTGCTCCGAGGCCCATTAATCGGTACCGACGCTCACGTTCACAGTTCGGTTCTAGCATCCGACCATTACCCATTGTCGCTTACGGTCAGTTTCTGTTGATGCCGCTGCGGCGAGCAGAAAGAAAACGGCGCCGACATATCTAAGGCATGAAGCAAAAGAGGTGCACGAATCCATCCACAAGTTTATTTGAAAGCTAGTTGATTGTGAAGGTGCTCTGAGCGACTTTCGTTGTCACATAAGCTGGATTGGTCGGATGTTCTTTGCGCTTTATTTCTAATTCTTTTTATTCGCTGCCCGAGGCGCAAAGTAACCGCGACGCGCTTCCAACTTCAAACTGTCCTTGACCAACTTGACTTTCAAGGGGTGATAAGCCCCGTCTTGCTTCACGTTCTGCAGTGACATCTCAAGTAGGTATACATACTCGGGCACCACTGTCAGCGCTCGGAATCCCACTTCCAGGTCGTTGCTGTTGTGAAAGTAGGTTCCCCCGGTTCCGTCCGCAAGCTCCGCCATCACGTCTTCATTGAGCACCATAGAGTAGCCCCGATATTGCGAAGCAGTTCGCTCAGACATAGCAGAGCCTCTGCTTCGATCGCTGGCGTCTAGCGCCGTAGTGTACAACCCGCGCGCATCCACTCCGTTGATCGTCACGTTGGACTGGGCCGCCAGATCTAGAATCTGCGATTTCATGGTCAAGGCCTCCGGGGTCATGGTCAGGAAGCCTGGCGAGACAAGGATCAGCGTACGCTGCCCTGACATCGCGCCCATTTTTCGCACGATCTCGTTCACTGTGCCAAGCGTCACACGGACGTCCCGATCGCCAGTCTGAAGAGATTCCGAGGCCGCATTGTCTACCAAAACCTTAGCAACATCACGCGGACAGTCACAGCAGACCAGCGTGTTTTCGACTGCCATGTCAACCGCCATGGGATCGTGCTTATTCTGGATGCGATCCGCTTCGTAATAACCAATATCCGGGCACGTTCTTCCAACTGGGCGAAGAAGACTCTGAACCTTCAGCTTCATAATCGCGTCCTGCAACTTCGCGCGATCGCGTGTTAAGCCACTGCTGGCACCCGATATGGACACTACGGCCGCCACGTCCGAATCAGCCAGTGATCCAGCAACCATCTTGGTTGCTGCTTTTTGGATCTGCGCCAAATCCCCGGCGCTCAAGTGGAAATCGTCGAACACCGGACAATAGATGACCTAAGTATGCGGCGTGTTTTGACGTCCATCGTAGGTTGTCAGTCGTAAGGATAATCCATCCCACCATGGCACTGCGATACGTTTTCCCATGAGATCGGACGCCAAAAGGATCGGCAAGTGTGCGCGGCGGTGAAAGCTGACCTCAACTTCCTTTTCGCTAACGGTAACATCTGCAGGCATATCGATGAGGTCGCGGAAAATCTGGCGCGCCTGCGCGTCGGCGTAGCCGCGCATGCGTTGGGCGATCAGGCGATAAAGACCGCTGGCCAGCACCAGCATGGCCATGTCGAAATCCACCTTCAGCCCCACCGCTGATGAGAGCGCATCAATATGGAAGAAACGCACCGCGTCGGAGAGCGCATTTTCGATCAGCATGCGTTGGGCGTAGCGGGTCAGCAGCGCCTTGACCGGAGTGTGCCGTTGATTGGTGAGCAGAATGGTCGGTTCCTCGTGGCCGAGGTCTTGGACAAATAACTGCCGCAATGACCGACCGGCCAAGGAGATGGTCTGTACATAGACTCGCGGAGTTCGATACTTGCGAGTGGGAACATCCAGCTCAACGGTCCGCCAGGCCGAACGTGGCAGAAGAACGATTTCCTTCAGAAGTTTGGGGGAGCGGCGGCGCAGGGTGATGAAAGGAATGTTCATGGCATCCAACCGCGCCAGCCCCTCGTGGGTCGTCAGTTTGGAATCGAAAACCAAATGGCTGGGAAGCTTGCCGTGAGCGCGCTTCAAAAAGCGATGAACTGGAAAATCTCCTCCGCTTCTCGCCTTTGCGCAGATCCGCATTGGAGTAGCAGAACACGTGTCTGCCGGCATCCTGAGCGAGAAAGACCAGCACGCTGGGCTGGCTGCGGCTACTGGCAGAGACATAGTGCCGTTAAATAAGAGGGTCTTCCCGTAGAAGGGTACGGAATGAAAATCCAAATTGAAGGATTCTCTGGGCAGGAGTTTGCTTCCCTGGATGCAGTGCTGCCAAGCAGTCAGGAACCGAGCCGTTTTGCGGTGATCGATTCGGCAAGAGTATTCAGAAAGATAGCTTTTCTTGGGAAAGGCATTCAGGCCGGCAAATAGTGCCAGCTCTTCATCGGCGATCAAGGCCATCACGTGGCTTTTTCGCTAAATAAACCAGAGCTTGAGCGCCAGGCAACATCGCAAGGCATGATCGGCGGGGATCATCTTTGACCCTGGCAACACAGCGGCTTGGGTCAATTTTTGTGTCTGCAGACGCACCAAGTCGGCGACGAACAAGAACAGTCCGCCACAGCGAGTGGTGAAGGTGCGCGGAGCCACGGAAAACAGTCTGACATTGGCCACCGGCTAAACCGTGGGGCGGGGTTGCTGGGGCAGTTCTTCATCCAGCAGCAGAGGCAACGGAGCGAACTCCTCGGTTTTGAGGACTTCTAGCACGCCGGTCGGGCTCAGTGGGCACTGGCGATCTTTCAGAATCTGGCTGATCTCATAAACGGAGTGGTTTTGCTTGCGCAACTTGATGATCAGGTCGCGAGCGCACACTTCTTGGGTTGGGTCTGAGGACAGTGCAGAGGAGAGAGAAAAAAGGCGGGATGGGTTTCTCTGCGGAAATGGTGACAAAGGACATGGAAGGAATTGAGGGAGTAGCCGAAGGCGCGGGCCACGTCTTTGGCGAGCCGGCTCTCGACCAGGTAAGCGCGCAGGGCCTCGTATTGGCGGTGTTTCGGCAGGCGGGGTTCAAGGAAGAAGCGGCGAAGTGTACTTAATTCTTTAGGTGCGCCAATGGACACGAGAGGAGAATATCACATACAACATGTAGTGTCAAGGACAATTTGGGCCACAATCTACGATAGTCGCTATACGTGCCTATTTATCAGCATTTCTGAGGGTTTGAGCATGCTTTTTGCTGAAGGCCGTCCTCCGCGTATATTAAATGAGATGCGCCTAAGCCATGACTATCAGCGCACCAATATACTAAGTAACTTCTCCAGGATTCTGGGAAAAGGGGCCAGAGTCGCACAAACACTTAGCTGAATAGTTGTCCGTGGAAATTCATTTCCGGCATGTCGGCCGCAAGTATAGTCGTTTTTTTGACGCAGTATCGGCAGGATGAAATCAAGAGGACGACCTACGATACTCAGAGCGGGCGGGCCATAGGGCAGCCCATCCCGCTAACAACCAACCCGGATCCCGTTCACTGTGAATAGGTAACTGCAATACTGACCGCGTCGGCGATAGCCAGCAACAGCCCGACCCCACAGAGCACAAAGACAGCCATGATTTGGTTTTCCATGCTGTCTGCCTGCAAGTAGCAGCTCATTGGGTAGATCATTGCGACGAGATTGATTAATCCGAGTATCAGCCAGAAGTCCTCTCTCGCTTTTTGTTTTTTCATTGTGCACCTCAACTTCACTGCAGCGTCCGAGACACGTGGTGCAATTCCTTTGCCAATTCGAGCTTGACCTAACCCGAGCACAATTTGGTGTTTAAGGTTGATTCTGGAGCTTCGCTAGTGCCCTCGGTAGGGCATTGCCGCAATGCGGGCAGAGTCCGAACGCTAGCGTTTGATCAGCCTCAGTCGCAGAAAGCACTTGCAGCTGTTGCGATTTTGGCTGGCGAGATGCAATACCGAGAGTCACGAAGTAACTTGCGAATGAAGGTCAATTCTCGCCGCTTCTGGAGGGCGTTTATGGGGACAGTTCCGAAATTCCGCATGAACCATTGGGGAAATCTCGATGCTGCGAAATTCGATACGGCGCAATTAGCCGAAATGAAAAAAAGCGTCAACACCACTGTCGTTTCGTGCGGAGGATGCACCAGCGGCTCGCAAGTTCGAGATCACATCTGCTCATGAGCTACAGCCACTTTGTCAGCCTACCGATCTGGTAACCGAGTTGGATCAGTGCCGGGCCCGACCGGCCAGATCCCACACTCACTACGGTCGGGTGAGGAAGATCGGCAGACCTAGCTTGTGGTCGTACTTGGGGCGGTAGCGATCGGTGTTGTACATCGATCCGATATCTACTTTGCGTGGCCCCAGTTTGGGATCCGGAATCGTCACCATCGCGTAGCGCCCCTCATTGAGCGCGGTCATCAAGCCGGACTTGCCTTCTTCCAAAGCGTCCATGGCCATGCCGGCAAAGGTAAATGCCACCAAGCGGTCGACGAAGTCCGGACTGCCGGAGCGCAGGTCGTAAGTCAGGTCGCTAACGACGGTCTCTTCGCCGGTGGTCCGCTTGATCTCGTCGCTCAGGTCTTCCGCGACGCTCATCTTTTTGCGATGGCCGAAGGCGTCCGCTTCGCCATATTCCTTCACTGTGTAGCCTTGCCACTCAGCGCCTTCGGAAAGAATCACGAGTGAGTAATTGCTCGGGTTGTTGCGCTTGTCGTTCACGAGCAAATCGATCAAGTGCTTGAGATCGACCTTGTACTCGGGAATACAGCAGCGTACTCCGGTCACGTACGCCGTGTAGAGTGCCGTGTACCCGGCATCGCGGCCAAAGACGCGAAAGATGCCGATGCGTTCGTGTGAGCCGACGGTGGTACGCTGGCGGTCGATGGCGTCCATGGCGCGCGTAATCGCCGTCGAGAAACCGATGCAGTATTCCGTATTGCGGACGTCGTTGTCCATTGTCTTCGGCACTGCGATAACCTTTATGCCCTTGCGATCGAGTTCCGACGCATAGCTCAGTGTGTCGTCACCACCAATCGCGATCAGGCAGTCCAGGCCCAGCCTTTCAATGTTCTTCAGCACTGCCGGTGTGACATCGAATGCGGTGGTGGTCACGCCCTTCTTGGTCGATTCTCTGGCTTCGAACTTTTGGTCCTGCAGAGCGGAAGGCAGGTTCTTCATCTTAGCGGGATTTGTGCGTGAGCTGTGCAGGAAGGTTCCGCCCGTGCGATCGATGGTGCGGGTGTTCTCCCGGTTCAGGGGCAGGATGTACTGTGCCTTACTGGCGGGCTCATTCAGATCGACGTGGGTCAATCCTTCCCAGCCCCGGCGGATACCAATCACTTCGCATCCGAGTTCCGCCCCACGGTAGACCACCGATTTGATCACGGAGTTCAGTCCGGGGACATCGCCGCCTCCGGTGAGTATGCCTATGCGCTTCGTTGCCATGTGTGACTCCTTACTTAGGGCATTCAGGAATCCGCTCCTGTGTAGATTTCCGAATCTGCGCCTTAGTATCGCCAAAAGAAGATCGTCCAGGGCCTGAGTGAGCACCCTCATCCGCATTTACTTTGGTAGATCCGAGCAGTCTTCGTTCGTGCAGTTCGCTTCCGTGCGAGCAACGGGAATCAAATTCACACCCGTCTCGAGCGTGATTCCCCTCGCAAAATTTGGCGTCTCGAAGTGCCACAACACGTGCTCCGCATCGACAGCCCTTTGAACCTCCAATGCGCCGCTCGCGATGTTCGCCTGCTCGTTTTCAGCGACGGTGAAGGTGACGATCCTTTTACCGTCACTCGTGCGCCGGACGGCAGAAACGCGGCTTTCAGTGCGGACCATCGATCGCAATTGATTCGGCGAAGAATCACGTAAGGACGACCGTTTCGGAAGACCTCGCTAGAGGTTAGTCCGTGACCGTCGACGGCAGGATCGTGCTTCCAAAAGGTGCGAGTCTCTATGACCGTCTGGAAGAGGCCAAAACATCAGGAACGTTCACAGGTCGCTCGGAGCTTCGTTTGGCGCTGAACGGAAATTGTGGTAAAGTGGGCAGACCGTGCCCCTGGATCAGGAGAATATGAACTCAGCGGCAAATCCCAAGGGGCGAGCACAGCGAAGCGAACCGTAGGATAGGAGGGACGCCGGTCGGTTCAATTATTGGCGCCATTGCCGGGAGCGGTAAGGGTGCGGCCATTGGAGCGGGGGTCGGTGGCGCTGCGGGCGCCGGGTCGGAAATCATCACCAAGGGAGACCAGGTCAAAGTGCCAAGCGAGACCCTGCTCGACTTCACATTACAGCAGAACGTGTTATACCGGTTCAGCAGAAGTGAGTGAGCATCCTCGCGAACGTGCAAATCACGTCCTAGACATTCCATTCGCCCTCTATGATTGAGTGAACGTCGCATCAATCTACTCGGCTCGTTGTGAGGCCAACCACGTTATGATCAATCGTTAGGTTCGGAATGAGTACCTGGGAGTACCCGTCCTAGTCTAACTCAGTGCCCGGGTATCGGCAGTGAGTCACGCTTGATGGCACGGAGTTGAACATTCCGGTTTACCGAACCCTTTTCCCCAGTTCCTATGTCTAAAGAAATCAATCACTAAACGTGCATGCAAAGTCTGGTCCTTGGATTGCTCTCCTCATTGGCATGGATTTCGAGAAGATGAAGGCGTTGATGGAAGCGAGCCGCGAGGAGTCGGCGGCACTACGCAAGCCGGAACTCAAAGAGTTTCCCAAGCCGGATTCTCGGCCCGATTGGACACATCTGGGTGGCGACGTACAAAAAGAACGGATCGCAGCCTAGCAGAGGTAGCAGTCATGAAAACGCCAACTATACTTCAGTGGTACCAGATTTTACGCCAACACTATCAATTTACCGTGTTCCAGTCGGTGCCGTACGCGCTTTGGTTGGCGCACTAGCCAGTTCACGTTTCTGGCGGTTGAGCCTGGTGTGTGGGAAATCGGACTGCATGTGAGCAGCACAGATGATGAACGAGGAGCGTAGGGGAATGCTGAGTCAATCCAATGAGTTCCGTCCACAAGCCGCAGAACGGTTGTTCCTGGCCGTCGTCAATCAGGCAATCTCTGATGTCCTGGATAACGGGAAAAAGGCAAAAGAAGCAGAGCGGTGGCTGCTCAGCAAGGATTTCGATACCTTGGACAGACTATTCGCGTGTCCTGAAACTAAGCCACTTGTCGCCATTAAAAGAAGGAAAGAGCGAAGCGCCTGAGTCCTGATTCACAGGCAAACCGGAAGTAGTCCACCTGGCAGTGGGAAACGCGCATTTATGCAAGTAAGAATCTTCGCCGCGACGGGTACCGGTCCACTTACATTAACTAACCAGCCGAAACCGAGGCGGATTTATCCCCGGTGCGCCCGAGAGACGCTCCGGCAAAAGCCTCGTCAAAGTAGCCGTCTGCCCGACAGGAGATCGATGACAAACGCGCTTTTCCGAGATGATGTCGCGATGCCGGTGCCCGAATGCGGGCAGCTCTTGACCGCCAGTCGAGCACCGGGACCGATTACATCACATCATTTCCATTTCAAACCAACAACTTGGGAGGACGCCCTTCGTCTGAGAGTTTGGCCATCTCGGTGCACTTAGTAATGTGAGGGGTTTTCGAAGTATTTTCCTCGAACGATATCGGACGAGTCAGGATAGGAGTTGCCGTGGCTATGCTGCAGTCTCTAACTCGGGTCTCGCTTCGAGTCTTTGCCGCTCTCCTTGGCCTTGGGCTACTGGGTTACTTGGTGCTTCGCGCCGGCCCGGAGGCCATCTGGAAGCAAGTGCAGGCAGTCGGCTGGGGCTTAGCCCTGATTATCATGCTGGGAGGGTTCTCTCAGTTGCTCAGGACCTGTGCTTGGCGACAAACGTTTATGTGTGATATCAGAAGGCTCTCCTGGTCACGGAGTCTTGGGGTGCAGCTGGCCTCTGATGCGGCCGGTCAACTTGGTCTTGCTGGGAAGCTGATTGGGGAAGGGATCCGCATATCTGTGTTGCGTTCTATAGTGCCGCTGGCGAGTGGAATATCGGCCTGCGCAATTGACGCAGGATTGCATACCTTGACTGCCGCAGTCGTCACGGTATTAGGAATCACTGCCGCTTTACTGATTGCCCCTCTCTCTGGCAGGTGGCGAATACATGGATTGCTACTCGCTGGCGCCCTCATAGCATTGGTGGTCCTGGCGGCTGTAGCCGTCGCAAAGCGTTGGCGCTTGATGGGGAACGCGGCTCGCGCGGTTGGGCGATTGCGTCGCCTGCACAATTGGGTCAACGGCAAACAGCCGACCATTGATTCAGCCGAACACAACCTCCTCGACTTTCCTCACGAAGCACCTGCCGCATTCTGGGCAAGCCTGACGCTCGATCTCCTTTGGCATGCTCTGGCTGTCTTGGAGGTCTACATCATCCTGCGGTTTATGGGAGCAAGGATCCCCGGGGTCGGCGCGTTTGCGCTGGAAGGCCTGACAAAGGTGATTAACCTTCTGGGCGCACTTAGCCCAGGTAACCTTGGGACCTATGAAGCTGGAAATATGCTCATTGCAAACATGTTCGGTGTGACGGGCACTGCGGGATTGACCCTGGCATTATGCCGACGTGTTCGCGCCGCCTTCTGGGCAGGAGTAGGGGTCACGTGCTTGATCGTTATGAACAGGGCCGAGTTGGGAAAGCAAAACAGAGGTGATGTTCTGTTTAACGGAAGAAGCGGTGCAGCAATTAGCACATGAGGATTAGCCACACTCTGACGTTCAGTTATCCGATGACTTCCTCGCGGTGTTCGTGAACCACCTTTGTCTGCCCATTCCGCAGGTCTTTTTCTAGTTCCAGTGGGCCCGGGGCTTACCGGAAACTCGCTCTGCCCGTGACCACGAAATTCAGTAGCCCCCGCCGAGCTTGCTGCTCGTTTCGCGGTTAAACTTCCAAGATGAAATCCTGCATTGTGGTTCGGAGCTCTACTTACTTTCCAAGGTATTCCTGATCGCCGTGAGTGCATTTCGGAGACTGGAAACCGAACGACCGACGGCAGCCTGTCGAACGATGGATCCCTTTAGACCAGTCAGGCCCGCCTGTTCCGAACCCATCGCCATGATCAGATAGAAACCAGGGTTCGTCGAGTCCTCATTCGCAGGGATGCAGAGGGACAGGTCGAGCGCCGTCTCAAAGTAGTGGCTGGAATAGAGCTGTTTCTCGGCAATGGCATAGGCTACTTCGTCGCCTGGTTTCCCCTTCATGGTCACAATGTGCACGATCCGCAGCGTTGGCTTTAACCCGAACTTCACTTTCGCCCAATAGAACGTGTCCTCAACGTTTGCGGGTCTTTCGTTCGGATACGATAAAAGGTATCGGTAGAACTCCGGTAGATGTTCGGGCAGTTCCTTGTAATAGCTGATCATAAAGGCAAACTGTTGCGCCACATCGACCGGCTTGTGTTTGTCGTTGTAGACCCCGAACACCCGATTACCGTCGTGCTGGTAAGCAAGCAGCAACTGCAGCGCGGACTTCTGCAACAGTTCATTCACCTTTAGGTTCACGTCCGGCGCGGACCAGTTGATGGACCGGTGAAACTCCTCGATGGAAGTGGCGGGCGCCTGAATCAGGCAGTCGCCGGGCTTGCAACGCTCTACAGCTTTGATGTCATCGTTGTCGAACGAAAAATCCTTTAAGTCAGAAAGCTGCGGAGGATTGCCGAATACGCCGAGCGCGAGATAGCTCGGAAGTGTGCGAAGACGGTCGAAATCGTGAGCAAAACGAAGGTAACCTTCGGGAGAGGCGTGAATATAAACCGCGCCGAACAAGAATATCTCGTCCGGGCTGCGCGAGTGCACCGCCTTCGCTACGGCCTGTCCGTTTCGTATGGCGGCAATCTGATCCTCATTCAATCCAATGCTCTGTCTGAAAAAGTCTTGCAGATGCAGGGTTGCTTGTGAAAAGCCAAGCTGGGGTATCCCCATGGCGACGATCAACAACGCGACCACGCGTTTAACGGCTCGCATCATGGCAATTGATAAGAAGCCTTTACCGCACTGTTCCTGGTACATCCTGTACATAGAAGCCTACAAAAACGAATGCCGTGGGGAAAGGACGAAGTCTCTCATCAGTTCCTTAGAGCGCGATCGCGGGAAAACGCGCTTTCTGTGAGGTGTCGCGGTTTGATCGGCCCAACGACCACGATTCCGGGAGTGGACGCTGGTGCGAGGCGGGAGTGGTAACACCTTGCCTAGTAAGCGCTTGGCGTGGAACTCTCGTTTTTCGAATGTGGTAAATACGTCTCGAGACGCTGCGCAGTGATCTGTTGAACTGAAGAAGGGCGAGTTGTCTGTAGGCTAAACGGAACGATACGGTCCAGGGTCTGAGCGAGAGTCGCAAAATGGGAGACACGGGGATCAAGGCGGTCAACCCGGCTGGGCACGGGTGGGGATTTTTCTTTCGGCAAAATAAGCTGCGCATCGGCACACGGCTGACCGCCTCACATGGCGCGTGGCAGTGTCGATCGCCACGTTTTCGAGGATGGTCCCGAACCGCCGGGTGGTTTCGTAAATTTCCGGTTCGCCTTCGCGCGAGAGCCTGATGACCTTCGCATAGCAGCCGCCTTCGAAATTGAACACGCCGTCATCGCTCCAGCCGTGTTCATTATCGCCAATCAACGTGCGGTTGGGATCGGCCGACAACGAGGTTTTGCCCGTGCCGGACAAACCGAAGAAGATGGCCACGTCGTTCTCGTCCTTGCCATAATTTGCCGAGCAGTGCATCGCCATCACCTGGCGTTGCGGCAGCAGATAATTCATCACCGTGAAAATGGATTTCTTGATTTCGCCCGCGTAGGCCGTGCCACCGATGAGAACCAACTTCTTGCCGAAATGCAGCACCACGAAGGCGTCGGAATTCGTGCCGTCAATCTCCGGGTCGGCATGGAAATTGGGCGCGTGAATAACGGTGAACTCCGGCTGGTGCGCCGCCAGTTTTTCCGGGTCGAGTTCGCGGATGAACATGTTGCGTGCGAAGAGTGCGTGCCAGGCCTGCTCGCAAATCACGCGCACCGGCACGCGGTAGCGTTCATCGGCGCCAGCGTAGCAGCTATCGATGAAGATGTCCTTGCCCTGAAGATACGCACAGAGACGGTGTTTGAGCACTTCAAACTTTGGCTGTTCAATCGGGCGATTGATCTTGCCCGACCAAATCTTTTTCTCTCGCTGGACGGCTCACGCACAAAGAACTTGTCTTTTGGAAGTCGTCCGGTGTAAGGGCCGGTGCGAGCCACGAGCGGCCCTAGGTGGCTGAGTGTGCCCTCACAGCGCCGGATGGCTTCTTCGTAAAGCGCGGGTGAGGGTAGGTTCCAATGGATGCTGCCGAGATTGCCGAGGCCCACTTCTTCCAAGCTTCTATTTCGGTCGTCAGATCCGATTTTCATAGATGTGTAATTTTCTTTCTGACCTCGAAAACAGCCGCGCGATCCAGGCGGCCCCTCTGTCTTCCTCAAAAGCCCGCTATTCTACTTCCCCGTAAATACCGGCTTCCTCTTCTCGAAAAACGCCTTGATTCCTTCTTGGTAGTCCTCGCTGTCATACACATCTCGTCGCAACGACTGGATGCGCTCGTAAACCTCCGGCGTCAGCGGATGCGCCGACGCAAGCACTCTCAACTCTTCCTTCAAGATCCGGTGTACCAGTGGCGAAGTCTCCACAATCTGCCCCGCCAGGTTGAGAGTAAACTCTTCCAACTCTGCCCGTGAAACCACATGGTTCACCACACCACACTCCACCATTCGCCGTGCCGCCACTGGCGCCGCCGTGAACAGCATCTCTTTGATGATATGCATGTCGGCAACCTTCAGGAAATTTAGTGTTCCGGAAATATTGTAGGGCACCCCCAGCTTCGCCGGAGTAATCGCAAACGTGGTGTCCTCGGCCGCCACAATCAGATCACAGCTCATCACCAGTTCGCAGGCTCCGCCCCAAACCGACCCTTCCACCATTGCCACAATCGGCGCTGGGTGCAGCTGAATCGCGCGCACCACCTGGCGCAGCGGATCATTATAGGTCAGCGGGTCGCGCCCGTTCGTCGGCAATTCCGTCACTTCATGTCCCGCTGAGAATACATTTACCCCCGGCTTCGCCCGCAGCACCACCGCCCGGATCCCCTGCCTATTCATCTCCTGCAATGCTATCGTCAGCCCCTCGATGAGTTCCTTGTTCAGCGCGTTTACCTTCGGGCGATCCAAGGTAAGGATGCCAACGGCTCCCCGTAGTTGCGTGTGCACAAATTTCATGATTGCACCTGCCTACACTCTAACTCCGCCAAATCGCCGGCACCGCCTCGTCCTGTCCCACAATTTCTGCCGCAGCGCATCCTCAAAATGGCACGATGTGGAACACTGCCGCCGCGGGTCCAATTCTTTTATCTGCGCCAATTGTGTTGCTGTTGCCATAACTCCCCTTCACCGTCGCGATTCGGTAGTCTACGGCGTGACTCCCAGCGGAAAATGCTAGGCCCGACCTCTTGCAACGGCAACAAGCCTCCTACCCCCATCGGTCCCGCGCTAAGGGAGCTCCGCGCCAATGAGCATAGACAGCGGTGATCTCCACGTCGCCGGGCTTGTCCTCAAAAGACACGCGGGATTCTGTGGATGAAAGCGCTTTCCGTGTTGTCTCCAGATAGCGTTTCAGGTATTCCCGCGGGATCGAATGAACGTACCGATTTACGAGCGGGGCGAAAAACGCAGGTATGCTGCGGCTCAGAGCCAGAAACTCGACTTGGACGTACACACCGCCGTCGCGCTCTACCCAGCGCGTGTACAGGTTCATACGCCACAGATATCCGTGGTCTCTTCCAACCGGATATTCTCGTTCGTCTGTGCCCCCGGGATGCTCCACTTCAGCGATCCGTACGGAGCGCGCCAGACTGTAGTTGCTTGAGCTGTCTGGCGTGAAGTAGTCCACGTCGAACTCTGCGTTGTAAACAACGGTGACGATGGCGTGCCTGTATAGTTGGTAGTAGATGCGGAAGTTTTGACCCTCGCGGCCGAGAATCTTCGCGTCCTGTATATCGGGTTTGTACAGTTCAGCGTAGCGCGAGTAATTTTGGGCCAACTGCAACACCTGCTCTGCCGTGCCCGCCGGAATGAACTCCAGAGCCATCCAGTGATGAACGAGGCCGCCCGAAATTTGGATGGGCGCACCATCCTCCTTGGTCGCCATGGATTGAATGAAGATCTCACCCTTCATTAACCGAGAACGTACCTCGGCCTCTTGAGTCTCGGGGAGCGCATCGATTTTCAGGAACCTATTCGGGTCCGCAATCTCACCCCAAATCCGTGCCTCCGTGAGATCCACATATTGCTGGAAAGCCCGGGCAGTAGCTGCTTTCAATTCCGTTCCAAACGTCCTGGGCGAAACCAGGATGCAGATCAGGCAAAGCACAACAACGAGAACCTTGCTCGCATGAACTCTTGAACTGTGACCAAATTTCATCATCTTCTCTCTCGCCTTCTATGCCGGTCGTCCGATTGGATACTCTTGCCTCGCCCCCGACACAGCACGCATCAGTGATCCGAGAAACTGTCGCAGAGGAGATCCCGGCTTCACGTGTCCATCCGCCGCCTTAATTGCGCCAGATACCAATCGCGTTCCTCTTGCATAATCTGGCAGAAAACACTCGCTGTTTGAGTTCCTGCCAACTTGGAGCTGCGTTCGCGCCAGGCCGCGCTTGGAGGATCGGGTGCCGTGGCCGGCGCGGCCGACATTTCGAAATCCCTAACGTAAACCGCGACACCACGTGGCGGCGCATCCGATTGTCCAGCACTCACAATGCTGATACTGGTTTCCGCTAACAGCAAGAGAACCGGCGCGTTCGTAATGACTCGGTCACCGGGAATTTGTCGTTTTCGCATGCCCCAAGTCTCCCCTGTGGAATGAAATGCAGCCGTCGCGTTACTCGGATGAGCAACCAAACTGGGCACCAGCTTCATGCTATTTGCTTTATCGTAGGTCCGAGCAGCCCTCGTTCACGCACGTCGCGAGCTCGTGAGCACCGGGGATAAGGTTCGCGCTTGTTATAAACGTGGTTCCCCTCGCCCCATTTGGCGTATCGAAGCGCCACGAGAGGTGCTCGGCATAACTAGTTCTTTCAACCTCGAGTTCGCCGCTAGCAACATTCGCTTGCTCGTTTTCGGCGATAGTGAAGGTCACGGTTGTTTGGCCCATCTGGCGTCCCGGAAGCGGAAGTACCGGCCCAAAAAAGATCCAAAGCTTATTACCGTGAGTCTCCAATGAAACCGAGGAAACCCCGTAAGAACGGTTAGCGCGCACAAGGTTGAGGACGACTTGCGGCGCATCAGGATTGTTGGGATCGATCTGATCTATTGCAGCTTCCGCGTCAGAGAGTTGTTTGACCGCAAGGATGCGTCGCTGTCCGCCGCTGCCGCTTAGAGTCCACTTGGCCCCTTGCACGATATCGTCTGGGCCGCTCTCGACATTCCAAAGGTCCGTGCCGGGCAAAATCGCGCTAATCGTCATGTCAGTCGCATAAAAAGCAGAGAGGGCATCATGGGATCGCGTTGATTCGGGCCGGTATCCCCTCCCTGCGATTGTTAGGATAGTTCCCGCTACGGCTGCCGCACGGCGCGGCGCGTACAGTAAGGTGACGCCGGAATGGGTGTAGAAGATAACCCCTGGAGACGCGTGCGGTACCATAGCACCGGGGACGAATTGCCACGTGATGTTCTGCCCGAACTGATCATAAAAATGAAATCGAAATACTGGATGAGAGTCATCGGTCGAAGAGGCTACAAAATCGACTGTTGTGGCAAGAGCATCAACTCCATCCGCGGCAAGGGCATCCACCCGACGGTTCAAATTGGAATAGAGGGTTTCTCTGTTCGTCGTCTTATCAAGCAAAATGATGTCGCAGCGTTCTTCATCGACCAGTGCCTCAATCCTTGCGTAACGCGGATCGTCAGTAAACGACTGTTCGAAATATTGCGGCACGTGCCGAAACTTTATGTCCATGGGAAGCACAGGTGCTTCTGGCGTCAAAGCCGTCGCTGGAACCTGAGCCCGCATTACGGTTGCAAGGCCGAAAAAGAGACAGATCACCAAACCAATTGATACGATTTGGCTCTTCATTACTGCGCTTCTGTTACAGGTCGTCAGAAAAAAGCCAACAGAACGATAAGCAGATCGCATCAGGATCGCGCAAATAGAAACCGCGAGACGGGGCATTCATGCTCTCCTTTGGCACGTCAGCGTGCGAATGTTTGTCCCTAACGGGAGGGCACGACGTGTGCCAAAGCAAACCTGTTCGCATAAATACAGCAATCCAGCTGTTTTCAGGAATTTGGCGCCCCGTGAGTTGAAGGTGCTCCCCGTGTCGAGAGGAGATGTGACCGCGTTCGGGCCATGCTGCCGGCACTCGGGCAGCTGAGGCGGTACTCGACGCCACAGCGCGTTTTGGCTCTCGTTGAGGTCGTCTAAAGCGCCGGCGACGCGTCATACATGCATGGCTCAGCAGACCGACTTTGAACACGAAATTGTTTTTGTGACTTGCCTTCGGGTAAGAGCTCGACCTTCGGTCGGCAGCCTGCCTCTGCCTTTTGTGTTCGAGCTAGCGAACCTCAACGATAACCATGGATACGTCATCGGCCATAGTGCCGTGTCTCCAGGCGGCGAGGCCATCGAGAATCGCCTGTTTCATTTCGGGAAGAGCTCGCGTCGCCGATTGACGGACAATCTTTTCAAGTCCCTCAACACCGAACATGTCTCCGGACCTATTGAACACCTCGTCACCGTCTCATGACGAAAATTCGTGCCGAGGTTGACGGCCGCGACCTTCGCCTCCGCAGTCACCGCCTTCGACAGGTCTATCACCGCCCGGTGATGGAGGCATTTGTGGTTTGCGCAGGCAGCGCGCAAAGATACAAAGACAGCAGGAGAATCAGCAGGAGAGGGGAACTTTGTACATAATGCTGACCTGGACCAGAAGGGGGTTTCGCCATCATCGTGCACTTTAATCCCGTTTCCGCAACCATCACCGACCTCTGATCTGCCAGCGGACCGTCACTACTGCCGAAACAGCACGTCGCCCTCTGAAGTCACAACAACGGATTTTGGGGCTGCATCCTCACGGATTGCCGCCACTTACGGTCGTTTTCGTATTTGGTTCCTGTCGTGCTGTTCTACAACCGGAGTGCGCTGTGGAACTCGTGAAAACATATCGACCACTGGCCACAATGTTCGGCCATTCACCCTGCACCAAGAGAACGGCCAAGATATGCTTTGGTCTTATTGCAGCAGTCTTCCTTCTCCAGTTTTACTACGTCCGGGAACTGGTCTTCATGGAAGCGGTCGTGGCGCTCGGGTTCGCGGTTGTGGCCTGAGGGCTCTATATGTCCTCGGTTACATCGCGGCTTTATGGTTGCGAAAGCTTGGTTCTGGGCTCAAGGCTCTTGGTGCCCACGTCAGCGTCAAACAACCGACAAGACGCCAGTTGGAAACGACGGTCACAGGTCTCTCTGAAGCCAAAGAGGAGGTTTCCTAATATGCAAGGACAGTCCAGCGACTCCCAAGCAAGAGCTGCCGAACGTCTGTTCGTGGCGGTGGTGAATCAAGCGATTTTGGATGTGTTGGAGCACGGCGAAGAGGCGAAAGATGCCGAGAGCTGGCTCTTTAGCAAAGATTTTGAACTGTCACATTGTGGACTGACACGAGCGCTAAAGATTTGGCGTTAGCTGCATGAAGGATTTTGGATCTGAGTTATTTGTCGTTGTCAAAGGAGAAGTCATGATGCGACCTAAGCTGGTTTGCGGATTGGTTATCGCGCTCTGCCTCGGGGCAGCAATCACCCCGGCGGATTCTTTGGAGCTCAAGAATGGCAGCCTCATCAAGGGAAGGTTTGTCGGTGGTACGGAGACCGAGATCAGGTTCCAGGTCAGCTCGTCGGTGCAACGGTACGACGTTGCTGACATCGTCTCGCTCACATTTGAATCCGAGACGCGAGTAGGTGAGATGCCATCAAAGCGAGAGCATGCAAACGAGACAGCTGGCTCCGTCACCCTGCCGGCGGGGACGCGGCTTTCTGTGCGGACCATCGACAGCATCGATTCGACCAAGAACCATGTGGGAGATCGCTTCCAGGCTTCGTTGCAGGAACCGCTGGTCGTGGACGGGAACATCGTGGTCCCCAAGGGCGCGGGCGTGTATGGGCGGTTGGACGAGGCGAAGACGTCAGGAACGTTTACCGGCAAATCTGAGCTTCGTCTGGCGCTGACGGGCATTGTGGTGAACGGCCAGACCGTGCCCCTTGTGAGCGGAGAATATGAACTACCGGAAAGTCCCGCGGAGCGAGCACAGCGAAGAGGACGATTGGCGGAGCGGCGGTCGGATCGATCATCGGCGCCATCGCCGGCGGTGGCAAGGGTGCAGCCATTGGTGCGGGCGTCGGTGGTTCGGCAGGCGCAGGGTCAGAAATCATCACCAAGGGAGATCAGGTCAAAGTGCCCAGCGAAACTTTGCTGGATTTCACCTGCAGCAAAATGTGTCGCTACCAGTACGGCACAATTGAGCGGCAGAGCAGGCGGTTACATATTCACGGTGCGATACCGTCATGAA
>CAWBVH010000010.1:0-48343 GCA_963792145.1 Candidatus Acidiferrales bacterium
TGGGTTTGTGAAACTGCTGGAATTGCACTTTGTATAGTCTTCATTTTTGCCCAGCGCGTACAGGATGTAGTTCGCGTTTCCCTGCCGTTGCCCTGTCTTCTGATTCACCAGCGCAATAATCGCCGCGAATGACGGCGTACCGCCCGATGTCCCTCCAACTCCCTGGAAATTGTGCGTCCCGGAAGTGGCGCTCGTCGATAAGTCACAAGCAGCAGTATTCGGATTCGCATCTGATTGGCACACAATATAAAAGCTGTTGTTGAAACCGTTGCTCGCGAACAACGAGATGTCTGGAATGTCGCGCACGCTGTCCGCCGGAGTCACGCCGGTTTGATACGCAGGCTTGGCATATCCGGCCGAGCAGTTACCGCCGCTCGTGAACGTGGCGCAATTGCTCGCACCGCCGCTGCCCGCGCTGATATCTCCCCCCGACGAATCCACCGACGTGCAAGCAGTCGGAAAATTCGCGGCGCACGTTGAATCATTCCAAGGCACTTCGGAAATGTACCCCTTGGCCGAAAGCTGTGTCGTCGCCGCATTCGTCGAGTTCCAATAATTCGTCTCGTTGCCTGACTGATTGAAATCTGTTCCACCCACTGCCACGCCGTACGGCGTCGACGCGAACCCATTCACCGCAAGCCCTTGCGATGCCGCGTTCGGATTCACTGTCGTATTGGGATCGCATCCCGCGGATCCGTTATCCCCTGCGGCCACCACCACGGTGATCCCTTCCGCCGTTGCTTGCTGCCACAACACGTTATAGAAACTGTTTCCCGTCGATCCCAGCGCGGCTTCGCAGTTCCCATAACTGTTGCTCATCACCGGCGCAAGGTTGTTATCGATAATATAGAGCGCCGAGAGGTCCACACCCTGGCTAACCTGCGCCGGATTCGACATCGTGGATTGCGACACCACAAACACAATCTGCGCCGCCGGGGCCACCGCTCCCGCCCATTCCACGTCCAGATCTGATTCCCCTTCGTCTCCCGTTGACGAAAGAATTCCCGGATCCGGCCCGTTCACGACGATTTTTGGGTCATTCGCTGCCAATCCAAACATCGATCGGAAGTCCCGCACGTCCTGAATATTGATATTCGACTGCCCCACGACGGCAATGCTCTGTCCGCTCCCATCCGCACCCGCTGGAATGTTGTAAATCGTCGCGAAGTCCGCCGGACCGACGCCGTAAAACGTGCCATTCGAATCTGTATACGTGAACAGCGCCTTCACTTGTCCAGTCGCCAGATCCCGCTGAAAACTCCCCACGCGATGCAGCATCGAATGTTTCGGGAAATTATTCAGCGCCACGACCCCTCCGACCACCGGCGCCAATGCTGCCGGGATCGCCGGGTCGCTGACATTCGCGATGTGTTCCTTGCCATTCACTATGAAACGGTGGATCTGCGTCTGAAACGCGCTCTGCACCTGCGCCGCTGTTCCGCTGAACTCCACGGTTGTTCGTCCCGCCGACACTTTCGCTACCTGAAAGCCCTGCTTCGTCAGCCAGTCTGTCACCGTCTGCAAGTCCGCATCCGACGGCCCGAACTGTTGCCCAAACTGCGCCGGCGTCAGCCACGCGTGATAACTGCCCGAGCTTTTGGTTTGCTGCGCATCCAGCAATTGCCGCAGCGCCGTCTCCTGCTCCGCGCTTCTCTGCAGCAGCAGCAACATCCGCGTCATCGGTTGCGATTCCGCCACCGCCCCGCGGTCAAACTCCGCGCGTGCCAGCGGATGCACGTTCCCTTGAATGTGCACTGTCCGTGTCTCGTCTATTTGTTCCACCACGCGCGACGCCACAGGCGCCTTTTGTGCCCACGACGTCTGCCCCACAGACGCGCACACCACCGCGCACAAAATCGTCCACCAGAGTCTCATCCCAGTTTTCATTTTGGTTGTGTCTCCGCGCACTTTCTAGATTTTTCAGCGTTCTTCTGGCAGGATTCGCGGGTCTCCGGCCCCCATGTCGTAGGCGCGGTCCTGGCACTAGTACAGATGCTCTGAAGCAGGTAACGGGTTTCCCTTAATATATTGTCGGTTCTTGTCGCCGTTTCCATCTCCACGCACACCGCACGACTATCGCTTAGCGTGCAGGTATAACCCGCCGGAACACGATTAGTTTCGCTCGCCCACTAAGAGTACTCATCCACCTCAATCCGCATGTCAGGCGTTCATCCTCCCAACTCAACGTTTCCACCCGAAAAAATCACTCCAATCTTCACCGCACCGCCGTCCGCCCTCTTTCCCAGCCCCATTCCGTCCACTCCTCCTGCTCGCAACAGTGGAGCCAGCGCCACCGCGCTCGACGGCTCAATCACAATCTTCATCCGCTGCGCCACCAACTTCATCGTTGCCACGATTTCTTCCTCGCTCACCAGCAGCACTCCCGCCACATGCTTCCGCAGGATCGCAAACGTCCTCGGCGCCAGCGACGCTCTTAGCCCGTCGGCAATCGTGTCGCTCGACTCCATCTTCTGCAGCACTCCCGTCCGCAGCGAACGGTACGCGTCATCCGCGCGCTCCGGCTCGCAACCAAACACGCGAACTCCCGCGCGCTTTCCTTTCGCTCCCAGGCACGTTCCGCTCAACAATCCTCCGCCACTCACCGGCGTCAGTATCGCGTCCAGGTCCGGCACCTCTTCCAACAATTCCTTGGCCGCCGTAGCCTGCCCCGCAATAATCCGGTCGTCGTCGTATGGATGCACCATCACCGCGCCCGTCTCCGCCTGCAATCGCGCGGCAGTTTCCGCTCTCGAGGAAACCGTCGGCTCGCAATACGTAATCTTTCCGCCGTACGATTCCACCGCACGCCGCTTTACCTCCGGCGCATTCTTCGGCATCACGATCCATGCGGGAATTTTTCTCCACGCCGCCGCGCAAGCCACCGCCGCCGCGTGATTTCCGCTCGATTGCGTCACTACTCCTCGGGCGGCCTCTTCCTGGCTCAGCGAAAGAATGGCATTCGACGCGCCGCGAATCTTGAATGACCCGGTTTTCTGGAAATTTTCGCACTTGAAGAACAGCTCGGCCCCGCTCATGGCGTTAAACGTCGTGCTCGTCAGCACGGTTGTGCGGTGGATCCGGGCGCGGATGCGTTCGTGCGCCTCGCTGATCGTCTCCCAATCGATGGGAGTGGCGCGTTCTTCCGGACTTGCGTTCGCTGTGACCATAATCACAGTCTAGTTCAACTGGTACTACCAGTGCGAAAGTTCTTCTTTTCGCTGAAACAACAGGCCTTGGAGCACGTCTCTTCGTCTGTTAGGCTAGGGATTCTTAACAATGACGCGGCCGCGAAGCCCAGTCCCCTCCCGCGCCGTGTGGAGTGACATGCCTCCTGAACGTCGACATCTTGAACGCTTCCGTCTCCGTGTGCCTCTGCGTTTTCGTCCCATCGGTTTGGCTTCCGACAAAAGCGAGCATTTCACCGAGGCCGTAAATCTTTCTCGCGGCGGATTTTTCTTTGTAACTTCGGCGCCCCTTCAGGTGGGCATGCCGATTGAGGCTACACTCCGCATGCCCATCGAAGTCACCGGTGGCCAGCCAGAGGACACGCACTGCAAAGCGCGCGTCGTGCATGCCAAGCCCGATGCCTTCAGCGATGGACGCATGGGTTTCGGCGCCGAAATCGAAAGTTTCATCGAGCCGGAAAAGCCCAAGCCTCCGCGCCCAGACCTAGTCAAGCCGCCCCCGACCTCCGCCAAACTCAAACCCTGATTCGTTTTTGATTGAGAACCGGATTGTCCGCTGGCCCACCTGAATGCGTCATTCTGCTTTTCATCTGATACAGAAACAATTTGTCATCCTGAGGACCGCGGTGTTTGCGGCCCTAAGGATCTCAACTGACAGACCAAGCAATATTTTAGCCTGATGGTGCATGCGTTCTGTGCGCCGGCGAGGCCTACTTCCCCGCAACCTGAATCGTCGTCTTCCCCGCGCCCACATTCTCAAACCGGTCGTAAGCCCGCACCGCAATGGTGTGCTCACCCGCCGCCAATCCTGGCACGGTAAACTCATACGCTTCCGTTCGGCTGTCGCTGATGCCATGTGTCGGCGCCGAGCAAAATCCACTCGCCGCCGTCCACACTGTATTGTGCTTTTTCGATGCTGCTCGAAGGATCCGTCGCCGAGAACTTCACAAGTACCGACTGCACAGCAGGTAGCGTTCCGTTCCGTGTCGTCGCGGCTGCCGCCTCCAGGTGTTCAATCGCCGGTGGCGTATTGTCCACTTCAAACCGTTCGCTCTCACGCTCCGTCTTCAATGCCACTGCCGGCGGATTCGATGACGCGTCGTTCGCCACAATCTTCAAGTAATACGCCCCGTCCGGCATCGTCGTCGTGTCCCACGAATAAAATTTCTGGTCCAGATTGTCTTTCAGCAGCAGCCACTCGCTGGCATTCTCCCCGCGGAAATACACCGAATAGCGCAATTCATCGTCGTTGTCGTCGTGTGCCGTCCACAGAACCGTCTGGTAGCCTCTTTGTTGCGTTCCTTGCGGCTGCGATTCAAATTTCGCCGAGGGACCTGTCGTGATCACCACTCCACTCGGCGTCGGCGCTTGCGGCTGTTTCAACGCCACGTTTCCCGGTTGACCGCCAATTACCTGCGGCGCCTGCGCGCGTACTCCTGCGTCTTGCATGGCAATTCCATCGATTACTGGCGCGACATTCCTCGGCAAATACGCCACGCTGACCCAATCGATCCCATCTCCCGGCCGCCCGTCGTGAATCACGGCCTTCCACTGGAAAAATCGCGCCGACGGCGCTTCCACCTGCGAAGCCGTCGTCGTGTACGGTCCAAACCACTTCGACCATTCTTTTCCCGGATCTTCTGTGTTTCCGCTGCGAACATAAAACTCCAGCCGCGGCTCCTTCGACTTTGTTCCCTTGCTCTGCGCGCTTACCGCCGGCGGTCCCCACCATTCAATGCGCCCCCACTGCGAGAACAACTTCGCATCGAACGATTGCGACTCAAACGTTCCTTCCGCCTCGTACTCTGGCCCCAGCGAAAACACTTTTCCTGGATTTGCGGTGCACAAAAATACCTTCCCGTTCGCGCCTTTGGAAATGCCGGTGATCTGCGCCGAACCCGATTTTGCCAGTTGCGCATACACGCCATGGCCATCAATCACCAGCAGTGAACCCGTGTTTCCCGTTCCCGCCAGCAGCCGCCCGTCGGCGTTCAGTCCCAGCGCGTACACCACATCGTCGCGCGAACTCCAGATTTCTTCCGGCACTCCCTCCGTCGAGATCCGGTAAATGCTGCTCGAAATCGCCTGTGGAAACGCCACGAACGGCGTGCCCTGCATCTGCACCGACGGACTCACATTCGTGATCGTAGTGGTGCCTTGCGAAGTCGCAATCACCGCCGATGGAGCATTTCCCGCCGTGCGGGTCTTTTCTCCGATAGCCGCAACATAAATCGTTCCGTCCTGCGCAACCGTCAGCGAAGTCACTTCCCGCTTCGCCGTTTCGTAAACTACGAATCCATCCGCCACGGCCTCGTCCGTTGATTTTCTCTTGGCATTCTTTTCCGCGTTACGCGTCACGCGCAGTACTCTTCCGTTCGGCTCCGTTCCCGCCAGCAAATTTCCTTTCGCATCGAACGCCAGCGTCTTGATGTGCGCTTCATCGCTCGCGTAGAACAACCCGCCTTTTCCGTCAGGCGCCACTGCAAAAATCTGCCCTTTGTCTCCCGTCGCCACGTATAGCGTGCCATCCGGCGCAAATGCCAGATCCCAGATGTATTTCGTCTTCGCCTCAAAGAAAACGGTTT
The DNA here is from genome assembly GCA_963792145.1 of Candidatus Acidiferrales bacterium. Lineage (GTDB taxonomy): Bacteria > Acidobacteriota > Terriglobia > Acidiferrales > UBA7541 > Acidiferrum. Next base: position 5,771 of record CAWBVH010000010.1, read on the forward strand.
TCTCTCCCGACGCGGATACCCGATACACTTTTCCGTCTGGCGATGTCGCCACGTACAACGCGCCTTTCGCGTCGAACGCGATCGCTTGCGCCAGCAGGTCCGTGGATTCAAATACCGTTTTCGGCTTTCCCGAGCCCTCGAACCGGAACACCTTTGCCGGCGAGCCTCCTGCCGCATACAAAACTCCTGTCGCGTCCGTCCGCAGCGACCACAAATAAGACGCGTCCGCATCCGCAATCAGCGTGAATTTCGGCGCCAGCTCCAGGTGGCCGTCGCTGCGAACCGCCACACCTTTGGCGTTTCCCTTCAGAAACTCTTCGTAGCTCGATTGCCGCCATCGTCGCGTGTGCTCGGCAAACGCAACCGAAGCTACCAAGCAGATACTCAGCGATACGAATAGAATGCGCCGTACTGGTTTCGACATAGCTATGGTCACCGGATTTGTAAATTCAACGAGATTAGGCCGCCCACCGGCCCGCCCAGCATCACCGACGCCTCACTCGCCAGCGATTCCCGCAACACTTGCACGGTCCCCGGCGCTGGGCGTCCATCGATCGCATTGATCTGCGACAACGGCACGTTGGGCATTTCCTTGTCGTCCCACACCAGCGTCGGCGCAGGCACAAATACACCTACATACAATCGGTCGTTCCGCCTCTCGCGATTCAACAGCGCGATCAGTTGATCCAGTCCTTCCGGGCCGCCACCCGTCCCGGGCATGCCTTGAAAACTGAATCCGCGCGACGCTCGGTTCATCCAATCCGCATCGCTCACCAAAATTCGCAGCGTCGTTCCTCGCGCAATCTGATCCGGCACGTGCACGGTGGTCTCTTCAACTCGCGATTCACCGCGGTATGGCCGCAGCAGCACGCGCACACGCAAATTCTCTCCCGGCGCCGCCTCGCCTTTTTCCAGCCACGCGCTCTCAATGTTGTAGGAATTCCGCCCCACCTGGCTTTCCACTCGCAGCGTAATGTGCTCGACTTCCGGCACCTCAAAGCTATTGTTGAACAGTCGCCCAAACACGTTTTGCACCAGGATCGCGATCGGCATAGTGTCCGGTGTCAGCGTGTCGTTCGGTGCAATCGTATTCTCAATCTGCACCGGAGCATGCCCCTTCAACCGAATTTCGCCCGTCAGGTGCAGCGTCGTTCCTTCTCCATAGAGCGGGTTCTGGCTGATGCCATTAAATGTTGTCAGCCCCACCAGCAATGGCGTCAGCTTCGGATGGTTCACCATCTCAAAATGCAGCTTTCTCTCCCCGCTCCCATTCACAAACGTCAAATCCAGCGGTACCATTGCCGGCGCCGCTCCCAGTTTTCCCGTCACCGCCGTGATGTGATCCCCGGTAATCGTCCCGATCGACCCGCCCACATTCACGATTTTGGTCGACGCCAGGCTTGACGACAGCGTCGTCACCACGCGGCTCCTCGCCATCGGTATCTGCACGTTCCCCAGGCTCAGGAAGGGATGCCCGCACAGAAACACGTTGTCGCCGCGCACTGCCGTCACCGTGCACGCGGAATTAATCGACGCATCTCCCTGCACCAGCACCATTCCCGCCATGTCTCCGGCAACCAGTTTGCCGTCGTCCGGGCGCGCCGCCGTCGTGCCTCCTTGCGCTGCCACAAAGCCGTAGCTCTGCAGCTCTCGCCCAAACTGCTGCAACGAAGCGGGCTGAAATCCCGAAAACACCAACGGCGTTTCAATCGGCTGAAGCGCCGACCCGCCAGGCAATTCGTTCCGCGCCAGCGCATCATTCGGGAGCGTGTAGCCTTGCGCTGCGCCGCGTGCCGCTGTCGTGTCTTCCATCGGCGGCCTCATCACATCCTCAATCGGCGTCACTCCCGCGATAGCCTCTTTGGTGAAGATTCCCAACTTCAGCGACAAGGCTCCCGCCAGCTTTCCCTCCAGATACACCGGGCTGCCGCTCATCCCCGCCACCACCCCGGTGTGCTCCACCTTCGGGCCTTTCAACTCAACCAGGATGATGGCTTGTTTCGGTCCCATGAAGTTTGGCAGGACCCCAATCACTTCCAGGTCGAACTTTTCCACCTGGTCGCCCGCAAAAATCGTATACGCATACCCCTGCATTCCTGGCCGTACCTGCGAAAGGGGAAGTGTTTCATGGGAATCCTGCGCGGACGACCGTACAGCCAAGCTGCCTACCAAGGAAAGGAGAAGTACAAGAAGCGAAAACCGCTGAAAGAAGCGACCCATAGCCGAAGTGTTGGACCCCCAAATGGAACGCTGATGATACTCGGTACGCCGGACCCTCCGCAATCCAACAACTGGAGTGGCCCGCCTAGTAGCGAAGTCTTAGACGTCCTGGTCCCCACCCAGGTTGTGTCTTCACACGCAGCCACCAACTTCCGTAGCTCACCCCTTCAGGGGTGAGGCCTTTCTTGGGGTTGCTTTTTTCTTGGGTTTGCCTCTGCAGGGACGGCTTCCGAGGCGGCCGCTTTCTCCGTCACAAAATCCACCACCCATGAACTTGCGGGTTTACCCTGTTCTCCGAAGGGTTCCTTTACGATCCAGCCCCTCCGTCCTTCTTTTCTTTGCTTGGGTTCCTCTGTGTCCTCTGTGGTTAATCGTCCGCATTCAGGCGTGAGGGCACTTCTTGTAGGGCCGTTCGCAGCCGTCCGCCGTCAATCCATTGGCGAGACCCCAGCATCTATGCGACGATGTTGTAAACAGGAGATCCCATGTCCGAACCCACAAAAGAAGAATTGATTGCCAAGATCGCCGAACTCGAGAAAAAAGTCGAAGGCCGGAAAAAAGGCACTCTGGAATTCCGCGTTGGGGAAAAGGGCGGCGTCAGTGTCTACGGACTCGGCCGTTTCCCCGTCACGCTCTACTACGAACAGTGGGTCCGCCTGCTCGACATGGGCAAAGACCTCCGTGATTTCCTCGAAGAAAACAAGCACCGCCTCAAGCTCAAGGATCAATAGGGAAGCTCAGCCCCGCGAGCCCCCCACGTCAGCAAAGACGAACTCCAGTTGTACTCGTAAATTTCCGCCGGGCACTACGTGCGGTTTTCCGTCAGCGACTCTTTAGCTCCGACAACGAGAGCTTCGCTGTTGTTGGGCTTCAGCCCCTGAGGAATCTGTCTTCAACATCTCGGGAACAAGCTTCCGTAGGAAAATCGGCGTCTAGTCGTGGTGGTGCATCGCGAATATCTTTTGTGTGGAATCCTCATACGGATACACGTGCACCATCCACCCGAAAATCACCGGGTAGAACTTTCCGCCTGCGGCGTCGCATGCTTCTTGCGTAGCAATCGATCCGTGCAATCCGAATTTCGTGAAATCCGCGCTACGACGAGCGTCCTTCGGCGGCATGCACAAATTCGTGTGCAGGTGCCAGGTCGCAATGCTCAACGGCACGCGCTCGTTCAACTGTTCTTCCGTAGCGCGCTTCGGCATCGTGTACATCGCTCCAACCAGTTCATAGCCCGTCGCGGTCTTTTTGTAGAGAAGGGAAGTGGGCTTCGCGGCATCAAACGTGAACGCCGCCTCAAATCCATTGCTGTAATTCGTGAAGTGATACTCCGATTGTGGAATTTCCGGATGGAAAATCTGGAAGCCTTCGTTCAGTGCTACGTGGTAGTCCTTGTATTTCTCGATCCCCACCCGCAACTCCTTCACGATTTCATCCGCGCGCTGGTGATCATTGGCCGACAGCGGCTTCGCCGACGTCATATGCATATGTGCCGTATCGCCGTGGTGCATATTGGCCATATCTTCCATGGCTGCCTGCTCGTTGGCTTGCCCGGCTTGCATATTCATGCCCGGCATGTTCGTATGATCCGCGCCCGCCGCTGGCTCCTGCGGTTCCTGCTCGGCATTCACTGCAGTGGTCACCACAACTGGTGGCCGATGATTCGGTATCGCGGCCAGCAACACGCCAACCACGAAAAGTGCTCCCAAACCGATTCCGGCTCGGGTTACTAAATGGATCAACGTGCTCCGCGATGACATTTCTGCTCCTCACCCACTCGCCTGCTTGTCTCTATTTGATGATACGCAATCTCCTCTATTTATCTTTCGCTCGTCTTCCCCAAAAGTTCCCGAAACAAACTGTCCCGCGGTACAGCCCCTATCTGTATAGACGTCCAATCCCCACGTTACATCCCGTTACGCGGGCGCTCTGGCAGAACCTCTGAAGCTTCGGGGCCCTTAGGGACAAGCGAAGATCACACACGCAAAGGCGGCGTGTGGGGCACCCGACTGCGGCGGAGCCGAGCATTTTGTGGTTGGCGGACCGCCTCGGAAGGAGGTTCCTACAAGACCCATCACTATACGATTCCTGATCACTGATCCCTGATATCCTACCCCACCCCCACCCAACCCAATTTCCCCTCATGCTAAACTGACACCAGGACTCCCAATCGTGAAGAAAGAAATCATCCACGCCGTTAAATCCCTTTCTGGTGGTGTCGAACCTCCCGGCGACAAATCCATTTCTCACCGCTACGCCATGCTCGCCGCTCTCGCCGATGGCGCCAGCGAACTGCGCAATTTCGCCGCCGCCCGCGACTGCCATAGCACTCTCGGGTGCATGAAATCGCTCGGCGCCGAGGTCATGGTGAACGGCACCACCGTCCAGATCACCGGCCACGGCTTGCGCGGTTTAAAAAGCAGTTGGCGCACTCTCGACGCCGAAAATTCCGGCACCACCATTCGCCTTCTTTCCGGCATTCTTAGCGGACAGCAATTCACCACAAAAATTACCGGGGACAGTTCGCTCCAAAAACGCCCCATGAAGCGCGTCGTTACTCCGCTGCGCCAGATGGGTGCGGACATTCGCGCCAAGGACGACAATTTCCCTCCGCTGGAAATCCACGGCGGCAAATTGAAAGCCATTCATTACGAAATGCCTATGGCCAGCGCACAGGTGAAGTCCGCCGTGCTTCTCGCCGGACTGTATGCCGAGGGCGAGACCACCGTCACCGAGCCCGCCAAAACCCGCGATCACACCGAACTGGCGCTCGAAGAATTCGGCGCATCGATTCACAGAAAGGGTCGCGCCATCGCCATCCAGGGCACAGCCGGCTCCAACGGCAAAGGCGCGCTCCAGGCAAAATCCCTCGACGTCCCCGGCGATCTTTCCTCAGCGGTGTTTTTTGTCGCTGCGGCTTCGCTTCTGCCGGATTCCGATCTCTTCATTGGCAATGTCGGCTTGAATCCTACGCGCTCGGCCATTCTCGATTTTTTCACGCAAATGGGCGCGGCCGTTTCCGTCGTGAATCTGGTCTCCAAGCAAGGGGAACTCATTGGCGACCTTTCGGTCAGGGGTGCGCAACTGAAGGGCGGCGTCATCTCCGGTGAACTCGTCCCGTTACTAATCGACGAACTGCCCATGCTCGCAGCTCTCGGTCCATTCACCGAGCAGGGAATTGAGATTCGCGACGCCCAGGAATTGCGCGTGAAGGAAAGTGACCGCATCGCCGCACTAGCAGAGAATCTCAAGCGCATGGGTGCCACAGTCGAGGAGCGCCCCGACGGTCTACGCGTCGAAGGCCGCAGCGCCGGCAAACTCCACGGTGCCGAAATCGATCCACGCGGCGATCATCGCATCGCCATGGCGTTTGCGGTCGCCGGCCTCGCCGCCACTGGCGACACGGTAATCCTGGACGCCGATTGCGCCGCGGTCTCGTATCCAACCTTCTTCACCGAATTGCGCCGCTTAAGTAGCAGTTAACGGCGATTCAGCTGTGGCGCACGATATCAGATATCAGCATCAACCAGTTTCGAGCATCACTGCTCGGTGGCAGGTGGTATCGGTGTCGGTGGCGCCGGCATCGCAGGCGGCTTCGGCGGCATCGCTACCGTCGTCCGCCTCAGCGCTATATTTCCGTAGCTGGTCCTCAAAACAATCTTCGGCCCGCGTCCCGATCCAAGTTTCCCTGCCAGGCTCGCATCTCCCGACGCACCCTTGGACGCTTGCAGCCCCGGAAACTCCGAATCAACGTCGCAGTTCCGGCAATCCGCCTGGATCTCAAGGCTGGAACTTCCCGGCAGCGTCAGCGAGATGGACGCCGAAGAATTTGTAATCGTAACGTCATCTTTCGGCACCGACGAGTACCGCACGTTAATTTCCGCATTTCGGTCGTCGATCTTCACTTTCCCGCCGGGATTCTCCACATTCACTTCCATGTCCCGCGTCCGCAATTCCAGATTTCCCGGCGCATCGATGATATCCAGATTCCCCGAGCCTGCTTCCATGTGTCCAGACAACGCCGAGAGCGTCAGATCCGTTTTTACGGAAATCAGCCGTACTCCCTTGGCAATCTTGTCCCCGCGCACCGGCCCGTAAAAATCGCCATCTACCGTCAGGCCTCCCGTGCAATTATTGACGTCGATCTCGCCGCCCTTCCCGGACACTTTCACGTCGCCCTTGATGTCTGCGGCCTTCACATCGCCTTTGCGCGTCTCTACGGAAATGTCACCCGCGATGTCCCGCAAGTCTACGTCGCCGCTCTGCAGCGCGATGGAGACGTCTGACGTCACGTCAGACACGGTGATATCGCCCTTCTCCGTCTTGATCGTCAGCGGAGACTTCCTGGGCACCGACAACTCCAGGTCCACACTAATTCGCGAATTCGACAAATCGTATCCCGTCGGATGTACTTCGTATGCGTCGCCGTTCTTCACCACTTCTACGCCCACCGGTTTTGCCAATCGCTCCGCCTCGCCGTCACTCCACGTTTTGGCATTCTTCTTCGCGGAAATGCGCACTTGCGCGTCTTCCGATCCGCGAATCGTCAGGTCGCCGCGTCCCAGTTTCACGCTAACTCGCGCGTTCGCCGGAATCGTCATTGCCGGCGGCGCTTCAATGTCGAATGTGTGGTCGTCTCCGCTAACGTCAATGTCCAGCGTCTCGCCCACTTTCTGCTTCGTGTAGTCGTACCCGACCACCAAACCCAGCAGCGCCAGCATCCCCAGGACCAGCATTACCTCGCCGCCGGTCACCGCCCCGCCGTCGCTTCCGCCAAATCGCCGTCCCACCGTGCGCTCGTACAATTTCACCAGGCCCCAGAAGATGATCAGCAGCGGCCACCAGTGCAGAAAAAAGGCTGCAAAATCCAAATGTCCGTAGTTGTGAAGGAGTAGCAGAAGACCGGCAGAGATGAGAACCAAACCCGAGAAAAGACCGCTAGTGCGCGACTGGGTGCGGGCCATAGCTGTCTATTGCTCCCGGGACGCCAAATACGATTGCGGTGGGTTTACCGGCGGCGCCGGTGGCGCAGGCGGTGTTGGCACTACTGGCACGGGAGGTTGTGAATCCACATGTCCTTCACGCGAACTGAACGCGGAAGCCAGTTGCAGCAAACCAATCACCAGCAGGATTACCGGCCACGTGTTCTGAAAATCGAAGTGGCCGCCCTGCGTTTCGTGCAGCAGGAACAGCACGCCTATCGTGATTACGATCGCGGGACCTGTCAGCCCTCGGATCGTGCAGCTTTGGCACCGGCACCTTCCCTGTGTGCTCATCTGCGCCTCCTGTTAACTCCGACCGCTGACCCGATTCCGCAACATCAGAAACCCGACTCCGATCAGCACCACCGGCCAGAAAATCTGGCGCACCCGGAAGAAATCAAACACGCCAAAATTGTTCAGAAGAAACAGCGCTCCGAGTCCAATCAAAATAATCGGACCGATCGGACGATTCCTGGTCCACGCCTCAAACGGATCGCTCAGTTGCTCGCCCGTAGCTCGCGCTCTGGCCACCCGCATCGCGTCGATGGCCATGTAAAACGGAAAAATGATCACCGCGAGAATAAAGATGGGCATCAATCCCTGCCCAAAGTCGCTGCTTAGTCCCAGAATAATTCCGGCGAAGATCATGATGTGGATCAGCGCCTTGTTGTATTCCGCGTTGTAGATCGCTCCCAAGCCCGGCACCAGCCCCAGAATAAACGCCACCACCGGGTTCGCGCCCGGCCTTCCCACGTGACCCGGTGGCATCGGCATCGCCACGGGCGGCACTGTTTCCGCCACTCCAGCAGCCATGCCCGCGGGCGGTATCACTGCGGCGGCGCGGGTATTCCCATCACCTGCGCCAGGCAATCCTCGCAGTAATACACGTCACGCACCGGGCGAACGCATGCCGCACACATCGCCTTCCCGCAGTTGCGACAAAAACCTGTTGCGTCCACTTCCCCATGCACTGCACATTTCATCGATAGCTCCTCTCGTACAGTACGGGACACTCGGCCGCCAACAATTCCATCTGGCGGGCAATCTCATTCGCCCGGTTCTGCTGCTTTGGGCCTGCCGGCCTCTGTTCATTCGTCTGTCCCGGGTTCTTCTCCGGTGTCGGTTTTCGGCAAAGATTCTTCTGGAACTGTCTGCAAGTCCGTGTCGCTCGACCGCAGCTTCGACTGAATCTCATTCACCACTCGCAACGTGGACAACCTGGTCTCCACCTTCGCGTAAGCCAGATGCCCTTGCCGCTGCATCGTGCGATAAATATTCGTTGGCTGCAAATCCGCCCACTTCATTTTCTTCGGTGAGAATCCCGATGCTGTCAGCACGATGACGCAGGTAGCCATCACGCTCGCCGCGCCATACGCAAATTTCGGCGACGCCAATCCGCGCAGGAAATTCCCCACCGTCTGCCAGAACGTCACCGTTTCCCGAGGTCCCAGCGTCTGGTCCAGGATCGCGTAGATCAGCCGTGGTGGCGCGTCGATCGGCTTCATCGCCTGCATCCCGCTCACCACGCTGCGCACACTCGCCAGCAGCGGCGCACACTCCGCGCACCCTGCCAAGTGTTCGTCGAACGTCGCCCGTTCCGCCCCCTGCAGCAGGCCGTCCAGGTAATCGCTCAACCTCGCTTCAATCTGATCGCATGTCCATGTCATAACCGACTCCCCAATGAACCCACCAATTGCTTTTCCCTTTTCACGCCGGACCCACTCCCATTTGTTGCAAGATCCTTGCCAGTTCGATTCTGCCCCGGTTAATTCGCGACTTAACCGTTCCCTCGGGCACTTCCAGCACCTGCCGGATCTCTGCGTACTCCAATTGCTGCAAATCTCTCAGAATCACCGCTTCCCGCAACTCCGGCGAAAGCCTTGTCAGCGCCGCTTGCACTTGCCCGCTCAATTCTCCCAGCAGCGCTTGCTGATCGGGTCGCCGCCCCGCCGATTCTTTGTTCTCCACTATCGCCATTTTATCGTCCAGCGAATCCGTGATGCGGTCCCGCTTCGTCCGCCGGTAGTGATCGATTAACAGGTTCCTCGTCACGCTCGTCATCCACGTTGCGAATCCCCCATAAGCCGACCGGTAACTCGCCAGCGTGCGGTACACCCGAAGGAACACTTCCTGCGACAGGTCCTCGGCTTCCGTACTGTTGCCCGTGAACCGATAGCAAATGTTAAATATGCGACGCGTGTGCCGCCGCACAAGTTCCTCCCAGGCCGAGCCGTCGCCCTGGAGGCATTGCTGGACCAGTTGGGCATCCTGCTCCAAGCGTCTCTAGCCCCATACTCCGAATACCTGTTCAGGCAGAACCCACATCGGGCTGACTCGGCCTGCCGTATTGTGTAACGCTAAATGTGGCAAAAATGTTCCCTTCGGACCGTCCTGCGGAAACCACCTGATGGGGGCATCTTACCTATCTGTGCCCCCCTATACAAGATATTGAAATAAAATTGCTTACGGGTTCTTGACGCCAGCCTGCTCTCCCTTTACGCTGCCTTCCTATGGGTGCCAAGTCGAGGAAGTGGCTTCTACTGGGTCTGGGCGGAGCGCTGATTGCCTTCCTCCTCTATCGCTCCCGCCACCTCCTCAATCTCAGCGATTTCAGCGGCCAAAAGCTCTGGCTGGCCGTCAAAAGCGCCAACCTCGCCTGTATTCTTCTCTCCCTCGTCCTGATTTACCTTTGTTACTTCCTCCGGGCCATCCGTTGGCGCAATTTCCAGAAGTATCTCGGACCCACCAGCCTCTGGCACATCTACGAAATGACCCTTGCGGGCTTCTCCGCCATCTTTCTTCTGGGCCGCGCTGGCGAGCCCATCCGCCCCCTACTCATTTCCCGCAAAGACAAAATTCCCATCGCCGATACCTTCGGCATCTACGCCCTCGAACGCCTCTTTGACACTGCTTCCACCGCCATTCTCGCTGCCATCGGGCTGCTCATTTTCACAGGCGAGCGCCATGGCCATCCCGAACAAACTGCCACCGCTTTCGAAACCGCCGCCAAGACCGTCGGCACCGCTCTCTGCCTGGGCGTCCTCGTTGCCATCGGCGTGCTCGTCTATCTTCGCCTTCATGGCACCGCCGTTCTCGAGCGCCGCATGCAAGGTTGGCTTGCCGCGCACGGCTGGCGCGGTGGAGTTGCGCGCACTCTCCTCGGTTTCGCTCGCGGTGTGCAGACCATTCGTACTTGGGGAGACTTGCTGTTTGCCGTCGTTCTCTCCGCGGCTCACTGGCTCCTCGTCATCGCCATCTACTATCTCGTCGGACTCGGCTTTGGCGGCAAACTCGCCACTCTTCGTTTTCAAGACGCCATGCTCGTCCTCGTTTTCACCCTCGTCGGTTCCGCGGTCCAGCTTCCCGGCGTGGGCGGAGGTTCCCAAGCCCTCACGATTTTCGCCTACACCAAGTTGTTCAACATCGAGCCCGAAACCGCCGTGGCTGCCGCCCTGGTTCTTTGGATCATCACCTTTGCCTCGTGTGCAATCGCCGGCGTCCCTCTGCTGATCAAAGAAGGCCTATCAATCGGCGAACTTCGCCGCCTCCGCGCCCAGGAAGACGAAGAACTAGACGCCGAAATGTCCCAAAAGCCCAGCTTAGCTTTTGTAGGGACCGCCATCTGCATACCTGCCGCAGGAAGGACACGGTCCGCCAACGCAAAGGCGCGTCTCTTCCCATCATTCTTCAATGTAGCGCTTACTTTTATGTTAGCCTTTGTTTCGTGTTGTCACCCCGACCGGGGCGACGGCACATCTCAGCCGACGCGCAGTGGAGGGATCGTGGCAAGATCCACCCGCCGAGACCAACAAACGCATCTGCGAGAATCTCGTGTGCTCATCGTCGCCCGCCTCCTGATCCCTGATTACTGATCCACTGATATCCCTCAACCAAGCTCGGTCACCTGAATATCCTCAACCACGCCATTGCCCTCCCTGCCTCCCATGCCGCACAATGACTCTACTGTTCCCAATGGAGAAACCTTCGAGTGAAGTGCCCCTTCTGCGCGCACGTCGATGACAAGGTAATTGATTCTCGTGAGGGCCGCACCGGCGACACCATCCGCCGCCGCCGTGAATGCCTGAAATGTTCCCGCCGCTTCACCACCTACGAACGCATCGATGAAATTCCTTACATGGTTATCAAGAAAGACGGCCGCCGCGAACGCTTCGAGCGCCAGAAAATTCTGCAGGGACTTCTGAAAGCCTGCGAAAAGCGCCCTGTCCCCACGCCCAAACTCGAATCCATCGTCGACGAAATCGAAGGTGTGGTCCACGAAGCCACTGAGCGCGAACTCACCACCACCGAAATCGGCGAAATGATCATGCATCGCCTCAAAAAACTCGATAAGGTCGCCTACGTCCGCTTCGCCAGCGTCTACATGGATTTCAAAGACGTCCAGGAGTTCATGTCCGAACTCAAAAATCTCCTGAAAGACCGCGTAATCAAGAAGTAGCTCCGCCTTCTCACGGTAACGTTGCTACTCTTTTGAACTTGAGCGTGCCCCATCCTTCGCGGGGTGTGCGAAGGGTGGGCTCTTACGCTCGAACGCCACAATCCTTCTTCTCTTTGGTTTTTTGCTTTTGCTTTGTCTGTCACTCCGAACGGAGTCCGGGAGTGAGGAATCTCTCTTTCTTTTGGACGTCGCTCCTCGCCCCGAAAGCTCGCCTGCAAAGGCGCGCCTCTCCTCTTCTTTCTTAAATGTAGCGCTGGCTTTGATGCTACCCCCGTTCTGTGTTGTCATCCCGACCGGAGCGTCGGCGCTTCTCAGCCGACGCGCAGTGGAGGGATCGTGGCAATCTCTACGCGCCGAGACCAACGAACGTACGAGCGACTTCCTACGCCAACCCACCCTGCCGCGCCACCTTCAACGCCTCAATCGCCGCGCCTCTCGCCCCGGCCGTATCTCCATTCGGCATCACGTAAATTGGAATCCCCGCCTGTTCCTCGCGTTGATCAGGCATTCCTTTGCGCACTTCCGCGATGAACCATTTCTGAAATTCTTCGCCCGTCTCTAACGCCCCTCCGCCGATGATCAACGCATCCGGATCAAACGTATTGATCATTTCGTCGAAGAACAGCCCCAGCGCGTGCGCCTGCACGCGGAACACGTCCTTGCTCAACGCGTCGCCCTTCACCGCTCGGCCCCGCACCAGTTTCGCTGCTTCGTGCAAATCCATCTTCGCGAATTCGTGCCCGCGGATATTTCGGCAGAAAATACGGCAGAATATTTCGTTCGATGGCCGTCAGCGAGCACAGCGACTCCAGATCCCCAACCCGCCCGCAGTTGCATTGCGCCCGGATTCCTTCCGTCCCCGCAATGCTTTGGTAAGGAATCAGCACGTGGCCCAGCTCGCCGCCAAATCCGTTTTTCCCCTTCACCACTTCGCCGTTCAGAATAATCCCGCCGCCATTGCCCGTTCCAATCACGATGGAAATCGAAGTTTCGCGGCTGTTTGCTCCGAAAATCGTGTAGTGTCCCCAGATTGCCGCCGCGTTCGCATCATTCAGATACGACACCGGCTTTTCCAGTTTGCGCGCCAAGCCCTCGCGGATGTCGTAACTCGCCCACTTCGGGTGCACGAAGTTCGTCGACCCTCGTGCGCTGAACTGTCCCGCCCCGCTCGCCGGACCTGGCGTGTCCAATCCCACCGCCACCACGTCCGACAGCGAAACGCCCGCATTTTTCGTGGCAATCGCCAAGCCATCCGCAATTTGCTGCAGGCAAATCTCCGGGCCTTGTTTCGCCAGTGCCGGATACTCGCAAAGCCCCTCGATCAGAAATCGTTCCTGCTGGTCCACCAGCGTGTAGTTCACCGCCGTACCGCCCAGGTCCACTCCGGCCACTACTTGCACGTTAGCTCCCCTCGCCCCCGATTTGCCAACGCGCCAGCTTAGCAGAATCCCCACCCAGGCGTGTCCACAAGCTTGCAGGCCCCTCCTTCCGGCATCTGAACTTGAGGGTGCCCCATCCTTCGCGTCTTTTGCGAAGGGTGGGCTCTTGCCATCGAACGCCGCAGCTTCTCTTTTCCTTGGGTCAGTGCCTGCTGTTGTGGCGGCCGCCTTCCGAGACGGGCGGGCTTAGACTCCGCTGTTTCTAATCTGGTGTCTGTTCGCTCGATTTGCCACGCTAGCCCTGTCCTTCTCGCCCTCTCCGCTCTCTCTGTGGCCCTCTGTGCCTCTGTAGCAAGTCTTTTTCTTCTTCGTTGTCTTTTCCGTCTTTATTTCCTTACTTCTTTACTTCCTTCAAGCTTCTCGGCCATCTCCAACATTTTCCGCACGCTGTTCCAGTTTCTCCCCGTCCACTGCGTCTTCAACACGCGCTCAATCGCCGCCCATTTCATTTTCGGCCGCGCCATCCCATTCGGAAAATAGATGTACACTTCCCGCCCTTCCATCCGCAATTCCTCGGGCGCGGTGTCGATCTTCAGAACCTGCTCCCTGATTTCTTTTCCCGGGTCCCGGTCCAGAAAAGTCACCAGCAACTTACTCGGTTCAATGTCCCGCCGTTTCGCAAATGGATTTTTCGCAATCGCTTCCCGTAGCTCCGCGGTTGTACGCAGAATCACGGGCGGCCGAAATCCAAATTTCTTCTCGATTGCCCCTTCAATCCGCCTCCCCAGTGCCACCAAATCTTTCTCCTCGCTCCGAAAAATCACGTTCCCGCTCTGCACGTAACTCTGCGCCTCGCGCAACTTCAGCGATTCATAAAGAGCGCGCAGTTCCTCCATCTTCAGCCGGTTGTGCGGCCCAAGATTCACCCCTCGCAGCATGGAGATAATCACGGCCATCGTAACCTCTATTTTTCTGTGCTAGCGCTAACGGACTACTCCGCCCGCAGTGCCTCCACCGGGTCCACCGTGGCCGCGCGCCGTGACGGCACGTAGCTAGCCAGAAACGCCGTGACACCCAGCCCGATCGACACCGCCGCATACGTCACGGGATCCGCCGGACTCACCTTGAACAATAGCGTGGACATCAGCCGCATCACCAGGAACGCCACCACCAGTCCGCACGCTACTCCTATGCCCGTTAACATTAGTCCGTGCCGCACAAACATTCCCGTCAATGTCTTTTGTTGCGCTCCCAGTGCCATGCGGATCCCGATCTCGCGTGTCCGCTGCGAAACGGAATACGCAATCACGCCATAGATCCCCACAACTCCCAGCAGCAGCGCCATACTACCTGCAACGCCTAGCATAATGAGCGTGAATGAAGTCCTTTCCAGTGACTTCCTATAGAAATAGTTCATCGTGTGGACATTCGCGAGCGGGAAGATTCGCATCCACCGCCCACACCGCTTGGCGCACCTCCGTCATAAGACTCTCCGACCCCGCACGCGGACTGCGAACTACGTAAGCAACGGCGCGGCGGACACTCGTATCGTCGCTCTCGAAGCGGTCCATTAGCAACGGCCAATACACGGAGCTAGAGACTTCTTTGTTCACGCCATCGTCATAAACATTGGCTACTACCCCGACAATCTCTCGCCAGTCATCTTTTGTGCTGACACGGATACGCTTCCCAAGCGCACTTCCTGGCTCGTGCCAGTATTCACGCGCTACGTTCTCGGAGATCATCGCTACCGGAATTTTCTTGTACGCATCATCCCAAGTAAGATCGCGGCCCGCCACCAGCGGAGTCCCCATCGTTGCAAAGTAGCCGGGCGACACGAATTTGAACCGTCGAAGAGGTGGCAACTGGCCTTCGGGAAGGTTGGTGCCCTCGATGAAGATGGGATCTGTCCACCCTCCTCCATCCATCGGAAGTTTCGTGTTAATTGCTACCGACGCCACGCCCGGAATTGCTGCAACCTTGTGCAGGATTTCTTCTTCAAACCGCACAACCCGCTCAGCTTCTTTCACCTGTGTATCCGGGATAGAAATGCGAAATGTCTGTACTTCCTCCGGGCGTGCGAATCCGGGATTCACTTTCGTCAACGCGCTAAACGTACGGATCATCAAGCCGGAACAAATTAGTAGCACCAGCGCCAACGCAACTTGCACCACCACTAATATACTGCGTGCGCGATGCTGCTCGCGGCTCTGGCTCAGCGACCGGCCACCCTCGCGGATCCCCGTGCTCAATTGTGCGCCTGCGTACTTGAATACGGGGACAGAACCAAACAGCAAACTCGCCAGCACCGACACGCCCAGCGTAAACAGCAGCACCATGCCATCAATGCCAATTTCGTGGATGCGCGGAATTCCTCCCGGTGCCATCGCCACAAGCACGCGGAGCGCCGCGTAGGCCAGTGCTAGCCCGACCACGCTACTGACGAATCCCAGCGCAAGGCTCTCCAACAAAAGCTCCGCGGCTATCCGGCCCCAACCCGCGCCCAAAGCCGCGCGCAAGGCCAGTTCCTGCCGGCGCCCTTCCACGCGCACCAGCAGCAGGTTCGCCACGTTGGCGCACGCAATCAACAGCACCATCCCGATCGAGCCCATCACGATCCACAAAGCGCTTCCCACATCGCCTACCACGTCCTTCTTAAGCGGCCGCAGATTCGGCGCGATGTGTGCGTCTTCGAACAGCTTAATGCTGAACCCTGGAGGTGCAGGAAAATTGCTCATCACGATGGGCAACATCCGGGCCACGTCGACGCTGGCCTGCTCTAGAGTCTTGCCTGGCCTGAGTCGGGCGACACCGTCGTAACTGAAATTCCCCAGATGCGTCTTGCTCCGATCAAACTGGAACGGAATCAAGATGGCCGGATCATCGAAATCCAGGAAGTGAAAATTTCGCGGCAGTACCCCGATAATTTGCCGGCTCTTTCCGGCCACTACAATGTTCTTTCCCACCGCGCTTGGATCTTCGCCGAATCTTTTGCGCCAGTACCCGTAGCCGAGCATCACGGTATCCGGCGCGCCCGGCGAATCATCCTCTTTTCGGAAGCCGCGTCCCAGCATTGGAGGAATGCCCAATATCGGCAGCATCCCGTCCGTAACACGCATAGCCGCCACCTGCTCCGGCTCGGCCAGGCCCGTCACACTCATGGAATCTACGGCGTAAAGCCCGATGTCTTGGAAGCTCGTCCCTTGGTCCCGGAAGATGAAGTAATCCGAAGGCGACAGATCCAGATCTTTCACCTGAATCCCTGGCGCGCTCAGCCACACACCCACCAATTGTTCAGCGTGCGGATAGGGAAGTGGTTTGAACAGAGCGCCCTCAAGCACACTGAACACCGCAGTGTTTGCCCCAATACCTGCGGCCAGCGTAAACACCGTAATCGCCGTGAACATCGGCGCCCGCTTCAGCCTGCGAAATACCTGCTTCAGCTGATTCCCTATCTGTGTCATGAACCGGACCTCCCGGACGCGTCTTCCCCAAGGGAAGGCGCACCTTCGCCTTCCTGACACAGTAGTACGTCATCTACGCGTATAAGGTTCCTGTATTTTTCCCACACCCTGATAAGCTGCCGAAAAGCTGTGCCTGTAGGGGGTCGGAGCTTCAGCTCCGACATCAAGCGTGTCGATAAATTGGGCTGCAGCCCCTCAGGAAGAAGTTCTGCCATTTTTCCGTAGAGCGTTCGCTCCTGGCACCGGGAGGGCACGGCTTCAGCCGTGCCGTATGTGCTTGCCCTTCCACCCGGCTTTAGCCGCTGAGGGTTTCCTTCGTTAGTTCTCCCAAAGTCTTTTCCGCTATTTCCATGCCCCCAACAACCGCCGCAGCAGCACCAACTCCCCCAAGTGATACGCATTGTGGTCTGCCAGCAGCAGCGCTTCCCGCAGTACCGTCTGCCCCTCCCCATGCGGGATCGGCGCATACAGATCCGTCGATTCATTCTCCACGATCTCGATCATCGCTTTCAGGTCCGCCCGAAACGCATCCACGCTTTTCTTCCACGCATTCTTGTCCGGAGGCGCCTGCGTCTTCGGCCAATACCCCGCGGGAAACTCGGGTGAAACGTGTTTGGGATTCCTCGTAAACTCCAAAATGTCCCACTGCGCAATGCGCATGTGCTCCAGCAATTGCCACCCCGAATGCGCCGCGCCCTTTGGAGTTTTCCCTTGCAGGTTCGCGGGCCAATTCTTTACCGCGCCATCAAAATCCACATGCGCTTGCCCGCCCTTCAGCAGCTCCACAAGATGTTCCGGCAAAGTCTTCTGTTTGCTCATGCGTTCCTCCAAGCCTTCAGATGCACGACCCGCATGCGTCGCGACATTGCCAAATTCGGCAGAATACATTGGGGAAAAGCTCTGCGAATCGTCAGCCAGCAAAAAAAAGGACGCAGCAGACGCTGCGTCCTTTCAAAAACCGGCCAGAGATTATGTTCAGACGTTGTGCTTAAGCTTGCACGGTCGTGCTGCGGCGCAGGAAGGACAACCCTGCGAATCCCAGCATGCCAGCCAGAAGCAGCCCTAACGACGAAGGCTCAGGCGTGGTTGTCGGCGGCATGGCTGCAATCATTCCCAGCAACACGTTCCCCTTGTTCGAGGAGAAGTCCAGGAACGGATCTGCCGCGCTGAGGTTCCCAGGCGCCGCGTCAAGCAGTTCGTCTGTGCCAGTCATGGTCGACCCGTTGGAACACAGCGTGCCGGCTGTGGCGCATGCGGACACTTGCCAGGTCTCGCCGCCCGTCGTTGAGCCCATCTGGAACTCGAAACTGGTGAATCCCGCGGCGATCAAACTCGACAAATCGAGCTGAATATAATCCTGCGGCACGCCTGCTGCGACGGCATAAATCTCGTGTTGTCCGCTCGGATCGCCCGTGAGCCCGACTCCTTGCTCACCAATACCGTCATTCTTTCCAAACAAACTGCCGCCATTGAATGCTGTAGCGATGATGCTGAACCCATCCAACGTATACGTGTGCGGGCTCGCGATAACCCCGGTGGGGCTGTTGAAGGTCACACCGTCTGCGCGACTGTTTGCTGCAGAAAATAACACCACCAAAAGCGCGCCTAAGATTGGCAATCCGAGGCGCGGAAACATCCCGAACTTGGACATGATTTTCACCTCTGACAGGTTTTGGAATACGAGCGGGGAGTAAAATATACGCCACCTCTCGCGTTCGCTCAATACATTGATTTCTGTAGAGCAGTAATGTTACGCAGTGCTCGCGAGGTTCTAGAACCTTCCAGTCCTATTTCTTTCTGCCCGAAATTCCCGCCAACCGGTAGTGCGACCCTCCTCCAAGTCCCACTGGCATCCGCAGGGTGTAAAAATCGGGATCCCCCATGCACTGCGTCATCTCATACGACAGGCAGTGAGCAGACGCTCGCAGCGCCTCGCCCGCTTTCTTATAATTTCCCGCAAACTCCGCTTGCCGTTCCTTGTTGAACTGGGCTACTTCCGCCCGCTCAACTCCTTCTGGCATAGTTGATTCGCATCATCCAGTAGGCACTTTTTGTAACGGGAGAAGCCGGATGCTCTTGAAGGACTGTCCCGTGCGCGACACCATTGACGTAATCCATGGCAAGTGGAAACCGCTCGTCCTCCTAGCTCTCAAGCCGGGGTCACGCCGTTTTGGCCAGTTGTGCCGAGAAGTCCCTGAAGCAAAACAAAAAGTTCTTACTCAGCAATTGCGCGAACTCGAGACCGCCATAGGATTTCACTGCGAAACTTTTAGCCCCGAAAAATGCGCGATCGTGCCCGGGCCCACCCACAGTGCGAGCGCACCCTTTACCGGCGGCTGTTTTAGGTCGTTCACAATCAGCGTTGCTGGTCCGCCCCGTTCACGTACAGCCTCGCGCTCGTCCCCGACACCTGAATCCTCACTTTTGTCCACTGCCCAGCCACCAGATCGACATACGATTCATACTTCCCGGGACTTTCCGCCCGCAATTTGTTCCACGGGAATCCCGGCACCGAGATGTATTGCGTGGAATGGTTTCGTTGCAACTGGTCTTCCGCGATTATTCCCGGGACGCCATTTCAGGATGGCACGATCGAACTGAAATTGAGCGGTGTCCCCCGACACCCGGAACGCAATTCCCACAAACAGCCGCGCGTCCCTGATAGCTCGCCCTTGCGCCTTCACGTTGTGCAGTTCCAGCTTATCGGCCGACAATGCGACTTCGTGCGCCGATTGCCCAAAGGCCTGCCTGCCCGAAACGAGCAACACAGAGCCCAACACTCCCACACCCCCCAATCTCATTTCAGCCTCCTAGACCCACCCCGTCGCTGCAATCCCTCTTCTGTAAAGATTCCAGGTATCGCATTTCGATAGTCTCTGAAATATGCGGCACCGCCTTCAGGCGCTGACACGGTTTTGGGTGGCCTCGCTTTGCGGCTTTTGCAAACAAAGCAGCGGAGGTGCGAAAGAATCTAGCCCAGGGCGCAAAGGCCGGGTCCGAGTTGCGCCACGATGCCGAGCGCCGTAGGCGCGACACCCCGTGCCAGCCTACAGCCCGTTTCGATGCGTTTCTCTTCGCAACCCCGTAACAAACACGTACCACGCAAGACACGCGAACAGAAAACCCGCCATCGTATGGACTGCCTCAATCGGAGGCGGGTAGTTCCTGCCGATGGAAAACTTTCCGCTGAAATCAACCGCGAACACTCTGCTCGTCAACATGTTGAACATGAACCAAAATGACGCAAGCCTACGGCTGGGTGACGATAATAGCTTGGCAGTTAAGTAATGCATCGATGTCTTATGATTGTTCGCAGAAAGGAAAGAGTGAACGTACCGTTTGTATCACCGCGAATGGCAGGGCCGGAGCCCCCTCACGGGAAAACCAGTAACTCAATTCGACATCGCGTCTACGCTTTCTTCCATGTGACGATCTTCTGTGCACTCTTTGCCAAAAGCACCGGAATACCCCTCGCCTCGCATTCCCAAACTGACACTCATCTCCACCTCTCCGAACTTTCAGCTTCTAACGGTGAACCGTAATCTCCCTCCTCTAACTCCTGTCTTTCTGCCACTTACGCAAATGTCTGCCCGTAAGCCCCTTGTTTGCCATACTTACGAACACGACAGGAGTGTGGCGTACATTCTGTTAACCACGGCCTCCCTTGCGCGCCAGCGCAGGTTTCGCAGGCCACGAGCCACGGCTCCCAAGCCACGAATCACGAACTTGCGGTATTGTTGGGACGCAAAGAACTCCACTCAGGAGAACAGAACACATGCGGAAGTTGCTGATCATTGGGACGGCCATCTTACTCGCCACTGCGCTGGGTATGGGCGTTTTGCTGGCACAGAAGGTGCATGGACCCAGAATCGATGCAGAGAAAATTCGCGACACGGTGAAATATCTTTCTAGCGACGAACTGGAGGGCCGCGGCACCGGCCAGAAGGGTGGCGACGCGGCCGCAGACTGGATCGCGGCGCAGTTCAAGAGCTACGGGCTGAAGCCAGCCGGCGCGAAGGGCTCGTACTTTCAAGATGTACCGATGGTGGGGGTGAAGACTCTTGCGCAGACCACATTTGCCCTGGTCCCGAAAGACGGCGCGCCCGTTCCGCTGAAAAATCTGGACGACTACGTCACCAGCAACGAGAGCCAATCGCCCATGGGCGACTTCGACGCGCCGATCGTCTTCGTGGGCTACGGCATTATCGCTCCCGAATATCAGTGGGACGACTACAAGGGCGTGGACCTGAAGGGCAAGGTGGCGCTGCTGTTTGTGAGCGAGCCGGAATCGAACGACCCGAAATTCTTCAAGGGCAAAGCGCTCACCTACTACGGCCGCTGGACCTACAAATACGAGGAAACCGCGCGGCATGGTGCCGTCGCCACGCTGATCATTCACCGCACCGATCTGGCCAGCTACGGTTGGGACGTGGTGCGCAATTCGTGGGGTGCCGAGCGCTCGTACCTGCAGAACGATGGCACGCCCAAGTTGCAGGCCGCGTCGTGGATTCAACTCGACGTGGCAAAGAAACTCGCGGCCATGGGCGGACTCGATCTGGACAAGCTCTACAAGGAAGCGCAGTCGCGCGATTTCAAGCCCATCGAGTTGCCGGTGAAACTGAAGGCGCATATGGCCAGCGAGGTGCGTCCGTTCACTTCGCGAAATGTTGTGGCCATGCTGGAAGGCGCGAAGCAGCCAGGCGAGGCGGTGCTGTATACCGCGCACTACGACCACTTCGGCATCGATAACAGCCGGCCGAAGGGCGACAACATTTATCACGGCGCCGTCGACAATGCCACCGGTTGCGGCATCCTGCTGGAAATTGCGCGCGTGTGGGCCGGCACAAAACCTGCACCTCCGCGCTCCATCCTGTTTGCCGCGGTCACAGCGGAAGAGCAAGGCTTGCTGGGCTCGGAATATTTGGGGAAGCACGCGGCGCAACTTCCCGCGCAACCTATTCTGGATTTGAACTACGACGCTCTGGCCCCGCTCGGCATTCCCGAAGAGGTGGAAGTGGCCGGAGCCGAACGCACCACCTTTTATCCTACGGTCGAAAAAATCGCCAAAGACTATGGGCTCGCCATCAAGCCCGATGCGCACCCCGAAGCGGGACACTACTACCGCTCCGACCATTTCAGCTTGTCGCGCGTGGGCATTCCTTCGTTTTCAATCAGCGAAGGCATGAAGTTTCAGGGACACGATCTGGCGTGGGGCGAAGCGGAAGCCAAGGATTACGTCACGAATCATTACCACAAGCCGAGCGACGAGTTTCACGCCGGCTGGGATTTTCAAGGCCTGGCCATGATGGCCAGCTTCGGCTATGAACTGGGCGCCGCAGCTGTTTCACAAACCGAGGCGATCCGTTGGCTCCCAGGCGACGAATTCGAGAAAGCCCAACAAAAGATGCAATCCAAGGCCATCGATGGCGATGCCCTCTTCGCACGCCGCCCCGACCTGCTTCCAGTTTCTCTAGAAACCTTTGTCTACCCTCAACTGGCACGCCAAACTCTGCATTGGTGGGACCGTTATGCTAAAGTTGACGGTCGCCGAAGACGGATCGCTTAGGCTCGTCGAGATTGTGAAGGACACCCGCTAGTGGCGGAGGGTGCAAAAATCGATGTAAGAGGAGATTTGAACCGCAAGCAGGCGCAGAGAGAAGCTTCGAGCTGAAATGCGATTTTGAGGTACGCGTGAACGAAACCGGAGCCCGCGGACCGTATACGAGAACAGGCGAACTGACACTCTGGTGGTAACGGACGCAGGCCCCACCTATACGAACTATTCCTCATCCGACTAGCGAGGCCGGAAGCATGTGGACAGCAGGCGAAGAGTCAAATAAGGAGAATGCTTCCTGATCGCTGATATCTGATTGCTGATATCTCTAACGGGGCCACACACCAGCGGTGAAGGATTTAATCGTTGAGAAACCGAGGCGCTCGTAAAGATGAACCGCTGTATGATTCTCGGAGGTAACCGTCAGCGTCAGCTCGTTGTACTTCAAGGCGCGCAGAGCTTCGGCGGACGTTTGCATCAGGATGCGCCCCAAGCCGTGCCCCTGAAAGCCGGGCTGCACGCAGAGCTGCGTGGTGTGACCCACTCCCGGCGCTACTTCACTGGTGAGGACCGCGCCAACCAGATCGTCGCTGCCCGGATGACGCAACACGAACGAAGCAGCCGGCTGGAATTGGCCGCATCCCGGAAGCAGCACAATATTTTTTAGAAATTTCAGCGCGCCATGCCGCGAGCGATATTGGTCGTTGATGTCGCCATCAACGTGGTTCGCGTACGCCAAGTAAATCAGCTTGGCGCATGACTCGAAAAAGCGATCGTGCCAGCGGTCGAGCCGCAGTCCAGAGTTGATTCCCGGTACATGTTCCGTCTTCTTGTGCAGGTCGAGCAACATGAACTGCCGCGTGTAAAGCCGAAACCCCTGATCCTTCAGCGCAGCTTCCACCGGACCGCCAAACGGCATCAACTGCGCTTCGATGCGGTTAAGCTGAGGAATAGCGCGCATGGAGAACAGCATCTCGTCGAGCAAGCGCCGCCCGATGGGCTCCTGGTCGTAGTTGGGAGAAACGTACAAGCCGCCAATGAGTCCCTTGTGATCTTCGAGGACGTAGAAGCTGTATCCGAGCGCAACACCCTTTTCCATGGCCACGCAGCCGGAGAGCGCGTGAGCGTCGAGGAAACGCTTGATGAGGTTGAGCGCGCTGTCGTAGTCCCAATGCAATTCATCCTGCCAATGCTTGGCTTCCTCGAGCAGAAGCGCCTCGATCTGGCGGACGGTGGTCTGGCGAAGGTCGATAATGTTCATGAGCGATGAAGAGCCCAGTAAACCCGGCACATTCGTCATCATAGCCGATTCGACGCATAAGCTGCCAAATTCAGGTACGGCCGCCTATATAAATCGGGCACAAAGCCCGCGAAGAAGAAGAGAGGCGAGCGAAGCGCGTGCTAGCATTTCACTGTAGGTATAGTGACGACCAAGCGGGAGCAATGAGCCGGTCAGGTGTGAAGCTGGCTGTTGCCCGGAACGACCATGTCAATCCTGAATGAACTGCGGTATCCAACGCGCTGGTATGCGAAGCTGGCGACGGTGATTTTGGCGCTGGTTTTCTTCGCCGTGCTGGCGACGGCGGCGATTTCGGCGGTGCTGGTGTATTGGATCGTGAAGCCGCAGCGCACCAGTTCGGAAATCAGCATGGAGAGCTTTCCGGGGCGGCCGGATGAAGTGGACTTCGCGGTAACCGGCGCGGGCCAACGCAAAGGCTGGTTTTTCCCCGGGCTGCGAGGCGCGCCGACGGTAATCCTGTGCCATGGATACCAGTCGAGCCGAGGTGAGTTGCTGACGCTGGTTTCGGCGCTGCAGGATCACCAGTACAACGTGTTTGTGTTCGACTTCACGGCGCACGGGGCCAATGCCGGAGTGACGACGTTTGGCTATCGCGAATCCGACGAGGTTCGCGCCGCCATTGACGCTTTGGCGCGGCGCAACGATGTGGACCCCATGCGATTTGGCTTGTGGGGCTACAACCTGGGGGCTTACGCGGCGCTGCGCGAGGCGGAGAAAGATCCGCGGGTACGCGCCGTGGCGCTGGATTCTGTGTACGACTACCCGAAGCAGATGGTGAAGATCGGGGTGGAAAAGACCGGAGTGGCGGGATTCCCGTTGATGGTGAAATCGGCGCAGACGGGTTTCGAGTGGCTGAACTATGGATATAAAGGCGATCCGCCGCTTTCCGCGAGGCTGAAGGCGCTGAACGGCGTGCCGGTGCTGTTTATTCAGGCGGTGGATGATCCGGAACTGGCGTCCATTTCGCGCGAGATGTTCCTGAAAGCGTCGGAGCCGCGTGAGCAGCAAATCATCGCGCATGGGAATTTCGTAAATTTGCCGGAAGATGAGAAGAGAAACTACGAGAACCGCATCGTGACATTTTTTCTGACGCGCTTACCGGTTTCGGTGGTCCCCGAGGTTGTCGCTCCCGCGAAGACCACTAAGGAAGCCAAGGCCCTCGGCTGAGTTCGGTAGTCTGCAGGGCACTACCGCAGGATAGATCGCAAACTTCACGCATTCGATTCCATTTTCCATCAGAGCAGGCACGCGATTCTTCGGAGCAAAAATCCAATTTGCGTTGGAATCGGCGGGCTTCCATTCGGGAATATCTGAGCGCAGGTAGAAATTCAGTTGATACGTGAATGCACGATTCAGTTGCCAGGTTGCGGCTTGCCGCGGCGAGAAGTCTGGCCAGACGGCCTTGGCAACTCTCATTGAGTCGCGCGCAGAGATGCCGGGATCCATATTTGGCAAGAAGCGATTGATCTCAAGGACCAGGGCCAGCGCCGTGAGAACAACGGCAAGCAGAGACAAACGGCATCGGTGCACGGCTGCAAGCAGGCCGATTACCGCGCCGCCGCCGATGGCAAATGCCCAGATGCGAGTGATGCCGCACGTGGGACTTACGCATAGCAGTGCGGGAATCCTTGCAGACTCACGGAGAATCACCAGGCCAATCAGAAGGAACGCGGCAGCTGTTGCTAACATGGGCCAACGAGGAGCGCGCTCGTCGGCTCGCGCGTAGCGTCCCACCGCATCGGCGAGCAGAATGACGAGCGGCGGCAGGGCCGGGAGAACGTAGCCGGGAAGCTTGGATTGGGAGACGGAGAAGAAGACGACAGGAAAGAGCGCCCAGGAGACGAAGAAAAGAAATGGCGCATGAGAAGCGCGGCGATTTAGCCAATCGCGGAGCGCGTCAATTTTGACGGGCGCCAAGAACAGCGTCCAAGGAAAAAGAGCAACGAGGATGATAGGGATGTAAAACCAGAAAGGCTGGATGTGCTGGAATTCGGGAGTGAGGAAGCGTTTGAAGTTGTGCTCGATGATGAAGACGCGGAAGAATTCGGGATTGCGGCGGGAACAGAGCACGTACCAGGGAAGCGCGGTGAGGCAAAAGCTGGCGATGGCGACAGGATGGAGACAGCGAAAGGCATCGCGCCAGCGTTTGGTGAAGACCGCCCAAAGAAGAACTGCGCCGCCAGAAAGAATGATAGCCGCGGGACCTTTCGCGAGAACGGCGAGGCCAAGAAAGAATCCGAAGAAAATAAGAGCGAGCCATGGAGTGCGCGGAATCACGGGCGAATTCTCGTTGCGCGTAAGGCCGATGATGGACGCGGCAAATACCATGGCGACGGTGAGCATGGCGGAGAAGGGCATGTCCGTAGCGGCGGCGTGGGAAAAGCCAATCATGCCGACGGTGGTGGGCAGCAGAAGCAAGAGCCATCGGGCGGTTTCTGCACCGTAGAGGCGCCAAGCAAGCCAGGCCATTGCGAGAGTGACGAAAAGAGCAGAGAGGGCGCTGGGGAAGCGCGCGGCAGCTTCATTCACGCCAAAGAGCTTGAAGCTGAGCGCGGCTCCCCAGTAGAACAAAGGGGGCTTTTCAAACCAGGCATGGCCGTAGAGTCGAGGCGTGACCCAGTCGCCAGATTCCGCCATGTCGCGGGCGATCCAGGCGTAGCGTGGCTCGTCTGGACCAACGAAACCGAGAGCGCCGAGATTGTGGAAGTAAGAGAAGTAGAGTGTGGCGAGGATGAGGAAAATCCACGCGAGACGAACGGCGAAAGAGGGTGGCTGAGAATCCGAGCTGTGATGGTAGTCTGACGTCACAAAGTGTTGAGTCTGCGATCTTGTGCGCCCGAGCGCAGACAAATCGAGACTCCTCATAGGCTAACGAGTTTGTGTGATGGCTAACAAAAGAAGCCCTCAGCGGCTAAAGCCGGGTTGATTTGGCGCTGGTTACGGCATGGCTGAAGCCATGCCCTCCCAGCCTACCGGGGTTTTCACGCAGACTCCATAGCCCGATTCGATTCTGTATGCTCTAGGTCAGGGCTGAAGCCCTGACCCCTAAAGAAAAGAACTGATTCTGCACCTGCTTTTGAGAGTGAATCATGAACCTACGGAGCAGAACAATAGCATTATTGAGGATATCTCGGAGTTGAGGAATCCAGGCAGCGTGCCTCGGGGAGAGAGAATCAAGCAGCCCAGATGATCGAGTGGATCCAGTATGCGGTGGCGTGGACGTTGATCAAGACGCTAGGGGTGTTGCCGCGAGGAATGGCTCGCGCGATGGCAGCAGTTGGCGTCAGGATGCTGTTGCTCGCGCTGCCAAAGCTGAAGAAGACGGCGGAATTTAACTTGCGGCTGGCGTTTCCGGAGTGGACGGACGCGCAGCGGCGCTCGACGCTGAAAAAGATGACGCGGAATCTGGGGTGGATGGCGGCGGAGTTTGCGCGCATGCCCAGCTACACCAAGGAAAATATCGAGGGCGTGGTGATTCTAGATGGGCACGAAAATTTTCTGGCAGGGCACAGCCGCGGAAAAGGCGTGTTGTACCTGACGGGACATATCGGGGCATGGGAGCTGTCTTCGTTCGCGCACGCATTGTATGGATTTCCGCTGCACTACATGGCGCGACCACTGGACAACAAGCCGCTCGACGCGATGGTAAACGAATATCGCGGGCTTTCAGGGAACAAGCCGATTTTCAAGAATGAGTCGGCTCGGGTGATGCTGCGCATCCTGAAAGAAGCGGGAACGGTGGGCATCCTGGCGGACCAAAACACGATGCCCGGCGAAGGCGTATTCGTGGATTTCTTTGGGACGCTGGCTTGTACGACCACTGGGATCGCGCGAGTGGCGCTGCATACGGATGCCGCAGTGGTGCCGGGCTACGCGTATTGGGACGAGAAGTTGCGGAAGTACCGATTGCGATTTGAGCCTCCGGTGGAACTGGTGCGGACCGGAGATGCCGAGCGGGATATCGTGGAGAACACGCAGCGGTTTGCGAAAGTGATTGAGGAGATCGTGCGGAAGTATCCGGAGCAGTGGGTGTGGATTCATGCGCGGTGGAAGGCGCGGCCGAAGGGGGAGGCGCCGATTTACGATTTTTTGTGAGCAGAACAGTTTGGGTTGGCTGAAGTGATTTAGGCGGTCATTCCGAGGGAAGCGAAGAGTCTCTGTTTGGTACTACCCCAAGAAAAGAGAGATTCCTCACTCCGCAGACTCCGTTCGGAATGACAACGCGCGTTTTTTGGTAGTCTTTGTGGCGAGCGAGGGAGGCGGTGATGAAGAGGTTGGCGAAGGAACTGGCGGCAGCGATCGGAGCGAAGGTGGAGGGCGACGGAGCCCTGGAACTTGCCGGGGTGGCTGGGCCGGAGCGCGCCGGGACAAAAGATTTGATCTACGTGGAAGCGGTGAAACACGTGGAACGGGCCGTGGCCTCGGACGCGCGGTGCGTGATCGCGGCGGAAGGCGTTGTGCTACCTGGAAAAACGGTGTTGCGCTCCGCGCAGCCGAAAGTGGCGTTCGCGAAGGCCGCCGCGATTTTGTTGGAACGGGCTCCCGTGGCGAGCGGGATTCACCCGACGGCCATCGTAGCGCCGCTGGCGCAGTTGGATGCGGATGTGAGCGTGGGAGCGTACGCGGTGATTGGGGAAGACACGCGAATCGGCGCGGGAACGCAGATCGGGGCGCACACCGTCATCGGAGCGGGATGCTGGATCGGGGAAAATTGCCGGATACATCCGCATGTGACGCTGTACTCAGGCGTGCGCGTTGGGCATCGCGTGGAAATTCACGCGGGAGCGGTGCTGGGCGCGGATGGATTTGGGTACGCATTTGACGGCGAGCAATACTGGAAATTCCCGCAGGCGGGAATTGTGGAAATTGGCGACGACGTGGAAATTGGGGCCAACACGACGATCGACCGCGGTTCGCTGGACGATACGAGGATTGCCGACGGAGTGAAACTCGATAACCTGGTGCACGTGGCACACAACGTGCAAATTGGAGCGCACACGATCATCGCTGCGCAGACCGGGATTTCCGGGTCGAGCACGCTGGGACATCACGTGGTGTGCGGCGGCCAAGTGGGAATTGCGGATCATTGCAGGCTGGAAGACGGGGCGATTGCGGGAGCGCAGGCCGGCATTCCTACGGGTAAGACGATTCGCAAGGGGCAACCGGTATGGGGCACGCCGGCTAGGCCGCTGGATAAATTTAAGGAGGCGTATGTGTGGTTTGCGAGGTTGCCGGAATTGGGGGCGAGGGTGAAGAGGCTGGAGGAGAAAGGGTGAGATTGAGAGGGGATTGAAGGGATATCAGGGACCAGAGATCAGGATGCGGGTTTGCGTTGAGTTCGAGGCAAAGCAGATCCCTCGCTTCGCTCGGGATGACAATACAGTTTTTCGGCGCATTGTCGCGAGTGGTTAGGTTGGCGGACCGCCTCGGAAGGCGGTCCGCTACAACGGCGAGGAAAAAGACCAGGCAAAGGCCCGTGGCAAAGAGAAGGCGCCCGCTTCAGAAAGCGCGCCGCTACAAGGACCGGGGCAAATACCGCAAGGCGCGTGGAGCAGAAGGACGGAAAGACCCTCAGCGGCTAAAGCCGGTTGCGCTTTCGTCTATTGTGGCACGGCTGAAGCCGTGCCCTGACGAAAAACAAAAGTCATGACCTAGCCTCGTTGGGATTGGCGAAATAGCCGAACGGTGCGGAGGGACATCTAAAGATTAGACACATCCCAAAGATCAGGTTGCGGAGAGATATCTGAGGACTGGAAACAGCCAAGAGCATGGAGACGCAGACTCGAGTGGGGACGCTTTGGAGGCTCGTGGTGGTTGGCGGGCACACGCGCAGCATTGGGAAAACACAATTGGTGTGCGACGTGATCCGAGCGTTTCCGAAGGTTTATTGGATTGCCGGGAAAATCACCCAATATGGACATGGAGTGTGTGCCCGAAACGGAGAAAACTGCGACTGCGCGCCGACCGAGCATGTGTGCGCGCTGGACTGGGAAAGCCAGCCGGACACGGGAACCGACAGCGCGCGATTTCTGGAGGCTGGAGCGAAGCGGTCGTTCTGGCTGAGAACGAAGCAAGGGTACCTGGCGGAGGGATTGCCGTTGCTTCGCGAAGCGTTGCGGGAGGCTGCGGCAGACATTGCGCCAGAAACAAGGGCTGCGGTGATTGTGGAAAGCAATTCCTTGATGCAATTCCTGAAGCCGTCGCTGTATTTCGCGGTGATTGACCCGGACAAGGAAGACTTCAAGGAATCGGCGCAAAAAGCGTTGGACCGAGCGAACGCCTTGGTGCTTCGCGGCGGGGTGAGTGGGGACGCTCCGCCGGCGCCGCTGTGGATGAAGCTGCCGACAAAATTGCTGCGAGAGAAGCCGTCGGTCTTGCAGAGGGAAGGTGAAGAACTGCCGCGCCCATTGGAGGCGCTGGTGTATCGAATGATGGAGGAAGAGCCGGGTTCGGCGGTGTGAGGGAATGACAACGCGGGTTTGTCGGGAAGCATCTTAGACGTTGACCGTCTTTTGGAAGGCGGCGATAATGAAAGAGTAATTGGGGGCTGTAGTGTTCGCCGGGCTGCGCTTCCCCTCGGAAGTGCAACGCAATAGGGAAGTTAACCTGTGTATTAGGGCTGAACAATGAGTGTTGTGAAGATGCTCAAATGTTCTGCTCTTTGGGGGAGCACTGATGGCGTCGTATGTTCGCGTAGGAGAGGAGTTACCGGTCGCACCCGCACCGGTACCGTGGCGGCAAGAGAATTGGGCGGAGCGGGTACAAAAAGCTATTGAAAATGGTGCGAACCACCTTCTAGCCATCCAGGCAGAAGAAGGGTATTGGCATGGGGAACTGGAAGCCGATACCACGCTGGAATCCGACTACATCTACTATCTGCACGTCTTGGGGAAAGCCGATCCCGAACGCATTGCGAAGCTGGCGAATTATGTACGCCGCCGTCAATTGGCCGATGGCGGCTGGCCTATTTATCTTGGCGGTCCCTCGGAACTCAACGCGACAAGCAAAGCGTATTTTGCGTTGAAGCTGGCGGGTGACAACCCGGATGCGCCGCACATGGTGAAGGCGCGCGATACGGTACATCGCCTGGGCGGCCTGGAACACACGAACTCGTATGTACGATTTTACCTTGCGCTGGTGGGGGCGGTGGGCTGGGAACTTGTGCCGGCGATTCCGCCGGAGCTGATGCTGCTGCCGAACTGGTTTTACATCAACATTTATGAGATGTCGTCGTGGACGCGTGGAATCGTGATTCCCATGGCGATCCTGTCGGCGGTGCGGCCGGAATGGCGTTTGCCGGAGCGCGCGCGTGTGGACGAGTTATTCAACGATCCCCGGAAAAAGACGGCGGCGTTCGCCTGGAGCAAGCAGCTACTTTCGTGGAAGAACTTTTTCCTGGCAGTGGACCGCGCGTTGAAGTTGTACGAAAAGCTGCCGTGGAAGCCGCTGCGGCAGAGGGCCATTCGCGAAGCGAAGCAGTGGATGCTGGAGCACATGGAACGGACCGAGGGGCTGGCGGCGATTTATCCCTCGATGATGAATTCGATTTTCGCGCTGATGGCGTTGGGGCACGGGCCAGACGATCCTCTGACGTGGCGGGAGATCAAAGAGTTTTCGCGGTTTGAGATCGAAGAGGGCGACACGATTCGCCTGCAGCCGTGCGTTTCGCCGGTGTGGGACACGTGCATCGCGATGGTGGCGCTGGAAGAGGCGGGACTGCCGGCGGACCATCCGGCGTTGGTGAAGGCAGCGAACTGGATTCTCTCCAAACAGATTCTGGGCGGCGGCGACTGGCAGATCAAAAATAAGGATGCCGAGCCGGGCGGATGGGCGTTTGAGTTTCGCAACGATTTTTACCCCGACGTGGATGACACCGCGTTTGTGTTGATGGCGTTGCAGCGCGTGAAATTCCCGGATGAAAAGCGGATGGCAGCGGCGATGCGGCGCGGAATTCAGTGGCTGCTGAGCATGCAGAACCGCGACGGGGGCTGGGGCGCGTTTGACCGGGACAATGACCGGCAATTTTTGTGCAACATTCCTTTTGCGGACCACAATGCGATGATCGATCCTTCGACCGCGGACGTGACCGCGCGCGTGCTGGAATGCCTGGGCCGGTTCGGCTGGGAAGCGAAACATGCGGTGGTGCAGAAGGCCGTGGGCTTTCTGATGAAGGATCAGAGCAAGGATGGCTCGTGGTTCGGACGTTGGGGCGTGAACTACGTGTATGGAACGAGCGGAGTGCTGCGCGCGCTGGAGACGGTATCGCTGACGGCGCAGGATTACTGCAATCGCGCGGTGTCGTGGCTGCGGCAGGTGCAGAAAGCCGACGGAGGTTTTGGCGAGTCGTTGCACAGTTATGAGGCCGTGTCGTCGAAGGGGCAGGGAAACAGTACGCCTTCGCAGACGGCGTGGGGGTTGATTGGATTGTTGGCGGGTGCGGACCCGGACGATCCGGCGATTGCCAAGGCGGCGTCCTATTTGGTGCAGCAGCAGAACGCGAATGGCTCCTGGAGCGAAGAGGACTTCACGGGCACCGGATTCCCGGGCGTGTTCTACTTGAAATATCACCTGTACAAGAATTCGTTCCCGGTGTATGCGCTGGCGCGTTATCGTAATCAGGCCAAGCGCGAGGCGGAATATTGCGCCGTAAAGTTCCAGCCGGGCGAGTTTCAGTTGCGCAGCGGGTTATATACCGCGCGCGAACGGCGGGCTTCGTAAGCAAACAAATGCGGTATCCATTTGGCTTGGTTTTCGATTCTGCGAGACATCGTATAGCAGGAAAGCTGCGCGGCGAGCGTAAGCGCGCGGTGATGGTGTCGCTGGACCCATTGGGCGGATGCAGGAATGCGTACGGGTGTGCAAGCAACGGAACGAATGGCGCAAGCGCGCTGGTGAATCGGCCGATGCTGAGCGTTGCGGAGTGCCTGGCGGCACTCGATGAATGCGACACGCCGGTGGTGAGCATCTGCGGAGGAGAGCCGCTGGAGTACCCGGGGATTCCAGAGCTGACGCGGGCGATTCTGGACCGGGGCAAACATCTGTTTTTATGTACCGATGGCGCTTTGATTCGGCGGCGGTTGCACATGATCCCGCCCGAAACGAATTTTTTCTGGAACGTGAAATTGGACGGAACGGATAAGGTGCATGATGGTCGCGCCCAGCGGCCGGGATTGTTTGTGGAAGCGCTGGACGGAGTGAAGGCCGCGAAGAACGCGGGATTTTTCGTGCTGGTGACGACAACGATTTATCCCGATACGGACGTGAACGACGTGGCCGCGCTCTACGAGATGCTACACACGATCCATGTTGATGGATATATGTTTTCGCCGTTCTATCCCAAGGAGAAATTGTGCTGCGTCGGCAGCGCGACGTTTCACGAGAAAATGCACCAGAGATTTCGCGAGGTCAGCAGCGTGCTGGGCGACTACAATGTGATGGCCTCGCCGATCTACCTGGAATATTTGCGCGGAGAGCGGGAACTGGATTGCTGCGCCTGGGGATCTCCTGTTTATGGGCCGAAGGGCTGGATGGCGCCGTGTTATCTGCAGGACCAGGGCTATGCAAAAAGCTACAAAGCGCTGCTGGAGGATACGGTCTGGGAAAACTATGGGCGCGGAATTAATCCGCGGTGCGAAACGTGCATGAGCCACGCGGGGTATGAGAGCGCGGCGCTGTTGGGAGCGAACCCGAAGGCCGGCGACCGGTGGAAGATGCTGGCGTGGCAATTGAGCGGCAGCCTGGGAGAGAAGCGCGAAGGAACGCAGAAGCGATGACCACATTGGTAACAGGAGCGGCTGGGTTTCTGGGGAGCCATGTGGCCCGGCAGTTGGTAGCGCGCGGAGAAGAGGTGCGCGTGCTGATACGGGCTTCGAGCAGTAACCGGGCGATCAGCGATTTGCCGCTGGAATATGTCACCGGGGATCTGCGGGACGCACGTTCGCTTGAGCGCGCAATGAAGGGCGTGCAGCGCGTTTTCCACGTAGCGGCGGACTACCGGCTTTGGGCGAAGCGGTCGCAGGACATTTACGATTCGAATGTGGGCGGCACGAAGAATGTGTTGGCGGCGGCGAAGGCGGCGGGCGTAGCGCAACTGATCTACACCAGCACGGTGGCGACGATTGCGGTGGACCGGCCGGAGCTGCCGAACGAATTTACGGACTCGAAGCTCGAGGAAATGATCGGGCATTATAAACGGTCCAAGTGGATGGCGGAGCAGGAAGCGTTGAAAGCGGCGAAGGAAGGCTTGCCGGTGGTCGTGGCGATGCCAACGACGCCGGTAGGGCCATGGGATTGGAAGCCGACGCCGACGGGGAAAATCATCCTGGATTTTTTGAATGGGAAGATGCCGGGGTATGTGGAGACGGGATTGAATTTTGTGGGCGTGGAAGAATGCGCCGCGGGGCACTTGTTGGTGGCGGAGCGGGGAAAAGTCGGCGAGCGATATTTGCTGGGTGCGGAGAACCTGACACTGAAGGAAATGTTAGACACGCTGGCGAAGATCACGAGCTTACCGGCGCCAGGGATGAAAATTCCACACGGCGTGGCCTTGGGTGTAGCCTACGTGGAGAGCACACTGTCAAGGCTGGTGGGGAGAGAGCCGCAAATCCCCGTGGAAGGCGTGAAAATCGCGCAGCATAAGATGTTCGTGGATTGCTCGCGAGCGCAGAAGGAATTGGGATTTCAGCCGGGATCGGTGGCGGCGGCGCTGGAGCGGGCGGTGCGCTGGTATCAGACGAATGGATACGTCAAGCCGAGACGAGTGAAGAAAATGAAGTTGGCGGCGGCCTGAGTGAGCGGAGACAGATATCAGCGATCAAGGATCAGAGATCAGGAAGCGAGGAAAAAGCAGATTCCTCGCCCCGTTCAAAAGGCGAACGGAACTCGGAATGACAGGTGATTGTGTTTTGGGTGGAGTGTTAGAAGGACAGCGATGAGGGTGCTGGTTACATTTGCGGTGGATGCGGAGTTTGCGCCTTGGCGCAAGCTGCGGAAGTTTCGGTTTATCGACTTTGACGGGCTTCGCCTGTGGCGCGCACCAGCGGGAGATACGGAGATTACAGCGCTGGTTACGGGAATGGGGACACAATCGGCCGCAAAAGCAATGGATTTGATGATGCGATTGGCGGATGAAAATAAGAACTTCGATATTTGTATTTCAAGCGGGCTTGCGGGAGCCCTTGAGGAGAGTTTGTCGCCGGGGGATATTATCGCGCCGCAAATACTCATTTCCGAGAACAGGTACGCCGATGTTTCATCAGAACAGCTAAATGTGGATTCGGAATTACGGCAGCAGGCGCTTGACGGAGGGGCCAAGACTGCTGACTGCCTCCTGACAGTCGATCGCGTACTGGTGAAGCAGAGCCATAAAAGGTCGTGCGCTTCCAGGGCGCAATCAGTGGATATGGAGAGCTTTGAGATCGTCAAAGAAGCCTGCGCCTGGGGAGCGCGTTGCGTTGTGGTGCGAGCGATCAGCGATTCGGCGCAGGAAGACCTGCCGATCAATTTCAATCTTACGTTGTCGAAGACAAACCAAGTCAGCGTAGCGAAGGTAATTCTGCAGCTAGCAAAGAATCCGTTTGTATTGCCTGCTCTAGTGCGTTTTGGGAGACAAAGCCAGAAGGCTGCCACAACGCTCGCGATGTTCCTGGATGGATACATACAAAGGTTGGAAGGCACTAGCAGGAGGAGTCGAGCGAGAGAGGCGGCGGCGAAATGAGCGGGGCGAGGACAGTAGTGGAACAGGTGAGGACGTTGGGGCCGATACCGAAGACGATGCGCGCCGGCGTATACCGCGAGAAGGGTGTGGTGCGAGTGGAAGAAGTGCCGGTGCCGGAAGTGGGCGATGGCGAAGTGCTCATCAAGGTGGCGGCGTGCGGAATTTGCGGGACGGACATCAAGAAGATTTATCAGCGGTATGTGGAACCGCCACAGATTCTGGGGCATGAGTTGGCGGGAAGGGTGGTGGCCATCGGCCGGGGCGTAAGTAAGTGGAAGCTCGGCGACCGGGTGATGAGCTTTCACCACATTCCTTGCGGGGCGTGTTTTTACTGCAAAAACCGGCTGTTTTCGCAGTGTAAGCAGTACAAGACCACGGGACTGACAGGCGGATTCACGCCGAACGGCGGAGGATTCGGGGAGTACGTGAAGGCAATGCCATGGGTTGCCGAGCGGGGCATTGTGGCGTTGCCAGACAATGTGAGTTTCGAGGAAGCCACGTTTATCGAGCCGATCAACACCATAGTGAAGGCGGTGCAGAAGGCACGGGTTACCGCGGGTGAAACGGTGCTGATTGCGGGTTGCGGTCCCATCGGCTTACAACTATTGATGGTTACCAAAAATGTCGGGGCATGCATCTATACAAGTGACCCAATGGCAACCCGGCGGGAGAAGAGTTTGAGTTTGGGAGCATTGGAGTCTTTTGACCCTAACGGTGGTAAGCTTAGGGAAGAAATCCTGACCCGAACAGAGGGTCGGGGGGCAGACGCGGTTTTGGTTGCTGTAGCGCATCCTTCTGTGGTTGTGGACGCGCTGGCGGCAGCCAGGCCGGGGGGAAGAGTTTTACTGTTTGCCGCCAACGACCCGGTTACCAAGATCGAGTTTCCAGCAGCAGCAGTGGGGATTGACGAAAAGGAAATCCTGGGTAGCTACAGTGCGGCTGTGGACATCCAAGAGAGTGCGGCAGCACTGGTGCTGGAGAAGAAACTGCCGGTAATGGATATCGTCACACACAGGTTTCCTCTGGGTAGAATTCAGGAGGGCTTAGACTTGGCGGTTAGGCCCACGGAAGATTCACTGAAGATTCTAATTACACACGCATGAGAGCAGCGTCCCCAAAAAAGACGGAAATCGGGCTGGAAGAGAATCTGGCTCCGGTGAGGATCGTGGTGCCGTCGAAAATGACGGCGGCGGTGCTGTATGGCAGCGAAGATCTGCGGATCGAGCAGATCGAAGTCCCGTCATTGGCCGCGGATGAGGTTTTGCTGCGCGTGAGGCTGGCGCTAACGGATGGCACGGACCTGAAGGTTTGGAAGCGCGGCTATCACGCGAAGATGATTCAACCCCCTGCGGTCTTCGGGCATGAAGTGGTGGGCGAGATCGTGGCTACGGGGAAGCGCGTGGATGCCAAGTGGCGGTTGGGCGTGCGCGTGATTGCGGCGAATTCTGCGCCGTGTTTCCGTTGCTACCATTGCCGACGAGGCCAGGAAAATCTTTGCGACGACCTGCTGTTCAACAATGGCGCTTATGCGGAGTACATGAGAATTCCCGGACGGATTGTGCGGGAAAACATGCTGGAAGTGCCACATTCGGTGGATGATCACAGTGCGGCATTGGGAGAGCCGCTGGCGTGCGTGCTGCGCGGAATCCACGAAATGGAAGTACGCACGGGCGACACCACGGCGGTGATT
Source organism: Candidatus Acidiferrales bacterium (assembly GCA_963792145.1). Classification (GTDB taxonomy): domain Bacteria; phylum Acidobacteriota; class Terriglobia; order Acidiferrales; family UBA7541; genus Acidiferrum. The sequence goes on from CAWBVH010000010.1 coordinate 42,532, forward strand.
GGCTGCGGGCCGATTGGGTTGATGTTTGTGCGAATGCTGTCGCGGCGCGGCGTGCGCGTGGTTGCGCTGGCCCGCCGGGAGGCGCCGCTCGCGGTGGCGAGGAAACTGGGTGCTGCGGCAACGATCAACGTGGCGGAAGTGCCGAACGTAGTCGCCGCAGTAAGGGAACTGACCGAGGACCTCCGCGGGCCAGACTCCGTTGTGGAAGCCGCGGGAAATCCGGCGACGTGGGAACAGGCGCTGGGCATGGTACGGCGCGGCGGAGTGGTTAACTTTTTCAGCGGGCTGCCAACGGATACAAGGGTAGAGATCGCGCCGGCGGCGATTCACTATTCGGAGATCAGGATCATTTCGCCGTTCCATCACACACCGCGATTCATTCGCGAGGCGCTGGAAGCGATTCGACGCGGCGACGTTTCGGCGCAGGATTTTGTGACTGAGGATATCCGCCTGGAAGATCTGCCGCAGGCGTTTGAGCGGATGAAGGCGCGCAGTGGAGAGATCAAGCTGGCGGTAAGGCCGTAAGCAGTGGCCGTGGCCAGCGACCAGCGGCCGGAGACAGGCGACTGGCGAAATCCAGTCCCTCAGTTGGTCCGGTCCACTCTGAACCAAATGAATAAGGAAGTTGTTTCCTGATGCTGCGTCCCGGCGAGCTATCGCTGATGGAGAAACTTCCGGCGCATGGGTGTACGCCGGAGGCCGCGCAGGAATACACGCGCTGGCTGGCGACGCATCACTACGAAAATTTCAACGTGACGTCGTGGCTGCTGCCGAAGCAGTTGCACCAGCATTTCTACAACCTGTATGCCTATTGCCGCTGGGCCGATGACCTGGGCGACGAAATCCCCGAACAAGAACGCGCGCTGGAACTGCTGGATTGGTGGGAGCGGGAACTGGACGCGTGCTATGAAGGCAAGCCGTCGCATCCGGTATTCGTGGCGCTGAGGGAAACGATCGTGGCGAAGGACGTGCCGAAGCAGCCGTTTGCGGATTTGCTGAAGGCCTTCCGGCAGGACCAAGTGGTGAAGCGGTATCCCACCTGGGATTCCGTGATCGATTACTGCGTGTATTCTGCGAATCCGGTTGGGCGGCTGGTGCTGTATCTGTGCGGCTACCGGGACGAGCAGCGGCAACGGTTGTCCGATGCGACATGCACAGCGCTGCAATTGGCGAATTTTTGGCAGGATGTTTCGCGCGACCTGGAAAAGGGGCGAATCTATATTCCGCTGGACCGCGCCGCGGCGCGTGGGCTAACCGAAAAAGAGATTGTTGGGAAGAAATTTGACGAGCGATACGTCGAATTGATGAAGGACCTGATCGCGCAGACTCGCGAATTGTTCGACAAGGGAATGCCGCTGGCGAGGATGGTGGATGGCAAGCTGAGCGTGGACCTGGAAATGTTCAGCCGGGGCGGAATCGCGGTATTGGATGCGATCGAGGCGATGGGCTACGACACGCTGAATGCACGTCCCGCGATCAGCAAGGGCAAGCAGATTCGACTATTGGGCCGCGCGGTAGTGGCGCATGCCATTGGCGGAGCGGTTTCGCCGAATGGCAAAAGGTCTAAGGTGGCGGAGATTGGCGCCGCCCGCTACGCGCGATGTGGCCGCTTCGTACGAGGAATGTCACCGAATCGCGCGAGAAGCACACAGTAATTTTTACCCCGCGTTTTTTCTTTTGCCGAAGCCGAAACGGGACGCAATTGTGGCGTTGTACGCGTTCATGCGATTGATCGATGACGTTTCCGATGAAGGCGCGGACCTGGCCGCCAAGCAATTGGGGCTGGCAAAATGGCGCGCGGCGTTGGATGAAGCGATTACCGGCAAGTCGCAAGTCTTCGATGGAAACGCCGTCATGTCGCCGCCTGCCGATACCTTGTACGACGCAAGTGAAATCCTGCCCGCGTTGGTGGACACCATTCAGCGCTACAAAATGCCGTCGCGCTACCTGCACGATCTGATTTCCGGCGCGGAGATGGACCTGACGATTCAAAGCTATCCGACATTCGACCGGCTTCGCGAGTACTGCTATCGCGTGGCGGGAACGGTTGGGCTGACGTGCACGCACATTTTTGGATTTCACGATTTTCGCGCGCTGGACCTGGCGGAAAAACTGGGTCTGGCGTTCCAGTTGACCAACATCATTCGCGATGTGCACGAAGATTACGGGCTGGGACGCGTGTATCTGCCGGACGAGGATTTGGAGCGCTACAAGGTGGCCAAGGAAGATTTTGGGCACAGTGAAGCCACGCTGGGCGTTCGCGAACTTCTGCGCTTTGAGGCCGAGCGCGCCTGGCAGTTCTACGAAGAAGGCTCGCGGCTGTTCGGGATGATCGACGAAGACAGTCGTGCCACGTTGTGGCTGCTGGTGCATACGTACAGCTCATTGCTGGCGCGGATTGAATCAGTGGATTTTGCCGTTTTTGGGCTACGGGTGCGGCTGTCGAAAACGGAGAAGTTGAAGTTGATCGCCAAGGCGCGCTTTGGGCGCCAGACGGAAGAGAATATTCTTGCAAAACGTGATCGTGATCGGCGGCGGGCTCGCGGGGCTGGCAGCGGGAGTATCGCTGGCTGAAGCAGGCTGGCGTGTGAGGCTGTTCGAGCAACGGCCCTTTCTGGGAGGCCGCGCGACGTCGTACGTGTTGCCGGATGGCGAACACGTGGACAATTGCCAGCACGTGACGCTGGGCTGCTGCACGAACCTGGAAGATTTTTATCGCCGAGTCGGTTCCGCGGACAAAATCAAGTACTTCGATCGACTGTTGTTTCAGGACCCGCAGGGTCGCACGGGAACAATGCAAGCGGGGATGTTGCCCGCGCCGTTTCACATGACGGGCTCGTTCCTGTCGTTTGCGCCGCTGACGTTTGCGGACAAGCGCTCCATCGGGCGAGCGATGCTGAGCATACTGCGCGGCAAAGGTCACACCGCGGATCTCGACGAGCCCGGCGGGATTTCGATGCTGGAGTGGCTGAAGCGGCGAGGCCAGACGCCAGGGGCGATCGAGCGGTTCTGGCGCGTGGTGCTGGTGAGCGCGCTGGACGAAGAACTCGACAAGACCGATGCGCACTACGGCGTGGATGTTTTCTGGAAGGGCTTTCTATCGAACCGCACAGGATACCGCATGGGCGTGCCGGTGGTTCCGTTGGGCGTGCTGTACGACGGTTGCAAAGCGGAAATTGAGAAACGGGGCGGGGAAGTGAATCTGCGCATGCCACTGCGAGGGATGCAACTGCGCAACGGCGCGATCGAGAGCGTCGAATTTGATGGCGGCCGCAAGGAGTCCGCCGACGCATACGTTTTTGCGGTGCCGCACCAGGCGTTGCTGGATGTGCTTCCAGAGGACGCGAAACAGTTGGAGCCGGCTCTGGGGAAAATCGCGGGCATTGGCGCTTCGCCAATCACCGGGGTGCACTTCTGGTTCGACCGAAAAGTGATGAGCGAGCCATTTTTGACGATGGTGGATACGACCACGCAGTGGATCTTTAACAAGACGGCGCTGTACGGCACGAACAATGGTAGCGGGGAAAAGGGGCAGTACCTGCAGCTGGTGATCAGCGCTTCGTACGACCTGCTGCAAAAGCCGCGCCAGGAAATCATCGATCTTTGCCTGAAGGAAGTAAGGGAGTTCCTACCGGAGGCGCGGGAAGCCAAGTTGGTAAAGGCCACCGTGATAAAAGAGGCGGCCGCTACGTTTTCCCCGCAACCGGGGGTGGACTTGCTGCGTCCAAAACAAGAGACACGAATTGGCCGAATGGTCCTTGCCGGGGATTGGACCGATACCGGTTGGCCTGCCACGATGGAAGGCGCGGTGCGCAGCGGCTATCTGGCCGCCGAAGCCCTGCTTCGCCAGGCTGGAACCCCAAAGCAATTGCTGCAAGCAGATTTGGCGCCCGATGGTTTAGTCCGGATGTTGTTTTAAACAGAGGGATTGCGTGGTTCAGTTTGTGTGAACGAGCCAAGATGCGTCTCGCGGGAGGTGAGTCCTTCCGTAGAGCGATCGAGGGCTAGATAAGCTTCGCAGTTGGCATTCTGGAAGGACTGGAAAGCGCTTTCGGAGTGCCAAAAATCGAGGGTAAGGTACATTCGGGTGCCGGAGGGGTCCTTTAGGAGAAGGGTTTTGAAGTAGCCGGGATCGCGGCGGAAAAGCTGGGTCCAGGCGCCCTCGGGCCCGTAGGCGGATTCAAAGCTTTGTTCGCAACCGGGCTTGACTTCGAACTCCCATAGGATTACAAACATAGAGGTCCCATCTCCTGCTCTCGTCCACAGCATTCCAGGATAACTTCTAAGGGGGAAGGCTGGTCTGCCCGGGCGATTGTAGCAATCCGATTGGATGTACGCAGCAAAGTGAAAACTCGAGAGTAGTTGTGTAACCCGAGGAAGTGGCAGTCCGCCGGGAATGACGGACGGAGGCGTTTGTGGATCGCAAGTACGGACACCGCGGCTATCGTGATGCCGAGAAACAAGAAAAGCACGAGAAGAAAGATAGACACGACCGCAAGCCGCCGCAAGGCGGGCCGCGCGGCGCCACCGATCACCTGGGGCCGCGCACGCCGCGGATGGTGGGGACGGTAACGCGGGCACGGTGCGCGAATTGCGGCGCGGTGCTGGTGGCCGGGTTCGATGTGAAGGGGCAGTGTCCGAAATGCAATTTTGAATTGCACTGCTGCAAGCAATGCCGGTTCTTCGATTCGGGCGCGCAGTTTGAATGCACGCAGCCGATTCCGGCGCGAGTTACGCCGAAGGATGCGAAGAACAATTGCACGTTCTACGAATTCCGCACGACGGTAGAAAAGGATACGGCGCCGACTTCTTATATGCAGGCGGCGCAGACGCCAGTCGAAGCTCCCAATCCGGGGAGGCCGCTGGATGCGCGGCAAGCTTTCGAGAATCTCTTCAAGAAGTAGTCCTCCTCGTTTTACCTGATTGAGGCGAGCCCAGCGGAAATAACGTGGGCTCCGCTTGCCGCTCGTTCGCAATCTCGTCCAATTCGGGGTAGTGCTGCCGCAAGGGTTCCGGCACCTTCACTTTGCTCCCTTTCAAAATGCTGAGGAGTTGCAGGGCGTTAACGATCGCTTTGCCCTGAAAATGATTGTTGGTGACGACGAACGTATTGGGTGAGTGTTTGGCGATGTTGCGAATGCGCGAGACCCAGGGATCGAGCTCTTCTGCCGAGTAAAGATAGTTGTAGCGCTCGTGGGCGGGAGAAGCAGGATCGTCGGTGAACCAGGTGTCATAGCGGCGGCCGTGCAGGCGGACATAGCCGACGGACGAAGTGCTTTCCGCGGAGGGTTCCAGGGAACGGCCGATGATGGGCTGGTCGATGTTGCAGAAGGCGGCATGATGCTCGCGCAGCATAGCGAGCGTCTCGGTGGATTGCCAGGAAGCGTGGCGCAATTCGACGGCGAGCGGGTAATCGGCAAAGCGCTTGAGCAGCGCGGCGAGATAGCTGGTGGTTTCTTGGTGCCGTGAAACGAAAAAGGGAATTGCAGAAGCACGGCGCCGAGTTTTCCTGCTTTTTGAAGAATATCGAAACCGGCGCGGACGGCCTTCTCGTCGTCTTTCGTTGCGGATGGCTCGTGAGTGAATTTCTGCCAAAGTTTGGCGGTGAAGAGGAACGCAGGGTTGGCGGCTACCCGCTCCAGCCAACTGGCGGCATGGTCAGGGCGGATCGGTTGGTAGAAAGACGTGTTGATCTCGATGGTGTCGAAGAATTCCGAGAGATAAGTGGCCTCGTGGAAGTCCTTGGAGCGAGGCGTGGGGTAAACATAGCCAAACCAGTCGGGATAGGACCAACCGGCAGGGCCGATGAGGA
>CAWBVH010000011.1:0-81260 GCA_963792145.1 Candidatus Acidiferrales bacterium
GCGACGCCGCAAATGCGATGTGTCGCATCACCAAACAGCGAGTCCGGCAAAAGTGCCTCCTAATTCATTGAAAATAAAGCTTGTAGCATGCCTTTGCAAATGTGTAAAGCGTCCCCGCCCATTCTGTTGACGCCACCGGGGGCGCTTGTTAGTTTCAAAGGTGCAAGTCCCCGCACGGCCCTTTTTGGCGTGATCTAAGGAGTACGATGATGCGCGCAAACGCAGCAGGACTATGTCTCGCAATTATGCTGGCCGCCGCCGGTTCCTGGGCGCAAGAGAATCCGCAGAGCCAAGTCGTGTCCTCCACGCAACGTGTGGCAGAGGCGAGTTCCCCCGACTACACCGCGGTATATTGCTCCAGTTTTTTCAGCAGCGAGAAAGCGCCCGACACGATCTATATCGCCTCAGGCGAACAGTCCAACGACAAGATACTTTTCTCTCGCGGCGACTATGTGTATCTCAGCAGAGGTTCCGTTCAAGGCGTGAAAGTTGGTGACCGGTTTGACGTCATTCGCCCGGAAGTGGATCCCGACAAGGTGCAGTGGTTCAAGTGGCAGGCGAAGTTGACCAAGGCCATGGGCACGTTCTATCGCGATACCGGCCAGGTCAAGGTCGTCAATGTGCAGCCGAACACGTCCACTGCGGAAATCGTGCACTCCTGCTCTTACATGCAGCGCGGCGACATCGTCCGTCCTTTTGTGGAACGCCCTTCTCCTCCCTATAAGCCGTCCGAGAAATTCGATCACTTTGCGCCCGTTAGCGGCAAGCCTGTGGGCATGCTGGTGGTCGGCCCGGAATTTACTCAGACCTACGGAAAGAATTCGATTGTCTACGTTAACCTGGGCAACAACCAGGGCGTAAAGATCGGCGACTATCTCCGCATCTTCCGCTACCAGGGATCTTTGAACGAAACCGCTCCCAACACCAGGGGCTACGCTTATAAAATCTTCGGTTTCGGAAGCACTCCGAAGCGCTATGAATGGAATGATCTGCCGCGCGAAATTCTAGGCGAAGGCGTCGTCATCAACGTCAGCCCTAACTCCTGCACCATGTTTGTTACTTACACCACCATCGACACTTACGCCGGCGATTACGTCGAAATCGAATAGTCCGGTCTTCGCACCATGGCCCGCGCCCTCATTTTCGGCGCGGGCTTTTTGTTTTTGGAGTGCCTTTAGCTTTGCTGCCTTACGATTTCGCACGTAAACCCGTAGATCGCCGTTTCCGGATCCTTCCACGCATCTCGCGAAAAACCCGCTTTATGGCAGGTTTCCTCGAGGAACCTCTCGCGGTCCAGACGATGTTCTACGGCGACTTGCGGTAGCAACAATCCACGCCTCATTCCCTGCTCCACCACCAAACCGTGTTTCCCAACCTCAATTTCTTCGGGGAGAATTCGCTGCAGCGGCGAAAGCAGCGACACTTCGATTTCGCTGTCCGCCATTTCCTCAGGCAGCATCTGCGTGAACCTCGGGTCCGCCAGCGCCGCGGAGGCCGTGCAACGTATAAGGCACTCGCCCAGAGGCTCGCGGCCGTCGATCACTCCAATGCATCCACGCAGTTTCCCGCGCACCTGCAGCGTGACGAACACCCCGCATCGCATCGAAAAAATGCCCTCGGTAGGAAATCGCGCAAGCAAGCGTCCATTGCCGATGGCTTCGGTTAATGCCTGGCGAGCAAGAGCCAGGATGGCTTTCCGTTCCTCTTCAGAGAGGCACTGCATCCTGCGGCTTCTTCCGCGATTCGAGTAGGTCCAACTTGCGTCGTTGCTTGATGCGGTCGTCCAGATGACTCCAGAACCGGTAGAAATATTGTCCCGCGGAAACCAGCGCGCTGATGACCACCAGCCACAGCAAAATGCGGCCCACCGGCTCCAGGCGCGGACGGTGCACGCCGCCGATCAGCACCGCCGCCGCGCAAACCTGCAATACCATTTTCGTTTTTCCCAGCGTCGAAGCTGCAATCGTAAATCCTTCGGCGGACGCGATGTTCCGCAAACCCATGATCGTGAATTCCCGTCCGATGATGATCACCACCATCCACGCGGGAACCAGGTGCATATCCACCAGTGCGATAAATGCCGCTGTAATCAGCAGCTTGTCTGCAATCGGATCCAGCAAAATTCCCAGTGTGGTTATCTGCGAATTCCGACGTGCCAAATATCCATCCGCCCAATCCGTGGCCGCAGCTATCAGCAGGATCAATACCCCCCAAAACTCGAAGCGCATGCTCACGCCCCATAGCTCCACATTCGGGCTGCGCGTCAGCAGAACCACAATCAGGAGGGGTACGAAGAAGATTCGTAGCAGCGTGAGTGAGTTCGGAAGATTCATAAGGAAAATGGGGTTTGGCGCGCTCTTCGGAGGCCAACTGGTGCCTCTCGGCTCACTATAGTCTCCGCCCAACCACGCGTCAACGCTCATAGGGCGTATGTATGCTCGACGTTGGGCGGTACTTTTGGGTTACGGGGTGGCCCAAATCTCCCCGAATCGCTGAATACTCTTTCGTAACACACCTGCTGCAAAGCTGTGCAAAACTCCGGCGTGTCGATGCACCAGAAACATGTACGAAGCCTTTGATGAATATCCAGTAAACTAAGGCAACTATATGTATATCTATCACTTACAAGGACCAGACGCTCGCGGATTCATCTCGACAGTCTTTCCTTCGATCTCTGCTCGGGAGGACCACCTTGCACTTTCCACAGCGTTTTCCACAGAAATTGGGCACTTCGCCTACCCTTCAAACAGCAAAATCTCTTTTACATCTCATTCATATTACTGGCATTCCGCAAGGGTTACCCGAAAGTAACGACCGGAGTCTGCCGCTAGCTTTCAAATCGCGTGTGGCCCTCGCAACACCCGCACCGGTAGGAACAAGATCGCTCGCAGCAACTCAAAAACTCCATGAACCGCGATGCCCACAAGTCGAAACGGCAGCAGTAACAGCCACACAAATGGGTAAGCCACCAGCGCCAGCAGCGCTAACGGCCAGCAGATGATGAACAAGATGCACCACAGGAAAAAGGAAGCCATGGTCTTACCCCCTTATCTCTTTATACGAAGACTCACGCCGGGATGTTTCCTTCGCCAGAAACTCGTTCAGCTTCAATCGACGCGCGATGCTTTCTGGCACGTCCGCCTCCAACTCCATCCGCGAATCATTTACGTGAGACTCCACCACCCGGCCGAGCGCGTGGATTAACGCCAGCGTCCGCCCTTCGCTCAACGGGATGCGCAGCGAAAGCCGGACCACCGGATCGATCGGCACGGCTTTCTCGATTCTTCGTAGCAATTCATCGATACCCTCGCCGGTAAGCGCCGAAACAAAGATTGGCGGTTCTCCGGTGTTGCTCGAATTGCGCCAGGCCGCCTCAAATTCTTCCTGTTGCTGCGGCGTGAGCTGGTCCACTTTGTTGAACACGTGCAGCCGCGGCCGCTCCAGCACCCCGAGTTCCCCCAGAATCTTGTCCACTTCCTGATCCAATTCGTCGTGATGCGAATTCGAAATGTCGCTCACCTGCAAGAGCAGCGCTGCTTCCTGCACTTCTTCCAGCGTTGCGCGAAACGCAGTGATCAGCCCTTTCGGCAGCGCGCGGATGAACCCCACCGTGTCTGACACCAGGATGCGGCGGTTCGACGGCAGGCGAATGGCCCGCACGGTTGGATCCAGGGTCGCGAACATGCGTGAAGAAACCAGCACTTCCGCCCTGCTCAACGCGTTGAACAGCGTCGATTTCCCCGCGTTGGTATAGCCCACCAGCGTTACAGTTCCCAGCGGCACGGCATTCCGCGCTTCGCGCCGCAACGCTCTTTGCTGGCGCACCTCGTCGATGTTTTCCTGAATCCTGCGCACCCGGTCGCGGATTCTGCGCCGGTCGGTTTCCAGTTTCTTTTCTCCGGGGCCGCGCACGCCGATGCGCCCCGCTCCCCCGCCTGCGCCGCCGGATCCCCCTCCACCGCTTTTGCCGCCCAACCGCGACATTTCCGTGCCGCGCCCGGTCAGCCGCGGCAACATGTAATTCAGTTGCGCCAGTTCCACCTGCAGCTGCCCTTCGCGGCTTCGCGCATGCTTCGCAAAAATATCCAGGATCAATTGCGTGCGGTCGATTACCCGACGCTCCGTGGCCTTTTCGATATTGCGCTGCTGCATCGGCGTCAACTCGCTGTCAAAAATGATCAGCGGCGCTTTGTGAGCGTTGGCTTCCGCGCGAATCTCGTCCAGTTTGCCTCGCCCCACCAGCGTGGCCGGATCAGCGGCTTCGCGCACCTGGAAGATCGTGCCGGCGACCTCCGCGCCAGCGCTTTTCGCCAGTTCCACCAGCTCCGTCAACGATTCGCGTCCCTGTTCTCCCGCCGGCATTCCCGGGAAACGCGGCGCGCGCTTCCACCCCACCCCGACCAGCAAGACGCGTTCCGCAGTTGAAGTATCGTGTTGGAGTTTCATGCGCAAAAGCAGGTGGGACTCATACGCCGCACAGCTCAAGTGTGGTGGAGTCGTGCCTCATCAACCGGATTATACGTCGTTTCGCCGCTCTCAAGATACCGCCGCGTCCAGTTGCTCGCGGACCCGCGCCAGCGCCGCCTGCCGAATCGCGGGATCGTCGCCGAATCCTTCCAGCCAGCAAACTGCCGCTTCGCGCCGGAACCACGTCATCTGGCGTTTCGCATACTGCCGTGTCGCCTGCTGAATGGCCATTCGTGCTGCCTCCAGCGTCAACTCGCTTTCCAAAACCAGCCGCAATTCCCGGTACCCGATAAAGTCGAACGGCTTCGCATCTTCGCTCAGGCCGCCGTTGATCAGCCCGCGCACTTCCTCCATCCATCCACGCGCCAGCATCGTCTCCGTTCGCGCATTCACGCGCTGGCCTAGCGCCTTTTTCTCAGGTGCCAGCCCGATCTTGATTGCTCGCCAGCCCTCCAATCGTTTTCTTCCGCTCTGATACACCTCGGTCAGCGGTTTTCGCGTCAACAGGCACACTTCCACTGCCCGAATCAATTTTTGTTCGTCCGCCGACGCAATCTTTTTTGCTGCCGCCGCATCCAGGCGCTGCAGCACCTTGTGCAGGTGGCCCGGCCCGCGCTTCGCTGCGCTTTCGCGTAATTTCTGGCGCAATGGCTCGGACCGTATCGGAACATTCGCCAACCCTTCCAGTAATGCGCGCAGGTACAGCCCCGTGCCCACGGTAAAAATCGGCAATCGTCGCTGTGCGCTTAACTTCCCCAGCACTTCGATTGCGCGCGCCCGGTAATCTCCAGCGGTTGCTTCTTCTGATGCGTCCAGCACATCGATCAAGTGATGCGCCACGCCCCCGCGCTCTGTCGGCGCCGGCTTTGCCGTGCCCACATCGAATCCCCGGTAGAGTTGCGTGGAGTCGCACGCCACAACATCTCCGCCCAACTGCTGCGCCAGCCAGATTCCCAATGCTGATTTTCCGGAAGCGGTCGGGCCTAAAATGGCAACCAGTGGAGACTCTTGTTTGTCGCTCATTTGGGGAAGGGCTGCGGCCACGCCCGTATCAATACTACTGCCAGTACAACCGGCGCCAGCAGTAAGCTGCCAAGCACCTGTGAACGGGCCAGTTTCATTGCGATCCTAGTGGTTAGGCGGCTGGATGTTGTAATAATACGTGAAACGCAGCTCGATGTATGGTCCTTTGAACGCCCCAGGCAGCGGTTGAAACGGGTTCGACGCGCGAATCGAAGAATACGCCGCGCGATCCAGAGGCTCTTTGCCAGAACTAAATACCTGCGCGGGATCCCCGTCTGGCACGCTGCCATCCCTCATGATTTTGAATTGCAGCGACACAACACCCTGATCACCCAGCTGCACCGACGCCGGCATCACGGAAAACCAGTTCTGTTTCACCCTGAGGTACACGCGCTGGAGGTAATCGTTGAAATCCACGCCTTCCGTGTCGGTCAGCATTTGCAGGCCTGCGCCTGCGGTGCCTCGCCCGCCGCCGCCTCCGCCGCCGGCACCCGGTGGTAGTTGTCCTCCTCCACCGATGGGCCGTGGCGAATTAATCCTGGCGTTCCGTTCCGCCTCGCGAATCGCATCTCCCGGTGAAGAGCCTTGCTTGGGCAGGATCAGTCCTTGCTGCGGCACCGGCATGTCGGGCGTTTCAAGCTTCTGTGGCGTTTTTGGTAAATCGCCCTTATTTCCCTGAGCAGGAGGCTGAGGAGTGGGCGCCACCACACTGGGTTTCGGCGTTGGCGCGCTCGGCAATTCTCTCTTCGGCGCTTCCGGTTGCGGCACAGGAACGGGCGCAGGCGCCGGTCTTTCAATCGGTGGCGCTACCCTTCGCAACACTTTGGGATCTACATTTACTGGCGCGTGTGGTGCCGGCGCTCGCTGCGGAGTAGGCCTTAGCGATTCCAGTGCTCCCGGCGGCAGCAGCACCGTGATCTGTCTCCGCGCTAGTTCTTCTTCTTCATTCGAACGCACGTGCGGTCCGAAAATTTTTGGCTCGAAGATCAAGAGCAGCACGAGAGCAATGTGCAGCGCTACTGACCCGATGGTCGTTATGCGCTCGCCAACTGTTCGCTTGCCCGCACCTTCTGGCCGGAGGAATGTTACCTCGCCGGTCTGAATGATGTCCGGCTCAACCAGATCTTCCGAAACACGCAGCGGAATGTCGGTGGTTAATTCCGGCGGCGCGGAACCTTGCGGCACCGTAATCCGCTCGTCCATCTCCGTCGGTTGTACCGGCAGGTCCGATTCTTCGGCCTTCTGCACCAACTCGACGTTTACATCCCGCGGCACTACCATCCGCGCCGCGATCGATTCCAGCGGCAAATTCGCCGGTATCGTGGAATGCCCATCCAAATGCACAATTGGCAGCGTGGAAGGAACCAATGTCCGCTCATCCAACGTGGACGGACGTCTCCGCGTTGTTGCCGTCTCTTCCTTGGACGGCAGTCGCGCACCTGGGGGAACTAGGGTCCTTGGAATCATCGGTTCCTGTGTTCGGGAGCTGCTTGCTGTGCTACTGGTTGGACGCGCGCTTCATGTTCCCGGATGCTTTCCATCACTCGCGCCGCCAGTTGCAGCGCCGCTCTCCCCGCCTCTCCATCTGTCTTGGGTGCCACGCGCGTCCGCACTGCCTGCGCGAACGCCTCTAGCTCTGCCCGCAGCGGTTCCAGTGCCGGAGCAGGCAGCTTCTCGAAACCGAATTCCGGCTGTGGTCCCGGGCGCTTCACGCCGATTCTCAGCGCATCGCGCCGCGCATAATCCAGCGAAATGTATTCATGGCGCTGGAAGAATCGCATCTTCCTCACACGCTCTGTCGAAACTCGGCTCGAAGTCACATTGGCGACTGCGCCGCCGGCAAATTCCAGTCGCGCATGCGCTATATCCACTTTGTCGGTCAGCACCGGAATGCCCACGGCCTTCACTTCCGTCACCGGTTCTTTCACCAGCGCCAGCAGGATATCCAGGTCGTGGATCATCAAGTCGTAGATCACGTCGACGTCCAGACTGCGCGGCGTAAACACTCCCAGGCGGTGCACTTCAAAAAAAAGCGGCCGCTGCACAATCGGCTCTATCGCCAGCACCGCAGGATTAAATCTTTCGACGTGCCCCACCTGCAGAATTCTTCCGTGGCGCTTGGCAGCTTCCAGCAACCTGTCCGCTTGCTCCAGCGTGCTGGCCATGGGTTTCTCGACCAGCGTGTCGATCCCCATTTCCAGCAACTGGCAGCCGATTTCCGCATGCAGCACCGTCGGTACGGCCACCGATGCCGCATCCACCGCACCGCGCAACTCCTCAATGTACCGGAAACCTCGAGTCTGGAATTCCTGGGCAACCTCGGCGGCTCGCGCGGCGTCCCGGTCGAACACACCGGCTAGTTCCACGCCCGGCACTTCGCGATACACGCGCGCATGGTTCCGGCCAAATTCACCGGTACCCACCACGCCTACACGAATTTTTCGGGATTCCCCCGTTGTCCCCGCGCCCGCGCTCATTCTTTCTTCATTCCCGCGGAGCTACCCTTTGGTTCCGCGACCTGGGCCACAGGAAACGCTTGAATGGCGATTCCGGCGGCATCCGCCGTTTCAATCAACCTGATTCGGTCAAACAAAAGGGTTCTCGAGGCATCGATGGCGAGCGCCGTCGCACCCGCCTCACCCATGCCTTTGACGGTCGGCAAGCCTACCACAGGTACATCGAACCGCATGTCCTGCTGCGGCTTGCTCACCTTCACCACCACCAGCGGTTTTCCGTTGGCAAAACGCGCGGCCCGCGCAATGGTCTCGTCCGTGCCTTCCATCGCTTCCACCGCCACGCACGCGCGGTCCGCAATCACCACTGTCTGCCCAACATCCATGCCCGCCAGCCGCCGCGCCACCACGAGCCCGTATTCCATATCGGCCGCCTCGTGCTCGTTGGGCGCGCGCCGCGTCAGCACTCCCGCTTCGGGCAGCAACGGCTTCAGAAACAGCGTTGAATCCACCAATTGAATGCCTTCTTCGTCAAGAACTTTTGCCACCGCGCCAATCAGCGAATCCGTATTTTTCCTTGGCAACGAAAACAGCAACTTCGCCAATTTCCAGTCGGGCCGGATCGCGCTGAAAATCTTGTTGTGCTTCACCTGCCCGGCCATCACTGCTCGCTTCACTCCTTCGCGCTGCATCAACTCGATGGCCTTGCTCAATTCCCCCAGGCTCACCCAGTGCAGCCGTTTCGCCACCTGCTCCAACTCCGGCGACGCTTCTTCTTTCAGCGCGATCACCGCCATCTCGATTCCCTGGCTCCGCGCACCTTCCAGCACCAGGAACGGGAATCGCCCATTCCCCGCGATTAGTCCCCAACCTGAATTGTTTTGAAAAGCTTCCGGCATCAATTTGGACCTACTTCACGATCCCGCGCTCGGCCTTCTCCACGAACTCGATCAGTTCCTTCACGTCCTCCGATTCTCCCATCGTTTTTCGCAGCTCTTCCATTGCTTGTGATGTATTTTTTTTTGAACGCGTCAGCATGCGAAACGCCTTCTGCAGCCTCTTCACTCGCTCCGCCGAGAAGCCCTTTCGCTCCAGCCCGATCGTGTTTGTCCCATAGCACCTCGTCTCCCGCTCCGTCACGATCAGCGAAAATGGCGGCACATCCTGCGTAATCACCGTGCATGCCCCGATGTACGCGTACCGCCCCAGGCGGCAAAACTGGTGCACCGGCGAAAACGAGCCAATCGTCACGTAATCCTGCACCGTCACGTGGCCCGCCAGCGTCGCCCCATTCACGAACAACGTCCCGCTGCCGATCTGGCAGTCGTGGCCCACGTGCGAGTACGCCAGAAAAAAATTGTTGCTGCCGATCCTCGTCGTGCCGCCGGCTTTCTTCGTTCCCCGGCTGATGGTCACGTATTCCCGGAAAATATTCTTGTCACCAACCGCCAATTCCACATGCTCTCCGGCGTAGGTATAGTCCTGCGGGTCGCCGCCAATCACGCAGAATGGATGAAACACATTTCCCGCGCCAAATTTCGCCGGCCCCTGCACCACAGCGTGATCATGCACCATGCAACCTTCGCCCAGTTCCACGTCCGCTCCCACCACCGCGAACGCCCCCACCTGCACACCTTTCCCAAGTTTCGCTTTCGGCGAAACCACTGCCTGGGGATTAATCGGCTCTGCGCTCATTTCCCCGCGCTAGTTTCTTTGTTCCGGTCGACCATCACGCACATCAGCGAAGCTTCTGTCGTCAGATTCTCCCCCACAAACGCTTTCGCGCGGATCTTGCACAGGTCACCCTTCCACGCCACGATGTCCACTTCCACTCGCAACTGGTCGCCGGGCACCACCGGCCGCCGGAATTTCACGTCGTTCATCGACGCCAGGTACAGCAGCTTGTCGTCGCGGTCGGGAATTTCCTGCAGCAGGAGCAATCCGCCCGCCTGCGCCATCGCCTCCAGGATCAACACGCCCGGCATAATCGGCTTGCCGGGAAAATGGCCCTGAAAAAACGCTTCGTTGATGCTCACGTTTTTGATCGCCACGATGCGCTTGTAGCGTTCCATTTCCAGAACTTTGTCGATCAACAGAAATGGGTACCGGTGTGGCAAAAACTTTTGGATTTCGTTGATGTCCAGAGTCATGCACGCTCCCGCGCCACTAGCCCTTCTGCAGCGCCCTCCGTGTTCTCGCAAACTTACTATTATAGACAGTTTACACCTGCGACTGAAGCATTCTCCTCGGTTGGCAGCGGGTCAGTGTGATCACCGCTGTCGGATCCCGTATTCCAGCAGCGAAGCCCGGATACCCTCTCGTGACGCCTCCCTTCGAATACGTCAGTGCCGAAAGGCGCACGTCGTAACGCGTCAAAGAGCCAATTCCTGAGTTGCTGAATGACTTGCCGCATTTTCGAAACCTTACTGTTTTCCTCGCTGCCAGTGGCTCAGTTACTAAGTAGCCTGCGGCTGGAGTACGATAGTGTTAGCCACGAAAAAGGAAATGCTCCCCAAATGCAGCTAAGATTTTTCGCCTCCGTCCTGCTCGTCTGCTCGGCCACTGCTATGGGAGACGAACCGAAGCAACCAACCATCGGGTACCGTTCCGCACCGTTGCTTACGGTGGATGGACTTACGTTCAAGGATCTCAATCGAAACGGCAAACTTGATCCCTACGAGGACTGGCGGTTGCCGGCAGGGGTCCGCACTGCGGACTTGGTCCAGCGAATGAGTCTCGAAGAGCTCGCGGGAGTAATGGTTCACGGCACTCTCCCCAGCGCTGGTCCGCTGGCGCCGCTCGGTGTGGGCAAAGAGTACGACTTGCTGAAAGTGCGTCAGTTCATCAACGAAGATCATGTCAACACTTTCATTACCCGGCTGAATGGAAGCGCTGCGTTCTTCGCCAAACAGAGCAACGAGGTGCAGGCGATTGCGGAGGCCTCGCGGCTGGGTATTCCCGTCATCATTTCCTCAGATCCGCGGCACCACTTTGAGCAAGTGCTGGGAGCAAGCACACAGGACAGAGCGTTCTCCCTGTGGCCGGAGCCTTTGGGCTTTGCCGCGCTCAATGATCCGGAGAGCACTCGCCGCTTTGCAGATGTCGTCCGCCAGGAGTATGAGTCCGTTGGCATTCGCGAGTCGCTCGCGCCGCAGGCCGACCTGGCCACGGAGCCTCGTTGGGCGCGTGCCAACGGAACGTTTGGCGAAGATGCTGACATCGCGAAGCGTATGGTGGAAGCCTACGTCGCCGGAGTGCAAAACGGCGCGAGTGGTTTGAACTCTGGCAGCGTGATCGCGGTGGTAAAGCACTGGGCGGGATATGGAGCAGCAAAGGACGGCTGGGATGGCCACAACTTCTATGGACGCTACGCGGAATTTGCCGGGCACAACTTTCCGCAACATCTGATTCCGTTTAACGGCGCCTTTGCGGCTCAGGTTGGCGGCGTGATGCCGACTTACTCGATCTTGCAGGACGTGACGATCGATGGAAAGCCGCTGGAGCAGGTGGGAGCCGGATTCAATCGTCAACTGCTGGGCGACTTGCTGCGAAAACAGTATGACTTTCGCGGCGTGATTCTAAGCGACTGGGCGATTACCAGAGACTGTCCGGAGGCTTGCCGCAGTGGAGCGAGCGCCGGGCAGAAGCCCGTCCCGGCGGACATCGGTATGCCGTGGGGAGTGGAAGATCTGACGGTGGCGCAGCGCTTCGCCAAGGCCATCAACGCGGGCGTGGATCAGGTGGGTGGAACCGAGCAGTCGAAGTCCATCGTGCAGGATGTTCACAACGGCTCGATCTCGGAAGCGCGCGTTCGCGAAGCCGCGGCCCGCATCCTTCTGCAGAAGTTTCAGCTGGGCCTCTTCGAACAGCCCTATGTGGACGAAGCAAAGGCCGCGACGATCGCCGGCAACCAGGAGTTTGTGCGCCAGGGACAAGCTGCTCAGGCCAAGGCGGTCGTTCTATTGGAGAATAAACGCGTTGCTTCGACGGAGAAGCCTTTACTGCCCGTCGCTCCGAAGGGTAAAAAGGTTTACTTGTCTGGCGTGGCTGCCAAGGCCGCGGAGGCCACCGGATTTATCGTGGTGGCCGATCCTGCGCAGGCAGATCTCGCGATCATTCGTGCCCCAGCGCCGTACGAGAGCGAGCATCCCAACTTTTTCTTTGGATCACGGCAGCACGAAGGAAGGCTTGCGTTCACGGAAAAAGATGCAGCTTATGCTGAGTTGCTTCGAGTCAGCCCGCTTGTCCCGACCGTGTTCCTGACGACGCTGGAGCGGCCGTTGATCCTGACCAACATTCGTCCGCGTGCAACCGCGCTGCTGGGAGACTTCGGCATCTCCGACGAAGCGCTGCTGGGCTTAGTCACCGGTGAGGTATCACCCGGCGGGCATCTCCCCTTCGAGTTGCCGTCTTCCGTGGAGGAGGTGAGACAGCAAAGGAGCGACCTTCCGCATGACTCCCAATCCCCGTTATTCCCCTTGGGGTTCGGGTTACATTATTGAGTTGTCGGTTGCGTGTTACTTTGCGGATGGTGGGGGCGCCGGTTTTTGGGTGAAGTCAAAACAGTGCGTCATGCCATCGGCCGCGGCATCGCGCGCATTCACTGTCTTCAAACCGAAAATAGTCTCGCAGAATTTCACGAGACTGACCATGCGAGTGCTGCGTCGTCGAAATGTACCCAGCCATAATTGCCCCACGTAAGTCCGGCAGCGTCCAGACTGGCAGGCAAAGAAGGAAGGTCATACACAGGATTTCCCTGGGGATTGTCGATAATGGGAGAGTCCGCGGTAATGACCATCAGGTGACTCGGAGTGGAGGGCCCCGTAACATCCGTGAAGTAGTTGTCGCAGAGAGTGGACGGCGTGCGTACGCGAGGTACGTTGGAATGTTTGACTCCACAAACTGCTGGCGAACGGCGCCCATAGCGCGGTTCAACCACCATTTGTGCGTGTGGTCGGGGTCGTGCGGGGGCGGATTTGGCCAATGCGCCATGGTGGCGCCGTTTGCGCCGGGAAAAGTTCCGAATTAGTTATCGAAGGCGTGATTTTCTTTAAACAAGATGACAACGTGCTTGATTGGACTTACTGGTGGCATCCGCACCTCAACGACAAATCGTAGCCCGGGCACAGATCGGAGATCAATTCTATTGCAAAAATTTAACAAGCCTTCCGGTACCGTTTTGCAGCGGCTTCTATGCGTTAATTCTCACTCTCTCTGGTACACTTCACGGGCGTGAAATCGCAAATAATCTACTGCTTCTCTTCGCTCTTCTTCGGGACGTCGAACGATCGCTCCACCGCGTCTTTCGGATCGCTGGAGAACTGGTGATCGCGCCACAGCCAGCGCATCATGTCCGGCAAAATCGCCCCGCCCATCTTCTGTCCGTGCTTGTTCATCCCCCACGCGTAGTTCACGTCGTAGTGTTTCGCGCTGAGTGCCTGCATCATTCGCACGTTTTGATAGAACCAGTCGCGCGCTTCGTTGTAGGTTTCCCCGGGACGCTGGCCACGATTGTCGTTTCTTCCGTCGCAGAGAAAGATACGAATTGGTTTCTTTTCGGTCGCACCGATGAGATCGGGATACGCGTTTCCCCCGCGCAGGTCCACAAAGCTGCCGACGTTGCTCAGCACCTTGCGAAATTCGTTCGGACGCTGCCACGCCACCGTGAATGCGGCGATGGCGCCCGAACTGGATCCACCGATGCCGTGCCGTTCGGGGTCCTTCGGAATGTTGTATTCCTTGTAGAGCACGGGCATCAGTTCATCCACAATTACGCGTGCGTATTTGTCGTCGAGCGCATTGTATTCCGTTGGTCGGTTGGTGGTGCGGTCGCCCCACTCGGTCGCGTTGGGCTCCGGCTGATCGGGCCGCCGGCCGGGGTTGATGAACACACCGATCATCACCGGGAGTTCACGCCGGAAGATCAAGTTGTCCATCACGTTCTGTGCGCGCATGTCGCCGTCAGGGTTCATGAAAGCCTGACCGTCGTTGTAGATCATCAGGCTGGCGGGAACGGCCGAATCGTACTGCGCGGGGACGTAAACCCAATAGCTGTGCTGTGTGCCTAGATACGCGTTGCTCGGCAGCGTGAACGGCCCGCGGATTTCGCCTTTAGGGACGCCGTCCTGCGGCAACGAGTCAGGCCCAAGCTTGTAGAAGGCGTCGGGGTCCGGCGTCTGGACCGGAGTAGACTGGGCAAGTGCGGCCAAGGGAATCGCCAGCGCGATCAAGAGAATTGTCGTGTGTCGTGAAATCATCAGGGCACACAAGATAGCACACCAACCCAGCAACAAAAGTTGCTCATCCCCAGTACCTTAATGACTGACGACGCAGTATTTTACGTGTGCCCCTCGAAAACTTTCGAGTTCTCGCGACACTTGGCAACGATTAGCGTGATGTCATCTTGCTGTTCATGAGCGCTGAATTGCCGAACTTCCTCGACAAGCAACGCAATCAACGCATGGGAAGACATTCCATGGTGCCGCCGCAACACTTCGATCAGCCGCCGCTCGCCAAACTCCTCCGAGGCCTCGTTGAACGATTCGGTCACGCCGTCGGTATAGAGAACCAGGACATCTCCAGGGAATAACTGCCGCTCCTCCAGCAAGCAATTCCAGTCCTCAAATAACCCTAAAACTGTCGCTTGGGAGACCAGCCGTTCCAAACTACCATCGCGGCGCAGCAGCAGCGCAGCAAGATGCCCACAGTTTGCATAGCGCATCCGCCGCGTCTTATCGTCATACTCAGTGAAGAAAAATGTAGCGTAGTCGCCGTCGGCGGTATTCGCGCAAAATTGTTGGTTCACGGATCGCAGGAACCGCTCCGGTTGGTCCGACGCAATGGCACAGTGGCTCCGCAGGCTGGCCTGAAGATTGGCCATCAACAGAGCGGCCGCGATTCCTTTGCCCGCGATGTCGCCGACTACCAGTCCCAGCGGTTCTGCGCCGAGCTCAAGAAAATCGTAGTAGTCTCCTCCCACGTGCCGCGCCTGTTGACAAGCCCCTGCGTATTCCAGCGTCCCCATGGCCGGCGCGCTTTGCGGAAAAAGTCTCGCCTGCACTTGCCGCGCGATTTCCAATTCCTGGGCGGTGCGCCGTTCGGATTCCAGGCGCTCCTCGCTTTGCCGCCGTTGCTCTTCCACCAGTCGAGTCGCTTGATCAAACTCGATCATCGCAAAGCGGTTCCCGTCAACGTCCTCAAAATTGACAACCACGCTTCCAAACGGCACAAGCTCCGGCGGACAATCGAATTTCACTCCCCGCTCTTTCCATTCGCGGTATTTCACGTCAACATTTTCCGTCAGAAATACCAGCTGTCTGGTTTTGCCGATCAGCACATACTCTTCCGAATCGGGCTTGGGAGCAACGAGGGATATCCTTGCCATACCGTCAGGCGGCGCAACCATTACCCAGCGTCCAAATTCCGCTGACTCGTAATCCAGCGCCACGGCGAAACCAAGGCAGTCCACAAAGAACCGCCGGCTTCGTTCCTGGTCACGTACAAACAGTGTCACTTGTTGCAGCAGAAGGTAAGGTTCGCGACGATCTAGCCTGGTCGCAGGCTGGATATTCCACAGCGGTGAACGCGCTTCGCTCATCGCGCGATTATACTTCTGAACTTGCCAAGCTCACCGAACGAACGCTCGCTTTCTGTACATGCGGCTTTTCTCTTGCCTCGTATTCCGTTCTATAATCTCCGGCAACTATGCCGCTCGCTCCAGGCACTAAGCTCGGTCCCTATGAAATACTCTCTGCCTTAGGCGCGGGTGGTATGGGCGAAGTCTACCGCGCTCGCGACACGCGTCTCGACCGCTCCGTTGCCATTAAAATTCTCCCCGCACATCTTTCCGCCGATCCCGCGCGCAAGCTCCGATTCGAACGGGAAGCCAAAACCGTCTCCGCGCTGAATCATCCCAATATCTGTTCCCTCTTCGATGTCGGCTCGCAGGACGGCACTGATTTCTTGGTCATGGAATGTATCGAGGGCGAGAACCTCGCTGACCGCCTCGCGAAAGGCCCGCTTCCCACGGAACAAGTTCTAAAAATTGGCACGGAAATCGCCGATGCGATCGCCAAGGCTCACCGCAGCGGCGTCGTTCACCGCGATCTGAAGCCCGGCAACATCATGCTTACCAAAACCGGCGCCAAGCTTCTCGACTTCGGCCTCGCGAAGCCCGCCGTGGCTCCCTCCAGCGGCCTCACCCTCACCGACGTCCCCGCCAGTTCTCCCGTCACTGGACAAGGCGTCATCGTCGGCACGTTTCAGTACATGTCTCCCGAGCAGGTCGAAGGCAAGGAACTCGACGGCCGCAGTGATATCTTTTCGCTCGGCGCGGTCCTTTACGAAATGCTCACCGGCCAACGCGCTTTCGCCGGCAAAAGCCAATTCAGCGTTGCTTCCGCCATCCTCGAAAGAGATCCCGCCCCTATCACGACCATCAAGCCGCTCACTCCCCGCAATCTCGATCACGTCGTCCGCCGCTGCCTCGCCAAGGATCCTGACGACCGCTGGCAATCCGCCCGCGACCTCGCCCTCGAACTAAAATCCATCTCCAGCGCCGACCCGTTCTCATCCTCCGCCGCCGCTCTCCCCGTTCACAGCCGTCGCGCCCGCACCGAATTCATCGCCTGGTCCGTGGCCGCCCTCGCGCTTCTCGCCGCCGCGGCAATTTTCTTCTTGCGGCCGAATCATCCAAACTCTGGTCTCCCACTCTACTCGTCCATCGTCCCGCCCCTTGGCACCTCATTCGAAATCGAAGGCGATCTCGGAAAGCAACCCGCGCTCTCTCCCGACGGCACTTCGCTCATCTTCGGCGCCAGTGGCGAACTTTACCTGCATTCTTTCAGCACCGGCACAGACCGCGTCATCACCGGCGCTCACGGTGGCGTCAACCCCTTCTGGTCTCCCGATGGCACAAGCATCGGATTCTTCGCCGACTTCAAGGTCAAAACACTCGACCTTAATACCGGTGTCGTTCGCATCCTGTGCGACGCTCCCTCTCCCCGCGGCGGCTCCTGGGGCTCCAGCGGCATGATCCTCTTCGCTCCTTCCCCGCGCGACGCCATCTTCCAGGTCTCTGCCAATGGTGGCACCCCCACCGCCGTCACCACCATCGACACCAAACTTCACTCCACTCACCGCTGGCCCTATTTCCTTCCCGATGGACAGCATTTCCTGTACTACGCTTCCAATCACGCCGCGGTGCAAAACCAGCAAAACGGCATTTACATTGCCTCGCTCGATGGCAAGCTCAATCGCTTCCTCGTCAATTCTCCCGCCGCTGGGCTTTACTCGCGTGGCGACCTTCTTTACGCCAAGGAGTCCGGTCTGTTAGCTCAGCCCCTCGATCTCCACTCCTTTTCTCTCACCGGCTCGCCTCGCCCGCTCCTCGACAACATTGTCGTGGACCTTGGCATCTGGCACCTCACCGTCAGTGCTTCTTCCTCCTCCGATAATCTCGTGTACCAGACCGGCTCCGCCATGGCTCTAAGCCGGCTCGAGTGGGTCGGCCGTTCCGGCGCGCACCTCAGCTACCTCGGCGACAAAGGCGTTTACAACGGCCCACGCCTCTCCAAAGACGGCCAGCGTTTTCTCATTACCTACGGGGATCCTTCTCACGATGTCTGGCTTTTCGATTCGGCCGGCGTTAACAAAACCCGTCTCACGTTCGACAACACCATCTACGGCGAAGCCACTTGGTCTCCCGACAATTCCCGCTTCACCACCATCCTCGGCTCGGCCAACAACACCTTTCACATCGTCACTCGCTCCACTACCGGTTCCGGGGAATCCGTCACTGTTCAGCAACAAGCAAATAACAACGCCGTCACCGACTGGTCTCCCGACGGCCGATTCCTTCTCACCGAGCACAACACTCCCACTTCTTACGACGTTTCCGCCGTTCCCCTCCTGTCGAGCGATCCGTCCCGTCCCGTCATTTCTTCTTCAAGCAGTCCCGGCCCTTATTCCAGCGGACAGTTTTCTCCCGACGGCAAATTCGTCGCCGTCACTGTTCTTCTTTCTTCCGGGCCCGAAATCTTTGTCGTTCCTTTTGCTGGTGGCAACGGCATGTGGCAGGTTTCCACCGATGGAGGACACTGGTCCCGTTGGAGCCGTGATGGCAAGCAACTCTATTACGTCAACATGCGCAACACCATGAATTCGGTCGAGATTCGCGAGAAAGGTGAAGGCCTCGAAATCGGCCATCCCGTTCCACTCTTCACGTTTCGACCCTCGCCTCGTGTCTATCGCCTGGGCTTGATCAATTACGACGTCAGCCCTGACGGCAAGCGCTTCCTCCTCGTTGTCGCCGCTGACGAAAACAATCGTCCCCTAACCCTCCTGCAAAACTGGACCAACCTTCTTCCCGCCAGTCACTAACTTTGCGGGTAACGTGGCATCAAACGTCCTGGAAGACAGCACCCTCACGCCGTATAAACGTCTGCCTAAACAGCAGGTCGAGCGGTTCGCGTAGAAACGCCGCCGCGGCGGCATCCGTAAAGACAGTCAGCAGGACGCAACCCCCAGTCAGACGCGTAAGCGTACGCGCCCCGTCCAAAAACGCCGCTGGCAAAATACCCTCTTCATGGGGGATCGCCATTCCATTCAGGCGGAAGCATGCCACCAGTGAGGTGTCCGGCAACAGCGTGTGTGTGCGCTCGGTCAGATATTGCGTGACCTCGAAGCTCTTGATAAATGGCCGCAACACCGCCATCGGCTTCAGTACTGTATGCTTTACTACTGCTTCCGCCATACTCCTCTTTCCCACACGCACGCGATTCCACTTGGCGCCTCTCGCGCCTTTTGCCACTAACGGACGGATCGACAGCTTTGAAGTCGCTGGCTGTCCGATTTGTACACACATTCTCGGTGATTCATCCGGCTCGCACCTCGCTCCGCGGCTAGATGATGTGGACCCGAGGGTAGCTTTCGTGTTACTCATCAATGTCACCAAACATCATCAGCACTTAGGATTGTAATGACGAGAACCTACCTCGGACGTCACGTCTATGGATTGGCCGCTATTCTTTTTGGCATCGTCACTTTGGCCTGGCATGACTTTAACAACTGGCAACAGATACGCGCGCTTGGTAACGTTCCTCACCGCGAGATTCTCGTATACATTGCGGCTGCCATCGAGATCTTTGGGGGCCTGGCGATTCAATGGACGAGAACCGCGCGAGCCGGCGCACTCGCGCTAGGTTCCCTCTATCTTATCTTTGCGTTGCTCTGGGTCCCACACATTGTGGCGGAACCACGCGTTTTTGATCGCTGGGGCAACTTTTTCGAACAATTTTCTTTGGTCTCGGGAGCGCTGATCGTTTATGGCTCGTTCAGCCCGAGCGGTTCGCAACGACCAACAATGGTGGCTCGGCTCGGATACATATTCTTCGGAATCTGCGTTGTTTCCTTCACACTCGAACAACTCGTTTATCTTTCTGGAACCGCATCCTTCGTTCCCAAATGGATTCCTCCGGGACCAATGTTCTGGGCCATAGTCACCACCATTGCGTTTGCACTCGCCGCCATCGCTCTACTTTCCGGACGTTCGGCCCTTCTAGCCGCTCGCTTAACTACAGCGATGCTCATCGGCTTCGGCCTGCTGGTATGGCTGCCCGCGCCTTTCGCCGATCCTCATAAAATGATCAATTGGGCCGGCAACGCGCAGAATTTGGCGATAACCGGAGCGGCGTGGATTGTCGCCGATTTTCTCAGCCAAAAGCGTTCCACCTCGCTGCCTACTTGAGACCTTACCTCAATTTCAATGCACTCAATGTGCTCAGCTACACCGATATTTCTTCTGGTGTAAGAAATTGGTCAGGTCATACTTGCTTGACCTGGCTCCCGTCGAACGATACCTGATCCAGTCTCGTGATACTGGTTCAGTTGCGGCATGCCTTCTAACAGGGTAACGAGTATGCCGAGAACCCCGGTCACGATCACTGCACGCAGAATCCCGGAAGCTGCCTCAGAGATTTTCAGTTGCTTGTATCGTCTCATGTTGGATCTGCTGCGTACACGTACCAGCGAATCTGGTCCTCAAGACGCTCGCTGATAGGATCCGGGACTGCATTCGCGATGGTTGCATTCATGGATGCTCATTCTAGGACTTATCAAATGCCCCACAGTCGCGCGCTTTGGATGATTCACGGGATCGTTCACAATGTGACGAACGAACCACCCGCTCGTGCTTTCCTTCAGGTTTGCACAGTACAGCGCACCATTCGTCGGATCGCTAGCGGTTCGCTCGGCAACAGCTTTGACGATGTTCGTGGCTGCCACATAAGACGCGTACTCACGGTCCGTCACGCTCGGAGCACCCAGGTGTATTCGGGATCGGTGCAGATGCTCATCGACGAAAATTGGTTCTTCCCGTAAATCACTTCGTGCAGCTTCTTTGCAAAGCCCGCGGCGCCGCCCTGTTAAAGATCACATGGGCAACGGCATTCATCGCCGCGTGCCCGTCGCCTCGCGCCTCTTTCCAGACGCATAAGATCGCTTTGCTCAGATCGTCCTGGTCATAGTTAGACGCTTCCATTTGCAATCCTGCTCGCTGTAGGCCCCGCGAAAGGACTCTGCCCACGCGCTACTTTCGGAAACCAAACGGCTAATTGCGCAACGGCCTCACCAATGCCAATGTGCGCATTCCCGGAGCTTTTACCAAATTGAGATTATGGCTTACCTATCATGTTCGGGTTGCGATTTCTACATCGGAAACAGACTCGGCGGATTGTCGGCTACCGTCATGCACCTTCAACGGCCACAATGTCCGTCTTCGACGCCGGTTGCCTCAGTGCCTTCACTCTGATCTTCAAGCGCCCAAAGGCGACTCTCTGCTAGACTGTTCGGCCATGAAAACCGTCGTCGTTCGAACTCTTTGCGTAGCGCTATTCCTTGCGACCCGGCTAGCCGCCCAAGATGTCATCCCGCTCCAGACCGGCGCGCCGCCTGGTTCGACACCGGAGAACTATCCGGAGAAAGAGTACTTCTCGAAAGTCTGGAACACGGAAGTCGTCGCCAATGTGACCAAGCCGAGCCTGACAGTTTTCAAGCCTTCGCCGAAGTTGAGAAACGGGACCGCCGTGGTGATCTGCCCGGGCGGTGGCTTTATGGCCCTTTCCATCACCAGCGAGGGCACCGATGTTGCCAAGTTCATGGCTGCGAGAGGCGTGACGGCTTTTGTGTTGAAGTACCGCCTCGCACACACCGGCGACGACGCTACGCAGGAATTTGTCGAAATGTTTGCTGACAAGCAAAAATTTCAAGAGATGGCAGCGAAGGTTGTTCCCTTGTCCATCGCCGATGGGTTGGCTGCGCTCACGTACGTTCGGCAGCACGCCTCGGAATGGGGAGTTTCCCCCGACCGCGTCGGCATCATCGGCTTCTCCGCTGGTGGAACGGTCGCTGCCGGGGTTGCCTTCCATTACCGGCCTGAAGGCAGGCCCGCCTTCGTCGCCCCGATCTATGCGGCCGGGGCGAGGTTTAAGGATGATCCCGTTCCGGCGGATGCGCCACCGATGTTCGCTGTGGCTGCGACAGATGATCAGCTAGGACTGGCGCCGCAAAGCGTGGCTTTGTACGAGAAGTGGACAGGCGCGAATAAATCGGCCGAACTGCACATGTATGCACAGGGTGGCCACGGCTTTGGAATGCGAAAGCAAAACCTCCCTACGGATCATTGGATCGACAGGTTTGTCGATTGGCTGGAGTTACAGGGTTGGTTGAAGAAGTGACGACCGAGACTGGGTGGCGATTGCGGCTGGCCGAGTGCACTCGCGTGCGGCACTAAAATCAGTTCGATTGCCTGAAATCAGTTTCGATCTCCAAAACCATGTAGGCCGCCACACTTCGCACATTGTGTGGGTGGCTCAGCGTTGTCCACGTGGTGCTTTACTGGCGGCAAAGCCTGCAGGTAGGCGAATATAGCCTCAAGGTCTGCGTCGGTTAAATTGCGATAGAAGTGCCACGGCATTGCTGAAAATATAGGTCGAGCCCCCACTCTTCCTGTTTTCACTACTTTCAGGAATAGCTCCTCATCGTAGTAACTAATGCCAGACGGGTCAGGAGTCAGGTTGGAGCTGGCGGCGGCCCGGTCTCCGTGGCGAAAAACCTTCCCGCCGGCAAAATCTAATCCGCGAATAAAACCCTCTGCATTGGACGGCGTGTGGCAAGTCTCGCAACCAGCAAGCCTTACTAGATGTGCTCCCCTCGTGACCATGCTCGATGATTTGGTAAGGCGGATCGAATCCATCGCGATTGTTGGTGGATGTTTTCCTGGCGTGTACTTAGCCATCTCAGGCAACTGATTTCTGACAGCTGGAATTGAGCGAAGGTACAGCACGATGGAATGCACTTCGTCATCGCCTAAGCTGTGAAAATACCGCGAGGGCATTTCGGGATTCAACAATCTTCCGTTTTTCCCAATACCCTCCTTAATCGCCCTGACAATCTCCTCGTCACTCCACTGCCCGATTCCCGTAGCCACATCCGGGGTTATGTTGGGAGCAATTACTTGGTTTGGGCTGCCTTCGCCCCATAAAACGCGTCCACTACCGACCCGCCCCGGAGGGATTGGCCAGCCCGGCTTTGAAAAATCACGCTCCGAATGGCACTCGAAGCAGATCGTCACGGATTCCACGAGGTACTTCCCCTGCTCCAGGCCATTAGGATATTACGCATAGTCGACGCGATCAAAGCCTCCGCTGCAATGACAATCAAAAGAAAAGCGAGAATCCGTTTGACGTCCATTGGCTTTCTGCCAAACCTCATTCATCTTGAGTACGAATCTTAGAGAGGAACGCGGACTCCTCGATTGTTCCTCAGAACGCAGCGGCGACCGCACTCATGATAGGTCACTGGACATCAATTGTCGTACCGTTTCTAGATCTCCGGCTGCGGCGCTTGCCAACCACTTGCCGATTTTTTGGAGCATTCGATAGATTCCGGCCAAATGTTTGAGAGACCCGACTCAAGTGACACTGTTCGATCGACAGCGCTCGGTCTTGAGTTGGCAGTCGGCCGCCTTTGCTGCGCTAACAAAGGCTGCCCAATCCCATCAACGCGCGGTTGTCCCCTCCAGATTCGAGTGAACAGGAGCGATCTCGGGGCCCCGTCGAACCCTGGATTCCACTCTCGTCACCGGCCGTCATCGTCACGCGTTGGCCGTTTCGAGTGTTCAACATCGAACCCCCTTTGAGGTCACGATTCTCGGTTGGCTGTTCATCGTCGCAGGGATCGCCAGTACGGCCCGTCATCTCTGGAAAGGTACGCTCGATCGGTGGATGCTCGCCATCGTGCTCGTCGGCGTAGTCGCTGTCGTGGCCGGCGTCTTTTTGCTCGGGGGTGCAAGATAGAGCTCGCTGGCTGGTTCTGGCCTGGCTTGCCTTTCACGTTGTCGTGAGCGCATTAAACTCCCTTTCGTACGCAATGCGTCGGGCTGCTTTTGGTCATCGGCTATGCCCTGCTGGGGCCAACTGTATTAACATGCACTCGGACTTGCTGTTCTCAGTGGCTCTTTGTGGCAAGAGGACCAAGGTAGTCGGAGTAGGGATCATGATTTCTCACAACCCCCTCCACGGATCCGGACAGGCGGATTTCCCGCATCCGGCTCTTGCCTTAGGTGATAACGCCCATGCGGCGCAGGGGATAGGGATGACAGACGGTAGGCAGAGGCAGCCAGCGAGTGATGAGGCGCCGCATGCGATCCCAGAGGACGCGTCCGTTCTGGCTACGCCGCGACAGCGAGCGATGCCAGAGCCGCCCCACTTGGAATCGAAAAAGAGCCAGCGCCGGATTATTCATGGGCACTCCGTAATACCGGAGGTGTCCACGCACCACCGCTTGCAGCCACTTGCCCTGTTCGGGGATGGGTTCATGCATGCGCCGCTGAAGCTCGGCTTTCACCGCGTTCAGCTTCGCTTGCAGCCTTTTGCGGATCGTTTGCCGCAGCACCGTGTACATTCCGTTGCTCCTCTTCTTCGCGCAGATATGCGTGAAGCCGAGGAAGTTGAATGTCTCGGGCTTCCCTTCTCCTCGCCTTTGCCGGTTATTGATCGCAAACGGACCGAATTCCAGCAGCCGCGTTTTCTCGGGATGCAATTCCAGGTTGAACTTCCTCATTCTCTCCGTGAGTTCCGCCCGGAACTGTTCGGCATCCGCTTTGCTCTGGAATCCAACCACGATATCGTCAGCGAATCGCACGACGATGACATCACCGTGCGCCCGCTTTTGACGCCACGCTTGGATCCACAGGTCGAACACGTAATGAAGATAGACGTTTGCCAACAGCGGCGAAGCGCTTCCGCCCTGAGGCGTTCCTTCTTCCATTCGTATCCGTTTCCCATCCTCCAGCACGCCGGCATTCAGCCATTTCTGGATCAACCGCACGACGCGCCGGTCTGCAATCCGGTGCTCGACGAACTTGACCAGCCATTCGTGGGAAAGCCCATCGAAAAAACTTTTAATGTCAAGATCGAGCACCCAGTTCACCTTTCTCGTCAACAGTCCCGTGTAGAGCGCATCCAGCGCTTGATGCTGGCTTCGCTCCGGTCGGAACCCGTACGAAAAGCCGAGAAAATCCGTTTCGTAGATGGCGTTCAACACCTCGACCGCTGCACGCTGGACGATTTTGTCTTCCAGCGCTGTGACTCCGAGTGGTCTTTGCCGCCCGTCGGCCTTTGGTGATATACACCCTACGCACCGGCTTCGCTCGGTACGCTCCTCGCTTCAGCCTTTCGGAAAGGTCCTGGAGATTCCTCTCCAGCTCTTCGCCGTAGTGCCGCCACGTCTCCCCGTCCACGCCCGGCGAAGCTTCCTTCTTCAAACGGAAGTAAGCCATGCGCAGCGTTTCCAGGTTGTAGATGTGGTGCAGGAGCGCCGTGAACCGCAACTGCTTATCCTTCTTTGCTGCTTGACGTACCCGCTCCAGCGCGCTGGGCGCGTCAGTCCGGCTCGGTGTCCGGGACGCGTTTTGCTGTGAGCAGGTTCCCTTTGGCCAGACCGTCTTCCCTCCATCCCCTCCGCCAGCCGGTTGCCCGGCGTTGTTCGGGGACTTCACAGGTACTATAGAGTCTGTCCGACTTCCCAGGTCCGTTCGTCATCGGCGTGCGTCCTTAGACTTCCCGATGCGTCCCAAGGCAACTGCGGCCTTGGGCGGACTTGGGATCTCCCGGTTCCCGTGCGAGGTGTCTCCGTACGTGCTCGGGGTCTCTGACCGCGCGGGACTCTGGCACACCTCGCGATATCGGTGCACCCGATGGAGCCTTCCGCTTTCTCCTACGGCGTCGGCGTCCCGGAGTGAGATGTCTTACGCGGCTGAATACCCGGCCCGCACGGTCCCCTGTCAACGCTTCGACGCCGCCCTCGCGAGCAGCTCCGCATGACTCGGGGCCGATGTGGGTCGCTACTCCACTTTCGTGTGACTTTTTCATTCACTACAACCTCGCCGGTTTAACCGGCGCACAGGAGAAAGACTATGAAGTACAAAATGACGGGGGCGGGGGGATTGGCTGCGGCGTTTGTTGCGGGCATGCTGGTGGCGACGGCGTTGGGTGGGGGGATAGACGCGGCGGGGGCGAAGACGCTGGGGGCGGCGGCGCAGGGGCAGGAAGTTACCCTGCAGAGGGTCTTCAGCCCGACGGTGACGGACGAGGACATTGCTTTGCTGCGGAAAGATGTACGGGCAATGAAAATGGAGGTGATTGGGCAGAATATGTCACTGTCGGATACGGAGGCGCAGAAGTTCTGGCCCATCTACAAACACTACGCGGACGACTTGCATGAAGTGAACAACTCGAAGTATGCACTGTTGAAACAGTACGCGGAGACGTGGGCAACGATGACGGACCAGGATGCGCTGATTTATGTGCGGCACTGGATGGAGGTGGACGCTGAAGCGCAGGCGTTGCGGCTGAAGTATGTGCCGGCGGTAACCCAGGCGTTGCCGGGGAAGAAGGCGGCGACGTTTTTTCAATTGGATCGGCGGCTGTCCATGATCGTCGATTTGCAATTGTTTTCGCAGATTCCGTTGGCGCATGTGAAGGAGTAGGGGGAAGAGATAATCAGAAATCAGTAATCAGATACCAGGAAGCGAAGAGCAGTGCTTACCGCCGATTCCGGGCGACGTGCCGCTCGGAAACAATCCAAGTGTCCGGTGAGTTTGAATGCATATGGGTCGGACTGAAGCCGATCGAAAGATTACGAGCGAGCCGTGGTAGTCGATGTACAGGTCAACAAGGAACAAGGAAGCCCACTCTTCGGAGTGAACGGAGTAGTGCGCTCAAAAAACATTTGACCGGCTCGACATTGCTAGAGATGTCCGGCTACGGCGCGTTTACGAGGCAAGAGAGTTCTATCCACACATCTCACGGGAAAGAACACTCAACAGAACGATCTTGAATTGCGCAGCATTCAAGGTATACTTCCGCAGCTCCATATCCGAAAAATCAAATCCAGGTGAATAACGAATGACCGCTCAGCCGCAAACTCAGCCGGCACACGTCGGCATACTCCAGATCATGAATGGAGGCCACGTCGCAGGCGCTGTCGCTTGCCTCGCGCAGCTCGGTATCCCGGACCTCGTCGATGGCGCTCCCAAATCGGCGGAAGACCTGGCGAGTCAGATCGGAGCTGACCCGCAAGCGCTCTACCGTCTCATGCGCGCCACCGCCTGCGTTGGCGTGCTCGCGGAAGGGCCCGACGGAAAGTTTTCGCAAACGCCGATGTCGACAGCTCTGCGCAGCAACACTACTCCCAGCCTGCGGTCCTTTGCGATGATGGGCGGCAGAGAGTGGCACGGGCGCGGGTGGTCTCACTTGGAATACTGCGTCCGCACCGGAAAGCAGGCCCTGGACAAAATTTACGGCACGCATATCTTCGATTTTCTAAAGCAGCATCCAGCGGAAGGACAGATTTTCCATGACGCGATGACCGAGCTCTCCATGATTGATGGCCCGGCCGTAGCCGAGGCCTACAATTTTGAGGGCATTCACACCATCGTGGACGTAGCTGGTGGCCACGGATTTCTGCTGGCCACCATCCTGGAGAGGAATCCGCATTTGCGAGGCACCCTTTATGAGGCGCCCCACGTTGTCGAGGGAGCCGCGAACGGTCCGCTCAAGCCGGTGATGGAACGTTGCACCCTCGCGTCCGGCGACATGTTTTCCTCGGTTCCTGCTGGCGCCGATGCTTACATCATGAAACACATTATTCACGATTGGCGCGACGACCTGTGCATCCAGCTCCTCAAAGCATGCCGAAAAGGCGTGAACCCGCACGGCAGACTGCTCGTCGTCGACAGCGTCATTCAGCCAGGCAATGATTTCTCTCCGGGCAAGTTCCTCGATCTCCAGATGCTGATTTTCCCCAGCGGATGCGAGCGCACCGAAAAACAGTTTCGAGACTTGTTCGTCGCGGCGGGCTGGCAGTTACGCCGGATCATCCCCACCGCTGCCTCCGATTCCATCGTCGAGGGAATCCCAGCGTAAGGCGGCAAGTTTCACTCCCTTCCACCTGCACGAATCAGTCGGCAAATAGTCCAGCCCGCCTATCTGCTCGTGGACCGAAATAACTGCTAAGTCCCGGGTAGTTCACCCAACGGTCCATGGCGGCACTATGAGCCACTTGTCTGGGAACGGCTAATCAGATGCGCCAAATTCGTGAACTAAGGAACAGTGATCACGACCTTCCCCACCTGCGCATTCGATTCCATATATTTGTAGGCCTCCACGGTCTGCGCGAACGGAAAAACCTTCGCGATCTTCAGACGAAATCGTCCATCCGCCAACCGCTCGTAGACATACTTCTTTGCCACTGGCAGCTTTTCCGGATTGCGGGTGATCTCCATCAACCCATAGCCGCGAATGCATAGTCCCTTGGGAAGTGCCGACATTAGCGGGAACGGTGTGGGTTGCATCGAAAGCAAACCATACTCAAAGATGATCCCGCCCATCGCAGCAACTGCGGCCAATTTTTCCAAGAATGGTCCCCCAACCGGATCGAAGGTCACGCGCGCACCCGCGCCGCCGGTGATCTCCTTAACGCGCGCCACGATGTTCTCTTCCTCCGTAGCGATAACGTGGTTCGCGCCTAGAGACAGCAGTTCTGCCTTCTTATTGCTCTTGCGCGTCGTCGCAATCGAAATAGCGCCCTCGGTCTTGGCAATTTCGATCGCTGCAATCCCTACACTGCTCGACGCAGCCGTGATCACCACAAAATCGCCTTTTGTCACATGCGCAATCGCAATCAACGCCCCGTACGCCGTCAGATACTGCATCCAGATCGCTGCGCCCTCCACCGGGGAAAGTTTCGCGGGATACTCGCCCAGCGCCGCAGCCGGCGCAATTACCTCTTCGCCTAGCATGGCGTAATCGTTCATCGAGAACGAGGGAATCGTCGACACCCGCTTGCCGATCCAGCTCTTGTCCACGTCGGGGCCAACCGCTTCCACCACCCCGGCCGCTTCATAGCCAAGGCCACCAGGCAGCCTCGGATGCTCGACGTACTGGTCGTGCATGAACATCAATTCCGCCCGGTTCAAACCCACCGCCTGCACCTTCAGCCGCACCTCGCCCTTACCCGGTTGCTTCAGCGGCCCCTCTTCAATCCGCAAACCCTCGGGCCCGCCGACCTCGTGAAAACGAACCATCTTTGGCATGTGCATCTATCCTCCGCATGTTAGATTGACAATCCATCACTGAGGTTCAAGCAAAATGTCGGAATGTGAGCGGGATGTGCGACCCTCCGCCCTATTCGGGTAGATGCGCCTCGCCCGTAATCGTCAGGTTCGTCTCAACAACCGGCGCGTCCGTTCCCGGTTGTCCTCCGCCGACCGAGAGCTTATAGGACCCCGGTGCGATGATGCGATCGCCTGCTTCGTTGACGTGACTCAGGTCACGCGGGTTCAGCGTCACGTTCACGTGTTTCGTTTCCCCGGCGCGGACGTGCACTCGTGTGAAGCCGCAAAGCGCGCGAATCGGCGCTCCGGGCAACTTGGGATACGTCAGGTAAAGCTCAACGACCTCGTCGCCATCGCGCGCGCTGGTGTTTTTCACATCTGCGTCCACATTCAACGGATCCCCAGCATGCAAATTATTGGCCGAGAGCTTCACGTTGCTGTATTCGAATTTCGAGTAGCTCAGTCCGTAACCGAACGGATATAGCGGCGCACCTTTGAAATAGCGGTACGTTCGGTTGGACATCGAGTAGTCCTCAAACGCGGGAAGCTGCGCCACTCCCGTATAGAACGTGACCGGCAAGCGGCCCGCTGGATTATTCACGCCCGCAAGCGTCTGCGCAATGGCCGCGCCGCCCTCCTCTCCGGAATACCACGCTTCCAGAATCGCGTTGGCGTGTTCCTTCACCCAGTTCACGCTGAGCGCGCTGCCATTCATCAGCACCACGACCAGCGGTTTGCCCGCCGCAGCCACACTTTCCAGCAAATCCTGCTCGGGCTTCGGCAGGTCCAGGCTGGTGCGATCGCCGCCCTTGAAACCTTCCTCGCTCACCGGCATCTCTTCGCCTTCAAGTTCGCTGGTGATGCCGACCACCGCCACCACCACATCAACATCCTTCGCCACAGCAAGCGCTTCCGGCGACGGACGCCGATCGATCTTGCTCCAAACCAACTGCCCCGGCTCTGTAGCGCCCTCCGCTCTTTGGTAATCGATTTTCAACGCGTACGCCTTACCTTGCTCAAGGTGCGCGGGCCCAACCTTCGTTTCCACGCCATTGGTGTGGTACGCCAGTATCACCGTTTTGCCATCCAGCGATACGCGAAAGAACCCATCGCCTTTAAATCCAAGATTGTATTCGCCCGTAGCTTGCGGCGTCAGCGTCGCTTCCCAACTCACAATAACCGAGTCACTCTTGGCAACTTCAGCCGGCAATGCGGCCGTCGCAACACCGATGCCCGGTTCCGTCCGTGTCGCCAGCGGTGACTGCTTCGTTGCCGACGACGAAAACGCGAATCTGTTCTTCATCGAGTAGTAGCTCGCTCGCACGCCCGGCTTGCCGTCCGTGGTCAGCAGTTCGGCAGGAACAGGCGACACCTCCTTGCTCAAAAATTGTGTGCCCGCCACAAATCGAATCTGCGCCCCGCGAAATTCTGCCCGCATCCCCTCCAGCACAGAAACGGAATGCGTAGGAATCCCGTTGTAGTTGCCCAGCAAAACCGGCGTTTGATCGGCCAGCGGCCCAATCACGGCAATCTTCACGCCCGAAGTCTTTAGTGGAAGAACGCCATCATTCTTCAGCAGCACCATCGACTCATTGGCCAGTTTGCGAGCCAGCGCCCGATTCTGCGGCCCATCGAGCAGCGACTCATTAATCTTCGTGAACGGAACCATCTCCGGCGGGTCGAACATGCCCAGCTTCATGCGCGCGGTGAACAAGCGCTTCAGCGCCACATCGATTTCATTTTCCTTCAAATAGCCTTTCTTGACCGCATCGATATACGCAACGTAGTCGTGGTTGTCCGTAACCTTGTCAACGAAATCGATGCACTCATTGTCCATCCCCAGCTTCAGGCTGATCGCAGACGCTTCCGGTTGCGTCGGCCTATAGTGGTGGCCGTCGAATATGTTCTGCACCGCGCCGCAATCCGATACCACGTAACCCTGAAACTTCCACTTGTCCCGCAACTGGTCCACCAGCAAAAACTCGTTCGCGCAAGCCGGCTGGCCATTAATGCTGTTGTACGCGCACATCACCGACCCCGCTTTGCCTTCCGTCACCGTCGCGCGAAACGCCGGCAGGTACGTATCCTCTTCATCGTGTTTGCTCACTTTCACGTCGGCGGTGTGCCGCGTGGGCTCTGGCCCGCTGTGTACCGCGTAATGTTTGGGAGTCGAAATTGTGCGGTAGTAGCGCGGGTCGTCGCCCTGCATTCCAGTCACAAACGCCACGCCCAGGCGCGCGGTCAGAAACGGGTCTTCGCCATACGTTTCTTGGCCGCGCCCCCAGCGCGGATCGCGAAAGATGTTGACGTTCGGCGCCCAGAAATCCAGTCCCTCAAAAATGTTGCTGTGGCCGGCGCGAACATCCTGCACGTGCTTGATGCGCGCCTCGGTGCTGATGGCGATGGCCATTTCGTGAATCGCCGGCGCGTCGAACATAGACGCCAACCCAATCGGCTCGGGAAACTCCGTCGTTCCATTCACCGCCACGCCGTGCAGCGACTCGCTCCACCAGTCGTACGCGGGCACCTGCAGCCGCGGAATCGCGCGCGCCTGATTCACCAACTGCGACGCTTTTTCCTCCAGCGTCATCCGCGAAATCAGATCATTCACTCTCTGATCGATAGGAAGCGATGGATTCAGATACGGAGGATTGGACGCAGGCGCGGCATTTTGCGCCAGCAGCGGCGAACTTCCAACGGCAAATCCTAAAACCACAACAGCCACAATCGCGAGTCGTTTCGTAAACGGCGTCATCCGATCTCTCCTCCGGCACAAGAATCTTCAGATGGAAAACTTTCGAAGCACCAGCTTGGTGAGCATGTCCGTTAACCGAGTCTACATCAATCGCAGCTGCCCGCTCTTTTCTTTGTGTTTTTTACTCCGGCCCTTTCTTCACCCGCAAGGTCCTGACCGTGACCACGGTCACATCCTCGGGCCCCCTGCATTTACGTTATTAAAACGTTTCAGCGCAGGGTTTCCGAATTAGGGATACAATACAATCCGCACGAGACGAGTAATCGGACTCCAGGACCATTCGGCTCATCAGGAAACCATCCGACCAGCTCCTCATGCCTGGCCTCCGAGGAACGCCACTTGCCTTTGCTTCCGCATTTTTCACTAGCGAGGAGGATGCCATGCCCGCGTCCACAACATCGACAAAAATGAAAGTCTCCTTTTACGGCCACGCCCGCCAATACCACGACATCAAGCGCGAAATCGACGACGCCTTCCATGCCGTCATGGAAAGCGAGGCCTACGTCATGGGACCCGCCCTCGCTCGCTTCGAAAAGGAGCTGGCCCAGTATTTTGGCATGAAGCATGCCGTCGGCCTGAACTCCGGCACCGACGCGCTCTGGCTCGCCTTTTTCGCCCTCGGCATCCAGCCCGGCGACGAAGTCATCACCACCGCCAACACTTTTTTCGCCACCGCCGAAGCCATCTGGATTGCCGGCGGCAAAGCTGTCTTCGTCGATTCCGACCCAGTCACCAACAATATCGATCCCACGAAGATTGAAGCCGCCATCACGCCGCGCACCGTCGGCATCGTTCCCGTGCACCTCTACGGCCATTGCGCCGACATGAAGGCCGTCAGCGCCATCGCCAAAAAGCACAAGCTTTGGGTCGTCGAAGACAACGCCCAGTCCATCGACGCTCACGGCGACGGTTTCAAGCAGGGCGAACTCAGCGACGCCGTCTGCACCAGCTTCATCATCCAGAAAAATCTCGGCACCTTTGGCGACGGCGGCGCCCTCATCACCAATCGCCCCGACATCGAACTGGCCGTTCGCCGCATGCGCAACCACGGCTCCCTCAAGCGCTCTGTGCACTCCTTCGGCTTCAATAGCCGCCTCGATGATCTCCACGCCGCATTCCTCAGCGTCAAGCTGAAGCACATCTCCAAGTGGACTGATCAGCGCCGCACCTGGGCCAAGCGCTACACCGACGGCCTCAAGGGCAACAGCTTCCGCCTACCCACGGAATTGCCCGGCTATCGTCATGTTTATCATCTCTACGTCATCGAACATCACAAGCGCGACCATCTCACTCAGTTCCTCGTGGATCACGGCATCGACGCCAAGCAGCACTATCCCATCGCCATTCACCAGCAGGAGGGCTATCCCTGGGGCAAACTCGCCGACGTGAAGCCCCACGTGCCCAATGCCGAGCGCAACGCAGCGCAATGCGTTTCTCTGCCCATGTTCCCCGAACTTACTGCCGAAGAAGTCGACTACACCATCGCCAAACTCAAAGAGTGGGACGCGCAGTTCGGTTGGTAAATGTAACCTAACGCACACCAGGAGCGATCGTTGTGAGCGCTAAAAAAGTCTACAAAGTTTTGGTCATTGGAGCAGGCAAGCGCGGCAAGCATCACGCCCAGGCCTTCAAGAATAATCCGCGCTTCGAACTCGCCGGACTTTCCGACGTAAGCCCGGAGCAGTTGGCCAAGGCCGCCACTGAGCTCGGTGTCCAGAAAACCTCGCTGCAACCTCTCACTCTCGCCAAAGAAATCCAACCGGACGTGTTCTGTTTCTGCACGCCTCCGGCAATCCGACTGGACCTGATCAAAACAGGTATCGCCTGCGGCGCAAAGCTGATCGCCTACGAAAAACCCATGGCCCTTTCCATGAACGAGGCCATCGAAATTCGCAAGCTCGTCAACGGCGCTGGCGTTAAGAGCGTTGTGTCTCACCAGCACCGCTACGATCAGCACTATCAGAAGGTCAAGGAAATTGTCGAAAGCGGCACCCTCGGCCGCATCCATACCATCCATGCCCACTCGGCTGGCTGGTTCCTACATCTTTTCACTCACTTGCTGGAATACATGCGCTGGTACAACGGCTATGCGCCCGCCGAATGGGTGATGGCCCAGGCTGCCGGTCGCGGCAAATTTTCCGACCTGCACTGTTCTCCTGACTACATTGGAGGATTCGTTCAATTCGCCAACGGCGTCCGCGGCATTATTGAATGTGGCGCCGGCGCGCCGGACGTTCAGGAAGTCGATTATTGGTGGCGCAAAAACAAAATCGGCGTGTTCGGCACCGAAGGTTTCGCCGAAGTCCTCACCGGCGGTGGCTGGCGAGCCGTCACTAAGCAGGGAGCAACTTCCGGCCCCGGCTGCATGAACTACGACGTCGAAATGCCTCCCTACGTCGAAGACATGGCTCGCTGGCTCGATGATGACAAGCAGGTCCATCCCTGCAATGGCGAGCGTGCCTATGAAGGTTTCGAGATCACCATGGCGATGCTGCGATCCGTCGTGCAGCGCGGCCAAATTCCCTTGCCGTTGGCAGCCGGCGAACCCGAAATCGAAGCCTTGAAAAAGGTTTTGCCCGATCGGCCTGTGCTGGTCTCCTGCGACGCCAATCGCAAGGAATACAATGTGGAATCCGCGGCCCTCAGTAACGCCTTAACCGGCCGCTGATCCGTGCATTCGCCGTCTCTCTTGACTTTTTCTTGGCGTCCCGGTGACGAGGATCATTGCCGGGACATTGCGCCGCTGCTAGGATGAACCCCACTATGGCCCAAACTTCTCTTCCCCGCACCCTCCTTGCTCTCCTGCGTCCGCGCCTCTCTCACATGCTGGAGAGTCTGCGCCAGCTTACGCTCATTGAATCGCCCAGCCTCGAAAAGGAGCCCGCCGATCGCTGCTGCAATCACCTCGCCGACGAATGGATGCTCCGCGGCGCCACGGTCCAGATACTCAAGCAGCGGCATCGCGGCGATCATCTCCGCGTTTCCTGGTCTCCCGACACTCTGCGTACAAGTTCGCAACTGCTGGTCCTCGGCCACTACGACACCGTCTATCCTTCTCGCACCCTCGCGCAGATGCCTTTTCGCATCGTTGGCAACAAGGCTTATGGACCCGGCACCTTCGACATGAAAGCCGGCATCGTCCAGGCTCTTTATGCTCTAGAAGCCTTGCAGCAGGCGAAAGTTCCGCTTCGCAAACGTCTCGTTTTCCTGTGGACCTCCGATGAAGAAATCGGCAGCCAATCTTCACGCCAGATTTTTGAAGCGGAAGCCAGGCGCAGCGACGCGGTTTTTGTTCTCGAGCCGTCCCTCGGCCCTCGTGGCATGGTCAAGACTTCCCGCAAGGGCGTTGGTGAAGCCAAGCTCATCGTGCATGGACGCTCCGCTCACGCTGGCCTGGATCCCGACCGGGGCATCAATGCGATTCATGAACTCGCCGCGCAAATCGCGCGCATTGAAAAGTGGAACGACCCTCGCCACGGCGTTACCGTCAATGCCGACCTCGTCGATGGCGGCACTCGCACCAACGTGATTCCCGACAGCGCCAAGGTCAATTTCGATCTTCGCGCCTGGCGTCATGCCGATATGCGCGCTCTGGAAAAAAGATTTCGCACTCTGAAACCCATCCGACGCGGCGTCAAGCTTGAGCTGCGCGGCGGCTTCGATCGCCCTCCGCTCGAACGCAAGCACAGCGTTGAACTCTACACTCGCGCCAAATCTCTCGCCAAACAAATGGGCTTTGCTCTCGGCGAAGCCGCGGCTGGCGGCGCATCCGACGGCAATTTCACCGCCGCTCTCGGCATCCCCACCCTCGACGGCTTCGGTGCCGTCGGCGAAGGCGCGCACTCCAGCCACGAGCATGTCCTGTTCAAAACCATGCCTCAACGCGCTGCCCTGCTAGCGTCCATCCTCGCCACGTCTTAGGCATGCCACCTGTAGCTCACCCCTTCAGAGGTGAGGATGTTGCTTTAGGTGTGAGGACGTTGCTCCTTTTGGGTTCTTCGCTTTTCTTTAGGGGGTCGGAGCTTCAGCTCCGACATTGAATCTCTGCATAGATGGGCTTCAGCCCCTGAGGACTCCGCTCCTGTCCCTACCTTCCATAATTCTTCTTCAAATATTCTTCCGTCGACTTCATCAACTCCCCATAATCATCGCGCAACACTTCTTTCACCGCCGCTTCCGTCTCGCTGCCTGCCGCCAGCCGGTCCAGGATTCTCTGCATATCGCCCATGCCCTGCGTCTCCACGATGTACTCCACATTTGCCAGCGACCACGCGTACGAATACCGCGCTACATCTCCCGACAACCCCATCCACGATCCCTCCAGCCGTCCCAGCGGCGCAGCCTGCCCCGCATCGTAAACCTGGATGAGCACCGCCGCGTTTTCGTCGCTGCGTTTTCCTTCCATCCATTGCGCCATACCTTCCTGCAGCCACGTCGGCGCGCGCCCATGGGTTTTCTGTTGAATAAAACTGTGCGTCAATTCGTGTCGCAGTACACGCGACAATTCGGGATCCACTCCGCTCAGCCCTTGCACCGGAACGCGGATTCTTCCGTCGTTGAGCGCTCCCACCCAGCCCGGTGCCCGCGTGATATCCGCAAATCCCTGTTGCGTGTACAAAATCACGCCGATCGGTTCCGGCGGCGAATAGTTCAATTGTGATTCGATCTGCTCGTAGTGCCCTTCCAGCGTCCGCAGCACCTCGCGCGCCAGCGCTGGCGCCGCCGCTCCGTTGTACTTCAGCTGAAAATGAGCGCTCTCGTTCTCCTTGTAGTTCTCTTCTTCTTGTTTATCGCGCTTCGCCTTCTCCAGCGCCGCCAGTGTGTCGGCATCGGGCCGCAGTTCCAGGGCTTTTTTCCATTCCACCACGGCTTGCTCGGGCCGGTTCATTCCCGAGTACGCCCAGCCCGCCAGCTTGTAGACATCCGCGTTTTTCGGTGCCACCCTCTTGGCTCGCTCCAGATAGTCCAGCGATTGCTTGAATTCGCTTCGCCGCAAATGCACATAAGCCGTGCTCATCAGGAACGTTGCCTGTTCCGGCTGATACTTCAGCGCCGTTTGCTCATCGCTAAGCGCGTGCTCCATGTCTCCGCGCGCAAGCTCAAATTGCGCCGCGGCATGATGCGCCAGCCCCGCCCGTTCACTCGCGCTCGCCCCGCCTCCCCTCGCTTCTGACTCCAAACCTGCGATATACGCCCGGTCGATCGCCCCATCATGAACTACCGCCTGATCGATTTCGGCCGTAACCGCGGTTGCTTCCACTTCGGGAGGCGCGATGTTCAGGCTTTCCGCGGCCGCAGCCGGCGACTCCGCGATCGGCATCAGCCCACCCTTTTCGATGTGATCCACGATCGATTTCGGAATCGTCAACTGCCCCGCGGCCGTCTCGTATTGGATTTTGTCTCCCACTTCCACCACGTTGTACGCCAGAATCTTCCGGCCATTCTTCAGAACAATTTTGTCCGCCCTCGCCGGCGCCACCGCCATCAGCAACAACGCCAGGGCGCAAGCGATTTTTATCCAGCTCCACTCTCGCATCCCTTTATCTTAAGCCTCTCCATCGTTTGTCTTCCGGTGGCCTTTTACTAAATGCCGAATGTGACTACACTCGTGTTATGAGGTTCCGCCCCGCGCTCGTTGTTTTTCTTTTGCTGGTCCTGCTGCTCTCATCGGCCCTGCAGGCAACTACCTCCGATTCGCCTGCCACCAGTCCCTCCCCTCGCGAGATTCTTGCTGCTCTCAATGCCCTTCAGCTCGACAGCCAGGCGGTCTATCCCGTCTCTCCGAAGGACCGCATTGAGATCCGCCAGTCGGACGTCACTCTCTATTTCACCGAAGGCAAGATTGCTTTCTTTCAGCCCTTCGAGGGCCGCATCACTGGTTTTGTCTTCTCCGGCCTCGGGCACGCTCTGGTTCTTCCTCGCGATCCCGTCGAAAAGCAGCAACTGGCGCGGTTCCTCGGTGCGCCTATCCTCGATCAACAGTTCCTCTCGATGTATGTCCGTTTTACGAGTGACGCCGCGAACGGCTCTGCTCGATCAACTGCAGCACGCCGGCGTTGCCCCCACCACCGACAACGACTTCGTTGCCCTGTGGAGCCCGCAAATCGAGCAGCTCAATCCCAATCACTCTCTCCGCATCCTGATGGAAAAGTTCTACGACTCGCCTCGCCACTTCTTTCATGCCGGCATCAATGGCATGGTTACCGGTCCCTTCGACATCCTCCTTGATGATTCACGCAAGGAAAACGTGTTCATCGGGCAGTCCCGCCGCGCCAACAATATCGCCTACTACGATGTCTGGAGTTCCTACGCTCTCCCCGATTCTGTTCCGCTGCGCATTTCGTTCAAGGCTCTGCATTATCAGGTCGACACCACCATTCAACCCGATAATTCCCTGGTAGCCTCCACGGCTGTTGATTTTCGCGCCCTCACCGGCGCGGATCAGGTGCTGTTCATTCAACTCGCTCGCTCCCTGAAGGTCGACTCCATCTCCCTCGACGATGGCTCTCCACTTTCCTTCTTCCAGAACGAAGGCTTGACGGAACAACAGCTTCGCACTCGCGGTGACGACACTCTCTGCGTCTTCTTCCCAAAGGCTCCCGCCACCGGCGCATCTTTCACTCTCCACTTTCACTATCGCGGCAATGTCATCACCGATGCCGGCAACGGCGTCCTCTATGTTGGCGCTCGTGAAAGTTGGTATCCCCATTACGGTGACGCTTCCGAGTTTGCTCTCTACGATCTATCCTTCCGCTGGCCCAAACACCTGCGCCTGGTAGCCACCGGCGAAAAATCTGATGAGCGTGAAGATGGAGACTTCCGCACCGCACAGTGGAAACCCTCGCAGCCCGTCCCGGAGGCGGGCTTCAATCTTGGCGAATATGCTGCCTCGTCCATCACCTCCGCCGAGCACACCGTTGACGTCTACGCCAATCGCCAACTTGAACAGGCCATTCTCGCGCGCGTCGCTCCTCCCCAGCCTGATTACGACGTCCATTCCCGGGTTTTGCCCAGCGAAAACGGCGTGATCGCTCCGCACAGCGCTATGCAGCCTTCCGCTCCGAGCCCTGCCGACGCCTTGAAGCAACTCGCCCGCCAGATTGATGCCTCCATCCATTTTTACGAACAATTCTCCGGGCCATTTCCCTTCCACCACCTTGGCGTCTCTCAGATTCCCGGAACCTTCGGCCAGGGCTGGCCGGGCCTTCTTTATCTCTCCACACTTTCCTTCCTGCCCCAGCAGGCTCAGGAACGCGCTGGCCTCAACGCTACCGGACAGGAACAGTTCACCGACATCGTTCCCTTCCACGAGGTCGCTCATCAGTGGTGGGGCAACGTTGTCGGCTGGTCCAGTTACCACGACCAGTGGCTTAGCGAAGCCGTCGCCAGCTACTACTCTCTCCTGTTCGCGGACTCACAGAAACATTCCGGCCGCCCCGCTCACGCTTGGCTAGAGAGCTATCGCAAACGCCTCGTCACCAAATCTACCGTCGAAGATCTTCCCCCCGCCGACATTGGTCCCCTCACCCTGGGCTCGCGCCTCAATTCCTCCAAGTCCCCCAATGCGTACGACATCATCGTTTACGCC
Source organism: Candidatus Acidiferrales bacterium (assembly GCA_963792145.1). Taxonomy (GTDB): domain Bacteria; phylum Acidobacteriota; class Terriglobia; order Acidiferrales; family UBA7541; genus Acidiferrum. The sequence continues at coordinate 38,961 of CAWBVH010000011.1, forward strand.
AAAGGTGCCTGGGTCATCCACATGCTCTATGAGATGCTGCGCCAGCCCAACTCCCCCGATCCCGACGCTCGTTTCACCAAGCTCATGCGCACTATCGAATCAAAATACGCCCAGGCTCCCCTCAGTACCGCGCAGTTCCAGCGTGAAGTCGAAACGGTCATGACCCCCAAAATGGATCTTGAGGGTGGCCACTCCATGGATTGGTTTTTTGATCAGTACGTCAGCGGCACCGGCGTCCCGCACTATAAAGTCGAATTTACTACCCGTCGCACCGAAAAAGGTTTTCAAGTTCGCGGCAAGCTTTTGCAGTCTGAAGTTCCGCGCTCATTCATCGCCCCGGTTCCTCTGTACATCAATGCCGGTGGAGGGCGCACCATTTTTCTTGGCACCGTGATTACCGGAGGCGACGAAACGCCGTTCAACTTCACCACGCAGACCCAACCACACAAACTGCTCATCGATCCACACCTGACTCTTCTTTGTGTGCCGGAATAATCTGCCGGGAAATTCTCGCGCGCAGCGTTGCGCCGTGTGCTACGGCTGTAGCTTCTTTTGCAGTACCTGCTGCTGTTCCATCAACGGGCTTTCCACGCTGAGTTCCGCTTTTCCATCTTTACCCAAGACATACGGATAGCCTTCGGGATCCAGCGGAATTCCCTTCAGCACACCAGCCTGCACCAATTCGCCCAGATGACTCGCGTGTCTCCCCGTTCGCGTCTCGTACTCCGCCGCCAGCCGGTCTATTTCCCGCATCGCCATCTGTGCGCTCACCAGTTTCAGGTGCGTGTCTGCGTTCTTCTTGATCTGTGGGTCGGTAGCCGTGTCGTAAACCTGCTTCCACAGAAAATACGATGTCTCCAGCGACTCGCCCTCTTCGGCAATTTTCGCCGCCATCACCTTCATCCAGATGGGCGCGCCCGGATAGCTGCTGCCTTTTCGGAATGCGTCCGAGGCCTTCGCATAATCCTTTTTGTCAAAGTAGTAGACGTCCCCTAGATCCTGGTAAAACCTCCAATACTCCGGATTTTCCTTTAACCCTCGCTCCAGCAGTCGCACTGCTAAATCCGGCTGGCCCGCTCCTCGCGGTGGCGCATCACCCAGGAAAATCGCCCCGAACCGGTAAGCAACTAGCAGATGCGGATCCAGAGTCGTCGCGATATCCAGCAACGGCCAGAGCAATTCCACGTTGCGATCGTGCAACTGGTGTTTCTCGCCAAAGTACTGAACTGCGCGTGTCCAATAGATGGCTCCCATCAACGGTGCATATTCCAGGCTCAGTCCCTTTACAAGGTTTCCGGAACGCAGCGCCAGGTCATCCCGGTCCAGATGCATGGCTAGCTTCTCGCCGTCGATTTTTTGCTGCAGTTTCCACACTGCTGCCAAACCAAGCACCACAACAATGCACAATGCCAATCCGCCCAACGCTCTGCGATTCATTTCAGGTCCCGCCGCGAAAATACCATCGCTGCCGTTGCCAACACGATCGCCCCATATACCACCGCATACGCTGTGGCGTAGAGCACCATCGACCCGGGAACGCCGCCGCCGTGCGCCACCGCTGCCATCACATTGAAATTCTCAAAATTCGGCAGCACATAGGAAATCCCATGCAGCATCGCCGTCGTGCTTGGCGGCAGGTTCACTCCCTGCATCGTGCGCAAACCCGCCGCGAACACCCCCGCAACGTACAACATGGCCGTAAACAGGATCGCCAAAAACTGCGTCGTGAAACACGAGAACAGCAGCGCCAACGCAACGATCAGCGCCAGCTTCAGCAGGATCAGGTACACCGCCACGAATACATACAAGTCCGCTTTTTCCAGCGGATGCTTCACCACCCACAACGCCAAAAATAATCCGATTCCCATCGCCGCCGTATTCACCGCCAACGTCAGCACCAGCCCAAAAAACTTCCCCAGCAGAAATTGCCAGCGCTCCACCGGCTTCGCCAGCAGCGCATATAGCGTGCGCTTGTCCATCTCCTTCGAAACCAGGCCCACTCCGATGAACACCGCGATGAATAAACCAATCACGGAAATCGCCGTAAGCCCCAAGCTCACGATGATGCTTTGCTCGATCCCTATCGAGATCTGCCCCACAAAAATTGCCGCCGCGATCATCAGCAACGCAAAAACCACCAGGTTATACAGCACGCGGTCGCGCACCGCTTCGCGAAACGTATTCGCCGCTACCGTCAGGACGTTTTTCATTTCCCTCGCACCTCGACCGCAGACGCCTGTGCCCGGTCTGCTTCCACCAGGTCCACGAAAAACTCCTCCAAGGTCGGTTTGATCTGCGTCACCGAAAGAATTCGCGCCCCTGCCACTTTCAACTCCTCCAGCGCTCCATACAATTCCTCTTCCTTTAATTGCACTCGGTAACGTTCTCCCGTGCGCGTCGCGCGTCCCAGCAACTCCGGTCGTCTCCCTTCCCCTTCCAACTCAAACAAGACCTCCATGCCTTGCGCCGCAATCCCTAGCAGATTTTCCGGCGCTCCCACCCCGCGCAGTTTCCCGCCCACAATCACGCCAACGCGGTCGCACAGCATCTCCGCATCCGACAAAATGTGCGTGGAAAAAAGCACTGTGCGTCCTTCCTTTTTCAATTCCAGGATGATGTCGCGCACTTCCCGCCGCCCCAGTGGGTCCAATCCGCTCATCGGTTCATCCAGCACCACCACCTTCGGCTCGTGCAGGATCGCCTGCGCCAGGCCCACCCGTTGCAGCATCCCTTTCGAATATTTGCGCAACTGAATCTTCTTCGCCGTATCCAGGCCGACCTTCTTCAGCATCTTGTTTACGCGTTCGTGGCGCTCGCTCGCTGGCAATCCGTGGAATCGCGCGAAATAATCCAGCAGCTCCGGCGCGGTCAAATAATCGTAGAAGTACGGCTGCTCCGGCAGGTAGCCAATGTCGCCGTGCATGAAAACATGATTGATGGACTTGCCCAGAATCCGCGCCGTGCCGGTGGTCGGAAAGATCAGTCGCATCAGCAGCTTGATGGTCGTCGATTTTCCCGCGCCGTTCGGCCCCAGGAAGCCAAACACCTCGCCGGTCTCCACCTGCATACTCAGGTTTTCGAGCGATTTTTTCTTTTTCAGATTCAGAAACCCGAACGGGTATTCCTTTGTCAGGTTCTCGATTTCGATGGCTGGAGTAGACATGCCTTATTCTTGGCGCGCCCTCCCTGCATCGTCAACGCGCTGCACACCGTCATGTTCGTGGGAAGCAACCTGCAGGATTTTCGCCCAACCGCTGCTTTGCGTCGTTACTTCATTACTTCCTATTTCCCAATCTGCACCAATTCTTCTTTCCTCGCTCCTACCACCCGCGGCTTCATCGTTTGTTCCCCGCGCCAATTATCCAAAATTCCCACCTGTTGCACGCAACTCACTGTACACATCGGCGCGCAACTCTTGTGCGTCAGAAACTCCCGCCGCCTCATCTCCGCTGTGTACTCTGCCAATGGAATCCCCGGATATCCCCGCTGTTGCGAGCACCAGTGCACCAGCCCGTCTTCGCAAATGTACAAGTACCGCGAACCTGCCCGGCACTTCCAATCGTGCTCTCTTCCCATGGCCACGTTGTGCTGGAATTGGTTGAACCGCGAAAACGACCGCTTCCCCAGCGTCATAATCTCTTCAAAGATTTCCTGGTCGCGCGGCGCCAGCGGTTTTAATTGCCCGTCGTGGTCGTGAATAATCCCCACTGTGCTCGTAAACCCCAGCTCCAGTGCGCGGTGCGCAATCTTCAGCGCGTCTTCCGAATTCTTCACCCCGCTGCCCAGCACCGAATTGATGTTTACCTGAAACTCCGCCCATTCCGACAGCATCTCCAGCCGTCCATCCAGCGATTTCAGGCTCTTCTTCGACACTTCGTCCGGCGCGGCATTATCAATACTGATTTGCAAGTGCTCCAGCCCCGCATCGTTCAGCCGCTCGATCCGCTCCCGGTTCAGGAAAAATCCGTTGGTAATCAGCCCCGCGATCATTCCGCGTTTCCGGATGTGCCGGATGACGTCGTCCAGCTCCGGGTGCATCAAAGGCTCGCCACCGCTGATGGTAATGATCGACGTGCCCATGTCCGCCAGCATATCCAGCCGCCGCTTCATCTCCTCCAGCGGCACCGGCTTCGACACGTCGTCATACTCGTTGCAGTAGCCGCAATCCAGATTGCACCGGCGCATCGGGATGATGTGCACCAGAAACGGGTGCTTCGTCGACACCAGCGCCTTCGCGATTCCCCGAATCTCCCGCACTCGCGTCCGGTAAAAACGCAAACGCCTCCGCTGCCAGGTCTCGGCGGACGCCTTCCCCTTTTGCCTACCTGCACTCATCTTTTTGTTACTTTCCCCCAGCCTTTAATTATACCTTACCCGATGTATCCGCCATCTCCTGTGCCCAGCGATATACCTACGCTAATCTTGTAGCTCACCCCTTCAGGGGTGAGGCCTTTCTGCTACTACTCACTCACCGCCCGCATCGCATGTTTGTCATCCTGAGGACCGCGCATTTTGCGGCCCGAAGGACCTCAACTGCAACCTTCTGCACGACTTCCGCATTCGCCCGCCTCCCACCGCGAATCCCTCCTCACCCTACCCCTCTCTCCCTGCTAAACTATCTTCGTTCGCTCCAGGAGTCCCACATGTCTGAAGCTACGCAATTCGCCAAGTCGGTTCCCACCCGCTCCGAATCCGACAGCATGGGCAAAATCGATGTCCCCATGGATCGCTACTACGGCGCGCAAACCGCCCGCTCCTTGATCCATTTCGCCATTGGCAGGGACACCATGCCGACGGAACTCATTCGTGCATTCGGCATCCTCAAGAAAGCCGCGGCCCTCGTCAATCGCGACCTCGGCAAGCTCTCCGAGGAAAAGTCCAACCTGATTACCCACGCCGCCGATGAAGTGATCTCCGGCAAATTGAACGAGCATTTCCCTCTGCGCATCTGGCAAACCGGCAGCGGCACGCAGACCAACATGAACGTCAACGAGGTCATCTCCAACCGCGCCATCCAAATCGCGGGCGGCGAGATGGGCACCAAGAAGCCCATTCATCCCAACGACGACGTGAACATGTCGCAGTCTTCCAATGACACTTTCCCCGCCGCCATGCACATCGCCGCCGCGATGGAAACGTCGCGCCGCCTGCTTCCTGCTGTCAAAAAACTACGCGACGCGCTGGACGCCAAGGCCAAGGAATTTGTCGGCGTGGTGAAAATCGGCCGCACCCATTTGCAGGACGCCACACCGCTCACCGTCGGCCAGGAATTCTCCGGCTACGTGAGCCTGCTCGATCGTGATGGCGGCCGTATCGCCGTCGCTCTCGATGGATTGCTCGATCTCGCCATTGGTGGCACTGCCGTCGGCACCGGCCTGAACGCTCATCCCGAATTTGCCGAGCGCGCTGCGAAGAAAATCGCCGAACTCACTGGCCTGCCTTTTCGCTCTCACCCCAACAAGTTCGCCAGCCTGTCCGCGCACGACGAAATCGTTTTCGCTAGCGGCGCGCTCAAGACCCTTGCCGCTTCCTTGATGAAGATCGCCAACGACATCCGCTGGCTCAGTTCCGGTCCGCGTTGCGGCTTGGGCGAACTCACTCTTCCCGAAAACGAGCCCGGCTCCTCCATCATGCCCGGCAAAGTGAATCCCACGCAGTCGGAAGCTGTCACCATGGTCGCTGTCCAGGTCATGGGCAACGACGCCGCCATCGGCTTCGCCGGCTCGCAAGGCAATTTCGAGCTCAACGTCTTCAAGCCCGTCATGATCTTCAATTACCTGCACTCCGTCGAACTCCTCGCGGATGCTTGCAACAGTTTCGTGGACCACTGCGTCGTCGGCATCCAGTTGAACCGCGAAGTCATCGACAGCTACGTCCAGAATTCGCTCATGCTCGTCACCGCCCTTGCCCCCAAAATCGGCTACGACAACGCCGCCAAAGTCGCTCACCATGCTCACCATCAGAAAACCAGCCTCAAAGAAGCCGCCGTCAAGCTCGGTCACCTCTCCGGCGACGAATTCGACGCCCTGGTCAAGCCCGAAGACATGACCCATCCATGAACCTTGCGGGAACAGGGGCGAAACTTCAGCGCGACACAGTGGGTGGGTGATCGCTAAATCCGGCTTTACAGCTGGCGGAAAAACTCTCATTCTGTCATTCCGAACGGAGTCTGCGGAGTGAGGAATCTCTCTTGTCTTGGGTTTCCTCGCCGGAAGATTCCTGTCCATGACACGGGAGAAACGCCGAGTGCCCACCATCATCCGCCTAGCCAGCTTCTTTGCTGTTTCCCTCTGCTTCAACTCCGTCAGCACTGACTCACAGCAACCCCCTGCGACTCTGTCGCTGAAACCCACACCGACGACCGTCGCCTGGGGCTACTACGATGCCAAGACTCCTCCCGTCCTTCGCATAAAATCGGGTGACACCGTCGAAATCCAAACCCTGATCACCAGCAGCCCAAAGCGCCTCGAAGAAGCCGGCGTTCCTCCCGATCAGGTCGAGCAGCCCCTCCGCGACATCTATGATCGGGTGAAGGACAAAGGCCCCGGTGGACACATCCTCACCGGCCCAGTCTTCATCGAGGGAGCCGCGCCTGGCGATGTTCTTGAAGTCAGAATCCTTGCGGCGCGCCTCGCCATTCCCTACGCTTACAATGCCTTTGGACCCGGCCGCGGATTCCTCCCGGAAGATTTTCCTTACCCGAAAATCAAGATTGTTCCCTTGGATGAAAAGCGGATGGTGGCACACTTCGCCGATGGCATTGAGATTCCCTTGCATCCTTTCTTCGGCAGCATGGGCGTCGCGCCGCCTGAGTCCAGCGGCCGCTTGAGCAGCGCTCCACCGTGGATTCAAGGGGGCAACCTGGACAATAAAGATCTGGTCGCAGGCACCACTCTTTATATTCCCATTCACGCTCCGGGAGCTTTATTTCAAGTCGGTGACGGTCACGCCGGCCAAGGCGACGGCGAAGTCGACATTACCGCCCTCGAAACCTCGCTCGTCGGTAGCTTTCAATTTGTTGTCCGCAAAGACATGCATCTGCACTGGCCGCGCGCGGAAACCCCTACTCATTTCATTACCATGGGCCTTCACGAAGATCTCAACGAAGCCACAAAACTCGCCGTCCGCGAAATGATCGACTTCCTGATGAACGAGAAGCACCTCTCTCGCGACGACGCCTACATGCTGGCCAGTGTTGCCGCCGACCTGCACATCACCGAACTTGTCGATGGCAACAAAGGCGTTCACATGATGATTCCCAAATCCATTTTTTCCGCGAACTCTTCCCATTGAGCCGCCGATGACAGGCGCGCGATTCTCCTCGTTGCTCCGCCTTCCGTCCTCCTCAATCTGGTCAACGCTTTTCGCCACTCTTCAAGCCGGCAAAGGCGTATGCAAACTTGCCCGCGAAGGCAAGCGCCTCTGCCAGGTGGGCGACTTCAGTTTTCTGCTCCACTCCTCGCCTTGAGTAGTAGACTAGTTCCAGCGCCGAGGATGGCCATGGTTCTCAGGGCTCTTTCCATTTTCTCCGCTGCCTGCCTTCTTCTGCTCGCCGCTACTCCGCAAGTGGGCGACGCTCAACCGCCTCGTGAAAAATCCATCTGGAATTACGACGGCGGAGTCCAGCTTGTCACGGACGGCGCAATTGCCAACGGTCCTTGCTTTCGTCTCGCCGGCCGCCTGCGGGCTCCCCAATTCTTCGACAATCTCCGTCGCGTGGATACCAGCACCGGTACGCTCTTCCGCCGCGGCAACGAAATCGTCACCGAATTCCCCGAACGCATGGAGCTAGGCTTTGAACTCTACGACATGCCCTGCACCGACAAACTCGAGCAGGCGGGAACCACGCGCACCTACCTCAACAAGGCGATCCTGCGCACCCTGCATGTGAACTTCTTCTGGAAGCGCGGCCTCTCCATTCGCCCCGCGCCGGAAATTGCTCTGAAGCACGCGCAGATGATCCCCATCGAGCCATTTGCCCAAGGACTCAGCAGTGAGCCACTACCTGTGAAGTATGAGTGGTGGTTTCAGTTCGACGTGCCCAGCGCTGGCATTCCGTTAACCGACAGCCTGGTCCTAGTGATTCTTTCCCCCGAAGGAAAAATAGTAGCCCGCTGCGCCGCCCGCCTCTAGAGTCTGTGTGAGAAGATCTGCTTTTCGGGAGGGCAGCAGCCACGCCGTAAGGGACGCTAAATCAACCGGCTTTACCGCTGAGGGCGGTCTTTTGGTTGGCACACAGACTCTCTAGCCCGCTTCGTATTAACCGCCTGCACCAGGCGCATCATATTAACCGCCCGTAGCCTCGCTCCGTTAATTAAGTTGTCATCCCGAGCGCAGGGATCTGCTTTTCGCAGCTTGACAGGGCACGACGAACTTTCATTGGGTCATTCCGAACGGAGTCCGCAGAGTGAGGATCTCTGCCCATCACACGCCTTTTGTGCGATGAATCTCTCTTTTCTTGGTTCTTCGCCGGTTGCCCACACGCCGGTTTTGCGTGTGGGGTTCTTCGGTTTTTTCCGCCGCGGTACGCCTTCAACCGCGACGTCCTCAGCACTTAACTCGCTGCTTGCTGATGTCTGATATCTACTTTAAAGCCTCATCTCCGCCACCTGCGCGCCACTCACATTCAATTTCGCTTCCGTGCACCCCTGCACTTCCTCTGCGGTCCATCCAGGCGCCACTTCTCTCAGCACCAATCCATCTTTCGTCACATCGATCACTGCCAGATCCGTCACGATCGTATTCACGCATTCAATCGCCGTCAGCGGATAGCTGCACTTGTGTACGATCTTCGCCCCGCCATCCTTGGTGTTGTGCTCCATGCAGACAATAATGTTCTTCGAGCCCGTGGCAATGTCCATCGCTCCGCCGATATTCCCGCTGCCCTTCGCCCCAGGAATCTTCCAGTTGGCCAGATCACCTTTTTCCGACACCTGAAATCCGCCCAGCACCGCCACGTCCAGATGCCCTCCACGCGTCATCAAGTGCGCATCAGCTTGATGGAAGAACGACGCGCCGGGAATCAGCGTCACCGGCACTTTCATCGCGTCCACCAGGTCGTAGTCTTCTTCGCCAGCCTTGGCTCGCCGCCCCATCCCCAGAATCCCGTTCTCGCTGTGGAAATAAACGGTCACACCCTTCGGCAAATAGTCCGCGATCAGGTTCGGGATCCCCCAGCCCAGGTTCACACATGCCCCGTCCGTCAACTCCTGCGCGGCTCGCTGCGCAATCTGTTCGCGTGTCAATCGCGGTTTATCGCCCATAGCGTTTCACTTCGCCGTCACCCGGTGAAGCGGACTCCTTTCGCTTGCACAATGCGATGCACGAAGATCGCCGGCGTAATCACATTTTCCGGCTCGATCGCTCCCAGCGGCACAATCTCATCCACTTCCACTATCGTAGTTTTCGCCGCCATGGCCATGATCGGATTGAAATTCCGCGCCGCCAACCGGTACGTCAGATTTCCTAGTTCATCGGCCTTCTGCGCCTTGATCAGCGCGAAGTCCGCGTGGATCGGCTTTTCCAGAATGCAGCGCTTGCCATCAATCACGCGCTCTTCTTTCCCGTCCGCCACTTCCGTGCCCACGCCCACGCTGGTGTAGAAGCCCAGCAGTCCGGCCGCCGCCGCGCGCATGCGTTCGCACAAGATGCCCTGCGGCACCAGTTCGCACGTCACTTCTTTACTCGCGAAGCGCTCCTGAAAATAGTTCGAGTGCGGCCCGGGAAACGACGCGATCACGTGGCTCACCTGGCCATTCTTGAACATGATCCCCAGTTCGCCTTCGCGCGTCCCGCAATTGTTGCTGATCGCGGTGATGTTCTTCACACCCTTGCGCGACAACGCCTCAATCAGATTGTTGGGAAATCCGGCGCCGCCAAATCCGCCGAACATGATGCGCGCGCCATCGGGAATATCCGCCACCGCAGCGTCGAGAGAGGAAAACACTTTTTGCTTCATTCAGAGCTCAGAAAATCGGGAATGGTCTTACCCATAGATTGTTCACGAGGCGGCGCCAATGTGCAACCCCGGCCGGTCTTCACGCGCAATTCCAAAATGGCAGCTCGCTCCGGTGCCTCACGCTACTCGCTCTGGTTCCACACGTACAGATAGTCAGCGTCGCTGGCCGTCGCCACTTTGCGGCCCGCCTTCCTTGTCGCGCGATTCAGCGCCGAACGTACCTTCTCCTTGGATTGCTCCAGTTGCGATAGCGGCACCTTGATCGCCGCTCCATCCTGCAAATTGTCCAGGTCGTTCACAATCGTCGTGACAATCAGTTTGTGCTTTCCGTTGCGCCCTTGCGGCACATCGGCCTGCACCATGGTCTTGAAATGCATCGGCGCTTTCTTGCCTTGAGCCTTTGCATACCTTCCCCTCCCGGGACTCTGCAACGTTAAACTAACGTAGCGTTATCGTATCCACACGCATGCGCCCGTGCAAGTAAAATATTCGACCCGTACCGCGCCGCCACGAACCGCCCCAAGCGGGGCGCTATTCCACGCCACGCTTCCCTAACCGCGCCCTTTCCTGCCCGCTAAACGAAAGTTCGCGGTCCAAAAGATTTGACCCGTATCACTGCAACCCTGCTAGCGTCGAAGTGTTGGATGGAGGAGTGCAATGCTCAGGCCCAAAGTACATTTCGCGCAGGTTTCACTGACCGTCGCCAAGAAGGTCCTTGCCGACGAATTGCGGCGGAAAAAGGCAGCGGAACGCGCGCAGCTTACCAGGAAGAAAGAGTTGCAAGAGGCTCCGTTAGACAAGGTCGCGGTCGGTGAATGAAGTAAAGCGAGGATAAAGATGGCAAGTCCTGCGTTCGATATTTTCCAAGTAGAAGACAGCGGAGTGCTCTGGCTTGGCTCGGCAGCCACCGTCGAAGACGCCAAGGAGCAGGTCCGGCAGATCGCCGCGCGTGCCCCCGGCAAGTACCTCCTCTTCGACCAGAAGACCGGAACTAAGCTGGTCATCGAGCCTCACCGCGCTGGCGGCTCCATGCATTTCGCCGGCACTCTGGGATAACGACACACCATGACCGACGGCGAGTTGAAATTCCCGCACTGGCAAGCTCCGCTGCAGGACCTGATCCTCGAATTTGACCCCGGTAAAATTGCAGGAAAAAAATCCGCGAGGTCGAAGCCCTGCTCTTCGCGCGCCTCCAGCAACTCGACCACGGAACCGACAATCGCGACGAGAAAATTGCCCTGCAAGACGCCCTGTCGATCGTACGCATCATGAAGCGCGACCGCCTCGACTCCCCCCATCGGAATAGCGGCTTCTTTGTTTCTTTACATCTTTACTTCATTGCTTCGCTTTTGTTTCCCATATCCAACGCAACCTTCCAGCTGCCATCGGCCTGTTTTTTCCACACCGTCGTATATTTGCCGCGCTCAACGCGCTGGTTCCCGTCCTTATCCTTGCTCAGAAATTCGTAGTTGCCCCACGTGTAGCCCAGATCCCCGGAACTCGCGATGTCGGCGCCCACCGCGGACCACGTCAGCCTGTTGTTCTTGTCGTCCAGAAACCCCATTCCTTTCGCAATGTTGTCCTTGCCAACGATCGCCGGCGCGCCGTCCGGCAATTCCACTGCGTCCTCCGCGTAGTACGACATGTATCCCGCCGATCCACGCTCGAGCGCTGCTCTCATGAACTCGCCTTCAACGCGCTTCAGCGTCTCCCCCGTCGCCTTTTCCGCCGTCACCGCCGCAAGCCCAGTTCTCCACGTCACCATCGCCGCCAACGAAAGCACTACGGCAGCAATAGCCACCACGGCCACTTTCCTCATGGCTTCCTCCTGAATTTCCCCAGAATGCAGCCAGTCTACACCCATCCGCTGGAATCCAGAATGTCGGCGCGCCGACAAGTGTAGGTAATACTTTAACGTAATTCATTGGGCAATCGAAATACCCCTAGCCCCCTGTTTTTGCATATCAAAGGGAAACAAAGGAGTTAGCGGAACGTGACTCCCGGCAGGGGATTCGTGAATGTGAATAGGGTTACTTTCGGTGTTTTTGGCGAAGATTCTCAAGGCGGACCGAAAAGGAGGAGAACAAATCACCCAGGGTGGAGGCATAAAAAAGCCGCCGCTACAAAATGTGTTTCGCTAATTCGCGCGGCAGAGGCTGGGGAAATCCTTTTTCAGGCGGGCTAGCTTTGGCAGATCGTTCATCACCACGTACGAACTGCCGGGATAATTCTTGACGTAGTCCTGGTGGTAGGCTTCGGCAGGATAGAAGGCGTCGAGTTTCTGAACTTTTGTGACGATAGGGTGCGAGTAGACGCGGGCGGCGGTGAGTTGCGCGATATAGGACTCGGCGATGCGCTTCTGCTCGTCGGAGGTATAGAAAATGGAGGAGCGATATTGCGAACCAGTATCGGGGCCTTGGCGATTCCACTGCGTGGGATCGTGCGCCACGGAAAAATAAACCATCAGAAGCTGGCCATAGGTGACTTGCGAAGGATCAAACGTAACGCGCACGCTTTCCGCGTGGCCGGTCAAACCCAAGCTGACGGTTTCATACGACGGAGACTTCAGGAATCCGCCGGAATAGCCGGAAACAACTTCGTTGACGCCGCGAAGTTGCTCGAAGACCGCTTGCATGCCCCAGAAACAGCCGCCCGCGAAGACCGCGGCCTCCTGCGCTGTTGCGGGAGCGAGCGGCGCGTCGATCGCGGGCACAGGCATCGTTGCGGAAGGGGCGGCGGGAGGGCGCGCGCTGAGTGAACGGAAAGCGGTCCAACCGACGAGCAGAAGAATGATGGCAATGGCAATGGTGCGACCGATGATGGGACTTTGCATGGAGGAATTCCTCACAGCAGTTAGAGTGTGCGCTGAGCGGAAGGTTACACCGGTCGATGGGTCGGGTAGGTCACTGTACGCCAAGGGGCTCAAGTGCAACGCCGGCCGCGCGCAACGCGCGATTCACCGCCGCGGCAATTTCCGCTGCGCCCGGCGTATCGCCATGAATGCAGATGGTTTGCGCGTGGAGCGGAACCGCGGTGCCGTCCGCGGCAATCACGCTGTTCTGCTCGACGATTTGCACCGCTTGCGCCGCGGCTTCTTCGGGATTTCTCAAGAGCGCATCCTGGAACTTACGCGAGCGCAAACTGCCGTCGGGCTCGTACCTGCGGTCGGCAAACGCTTCCGCGGCCACGCTAAATCCCGTCGCGAGAAATTCCTCCAGCATCGCGGATCCCGCGAGTCCCATCAGAACGACATCTTTTCGCCAGCGTGCCACGCCTTCCGCGATTGCGCGGGCAAGCTCACGTTCGCGAGCGGCCTGGTTGTAGAGCGCGCCATGGGGTTTCACGTGAGTGATTCGAGCTCCGCAGCGAGCCGCGATTTCTGCCAGCGCCAGCACTTGCCGGTGCACAGAAACGGCGATTTCTTCGTGACTGAGTTTCAGTTCAATACGCCCAAAGTTGGCGCGATCTTCATATCCAGGATGCGCGCCAATCGCCACGCCGTTGCGCAAACATTGCTCGATGGTCGCTTGCATCATTGCGGCAGCGCCCGCATGCCCGCCGCAAGCCACGTTCGCCGAAGTGACGTAGTGCAGCAGCTCTTCCTGCGTGCCGCCGGTGACCGCTTCAGCGACCTCGCCCATATCGCAATTCAAATCGACGCGCTTCATGCGAATAGAAACTCCTCCGAATTCAAAAGCTGCTGCTGCTCGATCCACAATTGGCGCGCCTCGGCGAATGTGACGCGCGCAAAATGGATTTCGTCACGCGGGCGCAATTGGCCAATGCAAAACAGGTCTGCGCCAATCACATTGGCTATCTTCGGATATCCGCCCGCGGTTTGCTGCTCGACAAAAAGGAGGATCGCTTGTCCCGACGGCGTGACTTGCACAGCGCCGAGCGACACTCCCTCGCTGATCATTTCTTTCGCAGCTCGCAGGGCCAGCGCCGGGCCTTCGAGCCGCAAGCCCATGCGATCTGCTTCTTCCGTGACGCGAAAGACGCTTTGCAACAATGAGCGTTGCGCGTCCTCCAGAAACCAGTCAGATTGCGGGCCTGCTGTGACACGAAGTATTTTCCGTGGCTGAAACATGTCCCGCGCCTTGGCTGAAATTTTTCTGCGTGGCAGTCGTTTTGTGGGCGCGCCGATTTCCAGCACGTCACCCTTTTGCAGCGCGCGGCCGTTGAATCCGCCGAGCCCGCTCAGCAGATGAGTCGAAGCGCTGCCCAGCACGGGCGCAACGCGCACGCCGCCCGCAATGCCAAGGTAGCATCGCGCGCCGCTGCGCGTTTGTCCCAGGCTTAGTTTTCCGCCGGGCGTCACGGCATGGGGCACGGCTGTCTCGAGAGCGCGGCCGTTCAACGACGCGCCAAAATCCGCGCCGGCTAACGCTATCACGCCACCTTCTGGAAATACGTAGCTTCCGCCGAGCAAAGTCATTTCGAGCGCCGCTGCCTCTGCGGGATTGCCGACGAGCAGGTTCGCCAAACGCAGCGATACCGCGTCTGCCGCGCCTGACGGCGACACGCCCATTGGGCCGTAGCCCGGGCGTCCCAGATCCTGCACGGTGGTTTGCATACCGGGATGCTCGACCACGAGCGTGCTCATCGATTCTCCAGCGCAGAAAATCTTTGGCGAGTGATCGGACGGAAGCGCACTTCATCGCCAACGTCCAGCAACTCCATCGGATCACGCCCCACCTGGAACATGCGCAGCGGGGTCCTGCCCAGCAAGTTCCAACCGCCGGGAGTCGCGAACGGATACACGGCGGTCTGTTTTCCGGCAATGCCGACGCTTCCGACGGGAACTTTTTTTCGTGGAGTGGCCAGTCGAGGGGTGGCGAGAGCGTCCGGCAAGTCGCCAAGGTACGCGAAGCCGGGCGCAAATCCCAAGAAGTATGCGTGATAAGTCCGCGAGGAGTGCAATTCGATGACGCGATCCGCTCTCAACCCGTGCGCCGCTGCAACCTTTTCCAGGTCGGGGCCAAATTCTCCGCCGTAGCAGACCGGGATTTCGAGGAGGCGCGGCGTGGGCAATGCGATTTTTTGCGCGCGCTTTTCGTAGCTGCGCAGTGTGGCTTCGACGTGGGCGTGATCGACTGCGCAAGCGTCAAACGAAACCAACAGCGAACAATAGGCGGGTTGCAAGTTGCGCACCCACGGCAGCGGCTCGCGCTGCAACAACCTCAGCAGCCGTACAACTCGTTCGCGTGTGCGGAGTCCAATTTCCTCGCCGAGGTGTACAAGGAGCGCCTGGTCGCTGGCCGCGCGGAATCGCACCTTCCCTCCCCGTCTACTGCGCGCTACTGCACGAATCCAATGTTTGTGCCGGGCACGATTCCCTCCGGACCTTCTTTGATGGGCCCGAATTGCGCCTCAAAGCGTGAAATGTTTTCGCCCAGCGCGCGCCAAATGCGCTTCGCGTGTCCCGGGCTGACGATCATGCTGGCCAACAGCTTTCCCTGAGCGCCGTTGGGGAAAACATAAACAAAATTCAGAGTGAACTCTTCCGCGTGGTGATGCACCATCACGAGATTGCTGTACATTCCCTGCAACTCTTTTTCGTCCGCCTTGATTTGAACTTGTCCCGGTGGCGGTGTCTGTTTCTCGTCCATGTTGGTCTCCCCAAAATTGCCACATCCAAAATAGCACAGGCACCGCGGGTGATGGCTTTTCTACATTTATCGCGGTATGGTTCGGGGCCTCAAATCATGAGAATCGATGTGAATCTCATGGTTTGTGCGGCACACCACCGTGCGGTGCGAGCCGAGGAATCACCACTCGAATTGTCGCGACACCAGGTTGCCGGCGATAACGCAAAAGGCAACGCCGGGTTACGTGCAGCAGAAGAACTATTGACACCTCCGAGCGTCATTAAGTATAGTTTAGATTGAAGGGTTCACTATAGTTAACAGAAAGATGGGCGACACCGTTCTCCAAGCAACTCGCGACGCAGCCGCCTCTGGACACCGAGGGAACTTCCGGCTGGCGCCAGGCCCTGACCCTACCGTCGCTGCCCGAAGCGCATCGCACTATTCAGATCACACAGGGATCTTCCTGGTTTCGCAAAATCC
Source organism: Candidatus Acidiferrales bacterium (assembly GCA_963792145.1). Lineage (GTDB taxonomy): Bacteria > Acidobacteriota > Terriglobia > Acidiferrales > UBA7541 > Acidiferrum. Next base: position 54,990 of record CAWBVH010000011.1, read on the forward strand.
TGGCCTTTGCCGGACCCGGCTACTTGATCGCCGTGGGTTATATGGATCCGGGCAACTGGGCCACGGACATTGGCGGCGGATCGAAATTCGGCTACGCGCTTCTCAGCGTCGTGTTAATCAGCAACCTTATGGCGATGTTTCTGCAGGGGCTCTCGGCGAAACTCGGGATCGCCACCGGTCGCGACCTAGCGCAAGCGTGCCGCGACCATTACTCCCGGCGTGTCTCGATTTCTCTTTGGGTGGTGTGCGAACTTGCGATCGCCGCATGCGACCTTGCCGAAGTTCTGGGCTCCGCCATCGCCCTAAAACTGCTTTTCGGGCTGCCGCTTCTCGCCGGCGTTCTGCTTACGGCCTTCGACGTTTTAATTGTACTGGCGCTTCAGGGACGAGGTTTCCGACTCGTCGAAGCCTTTGTGGTGACGCTGATCGGGACAATCGCGGCTTGCTTTGCTTATGAGATTTTTTTCGCGCGGCCGCTGTGGCTGGAAGCCGTTCACGGATTTGTTCCGCACCTGGAAATTTTCCGCAACAAGGAAATGCTGTACATCGCGATCGGCATCATCGGCGCGACAGTCATGCCGCACAATCTTTATCTGCACTCCAGCATCGTGCAGACGCGGGCCTTTGGCCAGAGCAATCCCGAGCGTCGCGAAGCCATCAAGTACGCCATCATTGATTCGACCGTTGCCCTCGCCTTCGCGCTGTTTATCAATGCTGCGATTCTGGTGCTCGGCGCCGCGGCGTTCCACACTCGCGGGCTTCATGAAGTCGCGGACATCTCGCAGGCTTACAAATTGCTCAGTCCCGTTCTTGGCGCCAGCCTGGGAAGCACGCTCTTCGCCTTCGCGCTGCTCGCTTCCGGCCAAAATTCCACTCTCACCGGAACTCTGGCGGGTCAAATTGTGATGGAAGGATTTCTGCAGATTCGCTTGAAGCCATGGATCCGCCGGCTCATCACGCGGCTGATCGCGATTCTTCCCGCCGTGCTGGTGATCGGCATCGCCGGGGAAGGCAAACTCACGGCACTGCTGATCCTCAGCCAAGTCGTCCTGAGTTTTCAGTTGCCCTTCGCGGTGATTCCGCTGGTGCGCTTCACCAGCGAGCGCGCGAAGATGGGGGAATTCGTCAATTCGCGTCTCACCACCGTCATTGCCTGGGGCGTGACCGCTGCCATACTTTTTTTCAACGCCGAACTGCTCTGGCTGACTTTCCGCTTTTACTGACGTTTCTCCCGGCGCGCCTCGTTGGCGCTTCCTACCCATGCCTGATTTGTGCGAAGATTTTGCCTAAGGTATGGGCACGAACCAACAACGGAGCCTCAAGATGCGCAAAATCCTTTTTGCCTGCACTATCGCTCTGATTTTTATCTCCATTGGCTTTGCCGCGTTCCAGAAAGCTCCCTGGATCGTTCCTCCAGCGGAAAAGGCGCGCAAGAATCCGCTGACCGCTTCCGACGCGAACGCCACCGCGGCGAAGCAGATTTTCCTGGATCATTGTGCCAACTGTCATGGAGATGCCGGTAAAGGCGACGGGTCCGACGCGATGATGTACGACCCCGCGCCCGCGGATCTGACCGATGCGGCGCGCATGAGCAAAATCACCGACGGCGAGATCTACTACCAGATCACGGAAGGCCGTAAGCCCATGCCTTCTTTTAAGAAGCGCCTGACCGAAGAGCAGCGTTGGCAACTCGTGCTGCTGGTACGCTCATTCGCCGGCTCACCTTCCGCGCCGCCGCCGGCCAAAAAACCCGACGTGCCGGGCGACAAGAAGCCGGAACCTCCGACGTCTCACTGATTGGAGGGTTCGGTCGGGGTGATTACGATCTTGCGAAAGTATACGTGTCCTTTTTCGCTACCTTGCAGATAGATGGGACCAGGCGATGCTTCGCGGCTGTCGAGGGCGCCGCCGGTGATGCCGGGAATTTCCTGATTGTCAATAATGGTTTTGCCGTCGTGCACCACGGTGATATTTCGTCCAATCAAGGTGATGTCGTAGGTCTGCCATTTTCCAGGCTCGCGAGGAAGGTCGGGAGAGGGTGCTAAGAAGCCGTAGACGCTGCCGATGCGGCGATTCGGAGGATCGTTGGGTGAGTCGGTCTCGATCTGCACTTCGTAGCGACCTCGCAGATAGACACCGCTGTTGGAATCAGGATCGCACTTGAATTCCACGTGCAGCTTGAAATCCTGGAATTTCTGATCGTTGATCAACTCGGGGCCTTCGCCGGGCGTTACGAGATTGCCCTTTTCCACCTTCCAAACGGTCTTGGCGTCTGATTTGCTCATGGTCCATCCGGAGAGATCTTTTCCGTTGAACAGCGCGATGGGTTTCCCCCATTTCGGCGTGCCGCTTTCCTTCAGAGAGGGCGCCTTCACCGCGGTCCACGTCCACGTAGTCCCGTCCGGTGCAGAGGTGGTGCCAGATAGCGTGTTGCCGGTCAATGTGCCATCGAAAACCATATCGCTCTTGGCGCCTTCTTCCTCTTTGGGAGAGACGAACTTCAAATGACCATTTGTGATTTCGACTTTCGGAAGCGGGCGAGCGTTTCCCCAACGCCCAACCATTACGGCCTTCAGCTGGCCATTTTCCTGGCTCAACTCCAGCCACGACGGATACTCTTTGTCGGGCGATTTCAGCGTTAAATCCCAGCGGCCAAGAAACGACTCGACCGGCACTGCTGGAGTAGTAGAAGCAGTCTTGCTCGTGTCGGCTTCCGGTGAACATGCGGCTACGCCTAACGCCAACACGGCCGCCGCAAACTGAGATGCAGCTCTTTGGAGTTTCATAAGATTAGGTCCCTTCCTTTCGGCAAGACCTCGGGAACTCTGCCGATTTGTCACGATGATACAAATGCAGATTGCATCTTATTCTACTCTGGCGGACGGTTTCTGAATTCCTGAAATTCCGTGTATCCTGACATCTTCATATTTCATTGAGGGGAACTTCATGAAGCCTGCTCTTTGTCTTGCTGTATTGGTTCTCGTTCTGGCGCCTGCTGTTTTCGCTGCTCCCGGCGCGGTTCACTGCGGAAAGTTGGTGGACGTTACGAACGGAAGACTGCTGGTCAACCAAGTCGTGGTGTTTGATGAGGCGGGCATGGTGACGGCCGTTGGTGCCGCAACGTCGACCACATTGCCGCAGGGTGTCACGGCGATCGATCTGTCTGGTTCCACGTGTCTCCCCGGGTTAATTGACGTGCACACGCATCTGACTTCGGATCCCACGGACAGCGGCTACGCCGCGCTCGGCGTTTCCGTTCCCCGCGAGGCCATTACCGGCGCCAAAAACGCCAACAAAACTGTACGGGCCGGTTTCACCACTGTGCGCAATGTGGGCGCCAGCAATTTTACGGATGTGGCGCTGCGCGATGGCATCAACGCCGGCGATGTTCCCGGGCCGCGCATGTTCGTCTCGGGACCGCCACTCGGGATCACCGGCGGCCACTGCGACAATAATCTTCTCCCATACGAATTTCATTACAAGGAAGGCGGCGTTGCCGATGGACCGTGGGCTGTGCGCGCCAAGGTTCGCGAGGTGGTGAAATACGGCGCCGATGTGATCAAGGTGTGCGCTTCCGGCGGAGTGCTTAGCAAAGGCGATCTTCCGGGCACACCGCAATACACGCCAGAAGAACTGCAGGCCATCGCGGAGGAAGCACACAAGCTAGGGCGTAAAGTTGCGGCGCACGCGCATGGTACGCAATCGATCAAAGATGCGATTCGCGCGGGGATCGACTCCATCGAGCACTCCAGTCTGATTGACGATGAAGGCATTGCGCTGGCCAAGCAGCACGGAACCTTTCTCGTGTTCGATATTTATAATGATGACTACATTCTTTCGCAGGGCGAAAGGGTCGGGATGCTGCCCGAATCCATCGAGAAGGAAAAGAAACTTGGGCGGCTGCAGCGGGAAAATTTCCGTCACGCCTACCAGTCGGGCGCGAAGATGGCGTTCGGGACGGATTCGGGCGTATATCCGCACGGCGACAATGCCAAGCAATTTGCGAAAATGGTGGAGTGGGGAATGAAACCGGTCGATGCGATTCAAGCGGCGACTATTAACGCCGCCGCCCTAATCGGTATGCCCGGAAAAATTGGCGTGCTGGCTCCGGGAAGTTACGCCGATCTGATTGCGGTCAGCGGCGATCCGCTTAGTGACGTGAAGGTTCTGGAGTCCGTCACGTTTGTGCTGAAGGGCGGCGCTGTGATCCGCAACGATTCAGGCGCAAAATAAAAAGGCGGACACATGATGTCCGCCTCGGAGTGCAGCACCTGTGGCGGATTTGTGCGTGATACACAAAGGTGCGCACGGGGTTGCCTTGCGAATGGCAAGGCCTCGCCCCTAAAGGGGCAAGCTACAGGCTTACTTTATATTTTCCAGTGCTGCCGCGACTTCATTGATATCGGGCACCACGGGGATATCGTAGTTTTTCGCCCACGCCACTTTGCCCGTTTTGTCCACGATGAAGATGGCACGGCCGGTGATTCCCTTTTCAGGCAGGTACACACCGTACTTCTCGCTCATCGCGCCTTTTGGATGGAAATCGGCGAGCAGCGGGTACTTGATGCCCATTTTTTCGGCGTAGGCGTTGTGCGACCACGCGCTGTCCACACTGACTCCGAGCACCTGCGCGTCCAGCGTTTCAAACGGTTTCATGCCATTCACGATGCACACGTGCTCCTTGGTGCACACCGGGCTCCAGTCCAGCGGGTAAAACACCAAGACGACGTTCTTTTTCCCCGCGAAATCCGAAAGTTTTACTTCTTTCTGGCTCTGATCTTTTAGCGTGAATTCCGGCGCCTTTTGTCCGACGGCCAAGGTCATAGTCCGCTCCTCCAGCAGAAAAGTAGATAAGTTCCGGCAAGTATTTTACCGAATCCGTGCGTAGCTGGCCAATTTTCCCGCTTTCCCTTGGCGAGCGTAGGCGCTACACTCCCGCCGGAGAAATCATCAGTGCCGGAGCTGTGCGCCGCGCGTTGCTATGCTGACCCTTCGAGAACTTGTTGACCGCTACGATCTTCTGGCACACCAATCCGGCGAACCCGTGGCGCTCTCCGCGTTCGGACTGGGCGACGACGAAACGCAAAATTTATTCACTGCGTTCGACGACGACTACCACATCAGCCGGTTCTTTCATTTTTCGAACGGGGAAGGCAAGGCGTACGTGATCCGAGGGGAACCGGCGACGCATCTGTTCATGGACCTGGCAATTCGAGCGCTGTTCTAGGACGCGTTGCAAGCTTAGGGGCATTCGAGGGTCAGTATCTACATGCTCTAGGCGGTCGGAGCTGTAACAATTCAAAAAAGACGCCCTCAGCGGCTAAAGCCGGGTTGACTCAGCGCCACCTACGGCATGGCTGAAGCCATGCCCTCCCGATATCACGAGTGAACGAGCCGCGAAAGATGCAAAAACCATTTCCTCAGGGACTGAAGCCCGATGGTAGCCAAGCATTTGATGTCGGAGCTAAAGCTCCGACCCCCTAAAGAGCAGAGTTTTCCCCACCTAAAACAGTTACGCGGGGAGCGCTCGTTCCAAGCGCAGCACGCAGATTGTTCTGCTCTTCGCGCAATTCTTCCGGCAAGCGATTGCCAAATTTGGCGAAAAACTCTCGCACATCCGCTAAGTCAATTTCCCAGTCATCCGGATCCACGCGGAACAATTCGTGCAGCGCTTCGTGTGTAATCTTCAGTCCATCGAGGGTCAGCGCGTTTCTGGTGGGCACGTAGCCAATGGGCGTCTCTTCGGCCTCTCCCTTGCCCTCGACGCGCTCGAGAATCCATTTCAGAACGCGAACGTTTTCACCGTAACCCGGCCACAGAAATTTTCCATCCGCTCCCTTGCGGAACCAGTTCACATGGAAAATTTTGGGGGGATGCGGAATCCGCTTGCCCATATCCAACCAGTGCCGGAAATAATCTGCCATGTTGTAGCCACAGAACGGCAGCATGGCCATAGGATCGCGACGCGTAATGCCCACGTCGCCGGTGGCCGCGGCAGTGGTTTCGGAGGCCATGGTCGCGCCCACGTACACGCCGTGTTGCCAGTTGAACGACTCGTGGACCAGCGGGGCCAGGCGCGCGCGCCGTCCGCCAAAAATGAACGCGGAAATGGGCACGCCCTCCGGCGCTTCCCACTGCGGCGAAATGCTGGGTGACTGGCCCGCCGGCACGGTATATCGGGAATTCGGGTGCGCCGCAGGGCCCTTGGACGGATCCCACTTTTCGCCGCGCCACGTGACCAATCCTGGCGGAGGGTCGCCGCCGATTCCTTCCCACCACGGCTCGTCTTGCGGCGTCACTGCGACGTTGGTGAAGATGGTGTTGCGGTTCAGCGCCTTCATCACGTTGGGATTCGTTTGCATCCCCGTGCCGGGCGCCACGCCAAAGAAACCTGCTTCGGGATTGATGGCGTGTAGATAGCCATCGGGGCCAATCTGCATCCACGCGATGTCGTCGCCGACCGTCCAGACGCGATAGCCTTGCTCTTCCAGAGCAGACACCATCATTGCGAGATTCGTTTTCCCGCAGGCACTGGGAAATGCCGCGGCCATGTACGTTACTTTTCCTCCAGGCGATTCGAGCCCAAGGATCAACATGTGTTCCGCCATCCACCCCTGCTGGCGCGCCATGTAACTCGCGATGCGCAGCGCAAAACATTTTTTCCCCAGCAGCGCGTTACCGCCGTAGCCTGAGCCGACGCTCCAGATCAAGCGCTCTTCGGGAAAATGCGCGATGTAACGGCGCAGCGGATCGAGGTCGCCGAGGGAGTGGAGTCCCGGCACGAAATCCGAGGAATTTCCCAGACGGTCCGTGGCTACCCTGCCGATGCGCGCCATGATGCGCATGTTCGCAACGACGTAGGGGCTGTCGGTTGCTTCGACGCCCACACGGCTGATTGGCGAATTCACCGGGCCCATAATGTAGGGCACCACATACATGGTGCGGCCGCGCATCGAGCCGTCCAGCAGCGATCCTACCTTGTACTTTGCGCCGTCGGGGTCCATCCAATTGTTGGTCGGGCCCACGTCGTCTTTGTTTCGGGAGCAAATAAATGTCAGGTGTTCGGTGCGAGCCACGTCGCTGGGGCTGCTGCGGTGCAGGTAGCAGTCGGGATAGGTTTTCTCATTCAGCTGGAAGGAGTCCACATGCTTGAGCATTTCGTGAAGGATGACCTGATTTTCGGCTTCCGAGCCATCGCAGAATACGATTTTATCGGGCTTGGTCAGCTGGGCCGCGCTATTCACCCAGGTTTCCATTGGTGTCGCCACGCCTATCCCCCGGAAAATCTAATGCGCTGCATTACAATTATAAATGAATGTCCCTTCCGACCGGTCCTAATGCTCGAGTGAGGCTTTCCCTGGGCTGGCGGCGGGTTTTTTCGCTTTTTTTACTCCGCCCAGTGTATGTTAGCCGCGCGTTCGCGCGCAAGTTCCGCGCGCGGATCTGAATGACGCTCTTTTCTGCCAAGTACGTCTAACGAAAATAGCGTGGTGGTATCTCTGCCACTTTTGAGGCAATCATCAGGAGAATTGTGACTGGGGAGCACTTTCGTGGAGCGTAGACAGTTTCTGATGAGCACCGGCGCTGCGATCGCAACGCGACTGCTAGCTGGGCAGGCTATGCTCGGTGGCCAGATGACAACAGGCGTTGCGGAGCGCACCTTTCACGTGTTTGGGAGTTCCGTTGCGGAGCGGCTCGCTGCTTCCCGGGAATGAAAATGATGCTCAGGCTTATCGCGATGTGCATCTGCTCGCGCGCTGCAGGCCGCCGGATGCAAGGTGGTCGACGATGGCGACGTCGCGATTCCCAGCTATCTTCCACATCATTCCATTCCGCCCATTAGGAGCTGGCCGGGACCGCGCATCGTTTGGGACTGCGTTAGCGAGCGCATCACGCCCGTGCTGCAACGGTCGGGGCAGGTGCCGTTGTTGATCGGCTGCGATTGCAGTGTCGTCGTCGGAACCACGCAGGCCCTTCTGCACGCTTCATCGCAAGAGATTCATGTCCTTTATATTGACGGCGATTTCGATGATTCCCCTCCAGACGGCCGGCGGTCGCAAAGTGCCGCATCGTGCGCTGTGTGGCTCCTGACGAACAATTCTCCGTTCTGGGCTGGCCCGGCCCTGCGGCCATCTCAAGTGTCGGTCATCGGTTGGACGAATGCTTCACGATCGGGACAGGCGGGAATAAATTCGATCTCGCTGGCCGACATTCGGCGTTCGAAGCCACGCGAGGTTGCGCAGCAGGTGCTGCAATCCGTTCCGGCGTCGGCCTCGCTACTCGTTCATGTTGATATTGACGTTCTGCAATCGCGGGAGATGCCGGCGGCGTACTTTCCTCACACCGAGGGAATGACGTTGTTGGAACTCGGCGAACTGCTGGGCGTTTTGCTGAAGGATCCGAGGATCCGGGTCATCGAAATCAGCGAATATGCTGCCCTGCGTGATTTCGAACAGGTTTCTGCGGGCAAACTTGTCGACGTGCTGTGCGAGGCGCTGAAGCGCTAAGAGGTCAGACCTGATGAGATTGGCGTGCGCATGGCCGTGGGCGCGCGGCCCGTTGACATTTTACGGATGGTGCTTCGGCAGAGCTTCGTGCTGGTGGCAATTGGAATTGGGATAGGCTTGCTCGCGTCTATCGGGCTGACTCGCGTTCTGCAAGGACTGCTGTTCGGTATTAAGGCGACGGATTCGCTGACGTTTGCGGCTGGTGGTAACAATCATCGATGATATCCGCGTTGGTGGCGTGCCTGCTGCCAGCGGAGCGCGCGGCCAATGCCGATCCGGTTGTTGCGCTGCGGATGGAATAAAGTTCGACGCCTTTCCCGCGCGTGGCCGCTCCTGAATAGCGCCGACACATTTGTTTCCGGTGCTATCATCATTTGCATGTACGCGCAAAAATTTCAGGTGGACGTCATCATTCGCGGCAAGCGCAAAGCCTGCCCGCTCGACTGGCTGGACCAGTTCTGCATGCGCAACTTCACGAATTCTGCCGATTTCGACGACACGCTGCCCGTCGCCGATGGCCGCATGGAGGCCAGCTTCCGTCTTACTCCTGAACGCTTCGCCGAAGGGCTCTCCGCATGGCTCACGCAGCGCGGCAAAGGGGAAGGCCAGCCGTGCGCGTGGAAGTCACCCAGCTCGAGTCCGCGCCTGCGGTGCAATCTGCGATGCATGTTGGGCGGACTGAACAGGCCGCGGAAAGACTCCTGTAATTGTCATTCCGAACTCCATTCGCATTTTGAATGACGAAGAAGCTTTTTCCGCGTCGCTTGTTGTCCGACAGCATGACAATCTCTTTACATCCGCGGTCATATTTCAATGACAACTTCTCTATTCGCCGCCTGCTACTGTGTGGGTTCGCTTGCAGCTCCGGAGTCGGAACACCGACGCAGGAATTGCAGAGAAAACGGAAGCGTTCTGAGAGTTTCTGTTTGCTCCCAGTCGTTACAGGAGACACTTCGCCGGAGCCAGATGCGAACCTGAAGCTGCTGGACAGATACCGGTGTCCGCTTCCCCGGGAACGCTATTTGGCGTACTGTTCGATCCGGAAGTTGGGCTTGTGTTTGTTGACGACGGCTCGAACACTCTGAACGTTCTTCAGTAACTCCTCACTAGCGGACGGTTCCCACGAGCACCGCGTGAGGAGCCGTCCGCATCCCTCCTGCGTTCGGCCTTCTCACTCGTGCGTTCACAAACCGGCATAAAGCTCGCACTACACGCCGGAAAAGCCTCACCCCTGAAGGGGTGAGCTACAGATTTGTTGAGGTGGTTTTGCTTTCTAGGGCTGCGCGGATTGCGGGCAACGCTTTTAGCGCCGCTTCTTCGCCGGCGCGAATCATCTCACCGGTCTTGGTGAAATCGTCCCAGACGAAACCCGTTACGTCTGGTTCGATAATGACGTCGACGTTGCGGCGCCATTCGAGGTCCGCGTGTTTCTGAATGATGTTGAACGAACGGCTGAGAATATCGGTGAACGTGCGCGGCTCATCCACCGCTCCGGCTTCCAGGTACACCGCGATAATCAGTTCGGCACCCAGCAGGAGCGCTCCCTCGATGGGCACGAGAGCGGTCAGGAATCCGTCGACCAGCGTTCGCCCTTCATAATGGATGGGCACGAATAGTCCGGGATAGGCACAGGAGGCGCGCAACGGTGGGCCCAGCGGTCCCGCATGGTAATAGACCGTGAGACCGGCATTAATATCCGTGGCTGCGAGTGCGAGAGGTTTCTCCAGATCTTCAAATCGTTTCGCGGGAGTCAAGCGGTTCAGGTATTCCTCCAGGCGCTGATTGGTCGCCAAGCCCAGCCACGATGGTGTCCATCTGCCAAAATCGGTGAACTTCGTGGTGCGCGCTACGGCCTCCATTTTTTCCAGGGAAGTTCCCGCGCAATAGGCCGCGCCGATCAGGCCTCCCACGCTTGTGCCCGCCACGACGTCGACCGGAATCCCCGCTTCACGAAACACGCGAAGCACGCCGATGTGCGCGATGCCGCGGGCGAATCCGCCGGCCAGGGCCAGCCCCACGCGCGGACGCCCGGGGGTTTTCGCGTTTCCGCCATAGGCGAACGAGCGGAACAGTTCCTTGGCGGTGTAAAGAAGCCGCTGGGAGCCGGGTTGTTTCTCATCAGGCATATCGGCTTATTCTAAGTTCGCGGCGCGCTTCACCAAACACCTGTTTGACCGGCGCTTGCCGGTTTTGTAACCTGTTCGGCAGTCTCATTTTCGTTCCACAAGGCAATGCTATGACTTCTCGCATTCAGAAAACGGTTGTGCTCGGCGCGGGCACCATGGGCGCGCGCATTGCGGCGCATTTCGCGAACGCCGGGCTTTCGTGCCTTCTGCTCGATATCGTGCCGAAAGACGCCATGCAAGCCGATCGCAACAAACTAGTGCTTGCCGGGATCGACGCCGCGAAGAAATCCAAGCCCGCCGCGTTTTTCAGCCCCTCCCTGGCTTCGCGCATCACCATCGGCAATTTTGAGGACGATCTTTCGCGCATCGCCGATGCCGATTGGATCATCGAAGTCGTCGCCGAGAATCTTGAAATCAAACGCAATCTGCTGGGGAAAGTTGCGCAGTTCCGCAAACCTGGATCCATTGTCACCACCAACACTTCCGGACTTCCCGTGCATCTGATCGCCGAAGGCTTGCCCGAAGAATTCCAGCAGCACTGGGCCGGCACGCACTTTTTCAATCCGCCGCGGTACATGAAGCTGGTGGAAATCATTCCCGGGCCGAAGACGTCTGCCGAGGTTCTCACCACGCTTGCAGATTTTTGCGACCGGCGTCTGGGCAAGGGCGTCGTGGTTGCGAAAGACACGCCGAACTTCATTGCCAACCGGATCGGGACGTATTCGATGCTGAATGCTTTGCGGCTGATGTCAACGCTTGGCATGACCATTGAAGAAGTCGATGCGTGCACCGGGCCCGCCGTTGGCTGGCCCAAATCCGCCACGTTCCGGACCGCCGACATCGTTGGACTGGATGTGCTCGTGCACGTGGTCAAAAATATTTACGAGACCGCGCCGCACGACGAGTCGCGAGAAGCCTACAAAGTTCCAGGACTTGTCGAAGAAATGCTGAAGCGCAATTGGCTTGGCGACAAAACAGGACAGGGCTTTTACAAACGCGTGAAGGGGAGCGCGGAAAAAGAAATTCTCACGCTGGATATCGGCACGATGGAGTATCGGCCGCGCGCCAAAGCCCGCTTCGCCGCCATCGAAGCTGGCAAGGGGGTGGAAGATACTCGCAATCGTCTGCGCGCGCTGATGACGCCGCTCTTCGAAGGCCAGAAAACCGACAAGGCGCAGCAGTTCATTTGGGGCGGGCTCTCGGAAATGTGTCTGTATGCCGGGCGGCGTATTCCGGAAATTTCCGACCACATTGTCGACATAGACCGCGCGATGAGGTGGGGCTTTGCGTGGGAACTTGGCCCGTTTGAAACCGTGGACGCGCTTGGCTTGCCGGCTTTCGCCGAACAAATCAGGAAAGAAGGCCGCGCGCTGCCGACGGTTTTTGAGAAGGCACTCTCCGCAGGGCGAAAGAGTTTTTACGAATCGGAAAAAGGCGCTACGTCCGTTTTTGATTTTGCCACCGCTGCGACCAGCAAAGTCGAGGAACCCGCGGGCATTCTCATCCTGAATAATCTGAAGGACGCGGGGAAGGAAGTGGAACGGAATTCCGGCGCCAGCCTTATCGATCTGGGCGACGGCGTGATCTGCTGCGAATTTCACTCCAAGATGAACGCCATCGGCTCCGATCTGATCGCCATGATTCACAAGGGCATTAAGCGACTGGACTCCGATTTCGATGCGATGGTGATCGCGAATCAGGCTAGCAATTTTTCCGTTGGGGCGAATCTGATGCTGGTTCTGGTGGGAGCGCAGGAGCAGGAGTGGGACGAACTGCACATGGCAGTGAAGCAATTTCAGAACGTCAACCTAGCCATCAAATATGCGGCGAAGCCGGTGGTTGCTGCGCCGCAGGGCATGGCGCTGGGCGGCGGCTGCGAAATCGGGCTGCACGCCGCGAAAATTCACGCCGCTGCGGAAGCGTATATTGGCCTCGTCGAAGCTGGCGTGGGACTTATCCCCGGCGGTGGCGGAACGAAAGAGATGCTGATCCGCGCGAATGAAAACGCGGCGTCCGGCGACGACCTGGATCTGTTCCACACACTGAGGCCAATTTTCGAAAATATTGCGACGGCGAAGGTCGGGACCAGCGCTGAAGAATGCCGCGAACTGGGCTACCTGCGCCGCAACGATGCGTATTCGATGAATCGCGACCGGCTGGTTGCCGACGCGAAGCAAACCGCTCTGGCTCTTGCGCGCGGCGGTTGGAAGCCGGCGGCGTCTTCGTGGCAGGAAGGGGCGCAAACCACGCAAATCAAAGTGCTGGGCGAATCGTTCCTGGCGGCGGCGAAAATGGCTATCCATCTGATGGTGCGCGGCGGCTACGCTTCGGACTACGACGCGCACGTTGCACGCAAACTGGCGAACATCCTCGCCGGTGGCGCGCTTTCGGCCCCGCAGTTCGTGAGCGAGCAATACGTGCTGGACCTTGAGCGCGAAGCGTTCGTCTCGCTGTGCGGTGAGAAGCAGACACAGCAGCGCATAGCTCATACGCTGAAAACCGGCAAGCCGCTGCGCAATTAGCTGGCTCTCCTGGCGTCGCAATTGTTTAGGGGCTTCAGTCTCTGAAGACGCTCCGCTCGTAAATCGGCTAAATTCGTATTGTCTATCCTGCTTTATTCGGCTAATATCATTTGCCGGAGGTGCGCATGCAGAGACTCCTCGCACCGCGTGAGGCTGCTAACATCCTCGGGGTCAGCTATCCCACGCTCAAGCAATGGATCTACCACGGCAAGATTAAAACCGCCAAGACTCCCGGCGGCCATCACCGCGTCCCGGAATCGGAAATCGACCGCCTGATCCCCAAGAAACTGGATCGCGGCGATATCGGCACGCGCCGACTTAACTTCCGCAAGATTTCCGGCCGCAATCAGCTCATTGGCCGCGTTGTTGCCATCAAATATAGCGGACTGCTCGCGCAAATTACCCTGGCTATTGGCGAGCAGCACATCACGTCCATCATTACCGCTGACGCCGCCAAGGAAATGCGATTGAAGCCCGGCGAGCGAGCCGCTGCGCTGATCAAATCCACCGAAGTGATGATCCTGCGTGTCTGACGCGCAACCGACTGACACATGAATTCGTTTGCACAATGCATATTCCGCAATCGTCGCGTTCGCCGCTGGGGTGGTTTCTTCGCCCTGGTTGGCTTTCTTCTGTCGGCGCCGGCCACTCGCGCACAGGCCATCCGAGTTGCCGCTGCCTCCGATCTGCAATTCGCCATGGATGATCTTGCCTCTCGCTATCAAAAGAAAACCGGCCAACAACTGTCCGTGACGTACGGCTCCAGTGGCAATTTTTATGCGCAAATTCAGAGCGGCGCGCCGTTTGACGTTTTTTTCTCCGCGGATATTCTGTACGCACAAAAACTGATCGACGCGCGTCTTGCTGATCCCAATTCACTCGTGATTTACGCGTGCGGCCAGATCGTTTTGTGGGCCCCGGCTGATGCGCAGCTGAATCTCTCGCGAGACGGATTCGCGGGCTTGCGCGATCCTCGTGTCCAGAAGATCGCCGTCGCCAATCCGGATCACGCTCCCTATGGGCGCGCGGCCGTCGCAGCCCTGCAGCACGCAGGAATCTACGAGCAGATCAAATCCAAACTGGTCTACGGCGAGAACATTTCTCAAGCGGCGCAATTCGCACAATCTGGCGGCGCTCAGGTGGGAATTCTTGCGCTATCTCTGGCACTCTCACCCAGTATGAAATCGGGCGACCGGTGGCTGATCCCTTCTGAGCTCTATCCACCGCTCGAACAGGCTGCCATTCTGCTCGATTCCTCCGCGAACAAAGCCGGCGCGCGTGCCTTCCTCGAATTCGTGAACAGCGACGCGGGCCGCGAAGCCCTATCGCAGCACGGATTCACACTTCCCAAATCCTCTTCGCCCAACGCACGAAAACAAAAACCATGAACCTCGACTCGCTCTTCCTCTCTCTGCGCCTTGCGGCTACCGTTGCGATCCTTCTTCTTGTCATTGCGATGCCGCTGGCTTACTGGCTGGCGTTCTCGCGTTGGCGCGGAAAATTCCTTCTCGAATCAATTGTCGCTCTGCCTCTGGTTCTTCCGCCGACGGTGCTCGGCTTCTATGCGCTCATCGCGCTCGGCCCGCGCGGCCCCATCGGGCAAGTCTGGCAATCTCTGTTCGGACACAGGCTCGCCTTCACGTTCACTGGGCTGGTGCTGGCGTCACTCGTTTACAGCCTTCCCTTCGCGGTACAGCCGTTGATTGCGTCGTTCGAATCGCTGGACCGGCGGTTGCTCGACGCTTCCTCGGTTCTTGGCGCGGGCCGCGTTCGCACGTTTTTGCGGGTGATTCTTCCGCTCTCGTGGTCTGGCCTGGTCACTGCGCTGGTGCTGAGCTTTGCCCACACGCTGGGGGAATTCGGCGTTGTGCTGATGGTCGGCGGCAATCTTCCCGGCATCACGCGGACCGTCTCCATCGACATCTACGATCGCGCTCAGGCGCTCGATTACTCTGGCGCGCACCACATGGCGCTGCTGCTGCTGCTTATTTCGTTTGTTGTGCTGTCGCTCGTATACGCGATCAACCGCCGGGTGTGGTCGCCATGGACGGTGAGGTGACGCCGCTAATGCTTCAAGTCGCCGTTCGCAAACAGTTTCGCACGGCGGGCGCGCCAGCTTTTGATTTGCAGGTAACGCAGGAATTTGCGCCGGGCATCACCGTTCTGTTCGGCCCTTCGGGCGCAGGCAAGTCGACCCTGCTCGATTGCATTGCTGGGCTGCAGACGCCGGATAGGGGACGCATCACCCTGGGCGAAGAAATCTTTTTTGACGCGGACCAGAAGATCTCTCTTCCACCACAACGCCGTAGGATCGCGTACGTCTTTCAATCCTTAGCTTTGTTTCCTCATCTGAGTGTCGAAGACAACGTCGCTTATGGACTGTGTTCGAATGCCCATTCGCGCCGCGACTTGCGCGTCACGCAAATCCTGGACGCGTTCCACATCACGAATCTACGGCGACGCAAGCCTCCCGAACTTTCTGGTGGCGAAAAACAGCGGGTCGCTTTGGCGCGTTCGCTTGTGACGGAGCCCCGCGTGCTGTTGCTCGATGAACCGCTCACTGGGCTGGACTTGCCATTGCGCCGGGCGATTCTGCAAGACCTGCGGGCGTGGAATGACGCGAATCGCATTCCGATCTTGTACGTTACTCATAATCGCGAAGAACTCGACGCGGTTGGCGAGCGGGTTGTCGCTTTGCTGCAAGGCCGCGTTCTGGAATCCGGCGCTCCGCGCGACGTTCTGGATGCCCCGCGATCTCTCGCCCTTGCTCGCGCCGCCGGTTTCGAAAATGTGATGCCTGCGACAGTTCTCGAAACACGGCCCGAGGACGGCGTGATGCGCGTCGCCTTAACCCCCTCAAATTGTGAATTGGAAATTCCGCTTGGCCCCAATGAAGCTGGCGCGCAACTGCAAGTTGCCATTCGCGCCGGTGACATTCTTCTGGCAACGCAGTCGCCGCACTTTTTGAGCGCTCGCAACGTACTGCCAGGCACGCTCGAATCACTCGAATCGCGCGGGGCTTTGGTCATCGCGCAAGTGAACGCCGGTGCTCGCTTCATCGTGCACATCACTCCCGGCGCGGTGCGCTCGTTGCAGCTCTCAGCCGGCTGCGCGGTTTGGCTGGTCCTCAAGACGCATTCTTGTCATCTGGTCTCGTCGTAGTTCCTTCTTCGGCGCGGGATGCGCGTCCTGCCCTCTGCTATCATAGTTTTGGTCGACTCGAGGATTCCGTGGCGCGCAAGAAGGTCAAACGCAAATCTGCTCCCAAGCCGCTCCGAGCGCGCAATGCTGCGCGCGCCGGATCGCAATCCAAGCCCGCTACGCGTCTGGAAGAAGTGCTGCAGAGCGCGGCCAATATTTTTTTCGCCAAAGGGTTTCACGCGACCAGCATCGAAGACGTTGCACGCGACGTCGGCATGCTGAAGGGCTCGCTGTACTACTACATCAAATCTAAAGATGACCTGTTGTTTCAACTGCTTCTCGCCGGCATCGAGGATGGCGACGCGTTTATCGCGAGGCAAATCGATGTGGCCGGCGATCCCGTCGAGCAACTGGAGCGCGCCATCCGCGCCCAGATCGACTACATCATCCAGAACAAAGTGCCGTTCGGGTTGTTCCTGCACGAATTCGATTCGCTTTCCGGCAAACGCCAGCACAAGCTGATCTCCGTGATGTCGCGTTACAATTCGCGATTCGTCGAGCTGGTGCGTCGCGGGCAGCAGCAAGGCAGACTCATCGACGGCGAGCCGTGGCTTATCGTTAACGGGATCCTTGGGATGTGCAATTGGCTGTACCGCTGGTACGACACCGACCATGTTTCCGGCCCCGAACAGATCAAGCAGGTGTTCCTGCGCATGATTCTGAGTGGCATCCAAAACAACAGTAACGCGCAAAACATAGAGGAAGACTAACCAAAAGGAGAGTGCACACTATCCGTTCGGTTAGTGCTGGCGTGAAATTCCTTCGTCCCGGCTGATGATTCAGGTTTGTCCTGGCTTTTAATTCCCACCGAATCTGCTGCTTGGCTTCCTCGCTTCCCTTCCTGCTTTCACAATGTGTATGGCACGCCGCCTGCATTAGTTATCCGCGTCGGCAGTAAAGAAAAATCAGACAGGAGTTAGGCAAGCAGAAAAAGGCACATCGGCGGTTGGCCAAAACTTTTTACTTTTTTCCTTTCTGTCTCGCTCCGCTTCCGGCAAAAGGAGATTTTATGAAAAACCTACGGTCAGTGCTTTTTGCTTTGACAGTCCTGCTGCTTGCAACGGCGGCTCAGGCGCAAACGACAAATGTAAAGGCCAAGATCCCCTTCCACTTTGTGGTCGGCAATCAGACCTACTCTGCGGGTGAATACACCGTTAGATCCATGTCGCAAAGTAGCTCAGCCATTCGCATCGACAATGCAGACCAGTCCGAGAAGGGCATCACCCTCGCTAACGTGTGCCATAGTGCCAGCGCGGCCGGCGCAACAACGCTTGTATTTCAGCGGCTTGGCAACAACTATTTCCTGTATCAGGTTTGGACGGACGGCAGTGACACGGGCCGCGAGTTCCCCATGACCAAGGCGCAGATGCAGCTTGCCAAGAACGACAGCAAGCCGGAGCTCGTGATCGTTGCCGCGAACATCTCCCACTAACCCCACGGCACTCCCCCGCAGTGTTCGCCCCGAAAGAAAGAGGGAACGTCTTCCGACGTTCCCTCTTTTCGTTTCTATATGTTTTTGCGAACGTAGAGACCGCATTCTGACTTTTCCGCAGGGGAGGAAACCGGTCCGCCGCCACGAAGTCCTCGGCATGGTGTTTTAGCGAAATATTTGCGCCGAAGAATGCTTTCGGCCGCCGGTTTAGATCTCGAAGTGGAAAATATCCACCACGATACTGGTTTTCTTGTTGAACCGAACGATGTGGTCCCCGATCAGTACGTTGGCGCAATCAGGCAGTGGCGGAGGCAGCATATGCTCGATCTCTCTGGGGCAGGGCTGAATTCGCTTCTGCAATCCTGCGGGAAGCGTTCCGCGTCGCACTAGCTGCCTTTTCCAATCCAGGCGCTAAATGATCCTTCTTTGCAAGTCCGGGCGGCAAATGATCTTCATGCTGCATGTACCATCCGTGGAAGGCCTCCTGATCGTAATGGTTATAGTAGTGTTCGCCCTGATCGTCGTCTCCGTGCTTGTCGTGGCCCTTTCCGTGTCCTTTTCCGTTTCCTTGCGCCATCGCGGTGCTTGTTGTGAGCAGGAATATTCCCAACACGGCGGACATCCATTTCGTCGCGGTCATGGTTACGGTCCTCCGAAGGTGGGTAGTTCAATTCTAGCTTTGTGAGCAGCTCTTACTTGTTTGGACTCGGAATTGTTCGTCGGGCTCGCCATTTGACCCTTGGTACAGTGACAACCTGCCCTTCGTGTTCACGTCTTAGGGAGATTTCGGCGAGTGGTTATTGGCGTTTTTCCAACAGCACTCATGGTGCGAGCGCAGATTTCTTCAGGCGATCCAGTAGCGGCGACCGGTACGACCAGCCCGAGTTGGCTATAGAACTTGATGAGCGGCGCGGTGCTGTTCTCGTACACCTCCAGGCGCAGTTTCACCGATTCCGGCCGGTCATCTTCGCGCCGGTACAGCCGTCCCCCACACTCATCGCAAATGCCTTCGGAGCGCGAGGGCTGCCTCGTGACGTGAAAGACCGCCTTGCACTTTTCGCAAATCCTGCGGCCGCTCAGGCGAGACACGATTTCCGCCACCGGCAATTCGTAGTTCACCACGGCACTTAGCGTGAGATTCTCCTTTTCCATCAACTGGCTGAGGGCCTCGGCCTGCCCCAGCGTGCGCGGGAACCCGTCCAGTACGAATCCGCCTTGGCAATGCAGGCAGCCGCTGCGCTCGCGCACCATTTCCCAGACCGTGGAGTCCGGCACCAGATCGCCGCGGCGCATGGAGTCCAATGCCGCCGCCATCGCAGGTGTCTGCTCGTAGGCCTTTCGGCTTCCGGCGGCGCGAAACACATCTCCGGTGGACAAATGACAAGCGCCGAGGCGTTGGTTCAGCAGATGCGCTTGCGTGCCCTTTCCCACTCCGGGCGCTCCGAGCAACACCAGCCGCCAGCACAGGGTTGTGACCTCCGGAAGCGTGGAGCACTTCGCGGATGGGCCTTGCAGCCAAGCGGCTCGATCATTTTTATTTTGTGAGTTCATCGGGACCTTTGCCCTGAATCGGCCGCAATTCGAAACTCGCGAAACATCTCAAACGACGGCAAAGTAGCACCGCGGTGCAAAGTCTTCTATGAGGAAGGGAGCGAACTCTGGCAGTACTCTGACTGGTAGTGTTACCACCCACGTTTGTCACTTGCAAGACCTGGCGTCACATAACCTGGACCGCGTAGCGCCTCCGTCATCGTGTGTCCCATCAGGTCGCGGACTTTTAAATGCTTCTTTGGGCAATGCTGGGCCACTAATCCGTATCCTAACCGCGTTGAATTGCCGAGAATTGATCCTTGGGGAAGCGCCCCAATTTCACTCGGAGTGGCGGTCAGCTTGTGAAATCTTCCTCTTATCTTCGTGCGGTTCTCAGCGTTCTTGCCGTTGGCTCTCTGTTCTTCCTCGTGAGCCGTCCCTTCTTCTATCACGACAGCACGCTTACCCCTTTTGCCATCGCCTACTCCAGCCTTTTTTTCATATTCCTTCGCGCCCGCTTTGTCTACTCCGGCCTGGCGGGAATTGTCCTTTTGACTTTTTTGTCCGGTGTTCTCAATTTTCGCATCCTTGGTTACCCGGCAACATGGGAGGTGGCGATTACTCTTCTGAGTGTGGCCAGCTTCTCGATTCTGCTTCTTCGCGGCATTTGGTCCGATGGCGACGAGCGGCGTTTGGCGCTTTACAGCGTGTTACCTTCCTCGCTTTTTCTGATGTCCGATTGGGCTGCTGCCTTCTTTCTCAATCTCACCGAAAAGGCTCATCCCTCCGTTCTCGATCTCTATCTGTACTCCTTTGACGCCAGCCTTCGCATCCAGTTTCCGTTTCTCCTGGGCCAACTTTTTGCTCAGCATCATGCCTTCGCTCTGGTCAGCACTTGGATCTATATGACCCTGCCCATCGCCATCGCTTTAGTTTACGTCGGATGTCTGGTGCAACGTTGCGGCAACGCTTTGCCTGCCTTCCTCGCGCTGTTTCTGACCGGTCCCATCGGCATCTTGCTCTATAATCTCTTTCCCGCCGTTGGCCCCATCCATGTGTTTGGCGCTCGGTTTCCCTTTCAGCCCTTGTCCGTCGACCAAGTGCACCGGCTCTTCCTTGAGCCGGTCGCTATTCCTGGCTTGCGCAACACCATGCCTTCTCTGCATGCCGCTTGGATTTACCTGGTGTTCTGGTACGCACGGTCACTGTCTCGCGTCGAGAAAATCGTCGCCGGCGTTCTGGTCTTCTTTACTCTCTGCGCTACCCTCGGTATTGGTGAGCATTACATCATTGACCTTGTCGTCGCGGTTCCGTACACGGTTTTCATCATTGCCCTGGTCAATCTGATCGTGTCTCGTGGACGGTCGGTTTTTCTTGTGCCGCTTTCCGTCGGCCTGTTGTCCACCCTAGCCTGGTGTGCAGCTTTGCGTTTTGCTCCCGGCTTTTTCTGGCTCTCTCCCGTAATTCCGTGGCTTGCCTGCTTTATCACACTGCTCGTCTCGTCCTATTATTTGCATGGACTGCTTTTTCCGTCGGCCGTCGCTCTTGCGACTCCCTCGCCGGCTTCAGCTCCAGAGATTTCCGCCTGAGTATTCAAACTCCCGGCTAGGTGCTCTGACCCGTGGCAGGCAGAAGGCGGCTGCTACACAAGCGAATCGCACAAATGCTATGCTCTCCTCCCCCAGCGTCATAGGAGGACTCCATGCCTCGACTGCTTCGCACTCTCGCGTGCTTCTCCTTGCTTCCTGCCGCGATCTTCCTTCTCACTTCGGCTTGCCACGCGCAGGAAATCCCGCCGCAACTTCAGCCGCCCGCCAGTGAACAACTTCTTCTCCAGGTCCACGCGAAGGGCGACCAGGTGTACATCTGCCAGGAAGGTGCCACGGAATTCGCCTGGGCACTGAAGGCTCCCGACGCACAACTCTTCGAGAAGGATGGCAAGCCGTTTGGCAAGCATTCCGTTGGACCGACGTGGGAAGCCCGCGATGGCAGCCGCGTGAAGGGCAAGGCCGTTGCCACTGTTCCTTCGCCCGATCCTGATTCCATTCCGTGGTTGCTGGTCGACGGTGGTAAGCCACGAGGGCAACGGCGTACTCTCGCGCGTGACCAAGATTCAGCGCCTGAACACCAAGGGCGGCAAAGCGCCTGCTTCTGGGTGCGACTCGACCCACGCTGGCCAGGAAGCCCGCGTGCCGTACTCTGCGGATTATCTTTTCTATGCACCAAAATAGCGCACGCGCGTCCTGCGCCTTTTGTACACTCATGCCATGAATCAGGTGCTCCGCAACCTCGTATCTGCCATCCTGCTCGTTGTCGCTTTGAGTAGCTTTGTTTCCCGTTTGTCGTCACAGCTCCAGCCGTTCAGCAGCGAGCAACTCCTTTTCCAGGTTCACGCCAAGGGCGACCAAATCTACGTCTGCCAGGAAGATGCCGGCAAGTTTGCTTGGGTGCTCAAGGCTCCCGACGCGAAGCTCTTCAACAAGGATGGCAAGCTGTTCGGCAAACACTTAGCCGGACCGACATGGGAAGCCAGCGATGGCAGCCGGGTGGCAGGCAAAGTTGCTGCCAGCGTAGATTGCAAGGATCCCCGTTCCATTCCGTGGCTGCTCGTCGACGTCGTCAGCCACGAACGCAGCGGAGTGCTCTCTCACGTCGCCACTATTCACTGCCTGTACACCAGGGGTGGCGTAGCGCCTATCTTCGGTTGTAACAGTTCGCATGTTTCCCGCAAAGTACGCGTGCTAATCCGCCGACTAGCTTTTTTAGGCGCCGAAATAGTGAACGCCTTCCCACCAATGACTGATCCCCCTACCAACTTCGATTCGCCGCCCGGAACAGCCCTCCCAGAAGCACCGCCAGATCTTACGCCGCGGTGGGAAAGGATTGGGGTCGCCGGCTTGCTGAGTCTTTTTCTTCCGGGCATGGGCCAACTCTTCAATCGCCAGCCCCGTAAGGCGTTGGTCATCGCCATCATTACGCACATTTTTGGAGCATTGGTCGCTCACACGCGTCTGCTGCTTTCGTTCTGGACGATGGTGGCGTCGTTTCTTGTTGTGCTAGCCTGGCAACTGCTGATTGCCGCGGAGGCCGCGCGAACTGCCGCCGGCGGGAAAAAGCCAGAAGCGCCTTTGCCGGTGCCCTGGCTCTCGTACCCCGTCATTGGGGCCATCATTTTGGTCAGCGCGCTCGCGCCATCGCCCGCGCACACTATGCACGAATCCGGCTTCCGCGCGCATAAAATTCCGTCCAAATCGATGTGTCCCACGATTTGTGTTGGCGACCGCATCGTCGCAGATTCGTGGGCGTACCACGCGAAGGCTCCCGAGCGGGGAGACATCGTCATGTTCAAGCACCCGTCCTCAAAGGCTCTTTTGTGAAGCGGGTGATCGGACTCCCGGGCGATTTCGTCGTTCCCGGTCCCAAAGGCGCCGTTCTCGTCAACGGCCAGGCGTTTCATCCGCCAGAGATTACCTGTGGCCACTTCATTGGGGTCACGGTGTCGTCTGGTGATTCCTCGCCGATGTTCAAGCCAACAAAAGTGCCGGAGGGCACGTTCTTCGTTGTCGGCGACAATCTCAACGAGAGTCTCGACAGTCGGTTCCCGGAGTTTGGTCCCGTCACGCTCGAGATGCTGCGCGGAAGACCTCTCTATTTCTACTGGTCTCCGGTCCGTTCGCGCATCGCCTGCGAGATCCACTGATCGCGGCGCTCACTGCGTGGCGCATGCTCCAGGCAATTGCTAGCTCAGAGACGTCACTTCAAATCTCGGCCGCTGGTTTCTGGGATGAGGAAAGCGCTGAGTCCGGCGAGGGCATAGGCGACGCCGCAAGCGAGAAAGGCCCAGGAGAGTCCGCGATTTTCACCGAGCCGACCGATGAGCAACGGAGCCAAGGCGCTGAAGGAGCGCGCCAGATTGTAAGAGAGACCGAGAGCCACGGCACGGATGCGGGTGGGAAATAGTTCGCTGGCCAGGGTGCCGGAGCCGGTGAAAAAGCCCGAACCGAAGAATGCCGTGATGCAGCCGAAGATGAGAATCCACGCCGGTTGGCGCGCTGCGGCAAAAAAGGGCACGA
This sequence comes from Candidatus Acidiferrales bacterium, assembly GCA_963792145.1. Taxonomy (GTDB): domain Bacteria; phylum Acidobacteriota; class Terriglobia; order Acidiferrales; family UBA7541; genus Acidiferrum. The sequence continues at coordinate 78,381 of CAWBVH010000011.1, forward strand.
GAACCGCGGCCGCCAACAGATAAAAGATCACGGTCTTTTTGCGGCCAATTCTGTCGGCAACACTGCCGAAGAAAAGATAGCCGGGAACCATCCCGGCGAGATTAATCACGACAACGAAAGTGACCGTTCCCAAGACGCGAAAATCGCGGCCGCCCTGGGCCAGCGGCAACGCCAGGTAAGCGGGCATCCAGCTGAACAAGCCCCACCAAGCAAAAAGTCCAAAGGTGTTCATGCTGAGAAGAGCGAACAGGCGGGGAAGCGCGGCGCGCCATAGGACTCTTTTTTCGGCGGAAGTTGTGGCGGTAGGTTTGGATTGCGCGCTCCAGATTGCGGGCTCGGCGACGTTTTTCTGCAACCACAAAGTGAAGAAGGCAGGAAGCAGTCCGAGACAGAAGACACCGCGCCAGCCAAGTCAGGGGAGCAAGGCCGCCAGTGACGGCGACGGCCAAGGCGTAGCCGATAGCGTAACCGCTTTGCACAATGCCCATGGCGCGGGCGCGAAGATTGGAAGGCCAGGATTCCGCCAGGAGAGCGGCTCCGCAAGTCCATTCACCACCCATGCCCAAGCCGATGGCGATGCGACAGGTTGCGAGGGCGATGATGTTCGGCGCGAGTCCGCAAAGAAATGTGAAGACGGAAAAGGTAAGGACCGAGTAGATCAACATGCGCTTGCGGCCGTAGCGATCGGCGAGGAGCCCAAACAGAAAACTGCCGAGGCCGGTGGCGATAAGGAGGAGCGTGGTGAGAGAGCCAGCAACCGCTTTGGACATGGAGAGAGCCGGGAGGAGTTGCGGCAGGAGCGCGGAATAGAGCATCACGTCGAAGCCGCTGAAAAACCAACTGAGACCGGCGGCGAGGAGTGAGTTGCGTTGCTGCGGGGAGAGTTCACTCCAACGGAAAGGGGTTAGCGATGGGGACAAGAGAATGGGCAAGTGACGTCTCAAGGCACGGCCGGCGCGCCTAAGGGGCCAGTCTACTGAGAACGGAGGCGCGATGCACTGAAAAGGAGGGGCGTTGTGCAAGGAACACAAAGGAGAAAAGCAGAAGGTGCGGAATTGCCAGCGTATTGGTTGTACGGTAAAGTAGGAAGAGTTGTTTGCCACAGTATGCGGGCCTGTAGCTCAGGTGGCTAGAGCGCGCCCCTGATAAGGGCGAGGTCGGTGGTTCAAGTCCACCCAGGCCCACCATTATTTTCAATGGCTTACCCGGTGTTGCCCCAAAAACCTCAACCCACAATCCAACCCACACGTCACTGCACCGTATTCGTACTGACTCCGAGCGCCATCAGATATTCCCCCTGCGCCGCGCGTGTTTCGTCACTGTCTTCCTGCGTGTACAAGTCGAGCGTGGTCTGAATTTTGGCGTGACGCAAGATTCCCTGCACCGTCTTGGGTTCGATCTTCGCCTTGTTCACCAGCCAATTGCTTAGGCTGTGACGCAAGTTGTGAAGCCCGAACCGCTGGCCATCTTTTATGCATATCCCGGCTTTCTTTGCTGCCGGTCGGAGATGGTCAGCAACGAAGATAGATGCGGAGAGGGGAACGTGGCCCTCTGCCCTTAAAGACGGAAAGACAAAATCCTCAGCGGCGGCATACGGAGTCTGTGCCCGCCACTCACGCAGGAAATGCGCGAGCACGGCATGCAGTGGAACGTAGCCATCAGATGCTTCGGTTTTTGTCTCCCCGTCCTCACCCTTCGCCCAACGCTTGGAGATCCGTATGCGCTCTTCCTCCCACAGCACGTCGGCCCAGCGCAGCGACAGCATCTCTGAGGCGCGGAGCGCTGTAGCCGAGCAAGTGAGCACCAGCGTGAAGTGAAGAGGCGAGGGCAGTGAATTAAGGATCGCCAGCGTTTGCGCAGGCGTGATGACGATGGCCTTGTAGTCGCTCTTCGAGCGCGTCTCGATATGCATAAGCGGATTCTTCGCGACATGCCCGTGAACGATCCCGATTTTGTAGATTCGGCGCATGGCGCCCCGTATCTTCGCAATCGTCGGCCATGCAAGGCCTTTATCCACATGAAGCGACTTTAGCCATCTCTGAATATCGAGCGGCTTTATCTCTTCCGCGATCTCATCTCCGAAACGTGGTACAAGATAAGCGCGCACGACATGCTCGACATGACTGGTGGTACTGACTGATTTCGGACGCACAGCGTCCGCCCCGAAATCGGCCTTCAGGTAATGCTCCGCAAGAGAGTGAAATGAAAGACGACCGGGGCCCGGAGAGTCATTGATGCGTACGGAAAGCCCAAGCCGGTCCACCTCGCGCCATGCGTCGGATTCTTTTGGAAGAACTGCTCCTAATCCGATCGGCACGTTGTGCTCGACCCGTCTACCGTCCGCAAGCGTAACCCGATACCGCAGCACCCAGGTTTCTCCTTCCTTGCGTTTTACTTTCTTGAGTGATCCTCGCTGATAGGACATAGCTCCTCTTTTCAGCGGGGACTGCCAGGTCCGATCGTACACGGTTTTAGTGGTTTTGGAATCGAGGTTTCATTCCGTACGACGGAGGCGGCGAGCTCCGAGAGTCGAAACACCCAGATTTTGCGCTTGCCCCCTGTTCCGAGCGCATAGGCTCCTGCAATGCCTCTACGTGCGAGCTCCAACAGATAGCGACGTTTGACACATAGAAACTGCGCCGCCTCGTCGGCCGAGACAAATGGCTCCGGCGGCAGCGGTACTAGTCTCGACTCTTTGGCAATAATAACCGTTCCAGGAGCGGAAAAAGTTTCGGCACGATCGCTCCTCTCTCCTCCTGTGGCCGCGTCCAGCTGCATTGTAGTAATCGACTCGTCCGGCCCGCTTGCATGGGATGCCAAAACTGGAGTCGGCTCTCGATATTGCAAACCTCTCGGGCGAACTTCGGACATCGCTGGTAA
>CAWBVH010000012.1:0-44043 GCA_963792145.1 Candidatus Acidiferrales bacterium
GAGCTACTAAAGAGAAACCCCCGGTGGCCTGCGAGAGGCAGGGCCCGGGGGTTTGCAATTTTTGAGGCGCTCCCTTGCGGGGAGAAAGCTACTTCAGAACGGCGTCTTTCAGCACCTTTGCGGGGCGGAGACGGACGACGGTCTTGGCCTTGATCTTGATCTGTTCGCCGGTTTGCGGGTTGCGACCGATGCGAGCCTTGCGATGAGCCTTGACAACGCGGCCGATGCCGGGGATGACGAACTTTCCGGCGGCGCCCTTGGCTTCCTTCACAGCGAGCTTGTGGAGCTCTTCAAAGAAAGTGGCGACGGTCTTCTTGGACGTGCCGAGTTTCTTAGCGAATGCGAAACGATTTTGGTCTTACTGAGTGGCTTAGCTGCCATTTAGTATGCTTATCCTCCTGGTTTGTCTATCCGCCTCGAACGAATCGAGGCCAGCCACGAGCGAAAAAACCCCTATTTTTCGGTGAAAAAACTCGGGCCGCAAGGACTATAACGAAGGAAATAGAGGAACGCAAGAGGGAAACCGCAAAAAAGGCAGGAAAAATGCGGTTTTTTTAGGGGCATGTGCAAAACGTGCAGGATTCATGCGGGTTGGGAGAGTTCGCGGAAACGGGAAAAGGGTGAATGGGCGTGTGCTATGCTTTTTGATTCCAAAAATGGATGAGGAGAATCCGCTATGAGCACCCCAACAAGTTGGAAAACACTGGAAGACAAGATAGCGCGGGTGGTGAAGCAAGCGCGAAGCGCGGTAGCGGTGAGTTTTCGGGACAGCGAGCCGGCGGATGTGAAGAAGTTCGAAGGCACAGAGCCTTCGGGATGCAGTTTCTGGAGGCTGGCGGCGGAAGGAAAGACGTTTTACACCGTGCCGGAGAATCATTATAACTGCGCGGTGGGGGCGTATACGCACAACATCGCGCTTTCGGCGGAACGGGAGAAGGAAACAGAACAAACGCTGAAGATGATGTTTGACCTGGGCTACGTGAAGCAAGAAGAAGTGCCGCAGATTCCGCGACTGGCGAAAGGGCCGAAGACGATTGTGTATTCGCCGTTGGGCGATGCGCACGGAGAGCCGGATGTGGTGCTATTCGCGGTGAAACCAGCGGGGGCGATGCTGCTGCAGGAAGCGGCAAATCGCGCAGGAGTGGGCGCGGGGGCACCGGCGCTGGGAAGGCCGACGTGCATGGCGCTGCCGGCGTCGCTGCAACACGGGACGATCACCAGCCTGGGATGCATCGGGAATCGCGTGTACACGGGCCTGGGCGAAGACGAGATGTACGTAGTAATCCGCGGGAAAGATCTGGCGCGCGTGGTTGATGCGCTGCAGACCATCGGAAGCGCGAACGTGGCGTTGCAGAACTATGCGGAAGGGCGACGGGAACAGCTTTCCACGATTTAAGAGTTTGACGGAGTTTGGCGGATAGAAGCGGTTCGGGAAAGTTGGCAGAATTCACCTGGCGAGAAAAATACCAGCGAGGTGAATCATGGGATCGTTTCGAGTAGCAGCCATTCCGACGGCAGTTGCCGAATCTGTTCGAAGCACGCAAAAAGCACCGGGATATGGATTCCCGGCACACAAAGAAGTAGCGGCGGGGCGCGCGCCGTGCCGCCATTGCCTGGGGTTGATCAAGGTAAACGAAGAAGAGCTGTATCTTTTCGACTACGACCCATTTCGCGAGCTGGGTGTGCCGCCATTGCCTGGGCCGGTGTACGTACACGCGCGGGATTGCGAGCGGCACAATGGGGGAGGAGCGTTTCCCGAAGAATATCGCGGGCGATTGTTGACGTTGGATGCATACGGGGAAGATCGCGCGTTGGTGACGGAGGTGCGCGTGAGTGGTGGCGACGAACAGAAGGCGGCGGAGACGCTGTTCGAAGATCCAAAGGTGAAATACATTCACGTGCGGAGTACCGAGGCGGGGTGTTATTTGTTTCGGTTGGACCGGGCGTGAAGCGGGGGCAAGATGCCCAACGGGGAGGAAAGCAGATCCCTCCACTACACAGGCGAAAAACGCGATCCCAACGCCCCACGGGCGTTCCACCTAGCACGACCAACATCCATCCCATCCCTAAAGGGATGAGCTACAGGTTTGCTAGGTCCTGATAGAGATGGGCGATGGCTTTGATGCCGCCGTAGTAGTTTTCCAGTGCGAGATGCTCGTCGGGTGCGTGGGCATTTTCGTCGGGCAAGCCAAAGCCGATGAGGACGCAGGGAATCTTGAAGGTGTCGTGCATCTGAGTGACGAAGGGGATGGAACCACCTTCGCGAATGAATACAGCTTTCTTGCCGAAGCCCTTCTGTAGTGCCGACTGAGCAATCTGAAAAATGGGCGCTTGATAGGCAGCCACCCAAGGCTTGCCGGTGCTTAACACTTCAAATTTGCAGTGCACGGACTTCGGAAGGAGTTTGCGTACGTACTTCTCGACGAGCTTTGCGATTTTTGGAGGATCCTGGCCGGGGACGAGGCGCGTGGAGAATTTGGCGTAGGCCTTGGAAGGAATGACGGTCTTGGCGCCTTCGCCCTGATAGCCACCCCAAATGCCATTCAGCTCGAGAGTGGGTCGAATCCAGAGGCGCTCAACGATGGTAAAACCTTTTTCGCCGCAATATTCCGAGGCCCCAACGGCCTTCTTGAAGTCTTTGGCTTTCCAAGGAAGGGCGTTGAGGGCTTTGCGTTCGGCGGCGGGTACGTTGTCGACGTCATCGTAGAAGCCGGGAACGGTGACGCGGAAATTTTTGTCGTGGAGCTTGGCAAAAAGTTCCGTGAGGATGGTGAGGGGATTTGGGACTGCGCCACCATAAACGCCGGAGTGAAGATCGCGTTCCGGGCCAGTCAACTCGATCTGGTAGTAGTTGAGGCCGCGAAGTCCGTAGGTAATGGAAGGGACGCCTTTGCCAAGCATGGAAGTATCGGAGACGATGAGGGCATCTGATTTTAGTTTGGCTTTATTTTTTTGAACAAAATCCCAAAGGCTGACGCTGCCGACTTCTTCTTCGCCCTCGATGAGGACCTTGATGTTAATGGGAAATTTCCCGTTGAGCTGGTGGAGAGATTCCAGTGCCTTGAGGTGGATATGAACCTGGCCCTTGTCGTCGGCCGTGCCGCGACCATAGATGTTGCCGTTGCGGACGGTGGGCTCAAAGGCGGGAGAAGTCCAAAGGTCCAGAGGTTCGGCGGGCTGGACATCATAGTGGCCATAAAAAAGGATGGTAGGTTTGCCGGGAGCTTCGAGGGATTCGGCATAAACGAGAGGGTGAAGATTGGTGGGGATAATTTCGACGGATTTGAAGCCCGCGGAACGAAGGCGATCGGCAACCCAGTGGGAGCCGCGTTCGATGTCGGGTTTATGTTCGCTTTTGGCACTGACCGAAGGAATACGGAGGAAATCGTAAAGCTCGTTCAGATGTTGCTCGCGGCGACCTTCGATAAATTCAGTAAGGTTCATATTTGGGCCTCAGGGACAACTGTTCGGTCCATTGATATAAGTACGTAAAATTTCAAACGAAAAGTTGCGGCGACGGAAAGGAGCGGCAGCGAACAGAGGCTGCTATGGTCGCCGTCTATATAGTACGGCTAGGGATGGTCGTGTACAAGGCATCCGGGAAGAGGGCGAGGAGAGATCGCATAGTGGAATTCGGCTGCTTGACGATAGGGGACACCTGTCCCAAAGGGCAATTGACGGGTCCTAGCGTGAACCGCATCATGAGCATATGAATGAGACCGCATTTGCGACGGCCCGGCGAAGCCAACGCATCTTTCACAAGATGCGGGTGCAGGCGCAGGGACGCGGGCACGACGGGCGAAAATTCCGTGAGGTGTGTGAGACGGTGGTGGTGAACGCGCATGGCGGTTTGCTGATGTTGAACAATGAAGTGGACCAGGGCGAAACGATCGTCCTGATGAATCCATTGACGCAGGATGAGCAAGAGTGCCGAATCGTGTTTACGGGTGACAGCGGAAGCAAGGGAATCCGCGTGGGAGTGGAGTTTTTGACCCCGGCACCACACTTTTGGGGAATCGATTTTGAGGCGCGATATTCTTCAGGGCCTGGCGACGCGGGACGTTCTTCGTAATCGCGGCAGAATCCAACGCGACAGGACATTTCCTAAACATTTCAGGTTGAGATTCTTCGGGCATCCTCGTCGCATGCCCTCAGAATGACAGATTTGCCAGGTCTATGACACAGCAGCAAGAGAGCCTCCCAGCCGGTTCTCGCCAAACTGCGATTAAGCCATGATCCCTCGACTGCGCGACCCGACCGAGCCAGACAGCGGCGCGGCAGAAAGAGTGGGTCGCTTCGCTCGGGATGACAGCGAGAGGTCGGGCACTACAACGGCTTCGGGGACATGGTTTTTGCGGCGGCTTGAGCTAGCGTGCCCTTTTGGTTTACGAACCACGTGGCTAGGCGCCAGAGTAGAAGGATGGCCAGGATGGCGGCGTACATTAGCGGTTCGCGGACATCGGATTTGACTAGCCAGTAGTAATGAATCACGCCGCAGATGGCAGCAACATAGATGGAGCGATGGAGAATTTGCCAGCGGCGCCCGCCGAGGCGGCGGATCCAGCCCTTCGTGGAAGTAATGGCCAAGGGAATCAGCAAAACAAAACCGAGGAAGCCCACAGTGATGTAGCGGCGTTTTTCGACGTCCTTCCACATCCCGGCGAGACTAAAGGACTGGTCTGGACCGATGTAAGTAAGAAAATGCAGGCAGACGTAGAAGAAAGCGAACAAGCCGAGCATGCGGCGGAAGCGAATGAGTTCGGGAAGATTCAAGAGTTTGCGCAACGGGGTGATGGAGAGAGTGATTAGCAGGAAGCGCAGCGTCCAATCGCCAGTAAAGTGCTGGACGAATTCGACCGGATTGGCGGTGAGGCGGGCGTTGAAGCCGCGATAGACGAGGTCGCCAAGGGGCACGAGGCAAAGCAGAAAAACAGCGACTTTCGTCCATTTGCTGGCGAGAAGTTTGCGCAAATAGGAACTCACGTCAGTGATACTTCTTCAGGTCCATGCCGGAATAGAGGCTGGCGACCTGGTCTTCGTAGCCATTAAACATGAGGGTTTTGCGCATGAAGATTTCGCCCAGGCGGCGTTCGGTGGCCTGGCTCCAGCGAGGATGATCGACATTGGGATTCACGTTGGAGTAAAAACCATATTCCGTTGAAGAATAAAGGCCCCAGGTTGTGGGAGGCTCGGACTTCACAAAACGGATTTTCACGAGAGACTTAACGCTCTTGTAGCCGTATTTCCACGGGAGGACCATGCGAACGGGCGCGCCATCCTGATTGGGCAGAGTTTCGCCATACATTCCGACGCAAAGAAGCGTGAGGGGATGCATGGCTTCATCCATGCGCAAGCCTTCGACATAAGGGAATTCGATGCCGGCGTGGCTGGCTTGCGGCATCTGGGAACGATCGAAGTAGGTGGTGAAGGCGACGTACTTGGCTTTTTCCGTAGGCTGAGCGAGTTTCACGAGATTGCTGAAGGAATAGCCGATCCACGGCACGACGATAGACCATCGCTCGACGCAACGATGGCGGTAGATGCGCTCTTCGAGCGGGGCAAGCTTCAGAATATCGTCCATGGCGAGTTTCATGGGCTTCTGGACTTCGCCTTCAATGGAAACGGTCCAAGGGGAAGTGCGGAAATTCTGGGCGTATTTTGCGGGATCACCCTTGTCCGTACCGAACTCGTAGAAATTGTTGTAGTGCGTGACGTCGTCGTAGCTGGTTTGCTTTTCGGTGGTGCTGAATGGACTCTTGGAGGCGACCGTCAATTTCGTTCCGGCGTAAAGCGTGGTTTCCGGCAAAACGAGATTGGAGACGAGTTTTCCGCCGATGGCCATGGCTCCGGCGATGCCCATGCCGCGGAGAATTTGGCGGCGATTGAGATAGATGGATTTTGGCGTGATGTCGGCGTAGGTGAGATCGGGATTCTTGCGAGTAGTCATAGTAGTTCAGCTACCTTTTCTGCTAGATCCGCCAGCCACCTCAGGGGCTAAAGCCCCCGTGTTAGCGTGCTTTTCGGCACGACTGAAGTCGTGCCCTCTCGCCCCTTGTTCGTGCCCAACATATTTGTCAGACCCGGGCCAGCTGTGTCATCCCACGGCCGGTGACTCCCACAGCTAATATTTGTTAGATGCGGGCGGGGCAACGGGCGTACCGTCCATGCATGGGATTCGGGCAGCATGCGAAGGTTACAAGAGAGTTGGTCGAAAAACCAGCCAGGTTCGCGGGCCATTTCGCGCGCTATTTAAGCTCGACTTTGCTGCTGAGGGGCAGATCCTTGGACGAAGGCCCGGCCATAAATGTATAGCTGCCAGGAACGAGCTTCCAGCCATCGGGATTTTCACCGTAGATGGAGAGATATTCGACGGGGACTTTCACGGTGACTTCGCGGCTTTCACCGGAATTCAGGTGGATTTTGTTCCAGCCCACGAGACGCTTCGGAGGCTCTGCGGCGCTGGCGGGAAGCGCGGCATAAACTTGCGCGATTTCATCTCCGGAGCGGGAACCGGTATTTTTTACGGTGAAAGTCACGACTGTTTCCTTGCCGGGATTCACTTTCATGCCGGAGTAAGAGTACGTGGTGTAGGAAAGACCGAAGCCGAAGGGAAAAAGGACGGGCTTGTTTTCCGCATCGTACCACTTGTAGCCGACCTTGAGTCCCTCGTCGTAGTTCACGGCAAAGGTGGGTTTGGCCTCGCCCGATTTCATGACGGCGGCGCGGCCTTGCGCCTCCTTCGGAGGAATGACGAGATTCGGATGAGGGAGATCGGCTTCGCTGCGAGGGAAGGTCATCGGAAGTTTCGCGGAAGGATTCACATCGCCGAAGAGAATGTTGGCGACGGCATCGGCACCTTTGCTTCCGGCAAACCAGGCGTCGAGGACCGCGGAAACATTGTCGAGCCAGGGCATGAGAACCGCGGTGCCTGATTCCAGAACCACGATGGTGTGCGGATTGGCGGCGGCAACTTGCGCGATGAGCGCGTCCTGATTGTCGGGGAGCGAGAGGTTCGGCAAATCCATTTCTTCGCTGGTCCACTGAGACGCGAAGACGATAGCGACATCCGATTTTTTAGCGAGCTCGGCGGCAGTGACGGGATCTTTGCCGGAATCGAAGGCCACGGTTGCGCTAGGAACTTTAGCGCTGACCGCTTTTAACGGCGAAGTGGGGAACCATATGTGTTCCTTCCACTTTGAAGGAGGACGGCCGGGGGCGTCGACTTGTGCTGAGCCGCCGCCGGAAATCATGCCGGAATCGGCGTTCAAACCAATGATGGCGATGGAGTGGAGTTTTGCGCGATCGAGGGGAAGGGTTGCGTTGCTGTTCTTCAGGAGGACAGTACTTTGTTCGGCGATGCGGCGGGCGGTATCGAAGCCGCCTTCGACGTCAACCACACTTTTTTGTGTAGGGAAATCGATGAGGCCAGCGGCGAACTCGGAGCGGAGGATGCGGCGGACGTGATCGTCGATTTCGGAAAGAGGAACTTTGCCGGACTGCACGGCTTCTTTTAGTTTTGCGCCGAAGAATTCGTCCAGGGGTTGCTCATTGTCGAGTCCGGCAGCGGATGCTTTCACGGTGCTGTGAGTGGCCCACCAATCGGAAACCACGAACCCGGGAAAGGCCCACTCTTTTTTGAGAACGTCGGTAAGCAGGTATTTGTTTTCGCAAGCAAAGTCGCCGTTAACCGCGTTGTAAGAGCACATGACGGCAGAGGGATTGCCGATGGTGATGCCAATCTTGAAGGCCAGGAGATCGCTTTCGTGAAGAGCGCGTTTAGTGATGATGACGTTGACTTCGTTGCGACCGCTTTCCTGATCGTTGACGGCGTAGTGCTTGATGTCGCCGAGAACGTGCTGGGCCTGTTCGCACTTGATGCGATTGCCGACCAGGGTGCCGGCGAGAATCGGGTCTTCACCCTGATATTCGAAGGTGCGGCCATTGCGCGGTTCACGAGTGATATTCGTACCGCCGCCGAGCGTCATGTTGAAACCCTGGGCGCGGAGTTCACGGCCGATGAGGGCGCCGTAGTCGCAGGCGGCTTGCGTGTCCCAACTGGCCGCGGCTGCCAAATTCGAGGGAAGCGCGGTGGAGTAGCGACCGTTTTCTCCGCTGTTGCGAACGCCGTAGGCGGCGTCGCTCATCTGAATCATGGGAATTCCGAGCCGCGGGACACCGAGAACAAAGCCGGCGCCACCGTTGCTGAGATAGTCGTTGGGGCGAGGCTTGCCCACGCCGCGCATGCCGTTGCCGTGCAGCAAATCGATCTTCTCATCGAGGGTCATTTCTTCGAGGACGAGATCGGCACGGGCGTCGGGAGAGAGCTGGGAATTCATCCAGGGCTGCTGCTGAGCGAAAGAGGGAGAGGCGACGAACAGAAAAGCGAAGATTGCCGCCGCGAGAAAGAGGCAGCGGCGGACAAGCAGGGTCATAGTCATCAGGGCGGCTCCGAAGGTTCTAAAGTTGCTTCGGCTCATCATAACCAGAAAAGAGGGATTGGCGCTGTATTGAGTTTCCTGAAATGCGAACTGATGGCAGATGCTGACCTCGGTGATGGACGATTGCCGCGGGTAGAGCCGGCGAATATTCGTGTAAATCAATGTTGCGACGGCAATCACAGGCTTGTAGGTTTTGAAACTTGTAGCGTCGGCGGGCCGGAGGGCACCCGCGGAACGAAAGGAGCAAACATGTCTGAGATCGAGCGTTATGACGTTCTGGTGCTTGGGAGCGGCGAAAGTGGAAAGTACATGGCTTGGACAATGGCGAAAGCGGGCCATCGCACCGCGGTGATCGAGCGCAAGCTGATCGGTGGTTCTTGCCCGAACGTTGCTTGCCTGCCAAGCAAGAACGTCATTCGCAGTGCCACGTGGCATCGCTCGCGAAGCGGGGAGAGGAATTTGGGCTGGAACTGGGATCAGTGCGGACGAACATGCCAGGAGTGCAGCGACGCAGGCGCAAGATGGTTGAAGCGATGATCCAGAATCACCTCGATCGCTACAAGGCCAGCGGGGCCGAATTGATCATGGGTACTGCCCGATTCGTGGCTCCCAATACCGTGGAGGTGGCTCTGAACGCCGGCGGAACAAAGACGATGGCGGGCGAGTCCGTATTCCTGAATCTAGGGACACACAGCAACCATTCCTGATGTCCCGGGACTGGCCGCATCCGCGCCGATGACGCACGTCGAGGCGCTGGACCTCGTGCTGCTGGCAAGTGTTCCGGCGAAAGTGGCGCAGCAAACTGCCTAGTGCTGCGCGACGCTTCAACGCAGACGAACGGATCAGCGAGCGGAAGCTGATGCGGGTCCTTGCGGCAATACTCTGACGTGGCGTAACCTCGTTTACTCAGAGCGATTGCCGGTAGGTACGTGCGTTCTGTAGTGCCTGCGGAGGGCAATTCAGCCGCATTTCAGCATTTGCCCCAATTGCCAGCGCCCGACTCCGCTGCCATAACGCCATCACTGCCGGCCGTTTTGGTACTGAAATTTTTCGGACAATCCCAAAACGAGGTTGGCAAGAATCAGGCTTTGGTCCGCCCGTGAGCGCGGCGATCCGCGACTCGGCCCTTGCGCGACAAAGCCGCCGAGCCTTTGGCTGCCTTGAGAGGCGAGTCTTCATGGCTCAGAAAGCGAAGTTGGCTATCGAGCGCATCGGGCTGTCCGCTCTTGCTGCCTCGGATGTAATGGCCGTCGCTTTGTAGATGATGGGATTTTTTTTCGTCGGCCAACTGAACGGTGAGAACATCTTTCAAGCGACGACGCAACTTGGGATTGGCCACCGGAAAAATGATTTCGACGCGATGACTCAGGTTGCGTCGCATGAGGTCGGCGCTGCCAAGATAAATTTCCTCCTCGCCTGCGTTACGAAAATAGTAGACGCGGCTATGCTCCAGAAAACGGCCCACGATGCTGGTAACGCGGATATTGTCGCTGAATCCAGTCATCAAAGGCCGCAAGCAGCAAAGCCCTCGTACCAGCAGATCAACCTGCACTCCCGCCTGCGAGGCCCGATACAGCAGACGAATCATTTGCGGATCTTCCAGCGCGTTCATTTTGAAGATCAGATGACCGCGCTCGCCCTTTTCCTGGAGCGCGATTTCCCTGAGAATCAGTTTTTCGAGACGCTGGCGTAGATTGACGGGCGCCACCAGCAGCTCGTGCGGTTCGTTTTTGCGGGAATAGCCGGTCAGCGAGTTGAAAAAGTAAGTGACATCGTCGGCGATTCGTTCGTTGCAGGTCAAAAAGCCGAAGTCGGTGTAGATGCGCGCGGTTGTAGGATTGTAGTTGCCCGTTCCCAGGTGCACGTATCGGCGAATGACTTCGCCTTCTCGACGGACCACCAGAGCAACCTTGGAATGGACCTTGAGGCCAACCAAGCCGTAGACAACATGCACGCCCGCATCTTCCAGCATTCGCGCCCACTCGATGTTGCTTTCCTCGTCGAACCGCGCCTTCAGCTCGACCAGGACGGACACCTGCTTGCCTTGCTCGGCGGCCTCAAGGAGAGCAGCCACAATCGGGGAGTTGCGGCCCACACGATACAAGGTCACCTTGATGGCCAACACGTTTGGATCGCGCGCGGCCTGCTGGAGAAACTCCACAACCGGCTGAAAGGATTCGTATGGGTGATGCAGCAGAAGATCTTCGCGGCGAATGGCGGAGAAGACGTCTTCGTCAGCATCAGCGGCCAGAGACGGGAGGAATGGATGGCAGGAAGGGCTTATCCTTCAAATCGGGGCGGTCAATGGCAGAGAGTTCCATGAGCCGTCCGGAGGCCGATGGGTCCGCGGATGCGGTAGACGTCTTGTTTGTCGATGGGAAGATTGCTGGCCAAAATCTCGAGAATCTTCTCCGACATGTTCATGTCTACTTGCAAACGGACGACGGAGGTAAACCGCCGCTTTCTGATGGCTTCTTCGACGCTTTCCAGCAGATCGTCGCTCTCCAATTCCTGAATGGCTACTTCTGCATCGCGAGTCACGCGGAAGGGGTAGGCCTCTACGATCTCCATTCCGGGAAAGAGCAAATGAAGATTGGCGGCAATCAATTGCTCTAACCACACGAATGTCGTTCCAAACTTTGACGATTGGGAAGTTTTCCCTTGACGCGAACTGGAGATTACCGGAACGAGCTGGGGCAGTGAGTCCGGCACCTTCACACGAGCGAAGTTTTCCGTGCCCTGGTTGTCTCCTACAACCACGGCCAGATTCGAACTGCCACTTGAGATATGCGGGAACGGGCGGCCGGGATCGAACGCCAACGGTGTGAGAACGGGGAAGACGTTCTGAAGGAAATACTCGTCCATCGCGGAGCGTTCTTCCGGAGTTAAAGAGGAAATGTCCGTGATGCGCACTCCTTCGCGCTCAAGGGCCGGCAGAAGTGTATCGCGCAAGAAATCATGGATCTCTTCAACGAGTTGCCGCACTTCCTGGCGAATCCGCTGCAATTGAATCGCCGCAGACAGGCCATCGACGCTGGCCTCTTGAACGCCGCTCGCCGCCTGCTCTTGCAGGCCCGCGACTCTCACCATGAAGAATTCATCCAGGTTGGAGCTGACAATCGAAAGAAACTTTACCCTCTCCAAGAGTGGATTTTCCGGATCCTGTGCCTGTTCGAGAACCCTTCTCTGGAATTGCAATAAGCTTAGTTCGCGGTTGATGTATAGCTCGGGCGACTCCAGGGTGAGATTTGGCGGATTAGCGGGGCCTTCCGACGATGGCAGCGTGACGGGAGTTGGGGCGCCTGGAGAGTCCTTCGGTTCGTCCGCATGCAATTCACCGATTGGGGAAGTCTGCATAGAAGCCCCTGTTCCACTTGGTTCGTGCAAGAAAGAACCCCCTTGTGTTCAGCGCAATGCCCGCAACGCGGCTTCCAGAGAATTTGGCGATCGCGTAGGTTGCTCACCGCGGGATGATGCAGCACCTTGCAAAGTCCATTGCCGGTTCGCTATGGACCGCCAAACTAGTTTCCTCGCCGCACCTTGCAATGTCAAAGCGTTCGTGGCCACGGAATGGCGGAAGCCATTCATGCTATCAGAACAATTTTCTGCCTTATGACCGAGACATTTCAGTTTCGTTAAATTAGCCCTTCAGGGCTGACTTCCGAGGTTCGGCACCGTGGCTGTTACCGACCATGAAGGGCCAGAGACGGTCCCGTTAGTGAGGCAGCTGACGAGCCACGCCCACAATCCTATTTCGAGACACGCCCGGGCCGGCTCGACCCAACTGATTTCTGTTGCGAATTGTTCAAATACTTTTACACTCTCTGTAACCCACCCCTCAATCCTCGGTAATACAAAGACAGCCGCAGTCTATTTCGAGGAGGTGTGTCTATGGACCGAACCATTGGGGCGATTCTGAAGTTTACGCGACGAAGCTTGCGCAAAGGAACGTTGGCGATTCGCAAAACGGTCGCTGCCGGAGTGTCCGTTGCGTTCGCCCTTGTGCCCATGGCATCGGGTTTACTTCCAACGACGGCAGCGGCCCGACCACGTCCGGCCGCTCCCCAAACGCAAGCAAGCTCCGCCAACGGTTGCACATTGCGCTCGGCGCACGGAGAGATCAAGCACGTCATCTATATTCAATTCGACAACGTTCACTTCACCCGTGACAACCCGAACGTTCCCTCGGACCTGGAGCAAATGCCCCATCTCCTGAATTTCTTCGTGAACAATGGCACCCTCTCCACCAATCACCACACCCCTCTAATCGCGCACACCGCCGACGACATCATTACTGCTCTCACCGGTGTCTATGGCGAGCGCCACGGGCAACCCGTTTCCAACAGCTTCAACTATTTCAACCCCGCTAGTTCCGACGGACTTGGCTCGACATTTACAACGTCCTTCACCTACTGGACCGATATCGTCGACCCGATAGCCGATCCCACGTTCAGTTTACTCACCCCGGCAGGAAAGAACGCTCCAGCACCTTGGGTTCCTTTTACCCGCGCGGGCTGCAACGTCGGCGCCGTTTCAATCGCCAACATGGAACTGGAAAATACCGGCGCTGATATCACTACCGTTTTTGGTCCCGGTTCGCCCGAAGCTATCGAAGCGGCCGGCAATTCCAGCCAGGCTACCAAAGACTTCGTGGGCATCGCGATCCACTGCGCTGCCAATGATGTCGTGTGCACCGCTGGTAACCAGAAGCCCGATGTCCTGCCGGACGAGCCCGGCGGTTACGTCGGCTTCAACGCCCTCTACGGTCACAAATACGTTGTGCCGGTAATCGCTCCGAGCGGCCTGAACGATCTTTTCGGCAACCCCATCACAGGATTCCCAGGCTTTGGCGGCATCTCCGCCGCCCAATCGCTTGCGTACACCGCCACGATGCAAGAGAACGGCGTGCCCATCACCTACTCCTACATCTCTGACGCGCATGACGGTCACACGTCTCCTTTCCGCGCCTTCGGTCCGGGCGAAGCCGGCTATGTACAGCAGCTCGCTGCGGCCGACGCCGCTTTCGACAAGTTCTTTACCCGCCTGGCCAATGACGGCATCAATCCCAGCAACACTCTCTTCATTCTGACCGCTGACGAAGGCGATCACTTCGCCGGTGGCCCGCCGCTCAATCCTGGGTGTGATGGCGTCACCGTTCCTTGCACCTACACGCCAGGCTCAACCGGCCCCAACACCGTGGGCGAAATCCTGACCAACATTCAGGCTCTACTAGGCCAGGAAGATCCCACGCTGGATTTCACCAAAACTCCGTTCGACATTCACTTCGACATGGCGCCGGTCTTCTATATCAGCGGCCAGCCCGCGCGCAACTCCGCCATCGCTCGCCAGTTCGAACGCGATACTGCCGCCCTCACGGCTGTCAATCCCCGGACCGGCAACACCGATATGCTGACTCGTTTTCTGGCGGACCCTGTTGAGCTGAAGTTGCTGCACATGATCACCGGTGATCCGCTGCGCACCCCCACCTTCGTGATGTTCGGCGATCCTGATTATTTCTTTCAGACGTTCTCGCGGATCTCCCAACGTCGGCGTGAATCCGGCCTTCGCCTGGAATCATGGCGGCGTTGCCCCGGAAATCAACACTACGTTCCTGGCGCTTGCTGGTCCGGGGGTGCAGAACCAGGGAGTCACTAATTCCGTTTGGTCCGACCACACCGACATCCGCCCCACACTTCTCGGTTTGCTCGGATTGCGGGACGACTATCAGAGCCAGGGCCGCGCGCTTGCAGAGGATCTGCAGCGCTGGGCTTTGCCTGAAGGCGTTAGCGAGAGTGGAGACGAGTTCGTAGAGCTGGCGCGCGCCTACAAGCGCATCAACGCTCCAGTGGGTGAACTCGGTTTGGCCAGCTTGAAAATATCCACGGCCGCTCTTGCGGGCGATGATGCAACTTACAACAGCCTCGAGAACCGGTTGCAACTCATCACGATCTTCCGCGACGCGCTTGCGGCCAGAATGCTGAATCGCCTTGAAGATGCGCAGCTCCACGGCCAACGGATCAGCGACGGTGAGGAACGGGCGCTAGTTTTGCAGGCCAATGCGCTGGTCGACTCCGTGAACTGGCTCGCTGCCCACACGGGCGCCGACCACTAACCCCGTATTTGTCAAAACGCGTAATGCACGAAAAGCGCCGAGAAGTTGCCACAATGCTTCCGGCGCTTTTCTGTTTACATTGCGTCCCATCGCGGTTCCGAAGCGTGCTTCGAGGATATAGCAGAGATCACGCCGGCCATATCGAAGGCTGCAAGCTTTTCGCCTTCGAATCTGGCTTCTAAGGTTGTCACCTTGGGAAAGCTGGAGGGCGCTGCTGCCGTTTTGCCACAAGCTAGGCCGACCCGTAGCAGTTCCAATCCGCAGCGTGGCGAAGTGGCCGGTGGCTTGCAGAATACGTTAAGATTAAAAAGCGCAGGAGTGGGTGAGCGGTTGAAACCGGCGGTCTTGAAATTCGATTTGCTTGCCTCCCTGGCGGATCTGACTGGGCTTTCCCCCAGTCAACGGAGACTTTTACACCCGAGCTTTCAGCGGGTTGGTCACCCTTCGCGTTGTCGAGCATGACTACGGTGGCAACTGAGCAAGCGCCACCGGCGGGACTCACCCACTGGAAACGTCAACTAGCATCGCTGCACAATGTCGCTGATTTCAAAGGCATTCGCGCCGGCCAGCATTTTGGCGAGGGACAGGAATATCAAGCCAGCCGCCGCGTCCATCCGAGGGTGTCTACCCGCCTAAGCGCCGCACGCAATCGCGTAACAGTTCCGCCTCCCAGATGGGACGCAGCGGGTTATTCGGATGGGTTCTGTTGCTGGGGATTCTCCCCGTCAGGTGAAGGAAGACGGCAGCCGAATGCTTATAGGCGGGCACTGGCTCGCGAAATGCCACATTGCCCAAATGCTGCAGTGAATCCGACAGAGCAAAATACCTGGGATCGGCCGATTCCCAGAGCAGATCGCGCTCCGCGAATTTTTCAGGAGCAAAAGTCGCAAGTCCCAGCAGATAGTCAGACCCGTATTCAATCATATTGATGGCAAGATCATTGCCCGAATAAATACGGAAGTCTTGCCGGTGAACATCGCGCAGCGCCAAGCGCTCGAGCTCGACCAGACGATCCAGAGAGGAGTGTTTGATCCCCAGGATCTCCGGAATCTCCATTAAACGTAAGATCGTTTCGGAGTCAAAAATTTCCCCATTAGCAGCGAACATTTGCCCTAACTCGAAAGCTAAAACACCCGGATACCCGCGGCACGTTTCCCGATAAATTTCGGCTTTGTCCTTTGCCGACTTCCCCTGGAGCTGGCTGGTCTGAAATAGGATCGGCGTGCCGCCGAATGCGACGATGGCATCCATCTGCTTACGATAGAGTTCAACAATCCGGTTGGTCTGTTCCTCGATATAAGCGCCGGCCACGAATGGCACATCTTTTCCCAGGGCTTCTCGGGTCCACTGCAAGACACACGTTTTCTCCGCATCCGAGAGGAAATTCACATAACCCGTGTCCATGTTCACCGCATTTTCTAATCCTGCGTGATGTGTGGCTGATAGGTGTTTTTGAAACGCGTCGACGGCAACGCGACCATCGCTCTCGAATGGAAGCAGGGCAGCCGCAATGCCGTGCACTTTGCGACGCGCCCGCGGTCGATCGAAGGGAGATGCAGCGCTCATGATCGCTTCGCCTTGGCTGATCTTAATCTCCCGGCAAGCTCGGAGTCTTTGTAATACTTGTCCAACGGGTAGCAGCCCGAAGGCAAGCCTTTGCGCGGTGCGGTCGTGCAGTCACTGAAAGTTCGGCAGACCAGCCGGTGTTGGATGGTGCGCCCTTCCAACGCGTCAAGCAACAGTCCGGGATAAGACAAAATCATCCGCCCCATGCCAATAAAGTCCACCCATCCTTCGCGAAGGACCGCTTGCGCAACATGTGGAAGAAAGTCTTGAAGATAGCTGTACGCGGTTCCGACAATAATCAATCGTGGAAATTGGGGCTTTAACCCTCGTGCCATCTCCAACTGCCGCGCCACGCCGACGAGCGGATCCTCAGGTGGCTGATAGCCGTCAGAAGGTGGATAGAAAGCAGGGCGCTGAATGTGAGGATTGTAGTAGGGACTTCCGGCCGTGAGGTTGACTAGCCAAATCTTCAGATCCTCCAGCAGAGCTAAGAATTGTCTCGTCTCGGATAAATCTATTTCCGTGGGACAGAATGGGTTTACCCCGAAACCCCAGCGGTACGGGATCAGATGCTCATACGGCTCGGGAATTCCCACTCCCTTCATTCCGGGTGAGGATGTCTTGGGATCCGGCCGGAAGGGTACTGTATCAAACGCGGAGAGACGCACGGCAATCTGTAGTCCAGGCGCGATCGAGTGGATACCCTCCACGACCTCTCGCAAGAAGCGCGTGCGATTCTCGAAAGAACCGCCATACTTTCCCGGGCGTGTATGCGCGCTCAGAAATTCGTGGCCGAGATATCCATGGCAGTGTTTTATGTCGACAAAATCAAATCCCAAATCACTGGCTGCACGCGCTGCCCGATGAAAGTCCTCGACGATGATGGCGATCTGTTCATCCGTCAGCACAGGAGAATCCGCAGACAGCCCAACCTTGGGATCGAGAATCGGATGGTGATAGAGAGTCCTGGGTTCTGGCCGATCGTAAGCGTTCGGGCGACAGTAGCGGCCTGAATGAGTAAGCTGCAATCCGACATAAGGCGGTTCATCGTGCCCAGTCGTCTCTCGATGGGATTCGAGCAATGCGGCTCGCAGTTTCGCTAGACCGGCAAGAGTGTGCGGCGCAATCACAAGTTGATTCGGATTTGCCCGGCCTTCATGTGACACAGCTACTGCCTCTCCTCCCCAAACAAGGCTCGCTCCGCTGTTCCCGAATCGCCGCCAGCGACGCAGTGTATATTCGCTCGGGTTACCATCTGGAAGTGCGTCCCAGCCTTCCATCGGTTGGACCGCGATCCGATTGCCGAACTTGAATCCACCTCGGTCCAGCGGCCAGCGCAGAGGAGACTCCGGCCCGGCGAGCAATTCGCGATCACATGGGACGTTCAGGCCGAGGGAGTGCGCATGGTCTTTAAGGCGTTGCACGTCCTTGACGGCGCCGAGTCGCAAGATCGGAATTGTGCTCACGCCCGCACCGCCTGCTTCGGTAGGAATGCAACCACCACTGCGCCAAGCAAGGACATCGCTATTAAGAAAAGAAACCCGTTTGAATAGCTGCCGGTGACATCCCGGATGTGGCCTACGATCCAGGGAGCAACAGCTTCCGCGATTCCGCCGGCCGTCAAGATGACTCCCAACAATCTGCCAAGCAATCGCGCATCGAAGATCTCCGCGGTGATCAACGGGATGATCATATAATCGCCGCCGAGCCCAACTCCAAACAGAATCGCAAAGGCATACATCAGTACCGGCGAACCGGTCACAAACAGGAATGGAATTGCTCCTGCAACAAGCAGGTAGATCAAAAGCATGACGTACTTTTTCGGAAATCGATCTGCTAACCAGCCCATGAGCAAACGGCCCGCCATGCTTGAGGCCAGTACGAGTGACAATATCCGTGCCGCCTGTCCTTGCCCGTAGTGCGCATCGAGGGTCAGGAAAAGCTTAAGATTTTGTTGCGTTCCGCTGACAGCGGCTATGGAACACATACTCCCAACGATCAGCAGATAGAAAGGAACGCTTTTAAAGGCACTGCTCCAGTGCTCGCTGGAGTTGACCCGGGCTGGCCGGAGCGAGGCCGGTGGCTCTTTCACAAAGAATGCCAATGGAAATGCAACTATGATGACCAGAAATCCCAATGAGCGCAGCGCTGCCTGCCACCCGAAATGCTCCACCAGAAAATGGGAGATCCAAGGAACCGCGGCTCCGCCCATTCCTATGCCCAGGTACGCAATTCCCATCGCCTTGCCACGTGACTTTTCAAACCAGCGCGTCAATAAAACTTGATTCGGTAATGGACCGCCGCAGACATAGCCCAACGCGTTGAAGAAATAGAAGAAATAAAACATTCCGAGAGTCGACACGCTGCCCAGCCCGATCAGCGCCGCACCTGCCATCAGAATCCCTGCCATCATCAGCCGGCGAGGACCGAAGCGATCCACAAGCCACCCTGCTGCAAAGCCAAAGAGCGGGCCAACCACGAGTTTGCTCAACGCGTTGCCGGAGGTGACTTGCGCGCGTGTCCAGCCGAACTGCTGGACCATAAAGTCGTAGTAATAAGGAAGTCCCCAAAGAGCGAGCCCTACGATGCTAAAGAGAACCAAAAAAGCGGTTCCTATTGCCTGAATCGCCTGCCCGTTCATTTCCGAGCGAAATAAAGAATTCGCTTGCAGCGGTTTACGGGGATGTGTTGGCGTTCCGATGGCTGGCCCTCAGTGGGTTGTACGTGTTGCTTTGTCGTCTCAAACGCGACGCGAACATGTCCCTCGTCAAGCTAGGGAATAGTAAGGACTCTCTTTTCGAATGTCGAGCTCTTTCAATCGGTCGCCGTGCGACGGGCCGCCTAAAGTGCCCAAATCTAGCGTGCTACGCGTTGCCTCTGCGAAATTCGCGCGGGCACGCGCGTGCAACGAAGCAAAGCTCGGAGACAGATCTCAAGGGTCCGAGCGTTGGGCACTAACCAGACCTTCCAAAGGAATACGCCCTACAGTATCGGCCTCTCTTTTTTACGACAATCTTTATTACCCGGCAGTCAGCCATTAAGTCCTTTCGTGCAGGCCTGTGCTTTCGCACTCGTCTGCTTTTCCGCTGCTACAAGTCCTTTTACATACCCGCGTACAACCCTTCTGCAATTCCCTGCTCCGCCGATACTTGACGGGAATTCTATGACCGCGCGAATGCCAGCAGCGGACTGATGTCGTGATTGTCAGCGGCCTGCAGAGCGGCGATATACCGATTGCGCACCGCGCCTGCATCCTGCAGGTTGGCGCTCCCCCACGAAAACCGCTCACCTCCGAGCCTCATCACCAGAAGATCCGCCGTCAGGCGGGCATGGCGACCGTTGCCGTTCGGAAAGGCATGAATCTGCACCAGCCGGTGATGAAAGCGCACAGCGACCTCGTCGGGCGGGTATGATTTGTGCTCGATCCACGAGGAGCCGGACGATGCTACGCCGCTGACGGCTGAGAAAAAGCGTGAGCTGATCCCCGCGCATATCACCTATCGCCGCGAGCTGAACGAAGCCGAGCAGGAGAACATAGCGCGCGCAGGATTGGGCACACAACCGCCCTCGTGATCCGGTGAGCGAGAAATTTATCAAGGAGCTGCACTGGAGGATGCTCGGGGAGGTGTGGCGCTGGGCGGGCAAGTTCAGGACGAGCGAACGCAATCTCGGGATTGCGTGCTATGAAATTCCCGCGGCGCTGCGCCAATTGCTTGACGACACCAAGACGAAAGGGTCGCTCATGCGCTAATCCCAGAATAGCCGCGGATTCGTCTCGCGCACGATTTCATCGAGCCGCGCTTCGGCGTTTTTCGCAGTCACCTTCTGGTCTTCCAGCAACATCGAATGCTCGACTGGCCCCCGGCGCCGCCGCGCGAACGCGCGCGCGCGGTCGCGGATGGCGCTTTCCAGCGGTTTGTTCGGCACAAGCGCATACACCAGAGTGCAGTCGAGCGCCTCGGCCACGCGCCGCAGTGTCGCCAGTTCGATAGTGGCCTTTGCTTCGGATTGTTCGAGTTCCGCCAGGGAGGGTTGCTTGATCCCCAGCCGCTTCGCCAGCTGCGCCATTGACATGCCGAGCGCCTCCCGGATGGCCTTGATCCACCCGCGAACGGGCGCGGCATAGCGGTCCGCAGGCCCAAGTTCCCGGAAGCGTTCATCGAGTTGCGCGCGGGATTGAGAAGCAAGTCGGGCTTTTTTCATAGGTCACATCCTATTATTTGCATATATCTCGATAGACCATAACCTATCGTAATGACTGATGTCAATAGGCTCTAGACTATTAGTGGCTCCGGCGCAACAATAACGAACATCGGCTTATCCTTGTATCGGCGCTGAATAGCGTCGGCGGCGGTCCTTCGAGGCTGTACGATTCTTCCCGAGTTCAGGTTACGGGAACAATCGATGCACTCGTGAAGACTGCCATGAAGAGCGGCGACATACGCCAAGACCTCGAGCCATTCGACTTGCTTCGCGCGCTGATTGGCGTCTCCAACGTAGCCACCGGCCCCGACTGGCAGGATAGCGCCAGGAGACTCGTGGACATCCTGATCAAAGATTCGCGGCCAATGAAGTAGAGTCCGGCGACCAACTCCCGGATTGTCGTTTATTACCGGCCAATATTTTTAATCTCTTTTTTTAAAAGAGGTTTTTCTGAGAAGTGTTATTCTTTTTCAGTCGGATTTTTGTTTCATGAGGAAGGATCTCCGCTTCCGGCTAAGATCTTTTGAGTTCAGGCGGTGCGGAAAGGTCGATAAAAAGAATCGCCGCTCTTTGAAGATCTGCTCTGGTGCGTCATGTGCAGGTCACTCCACAAAACGTCCATCATCCTAGACACCATGAGAACGGGCAGCGATTGGCCGGTAATGTCGGCAATCCGGATTGCGACCCGTAAAGCTGTTGGAATGATTGTGTGACAAGGAGGACACAGAATCGACCGGCATTCTGGGCATCGCGGTCATGGCGGTGGGCGAGCTTGACCCATATCCCCTCGGGGCATACAGTCTCCGCAACGGTTCCACGTCTGCGACCGACATGCCGCGCCGCTAAGGAGACTTTTTGTCGGACTCAATCACTCGAGTGAGGATTACAGGCGGCCTGGCAGTCGCCTCAAGCCCGATGGAGGCGAAGACCATTCGGAAAGTGCAGACCAGGATCATCCCTTTCATTTTTCTCCTTTACATCGTTGGCTTCCTCGACCGCATCAACATTGGGTTCGCGGCGTTGACGATGAACAAAGAGCTGGCCATCACCAGCCAGCAGTTTGGATTGGTCTTCGGAATTTTCTTTGTCGGCTACTTCCTCTTTGAGATCCCCAGCAATCTGCTGCTGCACAAAATCGGAGCTCGCATCTGGATTGCTCGCATCCTGATTACCTGGGGGATTGTGGCCACGTTGACCGGCTTCGTCCACACTGTCTATCAGCTGTACATCATGCGCTTTCTTTTGGGGCTCGCTGAGGCGGGTTATTTCCCCGGAATCGTCCTGTATCTCACGTACTGGTTTCGCCAGCGGGAACAGGCACAGGCCATCGCGCTCTTCCTCACCTGCTTGCCTGTCGCCAGCATCCTGGGGTCGCCGGTTTCAACTCTCATCCTGGATCACGTGCACTGGCTCGGCCTCAGCAGCTGGCGGTGGCTCTTGATCTTGGAGGGAGCTCCCGCCATAATCCTCGGCTTTCTCACCTACTTTCTTCTGCCGAGCCGCCCCCAGGAAGCCGAGTTTCTGACCGCAGATGAGAAGGCGTGGATTCGAGTGGAATTGGAACGGGAAGAACAGCAAAAATTGCAGCAGCGCCAATACTCAGTGTTGCAAGCTTTGGCAAGCGGCCGCGTGTGGTATCTGATCTTGATTTATTTTGGCCTGACGATCGGTACATCTGCGCTGACCTCTTGGGCACCACAGTTGGTAAAATCACTCTCCAGTCGCTATTCCAATAGCGAAGTCGGACTTTTGTTGACAATTCCTAACCTCGTGGGCCTCGCCGCGATGATCCTGATTTCCCGCAGCTCTGATCGCAAGCTCGAGCGTCGGTACCATGTGGCGCTCCCCGCCATTATTGCAGGCATAGCTCTCGCCCGGCTGGGCGCAACTCGTTCCCCGTTCTACTCTGTGATCCTCTTAACATTCCTTGCGATTGGTGTTTATAGCTGCATTGCTCCTTTCTGGGCGTTGCCCAGCGAGTTTCTGACGGGATTCTCGGCGGCGGCCGGCATCGCCTTAATTAATTCCATCGGTAATCTCAGTCAGCTGGTCGGACCGTATATGATCGGGGCGACCGCCATGAGAACGGGGAACCCCTACGTAGGCCTGGCCATTGCTGGCGTCCCGTTATTCATATCGGCGACGCTCGTCTTGTTCCTGCCAAGGAAAGCACGAGCCCTGGCAACGGCCTGATCGCTCGCGGACAGTCGGCAACTCCTCTCTTACCAAATAATCTCCGATTTCCCCGTTACCCTTTAGCGGTGCGACAACATTGCCATGGATGGCGACCACCCCGTATAACATGCCGTGGAGCGTGCTAGGATCGTGGCATGTGGGAAGGCCACGTCGTCTCCATCCACCTCGCGGCGGAAGCGTCGGCACCGATGCAGTCGATCACCGAAGTGCGAGCGTTCCCGGGACGCGGGCTCGAGGGCGATCGGTATTTCGCCGGGACCGGGTTCTATTCGCAAAAGTCGAGCTACGGCGGGCGCGAAGTCACGCTGATCGAGATTGAGGCCGTCGAGGCGCTATTCGGCGGCGTGCTTAACGCCGCGGGGGAACGGTTCGGGATCAAGCTCGCCGCTGCGGACACTCGTCGCAACATTGTGACGTCCAGTGTCCCGCTCAATCATCTCGTCGACCGTGAATTCTGGGTCGGCTCCGTGCTCATGCGCGGCACGCGTCTCTGCGAGCGGTGCAAGCATTTGGACGACCTCACGCAACATGGCGTGATGAGCAGCCTGATCCATCGCGGAGGCCTGCGTGCCCTTATATTGAGCGAGGGCGTCATCCGCATCAGCGACGCCGTACGTCCGAAAACTTCATAACCGTTCTTGTGCTGCGAGGGCCATGGCGCGTGTTCGTGCATCACAGAAAACTGCGCGACGCGTGAAGAACTCAGCAGCGCCGTCGCGATCAGCCCCCAGGCGGCGAGCCACAGTCCGGAATGGCCCGATTGCCGGTCGCGTGGATCAGATACGTTGAAATCGCGGGTGTGAATTCGCCGAACTTGACGGTTCCGCAGCTGTGGGCAAAAGAAAAGCCGGGCCCATGCTTAGGGCAGCTTAGCCTTTCCAAGACATCCGCCGAAATCGACTCCCGGTATGCGCGGCGTGGGTCATTGTTTCAAGGCGGGCTCTTGATCTGGGACAAAAGGCAGCACCTCGTGCTGCCATTTCAAACGCGCACTCAGCCCGTCTAAGTCAGGGAACAAAGATGACGAGTGAACACCAAGGCGAAATAGCTCATAGCGAAGACCCGGTTTGTTTTCTGCCTTGATCAAGTGTTGTTCTACCTTCCAGTTGGCGGGAAGCACTTGATTAAGCGGGCGCTCAAGTTCTTGACAAACAACAAAGACGCCCTCTTGCGCCCTAATGCGGGGCGTGATGATGTTTGGAAAGAGTTTAATGGGTCGGTCGATTTCGAATGGGGATGCAGGTAGTGCGTGCTCAGAACTGCTCCTATAATCTTTCGGATCATTTTCGGGGAGTCGCCCGTAGTTCCGTGTCGCATTTATTTGCCAATTTTAATTTACTACCGCCCAGCTGCTTTAGCCTGAGTCAGTGTTGTACCGTGAGTGGTAGACTCTGAAACGCGCCGGATAATATCAAACACCGCATCAAGCAATTGCTCGTTCGTCAGTCCCAGTTCCACATCCTCGCCAGCCTCGTTTGCGTAGTTTGATTAGTGCCATATCAGCCCTTCCAATTCCACGGAGTGTACCAGCGACTTAGCCCGGCGGATTATGGTGGAAATGATACAACGCGTAACCGAGCGCAATTCGGGCCGGCTGAATTTTAGCTAAGTCGTGCTCAGCTTCACCGGCGGCTCCGCCGGAACACACACCAGTCCCGAAGATGTTCGCAGCCAGGCTAACGAGCCGGAAGGAAGAACTCGTGGGTTCTTATCTCCACACAATCCGCCTCCAGCACTGGCTCGACTGAGGATCACGCGGCACTGGCATTCCACACGCCGCGCTTGCCGCCGCATCAGATACAAGCGTTGTTTTGTCTCATTGGGCCTTCAGTTGGCCCTGCACGCGTCACTCCGGGCTGTCAGAGTGATCCCATGAAAGCAGAAAGAGTTCTCTCAATTGGGGCGATGTTCGTCTTGTCGGATAAGGGGGCATATATGTCCCCACCGAGATCTGCCGGCATCTTAGAACCGGATTCACGAATGATCAGCACATTTCGCTTTCCTTTGAGTCCGATGAAGTAGCCAGCCTCGAAGACGACGTTGTCACGCGGCGCGGCTGTTTCACGTTGACGTTGGTCCACAAGGTCATCATCTTTCGTAAACAGAAAAATGCCGCCAAGCGAGCGGGAAGCAGCTTGCTCGATCTGGTCGAGAATCGTTCTTCCTGGAATGAAGTCCGTTTGCCAGTCCAGGACCTTCGCCCCTAAACTCAACAGAAACCGTTTGACCGACGAGGCTGTTGCTTCGGAGCTGCTACAGTAGCCCAGAAAAATGTCCCGCCGCTCGTCAAGCAGGTTTTTCCAGTAATAAAACGGCACCCGGAATTCGTCGGTGTGGAGCCACCCCAGGTCAGCAGCTGCGTCGAATTCGCCCACATACCCACCGAAACTCATGTCGAAGACGACGCGGCGTCGGACACTCCGTTGTACGAGAACGAGCGTTGGCAAACCTAGGGTGCGAGCCAGTGCGCCCTCGTAGTGATTGAACTCGGTCGGTAGCTGGACTGCCTGCCCCTCCGCATCCTGAAAGTTCCAGCGCGGCATTCCGAGAACGGCAGCTCCGACGCAACGCCGGGCAATCTCGTCCGCATCGCGCGGATTCCAAGCCTTTGGTGAGGCGAGGCCGGGTTTCCCCTTGGGATTGGTGAAGATCTCGGGCGTATAGCCAAGTTTCTCCACCTCCTCAACAATGCCCCACTTGAGTTCGTTCAGGTTGGGAGGTAGCCAAGGGTCTGCAGGCAAGCTAACATAAATGCGACGGGTTATTGACACCAAGCCCCCTATCGATTGGGAAGGATAGCATCACTATCTTCGGGAGTCGTCTTCGGCGTTACAGGCCGACTTGGCATGGCTTTCAGCTAAGACAAACTGAACTTTGGTTGGGAAACGGCAGGCCCGACCTTGGGCGGATTGTCGGCAATCCGAAAGTTGGCCAAAATCGTTAGAGAGTGCACCGGATTTGTAGCGAACGTCCAGAGACGAAGAAAAAATCCTGATTTCTCGATCTCATTCATGACACATCACCGCGTTCCCGAAGCTGCGACTGCAAGATCAGGAGGCTCGACATAGCCGGGCCATTTTCCGTGGTGCGCGCGGAGTAGCTAAAGAAGAGATGGTCGTAAGTAGACCTCAGCACAGACTTCGCTAAAACGGTCAGATCTGTTTGGTCATTCCGTTCCAGTGCCTGAACAAGGAGTTGCACGGAGAAATGGCTTGAGTCTCGCTCGAAAATAGAAATGTTAGGTTGGAAATTCATGGCGCCCTCGTTTTCGGGAAGGCGGCGCCCGATGCTGGTAGCCGAATCGATCTCAGCCTACCAGTTGCTAATACCATTTGGAAGGTTAGAGGCGGTTCGGTGTGTGCAACCACCGGCCCGTCTCGCTTACTAGGCCGAATCTACTCCTCCACAATGTAGCCGTCAATGCTGGCGGTTAGGGTGTGTTGGCGGTTAGGGTGCGGTTAGGGCCGTTAGGGCCGCGTGAGGATCCGACAAATGGAAGGGTAAGTCCTCATTCCGCACTCCCAAAGAGCGTGCTCGTACTCCTGCGGACTTATCGTCTTCTACGAAAGAATCCACATAGCTATGTAGCGTTCACGTGGCCGCTGCTGCCGGTTCCAGGTCGGGCTAAACGTGGGACGGATTTGGTGCTACTGCGCCTTCTTTTGGAACTTGGCTTCTGCCCGGTGGCCTCCTTGCCACCGATCAATGATCAGAGCAGTGCCACGACTGCAAGGTCAGAGTCGCCCGTTACTCGCGGAGCGATCGACAATGTGATCGGGCTGTACGAAATGCACTGAACCAACAGCACCGGATTTATTTGTCTCGATGGGCAGTTCGGTCTGCATCTGGTAGATTTCAGAACTCGCGTCTCTGGACGACAATGGTCGATGCCAGCAGCATCAGTACAGCAACAGACAAGCTGGAAAGTATGCCCGTCCAAGGCAAATGTTCCGAGAGAAGATAAGTGCTTCTATCTATTGAAAAATCACCGGTCACCAATCGCCAGAGGTTGAACTGCCGGAGCCAGGTATCGAACAGCATTGCGGCCAGCAGCACTATTCCAAAGGCGAGGGCCGGAGCTGTGTATTCGCCGGAGACTAATGATGAAACCAATACAGCCATCGCAAAATAGACTAAGCCTCCTGCGACCAACAACAGAACATACGACGCAACTTGAGTAATCAAAATTGGTTTTCTTGCAAAGGACGAAACGACAAATACTGCAAGCCAAGGCACAACGCCCAACACAATTGCCTCAAGAACGCCCATTCCAAAACGGACACGCAGGAGACGCGCTCTACTAACAGGTAAAGCGAGGGTCACGGAGGATGTTCCAATCGCTTTTTCACGAATGATGCCTCCCATTCCCAAAAGGACAACGGACAAAACCCACATGAGGACGAGGAATTGCTGATTTACAAACAACAGACGGTTGAAATCCGACTTCCATTCCGGGCGAATGAGTCCTTGAGCATGATGGACGAAGATTCCGCTGAAGAGCGTGAGAGTTGCTAGACAGGTCAGGAATCTAGATCGGGTCTCAAGCCAAGCCTTGTACCAAAGCACGTTCAATTCTCCTTCACCGTCTCAAGGAATATGTCGCGCAATCCCACAGGGGCGACCTCGACGGCAACGACATTCAAGTCGCGCGCGCGTTCAATCACTGCTTCCGCATTCCTGCTGGCAAACACGCTCATCTGGCGTCCGCTGGTTTGGATTCTTTCAACCCCGGAAATGCGAAACTCGCCCTCAGGCGGTGGAAACGGAAAGACCAAATCAATCCGCCGATAAAATTGACGCAACTGGTCGAGAGACGCGTCCACCAACAAACGACCTTTCTCAAGAATGCAAACGTGATCGGCTACTCGTTCAACCTCAGCAATTTGGTGTGAGGAAAAGAAAATGGAAACACCGTCAGCCGACTGCGCAACGAGAACTTGAAGGAGATATTCAATTCCTACGGGATCGAGTCCTTCGCTTGGCTCATCTAGAATTAGCAGGTCCGGTCGTCGAGCAAATGCTAGCAATAGGGCAAGTTTAGTTCGCATCCCCTTGGAAAGCATTTTGACTTTCCGGTGTAGCGGTAGCTCGTAGTCATGTAGAAGCTTTCTTTCAACATCTCTGCGCCAGTCGGGGTAGAACGAACTGAAAAAGCGAATCGTCTGCTCGACCGTCATATACCCATATAGGGGCTTATCCTCAGCGACGTAGGCAACGCGCTGGCGCACTTCACGATTCTCTCCTGCATTGGCGATCTGCTTTCCAAGGACGGTCCCTGAACCGGCGGTAGGCCGGATCATACCGAGCAGCATTTTGATGGTCGTGCTCTTGCCGGCGCCATTTCGGCCGAGAAACGCGGTTATCCGATTCCGCCCGACCGATAGACTCAGTCCTCGGACAGCCTCGGCGTGCCCATAGGACTTGGTGAGTGCCTGCGTGAGTATGACGGCTTCGTTCGTCATCGCTTTCTCACAATCTCAGCTGGATAAAGGAGTTCTGCCTCGAACGCTCGGCGGATCTCCTGATCTAAAAGGCCATCCTCCCGCAGTCGCTCAATAAGGTCTCGAATCCGGTGACGTGCGACCTGTACTTGGTCCGCCAAGGATCGGGTCCGGCGCTTCACGCAGACAAATGCCCCGGAGCCCTGGCGCAATTCGAGAAGCCCTTCGTGCTCAAGCTCTGAATACGCCTTGGCAACGGTATTGGGACTGACGACTAACTCTTCGGCAAGTGTTCTGATGCCTGGCAACTGATCGCCGTCGTGTAAGGCGCCAGTTTCCGCGCAGTGCCGGATTTGTTGCATCAGTTGCAGGTAGAGAGGCTGTCCCGTCGTTGGAGTAAGTCTAAAAAACATATCACCTAGCTGTATCACTGTGAAGGTACAGCGTAACAGAACGCCAGTCAAGAAAACGCTGTACACGGCACGTATGTGCGGCTTCGGGGTGGATGGTCGCCTAACCGGAAACTATCCGGCTTCCACGGTGGGATTACTCCTGCGAAGTCGGCTTGTCGCCGGGAAATCAAGCACTGACGAGATGCGCGCTTCTCGGGACTTGGCACTACGAAATGGGCTTCTCGTGGAGACCGACGCGCGCCAGATTTATAGATTTATCATGAACCTGCACTTGAAGTGAGCTTCGTGCGTAAGGCAATGGGCACGATGAGTTCTTTGACCATAAGAGTTCTAGAAAATCGCCGCGCGCATGGCCAAACAAAAAAGGGGAGGTCTTTGAAAACAGCAGCATCGAACAGCGCGATTGCAAACGCTTTGAGCCGCTCCGGGAACGAGGCACACATTGAGGCGCGCGCGAAGTCGCGAGGAAAGTGACGTCCCGCGCGTTCAGGTGCGGGATGGCGCCGTCAAAATGATCCGCCTCTCAGCGCCGCGTTCGTCCCTTCACTGTGCTAATCCCACAGCTAGTCATGTAGTCATGCGTATTCTGCTTGCGACGCTTGTGGGATGATATTTTGGTTCAGGTGGAAGAAATTCTCAGGGTCATACTTCGCTTTCAGGCTTGCTAGCTTCTCATACTTCTTTGCCCCGTAAGCCGCGCGGATCCTCGCTTGTCCTTCGTCCGCTCCTAGATGATTCGCGTACACTGCCGAAGAAACGAACGGCTGGGACGCGCACCATACTTCGCGGGCCCAGCGCATATTTTCCTCATCCCTATCAGCATCCGACCAGTGCGCAATAATGGAGAGTTCAAATCCTGCATCTCGATGATCAAACGCCATCACATCCTTGGGAGCCCGCTTGATTGCGCCTTTGATTTCAAACAGAAGAATCATCGAATGCGGCGAAGGCATCGCGGTGGCGCCCTCACTCAAAACACGAGCGAAATCGGGATCAAGTTCGTCGACAAAGTTTGATTTCCAGTAGTAGCGGTCCCCGATCGGAACGGCATTGTCGAGCATGCTCTGGACCGCCGTGTAAGGCATGCTCTGAATCAGGTCTGCTACCGGCGGTCCAAATCTCCGAAGCGGCTCAAGAACGCGTTGCCCCTCAATTGCCGACCCAGCATACACCGCAATAATACCCACCAGTGGCGCACCTTCCGGTGAGTTGAGAAACCCGACGGTCGTATCAAGTTCGTCGGGAGAGTTGGAAAGAAACTCTCGGTGGAAAGCGATCAGCTCGGCTGCACGTTCTCGCGGGTGCAACAGCATTCCCGCAAAGACCTCACCCAACGGATGCAGGCGGTATCGGAAGGAGGTTACCACGCCGAAATTTGCCCCGGCGCCACGGATCGCCCAGAACAAATCCCGGTTCACTTCTTCACTGGCCGTGAGCATTTCGCCGTCCGCAGTCACTATGTCCACGGACAGCAGGTTGTCGCACGTGGCGCCGTGTTTCCCCATCAAATAACCAAGCCCGCCCCCGAGCGTCAATCCGGCAATTCCCGTGTGGGAAACTTGCCCTCCCGTCGTCGCCAGACCGTGCGCCTGAGTCGCGCGATCGAACTCGCCCCACAGCAGACCAGCCGCCGCAGTCGCCTCGCGCGCAATTGGATCGACGCTAATCTGTTTCATCAATGAAAGATCCAGCATCATTCCGCCGTCGCAGACTGCGTTTCCCGCCACGCCATGCCCGCCGCCCCGCACACTGATCGTCATCCGTTCGGCGCGCGCCAACTTCACGCCTGCACGCACGTCGGCAGCAGACGCACATCGCGCAATCAGTGCCGGCTTCTTATCGATCATGCCGTTCCAAATTCGTCGCGTCACCGCGTACTCATCATCTGCTTGTGTTAGGAGTCGACCTTCGAAGTGGCTCTTCCAATGGCTATAGTCCATTTGAGTCTCCGTCGCGGACCATCGGAAATGCAAAAGTTGGCTAATTATAGCTGGGAAAGTGACCGAAGCAAGTTTTTCGGACCCATTCAGGATGTCGGGTGTCGCTAAGCGTCGTGAACAAGTACCGCACGGTGCCGGACTCGTCCTTCCGTCAGCCGCACCAACACGCTGCCCATCGATTTTGCGATTTGCAGCGCTATGTGACCTAGCCCGCCTATGCCTATGACGGCGACGCGTTCGCCAGGTTGTGGCTTCGCGATCTTGTAAGCGCTCATTGCAGAAAAGCCCCCGCAGAAAAGCGGCGCGGCAATGTCCCAAGCTATCTTGTCGGGTACCAGGGTGCAGCCGTCGGCCTCCGCTACCATGTACTCTGCGTAGCCGCCTCCGTTACTGATCCACGTCTTCGGCGACGCGCAAAACTTATACTTTTTCTTCTGGCAGTAAGCGCATCTGCCGCAACCGCCCTGAAACCAGGAGACACCCACACGATCTCCACGTCTCAGCGATCCCACCCCCGGCCCCACGGCGTCGACGGTTCCCGCCGGCTCATGGCCCAGAACAATCGGTAACGGCACAGGCAATTCCCCACGCCATACGTGGATATCCGTGCCACATACACCAGTGGCGTGCAGACGGATGCGTACTTGCCCCGGTCCTGGCTGCGGATCTGCTATCGCCTGCGACGAGAACGGCTGATTCACAGCCGTCATGAGCATCGCTTTCATCGCCCCTCGTGGCCTTCAGCAAAGCAAACTTGTCCGGTGTATCGGAACACCGTCCCGGAAGAGATATCGACTTCGCCGATGTTGCTGAGATCTCCCGTCGCTCCCGCGAATTTACCTGTTCCGCCTTTGATGTGCACGGGGTAGGTCACAATAGCGAAAACGGTCTGCGAGACTGGAATGGTTGTCGCGACGGCTGGATCGAAAAAGATTGTATCTCCCGTGTCGGTCACCCAGTGATGCTGAACATGAAACACGACGGTACTGCCCGAACCCGGTTGCGGGTTACCCAAAATCGTTCCGCTGACCGCCCCCTGCAAGTCTCCTGTGGCATTGCCCATGGTGGTCGCAGCATCAATCGCCCCGAAGTTCGTCATCGCCATGCCTCCGACCGGCTTGCAGGAGGAGTTCTCGGAATTGAATGTGCTGTTCGTGGCGGCCTTCGGCGGGTGGCCCCCACTTTCCGCGCGGAATCCCATGAACAGGAGTGGCACTGCGAAAAGGGCTGCAAGTTGTAGCAGTCTACGGAATTTCATGGTCACCTCCAGGATTTAGAGCTCACACGCCTCGGCGGCGTTTGGCCACCCTAGGACCTGGCACCTCGATCCGCAAGACGCAAATACGGCCAGACTCCCCAATGACCACATTTGACCGCTTCCCGTAACACGGGTAACAACATTGCCGGGCACGTATTGCCTTCCCCAGTTGGTGGCACGCATTCCTGTCGACACCTTCATCGATCACGGCGACAATCGCGAAACCGGCGTCGCATCCACACTTCAGAATCGGACGGCCTATCAGGAATTGCTCGCCACCCAAAAATTCAAACACATCACGGTAAAACCAGGAGACATCCTGCCCGTTCTGCGAATGCATGCAACTGTCGTCAGTTCGGATGGTGCTTTGATCCAAAGTCCCCTGCACGGCGCAGGCGACCCAAATCCCGCTTGCAAAGAATCCGAAACGCAACCCGTCGACCAGACTGAAAATGCGCGGTCGCAAGGCATTTTCATCACATTCGGCAATCTGAAAATCTTGGATCTGGGCGATCTCACCTGGGACAAGGAAATGCAATTGATGTGTCCCGTGAACAAATTGGGCAAGGTTGATATCTACATCGTCTCTCATCACGGCTAGCCACAGAGCGGGAGCCTGTGGCTGGCGAATTATTATTTCGCTAGCGGCAGGCTGTCGCCATCCCCTCCGGAGATCATGGCACAATCCCTTCCAACTGAATAATATCGGCATCACCGTCGCCGACCGCCGCGAACACATAGCGATCATCCGAGGACCATGACACTCGGCGGGCAATGAATGTCCGGCGCTGGCCAAAGTCAGTTACCCTCCGCAGGGTTCCATCCGTGGTTGACAACAACCACAAGTTTGTACGTACTCCATCATTGAGGGGCAATGCTAGCCAGGTTCCGGCGTGCGAAATGATGGCTTGCAGGTTTTGCCAGTGTGGCACGCGGCTGCCGGCGATTCTGGCAAGCGGCCTCGAAGGACCATTGTCCGGCCGTGCCACGCGGACTTCGTGGTCATGGATCCCATTCACATTTAGCAATGGAACAATGTAGTACAGGGCGGAATCATCGGGGGCAATCGCCGAAGACCAGCCATTGTCTGTGCGGACGATGGTGGATCCGTCACGCACCACTTCGGTCTTTAGAATCTGATATGCATCTCCGTTTTGCTTGGTGTAGTAGAGCCAGCGGCCATTGCTGGACCAGGTGGCAAAGCC
This sequence comes from Candidatus Acidiferrales bacterium, assembly GCA_963792145.1. Lineage (GTDB taxonomy): Bacteria > Acidobacteriota > Terriglobia > Acidiferrales > UBA7541 > Acidiferrum. Next base: position 32,773 of record CAWBVH010000012.1, read on the forward strand.
ACTAACCTGCTCGGCGAGCCGACGAAGGCTGCTTCCATCGGGACTGATCACCCACAAACCGAGAATGTCCCAGTTGGGGGTATCCCTTGTCGAGACTAGGGCAATGTTTGCTCCATCCGGTGACCAGACTGGCACGCCCACGGTGATTCTCGGATCGTGCTCAAATGTGAGCTGTCGCGTCTCTTTCGTATCAAGATTCATGATCCAAGCGTTGCCGTGACCGCCCTCGTCTGACAGGTAGGCAAGTTGGTGGCCGCCAGGCGCGGCGCTGGGAGTCTGCACGATTCCTGTTTGTTGGGTAAGCTGCACCGCATGGCGAACGTTGTCCACGGCGGTGCCGTCCACCGGATACTTCCAGATCTGGTACTGGATGAGCAGACGGCTAGCAACGAGCTTTCCCCCGCAGCCCATATCCGGACTCTGCAAAGAAGTCTCTCCGTAAGTCACTTGTTTGGGTGCGAAGCGATCCACACCAGTGGACCAGAGATGCATGGTGGGCAGGTAAAGGATGGTGCCGCCCCGCGCGGAGCTATAAAGCACACCTGAACCGTCGGGCAGCCAGCACAGCCCGCCCAACAGGACTCCCTCCTGAGTAATCTGACGAGGGCTGCCGCCAGAAGCCGGTACCACAAAAATATCGTCCGCCCAGAGCAGGCTTCCCCGCTGGTAGGCGATGTCCCGGTCATTGGGTGACCAGCGAGGGTAGCTATATTCGAAACGAGGCAAGAGTTCGCTCAGCACCCGCACCTGAGTGGTGTCATGGTCAGAAACGACGAGTTCCACTCGCTCTTTTTCATTCAACCGGAAGAAGGCCAATTTTTTGCCGTCGTGACTGATATCGGCCCCACTTAGGCTGGTGGCGAGTTGGCGTGGTGTTCCACCCAGAGCGGAGACCTCCCACAACGTGCCCTGCGCCTGCCTCTCTGGTGGCGCCGTGTAGTAAATGATCGAAGCAGAATCGCGCGTCCAGCGCGGGTACAGATGTTCCGCGTTGTCCCTGGTGATCTGTAATGGCGTACCCCCCGCGATCAAGCGGACCATATCTGGCGGTTGGGGCCGGTATCGGCCGTAAAGGCCACCGTCTTGCCATCGGGTGAGATTGCCGGAAATTCCTCCAAGCCAACAAAGTCAGTGAGGCGCTGAAACGTTACGGTCTTGGTGTCGGCAACTCTGTCCTTTCTTCCCATCACATGCGAAACCACGATCCCGGCAAAGATCAGCAGGCCAGCAGTGATCCACAGAGCTGGTTTTCCAAGGGGGAATCTAACAAAGGGTTTGGCGTCGCTGCCGCGATCGGGAGATGAGATCCGGGAACTAGTGGCGGAGTCTTCCTCTAACTGGAACGGCAAAGGCATCTTCTCGGGAGAGTCTGCTGGAGGAGTTTCTTTGAGCGACTCGATGAAGCGATAACCCCGCCGCGCCAGAGTCTCGATGTAACGCGGGGACTCGGCCGAGTCGCACAATGAATCCCGCAAGCGCCGGATGGCACTATAGACACCCTGGTCGAATTCCACGAACGTGTCAGCTGGCCAGACCCGGTTTTTCAACTCCTCCCTGCTAACCACGTGGCCGGGCTTCTCAAGTAGAATGCGGAGAATCTGGAAGGGCTGATCCTGCAGCTTGATCCTAGTGCCTTGCTTAAGCAGTTCTCCCGTTTCCAGGTTCAACTCGAAGGGGCCAAATCGCACTAACTTTCCTGGTGCTGTATGTGGCGGAGGTATGGTTGCAACCCCCCTCGGTTGGATCGGTAGTTTACCACCATTACGATTAATTGACTCGTCCCTTCCCATAAATATCGTAGTACCGAGCACTTAGTTCGTGAGACTCGTTCCAGAACAAGGTCAGACCGGCACCATTGACCCGCCCGCAGATTTCCACAAATCATGGCTCATTCACAGGCCGCTACCTCGGCCCAGGAAAGGACGCACAAATGTCGAAACGATTTGTACTGATACCGGCCCTCATCATTATTGCCCTGGCGGACCACGCTACCGTGGCCCTAGCCCAGAAACCCCAAGAAGCTGATCCGGGAAATAAACCTCGAACCAGTGCCTGCCCTCTCAGGAATCCGCTGGCGAACAATCTTTCGACCGCGGTCGGGCACGAAGCAATTCGTGAAGACACTGTACAGAATCCAATCTGTCCCTCCCCACAGATCACGACCGTGGCCCACGGTCTGTTCAATCCACGCGGACTCAAGTTCGGCCCCGATGGCCACCTGTATGTAACGGAGGCCGGAACCGGAGGAGCTCATTCAGTGGCTTGTGTGCCGGATCCACCGTCCCTCTTTGATCCATACTTGAGTGACTACACCGGCCGGATTCTGCGCATCGGCGTGGGCAGCCAAAACACGATTGTGGCCGACCGCCTTCCTTCCACCTTGGACAATACCAACAGCGCATTGGGCGTAAGCGACATCGCTTTTGTGGGTCGAACGCTATATGCTCTTGTCTTCGCAGGTTGCCCACGTTTCTTTGAGAAGGTTCCCTCCAGCGTGGTTCGCATCAACCCCGATGAATCATGGGAAGTTATTGCGGACTTGAGCGCCTATTTCCGTTCGCACCCGGTCCAGGAGCCCCCGCCGCCCGCTCCCGACGGCGACTTTGAGCCCGACGGTTCTCCCTACACCATGATTTCCCTTGGTGGTGATCTCTACGTCGTCGAGGCGAACAGCGGCCAGCTCTTGCGTGTGACCACGCGGGGCGAGATCAGCCGCGTGATGGATTTGTCGGTGGACCACCCGGTACCGACGGCCATCACTTTTCATGATGGCAACTTCTACGTCGGCACTTTCGGCAGTGCAAGCACGAATGGCGCCGCTGTGTACGAAATCACACCAAACGGCAAGAAGCGAACGTTGATCTCAGGTTTGAACCCTGTGCTCGGCATCGCATTCTATGACAACAAGTTGTATCTGCTCGAAACCTTTTCGGGTGAACCCTACAGCCCGGGCACGGGACGGCTTCTACGCATATCGCGCTTCGGAAAGATCGAGAGAACTCAGATCATAGCCTGCGGATTAACGTTCCCAACTGCTATGGCGCTCGGTCGGGATGGCGCACTGTATATCTCCAACATTGGGTACGGGGTTGATCCCACCGCAGGGTTGGGTGAGGTAGTTCGCATTCCGATTGACGATTAGGTGTTATGGCTTGATCTGAGCGCTTCGCCGAGTGGAGGCACTCGGCGAAGTGAGCCGGAAATACAAGAGTTTGGTGAATCTCGCCACGGTTCCAGAAGAGGAGTGGGACGCCCTTGCTTCCTATGGCTTTGACGCGGTCTGGTTCATGGGAGTGTGGGAACGGAGCCCGGCCGGAATTGAAATCTCCATGCGAAACAAGGGACTGCTCGAGGATTTCAGGCGAGCCCTTCTTGCCGGGGCTGTTGAGTTTCGTGCCGTACCACGAAACGTCCTTTAAACCTCGCTCGTTTACAGAGCCGTTGAAGAACTGGTCGCGTCGGACGGCGGCATGCATCTTCATCATGCTCCTACAGAAGCGGAGCAGCTCGGAGTGCTTGTTCGCGAGAGTCCAATCGAACCAACTGATTTCGTTATCCTGGCAGTAGGCGTTATTGTTACCTTTCTGTGAGCGACGTATCTCGTCCCCAGACACAAACATCGGAACGCCACGGGAGAGCAGCAGGATTGCCATAAAGTTGGAATCTGACGGTTGCGGAGGGAGTCGATGTTGGGATCGCCGGAATCACCCTCTACACCACAGTTCCAGCTGAGGTTATCGCTGATGCCGTCAGAGTTGTTTTCGCCGTTCGCTTCGTTGTGCTCCGTGTTGAAACAGACCAAGTCATTGAGGGTAAAACCGTCATGACAGGTCACGAAATTGATGCTATTCAACGGCGTCCCACCGCGTTCCTGGTAAATATCTGAGCTACCTCCCAGGCGCGACGCGATAGCGCCCACTACTCCGGCATCGCCCTTCACGAAGCGACGCATGTCGTCGCGATAGCGAGTGAGAAATTCACTCCCCAACGGATGGGCAGATCCGGCCTCAACCGGGAATGAAACGTTCTGCATAGATTCACCAGGGATGTTCAAGGGTCCGATAAGTCGAAATCGGACAGTACTGCCTGAAATGGTTTGCACTTGAAGGCCGAGTTGCCCCGGCCTTTCAGCTCTCTAAATCTCCCACCTGCCGTCGAACGCGCCGTTCTTCAGCACTTGGGGCGGACCTGCGGATCTGGCGGACCTGACGATGAGCGCTTGTTAAACACTTTCTAGTGTATAATCCCGGACACCTGAGCGTCCGCACCACTACTCTGGAAACCCTGAGGATTAATTCTTATGCGACCAGCTACCGAGACGGAACGACTCCGTCGAAATCAAACCGCAGAGTTCGCAAGCGATTCAACAAATTACACTTCCTCCAGCGGCGGCAAGTTAATCGTTCTCACTGCACCCTTGACGGAAACGATTGACCATGCCGGTTACTTCATCCAGATGGCGTTGGCCTCCCTGCCCCAGTGGCTCGAGTTTGTTCTGAACAAGAGGTATCCCAGGTGGCGCGAGGTTGAGCGAAACGAGGACGGCACGGCACGATACATGCCAGCCGGAGTGCGCGTGCTGGAAAAGTCCCTGCTACGCGAATACGCCGCGGACGAGGTGGTGGCCTGCTTTCCCGACGATCTGGATAAATTCATCGGGCCCAAGACTCGCGTTGTGGCCGTTTCCACGCACAACCCTCTGGGCGTCACGTTTGCTGCAGGCGTTTACACCTCTATTTATGGCTCGTCGAAGGAGCCGCTCAATTCGATTTACTCCCGGGCAATGTTCGACAAGATCCGATCCAGCCCATACCGCAAGAATTTTCAGGTGGTGGTGGGCGGGTCAGGCGGCTGGCAGATCACGCAAACCAACACATTCGAGGAACTGGGCGTTGACTGTGTTGCGGAAGGCCGCAGTGAATCCGCAGACGCTCTTGCGCTGTTTCAGAAGGCAATTGCGGGAGGAACGCTGCCGCGAAAAATCAATTTAGCACACCCCACCTCGCGCGACGCAATCCTCTTCCCCGACAAGCGTACTACTTTCGGCGTCGTGGAGATGACTACCGGATGCGGTCGCCGGTGTCAGTTCTGTGTCCCCGACCTGAATCCACAGATTGATATGCCCAAGGCTCGCATCATGGCTGCCGTGCGTGCCAACGTACGAGAAGGCAACAAAGTAATCTCCTTGGCCACCGAAGACATGTTTATCTGGGGCCAGGTCCACACGGACACTCCGTTTTTCTTTCCTAACCGCGAAGCGCTGGTGGATCTCTACACCGAAATCGTCAATACGCCGGGCGTAGAACATCATTTGCTCAGCCACTGCACCATGGCCCCTTTCGTCGTGGATCCGGAATTGATCCGCCAACTCTCGGAAGTTCTCCTCCCGAAGAGTCCCATGCATCTGCCGCTACTCAGTTCTCATCCGCAAAAGAAGGCCTTGATCCCCTTGATCGGGCTTGAGACTGGCTCCGTGCGCATGGCCCGGCAGATCATGCCCAGTAAGGGCGTTCCATTTTCCATTGACGACTGGCCCAGCATTGTTCTGGAAGGCTTGCGCGTGGCCAACCAGAACAACTGGTTCCCCATGATGACACTAATGGTCGGCAATCCGGGCGAAACCGATCAGGACGTTCAGGAGACGCTCGATCTCGTCTATGAGATGGAGCGCCGCGGCCTATTTGCTTTTCTGGTCCCTTCGATATTCACTCCGCTACACGACACTCGCATGGAACATCAGACAGGCGTGACTCACACCCGCCAGTTAAGTCCCCTGCAATGGCAACTTTTGATGAAATGTTGGAAGCACAACTTGCGCCCGGGCCAATACAGCTGGTGGGGCCCGATGGCTTGGCGCGTAGGCTCTTTGATCATGTGGCTCTACCGCCTCCGCAAATTGAACGGTCCCAATTTCACTTGGCCGCTGATGATGTTCGCAGGTGTGGCACCGGAAAGAATACTCCAGGGTGTTGGCAAGATTCATGTCGGTAAGCCGCTCCTGTCCAAGAGCCGCCGCGAACTGGTTGCATCCCTGCGGCCGAATCATCTGAAGCACCTCCGGTCCGATAATGGTGACATGCCAGAGAGTTCCGGCCATTGTGTGGAAGGCCGTCCCGATCAGAGCCGGTTAGATTTTGAGACAGCGGCACGAACTCTCAAAGTCCTCTCGTAACACAGCCAGCTACTAAGTGGCGGCGAGGACACGAAGCGGGAAGAATCTTCGCTGGAGTCGTGCGAGGATTGAGAATATCGCTCTAGATTGCGGTGATTTTCGGTGACTCGATTTTCCAAAGCGGGATTCACAACGATCCGGTTTTCGGACGAGCCCGTGGTCATCCAGATCTTGGCAGCGGGAGATCGCTTATGCCCTCGCCACAATTGAACCAGCCCTATACCGTTGTGACTGTTTCCTGTGGTCGCTGCAAACAGGAGCAGGTCGTCCAGATTCTCGCTCGCACCGGATTTTGGTTGAGAGCACGTCAATCGGTGAAATGTTTGAAGTGCAGTCGTGAGTTTGAGGTGATGCTTCCTGACACCATTATCGGCGGTCCATTTCTACCGCGTGACACCTCCTCGCCATAATAAGCCGGGCGACCCACTTAGACAGTGCTGCAATGACCCCATCGCCTCAAGCAACCAGTTCCTTATGCACATCCCGGGTGGGCGTTTAGGACGTAACAATGTTACATGCCCTGTGGTTACCCGAAATAACAATTCGCCAGGGAATATAACGCGAGAAATTTCGGGTACGCTCGGTAAATCGGGATGGTTAGAGAGGCCACACGGCTACCGCAGACGCCTTCATACTTTCCTTGATTTATATTGTAGGGTTTGTGGTGCCGCAAATCTTACTTGCAGGAACTCCTCACCATTTTGAGGGAAGCGACTTGCATATCTCCGTGCTCAGAGTTCTCTTTGTTCACACCAGCACTTGCGGCCGCATCCTTGGCTTCTTCTTTCATGTTATGCATTGTGACGTTCGAGACGACGCCTTTGACAGTTACCGTGTGTCCCACATGATCGGCCAGGGCTATCTGGTCGCTTTTCACGTTCCAAGTGCTACCGTCTTTGCCACTTAGTACGAATTCCTTTGCGCTGTCTCCCTTGGCCAAACAACCTGTAACCGTCCTATCCGCTGATTTGGATTTGCCACTGCTGGTTGTATCTTGTGCAGAAGATCCGACGGTGATAAGCAACAGGCCACACGCTAGTGCTACCCCAATAGCTTTCATACTCTAGTCCCTCCTTGATACGGCAAAGAGCTGTACGTTGGGAAATTATCCTAGCGACTGTCAACGCGCTGTTCGCTTCTGCACAGTTTCTGGAGATTTCTTGACCCTGGGAGATGACCGAGGCGATACTTTCGGGCGAACAAGTCGCCCCGGCCTAGAGTACCCTTCCAGGCTTTCGAGGGCGATCGTGATGTACGCGAGTGAGTACAGTTTGAGTCAATGAGGATTTCCGGTCGGAAAAAATCCTAAAGTTCGTACCATTTTAGCTGCCACTGCTTGACGAGAGACAAAGAGGGGCGCGTCCCCGCTCAAAAGGAGCGCCCCTCATCAGATCGAATGATTCAGTCAAAAGAGAGAGAGTTCCTGGGCTCTAGCACTCCGTAAAGTCGGAGGCTAGGCCCACTTTTCTTGGCATGCGGTCGGTCTTATTTGGCTTCCAGACTTTTCCCGATGCTCAACTCTCAGCGAGATTCTGCCGCAAGTTTTCTGATTGAAGATGAGGTATTCACCGGGTTCTGCGGCTCCACGTTGTTGAACCCGCGCCTCCGCGTCATCGAGAGTCATTGTCGCCTCTAGCCAAACGTATTCGCCCTTTGCCATCCTGAAGATATCGAAGTGTGGAATCATGAAAGTCCTCTAGTCCGAAATTGAGTGCGTCGTTCTGAAGTGCGCCGGGAGAGGAATTAGAAGTTATACGGTTGCCCAAAGACCCGACCAGTAACGCTCTTTCTCACCGTCCCGCACGACATACTAAGAGCCCTTCGAGGGTTCACGCTGTTCACTCTTGTACAGTGTCGCGGAAATTCATGTGGCAGGTGAAAATCAGAAGTGGGCCAGTCGTCGCGCAAGGTTCTCCCAAAAACGAGCAGTCTTTAGTATTCTCATGACTCTTAGGACTAAACGCGAGAGTTCAATGGTGAACAGGTAGCAAAATCGATGCTATAATATGCGCAAATGCCGCCCAAAGCTGTACTCGCGAAGGTCACTCCCTCCTTCAAAAAAGCGAATTCAGGAATCCCTGTTTTCGATGTGAAATTGTTTCTCGACTCGGCCGGTCTGGGAAGAAAGGTAGTGACGTTCAGAGGAAAAGAAACCGTCTTCACGCAGGGCGATCCCGCGAAGCAGGTTATGTACATTCAGGAAGGCGGTGCGAAGCTTACGGTGGTTAATGAGTCCGGCAAAGCAGCGGTTGTGGCAATCCTTGGACCGGGCGATTTTCTCGGGGAAGGGTGCCTTGCTGGCCAGTCCAATTACCTGGTGACCGCGACCACAATATCATCTACGAGTGTGCTGGTCATTGAGAGAGACGAAATGATTCGCGCGCTCCATGAGGAACACGAGTTCTCAGACCGCTTCATCGCTTATATGCTTGCGCGAAACATCCGAGTCGAGGAGGACCTGATAGACCAACTTTTCAACTCCAGCGAAAAGCGACTGGCGCGCACTCTGCTGCTGCTCGCGCGCTATGGCGCGCCGGGCCATGCTCACAAGGCGCTTCCCAAAGTATCGCAAGAGATGCTGGCGGAGATGATTGGCACAACGCGGTCCCGGGTCAATTTCTTCATGAACAAATTCAGGAAACTGGGCTTCATCCAATACAATGGCGAGATTCAAGTCCACGATTCCCTCCTCAGTGTTGTCCTGCACGAGTAAGTTCGGTCTCGAGCCGGTGCGCTCAAAAGTTTTGGTCGGAAGTTTCTCGACCTCCAACAAAGCGTGTTATCACGACTAAAGGAACTTAATGTCGTTTGCCCATACACCGCACAATTTCTTAGCCTGAACAATAATTCCTCCGAGTAGCCGCGGCATTATTATTTCTCCGGTAGTTTGTCTTCGAGTTCACTAGCGAGCTTGTGTATTTCGGTTGTTTTGGTAAACGACTGAACCTGTTGCTCAGAGGATTCCACGTTCACGCCCATGTGTTGGCAGAGTTTCTGCAACATCTGAAGGATTGTTGTGAGTTCCTGTTCAGAAAGCATGCTGAACTTGCAGCCCGAGATGCGAGCGCCGGTCAGACTGTCGAGCCATTCGACTTTGACTGATTAGAACGAAGACAGTTAAAAACACGCCTTCAGAAGAAACAAGGAGCGCCAAGACGCCAAATGGAAATGGATCGAATGCCTTGAGCCCCGGGATCGCATGGAGATTTACCAGGATCCAACCGGAAATCAGAATCAACTGAGCTAGTAGGAATCCCATATTGCCGACAAGACTTGTAATTACCTCACTAACTCGCTCCGTGATGGTCCTTCGACCAAGGGCCTCATGCTCAAGCTTGGCGATTGCATCAATGTTCTGCTGGGTAGGATTTGCAGCGTGGCGTGGGAATGGATTGTCCATGGGTTCGCTCCTAGAAACATTCCTTGAAGATATGTCATCGTACCGAGAACTGTCGAACTGTAGACATTTCGCCCTGGCAACGGACTGCGAAAGGCGACTTGATTTCGGAGACGCCAAAACCGGACGAGTGGCTTTTTATAAAGATTGACTTAGCCAACTCCCGACTGCCGCAGAATATTGGCTTCCCTTCGTGAACCATATTTAAGAGCGTAGACGTGTGTCAGTTCAGCTCCGAACAGCAGAATTTGCGCTGAGTAGTAAATCCAGGTTAAAAAGATCACCAGGGACGCTGCAGCGCCATAAGGTAATCGCACTCAGTGCCCGATTAACGCTGCGGTAATCGGAAAAGTGAAATCAAACCGACTCAGGCGGTTCGGCGACATTCAAACCAAGCTGCTTGACTTTTTCATAGCATTCTTGTGCCGCATTCCACCGATGCCTGAGCTCAGGAATATTCGAGGCGTACCAGTGAACCCAAATTGTTCCATGCAACGGGATTGTTGCTCTCGGCTGCCCCACTAGCGCTCCGTTTCCGCGTCCTGCTTTCAAGGATTGAGTTGTGTGATCGGTCCACGGGCGCGATAGAAAACTGGGGCGCAAACTGCCGCCAGAACTAGTAGTAGCAACGTGGAAGGTTCTGGCGTGGATACGACAGAGCCGGGGGTCACTACCACATTGTCCAGACCATTTGTTGGCTCAGAATTACCGGAACCCACAAAATTCCAGCCATTGGCGTTAACAGCGAACTTTTCGGTTAATCCGTAAGACCTAGTTTTAGATTGCGCGGTCGCGTTCCGATTCCTTTGTTCCAACGTGTGCTGAACAGGACAGAACGCCCATTCGATCCATGATATTGCTTCCTGTTGGGAGCTCTTATGCTGCGAAGAAAAAATACCCGCGAACTCAGAATGATTACCACGCAGAACCCTTCGGACCATCACTACCTGGGCCAAATATCCATCGATAGTATCGAACCTGAGCTGCAATCTCCTACTAGCGTTTGCCTCTCCGCATACTCCGCTCAGTGTCATGACTCTGCTCCCGCTCAAAATAGCGCCCACTTCAAAGACTATTCCGTGTCTAAGGAATGGCATAGGCCCTACGTCGAAGCTCTGTTTGAAACCGATGAAGGCAGACGGGAAGCGCGCACTGCCGAGGCTGAACGGGCGATCGTTGACCGTTTCTTGGAGCTGTTAATCGCGTCGGTTGAAACGGATGAAATTCTCGACCTGCAGAATGCTGCCCACGCCATAACGGGACTCAAAAAAGCCAGCGCAGTGGCCTATACGCCACAGCATTTGGTCGCCTGAAGTATTCAATCCACAGTTCGTGAAAGCGAATCTCTCTGGGGCACGGGTTTTTGCTATGTCTCTTTCAAGCGATTACGAAAGCGAAGAGGATACTAGACTTCTTGCTGAAAACTTTGGTGCAGTTAGGATGTTGGACAAGGCAAAGTTGTGCGATGAACTGATTCCAGTGATTCTGCAAACGGAGAATTGAACCCAGTCATCGAGGCATATGAACCAAATCGGTTCGCTGGTACGCGGTCTTGTAGCCGCAATTCGGACATTCAAATTCCTTACCGCCTTCAGGGAAATCAGGCCTTGCTGGAAAGAAGTAACTCTCCAGAGTGTCTTCAATGGCGAATTTAGTTAAGCTCTGATTACAATTCGCGCAATTAAGACCCCATGCAGCCATA
>CAWBVH010000013.1:0-156128 GCA_963792145.1 Candidatus Acidiferrales bacterium
AAGGTACACAAACGCGCGTGCTTCTCGACCACACTGGTTTTCCTGTGGGAGATTACGACAGTTTATATTCAGGCTGGAAGTCCCACTACTGGGACCGACTCCAACTCTTCTTCCCCTAGCCGCGTGCCACAGCGTGCGGCTGTCCCACCAGTGCTCTTGGGTTGCTCTGCTCGGTGGACTCTCGGCTTGCTCTCTCGGTATTGACCCTTGTAGTGGCCGACCTCAGGTCACCTTCCGAGGCCGTCCGCACCGTTCTTGGTAGCACAGACCTCAGTGTGTGCGATTTTTCTTCAGGCGGTCAGAGCTCGCGCTCCACATTCGCCTGTCTATCTCTTCTCCGGAAAATCCCGTCCTACCGTCGAATACGGCATCTGTTGCACCTTACTGCCTCGCTCCGCCATCCGCCGTTCAATCTCCGAAATGATCAACTGTTTATTCGGCGGCGCATTCCTCTCCAGCGCATCGGCAATTCGTCCCAGGTAAATCATCAATTCATCCGTCAAGAGCGACCGCTGCACCGCCACATTGCTCGTCCTTCGCCGCAATCCCAACAGCACCGCCGCCGCAATCAGTAGCGCCCCAGCCGCCACCATCAACTGAAAACTCGACATAGGTACGTCCGGAAAATACCCCGAAGTTTCGATGAACAAGAACACGCTACCTCCTTCGTCGGACTCACACTCTCAGGAGCCCTCATAGCAATCTATTCTCCCATTTCGCAACCGAGGTTCCCTCGACACGCCCCGTCGACGCCAACTCCCTCTCATCTCCTCGACAATCAACCGCTAGATCTTCATAATCCGAAACTCGTCGCGAACGCAAAGCAGTCCGCGTGGCTACGCACAGACGCCTGCTCGCGACTTTTCGACGGATCAAACCGCCAAGGCTGGGTGTCTGGCTGGGGATTGAGGACTGGGAAACTGTTTGTCCTTATTGATTAGATGTTACTCACACCAACAAAGTTGCGCAAGCACGGCTGTCGTCACGCCAGGGTGGATTCGTCCAGCCAGCTAACGGCCATAAAACTTAAACGGTTGTAGATTTTTCTGAACATCTCTGTCCTGCCCCTCTATCCTCGCTCTTGAATGCGTCCCGAGAACAGTGACTCTGCTGCGCGTACGGAACTGCGTGAGATGGTGGTGCGGCTCGTTCATTCCGGCGAACAGCCCCGCTACCAGGAACTCATGCGAGAGCATCACTACCTGGGCCATTTGCCCAAGATTGGAGAAACGCTTTGGTACGTGGCGAGCTGGCGGGAGCAATGGGTCGCGCTGTTGAGCTTTTCGGCCTCGGCACTGAAGTGCGCCGCACGCGATCGCTGGATCGGTTGGAGCTTCCGCCAGCACTATGCCCGCTTGAAGCTGGTGGTCAACAATAGCCGCTTTCTGATTCTTCCCGACTGGCACCTGTGCAATTGGGGGTCTCGCGTTCTGTCTCTCTGTCAAAGGCGTTTGCCGAGGGATTGGGAAGCAGCGTTCGGGCACGGCGTGGTGTTGCTGGAAACCTTTGTCGACCCGCAGCGTCATCGCGGGACGGTGTATCGGGCGGCGAATTGGATCTATGTCGGGAACACGCGAGGATTTCGCCGGACTCGTGTGGGATACACACCCACACCCGCATCCCCCAAGATGGTCTTTCTCCAACTGCTGCTGGCCGATGCCCGGCGGTTGTTGTGCCGCGCGATTCTTTCCCCGCCCTATCATCTAGGAGGCACGACCATGAGGCTCACTGCCGAGCAGATGCGCTCGCTACCCTATTTCTTTTCGCAGATTCCCGATCCGCGCCGGACCCAAGGGCGGCGACATCGTTTGTCCACGGTGCTGGGGATCGCCGCCGGGGCCGTACTTGTGCGGGATGCGCGGGTACAAGGCCATTGCGGATTGGGCGCAAAGCCTGGGGCAAAAATCGCGGGAGCGCTTCGGTTGCCGTCGCGAACAGGGCCAGTATGTGGTGCCCAGCGAGTCCATCCTGCGCAACGTGCTAATCCGCGTCACGCCCGCCGATCTGGATCGCGCCTTGCAATGCTGGAACGAACGCTATGGCGCAGGGGATGAGAGTCTGGCCATCGACGGCAAGACCATGTGCAACGCCCTGGATGAGCAGGGCCAGCGCACGCATGTAATGAGCGTGGTCGGTCAGCAAAGCAAGATTTGCTACACCCAAAAAAAGTGGGCACCCTGCCCGTAGAGGGGAAGGAAAAGGAAGAAGTCAAACGCACCAACGAGATCAAGACGGCTATCCCGCTGCTCGAGGCCATCGATATTGCGGGCAAGGATGTCAGTGGGGATGCCCTGCTGACGCAGCGCGAACTAGCCGATTATCTGGTCGGGACACGCAAGGCGCATTACTATTTCACGGTCAAAGGAAATCAACCCGGTCTTCTGGAAGCTTTAGAGTTCTATTTCCGGGATCGCGGCCAAGCGCATTTTGTCGAGCATAGCCCTGCAGACCACGGACGCATCGAAACGCGCAAGATCTGGACGACCACGGAACTGAACGGTTATCTCGATTTTCCTCATGTGGGCCAAGCGTTCGTCATCGAGCGGCACCGCACGGACAAAAAGAGCGGCGAGAGCTCTCGGGAAGTTTCTTACGGCCTCACCAGCCGCCCTCGGAAACAAGCCGGCCCGCAACGCGTGCTCCAGGTCAACCGTGGGCATTGGGTGATCGAGAGCTGCCACTACATGATCGATTGGAACTATGATGAGGACCGCAGTCGCATCCGTACCGGCCATGGCCCGGAAAACATCACCCGGCTTCGCCGTTTCGCCATCGGCGTGCTCAAATCCAAAGGCCGAGGAGGTGTGGCGCAGAAAATGCGACAACTCACGCGTAACGTGCGTTTGGTATTCGACTACCTGCGGATGAGCGAGAACTCTTGCGCCTGTCACCTGAAATAGGCGCCCTCGGAGAACGACTCAGCTTTTTCCTGGACTCTCGGCTCGCCGCAGAGTGAACACTACACGGCGCGCAGCAGCGCTCTGCGCTGCCGAATATCTGCTGATCAGCTGAGGAAGCAAAAAGGATCGCACCGCCTGGCGGAGTGTGACCGGAACCAGCCAATCCTATTAATTTCTCCAGCGATCCGTCAGAACAAATTTACCGTGGTCGTCACGCCGCTACATCTGCTCGCTTTTGTAGTGGCCGACCTTCAGGTCGGTTCTTGGGGTCGCTTCTTCGCCCGTAGCGGCCGCCTTCCGAGGCGGGCGCCTCTCTTGAGCTTGTCATTCTGAAGGCGCGTCTTCTGCGCCTGAAGAATCCCAACCACCAAACTTGCTTTGAACTTAAAACTGACAACTTAAAACTCTGCCGCCGCCCGTCCATTTGCTCCAACTCCACCCCTGCAGTACACTCACTCAACCGAGGCCCCATGCTAGTCGTCATGCAATCTCACGCCACCGAAGAGCAAGTCCGCGCCGTCTGTGACCGTATCGAATCCCTTGGCCTTAAAGCTCATCCCATCCCCGGTTCCGGACGCACCGCCATCGGCATCACCGGCAACAACGGCGCCATCGATCTCGGCGTTCTCGAATCCATGGCTGGCGTCATCGAATGTATTCCCGTCACCAAGCCCTACAAACTCGTTTCCCGCGACGTCAAGGAAGAAGACACCGTCGTCACCATCCCCACTCCTTGCGGTGACGTCCTCGTCGGCGGCTCTCATATCGCTATGGTCGCCGGACCTTGTGCGGTCGAGACCGAAGAGCAATGTTTCGCCATCGCCCAGCAACTCAAATCCACGGGCGTGCGCCTCTTCCGCGGCGGCGCCTACAAGCCGCGCACCTCGCCCTACAGCTTTCAGGGACTCGGCCTCTCCGGCCTGAAAATACTGTCCCGCGTCCGGAAAGACTACGGCTTCGGCATCGTCACCGAAGCCATCGACAATGAATCGCTCGATCTCGTCGAGGAATACGCCGACGTCATCCAGATCGGCGCCCGCAACATGCAAAATTTCTCGCTCCTCAAACGTGCTGGCCGCGCCAAACTTCCCGTGCTCTTAAAACGCGGGATGGCCGCCACTCTCGACGAATTCCTGATGGCCGCCGAATACATCCTCTCCGAGGGCAACTACAACGTCATACTTTGCGAACGCGGCGTTCGCACCTTCTCCGATTTCTCCCGCAACACGCTCGACCTCGCCGTCATTCCAGCCGTCCAAAAGCGCAGCCACCTGCCCATCCTTGTCGATCCCAGCCATGGCACCGGCAAACGCCACAAAGTTCTTCCTCTTTCCCGTGCCGCCATCGCCGTCGGTGCCGATGGACTGCTCGTCGAAGTCCACCATCAACCCGAAAAAGCTCTCTCCGACGGCATGCAATCCATCCTCCCCACCGAATACGCCGCCCTAGCCAACGAAATCCACCAACTGGCCACCCTCTTCCACCGCACCCTCAACTAACGTCAACCCCGCCACCAATTTCCACTCCACCTCCTCCCTCATGTAAAATTCCTTCATCCAATGTCCCACTTCAAAAGCTTCCGCTTTTACTTCCTCCTCGTCATCCTGCTCACTTCCCTCATCGTCATTCTTCTTCGCGAACATCGCCCCTCTTTCCTTCGTCCCGGCCTGCGCATTGACGCCTACGTCTCCACCTCCGACGGCTCCGTCACCATCGTCGATCTCGTCTCTCTCCAGCCCGCGCAAAAGGTCTACGTCGGCCCCGGCATCGCCGACATGCGCGAGCATGCCAAACGCGCTGAAATCTGGGGCGTCAGCAGCGGAGCCGGCTACGTCTGGGTTCTCGACGCACGCTCCGCCCAGCTCACCGCCAATATTCCCGTTGGCCCTGCCCCACGCTCCATCGATTTCTCTCCCGGCTACGAGCGCGTCTTCACCACATCCTCCGGCTCCGACCAACTTCTCGCCATCGACTGCACCTCTCGAGCGATCCTCGGCCGCGCCAGAACCGGCTCCGAGCCCGTCCAGGCCCGCATCACCCAGGACAACAAAACCATCCTCGTCGTCAATCACCGCTCCTCCACGCTCTCCATCCACGACGCCGCCACTCTACAGCTCCGCGCCTCCGTCAACGTCGTCCCTCAGCCCGACGAAGTCCTCGCCACTCCCGACGCCACGGTCGCCTTCGTCATGAGCCGCTCCGACAATCACCTTTCCGTCGTGGACATCCCTCGCGGCGTCCTCCTCGCCAATCTCGAACTCGCCGGAAAGCCCACGCAAATGCTCCTCAAGCCCGACGGCGGCGAACTCTACGTCATCTCTCCCGAGGCTCACGGCCTGCAGATCGTCAACACCTGGACGCACGAACTCGCCGACTACATGATGCTCGGCTCCGCTCCTACCACCGCCATCCTCAAAGAAGACTTCTCCGAAA
Organism: Candidatus Acidiferrales bacterium; assembly: GCA_963792145.1. Lineage (GTDB taxonomy): Bacteria > Acidobacteriota > Terriglobia > Acidiferrales > UBA7541 > Acidiferrum. The sequence goes on from CAWBVH010000013.1 coordinate 5,334, forward strand.
TGTACGTCGCGGATCGCGAAGCCGGCCGCGTCATGGCCATCGACATCTTCAATCGCCGCATCATCGCTCGCCCCATCGATGTCGGAGCTTCCCCCTCCGCCATGCGCTTCGATCCCACCGAGCCCGGCGCTTCCCCCACCATGCTCCTCGTCGTCAACGAATCCTCTGGGGACCTCGCCGTCATCCGCACCCGCACCGACTCCCTCCTAACCATGATCAAGGTCGGCCCCCAACCCCACCTCCTAGCCGTAAAACTCTTCGACTCCAAAAACTAATCGTCGCGCTGCTTTTTTTTTGAATTTCTCACGTCATTCCGACCGGAGGCGCGGCGGTTTTTGCTGCGCCGCAGTGGAGGGATCGCGCCACGCTCCCAACTCCACTTCAATCGATGGCACACGGTGGGTTTGCCGGTATAGGGGCGGCCTTCCGAGGGCGTACCCCACCACAAATTCTTCCCTCGATGGGGGTTGGCAGCACGAGCTTTAAGTCTGTGCTACCCGAACCCCAAGAGGGCACGATGTATCGTGCCGCTACACAAGCGGGCTCTCTAGGACACCGCTGCGACTTCTGTCAAGCATGTTGTTCGCGACCGATGCGGCGTCGTTCTTCGTCCTGGAGCTGAAGTAATTGGGTGGTGAGTTGATGGATGGCGCGCTCCGCACTCTTCATTTCGGTAAGGTCGGTGAAGGAGAGGATGACGCGGCGAAAAACGCCGTTGGCGTCGAATTCGGGGATGGCGTCGAGCAGGGTCCAGAGGATGTCCTGGAAGTGCGGAACACGATAACCAACCATTTGGCCATAGACAGGTTGTCCAGTAGCGATGACGCGAGCGAGTGGGCGCGAGTCCTTGGGCAAAGGCGTTCCATCTTCGGCTAAAGGGGTGAGATCGAGTTCGCCAGTGATTTTGCCAACGATGCGCTGCGCCGGAACGCGAAATATCTCTGACGCGGCCTGATTGGCGAAGAGAATCCTGGAGTCGGGTCCACAGAGAACGATGCCCACATGGAGATTCTCGACGAGAGAGCGGAAGCGTTCTTCATTGGAGCGGAGGATGTTCTCGGCTTCGATTCTTGCGGTGATATCGCGAACCACGACAAGGGCGCAGGGGCGTCCATCGAGTTCGGTGACGACAGCGGACATTTGACCGGTGCGGATGTCGCCCGATTTAGTACGGAAACGGAATTCCTGTCCGCGGAGTTCGTCCTTTTCCTTGAGTTGAGCGAGAAGTTGCGTGCGCTCGGAGGGATCCGTCCAGAGATTCATTTGGGAAGGAGTTTTGCCGAGAGCTTCTTCGCGGGAGTATCCGGTGAGACGAGTGAAACCCTCGTTGACGTCGAGGTAAGGTCCGTTGGGGAAAACGTTAATGCTGAAAGAGTCGGGGCTCCAGCGAAAAGCGGAAGCGAAGATGTGTTCGGAACGGCGCAGGGCGAGTTCGGTGGAATGGAGTTCCCTGGAGACGCGTTGCTGTTTGCGGTTGGTGAGGATTAGGCGGAGGGCGGAGCAAAGGAACGAAGCGGCGACCGCTATCCAGGCGATGAGGAGTTGTTCTTTGGCGATGCGCCGTCCCATGAGAATGACGAGGAAGGGAATGCCGGTAGGAAGGATATGGGTGAGGACGAAATCACCGAAACGGGAGCGAGGCTCGTGAACCGGGCCCTCAGCGACGCGTTTCCAAGTGGCCGCAAAAATCACGACGAACAGGTACGGTAACGCGGAGACGAAGTCGCCCCAGCTGGCGGCTCCAGAGTAGGTGCCGAGTGTAAAGAGATAGTCGCCGTCGGAAAGGACAGCGATGAGGAAGAAAACTGCCATGGCGGCAGAGAAATAGCGAAGCCAAGGTGAGAGGGAAGTTCTGGCGCGCAGGAAGAATCCGGCAGCGAGAAGAAAGTCCCTAACGATGTAAAGGATCAGAATTTGCCGGAGAAGGGAAGCGTGGTCGGATTGCCAGCGAGAAGGAACGTAGAAGAAATAGAGATAGGCGGTGGCGGCGACAATGGTGACCTGAAGAAAGTCGAGGACGCGGAGCCAGTCGATGGTGGGGGAGTTGTCATCGGAGGAAGGGAGAAACATCATGAAAACGGGAGTGGCCCAGACAAAGAACAAAAGATCGGAAGGCCAGGGAATTTCCGCCGAGCCGGGAACGAAGCTTTGGTAGTAGGTGCTGATGGCTTGCGCCATGGATTCGAGTGATAGTGCGACGGTGAGAAGCGTCCAGAGCTGACGGGCGTAGCCAGAGGAGCGACGAGCGACATAGAAGGAGCAAATGGCGGCCAGAAGGATCATGGCGAGGTCCAGTGCGTTGGAGAAAAAAAGATTCTTGGCGGAGAGAACGGTTTCCAGATCCAGGACAAGCAAAATAGCCACAAGCAATGCGGCAGAGATGGCGAGCCGGGGAACCTTGCCGGAAGGGAGCAAGAAGCCTCCGCGAAAAGAAAGCCGACGGCCGAGCGGAATGGGCCGTTGGGCAAGAGTGTACACGAGAAGGCTATCTGTGATCAGTAATCAGTTGCCAGAAAACGATGGGTTGGGGCGGGGTAGAGACCTTGCCGCGATCTCTCCACTGCGGGCTGGCTGAGAGGCGCCAGCGCTGCGATCGGGATGACAGCAAAGGAAAAGACAACAGCAAGAAAAAGACGATGGGTGGCGTTTGATCGTAAGAGCCCACCCTTCGCAAAGGCGCGAAGGATGGGGCACCCGCAAGTTCATTGGTTGCGTGACGAACCAGAGAAAAACCCAAGAGCGCCCCCTCAGAACGCACACAGAGGCCGCTGCGCGGGTTAGTCGGCCGAAACGATTAGCTGAGTGTCGGCATTGCCGCACATGCCGTAGACGGTGCCGGCAGTGCAAGCACCAATGGAGTAGGTGTAGCAGCCGGGATGTTTGGCGACCACGGTGATGGGTCGATCGGCGCCGCCCATGATCGCCCCTTCGTGGTCGAAGGGATCCGAGCTGCCGAAGTCGATGACGAAGCCTGTGTTCTTGGAGCCGCTCATGAAGGTGACGGAGGTTCCGACTTTAATGCAGAAAGCTTTGTTCTCCTTGGCGTCGGGGATGCTAGGTTTTGCGGTTGCGTAGGAACCCTGGCTGCGCCTGATGTCGATGGAGCAGGGAGAAGAAGCGGAGCCGCATGTGTTGGCAGCTGCACAAATGCTGGCGGGATTGGAAGCGGAGCAAACGTCGCCCTTAACTTTCTTTTTGCTGTCCTTGCCAACGATGAAGCTCGTAAAGAGAAGCGGAAGAACAAACAAACAACAAAGAACTGCGAGATAGCGGTAAATCTTCATTTGAGCACCTCACTCCGAAGAAATGAAAAAGCAACAGTCTGGCACAGCGAAAAATAAAGCTGAGAAATTGCTATGGGCGGAGAAGACTAACGCAAATTCAGTTGACGCCGGCGGTGCCCTTCCAGTCGATGACGTCGACCAGTTTCCAGGGATTCTGATTGAGCTGGAACTGTATCTGCCCCTCTTTGTCCATTGCCAATTGACATAGAGGATAAAGAACGCCGGTGCTCTTGCTCTTGTCTTGATCATTGAGATCGAATTCACCAGCAGTGAGATTAAAGGACTGAGATTGTGTGTCCGCGTAAACTTCGCCGAACCGCAGAAGGCGATTGGTGATCCAACGGATCTTCCGGCCAGTCGGCGTGGGAATCATATGGATGTAGGCGACGTCGTAGCCCAGAGTACCGGTAATGGAACAGTGGCCGACCGCTTTCATCTTGGAGAGAGCATTGACGAGGCCCTGATTCTGTCCTTTTTCGAAGGCTTGGACAAGGACTTGGCGATCCTCGGGAGTGGAGAAGTCATAGATTTCTATACTGACGCCAACGATAGCGCCGAGCTGCGTTCCAGTGCCCATAGCGCTGGCTTCAATGGTTTCGTTCTTCACGCGATCGCGAGAGAAAAAGGGAAGGGAGCCGACGGTAAGAAGAGCAACGAGCATTAGACCGCCGATGACAAGCTTATAAGACTTGGGGGAAGCTTTGGGAACCATGGGTGTCCACCTTTCGATTGAAATAAGAATGAGAAACAGCGCGGGCGGGGCGCAACGGAGCGCGCAGACATGGGCGAAACGTCGAAGGATAGAAGGCGCGTTCGGTAGGGAGAGGTTATAACCGAGTCCAATTAGAGTCAAGGAAATGTGAGGTGGTGATGAGCTCAGGAGGAGAGTTTTCCGTCGATTGGTGATGGAGCTCGGAGCACGGCGGGATCAGATCCCTCCACAGCGCGTCAAAAAGGCGCAGAGCGCAGCGCGAGATGACAATGCGCGAATGGAATAAGGTTAGTGGGCGGTGGCGGCGGTTACGGCTACGCCTAGTTCCTTGAGTTTGGCGCGGGCGCGGCGCTCTTCTTCCGTGCCGGGATAGCGCTTGACGACTTCACGGAGTTCACGGACGCCGGGATTTTTCTGGCCGAGTTCGAGGAGAGCCATACCTTTCTTGAGGCGCGCGGGCGCAAGCTTGAAGCTTTTGGGATACGTGCTGAGAACCTTGTCGTATTCCTGGACAGCGACATCGTATTGATGCTGCGAGTAAGCAATTTCGCCGAGGTAGAACTGCGCGTTGGAGGCGAGATCGGTGTCGCCGTAGTAGCGGAGGTAGTCTTGAAATTCGTTGCGGGCGAGGTCGTATTTGCCGCTGGTAATGTCGCGGAGGCCATTGGAGTAGAGCGTGTCAGCGGAAGGAGGTGGGCCAGAAGCGAGGCTCGACGCCATGGGTTGCGGAGATGAGGTTGTGCTCGTTGGAGTGGGCATCCCGCCAGCGCCCATGGGCGTGCCATTCGACGGGGAAGTGGCAGGAGCGCCGCCGGAAATGCGCGCATCGATGCTTTGGACGGAGTTCTGGAGGTCGACGAGCTGCTGATTGACCTTGCCAAGGCGGGATTTAATTTCTTCGAGATTGTCGGAGAGGCCTTGTACCTGGGTGGACATGGTGTCGAGGCGCGCGCCGGAGTTGGCTTGTACGTCCTGGACGGATTTTTCCAGCGAGCTCATGGTTGCATTGAGCTTGGAGATGCTTCCGGAAGATTGCTCGATGAGAGTTTTCTGGACAGTGTGATCCTGGGTCATCTGGGTCTGAAGATCTTTTTGACCCGTGAGAATGGCGCTGACGTCGCGCTGGAGTTCGATAATTTCGCGGGCGACGGCCAGAGCGGGCCGGGGTCCAACCAAGCTGCCAGCAAGAGCGCTGGCAAACATGGCGCCAGAGAAGATAAGAATGTTACGCGTGCGCATGATGAATCCTCCACGGAAACACCGCAAAACGAAAAATAGCAGTGCCAACCTTCCAATTTACTGGGAGATGAGCAGGGGAGCAAGTGGTTGTATGGGGATGTTTGGGAAGAGTGTCGAACAGATATGGCGGGGAGTGACAGTGATGGGGCGCGGAGTGCAAAGAGTGCCGCACCTATGGCGGTGGTGGTCTTGACTGACGGATCGTTCAGCGCGACGCAGTAGAAAAGCCTCCCCCTGAAGGCATGAGCTACAGGATGAGGCGCTACGATCGGCGGAACCCACCCTTGGCAAAAGGCGCCAAGGGTGGGGCAAGTTCAATTGTTATTTGGCTTGGACGAAGTGGCCGCGTCGGTTTTTGGCGTAGCAGGCTTCGGTGGCTTCCATGCAGAAGGGCTTTTCTTTACCCCAACTGGTGGCGTTGAGCCGGCTCTCCGGGATGCCAAGGCTGACTAGATACTGCATCACGGCATTGGCGCGACGCTGGCCGAGCGCGAGGTTGTATTCGGTGGAACCGCGTTCGTCGCAGTGGCCCTCAATGGTGACGCGCATGGTGGGATATTGCTTGAAGAAGGCGGCATCTTTCTGGACGGCTTGACGGGCGTCGGGGCGCAGTTCGGCGGAATCGTAATCGAAGTACGCGTCGGCGACTTCCTGGAGGAACAGTTCGTCGATGGAGGAAGTCTTGGGCGCTTCGGTGACCGGTGAAGTGTTGACAGCGATGCTGACGGTGGCGTCGGCATTGCCACCCGGGCCCGAGGCCGTGATGGTGTAAGTGGTGGACTTGGCGGGAGTGACCGTAGTGGTGCCCTGAGCCGTGACGGCGCCGACTTCCGGAGCGATGGAGACGTTGTTGGCATCGGTGGAAGTCCAAGTCAGCTTGGACGGATTCACCGGGATTGATAGTGGTTTTGTCCGCGGAGAGAGAGACGGTGGGCTTCACAGCGGCGGGAGGGGGAGTGTAGGTGCTGGGCGCAGCCTTCGGCGGTTTCTTATTGCAGCCGGCGACGACGAGCGTAAGCGCGCAAGCCGAGATCAAGAGTGTGCGGAAATAAGGGCGGTACGGCTGAATCATGCGTGTCCTCCTCGACACTGGGTTATCCCGTGCTGGGCCGATCGGAATCTATAAGAGTAGCACCGACTGGGGTGAACGGGTGGATATGTCGTAACACGATATATTGTACAAGTAAGCGTGCGCGAGTAGCGCGAACATACTGGGTTGTGCCGTGAGTGGCAATAAAAAGCGATTGGAAAGACATCAGAGATCAGAGAACACGGATCGGGAGGCGGGGGCTGAGGCAAGGCCCTGAGATTGTGCCGCGATTCTTCCACTCCACGTTGGCAAATGGCGCCAACGCTCCGGTCGGGATGACACGTCAGGGATGGATTAGTCATTTCGTCGACCAGTTGGGGGATTCGTTGTGGCCGTTGGTGGTGAGCTGGCGGGCTTCGGAGCCGTCGGCTAGCATGACCCAGATCTGGCGAGAGCCGCCGCGAGTGGATTCGAAAACAATGTGGCGGCCGTCGGGAGCCCAGCTGGGACGTTCGTTGCGGCCGGAATCACGAGTGATTTCGCGGAGGTTGCCGGAGGCGACATCCATGATGTAGAGGTCGTAGTTGCCGGAAGGACGGCGCCAGGAGAAGGCGAGGAGTTGTCCGTTGGGAGACCAGGCGGGATCGATGACGTAGCCCATGTCGGGAAGATCGAGCTTGCGAGTGTTAGTGCCGTCGGAGTTCATCAAATAAAGCTGAGGAACGCCGCCACGATCGCTGACGAAAGCGACGCTCTGGCCAGTTTTGGGATTCCAGGCGGGAGAAGTGTCGGCGCCATTGGAGTTTAGGGTGACGCGCTTGGGGCGATTGCCGCTGGAGTCGGAGACGTAGAGAGCGGGATTTCCCTGCATGGAAGAAGAGAACATGACTTGCGAGCCGTCGGGCGACCACGTGGGAGAAGAGTTGGTGCCCCGGTAGCGAGCGAAGGAGACCACCTTGTTGGAGTCGAGCGAGTACATGCAGATTTGCGCGCTGACGACGCCATTGGCCGGGGCGAAGCAGGTGAAGGCGATGCGGGAAGCGTCGGGCGACCAGTGGGGAGTGAGTGAGACGCTGCCGAGAGACGTGAGCTTGTGCTGGTTGGAGCCGTCGTAGTCCATGACCCAGACTTCTTTGGTGCCGGAGCGCGAACTTATGAAAGCGATTTGCGTGGAGGCGATGCTCGGGAGTCCGCCGGAAAGTTTGTTGACGATTTCGTCGGCGAACTGGTGGGCGAATTTGCGGACCTGAGCATCGGTGGGATTGCCGCGATAGATTTTGCCGATGACGGGCTGGGAAGAAGGATTGCGAACGTCGAACATCCAGGCGGAAATGGAGACTTCGGCGGAGGTTTCGGAGAGATTGCCGAAGGCGACGAAGTTGGCGTTGATGGGCATGTCCGTCCAGGTGAGATTGCGAAGTTCGCGAGGGATCGGAGAGAGGTTGTGTAGGATAAAAACTGGGGGAGACGAGATCGAGAATGCCGGAGAAAGCGAGGTCGTCGCGAACAACCTGGGTGAAGAGCGGGGCGTGGGACCTGGCGGAATCGGAACGGGCAACGAAGTCGGCAACCGCGATGCGGGGCTTTTCGACGCCGAGACCGGTGCCGGTGCGGAACCAACCTTGTTCTTGTTGGGAGAGAGAAAGGACTGGGGAGAGTAAAAGAAGGAAGAAAGCGAGAACCGATTTTTTCAACGGCAACGAAACCTCCGAGTTTTGTCCGCGAATGGGCGGAGGATGCAATCGAGAACTATAGAATACGACTAAAAGAGGAAATGTTGAGGGAGAAAACGCGCCGGCGGAGGAATTCTTTTAGCGAGAGGGTCGAGAACTTACGGAGAACGGGTCACAGGATTGGTGATTGAGTTGCGATCAGTTGAGGTCCTTCGCGCCACAAAAGACGCGGCGATCAGGATGACACCGGGGTTTCAGACGATTCGGTGACGAGAGACATGAAAGTAGCGTTGGTCTCGTCGATGTAGGTTATGGTGAGAGCGAGCCCTCTCGGGTTCGGCCTTCCTCGTCGTCTGACGTTTGTCGCTCTTACTTATCGTCTTTCCTCAATGGTCGTCCCGCGCGAAGCGAGAAATCTGCTGTTCCCTCACTCTTGCGTGCCGCAAAAAATCCGAGGAAGCGCGAGCCTTCCCCGGGTTCCTGAGGATTGATGTCTACCGAAATCTGCCAACGGGAACCTTGCCTCCACTCACATCGTCAACACCACCCGAAACTCCGCCTTCCCGCTCAGCATCCGTTCATACGCCTCTTTCACCTTCTCCAGCGGATACTTCTCCACCAACGCCTTCACTCCCGTCAACTCCGCAAACCGCAGCGTATCTTCGGAGTCGATCGCTGTCCCCGAAGGCCAGCCTTGAATATCTCTTTTCCCCATGATCAGTGGTCCCAACGATACTTCCATCGGCTCAGCCGGCACGCCTATGCACAACAGTTTCCCGCCCGCGCTCAATCCGCCCACCATCTCCGCCATCGCTTTGGCATTTGGCGCCGTCGCCAGAATCACACGCGCGCCTCCCAATTTCTGCAGTTCCTCCGCCGCATTTGTGGTTTTGCTATCGATGTACGCCGCCGCCCCTAACTTCTTCGCCAACGTGGCATTCTCCGGCCCGCGTCCCACGCCCACCACGCGATACCCGAATTGCGTGGCGAACTGTATCCCCAAATGTCCCAATCCGCCGATGCCTTGCACCGCCACCAGGTCTCCCGGCACTGCTCCGCTGTGCCGCAACGCATTGAATGTCGTGATCCCTGCGCACAATAGCGGACCCACGTCAGCTGGATCCATTCCGTCCGGCATCAACGCCACTGCTTCGTGCCGCGCAGTCATGTATTGCTGATACCCCCCATCGCGCGTCACCCCAGTAATCTGTTCGTTCTTGCAGGTTATGAACTCGCCCCGCCGGCACGACTCGCACACAAAACAGTGTCCCCCGTGCCACCCCACGCCCACACGGTCGCCTTTCTTCCACTCCGTCACTCCCGCCCCGACTTCATCAATCACGCCTGCCACTTCATGTCCCGGCACGCGGGGGTATTGAATCCACGGGAACATTCCTTCCTATCGTCGCGGCGTCGCTGTGACACACTCCGCAGGCGAGTACTTTGATTCTCACCTCTCCCGCGCCCGGTGCCGCGATCTCCCTCTCCACCAACTCAAACTCCCCTCCCGGTTTCCCCACTTGCACCATTGTATTTTTCGCCATCTTTCTTTCTCCATTCCAGATTTGTCCACGCCCACCGCTCGTCTTCAGATGCCGCAAACCTTCACAGAGTTAAAACTTCCCCCAATATTTTTCCCACACCCTGGCGCGCACTACGTCCGTTACGTTGTCATCCCGAGCGAAACGAGGGATCGGTTTTTTCTTTAGGGGTCGGACCTTCAGAGTCTGTGTGAAATCTCCTGTGCTATCGAGGGCATGATTTCGCCTCTGTCGAGGTGGCTTTACGCTGCCATCTTATGGCGAGCGGGGTTTCAGGTCCGACATTGAAAACTGCCAGGGATCCGGCTTCAGCTCCTGAGGACTCCTCATCCCACACTCTCCCGCAACTCCCTCCAAAACACCTCCGCGCTCTCCGGCCTCTGCTCTTCTTCATTCGCAAACGCCCGCGCAAAAAAGTCTTGCCATTTCCCCGGCGCTTCCGGCACCAACGCTCTCACCTCCGGAAATTTCAATCCCAGAATCGCGCTTTGCAACGTCGCAAAATCCGTCCCTGCAAACGGCGCGCTCCCGCACAGCGCTTCGTACGCCATCACCGAAAGCGCCCAGATATCCCACCGCGCAGACATCGCTCCGCCTCGCAACTGTTCCGGCGACATATACCTCATCGTTCCCACGAGCACTCCCGTCGCCGTATTGCTGGTCTCGTTCGTGAATTCCGGCATCACCTTGGCGATCCCAAAGTCAGTGATCTTCACCATTTCCCGCGTGTTCGTTCTCGACAGAAAAATATTCTCTGGCTTCAAGTCCCGGTGCACCAGTCCCCTTGAGTGCGCTGCTCCGATCCCCGCGCACATTTCTCCAAACAGCTCCAGCGTCCGCTCCGCTGTCAGTCGTTTCTTCACGCGCATTTCCTCCCGCAGCGTCATCCCTTCCAACAGCTCCATCACTAGGAACACCCGCTGGTTCGTGTCTACACCGAAATCGTGCACCGTCACCACGTTCGGATGCGCGAAACTGCCGGTCACTTGCGACTCTTGCCGAAACTTTTCCACGGCCTGCTGGTTCGCAAAAAACTCGTCGCGTATCATCTTCACCGCCACCGCGCGGTTCAATGACAAGTCCGTCGCTCGATACACCTTTCCCATTCCTCCCTGGCCCAGTCGTTTCTCCAACCGGTATCGCTCTCCCAGCATTCGTGCCGAAGCCACCAGCGTCAGCAGCGTCTTATCTTTCTCGCAACGCGTCGTTCCCGTGTCGTAGCACGTCCCGCACGCCGCGCACTCTTCAAACGACCGCCCCGGCGCCATCGCTGCTCCGCGCATCAATAACAGTCCTAGCGCGCTGGCCACATTTTCGAGCAACGCGGTATCTTCACTGCTGTACGGTTCCTCCGACCGCTTCGACCCCATCACCAGCAGCACTTCTGTCTGGCCTTCCTCCAGCGCCACTGGAACGAGCAACTCAATTCGCGCGTTGTGGAGAAAATCCTTATCCACTTGCGGCAGTTGCTGCCCCAGCCACCCGCTCTCCGCCAGCGTAATCGGCACCGAACGGTCCAGCATTCGCACTAGTGGAATCAACTTGTTCGTCGCTGGCAAATCCGCCGTCAGCGCGCCAACGGGAGCGGCCGCCACCACGCGATACAGCGGCTCTCCCGGTCTCCTCTGCAGCAGCGCGCAAAATTCCGCATGCAGCGCGTCCACCACTCTCGTCGCCACGCTTGGCGCCACCTGCTCCACGCTTCCCCCATGCCGAATCTCTTCTACGATTTCGCGGAATAGCCTGTGCGCATCGTACTTGTCGCGAAAGAATCTTCGGTCCAGCCCTGATAGCCAGCTCTGCCGTTGCGCGTACGCCAGTCCCGCCAGCGCCGCAATCGCTACATACACCGCTCCACGCGATTTCAGCACCCCAAACAGCGGCTGGTTTCCGTGAAACACCAGGTCCAACACCAACAAACCCGCTGCCACCACGGGTATCGCCCGCAGAAAATTTCGTGCCAGCGCATACTGCAACCCTCGTCGGACGATCACCCGCACATCGAACAACTTGTGCTTCAAAATCCCGTATGCAAACGAAAGCGGAAACACCAGCATCCCCACGCTACACACCAGGTTAGTCGTCGGCGATTCCAGGAACGCCGTCAGCGTCGGATTGAAATCTACCAGCGCCGTCCCGATCACTCGTGGCAGGTAAAACACCATCCCCATCAGGGCGCCATACGAAACCACGCGAAATCGCCGCTGGTCCGTCACCGATTCCAGTCGCCAGTAATTCAGCAACACCACCACTACCGCCAGCACCAGGTACACCAGGCTCTGCAATCCCAGAACCGCCAGCACCCATGGCTTCGTCAGTCCACTCAGATGTTCCGGGTCGTACACCGTCCGTGCCAACAAATACAGCGAATAGCCCGCCCCCAGCAACGGTCCCGTTGCTAACACAGCCCACGCCCACCGGCTAGTGAACAGTCTTTTCGGGAACAAACAGAAGAATCCCGCCAACAGCGGTGTGCGAATCGCCGCGCTCACATACACCAGCATCACTGCAATCGCTGCCACAACAGGCAGCGCTCGTATCGAAGCCGCCATTCCCGATTGGAATGCTTCATACACCGTCGCCATCGACACCAGCACCCAGCCGCCCAGCCGCGACACAAAATCCTTTGGCCGGCTGAACATCACGAACAATCCAATCACCAGCGTAATGAACTTGTTCAGCAGAAAAATTATCTGCGAACTCTTCGACGAACCCGTGTAGTCATCCCAAACTCTTCCGTGCACTACCATCTTCAAATCGATTGGCTGTCCCGTTCGCTCCACGCGGATCGCGATCGGCTTGTCCGCCTCGAAATTCATTCGCTCCGACAGCCAGTCCACCACGTTCCGGATTCGTTGCCCGTTCACCTCTACCAACAGGTCGCCCGTCCGCATCCCTGATCGCGCCGCCGGTGAATCCGGCCACACCTGTGTCACCAACGCTCGCCCCGACGCGTCCCTCACATCCACGCCGTCGGACGCCAGCCCAAACAGCAAGTAGTACGCGAGATAGAAATTCCCAAAGACAGCGATCGTTGCGAACGCCACGACCCGCCATGGATACCGTCTGCCAGTCATTCGTCTATCGCTTTGCCTTCGTGCGTGCCAGTTATTCCCCGAAAAAGTGCAGGAGTGGCGCGATTATAGGTGCATTCTCCGCCCCTTTCCACCCTTCCCGATTTTTGCCGATTTTCGCCGATTTTCGCCGTGACCAGGTTTTGTAGGGACCGCCTTGGCTGGTGGGCGTCTTGCGTTTGGTAACGCAGACTTCAGTCCGTGTCCTTGGGTTGGCCGGGTGCCCCGCGCGCCGCCTTTGCATGTGGGGTACTTTCAGGGGTCGGATCTTCAGGTCCGACATTCAGCCCTCGGACAAAGTTGAGCTTCAGCCCCGAGGACGCTGCGCCTGCGCAACGGCACAGCGCATTACCGATCTTCCCTCTTGTAGTGGCCGACCTTCAGGTTGGTTCTTCGTGGTGTCATCCCGACCGCAGCATCAACTCTTTTTGCTGGTGCGGAGCGGGGGATCTTGGCATGATCCCCAATCTACCGCGATCAAAGTGACCTTCATACCTCAGGCGCCCTTTTCAACCTCACTCTCATACAACTCACTCCGGAACAATCGCATAGCTCACAAATGCAAACCTCTTCCCATCCGGCGACCACGACGGCACATTGATCGTCCCTTGCCCGCCAAACAATTTCGCAGCCACAATCACTTTCCCATCTTTCATGGACATGATCCTCAGCATGACATCCTTATTCTCCGGGTGCCCCTCCACGCTGCGGTCAAACGTGATAAAAACCATCTGCGATCCGTCCGGCGAAAAATGAGGAAACCAGTTGTTGTACTCATCAAACGTCACCTGCGTCTGTGCGCTTCCATCCGGCTTCATCTTCCAAATCTGCATGTGCCCGGTGCGCACCGAATTGAAGTAAATCCACTTCCCATCCGGCGTGTATTCCGGCCCGTCGTCCAATCCCTTCGCCGTCGTCAATTGCATTTCTTCTCCGCCTGGCACCGGTATCGAGTAAATATCGAATTCGCCGTTTCGCTGGCCCACAAACGCCAGCGTCATCCCGTCTGGCGACCAGCCATGCCAGTACGACGGCGCATTTTTCGTGATCAATCGCGGCGTCCCTCCCGTAACCGGCAGCAGGTACACGCGAGACTCGTGATCGCCCTGCGAATTGTCGCTCACCACCAACTCCTTCGCGTCCGGCGAAATTCCGTGATCGTTGTTGCACTGCACCGCAAATCCCGTATCGAGTGTTTGCGTCGCTCCGCCCTCCACCGGAATTGTCTCGATCCGCCCTTTCCTGTTGAACAGCAACCCCTTCCCATCCGGCATCCAGTTCGGCGCTTCAAACCGTTCCGGCGCAATGTAAATCGCTTTCCTGTCCAGCGATCCCGCATCAATAATTTCCATCATGCTGTACAACGTCGGCTTCGCCGCTCTCGTTGCTGTGCCTGCCTTCAACTCCGTGCCCGAGAACACCGCCTTCTCCACAACATCCTTATCGTGGCTGCACACGCCAATTCCCACGTAATACGGCTCGGTAAGCACGATCTTTCCCGTAGCTCCCGCCAGCGCAAATTTCCCATCCGTTCCCGCCACCCACATGGTGAAGTAGTCGCCGTGCTTCTCGATGCGCACTCGTTTCGGTGCATTCACGTTCGCTTGCACCTCACGCGTAGTCGCACCTCTTTCGTCGCGGTACTGTATCGACGTCAACCCGCTCCCGTGCACCGCCACATCCGCGTACACCGAATCGCCCTCCAGGTTCTGCCTGATCATCAACACCGCTTTCCGGTGTTCGTTCTTTCCGGCGCCCACGAACGCGATATCCGCCGTCAGCGTCACATCGCCTTGCCCTTTCTTCCAGGCAAACTGAAATTCATCTGACGCGAACCACATGTTCTCGCCGCTTCCCGCAATCGTGTACGTCCCTTTCGCAGCGTCAAACTCCACGCTTCCCTTGTGCAGCACGTTCCCCACGTCTCCCGAGCTCTCAAAAATCCCCACCGCGCCACCCTCCGCGGCATTCACAGAAATTCCTGGTGTCCATTTCCTTCCCGCCACCGCCAACACCAATCCCACCAAGCACACCACCACACAAATCTTCCTGCGTCCGCTGTCCATGCAGTTCCTCCTCGACATAAGCGCCAACTTAGGTCGCCCCGCCCGGCTTGTCAATGCCATGCGGGGCATCCAATTTGTCTTGGGTTTCGCCTTACTTAAAACTTAGAACTGACAAGTGACAACTTGTGTCCCCCGGCACGCCTTGCCTCTAGAACCGGCAATTGTTGTCTAGTCGCGCACAATCCCACTCGCTCGCCCCGATAACTCCCCTGTTTCCATTCTTCCTTCGCCCTGAACAACGCGCCGCCGTGGCCCCCCGCCTGCCTTTTCTCCGACGGGTCTTCGACTCGGTCTCGCTAATGTCGTCCGCAGACCAGCCGATGACCAATCGAATAGGGCGCATCGCGAGCCGCGCGCTCGCACTGCCAAAATCCACAAGAGGAGCTCCGCACGCCCGATTCAATCACTCTGTTTCTGAGTTGGCAAGGCACGCACTTCCAACGCCTTGCCTGTTTTTTGTCTCCACTCTGCTTTCCGGCTCGTCCCTCACTTCGTTTTTCTTCGCCAACGTGTTATCTTCCTCTTTTCAGGGGAATCTTCCGCATCTTCGCAGCAATGCCGATCCGGCACGGGTTTCCCTGAGGGAGCAACGCGACGAAGGATCTCGCCCTCCTCCGCTGCAAAACTAGGAGCCTCTAGCATGTCAGTCAACAAAGTCATCCTCGTCGGCCGCCTCGGTAAGGATCCCGAGACCAAATACACCAGTGGTGGTCAAGCCTTAGCAAACTTCAGCATGGCAACGGATCATACTTACAAGGATCGCAACGGCGAACGCCAAAAACGCACAGAATGGCACCGCATTAAGGTATGGGGAAAATTGGCGGAAATCGTGCAGCAATACCTAAAGAAAGGGGCGCTGATCTATATTGAAGGTCGGATCGAAACTCGCGAATGGCAGGATAAAGAAGGCCAAAAGCGCTACACCACAGAAATCGTTGCCAATGAAATGCGTATGCTGGGCGGAAAGGGCGACGGCATGGCCGCAGGAGCCGGTGCCGCAGGCGGCGCCGCTCACGCCGAAGAGCACGATCAATCCGGACACGCCGACGACACCTTCCCCGCCGCCGCCCCAGGCCCAGAAATCTCCGACGAAGACATCCCGTTCTAACCCACAACGTGGCACTGGTTTTTATGCAGCCTTAGTCCCGCTCCTGTAGCTTACCCCTTCAGGGGTGAGGCATTTCGGTCGTGTATTGCCCGTCTTCCGTCAGCCGCGGCAATAGGGATGTGGGCGCTTTTCTCTTCCATATTGCGCTAGTCTTTTATGCCAGCCCGCATCGTTTTCCCGCCCCCCTGTCGAGTGTCGTACACCTCACCCGAAGTGCAATTGTCATCCCGAGCGAAGCACGGATGTGCTTTTCCTTGACCTCGCGCCGGATGCGCCGACCGTGAAAGTGGAAGCAGCCGGCGCACTCCAAAGTTAGTGGTGCTGGGAGAGGTCGAAGTCGAACGTGACGTCGACGGATTGGCCTCGCCAGTCAGAAGGGAGGGCGGGCATTTTGTCGATGCCGAAGAGGGTGCGAATGCCGGAATCGTCCATGGAGCGATTGCCGCTGGATTGCGCGAGGCGAATATTTTTGAGGGTGCCGTCGCGGAGGATGGTGAACGTGACGATGGTGTGAGCGGTGCGCGCGTTGCGGACCGGAGCGTCGATGGTGTTCTGCATCCAGTTGTCCTGAACGCGCTTGGTGACGCTGGCAACGTACCAAGGATAGCGCGCGGCAAATTCGGCGCCGCCCTGGCCGCCCATGGAAATCCCCGCGGCGTTAGACATGGGACCGGGTTCGGAACCGTAGCCGGTGGGAACGTTCATGGTTCCGCCCTTGCCGTAGGGGATAGCGTTTGTGGGAGGAGGAGTTTTGTTCTCGAGAGTCCTGGAGGCTTTGCTGGGTGGAGGAGGTGGCTTGAGTTTGTCAAACTTGGGAATTTTCGTGGCGTCAGTTTGGAGTTCGGGGGGCTTGGGAGGCTCTTCCTTGGCTAGGCCTTTGGTGGGATCGACGACGTGGCTATCCGTGAAAACATTGGGCTGCGGCATGGGCAGGCCGGCGCTGGCGACGAGATTCACTTTCACGCCGGAATCGCCGGAGCCACCGACACCGCCCCAGGGAACAGCGTTGCGTTGAATCCAGATGCCAATCAGAAGAAGAACGGTAAGCCCGAAGTGCATGAACACCGAGTAGCCGAGAAACGGCTTGAGGTCGAGTTCGTCGGTGTAAGGAGCGGGGCGGTACATGGACGTCAGTTGGTGCGAGAGCGGTCGTTGATTGGTTGCGTGACGATGGAAATGTTGGAGATGCCGGACTGGCGAAGAGAATCGATGACGGTGCAGAACGCGCCGAAGGGAACGGTTTCGTCGGCGCGGATGTACACGACGTCGTTGTGCTTGGATTGTTTTTTGATTTTGTCGGCGAGCTGATGGATGTTGACGGCCTCGTTGCCCAGGTAGATGAGCTGGTTCTTGTCCATGGTGACGACAAGGCGCTGCTGGGTGATTTCCTTGACAGTGTGAGTCTTGGGGACGTCGACCTCAATGCCGGACTGCAGGATTGGCGCGGTGATCATGAAAATGATCAGGAGGACGAGGACGACGTCAATGAACGGCACCATGTTGATGTCGGAGAGGCTGGTTTGCGTGGATTTGGTTAGTTGCGGCATGCGTGGCGGTCAGCAATCAGGTAAAAGTTTTTTCGATTTGGGCGGAGAATTCAAGGGCAAAAGTGTCGAGACGCTGGGCGAGGTCGCGAATATCCTGGAGGAAGTAGTTGTAGGCGATGAGGGCAGGGATAGCGGCGAAGAGTCCGGCGGCAGTGGTGACCAGAGCTTCGGCGATGCCGGGAGCAACGGCGCGAAGGCTGGCGGAGCCGGAGGTGCCAAGACCGGAGAAGGCGTCAATGATGCCCCAAACCGTGCCGAAGAGACCGATGAACGGAGTGACGCCGGCGGTGGTGGCGAGCCAGGACATGCCTTTTTCGACGCGTCGAACTTCCTCAGAGGAAGCGAGTTGCATCGAGACCGTGACGGCTTGCATGGACTTTAGCCGTTGCGGAGTGGGATTGCTAGCGGTGCCGCTGAGCTGGCTTTGCAGTTCGCGATAGCCGGCGGCGTAGACGGAAGAAAAAGGAGAGCCGGCAGAAACCAAGCCCTGGGGATTGGCGACGCCCTTCGTGGCGCGGAAGATTTTCAGAAATTGGTCGCTTTCGCGACGGATGCGGCCGAACAGACCGGACTTCTGGAAGATGAGCGCCCAGGAAATCAGGGAGAAGAGAAGAAGAAGGGCGAGAACGAAGCGGGCAACCCAGCCGGTTTGCGCGAGAATTTCGAAGATGTTGCCGATGTAGATGGCGGAGAACAAAGAGATGATGTCAACCCCTCAAGAGAGACGAAAATTTGGTGACATAAGCAACGTAGCACACGGCGTGGAAGATGGTCAAAAGGAATGAGATGCGGAGGTAGCGGAAGAGTTTGGGTGGGATAGGCGGGGATTTGTTATGAGTTGTGGGCGCCGACCTTCGGGCCGGTTCTTGCGTGCCTCCTATTCCTTCTCAGCGCCACAGGCGCGGCATAAATTAGCCCAGCGCGTAAGCGCTGGGTCCGTATACGCCGAGTACGTTAGGCACCCTAGGTGCGACAAATCCCTTACCCGAGTTCCGAATCATCCCGCCTCCCCTGAGCGTATTTCGTGAAGGGAGCGAAGCGACGGCGCTGCTTTTGTCTTTGACCCTCAACTCTTAACTTTCGACTTTCAACTCTCCGCCGGCCATTGCAAAAAACAGCTGGGAGGGATCAGGAGGATTTGCGAGACCAGGCGCCTATTAGGGCTGGAGAGAGGATTACGCCTTTGGAGGAGGAGACTTCCTGGCGAAGGCGCTGCTCGAAGGTGGGCAGGTCAAGTTCGGCGGCGGTGGCGAGATGGAGTTTTTCGACCACGGGTAGGAGGCTGTGCAAGACATCGGTGACCAGGGCGAAGCCGACGAATTCGGGTCCGCCACCGACGAGAGAATCCATGCGCATGGTAGGTGCGGGAAGTCCGGCATCGAGATAAACCTGATGGAGTTCGAGGCCGAGTTGCACGCGGGCTCCGGTGGCGAGAAGTGTTTGGCGGATGAGGGAAACGGCGCGATCGAACGTCGGAGCGGGCGGGAGCGAGCGGCAGTTAGCGATATCGAATTCCTGGAAGACCGTGAGGCCGCCGGGACAAAGGTGATTTTGGAGTTTGCGAAGAGCAGCGACCGGATCGGGATAATACATGAGGATGAGACGGCCCACAACGGCGTCGAAGGGTTCGTCGAACGACATTTCGGTAGGATCGCCTTCGAGGAAGCGAATGTTGCTCATACTGCGGAATTGTGCGCGGGAGATGGCCCATTGAATCGCGGAAGACGCGCGGTCAGTGCCGACGACCTCACCGCCGGGACCGACGAGATCCGCAACTAGAAAGGCGACGTCGCCTCCGCCACAGCCGACATCGAGAACACGCATGCCGGGTGCGATGCCGGCTTGGAGAAAGAGCTGGCGAGTGAAGGGCTCGTAAGCCTGCGCTTGGCGGCTGAGTCGATGGAGTTCCTGCTGGGAGTGTCCGAGAGCGTACGTGGAACGTTGTGTGGCGGTGGAGCGCATGGTTCACTCCGAGAATGAGCTGTCGTCAGCTGGGAAAGAATGATTGTAACCGGAAGAAGGGTAAGAAGGTGAAGGAAACCGAGAGCGATTTTGGTTATGCTGCACCGAAGGGAGGATGGAATGAAATTTGCGAAGGTGGTGTTTTGGATAGCGGGAATCTGGGGATTGCTGGTAATCACGCCGTTGTACTTTATGTTTGACTTGATCGGGAGGAAAGACCCGCCGGCGATCACGCATCCGGGATTTTATTACGGATTTGTGGGAGTGGCGTTGGCGTGGCAGATCGCATTTCTGGTTATTGCGAGAGATCCGGTGAGGTTGCGGCCCATGATGATCCCGAGCGTGGTGGAAAAATTCACCTATGGAATTGCCGTCGTGGCGTTGGTGGTGCAAGGAAGAATGCATCGCTCGGATCTGGTGTTTGTGGCGACGGATTCGATATTGGGACTGTTGTTTGTGATTGCATACTTGAAGACCCGAAGTAATGAGGTAAGGAAGTAACGAAGTAAGGACGAAGGACAAAAAGATTTCGCGAGACATGACTGGAGAGAGAGATGCGGAACTGGCGGAGATGGGCGGCGGTGATGGTGGGATTCGCGATTGCGGTAGCCGGGCCAAGCGGGCAGACGAAAGAACAAAAGGGCACCGGGAAATACGAGGCGACGATTGAGTCGCTGAACAAACATCCCCTGCCGGCGTGGTACGCGGACGCGAAGCTGGGCATTTTTATCCATTGGGGATTGTATTCGGTGCCGGGATGGGCGGTGCTGACGCCGGAGGGAGAAAAGCTTTCGCCGGAAGAGTATTTGAAGAGGAATCCGTACGCGGAGTGGTATTGCAACACGATGCGGCTGGATGGCTCGCCAACGCAGGCATACCACAAGGAACATTACGGCGCGAACTACAACTACTACAATTTCGCGGAAGCGTTTGACAAGGATATACAGAAGTGGAAACCGGAGGAGTGGGCACAGGTTTTCAAGATGGCAGGGGCGCGGTACGTTGTGTTGACGTCGAAGCATCACGAAGGATTCACTCTGTGGCCGAGCGAGACGCCGAATCCGACGCTACCGAAAGACCGGCAACACGCCACAAGGGATTTGGTGGGCGAGTTGACGAAGGCGGTGCGGGCCCAGGGAATGAAGATGGGTCTTTATTATTCGGGAGGATATGACTGGACCTTTGTGCCGGGACCGATCACGAGTTGGAAACAGGCCAAGAGCGTGGAACCGCAAACCGAGGCATATGGGAAATACGCGGACGCCCACATGCGGGAATTGATCCGGAAATATCAGCCGTCGGTTTTGTGGAACGACATTGACTATCCGAAGTCGGGGCACGCGCTGGAAATCATCGCGGAATATTACAACGCGATACCGGAAGGAGTGGTGGACGACCGGTTTGGCGTGAAGCATTCGGATTTCAGTTCGCCGGAATATGAGACGTTGAGCAAGATCAGCGCGAAGAAGTGGGAAGAGTGCCGTGGGTTGGGGAGGTCGTTTGGGTATAACCGCGCGGAGGGCGAGGCGGATACGATCAAGAAAGACGAATTGATTTATTTGCTGGTGGACATTGTGAGCAAGAACGGCAATTTGCTGCTGGATGTTGGACCGGAGGCGGATGGAACAATTCCGGCGGTGCAGATGGATCGGTTGAAGGCGCTGGGTGCGTGGCTGGATGTGAATGGAGAGGGAATTTACGGGACGAAGCCGTGGAAGAGGGCGGAGGGAGCAACGGCGGACGGAGTAAAGGTGAGATTCACGCACAAGGATGGTGCGGTGTACGCGTTTCTGCTAGGTGAGCCGAAGGGGAAGACGGTGACACTTCGGGATGTGACGGTGAAGCAAGGGGCGCCCGTGACGATGCTGGGAACGACGGGAAATTTGAAGTGGACGCAGAAGGGAAGCGATGTGGAGGTGGAGATGCCGGGAAGTTTGCCGGGGAAGTATGCGTACGGGGTGAAGATAGCGGGGGCGGAGTGATTACGAGCGGTGAGAGGATTCGTTGCCAGAGGGAGGGACGGGACGGACAGATTGGAAACTCTGCTGGATGCTGGGCAGGACTACCGGTTTGGGGGGAAGCTCGTGATAAGCGAAGGTGCCGCGGACGCCGTTAAGGAGGGTGAACAAGATGACAGCGCGGACCTTGCGTGAGCATCGCGAAGGCGATGGTGACGGAGAAAAGAACCAGCGCGGAGGCGGCGGCGATCCGAGAGCGGAGAAAAATGCCGATGCAGAGCAGGCCGAAGACGACGCAAGCGATGAGAATAATAAGGCGGTCGCTGGAGTTGCTCTCGGAGGAGGTCGGCATAAGGGCAAAAAATCAAGGATAGGACAGCAACGACAGTGGCTGCGCCGAAAACCTCATTGATCACGGATTGCGCTTTGCGGCGGATGGATACGTCGGAGACCAGATACCCTAGGGCCATCGTTAGAAATGATCGCAGACATGAAGGCGCAAAAGGCTGCTGAATAAGGCGTGTGGTAGAGTAAGGGTTATGGGAAATGGGTTTGATTTTAGTGTGGAGCAGGCTGGCGGGGACGGGTGTGCCTGGGGGAAAAGCGCCCGCTTCGGGAAGCGGCCGCTACACCGGCCGACGCGATGGAACCGACCCGAACGTCGGCCACTACAAAAGGTCACCTCAAGATGGTGGGGTAAACGTGCCGCTACAAAATGGGATCGGGGCGGGGACGTTTTATTTGGAGACGTTTGGGTGCCAGATGAATGAGCACGACTCGGAGAAGGTGGCCGGGGTGCTGCTGGCGCGGGGATACAAGCAGGTGGAGCGCACGGACGAGGCGAGCGTGATTCTGTACAACACGTGCTCGATCCGGGAGAAAGCGGCGCAAAAAGTTTTTTCGAGATTGGGCGAGTACCGCACCACGCGCAAAGAAGGCCAAGTGATTGGCGTGCTGGGTTGCGTGGCGCAGCAGGAAGGCGAAGACATTTTTGAGCGCGCGCCATGGGTCAGCCTGGTGTGTGGAAGCGCGAGTTATCGGAAACTGCCGGAGTTGTTGGCGCAACTAGAAGCAGGCGGGAAACGCATCACGGGACTGGATCTGGACACCGACGAAACGTTCGAGACGGAGATTACGCGGCGGGACAATCCCTGGCGGGCGTATTTGACGATCATCGAGGGCTGCGACAAGGCCTGTTCGTATTGCGTGGTGCCATATACGCGAGGGCCGGAGCGGAGCCGGGCGAGCGCGTCGGTATTGGAAGAAGTGCGGCAGCTGGCGGATATGGGCTACACGGAAGTGCAACTGCTGGGGCAAACGGTGAATTCCTACGCGGACCCAAGCGCGCGGCGAATGCGATTTTCGGAGTTGCTGGCGGCGGTGGCGGAAGTGGCGGGAATACGGCGCGTACGGTTCACAACCTCGCACCCGCGGGATTTCGGGAAAGATATTGTGGAAGCGATCGAGACGGTGCCGGAAATTTGCGAGCATGTGCATTTGCCGGTGCAGAGTGGGTCGACGAACGTGCTGCGCGCCATGGCGCGAACGTATACGCGAGATGAATACCTGGAGAAAATTGCGTTGCTCCATGGGTCGAAACGTCCCATCAGCATTACTACCGATTTGATTGTGGGATTTCCCGGAGAGACGGAAAAGGATTTTAAGGAGACACTGAGCCTGCTGGACGCGGTGCAGTACGATGGGGCGTTTTCGTTCAAGTACTCGCCGAGGCCGAATACGCCGTCGCTGAAGATGGACGATGCGATTCCGGAAGAGGAAAAGTCCCGGCGGCTGGCGATACTGATGGAGAAGCAACGGGAGATTCAACGGGCCAGGAATGAGCGGCTGGTGGGCGAGACGGTGGAAGTGCTGGTGGAAGGGAAGTCGAAGAGAGAGAATCAGTGGTCAGGGCATACGTCGTCAAACAAAGTTATGAATTTCACTTCACCAGAGCAAGAACTTCTGGGACACTACGTGCAGGTAAGGGTGACCGGAGCGAGTCCGAATAGTTTGATTGGGGAACACACTAAGGCATAGAGCAGTCGGCAGAGGAGGACGCGATGGAAGTTGAGATGAAGATACGCGGCCTGATGATGGACCCGGTGACGCAAATGCCGATTGTGGTGCTGAAGGATGTGCAAGGACAGGCGGTGCTGCCGATCTGGGTGGGTGCGTACGAGGCGAACGCGATTGCGCTGGAAATTGAGAAAGTGCAAACGCCTCGGCCGATGACGCATGACCTGCTGAAGAACGTGTTCCTGGGGCTGGATGTGTCGGTACAGAAGATTGTGGTGAACGATCTGCGCGACGATACGTTTTATGCGTTGATCTGGGTGGAGCATGGTGGCGAATTGATGAGCATCGACTCGCGGCCGAGCGATGCGTTGGCGCTGGCGCTGCGGATGGACTGCCCGATCTTCGTGGATGAACAGGTGCTGAAGAATTCGAAGGTATCGTCGGCGCTCGCGGAGCGCAGCACCAATGAGCAGTTGAGGAACTATCTGGAAGGGTTGAGTGACGAGGATTTGGGACGCTACAAAATGTAGTGAGGCAGCCAGCGGGGAATGGTTTTCCGTTGTCAGTTTTAAGTCTTAAGTAAAGAGTCGGAAGCACGGTTCTGCGGCGCGGCGTTTAGTCGCGCTTTTTTGTTGTGTGGTGCCTGTTTGGTGGCTAACAGCTAGGCGGGCGGGAGGGCGGCGATTACCGCGTCGGTGAATTGTTGGGTGGAGGCGGTGCCGCCTACGTCGCGGGTGACGTGCTTACCCTCTTTGTAGACCTTGATGAGGGCTTGCTCGATGCGATCGGCGGCGGAGTTCTCGCCCAGGTGCTGGAGCATCAGGATGGCGCTCATCAGCAACGCGGTGGGATTCGCGAGGCATTTTCCCGCAATGTCAGGTGCGGTTCCGTGGACGGCCTCGAAAATCGCTGCCCCTTCGCCAATATTTCCGCTTGGCACTACGCCCAGGCCGCCTACCAATCCCGCAGCCAGATCGCTCATGACGTCGCCGTAGAGATTGGGGAGCAGGAGCACATCGAACTGGTCGGGATTGATGACAATTTGCATGCAGGCGTTATCGACGATTAATTCCTTGTACTCGATTTCCGGGAATTGTTCCGCGACCGCGCGACAGCAGCGCAGGAACAGCCCATCGCCGAGCTTCATGATGTTGGCTTTGTGGATGGCGTGGATTTTCTTGCGGCCGTGTTTCTTGGCATAGTCGAAGGCGAAGCGGGCGATTCGCGTCGAGGCCTTTTCGGTGATGATCTTCAGGCTCTCGACCACGCCAGGCACGACTTCGTGCTCAAGGCCGGAGTACAAATCCTCGGTATTTTCGCGGACGATGACTACGTCCACGCCATCGAAGTGCGATTTCACTCCGGGCAAATTTTTGACAGGGCGCAAATTGGCGTACAGGTCCAGGCTTTTGCGCAGCGCCACGTTCACGCTGGGCGCGCCGCCGGCAATCGCGGTAGCCATCGGGCCTTTGAGCGCCACGCGGTTGCGGCGGACAGAGTCGATTGCGGCGGTATTCAGGACCTCGCCGCGTACCGTGCTTTTGTCGGTGTTCAGGGCACGGGCGTCCAGGTCTTCCCAGTCGATCTGCACGCCGGAAGCTTCCAAAACGCGTTTGGTGGCTGCGGCAACCTCGGGACCGATTCCTTCACCAGGCAACAGCGTAACCGTGTGTCGCATAAGTGCATCTATTCTAATGGACTAAGGCTGGGATTGTCGAAAGCCGGTCCCGAGACGAGCACCTTGAGGCGGGCGGCAGGGAAGTAATCGGTGCGAAACGCCTGAACTTTCCCTCTTGTGGTGCTATGTTATACTGGTTTTGTAGAGATTCTCGCGGCACGGCCCGCGATGGAGGCCATTCGATTTATGATTAACCTGACGCCAGTCGTACAAGGCTACTTCAACTACCATGCAGTGCCCGGCCCCATGGATAGTCTGCAGAGTTTCCGAGCCGAAGTCATCTGGCACTGGTTCCGCGCACTTCAGCGGAGAAGCCAGAAGAGACGGATGACTTGGGAACTCTACGGACCGCTTGTCGCTCGCTGGATCCCGAGTGCTACGATCCTGCATCGCGTCCCGCTATGCGCTTTAACGCCAGGTATCTAAGGTAAGAGCCGTATGCAGCAATCCTGCAAGTACGGATCCGTGCGGGGGGCGCGGGGTAACTCGTGTCCTTACCGCGACTGTGGGAGGGGCGGACGGGCAACCGTCTCCCCTATCCCGATTATGGAAGGGCCTCAAGAAGCTTGCGTCGGATGTCTTGCCGATTCAGGATTTCAACGTGGGGCTGTACTTCGGACATCCAAATGGTTCAGTATAACGGTCCGTGGAGGCTCTCATGGATTCCAAGCAGGTTGTACTCATTACCGGATCGAGCACGGGATTTGGCAGATTGATGGCCGAGACGCTGGCGCACCATGGGCATACCGTGTTCGCGACGATGCGCGATCCCGCGGGACGCAACGCGACGAATGCCACGGAGCTCCGGGAATTGGCCAAGAAAGAATCGCTGCCGCTGCACGTCCTGGAGATGGATGTCACGGACGACGTTTCGGTGGAGCAGGCAGTGCGCACGGCCGTGGAGCAAGCGGGGCGCATTGACGTGGCGATCAATAACGCCGGGTACGGCATCAGCGGCTTGATGGAAGCCACCACCACCGAACAAGCGCAGCAGATCATGAATACGAATTTTTTCGGCTGCGTGCGCGTGAACCGCGCCGTGCTTCCATCCATGCGGCGGCAACGGAGCGGCTTGCTACTGCACATCAGCAGTGGCGCGGGACGCTTGGTGATCCCCGGTTTTGGATTTTACTGCGCTACGAAATTCGCGATGGAGGCGCTCGGGGAGGCGTACCACTACGAATTGGCTGGACAGGGAATTGAATCGTCGATCGTGGAGCCGGGTGCATATCAGACCGCCGTGTTTGGGAATTTTGTGATTGCGGCGGACAAGGCGCGCACGGACACGTATGGCGCCGCAAACCAGATGGCGGACAAGGTGGGAGCCGCTCTGACAAGTACAGCAGGCAATGCGCAGGAAGTGGCGGACGCGGTGTTGCGGATCGTGGAAACGCGGGCGGGGCAGAGGCAGTTGCGGTACCGCGTGAGTGCTTCGAGCCTGGGCGTGGACGAAATCAATGCGCTTTGCGCGAGCACGCAGGCGCGCATGCTCGGAGCGTTCGGATTGAGTGACGCAACGACATTCGTGCAGCGGAGCGCCGCGGCTAACTCCTAGATGCC
The DNA here is from genome assembly GCA_963792145.1 of Candidatus Acidiferrales bacterium. Taxonomy (GTDB): domain Bacteria; phylum Acidobacteriota; class Terriglobia; order Acidiferrales; family UBA7541; genus Acidiferrum. The sequence continues at coordinate 31,782 of CAWBVH010000013.1, forward strand.
TCGATTGGCGAACGGACCTTCACAAAAAAAACGATGCGGGATATTCCGCCGGAAGAAACCCATGGTTGCCGGAAATTACAGGTGCGAGACAGTTCGCGCCTTACACTGCTGGCGGCGCTCTGCCAGGAACGCTTTTAGGATGCGCTGCAATTCGCCAGGAATCAGAGGGTAAGCAAGAAAGTCGTGTGCGCCGCGTTCGAGGGCCTCGAAATACTCCTCCCAGTCACCCGTTCTGGAAACGACGATGACTGGCGTGTTGTTGGCACTTTGTTGCTGGAGTTGCAGCAGGTCGGAATACCTGCCATCGGGAAGCAGATCCTCGCAAATAACGACGGAAAGGTCGCCCGCCTTCAAGTGCTTGCCGGATTCGTCCAGGCTGGTGGAAAAGGTTGGGGCCATCCCACAAAGCAACAGAGCTTCGCCAAGGGTGCCGCGAATCCTGTCATTGGCGCTGACGACGAGGCCATTGGGAATGTCCGGGTGCTCGCCGGTTTGAGGTTCCAAAATGGGAAACGATTCGGAATTGTGGGTCGCCCGTCGACCCAGAATCTCGGTGAAATCAATAATCTCGGCGGGGAATTCGAACTGACTCATCGTTCCTTACCTCCAAGGAAGTGGCGAGGCTACGTGGGAGCTTGCGCCAAAACTTGCTGTGCGTCCTCGATGCGAGCCACGGTAGTGATGGTGCTACCGACTCGCATTTCGCAGCCTCAGCTAGGAAGTTAACAGGCGCGAGGAGCCGCGGGTATCCCGTCGAAAGGGTATTCGCGCAGATCGATGGCAGATGGATGAGTGCTGCTGGCGGGCGGGAGAATGCGAGAGCAGAACGGACTAGTGAATGATGCCCTTGCGCACGGCATAGAGCACTAGTTCGGCCGAATTGTGCAGGTTGAGCTTTTCGAGGATGTGGGCGCGGTGGGTCTCCACGGTGTAGGGGCTGATATTCAGCTCACCGGCAACTTCCTTGTTGGTTTTGCCTTCGGCCAGGAGCTGGAGAATCTCTCGCTCGCGAGTGGTGAGGAGTTCGTAAGTATCCACTATGCCCCGCTGCTTTAGGACCCGGACATAGTCTTCGGAAAGTAGCTGACGAATGGCCGAACTGAAGAACGATTTGCCCTGGCAAACAGCGTCGATGGCGGCGAGCAGGTCAGGCGCGGCCGAGTCTTTCAGAAGATAGGCGCGGGCCCCGGCCTGCAGCGCTCGCATGACGTAGCTCTCATCGGAATGAACACTCAAGATCACCACTCCGGTAGAAGGAGAGCGCTTGACGATAGCTCTGGTGGCTTCGATGCCGTTGAGCAAGGGCATCCCGACGTCCATGACGACCACATCGGGCTGGAGGGTGGCGGAGAGAGCGACGGCGTCACGGCCATTCTCGGCTTCGCCGGCAACTTCCAGATTACTCTGGCGCTCCAGCAGCGCGCGCAATCCAGTGCGCATAACCGTGTGATCGTCAGCAAGGAGAACACGCCGCTTCTTCATGCCGGCACGCTTTGCTGAGGAGCAGGATCGGGCGCCAGGGGCAGATCGCAGCGAATGCGGGTTCCGTGGCCGGGAGAGGACTCCACTTTGAACGAGCCACCCAAGCGCGTGGCCCGTTCCTGCATTCCGAGCATGCCCAAGCCGCGGTTACGCCGAGGATCAAAGCCAATGCCATCGTCTTCAATGGACAGCGTGAAGCGATCGGAATTCTCGCGGAGTACAACGCGGACTTTTCGGGCGTGAGCGTGGTTGGCACAATTGTGCAGTGCTTCCTGAACGACACGATACACGCAGGTCTTGTGCTCTTCCGGGAGTGTGTCTGCAAAATGATCGTCCACCACGTCTACGAGCAAGCCTGTGCGTTTGGAAATCTCGCGGGCATGCCATTGCAGCGCCGCTACCAGTCCAAGGTCATCAAGCATGGAGGGGCGAAGGAGAAGGGCCATGTTGCGAACCTCATTGACGCAAGTTTCGGCGAGGAGCTTGATTCTTTGCAGGCCTTCGCGAACCACGGCGCCATTGCGCGAGCTTTCGGCAAGATTCTCGACATCCATCAGCAGGGCGCTAAGCGATTGCGCGATCTGGTCGTGAAGATCGCGCGAGAGCGCGCGACGTTCCTCTTCCTGGGCGTCAACCAGGCGTTTGGAGAGCGCCTTTAGTTCGCGCTGAGATCGCAAGCTATCCTGGTATTTGTCCTCGGCCCTTTGTTCGAGGCGGCCAACATAAACGATGGTCGACGCAGCAAGAAGGAGTCCAAGCGCAAAGGCCACGATTGTGCCGGTACGGACGCGTGCGCGGAACTGCGCGAAGACATCGGCAATCTTGCGTTCGGCGTCGCGCAATTCGAGTTCGTTGAGGGCGCTGACATCGCGTGTGATGGCCATGACAGTGGCGTGCTGAGCGAGCGCCGAACTGTGCAATTGGGAGCGGGCCTGCTTCGCGGTGCCAGCGTCGAAGACGCGGTCAACCATGGACCAGTAGTTGTTCAGCTCGTCGGAAAGATTCTGAAACGGAACGCGCTGATCGCTGGACAACGATTGCATGCACGAGCTAAGCGTTGCGTTGCTGCGGTCGCTCATGGAACGAAGTTGATGGCGAAATGTGTCGCTGCCGTTGGCGTTGGGATGGGCCAGCGCGTATTCGCGCAAGAGATTCCCGGATTCGTACAGGCTGGAGCGGACGTCCTCGAGCGTGCGTTCGCGATTCAAGAAGTCCTGGCGCACCCGGGCGCTGCTAACCTCCAGATCGAACAATAAGCGCACGGAATCGAATGAAAGAATGCCCATCAGGAGTAGCAATGCACCAAAACCGGAAATCATGGCGGCGCGCGGTCCAATACGGCTCCCCGTCGGGACCGGCGCCGGGAATTGCGACGGCTCGCTGTCCGGAGAAACCTCACGGTGCGACATGCGATCTCCTGCAGAAGAATACTGGGACCGAGAGTCCCCGGCAGGCAAGCGTGCTAGCCGGCTTGTCAGCGAATTGGGGCTCCCAGCGATGCGTTGTGAATTGCATCCAGTGGTTAGTCTAACCCCAAGAAAGACCCAGGGAAATAGCGTCGAGACGGTAGGTCGGTAGTGGTATGGAGTTGCCAGATTCTGTCTGATCAACGGTGCCCGAGTCCGCCGTGCGCACTTCAGGGGTTAAAAGGCCGGTAATGTATCGCGACGTTTCCGCGATTGCAGTGACTGCGGGCACATCGGGAAAAGGGGGGAGTTGGGGTGTGCGGCCGGCGGCCGGAATTGCTTTTTGCCGAGATCTTGCCGCGATCCGTCCGCCACGCGCCGCAAGCGACGCGGCACTTTGGTCGTGATGACAAATCAAGAAAAGGCACCGGCCTGCAGAGCGGCCACTACAAAGGCTAGCCCGGAGAGAAACTGAAGCCGGTGTGGCCAGAACCGACAGCGGCGGCTACAACACCTAGTGTCTTTAAAGGGAGAGAGCGAATAGCGTTGGATTGAGGTCTAAGCCCGCCGGTCTCAGAAGGCGGCCGCTACACAAGCTTGCGGTCCTGGAATAGAATATCGCCTCATGACACTTCAAAAGAAATCGCGTGCGCGCAATACCACGGGCGCAGCGCAGTCCCACTTTGCAAATGTAAACGGAACGCGGCTGCATTATCTGGCCGCGGGCAGGGGCGAGCCAATCGTCCTGCTGCACGGTTACGCGGAAACTAGTCACATGTGGCGGCCGCTGATCCCGGAACTGGCGGCGACGCACACTGTAATCGCGCCGGATTTGCGTGGAGCTGGCCAATCCGGCACGCCTCCCGGCGGCTACACCAAGGCAGAGATGGCGAAGGACATCCACGCGCTGGCACAAAAGCTGAGATTCGAGAAAATTCGACTCGTGGGGCACGACATTGGGTTGATGGTGGCTTACGCGTACGCGGCGCAATATCCGAACGAGGTCGACCGTATTGTTTTGATGGACGCGTTCCTGCCCGGAGTAGGCAATTGGCGCGACGTTTGGCTGATGCGCGATCTGTGGCATTTCCATTTTTATGGCAAGACGCCGCTGGCGCTGGTTCACGGCCGCGAACGGATCTATTTCGAGCATTTCTGGAACGATTTCGCGGCTAACCCTGCCCACTCCGTTTCCGAGCGCGATCGTCGGTTCTACGCCAAGGCGTATGCCCGGCCGGGCGGGATGCGCGCCGGCTTCGAGTACTTTCGTGCCTTCGAGCAGGACGCCGAAGATTTTTCGCACTTTGCTCAGACACCGTTGCTGATGCCCATGCTGGTTTTGACGGGCGAAAAGGCCTCCGGCGAGGGCCTGATTCAGCAGGGGCGCCTGGTTGCAAGGAATGTGGAGGGCGTGGTGGTTCGCAATTCGGGGCACTGGCTGATGGAAGAAGCGCCCGAACAAGTGATCCCGAAGCTGGTGGAGTTTCTGAATCGCTAGACCACTCGCGATAGTTAAAGCGATCCAGGCAGCATGAGTCCGCTTAGGAGTGGTGCTCTCCTGAACAGCACGAGGCATCGGATTTCTTAGGCGCCGAATAGGTCGCGGCGGGATCGACGAAGTAGCCTTCCTCGTAGCGATCGTGGTGGCGAACCCAGGCCATCGTAAAAGCCAGGCCATCTTCGTCGCGGCCTTTCGGCACGAGGTCGAGGAAATTGTAGACGCCAAGCAAGATATCCAGGCCGCGCCCATAGGTGGAATAGGTGTGGAAGATGTTGCCAGCCGCGTCTTTCGCGAACACGCTGGCTCCGGGAGCTTCCTCGGCTGGGAACTGGGTCTCGGCGTAGTTGTAGGTGACCTTGCCGGCGGCCATCTCGTCCTTCGTGAAGGAAACGTGATAGTCGCGGTTGAAATCGTTGGCGAACGATGACACCCACTTGAACTTCCAGCCCATGCGCTTTTTGAACGCTTCGATGTCGGCGATTGGGGCGTGCGAAACCACAGCAAGGGTGGTGCCGCGATTGGCCAAGTGTGTGGTGAGGCCGCCGAAATGGTCGGCCAACATGGAGCAACTGGGGCAGCCTTCCTTCCATTCCGGGCCGAACATAAAGTGATACACAATCAGCTGGCCGCGCTTATCGAACAGGTCGGCAAGGGTCACTTTTCCGCTCGAGCCGTCGAAGACATAGGTCTTCTCGACCTTCTCCCACGGCAGTTCACGACGTTGCCGGCTTAGCTCGTCGCGCAGCCGCGTGAACTCCTTCTCCTTGGTAAGGAATTGCTTGCGGGCCGCAAGCCACTCGGCCGGCGATACTACCTTGTGCTGTTGTAGTCCTACCTTGCTACTCGCCATGGTGATTCTCCTTTGCTTTGTTTTGTGCTGGGATGTCCTTCGCGACTTTCTTCCTGCGAAACTTCCTGGCAAGCAGCACGGCCAACCCGCCTGTTGAGGTAGTGCTGCCGACAATCAATGCCGCCGTTGCGATGCACACTGGACACATGATGTCCTCGTTCAGCGCTCGCGGTCAGTGCGACCGCCCGCGGCCGCTCCCGACGAAGCAGCCTCCGCGCGTTTGCGGGCACGCTCGAGTATGTACGCCCATCCCTCGGCCACATTCTTCTTTTGCTCTTCCGGGATGAAGCCAAACGCGGTGTGGCGGAATGTGATCATGGTCTCGCCGTTTGATTCGCTAAGGCGATACTGCACGTTCGAAAGCAAGGGATACGATGCGAACAAAGGACCGGTAATTTCCATGAGCGTCGGGCGCTTGATAGCTTGTACATGTCCCCAGAAATGGCCGTTGTTGTCGCCCAGGTCGCGGTACCACCTTCCGCCGGGCCAGGGCTCGATCTTCATGGGCAGAGGTTTGCCCTCGGGCGTCGAATTGTGCGGGCCCATCTGCTCGAGTAGGGCGTCAAACGTGTCGTCGAGCGATGCGCGGACGCGGACTTCCTTGGTGATATTCAGCGCGAGATTTTCGATGGTTTGTACGGTCTCGGTCATGATTTCTCCTTGGATTGAGATTCCAAATGCGTAGCGGCTTTGCGTTCGGCGCGTTCCTTGATGCGAAGCAACTGATGGTCCCAGAAGCGTTGGAATTTACTCGTCCACTCGTGCAAGGGCTTGATGGCCTCCGCGTTCGTTTGATAGAGCATCTGGCGGCCGTCACGTCGCACTCGAACGAGACCGACCTCGCGGAGTACGCGAAGGTGCTTGGAAACGGAAGGCTGCTCCAGGCCAAGGCTCGCGACGATGTCGCCCACGGGACGCTCCTGCGGCGCGAGATAGCTGAGGATGTCGCGGCGGCGAGGTTCGGCGACGGCGTTAAAGGCATCGGAGGTCGTGGCGGCTCTGGGCATGGCCAGAGAATACATGCCTATATGGGAATATGTCAAGGGGTTTTTTCTTTGGTCTCCTGTAGCTCAGGCCTTCAGGCCTCTGGCTGTTCCCTCGAATGCTCTCGCAACTCCGGATGGCCACGTGATCTTGCCTTTTCGCTAGGAGGATTTCCGGATTTCCCTGGGGATTTGCATTCTGTTGGCTGGCTTCGTATTCTAATCTGCAACCCGAATGAAAATAGCTCTCGCCCAATTCAACCCAACGGTCGGCGATTTTGAGGGGAATGCGGCGCGCATTGTAAGCCTGGCAACGCAAGCCAAGCAGCGTGGCGCGGACCTTGCGGTGTTTTCCGAACTGTGCGTTTGCGGCTACCTTCCACTGGATCTTCTGGAGCGCCCTGCGTTCATCGAGCGCAATCACGAGACGCTGAAGTGCATCGCGATGCAGATGCCGCTGCCAGCCATCGTGGGTTATGCGGGACGTGTAGAACGTGACCGGGCAGGGAAGTCGATTGCCAATAAAGCGGCGCTGATTGACGAAGGGCGGGTGGTGTTCGAGCAGAGCAAGATGCTGCTTCCCACCTACGACGTGTTCGACGAATCGAGGTACTTTCAGCCTGGTGAGCGGCAATATGTTTACGGGCTGGACCGCGAGCAATTGGGCATCACCGTCTGCGAAGATGTATGGAACGACAAGACATTTTGGGCGAATCCGCTATACGCGCGCGATCCGGTAACGGAGTTGGTGGCGCAGGGCAGCAGCGTTCTGCTGAATATTTCGGCTTCGCCGTACACCCTTGAGAAGCGCACGTTACGGCTGCAAATGCTGAGGTCGCTGGCGAGGCACCACCGGCGGCCGATCGTATACGTCAACCAGGTTGGGGGCGACGATTCGCTGATTTTCGATGGAGCGAGCATCGCGATTACGCCTGATGGCAGGATTGCCGCGCAAGCCAAGGCGTTTGAGGAAGACGTGGTCCTTTTCGACACCGTAACCGGCGAGGGTGACATCCACGCACAGCCCGACGACGAGATCGCCTACGCGTATCAGGCGCTGGTGACGGGCACGCGCGACTACGTGCGAAAGTGCCGGTTCTCCAAAACAATTGTGGCGCTCAGCGGAGGAATTGACTCAGCCGTCGTTGCCTCCATCGCCGTAGCGGCTCTGGGGCCAGGCAATGTTTTGGGCGTTTCCATGCCCGGGCCATACTCCTCCGAGGGAAGCAGGACGGACGCGAAGGCCCTGGCGGACAATCTGGGCATCGAGTTCCTGACCATTCCCATCGGCGAAGTGTTCCAGTCTTACAGAAAAGTTCTGGAGTCCGCCTTCGGTGGTCGCAAGCCCGATACTACGGAAGAAAACATTCAAGCGCGGATCCGCGGCAATTACCTGATGGCGCTATCCAACAAATTTGGGTCGATGGTTCTGAGCACTGGGAACAAATCGGAAAGCGCAGTTGGCTATTGCACGCTGTACGGGGACATGGCGGGTGGACTTGCGGTCATTTCCGACGTGCCGAAGATGATGGTTTACGAACTCGCTGAATACATCAATCGCGAAAGGGAACTGATCCCCCACTCGACCATCACCAAGCCGCCTTCCGCGGAGTTGCGGCCGGATCAGAAAGACACGGATTCCCTGCCGCCGTACGAGGTGCTGGACCGCATCCTGAAGGCGTACATCGAAGAGGTGAAGGCGCCCGAACAAATTGCCGCGGAGCTGGGCTACGACCTGAAACTGGTGCGCGAGATTGCTGCCCTGGTGGATCGCAACGAGTACAAGCGCAAGCAAGCTGCGCCTGGGTTGAAGATTACTTCGCGAGCGTTTGGATTTGGCAGACCGTTTCCGATTGCGCAGAGATTTATTCCATAACTGATTCCGTGACTGAATGAGGTTAGCGTGAAGAACAGAACATTTGAAAAAATTATCGCGTTTGCAGTCCTGCTGGTGGCCGCGAGAGTCTGCGCGGCGCAACAGCCGGCACCGGTTTCCGTGTCGCAAACGCAGAAGAGCATCGAGGCTTTCTTGCGCAGCTACTACGCGCTGGGACCGGAAATCAAGATTACCGTTGGCGCGCCCACGGAGTTTGGTAGTTCCGGGATCCTGGAGTGCCCCATCGAAGTGAAAACCCCCGAGAGCACCGAAAAGATCAAGATGTACATGACGAAGGATGGGCGCTATTTGATCCGCGGGGAGATCAACGATCTGACGACCGATCCACTGGCTGACACAGTGAAGAAGATTCAGACGGCCAACTCGCCGGTGCTCGGGAACCCGAACGCGCCTATCACGCTGGTGGAGTATTCGGACTTCGAGTGCCCGGTGTGCCGCAACCTGCACGACTCGCTGCGCGGACTGCTGCCCAACTACCCGCAGGTGAAGGTGATCTTCAAGGACTACCCGCTGGACACAATCCATCCCTGGGCGCGGACGGCGGCGCTGGCGGGCCGCTGCGCGTACCAGCAGGATCCCAAGGCGTTCTGGAAGATGTACGACTCTATCTACGACAGCCAGGATGTGATTTCGGCTTCGAATGTGTATGACAAGGTGATGGACTTCGCGACGAAAGCTGGACTGAACCAGGAAGTGTTTAAGGCTTGCATGAGCGCTCCGGAGACCACCCAGGCTGTTGATGCCAGCATCGCCAATGGGAACCTGTTGGAGGTGCGTAGTACACCGACGGTGTTCGTGAATGGGCGGCGGATCGTGGGAGCGGACCCGCGCACCGTGCAGCAATATTTGGATTACGAAGTGGCGCAGCTGAAGGCCGGCGCGGCGGCAAAGAAGTAACGGCGCACTTAAACTCGCGACCTGCAGAGAAAAGAGACTATTGCGGAGGGAAGAAGTTAGAGTCGCATCCGAGGTCAGGAAGCGGACCGATTGCAGCATCTTAAGCAGCCTGATTTTATAGTTAACATAATATAACTTATAGGACGCAGTGTCAGGTGGGCGGGTGCTATGAAAACGCGGCGAACCCGGAGCTGGAAAAAACGGTTGAGCAGAGCCACTTGGCTTAGATTTGGCAGCACCTGCTCCATCCGCCGCGCAATGGAGGCCTCGACTCCGCCGGCGACCTCGCAAGGCCCGTATTACGGTTGGGCGCCACATTTACTTCCGGCTGCCGAATCCTTGGAGAATTGTCGTCCTGCTTTCCCCGCGCTACTTGTTGAGGTGCCCGACGTGGCTCTTCGCCTTTGGTCCCTTCGACGCATTGGCCATCACGGAATTTCCAGACAACCTCTCCGCGGCGGCCATCTCCATTCTTTGCTGCGCGGTGGCGCCGTCTCCAATATCCAGAACCCGTTGCTGCTGACCGCTGCGCAGGCCGTTGAGGCCCTGCGCAAAGCCGGTACATGCGGCTACAAATCCACCACATCGTAAGCGGCGTAGCACACGTCGGGCGGGCAGTAAGCTCGAGTTTGGCTCACATTTCCAGAATGCGTAACCCTAAAGCACTATACGTGTACGTTACCGCGTTATCTTTTTATCATATGCATGCTTTTTGTCTTGACTGCTACTTCGCTCACGCGCATATTAGCGTGACCCCCATGCCGCCCCTACTGGCTCAGGAGGGTCAGATGCCTTATTTCTGCCATCAAATCAGCTACACCACAGACGCCTGGAACACACTCGTTCGTAACCCCCAGAATCGCTTCGATCCCATCCGGGTTCCCATTGAGAATCTCGGCGGGACCATTCATGCCACCTTTTTCACGGCCGGGAATTATGATCTCTTGGTGATCTCCGAATTTCCGGAGAGCGTATCTTCTTCATCCATCGCCGTCGCATTTTCCACCGGCGGCGCCGTTGCTAGTATTCAGACGATCCCATTGCTTAGCAGCATGCAAGCCATCGAAAGCTGGCGCAGTTCCAATTTGGTTCACGCGGCTTCCTCGGAGGAGCACCACGCATATCACGTGATGGCGGCTGCCGCCGGCAGATAGTCCGCTGCTTCTCCTGCGGAGCTCAGTCTGTTCTCTTCGCGCGGAAACCTTTGTAACTCCTTAACTTCGCTCTGCTAAACTTCTCGTGTGACTACTCCCGTCGCTCCACGGCTCACGAACATTCGTCTGCACCCTATCAAGTCTCTGGACCCCGTGTGTGTCCCGGAATGGCGCATCGGCCCTTCCGGCGGACTGGCGCTGGACCGCGCTTGGGCGCTCTATTCCGTCGACGGCCGCTGGGTCAACGGCAAGCGCACTCCCGCGATTCATCTGATTCGTGCCAACTTTTCGCCCGATCTTCGCAGCGTGACGCTGTCCGTCCCTGGCGACCGCCGGCAAATCCCCATCCGCACCTTCGACTTCCCTGCCGCCCACGAAGACGCCGCCGAGTGGTTCAGCGTGTTCTTCGAGCAACAAATCATCGTGCGCTATTCGCCGGATGGCTTTCCCGACGACACCATTGCGAACGGCCCCACCATCGTTTCGACCGCCTCGCTGCAATCCGTGTGCGAATGGTTTCCTGGACTGACTCTCGATGACGTCCGGCTCCGCTTTCGCGCGTCTCTGGAAATCGACGGCGTGCCGGCCTTTTGGGAAGACCGTTTGTTCGGCGAAGATGAACGCAGCGTTGTTCGTTTCCGCATCGGTGAGGTGGCCTTCGAGGGTAGCAATCCGTGCGCCCGTTGCCCCGTCCCACCACGCGATCCGCTCACCGGCGATATCCTAGAAGGCTTCCAGAAGCGCTTCACGCAGCTCCGCGAGTCCACGTTGCCAGCGTGGTCGCCGCGCGATCGCTTCGACCATTTCTACCGTATGACCACAAACACCCGCGTCGCCACTTCCCAGTCCAACCAACTCCTTCGCGTTGGCGACCCCGTTCTCCTGTAGCGGCCGCCTTCTGAGGCGGGCGGGTTCTTCGTCTCTTGGTTTTGTAGTGGCCGACCTTCAGAGTCTGTGTGGAAACTCCCGTAACTCGGGAGGGCACGACTTTAGTCGTGCCGTAGCTGCTTGCCCTGCAACGCGGCTTTAGCCGCTGAGGGCCGCTTGCCGCAGCTCTCACACGGCACTTCCTCTTCCCTGTCATCCCGAGCGAAGCGAGGGATCTGCTTCTCTTTCTAGGGGTCGGACCTTTCAGCTCCGACATTTGACCGTGGTGAGCAATTGGCCTTTCGGACTGGGCCGGTGCTTGCCATCTCGTCGCCAACTTACATCGTGATGGCTTTACAGTTACTAGAGGACGCAGACTTCAGCGCACACCTCCTCGGCGCTTACTTCAGGTGGTCACCTTGGATTTTTGCTTGTGGTGTTTGCGGTGTTTTGGGGCCAAAAGAAAACGCTCCGGGCATCGCCACAGCGCCTTTTGTCGTTCCTATTTTGATCTAACTCTGTTATTCGTGACTGATTTGCGTCAACGAACCTGCTGGTGGCTTGCCGCCAGCGCTTTCGAGCATTTGCTCTTTCCGATAGACCAGCGAATTGATGTCGTACGTTGCCAGCTCAAATCCGTGTCCATGCGTGATCGCATCGGTGGGGCAGGCTTCCACGCAATAGCCACAGAAAATGCACCTGGAATAATCGATGTTATACACCTTCGCGTAGCGCTCACCAGCCGAAATGCGGGTCGCTTCGGTGTTCTCCGCTGCCTCAATGTAAATGCAATTCGACGGGCATGCCGCAGCGCACAGGAAGCACCCGACGCACTTCTCCAAGCCACCCTCGTCACGGTGCAAGACATGAATCCCTCGGTAGCGCGGCTGGAAATTCACGGGCTCGTGCGGATAGTTCTCCGTCACCGTTTTCCGCAGCATGTTCTTCATCGTCACGCCGAAGCCCTTCACCAGCGCGATCGTGCTTTCCCCGACTTCCCGTATGAGCGATGCCATAGGTCCTCAGTCTAACAAACCCCCTCGGGGCCCCGCAAACCGTCATCCTGACCCCATGCAGATAACAAATCGCCTTTGTAGTGGCCGGTCGTTAGACCGGTTCCTTTTTCTTTGTAAGTTCTTCCGCGCTGTCACCCCGAGCGAAGCGAGGGATCTGCTTTAGTCTTCCCTATACCATTGCCTTCGAACCCATGAAGACTCTGGAGCTACCGCCGAGGGCAAGTGAAAGAATCCACCAGAATGGCCGGCTCCTGATCACCAATTACTGATACCTGATCACTGTTTATGACTGATAACTCTTTTCATCGCCTCGACGATCTGCTTGCCATGAAATCTACCGTTCTCAATGAAGATTTCTCCAGTGTGCCGGCCGCCAATCACCACTCCGGCCAGGTAAATCCCCTTCACATTGCTCTCCAGCGTTTCCGGGTTCAGCTCCGGCTTGCGGGTCTCTTTGTCCAAACGTACGCCCAGACTTTCGATGAAGGCAAAGTCCGGGTGATAGCCTGTCAGTGCAAACACGTGTTTCGCCGGGATCAACTTGGTCCCCTTCCCTTCCTCGATCAGCACGCCGTCCCTGGTGAACTCCTTGATCTTGCAGTTGAAAATCGCCTTGATCTGCCCGGCTTTGATGCGGTTTTCGATGTCGGGCTTCACCCAATATTTCAGCGAAGCTCCCAGATGCGCACTGCGGACAAGCAGGCTTACGTGCGCTCCATTGCGGTATAAATCCAGCGCCGTTTCCGCCGCTGAGTTCTTCCCGCCAATCACCACCACGTCATGTTCCCAGAATTCGTGTGCCTCCGTGTAGTAATGGCTGACATTCGGCAGATGTTCTCCCGGCACCCCGATCTCATTCGGCAAATCGTAGTAGCCCGTTGCCACCACCAGCTTCTTGCAGCCGTAGCGCGTCTCTTGCCCATCCTCCGTTTCCGCCACCACTACGAATGCTCCGTCGTGTCCGTCTACCCGCAGCACTCGTTCAAACAAGTGCAACTCCAATTGATAATGTTCCGTAGCCTTGCGATAATACTTAAGCGCCTCTGTCCGTGTGGGTTTTTCCCCGGCGCACACCATCGGCAGATCGCCAATCTCGAGCAATTCGGGCGTGGTAAAAAACACCATATTCACGGGATAGTGGTAAATCGAATTGCACAAGCAGCCCTTATCAATCACCAACGGGTGCATGCCGGCGCGTTTCGCTTCCATCGCGCACGCCAGTCCTGTCGGTCCCGCTCCCACACAAATCACGTCGTAGTTTTTCATGTCCTCATGTAACGGCCGCCATTTTACTCGGAACATGTGAACATCAGGCAGCCGCGCTCCAGAATGGAATTACGCAGCTATTTGAGTCTGCCCGCTCCCCGGCGGTTATGCAAACAATACGCACTATCCCATGCACCTCTGTGATTCACTGTTTGCAGAAATTGTTATACTCGCGGCGTGCCCAACTCTGCTAGACGTGCTACCTTCGTCTTTGCCTTTTTGAGGCTTTGCCCGCTCGGTGCTCGGTTCCTCTTCTCCTGAACTTTCGACCTTCAACTTTCAACTTTTAACTGTGAACTTCCTGTCACTGCTGCGCGGGCATCTCCAGGATCTCCACCAAGGCCATACGAAACTCTTCCAATTGCTTCAATCTCTCTTCCGTCGCGGGAATCTCTTTCTTTTTCCGCACAAACACATCCCCAGCCGGCTTCTTCAGCCGCACGCTTAGGTTCCCGTCCACCAAAAAAGTAACGGGAGCCAGCAGACGCAAGCCGCCGTTCTCCACTGGCGCCAGCACAGCCGCGCACTCGCCGCGGTGCACGCACAGCGCATTTTCATAGGGTGGAAGAGCAATCGGCCGGAAACCCGCCACAAACAGGTGTTCCAGCACCTGCATCTGTCTCTGCGTCAACTCCAGCATCGGTCCGAATTATACACGCACCAAATCGCCGAGCGCGCCAGCCAGTCGCGAAGACGAATGGCCGCAAGCTGTTGTCCATCGGGATAGGGGAGACGGTTGCCCGTCCGCCCCTCCCACACCACCGTACATGCGGTCCGCATACGGCGGTTCGGCGGATTGAGCTAAGAACGTACGACCATGGGTAGAAGGCCAAGAGAGGTGAAGTAGGCATTGGATAGCGCAATGGTCAGTGCCGGCGAATTGGCGAGGCGCCACGGGCCGTGCGCACTCCCGGCGGTTTGCGCCGCCAAGTCTTTGCTCACTCCCCGTTTGCGAAGTTCTTTGAATCGCGTTCGCCCGCGCTTCCATTGCTTCCACACCACAGACCGAAGTCGGCGGCGTAGCCAAGATTGAAGACTTTGCAACACCGAGGGCGTTTGACAGTCGCCGAAGTACCCGAGCCATCCCCGCAGGTAAGTCGCGATCTCCTTGACCATCTGCGCGAGACTGATACCGCGGGTTCTCCGTGACTGTTCCCGAATTAGTTGCTTAAAGCGGGCAATGGCCTTGGGAGCGATACGCCGCCGAGGTTCTTGTTCGCCAGTGAAGCTGAATCCGAGAAACTTCCTTTGCCATGGTCGGGCCACGGCGCTCTTCGCCTGGTTTACCTTGAGCTTGAGTCGGTAGGTAATGAAGTGCGTAACGCTCTCCATCACTCGCTGGCCCGCTCGTTCGCTGTCGACGTAGATGTTGCAGTCGTCGGCATAACGCACAAAGTGGTGACCGCGCCGCTCCAACTCTTGATCCAGTTCGTCCAGCACCAGATTACTGAGCAATGGCGAAAGCGGACCGCCCTGGGGCGTGCCCTCGTCCACCGCGCTCACCAATCCGTCCTCCATCACACCGGCCTTCAGAAATGCTCGAATCAACTTGAGCATTCGTTTGTCGGCCACGCGCTCGGCTACCGCCGCTAACAGGCGATCGTGATTTACTCGATCGAAAAATTTCTCCAAGTCGAGGTCTACCACCCAGCCGTGCCCTTCGGCAATGTACTGCTGCGCCTCGTGCACCGCTTGCCGTGCGCTATGCCCCGGTCGGAAACCGTGACTGTGTTCGGAGAACGTCGGGTCCTAACGCTTCTGCAAAACCTGCAGCACCGCTTGCTGGACGAATCGGTCCAGAACGCAAGGAATGCCTAACTTCCGCACTCCGCTGCCGTCCGGCTTCGGAATCTCCACCCGTCGCACCGGCTGCGGTTGATAGGTTCCGTTTCGCAGTTGTTCCCCAATCTCTGGCCCATGCTGCTTCAGGTATTCCGGCAGTTCTTCGACGGTCATCCCGTCGACTCCCGGACTCCCTTTGTTGGTCTTGACTCGTTGTAATGCCTGCTTGCTGTTTTCCAGCTCGCAGACTTCTTCCATCAGTCGCTCCGTTCCGGCTAGGCTTTCTGACTTGCGCTTCGCCATCAGCGTTTCGGTCCCTTTCCCGGTGGTCTTCGGAGCATCACTCCTACTTTCCCCCGGAAAGGCCAGTTCCTCTTGTTCCGGCCGGTTTTTCTGCCGCTGTCCGCTCATGAGTCGCGCCGCTTACTTGCCTTTCCCTTTATTCCCCTTGCGGGGGTACTGTTCGGGCCTTCGCTCCCCGTTCCCGGCTCGGCCTATCCGTTGCTCCACCTTTCGGCCTTGGAGTGCCTCACGAGCCTTGCCGACGACAGGATCTACTACGCCCTTTGCTGACTTCTGCGACACGATCAGGATGAATCGCTTCACCCTTAGTCACGAATCCGTGACATGCCACAGATCTCCCGAGGTAAGTTCGACCGCCTTCGACGCGCAACCGCCGGATTTACCACCGGTGAGCTTGATGGATATGGGCTTCGCGATCATTTGCCCGCTCGCCCGCCACCGTAGGCCCCTATCCGGTTCTTGTTCATCGGCTCGCGTCTTTGCTCCACGCTTCTTTCAGGCCCCGCCTCGCGGCGAGTGTTATTTCACCCTTGCGCTTCGCTATCACTTCACGTCCATCACGTTGTGAAAAGGACTTACACCTCCTAGCTGTCAAACGTGCTCGGCACAATCGGGATAGGGGAGACGGTTGCCCGTCCTCCCCTCCCACACCACCGTACATGCGGGTCCGCATACGGCGGTTCGGCGGGTTGAGCTACTTGTGAATAGCCGGGCTTTCGATACTGCGCGTCGCCAGAGAACGATTCGGTCCCTTCGTAGACGCCCCTCGGAGCTTCACTCCTCCTGGCGTCCGGAAGGCCAACAAGGTTGGCTTTTCTGCCGCTACTCGCTTCTGAGATCGCGCGATTTACTCGCCGCTCCCTTCCGTTCGGGCCTTCCTCCGATCTTCTGGAGTAGTACGCCCTCTGCTGACTTCTGCGACAGGATCAGGATGAATCTCTTCACCCTCAGTCACGAATCCGTGACATGCCGCAGATCTCCCGAGGTAAGTTCGACCGCCTTCGACGCGCAACCGCCGGATTTACCACCAGTGAGCTTGATGGATATGGGCTTCGCGGTCATTGGCCCGCTCGCCCGCCACCGTAGGCCTCCTATCCGGTTCTTGTTCATCGGCTCGCGTCTTTGCTCCACGCTTCTTTCAGGCCCCGCCTCGCGGCGAGTGTTATTTCACCCTTGCGCTTCGCTATCACTTCACCTCCATCAGGTTGTGAAGAGGACTTTCACCTCCAAGCTGTCGAACATGCTCGGCACACCAAAAAAAAGCGCGACCGAAGCCGCGCCTCCGTTCTTAACCTTATAACTGAAAACTGATCACTGAAAACTATTCGTTATGCCGCGGTGGAATCCGCCTCCGACGTGCCTTCCAGTTGCGCCAGGATTTCCCGCAACGTGCGGATCAATTCATCGCGCGACACATGGCTCTTCTTGAACTGCATGCGGAACCGGAACGCCTCGTTCTCCGGCTCATACTGAAAAATAAACGGCTGGGGCTCGCTGGCGCGGTGCTCTCTTCCCGCCGTTCGCGCCGCGCTTCATCTCGCGTCAATCCGCCCTGCAGGATCTTCGCCAGCATCTCGAACATCTTGCGCTCGGTAGGTTGCTCGCGCAATCTGCAGCAGCACAGATTTGCTGAGCACCCCGCTCTCCACGCACTTCTTTCGCACCGCCTCCGTAATGTTTCGCAGCGTCAATGTCTCCGTCACGGAAGACCGAGCCTTGCCGATCTTCTTGGCCATGTCCTCGTGGGTATATTCGAACTGGTTCATCAGGCGGTGCAAGGCCGTCCGCTTCTTCAAACGGCGTCAAATCCTTCCGTTGCATGTTTTCAATCAGCGCAATTTCCAGCGTCTCCGCATCGTCGGCCATCTTCTCGATGCACGGCACTTCTCGGATTCCTGCCGCGCGCGATGCGTGATAACGCCGCTCACCGGAAATAATGTGGTAGCAATCCTCGCGCGGCATGAAACGCACCAGCAGCGGTTCCAGCACGCCCTTTTCTCGGATGGACGCGGTCAACTCGCGCAAATCTCCCAGGGCCTTACGCGGCTGCTCCGGATTTGGCCGGATCTGATCGACAGGGATCATCCGTCCCACCGCCGCTCCGCTATAGCTGGTCAGTGATTCTACGTAGTGCGCGTCATGCCGCATCTTCAGCGTGACGGGCAACCCGGCTTTCTTCGACACGTTGTACGACCTCCGCTGCGAGCTTTTTGTACTCCACCGCCCCAGGTGACTTGGGCGCGAAGGTCAAAATCGTTTCTTTGTACGCCGGGCTTTCTTCCAGGCGCACATTTTTGCTGATCTTGGTCTTGAACAGCACTTCTCCAAACACGCTGCGAATCTGTCCGTGCGTGTCGCGCGAAATATTCGTCCGTTTATCAAAGAGCGTGATGACCACGCCGAGCATCTTCAATTGCGGATTGGGCCGCGCGCGAATGCGCTCGTAGGTCTCCAGCAAATCGTCGGTGCCCTCAATCGCGAAGTAAGCCGCCTGAATCGGCACCAGCAAATGGGTCGAGGCCACCAGCGCATTCACTGTCAGGATGCCCAGCGACGGCGGCGTGTCCAGCACAATGTAATCGTATTCCTTCAAGAGCGGCGCGAGCGCATCCTTCAGGCGGTACGGCGCGTCAAACTGCCCCGCCAGCACGGTCTCCAATTTCGCCAGCGCCAACCGGCCTCCGCCGACAAACAGGTTGGAGTCCTTCGTAGGTTTCACGGCATTGGCCATGGGTGTGCGCGCGTCGCCTAAGCACGTCGAACATCGAGGTAGTGACTTCGCCCATATCGAAAAATGCAATGGTGGAATTGGCCTGGGGATCGAGGTCGATCAGCAGGGTTTTCCTTCCCTTATGCGCGATTGCCGCGGACAGATTGATCGCCGTCGTCGTTTTACCGACGCCGCCTTTCTGGTTCGCTATCGTGATAATGGCAGTCATTTACTCTCTGCCTCCACTCGCACACTCTCTGCCCGCCTCGAGACAGCAATCGCCTCGCGAGGCACTTCTAGTTCAGTATATCTTATGGTTGTTATGCCGGCAGACGGGCCCCTAGGCATACTCAGCACTCTACGTTCCATACCTCGCCAACGCAAGCCAAAAGTGCCACTTTTGCGGGCTGGCAGTGGAAATCTCGGCCAGCGGGCGTCCACTGTCCCGGCCTCGTGGCCCCCTCGTCTCGACTGCCCCAAAAACGAAAACGGCGCGAACCTATTCGCGCCGCCCAATCCGTTTCCTCTTCCCTGATCCCGGTTGCCTGATCCTCCCCGGCTAAAAGTCTACGCCCCAAAATTCCGCCGGAGCGTTCTGCAATTCCAGACCCAGCTCCCATCCGGTTCTTCCTTCGTGTCCCCGCCAGATCAGCGTCGCCTCCGACACTCTTCCATTCACCGAATTCAGCAATTTCATCTTCTGCCCGACCGGGAATCCTTGCGGCACTACAGCCAAACATCCTTTCGGGCTGATATCCACCGTGTAGCCCTCGGCGCGGTGCGTCTCACCCTTTTCATTCCACTCCACGGCGACTTGAACGCGCGAATTCACGCGTCTTGCCGAGCGCATGTAGTCCAACATCTTCAGCGCGTGATTCACCTCATTAGAAATTCCCACGATTTATCCCTGCTTTCCGCGCAACACAAGCCCGCGATTCTGCCCGCACGGCTCGCCATGAACGCACACTGAGTCCCTCGGTCCAGTCCCACCCTAGGACTCAACGCTTTCAGCGTCAATGGAACTCCCCGCCAATGACGCTCGAAAGGTAACCCTTTCTCCTCCCATTTGTCATTCCTGTCATCCCGCCGTGTCGGCGCAAAGTGAGAATGTCCGGTTTGTGCAAAGTAGAAATGTCCGCTTTCATGGATGGCAGAGGACCCCATGGAAACGGAGCGAATGACCTTGAGTCAACAAGAACGGGACCGCATGAAAGTGTTGCATGAAGTGAAGCAGGGACAGTTGACACAGGTCGCAGCGGCCAGGCGATTACAGCTGTCCGACCGTCAGGTACGCCGGCTACTGCGGCGCATCGAGAAGTATGGAGACCAGGCGGTGATCCACGGATTACGCGGACGACCATCGAACCGCAAGTTCGCTGTCTGCTTCGAGCAAAAGTTCTGAAGCGGCTAGGCCAGCGATATGCAGACTTCGGGCCCACGTTAGCCGCCGAACACTTGGCCAAGGAAGGATTGCCGGTGAGCCACGAGACCTGCGGAAGTGGATGACCAAAGCGGCCTTCTGGCGTCCGCGTTGCCAGCGCGTGAAGCAGATCCACGTGTGGCGAGAGCAAAGAGCCAGTTTTGGAGAGTTGGTGATGCAAGATAGCTCCCCGTTCCGATGGCTGGAGGAGCGCGGCCCGGCTTGTCAGTTGATCGCGCTGATCGATGACGCAACCAGCAAGTTCTGGGCACAATTTACCGAGCACGACAGCACGGAAGAGAACCTGCGAACGTTGGGCGGGTGGCTGCGGCGCTACGGACGTCCTTTAGCCCATTACACCGATAAAAACAGCATTTTTCGTACGACTCGCCGGGCAGGGATCGGGAAACAACTGCAGGGAGAAGAAGACGCTCGCATTTCGGACGAGCCCTCCAGGAACTGGGGATCGAATGGATCGCAGCGCAAAGTCCGCAGGCCAAGGGTCGCATCGAGCGGCTGTTCGAGACCCTGCAGGACCGCCTGGTGAAAGAAATGCGCCTAGCGGGAATCGACAGCATCGAGGCCGCCAATCACTTCTTGGAAACGCGATTTCTCCCGGAGTGGGAAGAGCGTTTTACGGTGGCACCGCGCAATCCACGCAATGCCCATCGAAGGCTGGGGCGCGAACATCACTTGGAAGAAATCCTGAGCGTGCGCGTAGTTCGCAAGGTGGCCGACGATCACACGGTCAGCTGGGATGGAAACCGTTGGGGTGTGCCCAGGGAAGAGGTCTGCGCGGGCTTACGGGGAGCGCAGGTGGAAATCGAACGGCGACTGGACGGCTCTCACTGGTTGCGCTTCCGGAACCGTTATCTGCGCTGCGTCACTGCCCGGAACCGCCGCCGCGCGCGGTAAGTCCTTCCGGCCTACGGCCTCCAGGACTTACCGCAAATCAACTATCAAGAGTTCACAAAAGTGCTCCTCCGGACCATCCATGGCGGACATTTCAATATGGCAGAAAAGCGGACATTTCTAATTTGCGTTGACATCCTGTCATCCCGCCGGCCTTTTTCTTCCGTGTAGCGCTGGCTCTCATGCCAGCTTTGCTTGTCCTGTAGAGTCTGTGTCGACGCCTGCAGCTCGGGAGGGCACGACTTAGTCGTGCCGTAGCTGCTTGCCCTGCAACGCGGCTTTAGCCTCTGGGGGCCGCTTTCCGCAGTTCTCCCACAGACTCTGTAGCTCACCCCCTTTTAGGGGTGCGGGTGTTGCTTTGCCTTATGGGGGCGGCCTTATGACACAATCCCGTCGACTGGTCCTTTTCCCGATTGTCACCCTGACCCCAATTCAGTTATGTCCGCCCGAGCGAAGCGAGGGATCTGCTTTTCTTTCCCTTCCGATTTCTCCTTTTCCCCTCGCCCATCATAAACTTTCCTATTCCTCATGCTCACGCTCTCCACATTTCGGTCCGAGCTGCGTCCCACACTTCGCCTGGCGTTGCCGCTGGTGCTCGCGGAACTCGGCTGGATGAGCATGGTGATTGTCGACACCATGATGGTGGGGCGCCTGCCGTACAGCGCCGAAGCCATCGGAGCCGTGAGCATCAGCTCCAGTATCTTCATTGTGTTCGCGTTCTTCGCGGAAGGACTGATGGCCGGCCTGGACACGCTGGTATCGCAGGCTTTCGGGGCCGGGCATCGGGAAGACTGCCACCGCTCTCTGGTCAACGGCATCTACCTGACATTTGCCGTTGCGCCCTTTCTGACCATTCCGGTTTGGTATACTCCTCTCTACTTCGAACGCTTCGGCGTGACCCACAGCGTTGCCGTCCTCGCCACTCCCTACATGCGCACGCTCGCCGTCGGACTTTTGCCGCTGATTCTTTATTTCGCGGTCCGCCGCGCCCTGCAGGGCATGAACATGGTTCGGCCAATTGCGTTTGCGCTGGTGACCGCGAACCTCGTCAACGTAGCCGGAAACTACCTCCTCATCTTCGGCAAGTTTGGCTTCCCTGCTCTCGGGGTTACTGGCTCTGGCTGGGCCACCGCCATCTCGCGCACTTACCTCGCAGTGGTGCTGGTCGGGTATCTGCTGTGGTACGACGCTCGTCACAAAACCGAACTGCTGAAAACACCGGCGCAGCCGGACCTGCAGCGCCTTCGCCGGCTCATCGCACTGGGACTGCCCGCGGCCATTCAGATCACTGCCGAGGTCGCGGTCTTCGCCTTGGTTGCCGCTCTGATCGCACGGCTGGGCGCGATCGCGCAGGCATCTCACCAAATCGCGCTCAACACCGTCGCGTTCACGTACATGGTTCCGCTGGGAATTTCCGCCGCGGCCGCGGTGCGCGTTGGTCAGGCAATCGGGCGGCGCGATCCCGCCGCCGCGCGCGTTGCCGGCAACACTGCGATCATCCTAGGCGGTAGCTTCATGTCCTGCATGAGCATCGCGTTGCTCATTTTTCCTCGCTACATCGCGCGCCTCTACACCACGGACCAGACCGTGATCCGCAATGCCATCACCTTGCTGGCAGCCGGCGCCGCGTTCCAACTCTTCGACGGCATCCAAACTGTCGCTACCGGATGCCTCCGCGGCACAGGAGACACGCGCACGCCGATGATGTGCCATTTCTCTGCGTATTGGTTGCTGGGGCTTCCGCTGGGAACCTATCTATGCTTCCGCCGAGATTGGGGCGCGTTGGGCTTATGGGTGGGACTGAGCTTTTCGCTCATTCTCATCGGCATACTTCTGCTCATCTTCTGGCGCCGGCGCATTCACCGGCTCGTGTCTTACGCTGAGCCTGCGGTTGCGGTGAGCACCCGAATGAAGTAGGATTTCGCGCCATGGCTACAGCAGCGACGGTCAAACAGGCCCAGGGCAAACAGACAAAACCAAAAATGGTGGAAGCCTCGCTGGAAGGCGTGTACGAGGCGCTGGTGAAGATCCTGCAGCGACACGCTCCACCGTTCAGGACCGATGTACCGTGCAGGAGCGGGGGAAAACCGTCGTTCCAGTTGATGGTCCCGAGGCCCGTGGCGATTCCCGGCGCCTATGGCGGCAAGCGAGCCTTTGGGCCGTTCAAGCACCTCAAACCAGCTCCAACGGCTGGGAGACTACTATGCAAGCTCGTGTTTCTCTGCGTTGCTATTAGCACACTCGCCCTTGGCCAGGAGTTGACCAAGCGCCTTACCAATCAGGACGTGATCGATATGACCGCCATGGGCCTTTCCGATGACGTGATCATCGCGAAAATTCGGACTGTGTCTGGAGACGGGTTGAAGTTCGACACGTCGGTGGAGGGATTGAAGGCCTTGAAGACCGCGAAGGTTTCCGATGCGGTGATCAAGGTGATGGTGAACCCGACGCCTCCGCCCGCGCCCGTTGTTGTAGCGGCGACGGCGATTTCCAATGATCCCAATCTTCCGCCGCCGGAAGTTGGTGTCTATTGGAAAGACGCGCAGAACTTTGTGCTCATTCAAGGGATGACGGTTACGCAGGCGAAAGTGGGCGGCCGCGCGGGCGCCTTCTTCACCAACGGAATGCGATCGGAGCACTGGGACGCGACCGTGGCAGGTCCCACCTCGAAAAATCGCGTCAAGGACCGCCAGCCGATGTTTTATTTCTACGTTCCGGACGGCGACACCGCCGCGGATTACGTCCTGATTAAACTAGAGAAGAAAAGCGACCACCGCGAATTTCAGGTGGGAAGTTTCGGCGGTGTAACCGGCGGAAAGTCGGGCGTAAAGAAAGATAAAGAAGTGCCCTTTCACGCCGAGCATGTGGGCATTCGAGTTTACAAAATTACGTTGGAATCCAGTCTGAAACCCGGCGAGTACGCCTTCTTCCTGGGCACCGGCGCGCAATCCAATATGTCTGGTGGCAACATGGGTTCAGCCCGTTCCGGTGGAAGCGCCAGCGGCCGAGTCTACGATTTCGCGATCCCCGAATAAGCGTTAAGGCCCAGGGCGCAAGCAATCACACCCAGCCGTTCAATGACCCATACCCAGTGTCATCCTGAACAGCGCGAAGTGTTTGCGCCGGAAGGATCTCAGCGAGAAACGCAAGTCATCACTGGCCTTTGAAACGCGCTCCCAAATCGCGGATTTCCGGATTTTCGAAGATACGCGCGCGAAGCTTCTCTCTCGTGGCTTCGAGCATGGCATAGCCGAGATCTTCGCCCGCGACGTAGAGGCTTCGGAAAGGTTTTAGCAGGCGCAAGACGGGATACACGGCGGCGAAAATCTTGGGGAGACTCGCCGACGGCCGCGCATCGATGAACGCCGGACGCCAGCAGTCGGCGCCGATGACGTCGATCAATTCGATTTCGGTCTGCGCCTTCACCCGCGACCAAAACATACGGCTCGCGGGACTGGTTCCCTGCCCGCTGATGTAGTGGAACGCGGCATGCGGAGAATGTATCTGCAACATGTGTGCGGCGGCCAGCGTGTAGTCGTGCGTGATCTTGTGATACTCGTCCTTGGCGACTTGCGTGACAGAGACGCCGAGGCAGAACAGACAAGCGTCGACGGAATCGAAAGCTTCGGCGACAGCCGAGTAGTTGAGAAAGTCACTGTGGAGGACGGTGCGCAGCGTTGGATTGCTGTTGGCGAGAGGCCGACGCGTGATGGCGCGAACTTCTTGCACTACGGGAGTAGAAAGACAAGCGGAGAGAACCGCGCCGCCCGCGGAACCTGATGCGCCAAAAAGAAGTATCTTCATACTTGCGACCGTCATAAACCAATTGTCATTCCGAGCGAAGCGAGGAATCTGCTTCCCGGACCGGACACACACGCAACAAACTAGTTCGATGCGGACGAATCGCTGCGCGTTTCGATCACCGTGAGATTAACGGCTTTCCGATCACTCTCATCCAGGTGTACGGCCTCACCCTTGGTTTCATACGGTTTTAACCAATCGGCATCGTACCAATCAGCGTTGTACCACTCCGCTTCTTCGACGGAATCCCAACTGAACAGCTTGTAGTCGCCAGGCGCAATCCCGTTGATGGAGAATTTGCCATTCTGGTCGGTGGTCACGGACTTGAACAGTTCCTTCACGATGCGCCGGGGTGGGTCGGGAATCAAGACGACGGCAGCACCGACCGCCGGGAGCGATTCGGCGGTGAGGACCACGCCGTCGAGGTGTGCTGCGCGGGTGCTCAGGGTGAGTTCCAGGAAAGCGTTCACGCCAGGCTGAGCGGTGAAGCTGGTGCCGGTGACGAGGGCCGTCCCGTAGTGCACAGACTTCAAAAAGAAGTTTTCCTCCAGGCCGCCCATGGACACAACGGGCCTGTAGGCACCCTCGGGAATATTCTTGAATTGGAACGTTGCGTCTGGCTTTACCATTTGGCCCGGAAAGCCGTCCGGATTTTCTTCAAGGGGATGTAACCGAACGTGGAGGAATTGTAAGTCACCGGGCGGTCCACCTTCCCAAGTGACGCGACCCGGGATATCAACGCCGTTGGAAACCGTGATCGTCACACCGTCCAAGTCAGTGTTGCCAACGTCTAGTTCGCGACGGGCGTGGTGCCACTCCCTTGAGTCTCGCTCCGACCAACTTGCGTAAAGGTAATAAGAGCCTGGGGGAACATTGCGAATAACGAAGTTCCCGTCTTTGAGCTTGAAGCGATCGCTGAGGTCCTGCGCGGCCTTCACGAGTCCCGAGCCACGGGGATTAAGCGAAACATCTCCCCATGCTTCGGTGGTTGCCGGGATCAGGTTGATTACCTTGCCGCTCACGGTAACAAGATGGGACGAGCGCAGGATGAAGTCCACGGAGCGAACCTCGTCGCCGGGACCGACGGAGATGGCCTGAGCTTTGGAGGGATCGCTGGTATTGGGGTAATAGCTCGTCTGATATCCAGTATCGGGCTTTTGTTTGGGAGCAGGGGCGGCCGAGCGCATCATTTCTTCGACACGATAGTTGACGGCGAGGTAGTAGCGGCCAGGTGCCAGGTCGAAAATGCGAAACTCGCCTAAGTCATTCGTCAGAGTTTGGCCCGATAGTTATTCTGCTGCTCCTTTCCTTCCCGCAGCGAAGCCCGATATACCTGAACCCCTGCCTTGGCGATAGGCTCACCATCCTCGTCGAAGACATGGCCGGAGATGGAAGCAGTGCGAGAGAGTTTGAAAACAAGATCCGTCAAGCGTTGGCCGGACACAAGAGTGAGCATAGCGCCACGGAGCGCCCGGTTTCTTTTGGCCGTACTCGGCGTCAACGTAACCATTGCGAGAGACCTGCAGGTGGTAAGAACCCGGCGGCACGTTCTCGAAGAGAAAATGCCCCCCTTCATCAGTCAGAGTAGAAGACATAGACGGCATCGGAGCCGCTACCCAGCAATATTACCTTGGCCTTCTTCAGAGGCTCGCCGGAGTCCAGGCGGAGGACGTTTCCAGCGACGGTGGCGGTTTCCTTGCTGGCCGCTGGAGAGGTTGTTGGAGATTGCGCGCACTGGCTGGTAAAGGAGGATGCGGAGATGAGCAGGAGACACAAGATGGATAGCGATCTCATGTATGCCTTCAGGCTTCGGCTGGCTCAGTTTGGCCTATCATCACACAAAAATAGGGCCCCGCAAAAGATAGGATGCGAGATCAGCGAGGAGCATAGATCTGGTAAACCATGAAATACACGATGACGCCGGTGACGGAGACGTAGAACCAGAGGGGGAGTGTCCAGCGGGCGATGACGCGGTGCTTGTCGAAACGCTGCAGCCAAGCGCGACGCAGCGTGACGATGATCATGGGAACGATGACGATGGCGAGAATGGTGTGCGAGGTAAGCAGAGTGAAATAAACGGGGCGGATCCAACCCTGGCCCTGGAAGTGGATCACTTGATGGATGCGAATGTGGTAGATGACATAGGAAACCAGGAACGCGCAGGAGACGAAGAAGGCGGAGACCATGAGCTTCTTGTGAAGCGCGATCTTCCCGGAGCGGATGGCAGAATAGCCGGCGGCGAGGAGAATGGCGCTGGTGCCGTTGAGCGTGGCGTTGAATGCGGCGTGGGAGAACATAAGCAGTTAGCAGTTGTCAGTTATAAGTTCTAAGTGAGTCCAATTTCTCGGATGTTGAAAAATTTACCCACACTCACGGGTCAGCGTGGGAGCTTGTCGTACATCATCAGGCCCAGCAGGATCGGGATGTGCATCACCGTGGCGTGCATCAGCCACTTGGCGCGGCTATTCGTTTTGGCGTGCGCAGCCCAGAGGCAGACTTGCACCAGCGCGGTGCACGTGACCAGGGCGCCAAAGAAATAAAGCACGCCGGCAAAGCCCATGATGGCGGGCAGCAGGCTTACAGCTACGAGTGTGGCGGCATAAAGAACGATTTGTCGAAACGTACGCGTGCCGTCCTTGTCGACGACCGGCAGCATCAGAATTCCTGCCCGGGCGTAATCTTCGCGGTACATCCAGGAAATCGCGTGGAAGTGCGGGAACTGCCAGAAAAAGAGAATGGCGAAGAGCAGCCAAGCGCCGGCGTCGAGTTTGCCGGTGGCAGCCGTCCAGCCGATCATCGGCGGAATAGCCCCGGGAATCGCGCCAATAAAAGTAGCCCACACGGTACGCTTCTTCAGCGGCGTATACGCAAGCAAGTAGCTGACGCTGGTGATTACGCCCAGCAGGCAAGCGAGATAGCCTGCAACGAAGTAGAGATCGATCGCCCCGGCGATGCTGAGCCCAACGCCGAAGCGCAACGCCTCCGCGGGGGTAAGCTGGCCCGTGGGAAGCGGACGGGACGCAGTGCGGCGCATATACCGGTCGGACTCGCGCTCAATGTAATGGTTCAGCGCGGCGGTGCCGGCGGCGATCATCATGGTGCCGAAAACAACGTGCAGCATGTGCAGCCAATCGATGGGACCGCGAGCGCCCATGTAGAATCCGGTGCCCGTCGTCATCAGCACGAGGAAGGAAACGTCGGGCTTGGTGAGAGAGATGTAAGCCCCCAGCTTGTTCGATTGGGTTAGCTCGGTGGTCCGGGCTGTGCTCATTGAGCGGGCACCTCTCCTCGCGTAGTGGCAATGATCATCTCGCGTTTGCGGGGGACAAGACGATAGCACAAAAGCACCGCGACGATGGAGGTGGCGAAGAGGATCGCCCCTACAACGGTGTGAACCACGGTGAACGCGACCATCACGGGCATAGGCTGGGGATCGCTGGCGGTAGCAATGCGCGACCACAGCGAGCCGAGGCCGAGAAGAATCTGTATGCCAACGATGGCGTGGAGCATGATGCGCACACGCGATATTTCCGGCACTTGGCCAAAGCGGCGGCGCAGCACGGAAGCGGTCCAGATGACCATGCCCAGCACAACGACGGAGCCAATCACATGGGGCTTCACGGAGATGTACTGGTGGCGGAAGCCGGCCCCGGCGAGCACTTGCAGAAAAATCACCGCGGCGTTGAGCGTGACAATCGAGTGGATCGGCGGCGCACCTTGGTCTTCATATTGCGGAAGATTCTCCATCCACCAGTGGCTGGTGAAGAAGGCGATGCTCACCAGAATGGCGAACATAATCTCGGCGGTGCAGGCGTGCATCACCGGCAGCCAATAGTGGAGCAGCTTTAGAACAGTGAGGCCGCCAAGGACGCCCTGAACGATGACTCCCCCGAGCGCGATAAAACCGAGAACGCGCAGCCAGGGGCGCTCCTCTTTTTTCCAGAGCAGGCCGGCAAGAATCGTGATGAATACGCCCAGGATGAAGGCGATCACGCGGTGGGAATGCTCATACAATGCGCCGCCGGTGAGCAAACGAAGTGGAGGAAACCAGGTGCCGAAAGAGGTGGGCCAGTCTGCGACGGCCAGTGCCGCGTCTTTCGACGTGACTAAGGCACCGGCGGTTAGCAGCAAGACCGCCCAACACACTACGAAAATCGCGAACTTGTGAATTCCCGGATGATACGTCGCCTTCATGATTTCGGGCCCCAATTCCCGAAACGAGGATTATACCGCAAGGCACGTCAGACCCGACGTCATAGCTACTGAACCGCGAAGAACTCTACCAAGGAAGCATTGGAAACAAAAGAGCAATTCGATCCGACAAATCATGTAGCTCAGGCCTTCAGGCCTGAGGTTTTTTCGGCGTGCGGACTCGATCACGCGGTGGAGCGGAACAGCCTCACCCCAAAGGGCTGAGCTACGCAGTTGCGGATTGTTCGTGCGGCACTTCCGCGGCGCGGAGGACTAGATCTTTCAGGGCGCCAATGAAGAGAGGCGAGTCGCCGACGGCGGGCATCATGCGGAAACGGTCGATGCCGGATTTTTTGGCGTCCGTCCGTCCCTCAATGTTGATTTCGTGCAGCGTTTCGATGTGCTCAGTGACGAAGGAGACGGGCACGACGAGGGCTTCCTTAACGCCTTCGTGGCCCAGGCGTTCGAGGGTGCCAACGAAAGAGGGCTCAAGCCACTTGGCAGGTCCGACCTTGCTTTGGAAACAAAGGATGTGAGTGCGCGGCCAACTGGGAAAGCGCGCGGCTCCTTGTTCGCAAACCAGACGTACGGTTTCCGCAACGTGGCGAGGATAAGGATCGCCTTTTTCCACCAAGCTCATCGGCAGGCCGTGAGCGCTGAAGATCAGGTGAATGCGCGAGCTATCGGGAAACTGGCGCAGAATTTTGCCGATGTTGGTGGTGAGTGCCTGGATGTAGAGCGGGTGATCGTAGAAGTGCTCGACGCTGCGCTCGGGAAGATTATCGTCAGGCTCGCCGTAGACGCGGCGCCACTCTTTCAGGCTGCTCAGCGTAGTGGCGTAGGAATAGTGCGGATAGAGCGGGAGAAGGACGAGTTCGTCGAGCCGGCCGGCTTTTTTGAGCGAAGCAACGGCGGCTTCCGTGAGCGGGTTCCAGTAACGCATGGCGGTGACGGCGACGGGATCGATGTAGGGCTGAAGAGCGGCGACCAGTTTCACTCGCTGGCGCTCGGTGAGTATGCCGATCGGGGAGCGGCGGCCGATCATGGCGTAACGCTGGGCAACGGGAACGCAGCGCTTCCTCGCGATGTAGCGGGCCAGGGGGCCGCGAATGAAATTGATCGGGCCGAGGGGGATGATGTCGGGATCGAGGAAGAGATTGCGAAGGAAGGGCTCGACGGTGTCGAGGGAATCCGGGCCGCCCAGTTGAAAGAGGACGATTCCGACGCGTTTTTTGTGGTTGGTGGCCAACGATGTTTCCTTTTACAAATTGAAATCGCGCCGGCTTCCGGCGATCACAGATTGTAGCTTGCCCCTTCAGGGGCGAGGCTGTTCACTATTGCCGCGGTAACGAGTTTTTCAGGCGCTCGATTTCGGAACGAAGCGCGGAGGTGCGCTTGACGATGGAGAGAAAGAAGACGAAGAAAATTCCCCACCCGATGATGTAAGCCGCAAAAACGCTTTCCAGGTTTTTCATTGTGCCTCCGCTTCCCGCTGAAGAACATCGACATCGTGCCGCAATTTCTCAAGGATGTAGCGTTCGACAATCAGAAACGCAACAAACAGGTGCATCACGAAAACGTTAAAGAAGAAGACTTTGCTCATGGTGGGGTCGAGTCCGGAACCCGAGCCACCCATAATCACCGGCGCGGGATGTTGCGTGCGCCACCAGCGAATGGAAAAAAAGACCAGCGGAACGTCGAGAAAAGCGAAAACACCGAAGAGAGCGCTGAGGAGTGCGCGGCGGCCGGGCTCCTCGATTAGGGTACGTAACAGCAAGTACGAAACGTAGAGCAGCCAGAGCACGAACGTGGAAGTCAGGCGGGCGTCCCAGGTCCACCAGATGCCCCAAACAGGATGCGCCCAAATGGGCCCGGTGATCAGAACAATGGTGATGCAGGCAAGCCCGACTTCGGCACAAGTCACGCCGAGCCAGTCGTATTGTTCACGTCGCTTCCAGATGTACAGGAGATTGGCCACGAAGCAAACGAAGAAAACCATCTCGCCGGCCCAAGCGGTGGCAGCGTGAAAATAAAAGATGCGCTGAATGAGGCCCATAGTGCGTTCCGTGGGAGCCACGAAGAAATTGGCGTAGGCAGCCGCAATCACGAGCAACGTGGCCACCGCGCCGAAGAGAGTGCGTTTTGCCATCGCGGATCATTCCTCCAGAAGATATTGGCCGAAAAGCCATAAGGCCGTCAAAAAGATCAGATCAAAAACTCCCAGGAAAGCAATTCCCTTCCATTGTACGACCGGGTCGCGGTCCAGCAGGCCCGCGGTGACGATGGAGCTGACCACGAGAACGGGCGTAAGCAAGGGCAAGAGCAGCAGCGGGAGCAGCAGTTCGCGCATGCGGGCTTGCGCGGAGATGGCCGAGATCGCAGTGCCGGTAACGGCGATGCCAAGGCTGCCAACAAAGAGAACAAGGACAAGAACGGGAAAATTGGGGAGAACAGGAATGTTGTAAAAAACGGCGAAGATGGGAAGCATGACGAGTTCCGTCAGGAGAAGGAACAGAGTGTTGGCGACAAGTTTGGCGAGGAAGATGGAGAACGGGTCGGTGACCGCGAGGCGCAGCGAACTAAGGGTATCGTTGACCTGTTCCCGCAGGAAGCACGACTGAAACATCAACGAAGCAGCAAACAGAATGGCCAGCCACAGAAGCCCGGGAGCAAATTGGCGAGCTTGTTCGGTACCGGGATTGACGGTGAAGCTGAAGAGCACGAGAACGATGATGATGAAGACGCAGGTGGTGGTGAGGAGCTCTCGGGACCGAAACTCGGTGCGGAGTTCCTTGCCAAGTAGGACGGAGGTGTTGGAGAGGAGGCTCATGGCGGGTCAGGCGGCTCCGAAGGTCAGGACGGAATGGAGCGAGGCGCCGCCCGTGTTGGTGTCGGCGATGATTTTTCCGGCATCGATGTGAACGGCGCGGGTGGCGAGCGCGGAAATTTCGGATTCGCCATGAAGGCTCATAAGGATAGTGCCGCCGGCGCGGTGCATTTCGCGAAGCGCATTGGCGAGCCAGGTGATGCCGAGAGGATCGAGACCCGTGGCGGGCTCATCGAAGAGCAGCACGGACGGGCGGTGAATCAAGGCGCGGGCGATGGCGATACGCTGGCGCATGCCGCGGGAGAAGGTGCGGACGAGGGAGTCGCGGCGCTCGAAGAGACCGACTTCGCGAAGTAGATCTTCGGCGCGAGCGGCGGGATTGTCGACGTTCTGAAGTTTGGCGAAGAGAACGAGATTTTCCTCGGCGGAGAGTTCGTCGTAGACCATGGTGGCGTGAGCAACGTAGCCAGGTCGGCCATTGGGCGTATTGGGTGCGGCGCCAGGAAACGTCAGCTTGCCGGCCGTGGGCAGAACGATCTGCGCGGCGATGCGCAGCAGCGTGGTTTTGCCGGAGCCATTGCGTCCCGCCAGGACGACGCACTCGCCGGGAGCGATTTCCAGCGAGACGCGGCGAAGTGCGTACAGGCCGCCATAACGCTTATCGATGTTGTCAAAGCGAAGGCCGGTTGGAGGTAGAGTTGTCGCAGTCACGGGAGAAATAACGAAACGGCTAGCCGCGCACGAGATCGCGCAGGAGCTTTTCTACGCGCGTCTTTTCGCGAGCGTAATCCTCATCGGAAATCGTGCCGGCCTGCTTGCGCAATTCCAGCCGAAAAACTTCATCTTTTAGCGTGTCGAGGCTGGAGTTCACGTGCGCGTTGACCGAAGCGACCGAAGCCGCTAACACCGCCGCCGAAGCCGATGTAGTCGACGCATCCGCCGCAGGAGCGCGTGCCGCAGCCGGCGCCGCCGTCGCTTTCGCATGACTTTTTCTGCCCAGCCGAAGACGTGGGCGGCTCAATTTCATCCCCAGGGCCCTGCACAACCACCACTTTTTTGCGGCTCAAAAGAATGGCGAGCCCTGCGAATCCAGCCAGCAGCAGAACCAGCAAGGGCCACTTGAACTCACTCAGACGGCCAGGCACCGCTTGGACGTCCTGCGTTTGCGTGCGCGAGTTCCCTTCCTGCGGCATACCGCCTTGGCCTGCGCCTTGCCCGTCGCCCGCACCCGCATCGGCGGCTTGTGGCGCGGCCACGCCAGATAGCTTCACGTTGAAACTGGCCTTTGCGGCGAGCGGCGCGTGCGTGAAAAGGAACATGCCTTGCTCCTGCCCGGCAGCGGTGAGGCCATCGCCAGTAACAGTGACACCGGGTGGAACGACGACGAGCGTATTCACACCGGGATAGACGGCGGTCAACTTCAGAGTCGTAGCGCTGGCGGAATACGGCATCTCGTAAGAGAGACGAATGGAAGTGTCACCCGGGCGGAAGGGATACGCGATGGCGATGTGCCCCTTGCCCTTGTCGATGGAGGCTTGCTGAACGGACATGCCCGTGGCGTTAACCGTGGAAACCTGTTGCAGCGTAGCTTTCTCCGGAATGGCAAATTCGAAATTGCCCTCAGTGCGGAAGTAGGCTTGCGGAGGTTGCGAGGCATTGCGGACGATGTATTCTTCCGCGCCGATCAGCTTGTCGTTGCCGGGCTGAAAAATGATGATGTGGTTGGCGATGGAGACGGTCTTGATGTCTTTGGAAAGTTCGTAGATTTCAACTTCGACGTTGGGGCGGCCGGGAGGAGCAAAGGTATTGTAGCTCACGTCATGATAGGTGGCGCGAACGAGGACAGGCGCCGTGCCGATGGCATCGTTGGTGATCGTGAAATGTCCCTGGGCATCGCTCTTGGAGGAGCCGAGCTCGCGCATGCCCTGCGTAGGGCTCAGAAGCGTCAGGTCGATATTCGGCGTCGCTTTGCCAGTTGTGCGGTTGATCACCGTGCCGCTGAGCGTCCCAGCATGGGCGGCGGCGGCGAGGATTCCTGTGAGTGAGAGAGAAAGAAGGCGCGGCCAAATAGCCTTCATCGAGCGCCCCGCTCCACGGTGGCCGGGCGCGCAGGACGCGGGCGGCGCACCTGTGATTCAGTGACCTGTTCAATTTCAGTGAGTGCTATTGCGGCTTCATTCTCCAAAACAGTCTTCATGGATTCGTAATCGCCTTCCGAATACTTTCCGGAGCGATACTCGAATTTCAGGTCGCGCAGGTTGTCATAAATAGCGTCACGGCGCTCGAGCAGTTGATCGAGTTCGGTGCGATGCGGCGCCAGGTCGGACGCATCGGGATGGATGTAAAAGACAAAAAGGAAGACGGCGGCGGCCAGACCCAGGCAAGCGCCGATGACGGCATAGTCCGCCGAGGAGGCTTCGAGCAACACTAGTGTTAGGGTGAGGGGCATGGCGTTAGTCCTCTGTCTCGCGGGCAGCTTGGGCGCGCAAGCGATCGAGCGACTCGTTGGAAACGGTGGGGCCAGAGATGGATGCGGCCATGGGTCGCGGCCTCAGCCACTTCTTGATGACGAAGGCAACCAGCGCGATGCCGAGGATAGCGTAGAAGAAAGGCATAACCCAGGCGACAAGACCAAAGCCGCGCTTCGGTGGCTCGACGTATACGATGGCGCCGTATTGATTCACGAAGTCCTGGATGATCTGCTCTTGCGTTTCGCCTTTGGCCAGATGTGCGTCAACGTCATTCAGCATGCCCTTGGCGGTTTCGCAAGGGCCAGAAAAAGCGCCCCCGGGATGCGAGCAGCCGCCGGCACTCATGTCGCAACCGCGGCACATGCATTTCAAGTGCATGCCGATTTGCTTGGCTTGATCGGAATAGGCGTGAAGATTCACAGCGACCAGCGGCACAAGCGCCAGGCTCAGGACGAATGCGAGGAAGATGAGTCGGCGTGACTTAGTCATGGCCCTCTCGCAGCGTCACGGACGGATTCAGAGCAGGAACAACGGGAGATGGCAAGGGCTCAGGTACAGCCGAGAGAGCGATCGCGGCGCGGCGATTCGGCGCGAGAGCCAGCAAGGTGCCAAACACCACGATGCAGCCGCCCAGCCAGATCCATTTCACAAGTGGATTCAAGTACGCGTGCACGACGGGCATGTTGGTGTCCGGGTCCTGTCCGGAGTAGACCACGTAAAGATCTTCTTTCAGAGACGAATAAATCGAAACCATGGTGCCGGATTCCTGATTGTCTCCCTGGAAACGGCGCTTTTCAGGATACAGCAGCATCATCTGCTTGTTGTTCTTCAGCACTTCGATGATCATGCGCTGCGACGTGTAGTTCTTTTCGGCGGTGGCGTCGGCGCTTTGCAGAACCAGTGTGTACGGGCCAATCTGCATGGAGTCGCCCATATTCATGGATTTCAGCACATCTTTGTTGAAGGCCGCTCCGGCCAAGCCCACGAAGATCAGCACCATGCCGAAGTGAATGACGTAGCCGCCATAGCGTCGCGTATTGCGCATCGCCAGTTCGTGCATGCCCATGATGATGTTCATGCCGCTGCGCGCGGAGATGACTTTGCCGCCGCGATAGAACTCCATGAAGATGGTCGCGGCAACGAAGGTGCACAGATAAAGACAGATGAGCGACCAGGCGGCGCGATAGCCGAGAAGATAGAAGATCGCAGTTCCTACGACGCCCACAATCAGCGGCCAACCAAAGTTGCGCTTCATGCTGTCGGGAGAAGTCTTGCGCCAGGCAAGCAGCGGGCCCACGCCGGTAAGAAACAGGATGGCGAGGCCGATGGGAATCATGATTTTGTTAAAGAAGGGCGCGCCAACGCTGATGCGCGAACCGGAGAACCACTCGGAAAAGACCGGAAAGAGCGTGCCGGAGAGAACCGCCAGACACGCTACGAGAAACAGGAGATTGTTGAACAGGAAGCTGGACTCACGAGAGACCAGGGAATCGAGATGATTTTCGCTGGCGAGATAGTCGCGATTCTTGATGTAGGCCGCAAAACACACGACCAGAATGATGGCCATGAAGCCCACGAACCACGGTCCAATCTGCGAGTTGGCGAAAGCATGGACGGAACTGACCACGCCGCTGCGCGTCAGGAACGTGCCGAGAATACACAGCAGAAACGTGGAGAACACCAGCCAGACGTTCCACACCTTCATCATGCCGCGCTTCTCTTGCATCATCACGGAGTGAAGGAAAGCCGTGCCAGTAAGCCAAGGCAACAGTGAAGCGTTTTCTACCGGATCCCAGCCCCAGTAGCCGCCCCAGCCGAGAACCGCGTACGCCCAATGTGCGCCCAAGGAGGATGCCGAGCGACTGGAAGCACCAGGCAATCATGGTCCATTTGCGCGTAAGGTGAATCCACTTTTCGCCAGGATAGCGGGCCAGCAAAGCGGCAAGCGCAAAAGCAAACGGAATCGTGAAACCGGTGTAGCCGGAATAGAGGTTCGGCGGATGAATCACCATTTCCGGATATTGCAGCAGAGGATTCAGGCCGTTGCCATCCATGCGAACAAACGGTGCCATGACACCGCTGGCGTTGACGG
Organism: Candidatus Acidiferrales bacterium; assembly: GCA_963792145.1. Taxonomy (GTDB): domain Bacteria; phylum Acidobacteriota; class Terriglobia; order Acidiferrales; family UBA7541; genus Acidiferrum. The sequence continues at coordinate 67,610 of CAWBVH010000013.1, forward strand.
CGGCAAGAGTCTTGAAGGGGCTTTCCACAAAATTGTTTAAGGTAAGAAAGAAAATCTGCACGCCGGCAAGAACGACGCCAACATAGGGCATCAACTCGCCGTTCTTGTTGCGATAGGCGATCAAAACCGAAATGACATAGACGGAAAGGAGGCAACTCCAGAACAGCAGCGAGCCTTCCTGCCCCGACCACAGCGCGGCGACTTTATAGAAAGTGGAGAGATCGCGATTGCTGTGCGACACCACGTACGCGACGGAGAAATTGTCGGTGAAGAGCAGGTATTCAAGGCTCAGCGTGCCGAGAAATATCAGCACACAAGTGGCGATGCCGGCCTGGCGAGTGCTCTTCACCAGGAGAGGATGGCGCGTTCTTATCGCCGCGATTCCGCCTACGAACGCGTACATCGCACAAACGAACGCGAGCAGAAGAGAAAATGATCCGAATACATCCATGCCTTCCGTCTCTCCCCAGTTAACTTTTTGCGCTGGCCACGCTACATGCTGCTTTTTTGTTGTGTGTCAGCAGCTGGAACGGGCTTGTCCCCACCTGGCGCCGCTTCATACTTGGATGCACATTTCGCCTGCACGTGCTCGGCAACGAACCGGCCGTCGTCACCTGGACGGCCTTCCACCAGAGCTTGCGATTTGTCCACGAATGTGTCGGGCAATGGATCGGTGCCGATGTAGCTTACCGGCAACTGCTTGCCCTGCTCTTCCAAAACAAATTCGACGCGGCCAGCGGTGTGGCGAATGCTTCCCGGCGCCACGGTGCCAGCCAAACGCATGCGATGCGAGCGCGCGGAGCCTTGCAGAGTTTGGTATTCCGCAATGGTGTGGTAGTAGGTCTTGCTCTCGCCATAACCGAGCCAGGCGAGGAAGGCCAAGGCAAACACGATTACACCGATACCGACTCCGAATTTAGCGCGCTGCTGCATAAATCACCTCGACCACCGTGCGTCCTCTGGCCCGAAATCCTATCATACCCAAGAACTTGTGCCTGCGGATGGAAGAATGCGTTAGGCCGTCACTTTTCTCAGTGACGGCCGTCACAATGGAGCGCCCGTTCGCTCACCTTCCAACGCTAGGCGAAACGCTGCAAGTTCGCTACCTCCGTCCTTCTTCATGATCTCGAAGGGCTTGTCCAAGTGCAGCAACACCGGACAGCCGAGAAACGATTCGGTCAACTTCCCTGCCACCACCTGCAATTCCGGCGAAATTGGCACCACACGCTTCGGCTTCAGTGAGCGGCGAATCCGTGCAGCGGCCAGCGGCAGGTGCGCTTCCAGGCGGCTTCGCAGACCCTCTTCCGTAAGACTGCCTTGCTCCAAAGAACATTCCAACAAGTGCATCAAAAACAGGCCGCGTTTCTGGAATTCACCCAGAAAGCTTGCTGGCGGTTTCCCATCCCAAGGGATCTGAAGGGCGTCGAGGAGCTGCGCTGCTTCGCCGTCCGGCGGCAAGACCTCGGAGTACAAAAAAGAGCTGTCTTGGGTAGGGGGAAACGCGCCCAGAAGCAAGGTCTGGATGTGAACCGGGCGATAGCGAGTGGTCCATTCCAGGCGCTGCAGGCGGCGAGCAAAGTGGTCCGAAGAACCTGGCTGACCGCAGCCATCGCAAGGCAAGAAGGAGGTGGTGCTCATGCTATGCAGAAATCGTAAGGCAGAATCAGGCAGGACGCAAATGGGCCGAAGTACAGGGCTTGGACAGGGGCTGGACAGATGTAACAGTCGTCAATTGAACAGCTTAGGCCAGGCGGCGGCGCGGCAGGATCAGGAGAGCGAAAAGAGGAAGAGGAGAGCGCAACCGCCGGGCAAACGCTCAAACCCTGGGATAAGAAAAAAGTTGCGCGCGGCAACGATATTTTATTTGGACGCCGTAGCGTGAGCAGCGAGCTTGGAGCGCAGGCACCACTTCAGTTCCTGGCTCATTTCCGTCACTTCCATGCCGGGCATTACGATGAACTTGCAAGAAAGCATTTCGCGGGGCTCGTCGTCGTCGGGCAGTTGGCAGGTCACGCGGCAATACTGGCAATCCTGATTCCAGCAGAAACGCCCGTAAGGAATGGTCTCTGGGCTGATGAACTGGAAGCACCGTAGCAGCGAGTTTCGCTCGGGCACCTGGAATTTCTTGCCGAGAATAGTGATGTCCACGAGCTTTTCATACGGACGGAACGGTTCCGACATGGTGGCCTGTCCTTTGGGCGGCTGGTGCTTCTTCAGATTAGGTCGAGCAGCGACCAGGAACAATGATTGGATGAACAGAACGTTGCGAATGTGCTACGGGGGGCGTCCAGGACTAGTTACTTGAGGATGTCGAAGAACTGGCACATGTGGCGGAACTTCTGGTAGCGGGAATCGACTAGTTCTTTGGCGGATTGATTTGAAAGGGCCAGGAGTTGGCGTTCGAGGACTTCACCGAACAGTTTGGCGGCGCCCTCGTAATCGGCGTGAGCGCCGCCGTCGGGCTCGGGAATAATTTCATCGATGATGCCAAGCTCTTTCAAGTCGTTGGCCATGATCTTCATGGCGATCGCGGCTGTCTCCGCTTTGGTGGAGTCACGCCAGATGATCGAAGCGCAGCCCTCGGGAGAAATCACCGAATAAAAGCCATTTTCGAGGATATTGACGCGGTCGCCGATGGCGATAGCCAGCGCGCCGCCGGAGCCGCCTTCTCCCGTGACGGTGACGATGATGGGCACGGGGAGGCGCGCCATTTCCAGAAGGTTGCGCGCGATGGCTTCGCCCTGGCCACGTTCTTCGGCGTCGATGCCGGGATACGCGCCGGGAGTATCGATAAAGGTGAGCACGGGGCGATTGTATTTAGCTGCAAGCTTCATGATGCGCAGCGCTTTGCGATAGCCCTCGGGCTTGGGCTGGCCGAAATTGCGGATGACGCGTTGCTTCGTGTCCCGGCCTTTCTGGTGGCCGATGACCGCGACGGCGCGTCCGCGAAACTTGCCCATGCCGGCGATCAGGGCTTTGTCGTCGCCATAGCCGCGGTCGCCGTGAAGCTCGACGAACTCGGTAATCAGCAGGTTAATCCAGTCCATCGTATAAGGCCGCTGCGGGTGCCGCGCGATCTGGGCGCGCTGCCACGGGCCCATGTGCGCGTAAAACTCACGGCGAAGTTCGATCACCTGCACCTTCAGGCGCTCCAGCTCCGCTTCGCCATCGTTGGTGCTGGCCAGCCGGCGCAGTTCCTCGACGTCCTTCTCCAGCCGGTCGATTTCTTTCTGGCGCTCGACCGCGGTCGCGCCTTTTTTTTCTCTAGCAGCACACATTACGCCACCATCTGGATGGCCTGCTGGCCGCAAATCTGGCGCACGGCCTCGACGAGCTCGGGCTGAACACGAACCCGCTGCTGAGACTGTAGCATGGCCACGGTGCCGTCGGGCGAGCGCAATTCAAAGATGACAACACTGGGGCCGGGCGTGTTGGCGAAGAGCGCCTCGAGCCGCGCCACGGCGTCTTCGCTGAGCGTTTGCAGGTCCACACGGACCCGGAATTCCGCCGCCGCCGAGCGCTGGGCAAGATCCTGAAGACGGCGGGCTTCCTGTAACGAGAGCCGAGTGCCCGCTTCTTCGATTTGCACCTTTACTTTCAGAAGCAGGGGCGTGCCGGGCTTCAGAATATTCTCCAGCCGCGCAAAACTTTCCGGAAAAGTGAGGAGCTCCTGCACACCGGTCATGTCTTGCAGCGTGAAGATGGCCCAGCGAGCGCCCTTGCGCGAGCGCATCGGTCGTGTGCCAACGATCAGTCCCGCAACCATGAGTTCCTTGCCGTTGCGCTGCCCTTCTACCTGCTCGAGCGAAAGGACATTCATATCTTTCAGGAGCGAGTCGTATTTTTCCAGTGGATGCCCGGAAACATAAAAGCCGAGCATGGCATATTCGCTGGCCAGGCGTTCTTCTTCGCTCCAGGAAGGAGCATCGCGCAACTCGAAGTGCACCTTCGCCTCAGAGCTGCCTCCGCCAAAGAAGAGGCCGTGCTGGCCAGATTCCTTGGAACGCGCAGCTCGTTGAAGCGCGTTGATCGCGTCGTCGACTGAGGCAAGCATTTGTTCGCGGCCGCCAAATGAATCGACGGCGCCCGATTTGATGAGGCTCTCGAAGACGCGCTTGTTAAGGAAGCGAGTCTCGATACGTTCGCAGAAATCATAGAGCGATTTGAATTCACCGGCGCTCAGACGGGATTCGCGGATAGCCTTGGCGGTGTTCTCGCCGACGTTCTTGATGGCAGCCAGGCCAAAACGGATGGAATCGCCGACGGGCGTGAAGTACAGGTCGCTCTCGTTGACGTCGGGAGGCAGGATGGAGATGGCCATGCCGCGGGCTTCGTTGATGTACTTGACGGCCTTTTCCGTGTTGCCGGTTTCCGAAGTGAGCAACGCGGCCATGAATTCCACCGGATAGTGCGTCTTCAGGTAGGCGGTCTGATAGGCGAGCAGGGCATACGCGCAAGAGTGCGATTTATTGAAGCCGTAGCCCGCGAACTCTTCCATCAGGTCGAAGATGCGCTCGGCCTTCTTTTCCGGGATTTTGTTTTTGGCGCAGCCGGCAAGGAATTTGGCGCGCTGCGCGGCCATTTCTTCCTTTTTCTTTTTGCCCATGGCGCGACGAAGGATGTCCGCTTCGCCGAGCGAAAAACTGGCCAGGCAGTTGGCGATTTGCATCACCTGTTCCTGATAGAGGATCACGCCGTAGGTTTCTTCCAGGATGTCTTTGAGCTGGGGCAATTCGTAGGCGACTTTGGTTTTGCCGTGCTTGCGATTGATGAAGTCGTCGATCATGCCGCCCTGGATGGGGCCGGGGCGATAAAGGGCGTTTAGCGCGGTGAGATCTTCGATACGCGTGGGATGGTAGCGGCGAAGGATGTCGCGCATGCCGTGCGACTCAAATTGGAAGATGGCGGTGGTATCGCCGCGGGAAAAGAGTTTGTACGTGGCTTCGTCGTCCAGCAGAAGATTGTCGATGTCGATTTTGACGCCGCGGTTCTTCTCGATCATCTTCACCGTGTCGAACAGCACGGTAAGCGTGGTAAGACCGAGGAAATCCATCTTCAGCAGGCCGATGCGCTCAAGCGCCGTCATGTCGTATTGCGTCGTGATTTCGTCGCGGTTGGTCTTGTAAACCGGAACGAGTTCGGTGAGCGGCTGCGGGGAGATGACCACACCGGCGGCGTGCGTGGAAGCGTGGCGTGAAAGGCCTTCCAGGCGCATGGCTACCTTCATCAAGTCCTTGAATTTCTCATCCGCATCAATGGCAGCCTTGAGCTGCGGCGATTCTTCGAGAGCGTCTTTCAGTTCGATCCCGAGCGTGGTGGGGATGAGTTTCGCCAGCCGGTCCACTTCCCCGTACGGAATATCCATGGCGCGGCCCACGTCTTTCACCGCTGCTTTTGCGGCCATGGTGCCGAACGTGATGATCTGCGAAACGTTCTCGCGGCCGTACTTGTGCGTGACGTAATCGATCAGCTCGCCGCGGCGGCGCATGCAGAAGTCGATATCGATGTCGGGCATGGAAACGCGCTCGGGATTCAGGAAGCGCTCGAAGAGCAGGTTGTACTGCAGCGGATCCACGTCCGTGATGCGCAGCGCGTAGCTGACCAGGCTTCCCGCGGCGGATCCGCGGCCCGGCCCCACCGGCACTTCCTGAGCGCGCGCGTAATGGATGAAATCCCAGACGATCAGGAAGTAGCCCTCATAGTGCATCTTCTTGATCATTTCGATTTCGAAAGACAGGCGGCTCTCATATTCCGAAAGAGGGCGGTGCAGCGCGCCCTGTTTCGCGAGCTTTTCTAGATACGGTACGCGTTGCGCAAATCCCGCGCGGGCCACCTGCTCAAAATAACTGTCCGGTGTGTGGCCTTCCGGAACCTTGAATTCCGGCAAGGCGTTGGGAATGCGATCGATCTTCACGTTGCAGCGCGCGGCGACATCAACCGTGCGACTCAAAGCGTCGGGCAGTTCGCCAAATACTTTTGCCATTTCCGCCGCGCTCTTGAAGTAGAACTGGTCGGTGGCAAACTTCATCCGGTGTGTGTCGCTCATGGTCTTGCCGGTCTGGATGCACAGCAAGACTTCTTGCGCGTGCGCGTCGTCGTGGTGCAGATAGTGGCAATCGTTGGTGGCGATTAGAGGGATGCCAGTCTCCTTGGAGAGGCGGACGAGGTCCCGGTTCACACCCTTTTCGATTTCAAGGCCCTGGTCCTGCACTTCCAGGAAGAAGTTCCCTTTGCCAAAAATGTCTCGAAGACGGTAGGCGTTTTCGCGCGCCTGGTCAAACCGTTCTTCGACCACGGACTCAGTGACCGGTCCGCGCAGACAAGCCGAAAGGGCGATCAATCCCTTATTGTGTTTCGCGAGCAGGTCATAGTCGATGCGCGGCTTGTAGTAGAAGCCTTCCAGGAATCCCGCCGACACCAGTTTGATGAGATTGTGATAGCCCTCCAGGTTTTCACAAAGCAGCACCAGATGGTTGCTGCCGCGCGCGCCGGGTTCGACTTCACCTTGGTCGCCATTGGGAAGCGTCCGCACCGGCGCGGACTTTTCCCCGCGATCGTGGCGGCTGCCCTTGGCGACGTACACTTCGCAACCGATGATGGGTTTGACGTCGCGCTTGCTGGCTTCATAAAAGAAATTGGCGGCGGCAAAGAGGTTGCCGTGGTCGGTGATGGCGACGGCGGGCATCTTCTGGCGGGACGCTTCATCGAGTAACTCGCTGGTTTCGCACGCACCATCGAGAAGACTGAAGTCCGTGTGGACATGCAAGTGAACAAACTGCGGCTGGCCCATGGAATTTAATTGTAAATCGGCGCGGTGAGAAATGCGAACCGGATTAACGGGATTGTGGATAATTCCGGCGCACTGGAGGCGGCGCGAATCGAACTTGGACTGTGCTCCTGCGTGATCGGTCCTTTGCCACCTCAACCCGTGCGTGTCATCCTGAGCGCGGTTTTTGCGCGAAGGATCTCAACGTCAACGTGCTCCGGCAGTTCCCTTTTGGGAGCCTGCCGCCCGAGAGCCCCTCGTTCGTTGACCAAATGGATCTGTCTTTCCGGCACCAAATATTTTGTCATTGCGAGCGAAGCGAGGAATCTGCCTCATTCTCTCTCTGTGCTCGCTGTGTCCTCTGTGGTTAACGCGACCAGAACCATGCCCAGCGCGCGGAATTACCTTACTTCTTAGCTTTCTTTTTCGCCGCGGCGGCCTTCATCCCGGCTTGAAACTTTTCCTTGGCAGCACGCTTGGCGCTGGCTGCCGCTTGTTTCGTCGGAGGAGCTGCCGGTGCCGCCGCTTTCTCCGCGCTCTTGGCCGGTTTCTTCTCTTTTTCCTTTTTCTTGGGAGCTTCCTTGATGCCGGAAAGTTTGCGGAGCATTTTTTCGCGCTCTTCGGGAGTCTTGCCGCGGCCGTTGAGCTGAGCGGCGAAAACATCTTCGAGAACCTGATCGAATTTGGGGCCGCGCGGCATGCCCAGTGCTTCCAGTTCGTTGGTGACCGCGGGAAGAGCGATGCGGATGGGGCGCCACTTGTGGAGATACGCTTTCAGCTTGGACACGGCAGCGGACTTGTTGGATTCCGCCAGGATGTACGCCACGTACTCCATCGGCAATTTCTCGATGAAATGATACGCATCGATCGGACTGTTCGTTTTCTTCCCAGTAAGTTCCTTCTCCACAGCGGCGACTTTTTCCGGGAAGCTCTCGAGCGCGTCAATTTCCGCGGCACGGAAACCCAGTTTGGAGAGCACGTTGCCCATCTCGCGGTCTTTCAGGCGGCCAAGAATCGCCAGCATCATGGGGCTGGCCAGGCGCGGCCGGAAGCCCGCCATGAACAAGTCGTCACGAACCTTGATGAGCCGGGAAATGGCTTCATAGTCTGGATGTTTCTTGGCCAGCAGCGGGTGGACGCGTTCCAGAAGATCGTGCTGTTCCCACTCCTTCAGGACCAGGTGCGGACGTTCTTCCTTGGCGAGGGAGCGGAGTTCGTCGCCGGCATCCTCCGGGAGAATGGTGGTCTGCAATTCCCTTTCGATGGCGAGATTGAACCATTCCTGGGTGCGAGACTCGAGTTGGTAGCCCATGCGAGCAGCAAAGCGCAGCGCGCGCAAAAGGCGCGCGGGCTGATTGGTAAACGCATGAATGGTAAGGGCGCGAACTTCGCCGTGCTCGATGTCAGAGAGGCCATTCGTGGGGTCGAGCAGCAATCCGCGCGACGCCGGATTCAGCGAGATGGCAATTGCGTTGAGCGAAAAGTCGCGGCGTCGCAGATCCTCCATGATGGAGGACCAGCGAATTTCAGGGCGCGTGCCCGGGCGCACGTAGTGATCATCGCGCGCGGCGGAAAGACTGCCCTCGCAATCCCCGGCGAACAGCAATTCCACGTGACGGTGCTTTTCGTCTTCCGAAAGGACTTTGGCGCCTCCTTTTTCCAGTTCGCGCGTCATCTTGGTGGGGTTGCCTTCGACCGTAAAGTCCAGATCGCGCAGCGTGGCGCCGGTGATGAGATCGCGGACCGTGCCTCCGGTGAGATAGACGTTGAAGCCCATGGCCGCGGCTAGTTCCTGCACCCGCAGCATGGCGGCGCGTTGTTCGGGCGTGAGCCTGCTCTCAAGTAAAAAGATGTAATCGGGCATTGCACTCCTTCCGATTCAGGGTGTCGTCCCTTGTGGGACGTCGCACCCGCGATACGTAATTGCCCGCACGCTAAGCGCGCGGGTGATGAGCCTTATAGATCTGCTTCAACCGCTCCTCCACGACGTGGGTATAGATTTGCGTCGTGGAAATATCGGAATGCCCCAGCATCAGTTGCACGGAGCGCAAATCCGCCCCGCGTTCCAGCAGATGCGTGGCAAAACTGTGCCGCAACATGTGCGGCGTAAGAGAAGAACGCAGGCCGGCCTTTCGCCCGTAGGCAGAAAGTATCTTCCACACGCCTACGCGGCTGAGCGGGGCGCCACGCCGGTTAATGAATAGCGTGGTCGCCAGGGCCTGCTTGCCCTTGCCAATCAGCTTGGGGCGCGCGTCGCGCAGATAGCGCTCCACCAGCGCGAGGGCCTTCTTGCCGATCGGGACAATGCGTTCCTTGTCGCCCTTGCCGATGCAACGGATGCAGCCAACTGCAGTATCGAGATCCATGACGCGAAGGGAGATGAGTTCAGAGACGCGCAGGCCGGTGGAATAAAGCACGTCCAGCATCGCGTGATCGCGCAGGCCCAGTGGCGTCTTGTCGTCGGGCTGTGCCAGCAGGCGCTCGATTTCTTCGAGTCGCAGATAGCCAGGCAGATGAGCGGCGGATCTTTGGCGACTCCAGGTTCAGGGAAGGATCGGTAGAGATGAGTTCCTGAAGCTGGGCGAAGCGGAAAAAATTGCGGAGGGTTACCAGGTGGCGCGCCACCGTGCGGCTTTCGAGCTTTTGGCGATACAAGCTGGCCAGGAATTCCACAAGATTGTCGCGGGAGACAGATTCCAGCGTGAGTTTGCGTTTTTTGGCAAAGTCATCGAACTTCAGCAGATCGCGCCGGTAGGCCGTCACGGTGTTGGCGGAGAGACCCCGCTCCACACGAACGTGGGTGAGAAAGGCGGCGATGGTGGAGCAGATGTCCATCAGTGTGCGGGGAATCCTTCCGCGGGCTCGCGCCGCATAGCAATGCCGTAAACTTCCTCGATTTCGGGGCAACGGAAGATCCAGGTCAAGCCGATGTACAGCAGGGTTGCGCCCAGGATCAAGGCGATGAAAACGACCAGTTGCGTGAAAAAGGCGGAATGAAGGGTGTAGTTAGCGTAATGATTGGCCACCATACACGCGGCGCCCATGATGGCGGAACACACCGCGATTTTCCAGATGGAGCGAAAAATTTCGGAGGAACCGAGTGCGCCGTAACGCAAACGGAAAATGGCAAAGAGCACGAAGAAATCGAACAGAGTGGCGAGGACAGTAGCCAGAGCGGGCCCGCCGTTCTGGAAGCGCTTGTAGAAGATGGCTTGGAGGAACACGATGTTCAAAACAATGTTCAACACAAACGAGATGCATGCAACGATAACCGGCGTCTTGGTGTCGCGCGCGGAATAAAACGCCGGGACGATCAGCTTCACACAGGCGAGCGCGGGAAGCCCAATGGCGTAGTACAGCAGCGGGCGAGCGGTCAAGCGCGTGGATTCCGCGACGAATTGGCCGTGCTGGAACAGCATGCGGATGATGGGCTCGCGGAGAATCATGAGGCCGACGGCCGCCGGGATGGTGATATAGGCAACGATGCGAAGGGCGAAGGTGAAAGTGCGCTTCAGGCCTTCGTAATCGTTGGCTGCGGCTTGGTGCGCCATCATCGGCAGGATGGCCGTGGCGACGGCGATGGCGTATCCACCGAGAACCAACTCCATGACGCGGTCTGCCACGTACAGGGCGGTCAGGCTGCCGCGTGGCATTTGGGGAGCGTTCACAAAAAACGTGTCGACAAAAAAATTGATTTGCGCGATGCCCAGGCCGAAAAAGCGCGGAAACATCAGGCGAGCAACGCTGCGGATGCCGGAGTGCGCGAAGGAAATGCCGAAGTCGAAACGCATGCCGCGTTCGACCAGTTGCGGCACAAGCACCAGGAATTGCAGTGCTCCTCCAACGAGCACGCCCACTGCAAGTGACACTGCGGGACGTTTGAAATAGTGCCAGACGACCGCCGTGGAAAAGACGATGATGGTGAAATTGAGTACCACAGTGGTGGAAGCGGGGATAGCGAAGTGGTGAAAGCTATTGAGGATCCCCATGCCGAGCGCGGTGAGCCCAAGAAAGAACAGATACGGGAAGATGATGCGGTTCAGAGTGATAGCTTCGTCCCAACTGGTGGCATTGTCGCCGGTAAACGTGAACGTCTGAATCACCGCCGGGGAGAAAATCATCCCCAGAACGATGATCACAGCAAGAACCAGGGCGACCGTCCAGAACAGCCGATTGGCGAACGCCCAGAGTTCTTCGGAAGAGCGGTCGCGCATGTACGTGGTGAAAACCGGGATAAACGAGGCGGCGACCGTACCCTCTCCGACTAAACGCCTGAAAAGATTGGGGATACGATAGGCAAGAACGAAGGAATCCGCGGAGAGGGTGGTGCCCAGAAGCAAGGTAATGCGTTGGTCGCGAACGTAGCCGAGTACACGGCTGACGACGGTGACCAAAGAGATGATCGACGCGGATTTAAGTATTTCCCTTTTTTCGGTCAAAGGAAAGGCTCTCTGGGACCTAAACCCAGTAATAACAATGAGTTGACAGGCAAAACTTGATTAACATAACATACCGTGGCACCCCTGTGCAATCCTTTGCTTGCGGTAGCTGAAAAAAACGGATAAACGCGATTTGAAATCCCGGCCCCCAGCCTCGACGCACAAAAAAGTGGTCGTGGAATTCCTCGACCGCAAGTCCCTGCGCGGATTTGTGAATCCTTCGAGGATCGGGCAAACACCTGCCCTCGACGTGCTGACTCCTGAGGGAGAACACGAGGAAATTCCCTATGAAAGGGTGCGAGCTGTTTACTTCGTACGCGATTTGGCGGTGGAGTTTGAGCCGGAGCGGACCGCATTTCTGAGTCGTCCGAAGTTGGATGGCCTGTGGGTGAAGCTGCGCTTTCGGGACGGTGAAACGCTCGAAGGGGTCGTCGCAAACGACCTGCTGGCCCTGATGGAAAATGGACTACAGCTTACGCCGCCCGACTTCAATTCCAACACCGATCGCATCTATGTGCCGCGGAGCGCGCTCACTCATTTGACGGTCTTGGGCGTAGTGGGGATCGCGCGCCGAAAACCCTCCGCCGCAGCCGCAGCCGCGCAACCACGCCTGTTCAACGAATAGCTGGCCAACGATTCCGCATTGTAGCTATCCGCCAATCACCACGTTCGGCCGACGTAGAAGAGCTTATCCGCACGGAGAAGAAGCGTTCGCGCCGGGTTCTGTACTTCGCGGATTGCGGTGTGCGAGACTCACAGGTCAGGCATTGTGTGTCGGAGGGAGTGAGCCCATGAAGCTGCAGGAAGTGGCGCAAAAGTTGGGCTGCCGGTTGGAAGGCGATGGCAGCGTAGAAATCACGGGCGTGGCCGGCATCGACCACGCGACGCCGGGGCACGTGACGTTCCTTGCGAATCGCCGGTATTCACCGATGCTAAAGACGACGTGCGCGAGCGCCGTGCTGCTTGAGGATGGCGTAGCGGTGGAACGCGCGGCAAATCACAATCCACTGGCCGCTCTGCGAACCCCGAATCCTTACCTGGCCTTCGCGCAGGCGATTGAATTGTTCTACCAGGCGCCGAGCTACGCGCCCGAAATTCATGGCACAGCAGTGATTGCGAAGACCGCGAAGATCGGCAAGGGAGCACACATCGGGCCGTACTGTTTTGTCGATGAAGATGTGGAGATCGGCGAAGACGCGGTGTTGCACAGCTTTGTCACCATTTATCGCGGCGCGAAAATTGGCGCGCAGTTTTTCGCGCACGCGCACGCGGTGGTGCGGGAATACTGCCAGATCGGCGATCGCGTGATTCTGCAGAATGGTGTGGTGATCGGCGGCGATGGGCTGGGGTTTGCCAAGCGCAATGACGGCACCTGGTACAAGATGGCGCAATCGGGTCCAACGGTTCTGGAGGACGACGTGGAGGTGCAGGCAAACGCGTGCATCGACCGCGCCACAGTGGGCGAGACGCGGATTGGCCGTGGGACCAAGATCGACGACCTGGTGCTGATCGGCCACGCCTCGCAAGTCGGGTCGAACGCCATGTTGTGCGGGCAAGTGGGCCTCGCGGGCTCAACGCACGTCGGTGATAACTGTATTTTGGCCGGGCAGGTTGGCACCGCGGGACACTTGACGATTGGCGATGGCACTGTGATCACGGCGCAGAGTGGCGTGCCGAACGATGTGCCAGCGAAATCGCTGTATTCCGGATACCCAGCCGTAGCGAACCGCGATTGGCTGAAAATGATGGCGGCGTTGAACCGCTTGCCTGAGTTACAAAAGAGAGTCTCGCAGCTCGAGGCGGAGCTCACGCAGAAAAACAAGTCGTGAGTCTCAGAAAGTCTTTCGAAGTCCTCGAACCTGTCATCCCGAGCGAAGCGACCCGGCCTTATCTTGCGCGCCGCTGTTTGGCGCGCCGGGTCACGTAGTCGAGGGATCTGCGGCCTGTTCGTATTTTAGAGTTCTTGCGAAATTGAAATCTAACCGGGGTTTAAAGTCAAAGAGCGCGGCACCCTGGAATCACGAACTCACGCGGCGCCGGGGAAACCAATGGGCCGCTGATCGGGCGGGAGACCAGCGGCGAGTTCATCGTGGAGGCGCTGGTTGAGCGCTTCGCGCTGCTCGAACGTGTATTGCGTGGAATCGATGGGCTCGAGAAACTCCACCACGATATCTCCGGGGGTAATTTTCAGTTTGCGCTTCTCCATGATGCGATGAGCGCCAGAACACGCCACGGGAACAATCGGCACGCCGGCTTTGATGGCCATCACCGCAGTTCCCTTCTTGAATTCCTGCAAGCGCCCGTCGGGGCTGCGGGTTCCCTCCGGATAGATCAAGAAAGATTGCCCATTGCGCAGCGCTTCGGTGGCTTTTTCCAGGCTGATGATTGCGGAATCGCGATTGTGACGATCGACGGGAATAAAATGCGCGAGATGGAAGGCTTGCCCAACGATCGGCCATTCGAAAAGAGATCGCTTCAAGAGAATCGCGATGCGCCGCGGAATAGACCAGACGACTGCGGGAGCATCCGCGGAACTGGTGTGGTTGGCGGCGAAGATGATGGTGCCTTTGGGAATGCGCTCGGTGCCTTTCACGTGCACGCGGACGCCCACGCATCGCACGAAAAACATCACGCCGTTCACGCCGGCCCAGTAGAGCGGATCAACGTGCCGTGTGATGAGGGTGTAGATGAGAAGAGGCGGTCCCAGAAGGAGGATGTACAGGCTCAAAAAAACACAGATGAAAGCAGCACGAAGCATGGGCAAGGAGACTTTCTCGAATCCCGGGCGGATGGTCAAGCGTAGTTTTGAGAGTTGGTGCCGAGCGGAACGAATCCGACGCGCGCCTCAGTAAATGCCAGGGATCAAGCGCTTGGTGGATTTGCTGTAATCGGCGTACTCCGCGCCGAAGGCATCGCGCAAAGCAATTTCTTCCACGTGAATGCGATAAAGCAAAGCCGCCGTAGTGGGCACCATGACCACAGCGAGCCCAAGCCAGTTGCGTGAGTGCACGCCGATCGCGAAAAAGATGATGAGCATGCCCAAATAGGAAGGATGCCGCACGATCCTGTACAGTCCGGAGCGCTGGATGGTCTGCGATTCCTGAATCGCCACGTTCGAGCTGAAAGCCTTGCCTAGCGTGAGGATCGCCGTCCATCGCACCGCCAAGCCGACAATCATCAGGCCATCGCTAAGTGGCTTCAGCCAGTGGGCGCCGCCGAACATGTTGGGTGTTGATCTGCCGCCAATCCATTCGCAAGCCGTAATCGACGCGAAGATTACAATCCACAGAATCGCCAGCGTGCCGCGGTCGCGCACATTGCCACTGCTCCGCTTGGTTCGCGTCGCAACGGCAATCACTATTTCCGACGCCAGCCAGCCCCAAATTAAGATTCGCCAAAGCGAAAAGAGATTCACGGACGCTCCAGTGACTGGCAGCAATGATACTGGGGATTTCAGCGATTCTTGGCGGTAACTGGCTCAGTGGTTCCACGAAGGATACCCTCGCGGATGCGCTTGGCGCGGTCGGTGGCATGGCCCGATTCCGCGACTTGATAAACCTTCTCGCGAACTTCACCGATGTGCACAACGACATCCAGTTCTTTGTCATCGCGCTTTACGCGCAGGCGGAGTTGGTCACCGGGTTTCTGCGATCCCAGCCAGCGTTCCGGACGCCGCGGCGCCTCGCCATTGTTCCAGCGAAGGATCTCATCGCCCACGCGCAATCCGCCTTTGGCCGCGTCGCTGTCGGCATCGACGCCACGAACAATCATCGGGCCGTTGGCCTCGCGCTCCACGAAGAAGCCCAGGACCGGGCGCGCGCTTTCGTAGCTGTGAAGTTCAAGTCCGCTAAGCGAAAGGACGGAGGCATACGGGAGAGGCTCAGCGCCGCCAATGTATTTGTTGAAGAATTCTTCCAGAGAGCCGCCCGTAACCTTTTCTGCAGTGAGCCGAATGTCCAGCGAATCGCGGTAGAACTTCCCTTCCTTGGCAAAGTCCGCGTTCATCGTGCGCATGACGTCGTCGAGGCTCTTCTGGTTGTCAGTGCGGTCGCGAATCAAGATGTCGAGGAGCACGCCGAGGACCTGGCCCTTCTGGTAATAGGAAACGCTGCGCGCGGGCTGGTTGTAGAGCGCGTATTTCTCGAGCCAGGCGTCGAGACTGGATTGCTCGGCGCTTTGCCATTGCTCAGCGGGCCGCACTTCCAGATCGCTGATCTGGCGGCTGAGATCCGTGTAGAACTCCTGCCGATTCCAGAGGCCGGTGCGGACCAGCGCGTAAGAACCGTACGTGTTGGTGACCCCTTCGGCGAACCACAGCGCGCGGGTGTACATCTCCTTCGTGTAGTCCACCGGTTCCAAAGATGCCGGCCGAATGCGCTTCACGTTCCATAGATGAAAAAATTCGTGCGCCGACACGTTATTCAAAAAAGCGTCGGAGGGCGCGAAGATGGCCGTGGAGTTGGAATGTTCCATCCCGCCTCCACCTCCGCCAGACGCGTTGCCGACGTGATAGATGAACGTGTACTCGGTGTACGGAGCGCCGTCCATGAGCCTCAGTTCGTAGCTGCAGATTTTGCGGAGAGCGTTTTCGACCTCGCGCTTGTGCCAGTTATCGCCATGGATGACGACATGAACGGAAGGAGTAAGGTCGGGGACGGTGAACTCCTCGAAATGCGAAGCTTCGATCGGGGCGTCCGCGAGGGCGTCGTAGCTGGGCGCCTGCAATGTAAACAAGCGGGCGCGGTTCACTGATTCCAGCAAGATGACATCCGAGGATGCGACGTTCCAACCATCGGGCACGTCACGCAGTGAGAGGGTGGTTTTCTCCGCTCTGCGATCGGGAACATACAACAGGATGAGCGCAGGATTGATGAAGGCGTGTTCAGAATTGAGTTGCGTGCTGAAGGGTCCAACGTCATCCCAGAACGTGGTGTAATGCACGGTGATGGTGCCCGATCCCGTCACCTGCCAGGTAAGCTTGTCGATTTTCTTGATCTCGACAGGCTGGCCATTGGCGAAGGCAACCACTTCCTGAACGTGACTGCTGAAATCCCGAATCTCATACAGCGCGTTCCAGGCGGCCATCTGAAGAGTGAGTTGATCCTTCACATTAGGGACTTCCACGGTGACGTGAAACAGATGTTGCTCGGGATGATCGAGAGAAACCGTGTAGTGAATGTCTGCTTTGGCGGCAGCGGCCGTGAAGAAGAGCAGGCACAGGATTGTGGCGGTCAAAACTGTAGATGAGCTTCGCAATACTCTATTCAACGCGCATTGGCCTCGGATGGAATTTGTCTCGCTGAAAGCTTCTTCAACAACTTCTCGCACAAACCGTCAAAGCTCCCATTGGACATGATCAGGAAAATGTCGCCGGACTTGGCCTCGGCGGCGAGAAGATCGGCGATGTCGTCGGCGCTGGGCAAAACGCGCGCATCCTTGCCGTGGGAGCGTACGCCAACGGCGACGGCTTCCGGGTCGAGGCGATGAGCATCGTCGAGCAGCGTCGCGCGGTGCACGGCGTCGAGAATCACGCTATCCGCAAGTGCGAGCGCCTCGGGAAGCGCATCCTGGAAAACTTTCCGGCGCATGGAATTCGATCGCGGCTCGAGCACGGCCCACAATCGCCGGCCCGGCCAGCGCAGGCGTGCGGCTTGAATGGTGGCGCGGATCGCCGTGGGATGATGCGCAAAATCATCGACCACCAGAATGCCGTCAACTTCGCCCTTCACGTCCATGCGACGCTTCACACTACGGAAGGTTGCAAGAGCTTCTTGAATCGTGGGGTGTGAAATGCCCCGGCCCTGCGCGACGATGATGGCAGCGATGGCATTCAAAACATTGTGGTGGCCGGTGGCAGCGAGGCGGAATTCCGCGAAGGCCTCGCCTTTATAGTTCAAAAGAAACTTCATGCCGTCGCCATCGGGCTGCACGTTCGTAGCGAACCAGTCGTTCGTAGCGCCAAATCCATAGCGAATCACGGGGCAAAACGCTTTTTCCGTGGCTTTGTGCAGCGCTTCGCCCGCATCGCTATCGCCCCAGACCACCACGCGGCCGCGACGGGGTACCAGGTTAACCAGCCGCCGGAACGCCAGCTGGTACGTCTCAAAATCACTGTAGATGTCGGCGTGATCGAATTCCAGCGACGTGATGATCAGATCGTCCGGCTGGTAATGGAAGAACTTCGCAGCCTTATCCCAATAAGCGGAATCGTATTCATCGCCTTCCAAGATAAAATCCTCGCCGCCACCGAGGCCATAACTCCTCCCAAAGTTTTCCGCGACGCCGCCAACTAGGAAGTTCGGGCGTTTTTTCGCCACCCGAAAAATCCACGCAAGCATAGCAGTCGTGGTTGTTTTTCCGTGCGTCCCGCTGACCACGATGGAGTGTTTGCCGGGAAGAAATTCCTCTTCAAGGATTTCCGGAAGCGACTTGTGAACCAGCTTGCGGTCCAGCATTTCCTCCACTTCCACGTTGCCGCGGGAAATAGCGTTGCCAACCACGATCAGGTCGGGCGCGGGTGTGAGATGAGCGGCGTCGAACTTGGAGTCGTACTGGATGCCGAGCGACTCGAGAAGAATTGACGCGGGAGGATACACGCCGGCATCCGAGCCAGTGACACGGTAGCCGCGTTCGCGCAGCATTCCGGCGAGCGGCGACATTGCTGAGCCGCCGATGCCAATCATGTGGATGTGCTTCATCATGCCCTGAGCCTCTTCTAGTTTAAGGGACAACCGCCGGTTCGAGAAATTCGAGAGTGCCCTCGCCGTGCGCATGGAGTCGAGCGCGGATGCCAAGCGGCAGCGTCAACATGGCCCGCTTGCTGTGGCCAACCGGAGCGCCATAGATAACCGGTATGCCCAGGGGCGAAAGGATGCGCGCACATACGTCGCGAGTCGTCGGGCTGCTCGGTGAGGGCGCGTCGCCATTGGGGAATTCGCCCAAAATAATCGCTTTGACGCCGCTGAATTTGCCAGCCTGCTGCAGGTGCAACAGGGCGCGGTCCACCTGGTAGGGCTTCATGCCGAGATCTTCCAGCACTAGGATCGCCCCGGCCGTGTCCAACTCCCAAGGCGTGCCCAAAGACGTTTGCAGGATAGTGAGACAACCACCGAGAAGTCGGCCTTCCGCCTCACCGCGGACCAACGACTCCGCGCGCAACGGCACGCTCCAACCCGTGGCAGTATTCGAAACCGCCTGCAGGAAAGAATGTTCGTCATAACCGTGCGCGTCGTCGGCTCCGTGATTGAAGCCCGCGGCAGCCATTGGACCGTGGAACGTAACCCATTCGGCCTTCTGCCAAAGGTAAATCTGCAGCGAGGTGAGGTCGCTGAAGCCGATGATGCATTTCGGCTCCTTGAGTTCCGCGGAAAAGTCGGAGCCGAGAAGATAGCTCGCGCCGTAGCCGCCGCGCGTGGCCACCAGACCGCGGATCCCCCCGTCCCTGAGTGCGCTGAGGAATCCTTCTAGCCGCGTTTGCAGCGAACCTGCAAAGTAGCCTTCAGGCGTGGACATCGGCGCGGGAGAAAACTCAAAGCCCAGCCGGCGCAGTTCCGCGATGCCCGTCAGGATTTCCTGGTGATCCGCAGGAGACGCCGGAGCAAACACAGCAATCTTCGAGCCCTTGGTAAGAGCCTTGGGCTTGCGCGGATTTGCCTGGGCAGCATTCATTCGCAATGCTCCCTACACACTATGACGCCATTCGCAGCAGCGGTAGTCGCCGCGCCAAGCCATCGAAATAGAATTGCGTGGTAAGGAATCATTCCCTGAGCGGCAACCGCCGCGTACAAGGAAAGTTTACGAGTTTTAGAGTTTGAATTGCGTGAGTTTTGCGAAGTGCCGTGCCCTGCCGTGTATCTCAGCCTTTTTCAGCTTCAGCAGGCGGTCCAGGCCGAATTGCTCCACGGCAAAGCTGCCCAGCACCGAGCCATACACCATCGCGCGACGCAAAAACGCATCGCTCTTGCTTCCCACGCTGGCCAAGTAGCCCATGAATCCGCCGGCGAAGGAGTCCCCTGCCCCGGTGGGATCGTGCGGCTCTTCAAGAGGAAATGCAGGGACGCAGAAGATGCCGTGTTTGTCCACCATCATGGCGCCGTATTCGCCGCGCTTCACCACAAGCGTCGACGGCCCCATCTTGAAAATGTGCTTGGCGGCGAGCAGCAGGTTGTGCTCGCTGGAAAGTTCGCGCGTCTCCGTGTCGTTGATCATCAGGATGTCGACGTGCTTGAGAGTCTCGCGCAGCTCGGCGTTGGTGCGCTCGATCCAATAGTTCATCGTGTCCATGGCCGCGATCTTGGGCTTCACCTTCACTTGGTGAAGCACGTCGCGCTGCAGATCGGGCGCGATGTTGGCGAGGAACACGTATTTGGAGTTGCGATACTTTTCCGGCAGGCGCGGCTTGAATTTCGCGAAGCAGTTCAGCTCTGTGGCCAGCGTCACGCGCTCGTTCAGGTTTTGCGAATAGCGCCCCGACCAGAAGAACGTCTTGCCGGTGGTGCGCTCCAGGCCTTCGATGTCGATGGGCCGGCCCTTGAAGACGGCGGCGTCTTCCTTGCTGAAATCGTCGCCCACAATCGCGACGAGATGGACCGGCGCGAAAAAACTGGCTGCGACCGCGAAATAAGTAGCGGCGCCGCCGACCGCGCGTTCTACTTTTCCGTACGGGCTTTCCAGACAATCAAAGGCAACCGAACCGACGACGAGTAAGGACACGTTCTTCTCCTAGGCCAGATATTCGGCGAGTATAGCGCTCAGATTCTTCTTGATTTTTGTGGGAACAACTTTTGGATCGGTAATGATGGCGTGTTTCAGGGCCGAACCACACTTGCAGGCGCGATTCGGCGAAAGCGTCTTTACCGCTTCACGAACCACGTTCTGTGCGTTGGTGGCGTTCTGAGTGAGCGTTGCCACAATCTGCGCCACCGTCACCGAATCGTGCTGCGGATGCCAGCAATCGTAATCTGTGATCATGGCGATGGTGGCGTAACAAATTTCCGCTTCACGTGCCAGCTTCGCCTCGGTCACGTTAGTCATGCCAATCACTTCCCAGTTGTTGGCGCGATGAAAGTTCGCTTCGGCGAGCGTGGAGAATTGCGGGCCCTCCATGCATACGTAAGTGCCCTTGCGATGCACAGGCACAGCGCAGGACACGCACGCATCGGCCAGAGTCGAGGAGAGTTGCGGGCAGGTGGGCTTATCGAACGTGACGTGAGCGACGATGCCGTTGCCGAAAAACGTGGAATGGCGCCCCTTGGTGCGATCCACAAACTGATCCACCACCAGGAATTCCCCAGGACGCAAATCCTCCTGCAACGAGCCGACCGCGCTGACGGAAATGATGCGCTGCACGCCCAGCAGTTTCATCGCGTAAATGTTGGCGCGAAAATTCAGCTCGCTGGGCATGAAGCGATGGCCGCGTCCGTGGCGCGCCAGGAACGCTACGCCCTTCCCTTCTAACTTACCGACAACAAGAGCGTCCGACGGTTCGCCAAACGGTGTCTTCACGCGAATCTCGCGCGTCTCTGTAAGCCCGTTCATGGAATAAAGGCCGCTGCCGCCGATCACGCCAATTTCCGCCACGGCTTCTTTCGCCCGCGCACTCTTCCCTGCCGTTTTCTTCGCTTTCGCCATTCACATTTCTCCTGGGAATTACCGGTTCAGGTCCACGGATTCGATTTCAATTTTCCCGTCGCGGTCGTGCAGCGTCGCCGCAGCCATATCGGGGTCGTGCGCAAAGACAACTGTCCACCCCTCGTTCACGAATCGCGGGACCCACTTGCGCTTGGTCTCCAGCGTCTGCATTGGATACAGGTCGTAGGCCATGATCCAGGGCAACGGAATATGGTGCCGTGTTGGCAGCAAATCCGCAACAAAGGCCAGCGACTTTCCGCCGCCGCTGAGCACGACGGCCTGTATGCTCGCATTATGGCCGGGAATGCGCGCGACCGAGATGCCCGGCAAAATTTCCGCATCGCCATCGACCAGATTCCACTGGCCCGTGTCGGTGATGGGTCGATAGTTATCGGGGAAATAGCTGGCGCGATCGCGCTCGCTGGGTTGCAGGGCGTGCTCCAGTTCCGACTTCTGCACCACGTAGCGCGCGTTGCGAAAAGTGGGAACGGCACGGCCCCCCTCCATGCGCGTGTTGCCGCCGGCGTGATCGAAATGCAGATGCGTGTTGATCACCAGATCGATGTCGTCGGGCTGGACTCCAGCGCGATGCAGCGAGTTGACAAGCGGATCGCCATCCTGGACCTTGTAAATCGCGCGTTGCTTGGCATCCCACTTTGTGCCATTGCCCGTTTCAATCAGGATGGTTTTGTTGTGCGCCCGCACCAGCAACGAATTGGCCCGCATGCGGATGCGATTCTTTTCGTCCGGCGGAGATTTCTTCTCCCACAGGACTTTCGGCACCACACCGAACATGGCTCCGCCATCCAGGCCGAACGCGCCACCGTCGAGGTACCGGATTTCGATGTTGCCCAGGTGCATGCGCGTCTACAAACCGGATCCTTTCAGGATTTCTGACACCGCGGTGAAAGGATCGATCTTGCGGTCGGCAACGGCGGCAGCCAGTTCGCGCAGCTTTGCTTCGCCGGCTTTGCCGCCCAGCACCCTCTCCAGCAGGCGCGACTCCAGCAACTCGATCAGCCGGTTCTGCCAGTGCTCCACGTGCTTCTTCCGTCGCTCGCCGCTGGACTGAAAATGCTGGCTGAATTTCGCCACGCCTTGCGCCAGTTCGTCGATGCCTTTGTTTTCCGTGGCCACGGTGCGGATCACCGGAGGGGGCCAGCCATCGCGCGGCATGACCAGCGAAAGCATGGCGTGGAGCTGCTCTTCCAGACGGTCCGCGCCTTCGCGATCGGCTTTGTTCAAAACAAAAATGTCGCCGATTTCCATCAGCCCGGCTTTCATGTTTTGTATGTCGTCGCCCAGTCCGGGCACCAGAACCACCAGCACGCAATCGGCAAGCCGCACGATATCGATTTCATCCTGGCCAACACCGACGGTCTCGATCAGCACTTGACGCTTGCCGGCGGCATCGAGCAGCAGCGCCACTTCGGCGGTAGCACGCGCCAGCCCGCCGAGAAAACCGCGCGTAGCCATCGAGCGGATGAAAATGCCCGCGTCCGTGGCGTGGCTCTGCATGCGGATGCGGTCGCCCAGAATCGCGCCGCCGGAGTACGGGCTGGTCGGATCGACCGCGATGACGCCAACCGGCTCCTCGCGCTTGCGGTGATACGCGGCCAGCCGATCGACCAGCGTGCTCTTCCCCGTGCCCGGTGCGCCGGTGATGCCGGTCAGATACGCCTGCCCCGTGTGCGGGAACAGCATGCGCAGCAACTCTTCCGCCTCAGACTCGTGGTTTTCAATGGCGGAAATGGCGCGAGAGATGGCGCGAACGTCGCCACTGCGCACCTTCTCGGCCCATTCGCCGATGGCGGAGCTCATTGTGAAGTGAATCCTCGTGAACGAAGCGAAGCGCGCAGCCGCATCCCTCTATTATTTCTTGCTACGAGTCTAGATACAAGAAGGCGCCTTGCTCGAATTCACGGGTGCGTCAGAAACCGCCTAGCCTTGTATCCACTACAGCCTGAGCGACCGCACCGCAAGTGACCGATGACCTAGACACCGTTCGCAAGCACTCGGATATACTCGCCGCATGGTCATCTTCGGCGCCCGGGCATCCTTCGACTCTGCAGCGGCATATCGATTCCTGCCATCGGCGACAATATGTATCAGAGCGGGTTGTTGATAACGGCCCTTGGCGGCCCCGCTTGCCAATCCACTATTTCTCGACACCGGCAACGCATTTGGCGACATCGTGCGACGGTATTCCAAGCTCGCCCGCATTCTTCCGCACTTGCGCGAGCCCTCAAACGACAGAAGCGTTGTCCAATCCCTCGGAGAAGAGGCAACCGACTTCGCCGAGAGCAAGAGCGAACTCATGTCAGTGCGCTTCTACCTCTATTACTTGTTTTCAGAGGGATCGAAGAAGTGGCTTGCGGAATAATCGAAACAGCGAACGAAATCCGCTTGACCGACCTACGTTTTCGCAGCGACCAACATAAACATCCCCACATTTGGCGAGTGCCGCCATCGCTATCCCAAGCCAACAAGACCAGGGGCACCTTCGAGTGTCCACCAGCCAGATCGCAACTCTTGAGCAACTCCTCAAGTCCGTGACGAGAGTTCTGATGATTGGTTGGCGGGCCCGAGAGGCTCGCTTCTTGCCGATGCTTAGGGACAATCTTCCGCGCCGGGGTCGGGGAGTCTCGCCGTGTAGTCGGAGCGAACGCAGACGACGCCCGCCTAACGCTCACTCAGTTCGCGAGCGATCTCGGGTATCCCGCGGGCCATCCCTACATTGCCGAAGGCGGCTTCAGCCAGTTTGTCGTCAACCGAGAAGGCGATCTCTTCCTGCGGTCCTAGCCACGACATGAACTGCGCGCTCTTCTTGGCCTCAACCACCACCCCCAAGCAGGGCTTATTTCTTGCCAAGCAACTGGCGGGCAATAACCAGTTTTTGAATTTCGCTGGTGCCCTCGCCGATCGTGCAGAGCTTCACGTCGCGATAGTACTTTTCCGCGGGATAGTCCTTGATGAAGCCGTAGCCGCCGTGGATCTGCACGCATTCGTTGGCCACGCGCACCGCCACCTCGCTGGCAAAAAGCTTGGCCATGCTGGACTCGCGCGTGAAACGCACGTCCTTTTGATCCGCAAGCCACGCGGCCTGGTAGACCAGCAGGCGCGCAGCTTCCACCTGCGTGGCCATGTCGGCAAGTTTGAACTGGATGGCCTGGAACTCGCTGATAGCCTGGCCGAATTGCTTGCGTTGCTTGGCGTAGTTCGTAGCGGCTTCCAGCGCACCCTGCGCCATACCGAGCGCCAGAGCGGCAATCGAAATGCGTCCGCCATCCAGAATTTTCAAGCTGCTGATGAAGCCTTCGCCTTCCGGGCCGAGAAGATTTTCGGCGGGCACGCGGCAATCCGAGAAAATCACTTCGGAGGTGTCGCTGGCGCGCATGCCAAGCTTGTTTTCCTTTTTGCCGGGCTTGAATCCGGGCATGCCCTTTTCCAGGATGAACGCGCTGATGCCGTGGGAATCTTTGGATTTGTCGGTCACCGCCATGGCCACGCAGATGTCGGCGAAATGGCCGTTGGTGGTGAAGGTTTTCGCGCCGTTCAGCACCCAGTGCTTGCCATCGCGCACCGCGGTAGTGCGAGTGCCGCCGGCGTCGGAGCCAGCTTCCGGCTCGGTGAGCGACCATGCGCCCAGCTTCTGGCCCTGAGCGAGGGGCACGAGATATTTGCGCTTCTGTTCTTCGTTGGCGAACTTGTAGATGTGATTGGTGCAGAGCGAATTGTGGGCCGCGACGGTGAGGCCGATGGAGCCGTCGACGCGCGAGAGCTCTTCAATCACCGTGGCGTATTCGATGTAGCCCAGCCCCGCGCCGCCGTATTCCTCTGGAAAAATAACGCCTAGCAGGCCCATTTCGGCGAGTTTGGGAAGCAGCTCAAGCGGGAAATGAGAGCATTCGTCCCACTCCATGACGTGGGGAGCGATTTCGCCCTCGGCAAATTCGCGGACACTTTTGCGTAGGTGATTGCTGTTCGTCGGTAAACGTGAAATCCACGCGAGCCTCGCCTGAAAGGAAGTAGAATACCAGCTAAAAGTTTAACTTATGTGGACTTCGCGTGCATCCTGCGGTGTCGGTTTCCTGTAGCTCAGGCCTTCCGGCCTGAGGTTTGTTCGCGCCACGACGCTGGTCGCCCTGGGAGCGAAAACCCTCACCCCTGGAAGGGGTGAGCTACAGAACCTCGCCAGCTGTCATGAAGCAACTGGCCTACCAGCCCACCGGATAGTTGTTGTTTTTGTTTTGGTCGTCGAGCCAAGCTTTGAGCGGCGCGAAATAGTCGGCGAGAGCGGAGGCGTCCATTTGTTTCTCGCCCGTAAGGGTTTTCAGCGCATCGGGCCAAGGCTTGCTCCTGCCCAGTTCCAGCATGGCATTCAGCTTCTCGCCGGCCGTCTTGTTGCCGTAGATCGAGCAGCGGTGCAGCGGCCCCTGATACCCAGTCTCCCTGCACAGCGCCCGCTGAAACTGGAACTGGTAAATGCGCGCCAGGAAATACCGCATATACGGAACGTTGGCGGGGACGTGATACTTCGCGCCCGGATCAAAATCGGCTTCGGAGCGGCCCGCAGGCGGCGCCACGCCTTGGTATTTCAAGCGAAGCTCCCACCATGCCTTGTCGTATTGATCGGGCTTCACCTCGCCGGAGAAAACCTCCCAGCGCCACTTGTCGATCACCAGCCCGAACGGAAGGAACGCCACCTTTTCCAGCGCTTGCTGCAGCAAGTAGTCGATGTCGCCGGAGGCCGGCGGAACCGTATCGATCAGGCCGAGCTGCTTCAAATAATCAGGCGTAACGGAAAGCGCCATCGTGTCGCCGACCGCTTCGTGGAAACCATCGTTCGCGCTGTCGCGAAACAAGAATGGCTGCTTGTTGTAAGCCCGCTGGTAGTAGTTGTGGCCGAGTTCGTGATGGATCGTTCGAAAATCCTCTTCGGTGATTTGGATGCACATCTTGATGCGGAGATCGTCGACGTAGTCGATGTCCCAGGCGCTGGCGTGGCACACTGCCTCACGATCGGCGGGCTTGGTGAACAGCGATCGCTGCCAAAACGTTGCCGGGAGGGGTGCGAAGCCAAGCGACGAAAAGAAATTCTCACCGTATTTGACCATCCCGCGCGCGTCCATCTTTCGTTGCTCCAGGATCTCCGTCAGGTCGTAACTCTGCGCCGGCTTGGGCGAGTCCATCAGGTCGTAAACATTGTTCCACTCCTGCGCCCAGATATTGCCCAGCAGATGAGCCGGGATCGGGCCATTAGGCGGTACTACTTCTTTCCCGTATTTTTTGGCGAGTTGCCCGCGCACATACGCGTGGAGCGAAACATACAGGGGCTGCAACTGCGTCCACAGGCGATCGAGTTCTTTCTGAAACGCGTCCGGCGGCATGTCGTAATTCGAACGCCACAGCGCGCCAACGTCGACGTAGCCCAGTTCGCGCGATCCCTGATTGCCCAGTTCGACCATGCGGGCGTAGCGTTGGCGCATAGGAGCGCCAACCGCGTGCCAGCCCAGCCACGCGCGCTTCAGTTCTGCAGCGTCGCGGCTAGTGGCCATCAGCTTGCCAACTGCGGTCACGTCGAGGCACGGCTTCGTGTTGCCGTCGGGACACCACTTCCCTCTTCCATAATCGCCATCCAGCGAGGCCAGAATTTGCGCCAGTTCCTTTTGTGCTTTGGGATCGTCGGGTGCTGGAAATCCGGTGGCCAGTTCCAGGAGCATCCGTTTGCGCGCAAGCTCCGGCGAAAGTTGCACGGAGTCAAACCGATGCGCTTCTTTGGCAAATTTTGCGGCCGCGGTATTCAGCTGTTCATTGGCATTGGCAGCGATCTGTTCCGTATCCTCGGTAATAAAGTTTTCCTCCACCCACGAAGCGCGCGAGCCCTTCACGGCGAGGTCAAAAAGTTGTTGCTCCGCCGCTTCGATGAATTTCCTGGCGCCCTCGACGCTGGCTGCCGTTTCCTTCGTTTGAGCGCGTGCACCGATGGCTGCGAGTGCCAGCCCCATCGCCATGTACGATATGGCCACTGCGATTTGTTTCCAGGCAAACTTCATCCGATCCTCTCTTTCTCATCTTGCGGCGCAAACTGAGTGGGCGGACAGCTCACGAGCAAAGCGCACGTTCGGGATCAACGTTACCCTGTATGCGAATGTGCTGAGCCGCTGGAATTCCCAAAATGAAACATATTCCCAGAAACAGCGTGGACCGATTGGACAACGAACCGCCGCAGCTCTTGCCACCGACAATTTCGGGAACAAGAATGAAGCAACCTCTCCGTTAGGCCGTTCGCTGCGAAGACCCTGTTGTTGCGGGCTCTTCCGGAACGGTCGCCGCGCCAACAAATCTAATTCCCCTCCCCGTGACGTGCAACCTCTATTGCGCGGACTAGTGATTTGTGCGCCGTTGAATGTTGCGCTCATCCGCGTCGTTTACAGATGAGCAGATTGCGGCCAAGCCAATGGCCGCCCGCGTGCTCGTTCGGATCTTTGGTGCCAGATGAAGAAGCGCAAGTCCCTGGAAATGTCGAAGCTAACCACCCTCGGGAAGGCCGGGGTTGTGGGCTTGGCTGTACTGGTCAGTACAGCTGCGTACGAGGCGATAAAAGCAGCGAGTTTCGGCAATTTGACGCCCTGGGAGTCTCACACCATTACCATCTTTTACTGCGCCACGCAGGTGTTTATCTCAGCGTCCGGTTCCTTCCGTCATTGCGAAGGTGGTTCCCAAGATCCACCGCGGCGCAGAACCCAAAGATCTACTTCCTTTTCAATGTAGCGCTCGCTTTTATGCGAGCCTCTCGGCCATGGCCGGCTAGTCGTCACGCGCCGTGCCCGGACTTCTTCTCCGCAACCGCTTTCAATTCCACCAGAGCTCTTTCAATCCCCTCGCGCGACACGTTCCAGTGCGTCACCATGCGCACGGAATGGATGGCCGTGTCTTGCGCCCACACACCTCTGGCATGCAGAGCATCACAGAGTTCGACGGCATTCATGCCGCTGGCGCTGCAATCGAAAACGACGATGTTGCTCTTGACGCCGGCGGGATCGATCCGCAGGCCGTCGATTTGCGCGATGCCCTCCGCAAGGCGCTTCGCGTTACCATGATCTTCATGCAAGCGTCCGGGCGATTTCTGCAGCGCTACCAGACCCGCGGCCGCAATCACGCCAACCTGTCGCATGCCGCCGCCAAACATTTTCCGGTAGACGCGCGCGCGTTCGATGAATTCCTTTGAGCCAACAATCATGGAACCAACCGGGGCGCCCAGTCCTTTCGACAGGCAGAACATCACGGAGTCAACTTTCCTGGTCATGTTAGCAACGTTGTCCCCGAGAGCGACGGCAGCATTGAAAATGCGCGCGCCGTCCAGGTGAACTTTCAGCCCCTGGCCATGAGCGCGTTCGCAAATCTCGTTCACCCGCTCGGTCGGGTACACCGTGCCGCCCGCCATGTTGCTGGTATTCTCCAGGCAGATCAGCGCGGTCTGGGAGTCGTAATAGATTTTTGGCCGGATCACAGCTTCGATCTGCTTCCAGGTCATGATGCCGTCGTCTCCGCCGCGAACCGCGCGCGGCATGCATCCGGCGATCGCCGACATGGACGCCAGTTCGTACAGGTTTACGTGGCTTCGTTCTTCACAAATAACTTCATTTCCGTGGTGCGTCCACATCTTCACGGAAATCAGATTGCCCATGCAGCCGGTGGGTACAAACAGCGCCGCTTCTTTCGCGAATTGTTCCGCGGCACGCTTCTGAAGCTGGTTGACGGTCGGATCCTCGCCGTAAACGTCGTCCCCAACCGCCGCGCCCGCCATGGCCTGCCGCATTTCGTCGCTGGGCCGAGTGACCGTGTCGCTGCGCAGGTCCACGGCGTCATCGACCTGCATTACCTGGTCAGGATCCACCAGCTGATTGCCCTTTGCCACGGTGTAACTCATCGTGCCCTCTTCTCTCTGTCGCTTGTGAAGGCTGCAGCGGAATCAAATCGCGCAACAACTCGACAAATACTTCATTGGAAACGCTCATTTTCCCCGCGGGAACGCGCACCACTTCGCCTTCTCGTTCGAGCATTCCTGCCGAAGAGAGGCGATCGACTTTAGCCTGCAGTGCCACCCCGTACTCGCGTTCAATTCTGCGCAGGTCGATGCCTGCCAGTTGACGCAATCCCAGAAACAACTCCTCTTCCAACGCTGCGTCACGCGTCACTCGTTCGACGCCCTCTTCGGCAACTTGATCGCCGGCAATTGCAGCCACATAACTGGCGGCATCATGGATGTTAGCCCAGCGTTGCGTGCCGGAAAAAGAATGCGCTCCTGCGCCGAAGCCCAGGTACGGTTCCCGGCGCCAGTATTTCAGGTTGTGGCGCGACTCGAAACCCGGTTTGGCCCAGTTAGAAATTTCGTATTGGCGGTAGCCCGCGGAATTCAGCAGCGTCTGGGCCGTTTCGTAAAACTCCACCATGGACTCTTCGGAGGGTAACTCGCGGGCGCTGTAGCGCGGGCCGTCGCGCAAGACTTCCAGGCCAAGGCGGCTATCTTCATCGATTTCCATCATGTAGATGGAAACGTGTTCCGGAGAAAGCCCGATGAGTTCGTCAAGCGACTGGCGCCAGGACTCTCGCGTCTGCTTAGGAAGCCCGGCGATCAGATCGAAGCTGATATTGCGAATCCCGACGTCGCGAAGAACTTTTACGGACCGATAGATATCCGCGCGGCGATGCATGCGACCGGCGGCTTGCAGTTCTTCATCCACGAACGATTGCGTTCCGAAACTGATGCGGTTGATTCCCGCTACCAACCAGTGGACAGCTTTCTCGACATCAATGGTCTCAGGGTCCGCCTCCAGTGTTACTTCTTCCAGAACACAGAAGAGCGTCTCTCGCAGGGCATGAATCATGCTGGTAAGGAGTTCAGGCAGAAGTAGACTCGGCGTACCTCCGCCGATGTAAATGGTATCCACGGAATCGTGCGCGACCCATTTTTCCTGCAACGCTTCCCAGTCAAATCCCTTAGTCCAATGCACGCCCGCAGCGCGCAGAAGTTCCCGATGCTTCCGGATTTCCTGGCAAACGGCCTCCGTATACGGCGCAAAGCGGTCTGACGACACCACGCCCGTGTGAAAATTGCAGTACGTGCACCTGGTCTGGCAGAACGGTACCTGGATGTAAACGCCGAGATTTGCCATCGCTAAAAACTGTAGCACAGACACCGGGAGTGCGCTGCGCTGTAACCACCTGCTAGACGCGGTCGGGAAGGACTTTGACGTAGATGTGGCGTTCCCGCGGGCCATCAAATTCGGCCAAAAAGATTCCCTGCCAACGTCCAAGCGCCAACTTCCCCTCTTCCACGAATACGAAGGTATTCATTCCGACCAGCATGGTTTTGACGTGGGAGTCCGAATTGCCTTCGGCGTGCCGGTAGGGCCCGGCCAACGGAACCAGCCGATCGAGTGCGCCTTCGGCGTCAGAGGCGACGTCGGGATCGGCATGTTCGTTGATCAGGATGCCCGCGGTAGTGTGTGGCACATACAGGAAGCATGTACCGGTTTTAATGCCCAGTGCCGTGACGACGCGCTGCACCTCCAGCGTGACGTCAACCATCTGCGTCCGGCGGCTGGTTTTGATGCGCATCGATTGCATCACAAAACTCTAAGCCAATACCCCCGCCGCCGCAAGCCGCTACGCCTTCGCCGGGGAACTCGAGGGTACAAACCCGTGGAGCTCACCCCTTCAGGGGTGAGGCTTTTCTCTTGAGTTTCGCGGCTGCCCCACACGCGAACGGAGTCTGCGTAGTTAATGGCTTAACCATGCCGTAAGTGGCGCGAAATCAACCCGGCTTTAGCCGCTGAGTTTTCCTTCCCTCAGTTCTCGCACAGCCACTCGCTTCAACCAACGTTCACGGAATGGACACGATGCAGTGATGCCCCGGTTTTTTCGGGCTGGCTAGTTTTTTCAGTTCATGCAAGCCGCCGGTTCCCCACCGGGCCAGAAATGGCAAAAAGCAAAGATCGCGCGATTGCAACCCTTTCTGCGGATACAGCAGATTCTCCAGGAACTCGGCGTGCCGCTCCACCAGTTGGTCGCGGCGATCCAGCGATGCGCCCGTCTTTTGGCGCAATTTCTCTATCTGGTAGTGAATGCGTTTCTCGGCGCGCGCGATGGTGCCTTGGATCGTCGGATCGACTTTGGCGATGGCTTTGTGCAGGCGTTGCAGGCTTTTCTCCAATTGTCGGAGGTTACTATCGAATTCGCGCGCCAGTTTCTTCGGCACGTTGGTGGCGTGCATGCGCTTTAGCAGTTGCTGCTTCCCTTCCCAAGCATCTTCCACTTGCAGCCCATACTTCTTCAGAATGCGTGTGGCTTTCGGATCGACGAGCGTGAAGTCGGCGCGCGGAAGAATCACCGGCATGCGTCCAAGCAGTTTTTCGTACAGCACCTGCGACTGTGCGTAGTACGCAATTTCGGCAGGTCCGCCAAAGTACGCGACCGTGGGCAGCAGATAGTCCTGCACCACGGGGCGAAAGATCGCGTTGGGACTGAAGCATTGCGGCTCGCTCTCGATTTCGCGAAGCCAGACATCCCGCGGCGCTGCCTTCTGGCCACTGATGAATTGACCGTTGGCCGAAGAGATCACCTGCCGCTGCCCGCCGCACAGCGAAAACAGAACAGTGCTGCGCGAGGTGACGTTCACCTGCACCGCATAGCCCGCGTGCTCCAGTTCCTTGCCACGCTTCAGCAGAAGCTCGTTCAACTCATCGCGCTCGGCAAGCGCCCGGTGCAAAATCGGAGCGGCAACGCGGTGTAAGCGTTCGTCGAGCGGATCGAGCAGGATCAACCCGAAATCTTCGAAGATGCGCGCAAAAAGGTGGGCAAACGCGCTGCTGTAGGTGGCCACCGGTGTGTAGCTTTCGCGCAGAATATCGCCGAAGGTCTGTCCCAGATCGGGCTCTGCCTCACGAACCAACTGTGTGATTTCGTCGCCCAGTGGGATGCGCCCGACGGGTTGCGCATCGTCTGCCAGTTTGCGCAGCTCAAAACGACGGAGCTGGCCATCGTGAAACCAGGTAGTGTGGCGAACCTCGTCGACGTCGTGGTCCTCGGTGGCCATCCAGAACACCGGGACGGCTTCGATTCCCCCGCGAGTGAGCTCTTCCGCCGCGCTGATGGCGGAAAGGGCTTTGTAAAAAGAGTACGCGGGACCGCCAAAGAGACCGACCTGCTGCCCGCTCACCACCGCGACGGCGCCATTTTCTAGCCGGCGACGATTCTTCTCGGTCTCTGCTCCAGAACCAAAAATCATGTTTTGCTGCCGCAGAATGTCGGCAACTTCTCGGCGACGCTCACCAGGAAATGAGAGTTTCTTGGCGACCGAGACTACCGACTTGAGTTCCGGTGGATGCCAGTAGAAGGATTTAAGCTTGGAGAAATTCTCGACGAAGTCGCGGTATAGCTTCGAGGTGTGCGGCAGCCGGTCCGGTGAAAGGGCGCGACAATTCATGAGCGTTTAGATGATAGCGACGAAAAAAAGTGACGGCAAATCCAGAATAATTAGACGCGCGCCGCAGCCGGATGGAGCTCTGAAATCAGCCCTGCAATAGCCTGCCTTTTGTCTTCCTTCAGCGGCAATAGCGGCAAACGGGGCGCTCCACCCTGGTACCCGCGCAGGTCCATGGCATATTTCAGCCCGGCGATGCTGCCTTCCGAAAGGATGCGCTTGGAGGCTTGCGCGAGCTGAAGCTGCAGGGATTTGGCCCGGTCGTGCTGGCCGGATTGAACCAGATGGTAGAGCTCGGCACACTTTTCCGGCAGCGCATCCGCCAAGGCCAAAATGGCTCCACGAGCGCCGACGCAAAGCGCCGGATAAATAACAGCTGCGCCACCCGTCAGCACGTGAAACCTAGCTGGGGCGCTGGCGACGACTTCGGCCACGCGCTGAATCGCGCCGGAACTGTCCTTGATACCGAGAATATTGGGGTGCTGGCTGAGTTCGACAATTTCCGGAGTCTCTAGGGTGATGCCGGTAAAAATCGGCACGGAATAGAGAAGAATCGGGATCGGGGAAGCGTCCGCAACTGCGCGGTAATGGTGAATGTACGTTTCGCCGCGATAAGCCGGCTTGTAATAGTAGGGCGTTTTAACCAGCGCAACCTGGTAGCCCAGCGCCGCTGCGCGCTTGGTTTTGGCAATTGTCTCGGCAGTAGACTCCGCACCGGTTCCGGCGATCAATAATTTTTCAGAGATACCCGCTTCCCGCGCGGCAACCAGGATGGACTCGGCTTCCTCACGGCTCAGCATCACTGATTCGCCGGTCGAGCCGAGCACCACGTAGCCGGCAACAGCGGTCTGATTGTACCGAGCGATATTTTGCCGCACGCCAGACAGCGAAACCGTTCCGTCGGTTGCGAACGGCGTGGTCAGCGCAGGAAAGATTCCGTTGATAACCATGGTTCAGTCTCCGGAGGCAGGATTGGTCGACGCGGCCGCTCGATTCCGGTGCAAGTCCTGCAAGCAGGACACTTCCCTCTTCAGCTCGATCACCGCTTGAATGCCGCGTACGGCAGCCTGCGCCGCAGAAAGCGTCGTGATGCAGGGAATGTTGTAGCGAATCGCGGCGCGGCGAATGGATTTTTCGTCGTAGAACGATTCGCGGCCCAGCGGCGTGTTGATGACCAGGTCGATCTTGCCGGTCTTGACCAGGTCCACGATATTCGGCCGGCCTTCGTTCACCTTGAATACCTCATCGCACGGCACGCCGGCCGCGTGGAGCGCGGCCGCGGTGCCGCGCGTGGCCAGCAGCTTGAAACCCAGCGCTACGAGTTCCTTCCCAAGCGGCCCGATATGCCGCTTGTCGCGATCGTTCACGCTGATGAAGATGGTGCCCCTTGCGGCAGTCGCTGTCCGGCGGCGAGTTGCGCCTTGGCGAACGCCTGTCCAAAGGACGTGGCGATGCCCATGACTTCGCCCGTCGAGCGCATCTCCGGGCCGAGAATGGTGTCCACGCCGCGAAATTTGTTGAACGGAAACACCGGCGATTTCACGGAGTAATAATCGCGCACGGCGATTTCGGCAACGCCGTTGTGATGAACGACCGGCAGATTCATGTCCGCCAATTTCTGTCCGGCCATCAGGCGCGCGGCAACTTTCGCCAGCGGCACGCCCGTGGCTTTGCTGACGTACGGAACGGTACGCGAGGCGCGCGGATTCACTTCCAGCACGTACACCGTGTCGCGCTGGATGGCGTACTGCACGTTCATCAGGCCAACCACTTTCAGCGCCTGCGCCAGCCGCTTGGTGTAGTCGCGAATGGTATCGAGCACTGTGGGCGACAAACTCACCGGAGGCAGCACGCACGAGGAATCGCCGGAGTGCACGCCGGCCTCTTCGATGTGTTCCATGATGCCGCCGATGACCACGTCGTCGCCGTCGGCCAACGCGTCCACATCGACTTCCGTGGCTTCTTCCAGAAATTGGTCGATCAGCACGGGGCGCGCCGGGCCCATCAGCGCCGCCTGCGCCACGTATTCCTGCACAGTGTTCACGTCGTACGCGATCACCATGGCGCGGCCGCCAAGCACGTAGCTGGGGCGAACCAGCACAGGCAAGCCGATTTCGCGGCGACGCGCGCGGCTTCTTCCGGGACAAGCGCGGTGCCATTGCGTGGCTGCGGGATTTTCAGTTCGTCGAGCAGGCGGCCGAAGCGGCGGCGGTCTTCCGCAAGGTCGATGGATTCCGGCGCGGTGCCGATGATGGGCACGCCGTTGCGCTTCAGTTCCAGCGCGAGATTCAGCGGAGTTTGCCCGCCGAATTGCACGATCACGCCGCTAGGCTTTTCGCGTTCGACGATGGCGAGAACGTCTTCCAGCGTGAGCGGCTCGAAGTACAGGCGGTCGGAGGTGTCGTAGTCGGTCGAGACCGTCTCCGGATTGCAGTTGACCATGATGGTCTCGATAGCCGTCTTCGCGCAGCGCAAACGAGGCGTGGCAGCAGCAATAATCGAATTCAATTCCCTGCCCGATGCGGTTCGGGCCGCTGCCCAGGATCATGATCTTTCTGCTTCTGCGTGGTGTCGGCTTCGTCCTCTTCCTCGTAGGTCGAATACATGTAGGGCGTGAAGGATTCGAATTCCGCGGCGCAAGTATCGACGCGCTTGAAAACCGGTGCGACGCCGTAGCGGGCGCGCTGCAGGCGCACGGCCGCGGGAGTGGTCTTCCAGATTTGCGCCAGTTGCTCGTCGCTCGTGCCGATGCGCTTGGCTTCGCGCAGCAGTTCTTTCGAAGCAGTTTCCACGGTGACGGAAGCGGCGCGGCGGTTCGCGGCCACGATTTCCTCAATCTGGTGGATGAACCACGGATCGATCTTCGTGAGCTCGCAAATTTCATGCAGCGGCAGGCCGCGCTCGACGGCCGTCAGAAGCCAGTGAATGCGATTCGGGCGCGGCGTGGCGAGCTTTTCGCGCAGAAGCGAATCGGGAGTTTCGGCGGGCGCGCGCCAGGGCGTACTCGGTTCCAGCGAGCGAATGCCCTTCTGCAGAGCTTCCTTGAACGTGCGGCCGATGGCCATCACTTCGCCGACGGATTTCATCTGCGTGCCGAGGGTGCTGTCCGCGCCGGGAAATTTTTCAAATTGCCACTTGGGAATTTTCACGACGACGTAGTCGATAGTGGGCTCGAAGCACGCCGGCGTCTTCTTGGTGATGTCGTTGGGGATTTCGTCGAGCGTCATGCCGACGGCCAGGCGCGCGGCGATTTTGGCGATCGGGAAACCGGTGGCTTTGCTGGCCAGCGCCGAACTGCGCGAAACGCGCGGATTCATTTCGATGACGATCATGCGGCCGTTTTCCGGATTGATGGCGAACTGAATGTTCGAGCCGCCGGTTTCGACGCCGACTTCGCGAATGATGGCCGCGGCAGCATCGCGCATGCGCTGGATATTCCTTGTCGGTGAGCGTTTGCGCGGGCGCGACGGTGATGGAATCGCCGGTGTGCACGCCCATGGGATCGAAATTTTCGATCGTGCAGATGACCACGAAGTTGTCGCGGAAATCGCGCATGACTTCGAGTTCGTATTCTTTCCAGCCGAGCACGGATTCTTCGACCAGCGCTTCGTGCACCGGGCTCGCATCCAGCGCGTGCGCGATGGCTTCCGCAAATTCTTCCCGGTTGTAGGCGATCGAGCCGCCGGTGCCGCCGAGCGTGAACGACGGCCGGATCACCACCGGGTAGCCAAGTTGGTCGCAAAGGCGAAGCGCGTCCTGCGCATTGTTGACCAGCGCCGACGCCGGAACTTCCAGGCCAATCTTGCGGCAAGCGTCCTTAAACCACAGGCGATCTTCGGCCACTTTGATGGCGCGCAGCGAGGCGCCAATCAATTCCACTTTGTGTTTTTCGAGGATGCCGCTTTCGGCGAGTTCGACGGCCAGGTTCAGCGCGGTCTGCCCGCCAACCGTGGGCAGCAGCGCGTGAGGCCTTTCCTTGGCGATAATTTCTTCGAGATATTCCTTGGTGAGCGGCTCGATGTAGGTGCGATCGGCCAGTTCCGGGTCGGTCATGATCGTCGCGGGATTGGAATTGACCAGCACGACTTCGTAGCCTTCGCGCGCAGCGCCTTGCACGCCTGCGTGCCGGAATAGTCAAATTCGCAGGCCTGGCCGATGACGATCGGGCCGGAGCCGATGATCAGAATTTTGTTGATGTCTGTGCGTTTGGGCATAGAAATCGTCAGGGTACGGCTTCAGCCGTGCCGCAAAATGGCGCCTTCTTCTTTCTGTAGGGGCTTCGTGGCGGGTCCGGCGTTCTCAAGCTCATCACCGCGAGCTCCCCGGTTGCGCGAATTCCTTCATCATGTCGGTGAATTGCGTGAACAGGTAGTGCGAATCGTGCGGGCCCGGGCGAAGCTTCCGGGTGATACTGCACGCTGAACAGCGGCAGATTCCGGTGGCGCATGCCTTCGTTGGTGTGAGTCGTTCAGATTGACGTGCGTGATTTCCACGTCGCTGGACGGCAGCGATTCCGGATCGACGCAGAATCCGTGATTCTGCGCGGTGATTTCCACCTGTTCGGTGAGCAGATTCTTCACCGGATGATTCGAGCCGTGGTGGCCGAATTTCAGCTTGAATGTTTTGCCGCCGAGCGCGAGGCCGCAAAGCTGGTGCCCGAGGCAAATTCCGAAAATCGGCACGCGGCCAGCGAGCTTGCGAATATTTTCGACCGCGTAGGTGATGGGCTCCGGATCGCCCGGCCCGTTCGAAAGAAAAACGCCGTCGGGCTTGAACGCCAGCACATCTTCGGCGGAAGTGTGCGCGGGAACGACGGTCACATCGCAGTGATGATCGACGAGCAGGCGCAGAATGTTCTGCTTGATGCCGAAATCGTAGGCGACCACTCTGAATTTCCGTGTTTCCGGGCTCGCGCTGGCACCCGCTTCGCCCATCTGTTCAGCCCAGGGCGAAATGGCCAGATCGATCGAGCCCTTTTGCCAATCGTAGGCTTTCCCGCAGGTGACGCGGCTGGCGAGTTCCTGCCCGGCCATCGTCGGAAGCTGCTTGGCTTCGAAAATCAATGTTCGGCAGGCGTGCCGTCGGTCGAAACGATGCCGCGCAGCGCGCCCACTTTGCGAATGTGGCGAACCAGCGCGCGCGTATCGATATCCCAGATGACCGGAATCTTGTGGCGATTCAGATAGAGCTGCGCGGTTTCCGCCGAGCGCCAGTTGGAAGCGATTTGCGAGAATTCGCGCACGACCAGCGATTCGATGTACGGCCGCGTCGATTCTTCATCGTCCAGATTCGCGCCGACGTTGCCGATGTGCGGATAGGTCAGGCACACGATCTGCCCGGAGTAACTGGGATCGGTGAAAACTTCCTGGTAACCGGTGAGGCTGGTATTGAAAACGACTTCGCCGCCGCGGCGCGTGATGGCGCCCGCAGCGCGCCCGTTAAAAATGCGTCCGTCTTCGAGCGCGAGGATTGCGGGTCGGTGCTGAACTTCCGTCAGTGGATCCTCCGTACGACTTCATTTTTCACTCGCTTCGGTCGCCGGACAAAGAGCCAAAGTGATCCACCGGCCAGTACGCAAACACCGCCGGCCGTAAATGTACTGGCTGGCGACCGGCCCAAACACGCGCGAATCGTTGGAACTGATGCGGTGATCGCCCATCACAAAATAGCTGCCATCGGGAACCTTGGCGGGTCCGTAGTCCGAAACGTCCGCATACCGTGGGGGAACGTAGGGTTCGGCGACCACTTGCCCGTTAACGTAAACCACGCCGCGGCGAATCTCGACGGTTTCTCCCGGCAGGCCGACGACCCGCTTGATGAACGACTTCGAGCGGTCCAGCGGATACCAGAACACCACCACGTCGCCGCGCTCGATGGCTTCAAAGCGGTAGACAAATTTGTTGATGAAGATGCGTTCCTGATCGGAGAGCAGCGGCGCCATGCTGGTGCCTTCCACCTTCACCGGCTGGTACAGAAAAACGATGATGACCAGCGCGAGGCCGATGGCGATGAGCAGGTCGCGGGTCCAAACGCGGATTTCATGGCGAAGCTGGTGAGGATGTGCGGGGATCTCTGGCGCAACGGAAGGCGTGCTCTGGGAAAAGGAAGTTGCCGGTTCGGGACATTCAGGTCCCGTGAGGGGAGCGCCAGGTTTCTCGTCGGGTTTCATTATCTACTGCCTTTCATTTATACCATGCCATCGTGAATTCGCACCAGACGCGAATTGCGAGGCCGGTCCGCGTCGGCGGCTTCCCGTTTGATTCTAGTGGTCTCCGCTCTGTTGCCTCCAATTGGCTCCAAGGTTACTCCGAGGAAAGAGCAAAGTTGAGCGCGGCGAGCGAAGCGACTACGGCAGTTTCGGTGCGCAGGACCAGCCGGCCGAGCGAGGCTTCGTGGAAGGAAGCTGCGCGCGCGGCGGCGAATTCGCCTTCGGTCCACCCGCCTTCCGGGCCGATAGCGAGGACTGCCGCGCGCGAGGCTTCGCCAGCCAAAACTTCGCGAAGCGACCTTGCGTCGGGAGATTCCGAGAGCATGACGCGTGTGCCCTCAGCGAACGAAGCGAAGGCGGCTTCCGGCTTGGTCAGAGCATCGAGAGATGCCACCTGCACACGGCGCGACTGTTGCGAAGCTTCCAGGAGAAGCTTTTTCCAGCGCTCGGCGCGTTTCGCAGCCGCCGCAAGCAGCGCTTTCTCACTGCGCGCCGCCGCGAGCGGCACGATACGGTTCACACCCAACTCAGTCGCCTTCTCGATGGCCCACTCGAAGGCATCGAATTTCACAACGGAGAGCAGCAACGTGGTGTGAAGCTGCGGCTTGTACGACGGAACATTTTCCACCAGCGCGAATTCCACGAGGTCGCGCCCGACGCTCTCGATGCGCCCCAGCCACACTTCCTGGCCGTCGCTGAGTTCGTAGAGTTGCCCCGGCTGCGCGCGCAGCACCCGCCCCACATGGTGGGCGGCTTCCCCTTCCATGATGGCGCGATGGTCGTGAAATTTTTCAACGAAGAATCGGCGGCGCATGTGGATTCATTTTGCCATGTTCAGTTCAGAATGGGCGGAGGAATGCAAATTCTCCGTGAGGTCTCCGGATTGTCATCCCGGGCGGAGCGAGGGATCGGCTGTTCGCAAGCGCAACCACTCCAGGACAGAAAGTGAGTTAACCGAAGATGTCTTTCACCTTGTCGAAGATGGAAGAATTGCGGTCCGCGGGCTTATTGTCCACCTTGAGCGTGGCGTCGAGCTGCTCCATCAGCTTGCGCTGCTCCCGCGTCAGCTTGCTCGGCGTAAGCACGCGCACGTGATAGTACAGATCGCCGCGGCCGCCGCCATGCGGATCGGGAAGGCCTTTGCCTTTGATGCGGAACACCGCGCCGCTTTGCGTGCCCTCGGGAACCTTCAAGCGCTCTTCTCCGGTAAGGCCTGGCACCTGTAGTTCCGCGCCAAGCGCCGCCTGCGCGATGCTCAGCGGAATTGTGCAGTACAGGTCCGCGCCACGCCGCTCAAAAAACGTGTGCTCCTTCACCTCGAGAACCACGTAAAGATCGCCGGCCGGTCCGCCGTTGGGGCCCGGTTCGCCTTCCCCTTGAACGCGAAGCCGCGTGCCAGTATCGACACCGGGCGGAATCCGCAGTTCGATGGTGCGCTCGCGCTCCATGCGTCCTTGCCCGTGGCAATCCGGGCAACGTTCCTTGATGATCTGCCCCGCGCCCTGACAAGCGGGGCAGGTGCGATTAATGGTGAAGAATCCCTGTTGATAGACGATCTGGCCGCGCCCGCCGCAGGTCTGGCAAGCAGCCACGCCGGTTCCCTTCTTCGCGCCCGTTCCATTGCAGGATTCGCAATATTCCTGGCGCGGGACACGCACTTTCGTATTGACGCCCGCCGCCGCTTCCTCAAACGTCAGCGACATGTCGTAACGTAGGTCGGCGCCACGCTGCACCCGGCGTCCACGGCCACTGCCGCTGCCGCTGCGGCGTCCGCCCGCGGCACCAAAGAGATCTTCGAAGCCAAAAAAGTCCCCAAAAATATCGTGAAAGTCCTGGAAGATAGTGCCGTTGAAATCGGTTTGCGCTCCGGCGCCAGCCAGCCCGGCATGACCGTAGGTGTCGTAGATCTGCCGCTTGTTCGGATCGCTCAGGATGCTGTAAGCCTCGGTGCATTCGCGGAAGCGCACCTCCGCCTCTTCCTTATTCTCCGGATTGCGGTCCGGGTGCCACTTCAGGGCAGACTTCCGGTACGAAGATTTGATCTCCTCGATCGTGGAGGTCTTAGAGACGCCCAGGATTTCGTAGTAATCGCGTTGGTTTGTTCTTGGCATAGTCGCTGGTTGTGAGCCTCGGCTAAAAGTAATCAGTGATCAGTTATCAGAAATCGGTTCCCAGTTACCAGAATACCTGCAAAAGTCGGCACGAAACAGCAGGTTGTTCCCAAATCGCATCTTGCTTTCCGGCCGCAATGGAATCACCGCTCCGTTTGGCCGGAAAGCGGCGCTTCCCCTCCCCGGTCCCTTGCTGATAACTGATAACTGATACCTGTCCCATTCAATTCGCTCCGACATTCGATGCGCCACTGGGATGAACCGCTACGCGAACCATGGCTGGCCGTAAGACCCGTCCATGGAACACATATCCCGGCTGAAAAACCTCCAGAATCGTGCCGTCAGCCACCTGTGTGGTTTCGGCGCGGTCCATCGCCTGGTGGAGATGCGGATCGAAGGGTTGGCCGACGGGCTCGACACGGACAACGCCAAGCCGCCCGAGGTTGTCCAGCAGTTGTTTGTAAATGATCTCAAAGCCCTTGCGGTAACTCTCGTATTCCGCTTCCTTGTGCGCGGCCAGCGCATGCTCGAAACCGTCGATCACCGGGATGAGCGCCTCCACAACTCGCGCCGTGGCGCGCTTGTGATCCTCGGCGCGCTCCTTTTCGACGCGCTTCCGGTAATTGTCGAAGTCGGCCTGACGCCGCAGCAGCGTTTGCCGCAGGTCGTCGAGATCGGAGGCTAGCTTTTTGGCGTCCGCGTCTTCGCGGGCGGCGTCCTCCGCCGGAACCCTACCCTCTGCGGACTGCTCCGGGTCAATCTCATTGGGCAACTTGATTTTGCGGTCGTCCATTTCACTTTCCTCGTTTCGGAAGTTCACTATTCAATCTTTTTCAGCGCTTCGCTAAAAAGCTGCGCTACATACGCCACGGCCGTAATAGCTCGCTCGTAATGCATCCGCGTGGGACCCAGCACCCCCAGCGAACCTTGCGCCATGTCGTGACGCGAATACGGCGCGCTGATGAGAGCAATGTTCTCACCAGCTTCTGATATCTCCTTGATGCCAATTTGCACCGAAACGGGTTCAGGAGTTTCGATGCAGGCGTTCAGCACGGTCACCAGTCGATGCTTCTCCTCGATGGCGGCGAGCAGGTCGCGAAGCTGCGTTTGATCCGCAAATTCCGGCGCACCAACAATTTGCGCGGTGCCTTCCACATAGACTTGCTGCGCCGGGCCTTCACCCAGGATTGCCGGGTCACACAATGTGAGTGCGCTGCGGGCGATGCCCTCGTAACGTTCTCTCTCCGTCGCGAGCTTTTGGAGCAGATCGGTGCGAATGGCTTCCAGCGTCCATCCGGCGTAATGGCTATTCAGGAAATCCGCGGTGGCGTCCAGTTCCTGCTGGGTAAAAGGGCGAGCGGGACGAAGGATCTTGTCGCGCGTATTTCCGCCGGGCGAAATCAGTACCACCACCACGCGGCCATCGGGCAACAGCCACATGCGAGCGTGCTCCAGAACGGTCTTGCGCAGCGGCGGAGCCACAATGATGCCAATGCCCTTCGAGACTTCGGCAAGAACGTGGCCGGCGCGCTCCGTAAGCTCCACCGCAGACGTACCCGCAGCCATTTCCCGGCGAATCCATTCCTGGTCATCAAGCTTCAGCGTCGCTTGCGTAGCGATTTCCTGCGCAAAAAACCGGTAAGCCGCGGCAGTGGGAACGCGCCCGGCAGAAGTGTGCGGCTGGAAGAGGTATCCGCCATCCTCCAGATCAGCCATAACGTTGCGAATGGTGGCGGTGCTAAGTGATTCGTCGAAGCGCTTGGAAACCGCGCGCGAAGATACCGGCTCACCCGTTTCGATGTACGTGCGCACGATGTCCGCCAGAATCTGACGGTTGCGGCGTTCCTGTAGGCTTGGATGGCGCATAGCAGCACTCACCAAGGGGTGCTAACTACTATTCTAGGAACGCTGTCAAGCGCGGTCAATGCGACAGCGATCGACGTGGCATCAGTTGTTGTCGATCTGAGCCCGCTGTAGTTTGTCCGAATAATCGATGTACACCGATTTCCATTCGCTGAAGAAATCGATCGCGGCGACCGCAGCTTCGCGGTGTCCATTGCCGGTCTGCTTGGTGCCACCAAACGGCAGATGCGTTTCGGCGCCGATGGTAGGTGCGTTCACGTACACAATGCCGGTGTAAAGGTCTTGAATCGCGGTAAAGGCGCGGTTCACGTTCCGCGTGTAAATCGACGCAGAAAGCCCATACGGCACGCCATTCGCCACCTCAATTCCCTGCTCCAGTGAATCGATAGGAATGACCGACACCACCGGGCCGAAAATCTCTTCCTGCGCCACGCGCATTTTGGGATCGCAGTCGCCAAACACAGTCGGCGCGTAAAACCATCCCCGGGCATGCTCTCCAGAATCGAGCCGATTTCCGCCGGTCAGCAGCTTCGCGCCTTCCTTCTTAGCCAATCTCCACGTAGCTCATCACCGTCTGGAGTTGCTGCTCGTTGATGAGCGGGCCAACTTCCACCGAAGGATCCAGGCCATTGCCAACTTTCAGTTTTTGCGCGCGTGCCGCAAGGCGAGAAACGAATTCGCCATAAACACTCTTGTGCACCGCCGATGCGGCTCGCGGCGGTGCACCGCTGTCCCGTGGTTCCAAAGCCGCCCCAGATCGCGCCATCGATGGCCAGATCGAGATTGGCGTCCTCCATCACCAGGATAATGTTCTTGCCGCCCATCTCCAGCGAGCAATGTTTGAAATCTGGCGCGCAGGTCTGCGCAATAATGCGTCCGGTAGCCGTGGAGCCGGTGAAGCTGATGACCGGAACGTCCTTGTGCTCAGCCAGAGGCGCGCCTGCACCGGGGCCGTCGCCACTGACCAGGTTCACAACTCCTGCGGGAAGACCGGCCTCGACCATGGTATCCACAAGATGATAGGAAGAGAGCGGCGTGTCTTCGGCGGGCTTCAGCACCACGGTGTTTCCGCAGACCAGCGCCGGCATCATCTTCCACGAAGGAATGGCCATCGGAAAATTCCACGGCGTGATCATCCCGCAGACGCCGATCGGCTGGCGCACGCTCATGGCGAACTTATTTGGCAGCTCCGACGGCGTGGTTTGTCCAAACAGGCGTCGTCCTTCGCCCGCCATGTAGTAGGTCATGTCGATAGCTTCCTGAACGTCGCCGCGTGTTTCGGCGAGCACCTTGCCCATTTCGCGAGTCATATCGCGAGCGAAGTCTTCCTTGCGTTTAACGAGCAACTCCGCAACGCGGAAGAGAATTTCTGCGCGCTTGGGAGCAGGAGTCAGCCGCCAGGATTTGTAAGCGTTTCTTGCGGCCGACACTGCGGCGTCCACATCCTCAGGCCCGGACAGGGGAAACTCCCCGATAATCTCATCGGTATTCGCAGGATTGCGATTTTCCAGGGTTTTGCCGCTCTTCGCACCCACCCATTCGCCATTGATGAAGTTCTTGAACACGCGCGCTACAGCAGCCGTTGCCATGGCTCCTCCAAAACCAACTGAGTCTAGCGGCAGTCGGAAGCAGCGTCAAACGCAAGGTTGTTCGTAGGCTGTGTAGGGACCGACTTCCGAGGCGGTCCGCCACCGCAATTGCTTGGCGCTGCAGTTTCCAGTTAGCCCGTTGAGTAGGGGCACGATACATCGTGCCCTCTTGGGTCTTTCTTCTCAGGAGGTTGCGTGGTATTGCCTGCAAAAGGTCTTTGCCAGAGTGTTTCTATTTGTCAGGCTGATCAGACTGGGTGTCGGGGTGGTCCTGTTGAGCCCGCGACGACAGCAAACGGTTTGCGCCGGCATTCGCCGGAGGTGTGGGTGCGGCGACTCCCGCAGTTTCCGACCCGAGTCCCAATTTCTGCAACGTTGGAGCATCGAGCTT
The DNA here is from genome assembly GCA_963792145.1 of Candidatus Acidiferrales bacterium. Lineage (GTDB taxonomy): Bacteria > Acidobacteriota > Terriglobia > Acidiferrales > UBA7541 > Acidiferrum. The sequence continues at coordinate 112,095 of CAWBVH010000013.1, forward strand.
GCCGCTGGGATTCAATCCGTGAGACGACTGGAATTTTCTCATGGCATCGGCAGTGGAGTCATCCCACTTCCCCGACGGCGTTCCGTCGTACGCGCCGTTCTTAGCCAAGGCAGCTTGGATTTCGTTGATGCGGTCCGGCGTCGGAGCAGCCTGCCCTTTCACTTTCTTAGTCTTGGTATTCTTTCGGCTGGAACTCTTCCCGGAAGTCTTATGGCCGCTAGTCGTGCCAGTGGTTTTACTCGAAGCGGCGCCCGATTTCGTCGAACCCGCGCTTGCGGCGGCCGTGGAATGGTTAGCGCTGCTGCTTTTCGTAGATTTCTTGTGCGTGGTGGTAACCTGCGTAGCCGCGGCATGGACGGGGCAAATGCTCGCGGCAAGCACCGCGAGCAGCGATCCGACGACAGTTGTTCTGTAGAGCGTCGTACGCATAGTTTGGCTGTCGGCTGTCCCTACCTGTCAGTTACTTTTCGTCTGCCGGAACAACGCCGGAAAGGAATACGGTCATGACCCGGTCATTGTAGCTGCGGCGCAGAACCTTGAAAACCACGTTCTGTCCTGGTTTCAATTGTGCGATTGCTTTGCGATATTCGTCGATGGTGGTGACGGTTTGTCCGTTCACTTCGTTGATCACGTCACCCGGAGCGAAGCGAATGTCGTCCGCGAAACTGGCCGGCTCCACCTGGCTGACCAGCACGCCCTTCTGCCCTTCTACGCCGACGCGCTGCGCGCGTTCCGGAGTCAAGCTCTCAACGCGCAGGCCGAATTCGGCAGGCGCCGGCTCGTCGGGGGCGGAATTCACTCGGCCTTCGGTATTGGAGAAGACCCGGGTGCGGTCTTCGACCGTGGCGCTGGTTTCTTTCTGCTGCTTATCGCGGACGAAGGAAATCTTCACTTTGCTGCCGATCGGAGCGGACGCAATCGGATTTACGAGGTCGTTGCCACTCTTGATGGCCGTTCCGTTGATGGCGGTGATCACGTCGCCGCCCTTCAAGCCAGCCTTCTCCGCCGGCGAACCCGGCTCAACGCCTTCGATCACCACGCCATACGGCGCGCCTAGCGACTTCAGCGTAATCAGGTTCGTCCCGTTTTCTTCCTCAAAGCTCACACCGATCGAGCCACGAGTTACGCGGCCATTCTTGATGATCTGATCGTACACATTGATGGCCATCGACGATGGCATGGCAAACCCAACGCCCTCGTATCCGCGTCCACCGGTAATGATCGCGGTGTTGATACCAATTACCTGGCCGGCCATATCTACCAGCGGGCCACCCGAATTGCCCGGGTTGATTGCCGCATCGGTCTGAAGAAACCGCTGAAACTGGCGGCCAATATTTCCGCGATCCTTGGCGCTGATAATTCCCGCGGTGACGGTAGCATTCAGGCCGAACGGGCTTCCAATGGCCAGCACCCAGTCACCCACCTGTACGCCGTCGGAATTCCCGAGCTTGGCGGAGGGAAGTTCTTTGGCCGCATCAATCTTTATGACCGCCAGGTCCGTCGCGTCATCCACGCCCACAACCTTGGCCGTGTACTTAGTCGTGTCCCCGCTCAGCTGCACTTGAATCTTGGTGGCCTGGTCGACGACGTGATTGTTCGTGAGGATGTACCCGCGCTTGTCGATGATCACCCCGGAGCCGAGGCTGCGTTCCGCTTGAGGCTGCCCGTCGGGGCGCCCATCAAAGAAATGGAAGAAGAAATCCTGGCTGGGATCGTCCTGATCGTCCTGGCCGGAGCGGCGCTTCTTCCGCCGATCGATCACCTGGGTGGTGGCGATGTTGACCACTGCGGGCTCGACGCGACTCACAATTCCGGAAAAGCTGCTCGAAGAGGGAATGGGGTCTGGCACGGCCAACGGTGTCGCGTTGGTCCCGGCAAATGAGAATGTCTTCATGGCCGAAACCTTGCCGTTAATCACCGTACCGATCAGAATTCCGACCACCAACGTGGCGGCAATTAAAACAGCCGCAAATATTGTGCGGCGGTGCGAGCGCTCTAGATTATTTCTCACCTGATCCATTTCCGGCTCCTATCCAACAATTGCACTCCCTGTGAGCTTTTGGAGAGTATAACACCCTCTCTTGCACAGAGTTTCTCTCCCGGTTAGATGCGCCGGGGAGGATAACTGGCCTTTTGGCCGGGTGCCGCGAAGTGTGAACTTTACTCGCTTAATTGGACGCAGGAAACAGCAATTATGTTGCAGGGGGCGGCGACGCCAACTTTGCCCTTGACAACCCTCACGGCTTGCTCCATAAATAGAACAGCCGTGATAGCGGCATCACGTGGCGATTTAGGGCGACTTGCTCCACGTAAAAAACTGCTAAAGAGTTGGTAGAGTTCACAGAGCAACTTCCTGAGACCCTCCAAGCTTTTTGGCACGGAGGGTTTTTCATTTATACCCCTCCGCGCTGCCCGAACTCGATCTCCACGTCATTTCACACGGTGGACCCGGCTTGCTTATACGTGACTTGCCGGGGTCCAACGGCGAGGTGACTATGCCAGAAGCTTATTTCTTACGCTGTCGTGAATGCGGAAAGCGCTACCCCAACCAACCGCAATCCTTTTGTGAAGAGTGCTTCGCTCCACTGGAAGTCAGCTACGACTACGAGCGCCTGCGGAACTCCGTCAGCCGCGGAGCCCTCGCCCACCGTCCCTTCAATATGTGGCGGTATTCCGAACTGCTTCCCCTCCCCACCGGCTTTACGCCTTCGCTCAGCATCGGCGGAACCCCGTTGGTGAGAGCTCGGCGGCTGGGTGCCAAGTGGGGAGTCAAGAATCTCTTTGTGAAGAATGACGCGGTTTGTTTCCCAACGCTTTCCTTTAAAGATCGCGTGGTTGCCACGGCGCTGGCTGCGGCGAAACGCTTTGGTTTCAAGACGGTGGGCTGCTCATCCACCGGCAATCTGGCCAATGCCGTTGCCGCGCAGACCGCGCAACAAGGAATCGACGCCTGCGTATTTATTCCCGCCGACCTTGAGCCTGCCAAAATCCTGAACACCGCAGTGTACGGAGCGCGCATCATCCGCATCAACGGGAACTACGACAACGTGAATCGCTTGTGCACCCAGGTTGCCGACCGTTTTCAGTGGGGACTGGTCAACGTCAATCTGCGCCCGTATTACGCGGAGGGATCCAAGACCCACGGCTTCGAAATCGCCGAACAGCTCGGCTGGGAGTTGCCAGACAACGTTGTGGTGCCCATGGCCGGAGGATCCCTGATCGGGAAAATCGCCAAGGCCTTCGCCGAGCTCGCGCACCTGGGATGGGTTGAGCCCAAGCAGGTGAAATTCTTTGGCGCGCAGGCAACCGGTTGCTCGCCGATCGCCGATGGAATTAAGCGCGGCCTGGCGCGATTTCAGCCCCAGAAACCCAACACCATCGCGCGTTCGCTGGCCATCGGAAATCCTGCCGACGGGCCGTTTGCCTTGCGCCTGATTCGCGAGAGCGGTGGATGGGCTGAAGATATCTCTGATCCGGAGATTATCGATTCGATCAAGCTGTTGGCGGAAACTGAAGGCATCTTCGCGGAAACTGCCGGAGGCGTAACAGCGGGCGTGACGCGCCAAGCTGATTCAGCAAGGCCGCATTCGGCCAGAGGAAACTACGGTGGTCTGCGTGACCGGCAACGGATTGAAAACCACCGACGCGCTTGCCGCGGATTTCCCAACCACCGATGCTATTGAACCGCGCATTGAAGCGTTTGAGAGCCTGCTGCAGGAGCAATTCAAGAAGGATGAAGTCAACGCATGAAGACCAAGCCAGCTTCGCGACGTGCCCAAACGCACCTGAAGGCTTGCACGTCAGGCGCCGTGCTTCCAAAGGAGAGTTGGAAACACGGCGCCGGTGGTTCCGCAGCGAGGGCATGTCGTGTTGTGGGATCGTCGCAAAATTTTGAAACGATTTATTAAATCGGAATGGAGAATCTGTAATGGCAATCACGATCGAAATCCCCACCGCATTCCGGCGCTTCACCGAAGGAGCGCCGAAGGTGGAGAGCGGCGCAACCACGGTCGCCGAAGCTTTGAACGAACTCACCGCGAAATTCCCTGCCCTCTCGCGCCACGTGCGCGACGATCAGGGACAGATTCGTCAGTTCCTCAACGTCTATCTCAACGAAGAAGACATTCGCTTCCTGGGCGGCGAAGGCTGCACCCTGAAAGATGGCGACCGCGTCCTGCTAGTCCCTTCCATCGCTGGCGGCTAGCGCTGCCCCCTGCTCCCATCCCTGTAACCGCGACTCATAACCGCGACTGGTAACCGCAACTGTCATCCTGAGCGGCGCGTAGTTTGCGCCGCGAAGGATCTCAATGTAAAAATCAGGCAACATCAAAACGTCGGAAGCAGTCAGCGCAAGCGCGGCCGTGCATGCCCCAAATCTTTTCGCCTTTCTCGTAGCCTTGCTCTGTGCTCTCTGTGTCCTCTGTGGTGAAACTGCTTGCTTCTTGTGCGCACGCAAGCCACACTACCCAAACTTTCCCCTCCGGAGGCAAGGACTTCGGTCCGCAAACTCTTGGCCACTGCTCAGCCGCGCGCTCTTTCTCCCGCTGGTACCATTCTTGAATCGACGCCCACATCGCTGCGCAAGGAACTGGGATTCTTGGACTTGGTGCTCGCTTCCATCCTCCTCGTGGTCATCCCCGATTTCTTCGGCACCGCCGTAAAGGCGGGGCCGGCTCACGTTTTGCTGTGGCTGATCGCGATTGCGACATTCTTCATTCCGCAAGCTCTGGTTGTCGCGCATCTGAACCGTTGCATGTCTATCGAAGGCGGTTTGTACGAGTGGGCGCGCCACGCATTTGGCGATGCCGTCGGGTTTCTGGTGGCCTGGAATTTATGGCTGTACGTAGTGCTGTACGTCGCTTCGATTGGCTTGGTAGCCACAACTTACGCCGCATACGCGCTGGGCCTCGATGCAGACGCCACCGCGTCGAACAAGTGGCTGGTGCTGGCGGTTTCCGTCGCGATCATCGGCGTGCTGATGCTCGTAGCGCATCTCGGCCTGCGCGTCGGCAAGTGGGTAACAAACGCCGGCAGTGCGCTAACGATCTTGATTATCGTGTTCCTGGCCGCCCTTCCCTTTTTGCACTTGGGCCGCGGCACCTTGCACGAATACCACCCGCTACGCATCGTTGCTCCTCCGCTCACGCTGTTCAGCTTCAGCGTGTTCAGCAAAATGACGTTTGGCGCGCTGTGTGGATTTGAGTACGCCGCCATTTTTGCCGGTGAGTCGCGCAATCCGGTGAAGCATCTTTCCCGCGCCATCCTGATTGCCGCGCCCATCGTCGCGCTGCTCTATATTTTCGGAACCAGTGCGATCCTGGCCTACGTGTCTCCCGACAACGTCGATGTGATCGGGCCAATCCCCCAGGCCTTGCACCTGGCACTTGGTGCCTCGCCGCTCGCGCAAGTGATTGTTCCCGCCGCAATTCTTCTGCTGCTGACGAATTACCTCTCCAGCTTCAGCCTGAACTTTGCGGCCAACACGCGCCTGCCGATGTGCGCAGGGTGGGATCATCTACTGCCGAAGTGGTTCACGACGTTGCACGCCAAGTACCGCACCCCGGTAAACTCGATTCTCTTCCTTGGGGCCATCACGCTTGTCGCCAGTACCGTCGTCTTGATCGGAGTGGGTCAACAGGAGGCGTTTGAGCTGCTGCAAATCTGGGGCTTCACGTTCTACGCCATCGCCTATTTGGCGTTGTTCGCAATTCCCCTGCTCGCGGCAAGAAGCAGCGCGTTTCGTTCGCCTCTTTGGCTCCGCATCCTCGCCCTCTCTGGTTTCCTCCTGACGCTTCTCTTCGTCCTGCTCTCCGTCTTCCCGATCATCCGCGTCCAGAGCGAGTCGGCCTACACGTGGAAGACGATAGCGGTTCTCGTGGCCGCCAATTTGGGAGGCCTACTGCTGTACCGACTCCGCCCGAAGGCTCGCGCAAGTATCGCTTAGCCTGGTGGCCATGGTTTGCCCGGTATTTTCGGAGTGCTACACTATTTGAGTACTCACATGACACCAAACACTCTCTACCAAAAGATCTGGGACAATCACCTCGTTCACGAGGAACCAGGCAAGCCCGCGCTCATCTACATTGACCGCCACCTAGTTCATGAAGGCACTTCGCCGCAAGCCTTCGCGGGACTAAAGGCAGAAGGCCGCAAGGTCCGCCGCCCCGACCTAACCTTCGCCGTGATGGACCACTCCGTTTCCACCACCGACCGTACCCTGCCCATCCTCGATAACGACGCCAAGCTGCAATTCGAAGCCCTGGAACGCAATTGCAAGGAAACCGGCGTGCGCCTGTTCGACATGAACAGCAAGAATCAGGGCATCGTGCACATCATCGGGCCGGAGCTGGGCATCACGCAGCCGGGGCAAACGATCGTCTGCGGCGATAGTCACACGTCGACGCACGGTGCGTTCGGCACATTGGCGTTTGGCATCGGCACCAGCGAAGTCGAGCACGTGCTGGCGACGCAATGCCTGGTGCAGGGCCGTTCGAAGACCATGCACATTGTGGTGAATGGCAAGCGCCCCAAGGGCGTCACCGCGAAAGACATCATCCTGGCCATCATCGGCAAGATTGGCATCGGCGGCGGCAACGGCCACGTGGCGGAATACGGCGGCGCAGGCCATTCGTTCCCTTTCGATGGACGGGCGCATGACCGTCTGCAACATGACCATTGAAGGCGGCGCGCGTGCCGGCATGATTGCGCCGGATGAGACCACGTTCGCGTATCTCGAAGGCCGGCCGTTCGTGCCGCGTGGGAAAGCGTTTCAGGAAGCGGTCGAGCGCTGGAAATTGCTGAACACCGACGACGGCGCGAAGTTTGACACCACTATTGAGTTGCACGCCAACGAACTCGCCCCGCAAGTCACCTGGGGCACGAATCCCGGCATGGTCACGAGCATAAACGGGCGAGTGCCAGATCCTCACGACTTTAAGGATTTGAACGATCAGAAAGCTACGGAGAGCGCGCTGAAGTACATGGGGCTGAAACCCGGCACGCCGATCGTAGACATTCCGGTCGACCGCGTGTTCATCGGCTCGTGCACCAATTCGCGCCTCGATGATTTGCGCGCCGCCGCCCAGCTCGTTGCCGGGAAGCATGTCGCGAAGAACATCAAGCAGGCGCTGATCGTGCCCGGCTCACGCGGCATCAAGGCGCAAGCGGAAAAAGAAGGTCTGGACAAAGTTTTCACGCAAGCGGGCTTTGAATGGCGCGATGCCGGCTGCAGCATGTGTATCGGCATGAACGCGGATGTGTTGCCGCCACACGAGCGCAGCGCCAGCACCTCGAATCGCAATTTCGAAGGCCGCCAAGGCCGCGACAGCCGCACCCACCTCGTCAGCCCGGTCATGGCGGCCGCAGCAGCCATCGCAGGCCATTTCGTAGACGTCCGCGAATTCGACGTAGCCCACGTCGAGTAGCTACCTTCCTTCGACGCCTTGTAGGGGCCGCCTTCCGAGGCGGTCCGCCCACCCTTCCAATTTTATAACCGCGTCCAGGGTGCCCCCAGCACGCCGTTGTTGCGTGTGTGCTCTTCGGTTTCTCTTTTCCGGGCCTCAGCGCTCTGCGTTATCTTTCTCGTCTCGTTACATCCCAAAATCTTCCCATGTCATCCCGAGCGAAGCGAGGGATCTGCTTTTTTCAACCGTGAACTGCAAACCGTCGACGGCCACTCTTGCTTCCTGCTCTCTGATCACTGATATCTGATATTCTTTCTATCGACAACTGCTCACTGAAAACTGAGGACTCTTCACCCATGCAACCATTCACCACACACTCCGGCCTCGTCATGCCACTGGATCGCGTCAACGTCGATACCGACCAGATGGTACCGAAGCAATTCCTCAAGGCGCTCACTCGCGAAGGTTTCGGCCGCATCCTCTTTTACGACTGGCGCTATCTCCCCGGCGAAAAGCCAAATCCGGAATTCGTGCTGAATTTCCCGCGCTACAAGGGCGCTTCCGTGCTCTTGGCTCGCGCGAACTTTGGCTGCGGCTCCAGCCGCGAGCACGCGCCATGGGGCGTGAAAGACTACGGCTTCCGCGCCATCATTGCTCCCAGCTACGCCGACATTTTCTACAATAATTGCTTCAAGAACGGCATTCTCCCCGCCATTCTCACCGAAGCCGAAGTCGAAGAACTCTTCCACCACACCGAATCGGAAGTGGGCTACACCCTTGCGCTCGATCTCCCCAATCAGACCATCAGCGACAATTACGGCCTCGTCTATACATTTGAAATCGCCCCGTCGCGCAAGGAAGTCCTGCTGAAGGGACTCGACGATATCGCGCAATCCCTGCAACACGCCGCCGAAATCGACGCCCACGAAGAATCCCACGCCGCCGCCGCCACCATGTTCGAACCCGTCGACGTGAAGAACTACGGAACGTAGTTTCAAGTTTTAAGTTTCTAGTTCTAAGTTGTAAGTACTAAGTAAACCTGGAACGCCAGCCGGGTTTTGCTTTACCCAAAACTTATACTGAAACTGAAAACTACTTCATCCCACCTTCCACCACGGCTTGAAGTAAATCCGCCCTTCGAAGATCGGCTCCGGCGATTCCGGTGCCGCAGGCGCACCCAGCAATTCCGCGATGACGATACCGGCAATCACCAGGCCAGCACCCTTCATGGCTCGCGACGTCAACCGCTCATGCAGCACAAAATACGACGTACTAACCGCGAACACCGGCTCCAGCGCAAACAGAATTGCCGCGTGGCTCGGTGAGGTGTATTGCTGCGCCCACAATTGCACGGTGAACGCCACGGCGGTCGCAAACACCGCGCACACTCCGATGGCCGCAAGCAACTCCCAACGCCACTCGAACCGCACAGGCTGCCAGTGAATCGCCGCGCCCGCGCCCGTCATCGCCCAAGCCATCGCCGCGCAACCCGCCACCTGAATCAAACTCAACGCCGAAACGGAATGTTCCCCGGTGAATTCTCCCACTAAAATGATGTGCACCGCATACAAACCCGCCCCAACAAATGTCAGCACGTCGCCATAATTCAGGTAACGCAAGCCCTGCGCCGGAACCGTCAGGAAGTACAGCCCAACCAGCGCGGCAAAAGCACCCGCGTAAAGCCAGTGCGTCAACCGGCGCCCCCAGAACACGCCGAGCAGCAACGGCACCAGCACCACGCTCGATCCCGTAACGAACCCGGAATTCGATGCCGTGGTGTATTGCAGGCCGGTCGTCTGGAAGGCGTATCCTGCGAACATGAAGAACGCCAGCCGCAGACCCGCGAATATTTCCTCGCGATCGATCGTTGCCAGCACCGACGGACGAAACGCCGCCATCAATATCGCCGCCAGCGTGAAGCGCACCGCCAAAAACACAAACACGGACGTATGGTCCAGGGCATTCTTCACGATCACAAACGTGACGCCCCAGATCAGCGAGCAGAACATCAGCGCAAGATCAGCACGCAACTTCCTCTTCATACCGGGAACTCCGTCGTTCGCCCGCCAGTGTAGCCGAAAAACTTCCTCACTCGATTTCATTCTTGAGCAACACCAATTCTCGTCGCCCACGCCGGTGATTCCCGCGCGCTTGACATCGAAAGCCTCTCACGTAACATCAAATCCACCATGGGCCGATCGCGAGCCGTTCGCCTCTCTTCCATTCTGGCTTTCCTGTCGCTGCTCCTCGCTCCGCCATCGCGCGCCGATCATCACGAAACCTGGATCGAAGTTCGCTCGCCGCATTTCACCGTCCTCTCCAATGCCGGCGAGCACGAGGGACGCCTGACCGCGCAGCAATTTGAAGAAATTCGCGCCATGTTCGAGCAGCGCTACCCAAAACTTCGTGTGGATGGGGGAAAGCCCACGGTGATCTTCGCGCTGAAGAATGAAGATTCCCTGAAACTGTTTCTTCCCGGTTACGGCACGGACAAGGATGCGATGAGGCTAAGCGGCCTCTATCGTCTTTCGTACGACAAAAACTACGCCCTGGTGCGCACCGACGTGAGAGGAACGAGCCCGTTTCCTTACCACACGCTCTATCACGAGTACACCCACGCGTACTTCCGTCTGAATTACCGCGGTCTCCCGTTGTGGCTGAATGAAGGCATCGCGGAGTTTTACGGCAACACCGTGATCGAGGGCAAAGACGTGAAGATTGGCGCGGTGGGCGAGCCGCAATTGCGCCTGCTGAGAGAGAATCCGCTGATCCCCATCTCCACGCTCGTATCCATCGATGGCTCTTCGCCGCTCTTCAATACCCGGGATCATTCAGGGAATCTTCTATACCGAATCCTGGGCCATCGTTCATTACTTTATGCTTTCCCCCGACGTACGCGACAAAGATGTGTTGAACAAATACCTGGCCAACCTGCATGATTCCGATGATCCCATCGATGCCGCTAACAAATCCTTCGGCGACTTGCACACCCTCGCCGACAAACTCGAGTCCTATGCCCATCAAACCAAGTTCGGCTATACGCGCATTCCCCTATCGCTGAAGATTTCTGAAAAAGATTTTGCGGCCAGGACGCTGTCTCCCGCCGAAGGACTCCTAGCCCAATCCGGATATTTGCTGCGCGCCGATCATTTGCCGGAAGGGCTTGAGGTCCTTCACCAGGTGGCGGCAATCAATCCCAACGCTCAGGGATACCACACCGAACTTGGCTACTATCACCTGCAAAATGCCGACTATCTGAAAGCCCTGAAGGAATTCGATCTTGCCCTGACTGCCGACCCGAACGATCTGAGCGCTCATCTCTACATGGCAACGGCTCTCTATCGCGAGTTTGGCTACACCGAGGAATCCACGCCAAAGATTCGGGTACACCTGGAAAAAATCGTGACCCTGAATCCCGATTTCGCGCCGGCCTATGCCTTTCTTTCTCTTGCCTACATCCAGAAGCCCGCGCCGAACAATCAAAGGGCTCTTGATGCGGCGGCGCGCGCGTCGCGGCTGGAACCTGGGAATCTCTCCTACTACATCGATATTGGCATGGTGTTGTTAGCCGACGGAAAGTTCGCCGAAGCCAAAAAGCTGGCGGACCAGGCCAGGAAAACGGCCTTCACCTCCCGAGACCGCATGATCGTAGCGAGCTTCACCAAGCGCATTGACGCAAAAACGAAGCAAGCCTCATCCGCATCCGGCGGCCACACAGCCGAAGCAGAAACGCAATCCACCGACCCGCAGTCAGCATCCCCGTCACAGGAACCCGGTCATGCCGAGGGAAAAATCACGGAACTAATTTGCGGCCACCCGCCGGAGGTTGTACTAACCCTGACCACCTCTTCCGGCCCGCTGCTTTTGCACATTAAAGACGCCACGAAAATCGAAATCCTTGAAAGCCACAAACCCAGCGACGCCAGCCCGCCGTGCGCTTCGTGGAAGGACCGGCGCGCGCAGGTGGACTTCACAGCGACGCCCGACAGCGTCACCAATGGCGAGATTCGCGTCCTACGCTTCGACTGAACACAGGCGGGAGCCGGCGGCACTTGACTCTTCAATATCGATCGGGTAAATCCACATGATCATGCCCAGCACACTACCTCGCTGCCTTCGCGACGTGCTTCGCGTTCTTGTTGCTTCCTTGCTCGCCCTTCTTCCGGCAGCGCGTTTCACGGCCGCCAAAGATGCCTGGATCGAAGTCCGCACTCCGAACTTCACCGTGATCAGCAATGCCGGCGAGAAAGAGGCCCGCAAGATCGCCGACCACTTCGAGCAAATTCGCGAGGTATTCCATAGCGCGTTCCCCAAGCTGCGGACGGAGATCGGCAAGCCGGTAGTTATTTTCGCAGTCAAGAACGAAGAGTCCTTGAAGCTGCTGCTACCCGAATATTGGGAGACCAAGGGCCACACGCATCCCGCTGGAATCTACGTTCCCGGCGAAGCCGAGCATTTCGTGGCCGTGCGCACCGATGTACAAGGGGATAATCCCTACGAAATTGTCTATCACGAATACACGCATGCACTCGTCCACTTGAATTACCGCGATCTCCCCGCGTGGCTCGACGAGGGCATCGCCGAGTTCCTCGGCAACACCGAAATTCGCGAGAAGAGCGTGCAGATCGGCAAGATCGATTCCTACCATTTGCAAGAGCTTCACGAAAACAAATTGATCCCCATTGATACCCTGCTTCAGGTCGACCACAATTCTCCCTACTACAACGAACAAAACCGCACCTCCCTGTTCTACGCCGAGTCCTGGGCCCTCGTGCATTACCTGATGCTCGATCCCGATGCGCGCCGGCAGCAATTGCTGACCAAATTTCAAAACGCTTGGTCGGCGAGCGGCAATCAGGTTGCCGCGGCGCAGCAGACCTTCGGCGATTTGAAGAAATTCGCGGATAGGATGGGCGCTTACACGCGCCAGGATCGCTTCTATGTTGGAAATTTCGATACCGTCTCTCGCGGCAATGCGCAAGGCTACGCCAGCCGCACCCTGGCGCCCGCCGAAGTCGATGCCCAGCGCGCCGCCTTGTACGTTTACACGCGCCGCTTCGCGGAAGCGAAGACCACGCTCGATCAAGCCATGCAGGAGGACCCCGATCTCCCCATCGTGCATGAAAGCCTCGGCATGCTGGCCTACTATCAGCAGGATTGGGCGACGGCGGAAACTGAGTTTTCCCGCGCCGTGCAACTCCATTCCACGAATTACGCCGCCTACTTTTTCGATGCCAGCTCCCAAATGCGCCGTCGGCGCACGAACATTGATGACGCCGCAACCGTCGCCTTGCTGGAAACCGCGATCCACATGAACCTGCAGTTTGCGCCCGCCTATGCCGCGCTCTCTTCTCTCTATTCAACAAATCCTGAATCCCACGAAAAGGCCTTGGCCATGGGACGAAAAGCCATCGACCTGGAACCCGGCAATCTTCAGTACGCCGTCGCCTACTCGTTCGTGCTTCTCACTGTGGACCGGCTTGCTGATGCCAAAGTTCTGGCCGCGCGCATCCAGGCGGCGGCGCGTACCCCTCAGGATCGCCAGCTTTCGCAGCAGCTTGAACAGGCCATCCAATCGCGCGCGGATTACGATGCCCAGCTCGCCGCCTACAAGCGCCAGGCTGAACAGCAACAACAGTCCGCCGCGCAACAAACCTCAATGGCGACGATTGTTTCCGAACACGGTGCAACTGCTCTTGCTGCCGAAGCGCCTCTCGTCGACAAGCATGCCAAGGAAACCCAATACGCCGTGGAAGGCACCATCTCCTCCGCGGATTGCGCAAACGGCGCCGTCGGAAAAGTGGTTCTGAAGGTGAACAGTTCTGGGTTGCGATTCAAGATTGTGGACATCAAGCAACTTCAGATTGCCGAGGGAAACAAGGACATCTCTGACCACGCACCGGCCTGCGCCGATTGGCAGGGCCGCCGCGCCAGGCTGTATTTCTACCAACTGAAGGATAAGGAATTTGCCGGCGAGCTCAGCACCGTTCAGTTCTTCTGATAAACTACGCGGCCGCCAACCACGGTGCGCAGTACCTCAGTCTTCAGAACTTCTTTTGGCGTTGCTTTCGTCAGGTCCGTCGAAAGCACCACGAAATCCGCATACTGCCCCACTTTCAATTCGCCTTTCTTCCCTTCCGCGAATTCCGCGTAAGCGGAACCGTAGGTGTAAGCACGCAGGCACTGGTCCAGCGGCAATTTTTCCTCGGGCTCCCAACCACCGGCGGGCCCTCCATCCGGTAATTCGCGCGTAACACACGCATAAATTCCGCGAAATGGATTAATGGGCTCCACGTCGTAATCAGTACCGAACGCCAGCTTCGCGCCCGCTTTTTGCAGCGAGTTCCACGCATACGCGCCTTTTGCCCGCTCAGGCCCGACACGCTGTTCCGCCCAGCGCATGTCGTTCGTTTCGTGCGATGGCTGCATTGAAGCAATCACGTTGAGTTTCCCAAAGCGCGCCATGTCATCCGGCGCAACAACCTGCGCGTGCTCGATGCGGTCACGGCGATCGCGCGCAGGGTTCATGCGCTGCACCGACTCGAAAACGTCCAGGCAAATTTCATTGGCCTTGTCGCCGATGGCGTGAAACGCAAGTTGAAAACCCAGTCGGTCTCGCTCGATAGCCATGAGTTTCAGTTTTTCTGTTTCGATGGTCATCAAGCCACTGGTCGAGGGATCATCCGAATACGGCGCCAGCAGCGCTGCGGTGCGTGAACCCAGCGCTCCGTCCGTGACCATCTTGACTGCGCCGGTCCTCAGCCATGGGTCGGTTGTTCCGGCTTGCGCCCGCCGATTCTGCAGATCATCGGTGGGCAGCATGAATGGAAGCCACTCGGTGATGCGCGCGGTCAGCTTCTTCTCTTCCTTCAGCTGCTTGTAAACGAGAAAATCGTCCCAGTCGGAATTGTCTTGCGCCGACGTCACGCCATTTCGCGCCAGTTCCTCCAGAACCAGCTCGATTCCTTTGCGGCGATCTTCGTCGGAAGGATCCGGGATCCGCTGCTCCACCATCTGCATCGCCGCGTTTTCCTTCAGCATGCCCGATGGCTCGCCGTCTTCGAACTGCTCGATTTCGCCCCCCATGGGATTCTTCGTATCCGGCGTGATCTCGGCGTGTTTCAGCGCTTCGCTGTTGGCTACGGCCACGTGTCCCGAAACATGCACCAGGAACACAGGATTGTTTGGCGCCGCCTCGTCCAGTTGCAACCTGGTCGGAAATTTCTTGTCAGCCCAACGCGTTTGGTCCCAGCCGCTCCCGAGAATCCATTCCCCGGGTTTCTTTTTGGCTGCGGCATCCTTCACCAGCTTTTGCAGCTCGGCAATCGAGTCGACACCGTTCAGAGAGAGATTGAGTTTGTTGCGGCCGGCGCCGCCCAGATGCGTGTGCGCATCGTTGAATCCCGGCATCACGAACCGCTCATTCAATTGAATGGTTTCCGCCTCTGCCTGTGCGCCCCCGCAGTCCAGCAGGATGTGCGCGAGCGTGCCGATGCAAAGAATTTTTTCGTCGCGAATCGCCATGGCGGCGGCCCAGGGGTGCTCCGGATCATTTGTATAAATGCGGCCATGAAGGTAGTAGACGGTCTTATTGATGGGATATTTCTTCTGCGCCAGCACCCGACCGCCCGTCGCGAGACACATCGCGGCGAGGGCGAGTATCCATCCAATGCGCACTGGGCCACCGCGAGCTCCGGCGTTCGCCGTCGTCATTACCCGGGCTCCGGAGCCACGCCTGCGACTCCCAGCAGCGTCAGAAGTACGCGTTTCAAACCGTTTTCGCGTCCCGCTGGCTCGTACCACTCTTGCAGCGAATGCGCTCCACCGCCATTTCCGCCCGCGCCAATCGAAATGGCATCGATTCCCATGGAGAGCGGAATGTTCGCGTCAGTCGAAGAGCGCTCGATGCGCGATTGGTTTCCCGTCAAATCGTCGGCGGCGCGCAAAGAGGCGAGTAACGCCGAGTCCGGAGCCAATTCCCCGCCGGGACGGCTGCCGATCACATTCACTTTCCATTCCAGTTTGCCCTTGGTGCGGTCGCGGGCGTTTTCCATCTCGTCGCGCACGCCGGTGGCCATACACTCGCGGAAGGCCGATTCCAGGCGGGTAATTTCGTCGTCACTTTCCGACCGCAGATCGACTTTCAATTTCGCTTCGAAAGGAATCGAATTCACCGAAGTTCCGCCCTCCACTTGGCCAAGATTGAACGTGGTCCGGGGACTAGCCGGCACTTTCGTATTGATGAACCGCAACGAACCGCGAATCAGCGCATTGATGGGATTGGGCATACCGAAGTCGGACCAGCTATGCCCACCGGGCCCGCTGATCACTGCCTCGAGCCGCTTCGACGCCAGCGCCTTGGTCGTCACATGATCCGTGCCGGATCCATCCAATACAATCACCGCGCGCACTTTCGTATGGTAGGCGTCGATCAGCGCGCGCATTCCGCGCAGATTGCCCTCGCCTTCTTCCCCTACGTTGGCGGCGAACAGGATCGTCCGTTGTGGCGTAATCTTCGCCGCGTGCATGGCTCGCGCAATTGCGATTAATCCCGCAAGCCCCGTCCCGTTGTCTGAAATTCCTGGCGCCACCAGGCGCTCGCCCTCGCGCTGCACCTCAATGGTCGTTCCAGACGGGAACACCGTGTCCAGGTGCGCCGTAATCAGCACAATCTCTCGCTCGTTGCTGCCGCGCAATTCGCCAATCACATTGCCGATCTTGTCGGTATGAATGGTCAACCCTTCGCCGACAAATAACTCCTTCACTGCTGTGGCGCGATCCTCTTCCTCGAACGAGGGAGCAGGGATCTCCGTCAGGCGAATCTGTTGAGCATCAATCCACGTTAGGTTTTGCGCAAACCATTCAAGCGCTGTCCGGACCTGCGCGGTATCCGCCTGCAAGACTGGCGTAGCTTGCCGCGCAGTATGAGAGAACACCGAGGAACGAATCGGCATGGCAAAGAGAATAGCGCAAACCGCCACATGTTTCACGGAAGGAAGTGAATGGTGCATACAAAACTATACCGGGGCGCCGCTCGTAGCGCATAGTGCGCGCAGTTCGCCGTCCGTCAGCACTCGTGGCGATTGCTTGGCCGCCTCGTAAATGCGATTCACCAGCTCGTCGCTCGCAGGAATATTGTGGCGCGCCAGCCAGTACAGCACGTTGGACTTCCCGCTCATTGGTCCAACCTCCACGATTTGCTCCAGGCCGAACAGGTGCGCGGGCACGCCGCTGTAGACCGCATCCGCCAGGCCACGGTCGTGTTTCTTCAACGCTTTCACGATGGCAGCCGCGTGGACTCCCGTAGCCGTGCGAAACGCATCGCGCCCAAAAACCGGATAATTTGGCGGAATGGTCGTGTGCGTGGCTTTGGCGATGCGATCGCAATACGCTCGCAGATACGTCAGATCGTTCGACCGCAGCCCCATCAGCCGCAGGTTCACCAACAGCAGTTCCATCGGCGTATTCCCCACCCGCTCACCCAGCGACAGCGCCACTCCATGAATCTGCCGCGCCCCAGCCGCAATCGCCGCCAACGAATTCGCGATCGCCAGCCCTCGGTCGCGGTGACCGTGCCAGTCCACGCGAATTTCTTCACCGGAAGGAATCACCACTTTGTCCATCACAAACTTCACCAGGCTGAACGCGCCCTCCGGCGTAGCGTGCCCAACCGTATCGCACAACACGATGGCGCGCGCGCCGCTGCGAATTGCCGCCGTGTACAGTCGCTCCACCGTCTCCGGATCAGTGCGCACGGTATCTTCCGTGACGTACATCGGTGGCAAGCCTTCCGAAACCGCGAACTTCACCGCCTTCTCCGTGGTACGTTCCAGATGATCGATCGTCCAGTCCTCCACCAGACGGCGGATCGGACTGCTCCCCAGAAACATGGCCGCTTCGATGGCGATCCCCGCGCGCTGCGAAATCTCCGCAATCGGCCGAATGTCCGCCTCCACGGTGCGTGCCGCGCAATTCGGCTTAATGCGCATGCGCTTCGTGGCGATTTCGCGCGCCAGCGCTTCTACGTCCGCTACGGCGCGAGGGCCCGCGCCAGGCAGCCCCAGGTTCACCGAATCAATGCCCAACGCTTCCATCAAGTGCAGGATTTCCAGTTTTTCTTCCAGTGTGGGGTCGTGGACGGAAGGATTTTGCAGCCCGTCGCGCAGCGTTTCGTCGTTCACCAGCACGCGCGTTCCGGGGGCGATTGCGGTGCCGCCAACCAGATTCCAATCGTAGATCCACTCGTTCTCAGGCATGGCGGAGCGGCCTCCCTGTGGCGTCTAGTAACGCACCGTGTAGCTGTTGGGCTGCTGCTGCGGATCAGGCCGGTAGAGCGTCTTGCAGAATTCGCAGCGGTAAATCTCCGCGCCCTTGCCAACCAGTTTTTCGATTTCGGCGGGGTAGTCGAACCAGTGTTTCAAGTGGCCCGCGCAAAGTTTTCCCTTGGCGTCTTTCTCGTCGCAAGCGCGCTGTTTCGGCTTGCGCGTTTTCACTTTCGGCGTGGCAACTGCTTCGAGCGTAGTTTCAACGCCAGGAACCGGTGCGGCTGTGTTTTCCTCTGCCAAGTAATTTCTCCTTCTATCGGCTAACCTTCGTCAGAAACCGTGATTGCGCAACAACGTCTTCATCGCCGTGCGCGCATGACGCAGCCGCGCCGCCAGGCTGCCGCTGAATTCAAAACGCAGAAAGGCGTCGGCGGCCCGCTCCAGGTCCCCTCCATAACGATACCACCAGGGCTTCTCGGTTTTCGGCAGGCGATCGACGTCCACATACTTAACGTGAACCATTTCCTTCAGCCCATCCTTGCCGTGCGTGCGTCCCCAACCGCTGAGCCCACAACCACCATGCGGCGCTTCGGCAATGGCAAATCCCGTTAAGAGATCATTGACCATCACCGTTCCTACGCGAAGCTGCCGGGCGATCGATCTACCTCGATCCGTATCCCCGGTCCACACGCTTGCGGCCAGAGCGAATTGCGTGTCGTTTGCGAAACGGACCGCTTCTTCCGCGCTGCGCACCACCTGAATGGCCATGATCGGCCCAAACGTTTCGTCCTGGAAGAGTTGCATGGACGCGTCCACACCCGTCAGCACCGTGGGCTCGAAGAAATTCGGCCCCAGGTCCGGACGCGGGCGGCCTCCGCAGATAACTTTGGCACCTCGTTCCACGGCGTCCGCGATCACGACGCTCATGCGTTGCACGTGCTGCGGCCGAATCAACGGGCCAACGTCGGTGTCTTTTTCGCGACCCGGCCCGAGCCGAAGTTTCTGGGTTTTCTCCACGCAGCGGCGGACGAATTCCTCGGCGACTGGCTCCTCCACGAAAAGTCTTTCCACCGAAAGACACACTTGCCCGCAATTCGTGTAGCTGCCCCACACCGCGGCGCTCGAGGCCACATTCAGGTCGGCGTCGCGCAGAACCAGCATGGCATCTTTGCCCCCCAACTCCAGCACTGTGGGGATCAGGTAGCGGGCGCACACTTCAGCGACGTGTTTGCCGGTGTACACACTTCCCGTGAAGAACACCTTGTCCGGGCGCGCTTCAATCAGCGCTTGACCCACCTCTCCCCCGCCTTGCAGCATAGTGACCAGGTCGGTGGGAAAGCCTGCGTCGCGGAACAGTTTTTCGATCTGCGCACCACACTCTGGCGTGAAGTCGCTGGTCTTGCACAACACCGCGTTCCCCGCCGCAACGGCCGCGATGATCTGGCTGAATGGAATGGCCAGCGGATAATTCCAAGAACTGATGATGCCCAGCACGCCCAGCGGCTCGTAATACACTCTTCCGGATTTTGCCTTGGCCGCCGTGCTGTGGTGCCGCACCGCCTCCGGCCGCAGTTCGTCGGTCCCGCGCTTGGAGAAATGCTCCGCGGTGTCCAGCGAGACAAATACGTCCGCGAACAAAGCTTCGACGCGCGGCTTGCCTGATTCCCGCACCACCACATCCGCCAACGTGTCGCGTGCCTCGAGAATCTTTTTCTGCAGCACGCCGATCAGCGCACAACGTTCTTCAATCGAGCGTCGCCCCCAGCTCGCCTGAGCCGCGCGCGCCTTGCTCATCAACTGCGGCACAGCCAACGGCGGCGTGCGCTCAAAGTTCGCCGTTACCTGCCCTGTGGCAGGGTCAATGGAAGGAATTGTTTCCACCGTAACTGGTGTGGCAACCATACCCGTGATTCTAGCAATCTTTGGAGGGTTTACGAAGGGAGGCTTGTGTGCCGACTAATCGCTACCGTTTGCCACGTTGTCCGCACTCACGGCACTCGTAAAACGTCAGAAGTCCCGCCACGGTCTCCACGATGGAACGCTGGTGTAACCAACACTGCCGAACCGGTTGTCCTCAGAGGCGTTCCATTTTCTGATCTTGTCGAGTAACACCCTGGCCTTGTTGAGCATGTGTTTCAGCACGATGAGCCTCGCGATTGATCGGACTGTTACTCGCGGTCTGAGTAGTCGCCGGGCACTGGCATACTGTCAATGACGAGCAGCATCAAGGGGCGGCGTGATAGCTGTGGAGAGCCGGAAAGCGAACGCGAATTTTCCGGGTGGCGTCACGGAATCTGGGACGCGGATGTCCAGTGCGTCGGGAGACTGGTGGAAGTCGAGTTTCGCGGAGGAACCCAGCAGCTCGATGGCGGAGATCGAAAGACCTTTGGCTTGTTGAGCGGACCCGAGGGCGTGGATAACGAAGTGGCCGTCGGGGGGCCAGGCCATAGCAATGGCATAGATCGTAGTTCCCTTCTGAGTGAACCGAAAATCTTCTGACGTGTAGGGCTTGGTTTCTTTGTCGTTGCCGAAGCCGGCCTTCACTTTTGTGGGCCCCTCGCCGTAAACCTTCCAGGGCGTGGTGTCGTAGATGGCGGCGCCATTTTGTTTCAGCCATGCGCCAATCTGGAGAAGCGTGGAGCGAACTTCGTCGGGAATAGTGCCGTCGGGGCGTGGGCCAATATTGAGCAGGAGATTGCCGTTTTTGCTGACGATGTCGATGAGTTGGTGGATAAGGAAGTCGGGAGTCTTGAGTTCGTCGTGTTCGATGTAGCCCCAGGAAAGGTTGCTGATCGAAGTGTCGGTCTGCCAGTGGTCCGGTTCGATTCCCTCGCGCAGCCCGCGTTCGAAATCGCGAGCGCCAGCGTGCCAGTCGATGGTGTAGTCCTTGATGTCGATGACGCCGGGGATTTTATTTTGCGCGTCAAAATTGTAATAGAAGGCGGCGAATTTCGTGACATTCGGACGGTAATTGGGCTGGCCAACCCACCAGTCGAAGTACATCACCTCGGGTTTGTATTTCTGAACGATTTCCGCGGCACGAGCGAGCCAGTCGTTGGCGAATTCGGGGCTGACGTAGGTCCAATCGTTCATCATGACTTCGGGCTTGTCTTGCAGCCAGGCGTGCGCGGGACCGTAGAGAGAAGCGAATTGCGGATCATTCACGTCGGAACGAAAGGTCCGGCCGCCATCGAAGAAAAAATTGTGTTCGGCGCGATGAAGCGAAGTGCCGAAGTGCAAGCCTTGCGCGCGAACGGCGGCGGCTAGTTCCCCAGTGGTATCGCGCTTGGGACCCATTTTCGCGGCCGTCCAATCAGAAATGCCGGAATTGTACATGGCGAAACCGTCGTGATGCTCGGCAACGGGGATGACGTAGCGAGCGCCGGCGTCTTTGAAGAGCTTAGCCCAGTCATTCGGATCCCACTTGGAAGCGTTGAATAGAGGGATGAGTTCCTTGTAGCCGAATTTATCTTGCGGACCGTAGTGCTTCAGATGGTATTGGAAGGCGGGATCTTTCTGCTGGTACATGTTGCGGGGATACCACTCGTTTTCGGCGCCGGGGACAGAGTAGACCCCCCAATGAATGAAGATGCCAAATTTGGCGTCTTTGTACCATTGAGGCATTTCCCAGCGGCGAAGAGTTTCCCAGTCGGCAGCGTAGGGGCCAGAGGAGATTTGCTGGTCCACCTCGTGCAAGATGGCGGCGCGAGGGGCGTCGTATTTGGACACGGAACGTTGCCACTCGCGATCTATCTCGGCCGCGGATTTTGTGGTGGCGGTGGGAGCGAGGGGATCGGCGGTTTGTGCAGAAGCGATCGGTGCGCACACGAAGAGGGATGCAAAAACGATATTCAAAGAGGTTTTCATATGCGAGGCATTGTAGCGCAAACGAAACCACCCGGGTGTGGTCAGGGTGGGTTGCGTTAATAGATTGAAAAAGGTTGATGGCCTTAGCTGTATTGTGCTTTGCCGCATGCGGGCATTGCATAGTTGTCGAATTTTTCGCAAACGCGCGGATTTCCTGGTGCTTGGAAGCCGCGGAAATGAGGATTCTTCGCTGGAAAAAGTGTTTGAAACGCAATGCGATGTGGTGGTTTTGGATTTTCTCGATGCCCGATGGTTCCCTGTAAATCTACGAAGTAAGGCTAGCGATTGTTCTGCACCTAAGTTTCTTCTGATTGCCATGAGCAGTAACCCAGAGCAGTTTTTCGAAGCAGTGCGTGGGGGTCTGACCGGGTTTCTTTTGAAGGAGGCCTCCGTCTCAGATGTTGTCGCCGCCGTGCGGTCGACGTTCGGAGGTGCGGCGGTTTGCCCAGCCGAACTCTGCGGACAGCTATTCCGAGCACATCCATCAAAGTGCCAATGGCGGGCCAGCGCGACTGACGGTAAAGCGACCCGATCGCACGCTCCGGCAGCAGCAGTTGGTTGGCCTGGTGGCGAAGGGTCTTACGAACAAGGAAATCGCGTCGCGCCTGAATATTTCCGAGTACACCGTCAAGAATCATGTCCGCCGAATCATGAAACGGGTTGAGCGGTAAGCCGCGGCCAGGCTGTCGAGGCAATTCGCTCACACGGATATTCGCTAAACTCCTACGGAGGCACGGCTTAACAGGGTGCGGGAAAACTCCCATTCTGTCATTCCGAACGGAGTCTGCGGAGTGAGGAATCTCTCTTTTCTTGGGTTTTCGCCAAAGAGAGGTTCCTCGCCTCGCTCGAAATGACGAGCAAGCGGCAGCCCTCAAAAGAATTCAAAACCCAGGGTACATGTCCTCGCCCGGTCCACGCCCGTCCCCGGAATCAGTTTCGAAAAAGTGATGCGTGGAATGCGTGGAATCGCTTTCTTGATTCCGACAGCGCAGAGGTGTAGCCTTGCCGAATCCACTGAGGAGGAAATCATGGCTACAGCGACGAGCGCGATTGAACCTAAGCGTGAAGATTAGCGCAAACAAGCTGCTCATTAATGGCAAATGGGTGGATGCGGCTTCGGGGAAAACGTTCCCGACGATTAATCCATCCACCGGCGAAGTGATTACGCAAGTGGCGGAGGCGGATGCCGCGGATGTGGACAAGGCGGTGGCGGCAGCGCGGGCGGCGTTCGAGAAAGGGCCGTGGCGCAAGAAGATGACGGCATCGCAGCGTGGGCTGCTGATGAACAAGCTGGCGGATTTAATCGAGAAGCACGCGGAAGAACTGGCGCAACTCGAAGCGCTGGATAACGGAAAGCCGTATCACGTGGCGCTGGGTGCGGATTTGCCGCTGACGATCGCATGCTACCGGTACTACGCGGGCTGGGCCGATAAGATTCAGGGCAAGACCATACCAGTACAGGGGCGATATTTCACCTATACAAAACACGAGCCCGTGGGCGTGGTGGGACAGATCATTCCGTGGAATTTTCCGCTGCTGATGCAGGCATGGAAACTGGGACCGGCGCTGGCGTCAGGTTGCACCGTGGTGATGAAGCCAGCCGAACAGACGCCGTTGTCGGCGCTACGCGTGGGCGAACTGATTCTGGAGGCGGGATTCCCGGAAGGAGTGGTGAATATTTTGCCGGGGTACGGGCCGACGGCGGGTGCGGCACTTGCACGGCACATGGATGTGGACAAGGTGGCGTTCACCGGATCGACGGAAGTAGGCCACCTAATCATGAAGGATTCGGCGGAATCAAACTTGAAGCGCGTAACGCTGGAGTTGGGCGGCAAGAGCCCCAACATCGTGTTTGCCGATGCGGACATGGACAAGGCCATTGAAGGGGCGCACTTCGCGCTGTTCTTCAATCAGGGGCAATGCTGCTGCGCGGGCTCGCGGCTGTTCGTCGAAGAGAAAGCCTACGACGAGTTCGTGGAGAAAAGCGTGGAGCGAGCGAAGAAGCGGACCGTGGGCAATCCCTTCGACAAAAATACCGAACAGGGCCCGCAAGTCGATCAGGACCAATTCAATAAGGTGATGAACTACATCGACATCGGCAAAAAGGAAAAGGCCAAACTGATGGCCGGCGGCGGCCGCGTGGGCGACAAAGGCTATTTCATCGAGCCCACGGTGTTTGCCGACGTGCAGGACGACATGAAGATCGCGCAGGAAGAAATTTTTGGGCCGGTGATGTCGATCTTGAAGTTCAAGGACATCAACGAAGTGGTGGAGCGGGCGAACAAGTCGCTGTACGGATTGGCGGCGGCGGTTTGGACGACGGACATCACCAAAGCGCATGCCATTGCGGACGGCGTACGAGCCGGAACGGTGTGGGTGAATTGTTATGACGTGTTCGACGCGGCCGCGCCCTTCGGCGGATTCAAGCAGTCCGGCATTGGACGCGAACTCGGCGAGTATGGCCTCGCGAACTATACCGAGGTGAAAACGGTTACGGTGAAGCTGTAGGACTTGCGAGTTCTAAGTTTTTAGCGAAGTATCCATGCTTAGACTGCTCAGTCGACCGTCGCAACGAACTCACTGCTTCGCTGGTTCGCTGCTCACAGCATGTGCGACAAACCATAGATACGTTGTCATCCCGAGCGAAGCGAGGGATCTGCTTTTCGCAAGTGCCAAGAAAAAAGCAGATTGCTCACTCCGTTCAGCCCTCTGAGGGCTTCTTTTTCGAGTTGTCACGCAGACCTGAAGGGTCCGACCCTCCATCAGGATCGTTTTGGCGGAATTCGACAGCTATGGCGTTCAAGATACGGGCGTACGAGGCGCGCGATTTCCAGGCGATTCATAGGTTGGATCAGGCGTGTTTTCCGCCAGGGATTTCCTACAGCAAATGGTCGATGCAGTATTTTGTGAATCTGGCAACCGCGGATTGCCTCGTAGCGGAAGACGAGAAGAAGATCGTCGGGTTCCTGCTGGCCGAAACCAATCCGCCGCTGGCACACATCATCACGCTGGATGTGGCGGAGTCGCACCGCCAGCGGGGGGTTGGCAGCGCGCTCCTGCGGGAAATCGAGGAGCATTTCGCGTTTCATGGGATCCAATCGGTGCTGCTGGAAACAGCAGTGAACAATGAAACCGGGATTGCGTTCTGGACACATCATGGATATCGTACCGAAGCAGTCGTCAAACGGTATTATCTGGGCAAGATTGATGCCTACGAGATGAGGAAGAAACTGGCGACCTGAAGTGCTTCACATACCAGCGATCGGGTGCCAGGGTGCCCCATCCTTCGCGCCTTTTGCGAAGAGTGGGCTCTTACGACGCAACAGTTTGTAGGCCAATGATTGAAGCTTGTTGCAGTTGAATCCAGAACCGCACCCTAACGACGCCCCTTCGAATCTCAGGGCACGGGGTGCGGCACCCAGAAGAAAAACCAAGCGCGGCCCCAGCAAGTTGCGGTGGCAGCCATCAGGAGCGGAAGAGTGAATGACTACTTGCTGTCTGTGATTTTGGGGATCGTCGAAGGGCTGACGGAATTTTTGCCGGTCAGTTCGACGGCCCATTTGCGGATCGCGGAAGCGTTGCTGCACATCGACCTGGCGAGCGGCTACTGGAAGATGTACACCATCGTGATTCAGCTGGGTGCGATTTTGACGCTGCCGATCTATTTTCGCCACCGCATTGCCAAGTTTCTGTCGACATTTCCAAAAGGAGAGCGCGGCGACCGCACGGTGCTGACGCATCCGCTGAGCCTGGTGACGATTGCGTTTGTGGTGACAGCGATTCCCGCGTTTCTAATGACCAAGATGATCGGAAAACATCTGGAGAGCCTGTACATCATGGGCTGCGCGCTCTTGATTGGCGGAATCGTGATGTGGTTTATCGATGCGCGCAACAGCAAGGCCGAGGCGGCCGGAGAAGGGTCGCAAGACCGGACTGATTCGCACGTGGCACATGGAAGATATGAGCCTGGGACAGGCAGTGTGGATCGGAGCGTGCCAGATCCTGTCGGCGGTGTTTCCGGGGACTTCGCGGTCCATGTCGACGATCGCAGCCGGACAGTTGGCGGGGATGTCGCGCGCGTCGGCATTGGAGTTTTCGTTTTTCCTGTCGATCCCGACGATGGTGGTGGCGACGGCGTACGACTTGCTGAAGTCGCTGGTGGGGAAGAATGCGAATCCGATTGGAGTGGCGAGCATCGATGCGCATGGTTGGATCGTGCTGGCGATCGGATTTGTGGTGTCGTTTATCGTGGCGTATGGCACGGTCGCATGGTTCATGGCCTATGTCAGAAAGCGCGGATTCGGCCCGTTTGCGGTCTATCGAATTGTGCTGGGGATACTGGTGCTCTATTTCGCAGGAAGAATTGGCTAGCAAAGTTCACAGTTCCTCTATGCTCGCTGTGTCCTCTGTGGTGAATCGCAACCAAGCGACGCCGCAGGCTACCAGTAGGAAACAAAGCCGAAGAGGGGCTTGTGCCAGCCAGCGCGGATGGTATCATTCTGACGTTCCTCCAATAGGGGCGCAACAGCGCCGCGCCCCTGCGGCACTCAGCCTTCCCCCAAAAAGCTGAGGAGATTTCCGTGCGCTTTCTTACGCCTACCCAGAATAAGCGGCTCAATGAGCTGATTGGCTTTCTGTGCATCACATTGGCGGTCCTGATGGGACTGGCCTTGATTTCCTATTCGCCGAGGGACGCCGCCTTTAACGTCAGCGGACCCGCGGCCGACGATCATCCGGCGCGCAACTGGATCGGGCCGGTTGGCGCATACACGTCCGACTTGCTGTTCCAGGTGTTCGGATTCGCGGCGTTCCTGCTGCCGGTCGCGCTCGGCATGCTGGGATGGAAATGGATCCGCAGCCGGGCCATCGATTCCCAATGGGCCACGATCACGGGCTACGTGTTGCTGCTGATGTCGCTCCCTTCCCTCCTGTCGCTAAGCCATTTTCCAGAGGTGCGAGGAGCGGTGCCGGCGGGCGGGCTGCTCGGAACCGTGGTGTCGCACGGTCTGCAGTCCGGATTCAACTTTTGGGGAGCGGTGCTGGTGGCGGTAGCCATCCTGATCGTGGCGCTGTTCCTCACCACAAGCTTTTCCTTCAGCGGTGCGCATGCGTGGGCCAGCAGCCACGAACGGCCCGCTGGGAAAAATGGAAAAACTGGGAATTCTGCGGCGGGCACAGGCGCGTTGGCACGACTGGCGGGAGCAACGCGAGCAGGACAGGATGCGGCGCGAGGTGGAAGAACGGCGGATGGCCGGCAGGAAACCGGTGGCGCCGCAAATTGTGGGCAGAGCCGGAAGGAGCGGAAGAGCCAAAGACGATTCAGCTGCACGATTCCAGCGACGTGTTCAAGAACAAGAAGGCGGCAGAGGAAAAGGACGAGGAAGAAGAAGAAACGGGGCACAAGGCGCCTATTCTGCTGCTGAATGGGGAAAAGCCAGAAAAGGTGAAGAAGGCGGATCCGAAGATCGCCAAAACGAATACCAATTACCGCCTGCCGGGCGTGCAGTTGCTCCGCTCCGGTGAAGGCACTCAGAAATTAGACGAGGATGAACTGAAGCTGCGGGCGCGGGCAATCGAAGCGAAGTGCCACGAATTCGAAGTGGAAGGACGCGTAACGCAAATCAATCCGGGCCCGGTGGTGACGACGTTTGAGTTCAAGCCCGAAGCCGGCATCAAGTACAGCCGCATTATTGGACTGACGGAGGATTTGTGCCTGGCACTGCAGGCGGAATCGATTCTGATTGAACGAATCCCGGGCAAATCGACTATTGGCATTGAAGTGCCGAATGACCGCCGCCAAACGATCTCGCTTGCGCGAGATTATCGAAGCGACGGAGTTTGCCAATTCGCCAAGCAAGCTAACGCTGGCGATGGGGCGCGATTTGCACGGGCGGATCCGCGTGACGGATCTGTCGTCGATGCCGCACTTGCTGATTGCGGGCTCCACGGGCACCGGCAAGAGCGTGTTCATCAATTCGTTGATGATGTCGATCCTGTACAAGGCAACGCCGGACGAAGTGAAGATGGTCCTGGTGGATCCGAAGCGTCTGGAGCTGAGTTTGTATGGCGGAATCCCGCACTTGCTGGCGCCGGTGGTCACGGATCCGAAGGTGGCGTCGAACGTGCTCCGAAATGCCACGCGGGAAATGGAAAACCGCCTGAAATTGCTGGCGCAACGCGGCGTGCGCAACATCGACCAGTACAATCGCACGTTCCAGAAGCAGCAGTCGCTCTCTCTATTCGACAATGTGGAGGAAACCGAACACAAGCCTCTGCCTTACCTCATTATCGTCATCGACGAGTTGGCCGACTTGATGATGGTGGACACAAACAACGTGGAAGAGTCCATCACGCGACTGGCGCAGATGGCGCGCGCAGTGGGAATTCACTTGATCCTGGCGACGCAGAGGCCGTCGGTGGACGTGATTACCGGCTTGATCAAAGCGAACTTCCCTGCCCGCATTTCGTTCCGCGTGGCCAGCAAAGTGGACTCGCGAACGATTCTGGACGCGAACGGCTCGGAATCGCTGCTCGGTAAAGGCGATATGCTGTATTTGCCGGCAGGTTCGGCGCGGCTGCACCGCATTCACGGTCCACTGGTGCTGGAGGATGAGATCAGCGCGGTGTGCGACTTCTGGAGAGCGCAGGCTCAGGCAAAGTATAACGAGCAACTGCTGGAACCGCCGAAGGATGAGGACGGCAAGACGAGGAGGGCGGCGGGGCAGGCGGTGACGGCGAAGGAAGCGGCGAGGGTGCGGACGACGATCTGTACCAGGATGCCGTGCGCGTGTGCTGCGAGATGGGGCGGGCATCGACATCCACCCTGCAGCGGCGTTTGCGCATCGGCTATGGCCGCGCGGCACATCTGATCGACTTGATGGAAAAAGACGGCATTGTGGGCCCGCCGGACGGCACGCGCCCGCGCGAAGTCCTGAAGGGACGCAATTGGATGAAGGAGTTTGATGATTCGCAGGAGTGAGTGAATCGACCAGTGCTTGGAGTCAACGAACACCCGCCGGTGAAACGTTTGCGGTACATCCTTGTTATTCTTTACGGATTGATGTTCTTTGACGCACGGAGTGCGGCTGCCCAACCGCCTCCTCGGCTGGTTCACGTGTTTGTAGCGCTTGCTGACAATGCACACCAAGGGATTGTGCCGGTGCCGGCGGCACTTGGAAACGGCGATGATCCAGCGAAGAATCTGTATTGGGGTGCGGCGTTTGGAGTGAGGACCTATTTCAAGAAGAGCGCCGGGTGGAAAGAAGTCGCCACAGTAAATAATCCAAATTCGTACATTCTGGAACGAAGCGTCTTCGTACATGGCGCTAGCGGGACATACCTGATTGCCGACGCCTATCGCGGGCGCGAGATCAAGCAAGCGATCACGGATTTCTACCGTTCTGCTGCCGGGCTTGTACTAGAGGGATCGGCAAGTGCGAAAAAGGACTTTCCCGCCACAGCTGCGCTCAGCGTGTACGTCGGCCACGATGGGCTAATGGACTTTGCTATCGAGAGCAGGTTTCAGGGTGATGCGAAGGCGCATCGCGAGGCGATTATGTTGGCATGCGCCAGCAAAATGTTTTTTGCCCGCGGGCTGAAAAGCACTGGTGCGCAGCCGCTGCTGTGGACAACCGGATTGATGGCCCCAGAGGCTTACACGCTGAAGGCGGCACTGGATGGGTGGATTGCCGGCGAATCGGCTGTGGGCACGCGGGAACGCGCGGCAGCAGCGTATGCGAAGTACCAGAAATGTAGCATGACGGCGGCTCAGAGGCTGTTCACTTCGGGCTGGTGAAGAGCCAGAGCCGCGTCCCGCAAGGGCTGGCGCGAGCTACCAATGACGCTGTCTCTCATTTACTCATACAGTATCTATTAGTACAGTTTACCTGTCCTAAAGGACAGGAGAAAGACTTGGACCTGTCCTGGCCTAAGTCATAAGAATTTGCCTGTACGGCATTTTCTCTTCGGAGCAGTAGATGGCCACACCTATGCCCCGTAGCCTATACGCGCGATGAGGAACCACGGGCCGAATACCAATTTCCACGAAAAACCAAGTCATGTTAGCGGGCGCTTTGTCCGATTGTTGATGCTGTTCGCAACGCTACTGGCAGGCGGGATGGCCGCCAACCAGGTAGCGGCTCAAGGGTTAGTGGTGTTTAGCCCGACTTCGGCGAGCTTCGGGAACGTCAATGAGGGCGGCAGCAAGACACTTTCCATGACCATCTGGAACGACGGCCGGGCAGCGCTCACCATTACAAAAGAAACCGTTTCTGGGAGCGCGTTCAGTGTGAGTGGCCTTAGCGTGCCGACGACGATTCAGCCCGCAGCGTCTGTGACCGTCACACTGAAGTTTGCCCCGGCGTCGTCCGGGTCGTTCGCGGGATACCTGGCACTTACGAGCAATGCCTCAAATAGTTCGGTGAGTTTAGCGATGACGGGCACCGGGGTTGCGCCAGCACTGCGGGCGACGCCGTCGAGCGCGAGCTTTGGCAGCGTGCCGCTGGGCATAACCAACTCGCAGACGGTGCAATTAACGAATACGGGCGCGCTCACTGTAACGATTTCGTCGGTTACCGTGGGTGGGAAGGGCTTTGCCCTGCACGGGATCACTACACCGCTGGTGCTGACCGGGGGCAAGACGGTGAACGCAACGCTGACCTTTGCACCGACGGTGACGGGATTTGTCGCAGGCAGCATATCCATTGCCAGCAATGCGACCAACAAAACGCTGACCATGACCATGAGCGGAACGGGAGTCGCGGATACAAGGACCATCGCGGCGACACCAACAAGCTTGAGCTTTGGCAACGAGAATCTAGGACGCTCCAACACATTGCCGGTCACGTTGAAGAATACAGGCAATTCCGGCGTAACGCTCTCGGGAGTAACCATCAGCGGAACGGGAATCGCAACGAGCGCAGTAACCGGAACGACGATCGCCGCAGGTCAGACCACCACATTGAATGTCACGTTTGCACCAAAGACCGCGGGAACTGTTAGCGGTAGCGTAAAGGTGGCGAGCAACGCCACAAATTCGCCGGCGACCATCGCGGTGAGCGGGGACGGCATTGCGGCAACGACACATTCGGTGGAACTAAGCTGGACCGCGAGCACCTCGGCGGGCATCGTCGGATATAACGTGTACCGCGCAATCGGGACCGGCGGATACAGCAAACTCGACAGCTCAATAGTGACTGGGCTGAAGTACACCGATGTGACGGTCACGGCCGGAACAACCTACAAATATGTGGTGACGGCGGTAGATTCGCTGGGCACTGGAGAGCGCATTTTCGCTGCCGATAGCGGCGACGGTGCCCTAGCCCACGCGCCAAGCAAATCATCGACAACCTGGTTATGAGGATTTCTCGAGGAATTTTCCGAGCAGAGTGGCGGCGTGTTCGCAAAGCTTGCGGTCGTCGGGACCAAAGGCGGCGAGAAAATGGGAGTCGATGTCGAGTTCGCCAGCAACTTTACCGTGGACGAAAACAGGTACGACGATTTCCGATTTGGTCTCGAGGGAACAGGCCAGGTAGCGCGCGTCGGCAGCAACGTCGTCAACGACAATGGTTTTACCTGTAGACGCCGCCGCCCCGCAGATGCCCTGATTGAGTGGGATGCGGGTGTGCGGCGTCATGGTGCCCTGGAAGGGGCCGAGGACGAGCATGTCGCGATCCGCCTCCCTTTCAAGCATATAAAAGCCAACCCAGTTATAGCGCGTAAGCTTTCCATGAAGGATGGCAACGATGCCCTTCATCAGGGCTTCGGCAGAGGTGGCGCTCGCCGCGAGAGCATTCAACTCCGAAATCAGATCCGCGGGATTGGCATGTGCGCTTGTCATTTCCTCGTAGTCCATCACACTCACAGCAAGAGGCAAATGTCTTTTCGCATCGAGTGTCGAAGTTTCATTTTTCGGGGTGCGCCTTTATAGAACTCTGCTAATTGGGAGTTAAACTCCGCTGCCCACGTAAAACAAATGATTCCGCCTACTTGTCGAACGGGTAGATACGCTTCCAGTCGTCCTTCATACTGATCACAATCCAGCCGCTCTTTTTTGCCTGTGTCAGCAGCGCCTCAGAAAAAGTTCCCACATGAGTGTCTGGGAGCCCCTTCGCCGGTCCGTAGGCATACTCGCGCTGGCCATCGTCGTGGAGCACAAGCATCATTAGCCTCGCGCCGTCGCCCGCTTGCGTCCATTCCAGCATTTGCTGATCGCCTGCAGTATTGCCGAAGGCTGCGTATGGCCGCTTGCCGATAAACATGTTGATGCCGATCGCCTTGCCCGGCCCATCGTCAATGAAGAATGGTTTCGGTTCGCGCATCAGAACAGGCTTGCCGTTTACATAGTCGTACTTGGTCACTATGCTCGAGCCCACGACTTGTTCAGGCGGGACACCATAAACCCGCTCGCTGTAAACTCGCACGAACTCCTGCCCGCCGCCAGTGACGATAAAGGTCCGGAAATCTTTTTCCCGCAAATACTTCATAACTTCCAGCATGGGCTGGAAAACGAGTTCGGTGTACAGCCGGTCGAAGCGCGGGGCTTTCGCAGTTGTAATCCACTGCTTGACGAGCGCCTGAAAGTCTTCAGTGCCCATCCCGGAGTGGGTCACGGCGACGATTTCCATCCAATCCTTCTCACTGAACTTACTCATACCTTCACGGTCACCGGTGAGCACCGACTTAAACGGTTCGGTCGTTTTCCACTCTGGGTGTTTCGGAGCCATTTCGCCTACGCGATGGAGCGCAAACATGGCTTGGCTATACAACGGATGTTCGGTCCAAAGAGTGCCGTCCTGATCGAACGTGGCGATGCGGTCCTTGGGTTCGACATATTTCGGGCTGGACTTTTCCGTGGTGGCGCGCACGAATTCGAGGACTGCCTTCTTTGAGGTACCATCATTCCATGAGGGCAGCGGATCGCCCACTGCTTCGGACGCTGGACTGAAAGTTCCCAAAACCGCCGTGGCTGCCGAAACCTTGATCAGCTCTCTCCGTGAGATTTTCATACACTCTCCTCATATGCCCAGGTGCGCGATTCTAGCGAGATGGGAAAGTTATACCCGATTCAGTTAGTAGACAAGCCGTCAAAAATAACAGTGCTGGGGCTCGGCAGGAGGATGCCCCGGGATCAGTTGAAACTTAAGAACAGGAAACAGCGGCTCTCGCCTGAGCTCAAGCGACAGGCAACGGAAGTAAGCCGTTTCGGCAGTGGTGTGCTTTACAACGGAAAAACGATTCGAAATGAAGCTCAAGCGCCAAGCCAAACAGTTGGGCTACCAACTCGTCCTCATAGAACACAAAGCTGCATAGCGAACTCGAAGGCCTCGGCTGCCCTGCGGGGAAACTTGCAGCGGTAGGAACGATCTGGGAGGCGAGCAAACTCGGAGGCCGGAACATAACGAAATAGCTGCAGCCACGAAAGCCGACCCGTGGAAAGTCGTGTTCACGGAAGGAAGCGGGAAGCCGACCCAATCGAATGATGGGGAAGGCCGATGAATGCTGGGGAAGAACCAGGCAAACGCACTCAGCAAACCGCCGGGGCATGGGCTCGGGCATCTGGGGAAGGATTCGCAGAGATAAGGAGCAGCCGACAATGCTGAGAATCTAGCGAGGTGAAAGTCCTCGTTCCGCCAATTGCCTGTAGTCAGGCGGATAGTATATCCGATGCGTGCGAAGGCAACGACGCACGTTCTGCTCGGACGTAAAAGCCTCGGCCGCCCTGCAGTATTTTGCAGCGGTGGGAACGATCTGGGGGGCAAGCAATCTCGGAGGCCTGAACATAAAGAAATAGCTGCAGCCTCGAAAGCAAATCCGCGGAAAATCGTGTTCGCGGGGAACAGCGGGACGCCGACCCGATTTATCTCTGGGGAAGGCCGATGAATGCTGGGGAAGAACCAGGCAAACGCACTCAGCAAACCGCCGGGGTAGGGGCTCAGGCATCTGAAGAAAGATTCTCAGAATAACGTCGGGAGAATCCCGGTAGCAGCAGGGGCTGGTAGCAACCTGCGAAGACTCCGCGAACGAGGCCAAAAGCCGAAGTAGAGGAGAGCTACACGGGATTGACGCATGAGTCCGTAAGAGCGAAGACCGAGGAGTAATGTCCTCGGAGGGGGCGGTACACGTCTCTCTGATGAAGGTAACGCCGACATCAGGCAAAGGGACTCTGGGCACTTGGTGGTTCCTACGACAGGCGCGGGCTCGGCTTGATAAAACCGAGCACATCAACCGTAGCCAGGGCCAGGGACGAAGCCAGGAGCAAACCATTCGACGACGGGGCGTATGCGCACCAGCGCTTGAACCTCGGGACGAAGGGGAAGGCTCATGGACGAAATGCCAAGGCTTCAAACCGGACCTGTGAAATGCGGTTGTCCGGCATTATAGGGGGGCCTCGGGAAACGCAGCCTTGGTGGAATTGTGAACCCGCCTCGCAGACCGAAAGGGCGAGGACGGTAACCCTCCACCTTCCAGGCCGGCGCGCCCGAGCTCTATCCCAACCGTCGGGAGAATCCCGGTAGCAGCAGGGGCTGGTAGCAACCTGCGAAGACTTCTCGAACGAGGCCAAAAGCCGAAGTAGGGGAGAGCCACACGGGATTGACGCATGAGTCCGTAGGAGCGATGAACGAGGAGTAATGTCCTCGGAGGAGGCGGTACACGTCTCCCTGATGGAGGTAACGCCAACATCAGGCAAAGGGACTCTGGGCACTTGGTGGTTCCTACGACGGGCGCGGGCTTGGCTTGACAAAACCGAGCATACCAAACCGCAGCCAGGGCCAGGGACGAAGCTATGAGCAAACCATTCGACGACGGGGCGTATGCGCACCAGCGCTTGAACCTCGGGACGAAGGGGAAGGCTCATGGATGAAATGCCAAGGCTTCAAACCGGACCTGAGAAATTCGGTCGTCCGGCATTATAGGGGGGCCTCGGGAAACGCAGCCTTGGTGGAATTGTGAACCCGCCTCGCACACCGAAAGGGCGAGGACGGTAACCCTCCACCTTCCAGGCCGGCGCGCCCGAGCTCTATCCCAAACCAGAGGAAACGGAGAGCAACCGATAGATCGGACCTACGAAGCATGGCGCCATTCCTCGACCCTACCAACCTATTTCACTTCCCAGAACCCGTTGCTGGACAGTTTCCCGGATTGCCGACATAACCGGCCAATCTCTGCCCGTTTTCATAGCGTCTAGGATGATGGACGTCTTGTAGGGTGACCTGCACATGACGCACCAGGGCAGATCTTCAAAGAGCGGCGATTCTTTTTATCGACCTTTCCGCACCGCCTGAACTCAAAAGATCTTTAGCCGGAAGCGGAGAACCTTCCTCATGAAACAAAAATCCGACTGGAAAAGAATAACACTTCTCAGAAAAACCTCTTTTAAAAAAGAGATTAAAAATATTGGCCGGTTATAATCGACCACACAGCCCCGACTCACCTAGATTACGGACGTCGTGCGCTCACGGTAGGCATCTAGCCGTGCTACGCTGGGGCGCTGCAATGGGTTAATATACGCTGCAGTTAACTCGAACAAGAACCGAACTTTCGGAGACGGTCTAATGTCTGGCCTCGCGGCACAACTCATCGCCGAGAATATATCTACCAAGGCAACATTCCTTGACCTTGGTAATTGCGGGCTAAACGAAATACCGGCTGAAGTCAGCGATCTGGTTTGGCTGAAGCACCTGTGGCTGGCGAATTGTTGTTTCGCCCATGATTCCTTAGGATTTCCCGTCCTGCTACGATTCTGCGATGCGCAATCTGGTCGTTCTTTTTATCCACTTCATTGCTACCCTGGCCCGCTTGCTCGGTCCTGGCGGCGTCCGTTCCCTAGTTGCGGAGTCGCTTCTCCTCAAGCACCAACTCCTGATCGTGAATCGCTCCCGGCAACGATCGCCGAATCTACGCGCGTCGGACCGCATCCTCGCCGGCTTGCTGGCGCTCTTGGTGCGTCCAACTCGTCTTCTCCGTTCCGCAATCGTACTGAAGCCCTCGACACTGCTAGGCCTTCACAAAGCCTTGAGCAAGCAAAAGTACCGCATGCTGTTCTCACCGAATCGCCGACGGAAGCCCGGCCCGAAAGGACCGAGCGCAGAACTCATCCGTGCGGTCGTCGAAATGAAGCAACGTAATCCCAACTGGGGCTGTCCGCGAATCGCACAACAGATCGCCTTGGCGTTCCACATCCAAATCGAGAAAGACGTGGTTCGCAGGATTCTCGGCCATCACTACCGGCCGGGACAGCCCTCCGGTGGTCCCTCCTGGCTGACGTTCCTGGGCCACATGAAAGACAGCCTCTGGAGCATGGATCTGTTCAGGTGCGAGTCGGCCACGTTGCGGACCCACTGGGTCCTGGTCGTCATGGATCAATATACGCGCCGGATCATTGGTTTCGGCGTCCATGCGGGATCCGTCGATGGTGTCGCCCTCTGTCGGATGTTCAACCGTGCCATTCGAGGGCAACGCTGGATGTCGAAGTACCTCAGCTCCGACAACGATCCGCTCTATCGGTTCCACCAATGGCAAGCCAATCTGCGTGATACTGGAGTTGACGGAAATCAAGTCCATCCCCTACGTTCCCCTGTCCCATCCATTCGTGGAACGGCTAATCGGCACCCTTCGCCGCGAGTATTTGGATCACACTGTTGTTCTGGACGACGGCAGATCTCGAAAACAAGCTGCTCGATTTCAGGACCTACTTCAACAACCATCGCACGCATACCTCACGGGAAGGGCGAACGCCGGATACGCCCGTGTCACGACCAATCGCAAATCTCCGCTCGTTTCGATGGCAGCCCCATTGTCGATCCTTATTTCAGACCCCAATGGCTGCCTAACTTTTCAAATATTCGGGCTCACTGTGGTATCCGGTTAGGCCTGCAAAAACCTGGAATGAAATCATGTGGTGTTTGCGCTCTTGGTTGCAGTGCGTTTCGCGGCTCCGATCGTTTCACTGTCACCAGGTCCGTTCAAAAAGGGAGAGGCATCTCCCTTTCGCGGCGCGATTTGCCGGTAATATCGGCCCTCGTAGCAATTCGCCAGACACAGGTCGTAAACAGGGTATTTTGTTCCCAAGTTGTTCACTCCAAAGATTGGGAATAGGTTCCAACACGCCCACGCCTAAACGCGCGGGAGTTTGAGCGCCTGGCGGCAATAGCCCGGACAAGATGAGCAGCGAAGTGAAGCGCACGAAGACGCAGAACGTGCAAAGCGTACAAGTGCGCACAGTCAGGAGAATAGAACCAGATGGACAAAAGCGATTCAACACTTTCGCCGTTGAAAGTCAGGCCATGTGAAGGCAATCAAGCTGGCTCGTAAACAACTACGGTCGGATGGGCAGGTCGCAGCATATGAGAACACTAAGGCGACGCAGCTCGGGAAGAAGTAATTTCTGGAATTGATTACGCTGCTTGCAAATGCTGGGAAAATATTGATCTCGCTGGGGGCCTGCTCTCGTGGCAAATTCTTTGTGTCGAAGACAGGAGAAGCGTACGCTGTGATAGACAGAGGTCTCGGAAGTTCCGGCTCAGGAGGTGGCGATGAAACTTTCAGTCGCAGTAGGTTTGATGGTCTGTAGCGTGCTTCTGTTTGCCCAGGGCGTCAAGGCCCAAGAAGCTCCAAAAGTGCACAGCATGACCGGCTGTTTGAAGGCAGGACCCACATCCGGTTCATACATGCTCACCAATCTGGAAAAGGGACCGAAGACGGTGGGAATCGTGTCGTCGACTGTGGACCTGGCCCCGCACGTCGGCCATAAGGTCGAATTAACCGGTACGGCAGTTCCCGAGGACGAAGCGATAAAGGAAAACAAGGACGTGCCGAAGGCCCCTCACTACATGAAGGTGACCGCGATGAAACATATCTCGGCCACCTGCCCGTAGACAGCCTCGAACTTTTCAATCCGGTAGACTGCGTTGTGTTTGCTCTCCCATAGGCTCAAGAGTGCCGGTGGGATGAGGATAAAGTCCCTACCGTTCGCGATGGGCTTGGGGCGACGTGAACGGAAGATGGAAGCCGTATGTGTCACCAGATTTCGTCCCGTGGCGTTAGGAAGTGATGAGCGGCCTAATGGTCGTGCTTATCTTTCTCCATATGCGCGTGCTCTTTTTCTTCTTCTCTGTAGACGTCTGGAATCCCCAGGTTTCCTTTGGGCGGTAGTGACGAAAAAAACCAACCCCTTTCCCCATCTCTTCGTACTGAGGGTTTCTTTCCCGGCCGGGATTCCTAGGGATTTATGGCGCTCTTAAAAAACCATTTTAACTCACCATCCCTTTAAACTCTCGCCATTTTTCGGGGAAAGCGGGGGGGCAGGAGGGACATTTTATTGGCGAAAGGCTCACTTGTGGCTTCACCATCCAGCCCATGACAAATGCCGCAGTGATGACCAAAGTGTT
The DNA here is from genome assembly GCA_963792145.1 of Candidatus Acidiferrales bacterium. Classification (GTDB taxonomy): domain Bacteria; phylum Acidobacteriota; class Terriglobia; order Acidiferrales; family UBA7541; genus Acidiferrum. The sequence goes on from CAWBVH010000013.1 coordinate 150,018, forward strand.
CCTCTGGCGGATTCCTGCCAGGGGGGGACCAGCCTCGCCCGTTGCCCTCGCGGGAGAAGACCCCTCCCCCCCAAAGGAATGACGGCAGGGGGGGCTTCCCAAGCGTCAAAAAACGCCGCGGCCCCCCTTATACCACCGCGAAAATCCCCCCCGGGTGCGCTACCCTCCCTCCACGCGGCACACTCTCGAACGCAAACTCGAAAGCAAACTGATGCCGTAGCTAACGACCGGCAGAAGCATCCGACTTAACTAAACTAGCTTAGGAATGCACACGGCGCCGCGAGGTTTGGTTCAGCGGGCTGTCGGCACACCATTGTTCAGGGATACGCGAGTCCTGATTGTTTGCGGCATCATGTATTGCGACCAAGGAGCGTCCAGGGCGCCGATGGCGAGCAATGGGTCGAGAATCGCTATCGGTTCCTACATCCCGCGAGCCGCTTCCCGAAATGCTTCGCTACTTTTCCGGAAGGGTATCGGAGAGTTCCCGGGTATCAGCAAGTGGCTTTGTCCCAGCGGCGAGCCCATTTTGCTGTAGCAGGTAAGCGAGAATATCGAGAGACTGCTGGGTCGTGAAGCTTTTGCCGGCGTATTCCGCCATAGGGCCCTTAATTTCTCCCCATACCGTCAAAAGTTTTGCGCCTCCGAACCTCTGTGCCCAGCTACGCCGTTAAGCGCCGGCCCGGCACCTCCTTCCAGTTTCACGCCGTGGCACTTGGAACACGAATTATCAAAAAGTTTCTTACCACCCGCCGCCTGTTCGCGCGTGTACCAGCCACCCACTTTGGAAGACGCCTGTTCGTAGACATGGCCGATATCCGCGTGACACTCCAGACAATCGTAGCTATCCGCATTCACCATACCTTGGTGAATAACGATCTTCATATGGCTTCGTGATCCTCCAAAGGACTGCAGGGAATGGCAGCCGCGACAGGTAATGTAGTCGTGCTTTATAAGATAGCTTTCAAAAGCGCTGCTCAAAGCCGGACGGCGTTTTTCCCACTCCTTTTTCGTGGCAATACTACTTTTCGCTTCGTACCAGAAATCTTTGGCTCCGCGGTCTGCCTTGAAGAAAAGCAGCTTTACATATTCCGTTGCGGTTGCATGGCCTGAGTCATAGGGAATGTGACATTCACCGCAACTAGCGCGAACTCCCACGCGATTCACGTAATGAGGGCTCTGGTGGTACGCCGCAGTAACCCACATCATTGAGTGGCAGGCCGTTCCGCAGTACTTGTCGGAGCTTGACCAGTTGACGGTATGGTTTGTGAGCGCCACGAGCACGACACCCAGGAATACGAGACCTAAAGCCCAGGAAAAAATCCAAAGAATACTGCGCCCACTTCTATTTCTGCGCGTCTCGGATCGGCTCGCCCCGACCGAGTTGTCTCTGGGCATCTAAGTCTCCTAACAATTCGCAGGATCTGCTCATCGGGGAACTGCGTTTGTGGCTGGACTGCAGGCTGGAACATAATCTTGCTCGCACGCAGTCCACCTAGTTCGACGGAAGCACCTTGGACAGATCGACTGTGTCGTCAAGCGGCTTGGTGCCTGCGGGTACGCCGTTCTCCTGCAACAGGAACGCCATGATATTGATGGAGTTTTTCGCCGGGACCGATCCGGGCGCCATCATCGGCATCTGTGTGTGAACGGCGGACCACAGAGTCGAGGCCTTCTTGCCACCATAGGTGAGCCAGAATTGCTTGCCGACAAGGGCAGGGCCCATGCCACCCTGTAGCTTGGCGCCATGGCAACCGGCACAGGTCTTCTGGTAGGCCTTGGCGCCGTTTACTGCTTGCCCAGCGGTATACCAACCGCCCGAAACTGACGGCGATTGCGCCAACGCAAACACGCAACCGAATGAAAATGTGACGCTTAACAAGATCAATTGCAAGACTCTTGCGGGTTTTTTCATATCGACCCTTTCGCTGATCGTGATGCGCGGAGGAACCTAAAGATTAGCGAGCTTCCCTGAGAGACTTCGGCGGTCATATATCCGATCTGGAGGAGTCCGTAAACTGGCCAAATTGACAGTCGGGTCATAGGACAATTGAAGAATGGAAGTCCATTCGGAAACTTCCTGACGAATGTCCAAGGGTCGAAACCCCCTACGACCAAGCAAAAGTAGACCGCATGAAGGAAGTCCTCAGAGACTTTTGGAAAGAGCGGGGAATCACGGTTGAAGTGCGCACCAGCCTCACGCAAGTTCCGAATCCGCCTAGATACGCCAACCTAGAATTTGACTAGTACCGCGTCTCTCCTTAAATTCAGCGTTCCAGAGTTTCCTTGCGCGGTCTGGGAACCAATCAGACCAAGGGCAGAACGTCCACCGGCTTGCTGATGGGGCCGCGTTTGCAGTTGGCGTTTCAACTGCACCACCGCCGCGTGCAGGCTCTTGGCCGCCAAGCCATGGAGCAATAGTCTGTACCCAGCCTGCAGCGTCGAGAGGGGAATCAGAGGGTGCTTATTGTTTGCAAGATTGACGTACGAGGAATCCCCGATTAATTTCGATGCATATAAGGCAACGGTCTCATCCAGTTGCAAGGAGTTGCAGATCGCTGATTCCAAATCCAGGAAATTGAGCCAGCGATTGGGCAGAAAGTCGCTGTCCCTCCCCTGCCGTTGTTCAGTGGCTCCCGAAATACTTTCCTATTAAAGTAACAGCTCAAGGGCTGTTGCCTCTTGCGATCCAGAGTTACAAGCGCAGTTCAGAAACTATGCGATCGCTCCCGCGTGCCTGATCGAAAGACCTAATTGCACTCGCCTCATTCTTTTGAATGTCGAAGACCCCGTTCATGCTCGTCATATGAAGCAAATACCTGCACCTTCTTACCGAGGTTCACGAGCTCCTGTCCAACCCGCACTGAGAGATATTGTCGTTGACTTAACTCCGTCGCCAGGCCGTCCCGAAAAGAGTGTAGACCTACATTTTCGTCATCAATTCCCAGCTTGCGGAGGATTGGCTTTAGTCCTGACCACTACTACGTTGTTTCTTGAATAGGCGAAGCCTTCCTTACGCGGGGCAGGGAAGAGCAATTTGCCTGAATTCTCTTTCCAATCGTGCTTGGAGGTAATTCCGCAGCAATGCTTTCAGACTTGATGGCATCGGAAGCAAGGCCACGGACTTCTTCGTTTTTGGTTGACGTACAACCCTGGTTCGGTCGTCCGCCGACTTGTTCACACGAATCTTTCGCTCAAAATCCAAATCACCCACTGTCAAGACCATCAGTTTGCCCGCTCTTGCGCCCATCATCAAGGATGCGCCGACGAGTGGAAAGCCTCAGCCGGATCCAGATAACTCTGCGTCCAGAATGCATCGCGCGAAACTTCACCTTTCGCAACTTTCTGAATCTCCGTCAGCGTCGCTGCCGCGATTCCTCCATCCGCAGAATCGAAAATCACCACCACGCCCTCAGGCGCAGGATTTGTCCCAGCAGTTTCTTTGAGTGCCTTCTGGAAAAGTGTGAGCGAATAGTTCAGCCGCACGGCCGGCCCGGACTCCTTCGGATTCTGCGGAGATGGGTTGTATCGTATAGATCTTCACGGTCTTCCCTTTCAAAGGAGCCCAATTCCCGGGAAACGTGCTGGTCTCTTCGCGCTGATTACGGAATGCCAGGAATTTCTCATCTGCGCCCATAACCGCAGGCGACTGCGAGCCTAGAAGCAATCCGCGCCGGCACTTCCACGCCATTCCGCCGCAGGTATCCGCGCGAATCGCCGGAAATGCTCACATGAATCCATTCGGTATTACCGTCCAGAAACTCGAACTCATCGTTCACTGCTGCTTGAAACAAAACGCGTGAACTTTCCGCCGCCCTGGCATACATCGGCGTTGCCGATTTCTTCACTACCACCAGATTCTGCGGGTGCACCTGATTACCCTGAATCTCTTTCAATCCCTGCAGTTCCGCGGTCAGTTGCTTCACCCCGCCGTTCTCTGGCCTCACGTTGCGTCCGGAGGGCCGTGACTTCATCCTGTGGGCGCTCTGAATTTCCTGACTCCACGGGCAGCGGGCCTCCAGGGATTCCGGAAAGATTCAATCTCGGTCTCGGCGTCTCCACCGAAGGGGCGTTAGGGGGCAGAGCGAGACCCTCGGCTTCCCCGCTGAGTTTCTCGCCCACCCGGTCGAGCAGGTCAAGTTTTCCAGCCGGCCATTCGATGGCAGTACCTGATAACCCGACTTTGCGACGTCGCGGTCTGCGTAATCCCGTTATCTTTGCCGACCAGGTGCGCCACCGCCGGTCGCGCCCGCTTCTCCCGGCAACACTTCAATCGTGAATTGGTAGAAGCCGCGCTCATAAGCGCTCAAGAGACTTTGTCGCCAGCCGCGACGAAACCATCCAGAATCGGAAGCTTTTGCCCCCAGTACGCCCCTGCAGATCCTTCAGTGCCTGTTCAACCTCCGTCTTCTGCTTCGCAAAACTTCGCCCGTAGGGAACACTTTGCGCTCTTCACACAATTCGTGCCGAGCCAAGAGCATGACAAACGTGCACAGCTCTGGGGCGCTCTGCTCCGATATCCGGCTCCACCGGTAGCATGCTCCACTTGATCTTGCGGAATCCAGTCCGCGCTGGCCTTCCGGTGTCTCCACGCCCAGCCAGTACGGCGTTACGATCAGCACAAGAACATCCGTGTACGCCGAAAGAGGCTTCAGCGTTGCTGCTGATTGAAATGGCGCGGCCTTCAGATCCGTACCTGGCGCTTTCACCCGCCGCTCGAGTTCATGCCGCAAGGATTTCGCTGAGTTTCTCCATCTGCTTCTCCGCGGCTTGCGCGTCATTCAGCCGCGAATTTTCATCTTCTCGCTGGCGCACATACGACTTATGTATGACTTCCGCGCTTTCCTTGCGGCGTTTCGCATCGGCCGCTTCCTGCGCAGCCTCTTGTGCCGTCTCCAAACGTTCCTTCACTTCCTTCATTTCGCTTTTTTCCACCGTGCCATCGGAGATGTGGTCGCCGTGATGGGAAGATTCCACGTAGATCTGCGTCGATTCGCACGCGTGTCCGCTGGTCATTCACGGGAATCATCACGAAGCGCACTCCAATTGTGCCCTGATCCGCGCTATCCAGAAAATGCCGCGGTGCAACCGCGTTTTTCCGGATCTTGTAAAAAACTTCCCCCGGGCCTTGCCAGGGGCTGAACAGGGGGGTGGGCGTTTACAACTTCCGCGCCGGTCAGGATCGGATCTTTGTCGAAGATCTTGGTACCATGAATTATCTGGTCGCTCACGACCGCCACCACCGCCTGACGTACCTCACCCAGGGATCGGAGGAGAATCACACACGATTCCGGCGCCTACCGGGTGCTCCTTTGCCGCGCGCAAACGCGCTGATAACGCACATGGGGAGGCACACGCGATCTCGATGGCGCAGAAAAGTATCTCCGCAAAGTAAATGCGAGTCCGATTCTGGAAGTAAAGAGGCCCATTTGGAATTCTCGACGTCTTACTTGTTAACCCCAAATCTTCTTTCCTGTCGAATTGGGTACCTATTCGGCGTCAATTTGCAACTCAGTACCATAACCCCCTTGGAGAGATTTTTGTCGTATCCTTGGCAAGAAATCTCTTGCATTCATGATTCCTGCGGGAGTAGCATCCACCCCTGTTCAGGGACTGAAGACTCGGCAACCTCTCTTGACGGAGAGAGGGGGTGCAGTTTTCGGTGGATGAATAGTGGAGCACAGTTACCGCATTTGACCTCTCGCTATTTGGGGTAGCAAGAGGGATGTGCGGTCTGTTTGTCTTCACACCACTTTTTCTTCTCTCCCTCTGGAACGCAAACAAACAATTGGTGTCTGCTCGACGTTCATCGCCAAACGTTTAGAGGAGGCCGTATGCATCGGTGGTGTTCAAGGGAAGTAAAGGGCAGTCTTTCCCGCCTGGGGACTGTTCTGCTCAGCGCTTTGATCTTACTCGCTGTAACTATCATTGATTGCCGTCCGGCAGCAGCCATTCCTGCTTTTGCCCGAAAGTATGGGATGCCCTGCTCCTCATGCCATGAAGCTTGGCCAAAGCTCAGTCCTTTTGGTCAGCAGTTCAAAGATAATGGCTACCAGATGGGGAACGATCGCGATGCTCCCATCTTCCAGAATCCGGCATACTGGCCGATTGCTC
>CAWBVH010000014.1:0-317733 GCA_963792145.1 Candidatus Acidiferrales bacterium
AGATAAGAACGAGCTTCATCAGGGCAGCCCCCTTTTGGAGGAGAGGGGGCGTGTGGGTGACGTACGTCACATTCGAGGGTGACTGTAGTCATGGAGAGTAGGGGCCGTCTGCACAAGAATGCTGTGCATTACGAACCTTCTATCACATCCGCTGTCACATGCGCGCGTCCTAGCAGGCGTGTCCCTGGGGGTAACTGATGAAAACTAAACTGGTTGGTCTGCCTATCGCTGCAGCCGTGGTGCTTGTTGGCGTGTTCCTGGCCGGTTTGCTGGTTGTGGTTCCAACAGGGAAGGCGATTCCTGCCTTTTCCCGTAAGTATCAGACTTCCTGCACCACCTGCCACAACAACTTCCCAGAGTTGAATGATTTCGGCGAAGCTTTTAAGAAGCGCGGATTCAAGTTCCCGAAAGACGATGAGCTTTTCGTAAAACAAGAGCCGGTGATGCTCGGATCAAAGGCACAGAAAGAAGCCTTCCCGGAGACCGTGTACCCTGGGGAGATCCCTGGCACGATTCCAATCTCATTCCGCTATAACGGGTACTTCACGTGGACCGCAGCGCAGCCGACCGGGGTAATCCAGTCGACGGGCTTTGTGCCGGGAAGCGACCTATTCGCGCCCAACACAATGACATTCCTCGCTGCCGGGAGTTTTGGCCAAAACCTCTCGTTCTGGATTGACGATGACGTCTCGGTGGGCGGATCGGGAGCCGACGGTGGCTTAGGCGACGGCTACCTGAAGTACAACGATCTAGGGCATTTCCTAAAGCTTCCGAAGGACGCATTGAACGTGCGTGTCGGGCAGTTTGAGATGGACCTACCGACATCCCAGGCGCGGACCATTTATCTGTCGGACTACGACGTGTACGACCAAGCCAACGTGGCGGGAGCGTTCGGCACGACAAATAACCCGTTTGAGATGGGCGCGCCGCAGCGAGGCATTGAATTCGGCGGCTACCCAAACGACGGGAATTTCATGTGGTCGGTGTCCTTCTTTAACGGAAGCAATGACGGCCCGGCTATCCGCAACACAAAGGATGTCTACCTTCGAGCATCCTACAAATTCAATTTAGAGCGCGACCCAGAGAGCCGCAAGGCGATTCAAGCCGCTGGACCAACCGGGCCCCGCGATCACACCTCGCTGCGTTTCGGCGGGTTCTACTATCACGGCAACAATGTGCAGAACTATGGTGGTGTGACGTATGCAGGCCTCAACCAGTTCTCCGAACCGTTCTATCGCGCCGGGGGCGACATCCGCTTCAAATACCGCAAGCTGGAGGTTATCGGCGTCGGAATGGTCGGCCACGATAACAATCATCTGATTGAAGGTACAGCCGACAGCCCAGTACTGGTGAGCGCGCACCCCATCACGTTCACCGGTGGATTTGTTGCGGGCAACTATTGGATCTATCCGTGGCTGATCGCCACCATGCGCTACGATTTCGTGAATTCGCCCACGGACTTTTTCAACGGCGTCTCGCAGTACCAGACGCGCAATCGGGTGAGCCCGGGCTTCCAGATTCTCGTGCGCGCGAATATCAAGATTGCCGGTGAATATCAATATCATTGGGGACAGCCCTACACTGGCCCCGATGGCAGCACCCTTTTCTACCGTCCAAACACCTTTGTCTCCGGTATCGACTACGTGTTCTAGGCCGGGATACCGAATTTAGAAAAGATACAAAAGGAATAACGGAAAGCGAGAGGAAAAATGAAGCTACGTCAATTGGCAGTCAAGGCAGTGGCAGTAGGTGGAGCAGCAATTCTTCTGGCGGGCGCAAGCCTTGCGGGAGATATCAAAGGAAAGGTCAGCGTACAGGGGATCAAATCGGCGGAAAACATCGCGGTGTACGTTGATGCAATTCCAGACAAAAAGTTCGACGCGCCAACAACGAAGCCGGTGATGGACCAACAGAAGATGTCGTTCATGCCGCACGTGATGGTGGTGCAAGTGGGGACGACGGTGGAATTTTTGAATAGCGACCCGGTGGGTCACAACGTGTACTGGCCCAGTATCAGCGGCAACAAGAAGCTGGCGCACAACTTGGGCACGTGGCCAAAGGGCGAGAAGAAGACATTTCAGTTTAATGACGTTGGCGTTGCTTCTCTGCTCTGCAATGTCCATCCGGAAATGAACGGCTACATCGTAGTTGCGCCCACGCCCTATTTCGCGGTGACGGACAAAGACGGCAACTACGATATTAAGAACGTGCCAGCGGGCAAGTACACCCTAAAGACCTGGAGCGAGGACGGCAAAGTAACCACGCAAGCCGTGGAAGTGACCGCTTCTGGCGCAACCGCCGATCTGACGGTCAAGAAGTAAAGACGAAAACCAAACGCGCGGGCGGAGCGGACCAGTTGACGACACGGACAAAAGTTGTCGATCTAGAGTGGCTGGAGTCTAACTTCCCTTGCATGCAGGCATGCCCTGTCCACACACAGGCTGGACGGTACGTGTCGTTGATCGCGGAGGGAAAATACGAACAAGCCTACCGCTACGCCCGGATCCCCAATCCGTTTGCATCCATTTGCGGTCGCGTGTGCGGTCATCCGTGCGAGCCAGCTTGCAGACGCGGACAGTTTGACGCGCCAATCTCCATTCGAGCGTTGAAGCGCTTCGTGACGGAGCGTTACGGACCGGAGTCGCGGAATCCGATTGACGTTTTTTCGGAGAAGCCACGCGTAAAACATGCAGAGAAAGTCGCGGTGATTGGTTCCGGGCCGGCGGGAATGTCGGCGGCGCACGACTTGGCGTTGCTGGGGTATCCGGTGACGGTATTCGAAGCCGCGGCGGTGCCTGGCGGGATGATGCATCTGGGGATTCCGGAATACCGGCTGCCGCGCGATGTGCTGCAGGCGCAAATCCGGGAAATTCTGGATATGGGACCCGAGCTGAAACTGAACATGCGTTTGGGCCGGGATTTTTCTTTGGAAGATCTGAAGCGGCAAGGCTACAAATCCATTTTGATGACGTTTGGGCTGCATCGTAGCCGCGACTTGAATCTTCCGGGTCATGAGCTGGATGGAGTGGTAAAGGGGATCGATTTTTTGTTGAACGTTAACCTGGGCTACCGTTTTGAAGTGGGCAAACGGGTTGTGGTGATTGGAGGCGGGAACGTTGCGATTGACGTGGCGCGTTCCGCAATGCGCGAACAGCAGAAGATGGCCTCGGAAGGCGGGCTGCCGAACGAACTGACTTCGAGCGAGATGGACGTGGCCATGAAGGAATTCATGGACGTGTCGCGCGCCGCGCTGCGTATGGGTGCAAGGGAAGTGCTGCTGGTTTGCCTGGAGTCGCGCGCGGAGATGCCCGCTGCTGAAGAAGAGATCGAAGAAGGACTGCTGGAGGGAATGATACTCGGGCCTTCGCTGGGTCCAAAACAGTTTGTCGGGAAAGATGGCAAGTTGACGGGGCTGGAAGTGATCAAGTGCCTTTCCGTTTTTGACGAGAATAAGCGGTTCAGTCCAAAGTTTGCCCAAGGCACAGAATCCGTTATTCCCTGCGACACGGTGATTCTGGCGATTGGGCAGTCCTCGGATACATCCTTCCTGAAACCTGCGGACGGAATTGAAACCACGCGCCAAGGAACGCTGAAAATCAATCCCGATACGTTGATGACCACGGCTGTGGGGATTTTTGCGGCCGGTGACATCGCGTTTGGTCCACGGCTGATCATCAATGCCGTGGCGGATGGGAAGAAAGCCGCCATCGAGATCGACAAGTATCTTCGCGGACCGGAGTGGAAGCCGAAAGCGAAATACGTGCAGATCACGGTGGTGGATCACCACGAAATGGCGGCGCACTACGACGAATACTCACGGCTACCGGTGCCGGCGCTTCCTATCGATCGCCGAACGGGAGTGGCCGAAGTTGAGACCGGATTCACCGAGCAGCAGGCACGCGCGGAGGCTAGCCGCTGCCTGAAATGCTGGATCAATACCATTTTTGAAGGCACGGAGGCGAGCGGCACTGAATGCATCCTGTGCGGCGGTTGCGTGGATGTGTGCCCAGAGAATTGCCTCTCGCTTGTGCCGCTGAAAGAGTTTGCGTTTACGGAAGAAGACCAGGAACGGCTGCGGAACGAACAGGAGTTGCGGCCGATAGAGCTGCAGCATATTTCGGCGGACGAACTGACACAAATCGAGGGTTCCGTGATGGTCAAGGATGAGACCGTTTGCATCCGCTGTGGGCTTTGTGCGGAACGCTGTCCCGCTCGCACGATTTCCATGGAAGCGTTTGAAGTGTTTGAACAGGAGCCGGGCTTGATTCTGAAAGAGGAGATCGTTCTGAGGCCATGAGTGACACCACGGAAAAATCGGCAGCGGACCACGCCATCGCAATGCCTGGACTGACACGGCGTGATTTTCTTAGCGAAATCACATTGGGCGCGTTGGGAGTCGCAGGACTGGGCGGCGCCGCGCTTACCTATCAATATTTTTCACCCAACGTTTTGTTTGAGCCGTCTACAACGTTTCGCGCAGGGAATCCCGATTTGTATCCAGTTAACTCGGTTACGTTTTTGCAGGAGCAGCAAGTCTACATCGTGAGAACTTCCGGGGGATTTTACGCCGTATCCGCCGTGTGCACACACCTCGGCTGCGTGACGCAGTGGAAACCCGAAACGAACATGATTGCCTGCCCGTGCCACGGCAGTAAATTCACGCCGGAAGGAAAGAAGCTGGAAGGCCCTGCGCCGCGGCCACTGCCGCATTATGCGATTTCGCTAACGGTGGATGGGGAATTGGTGGTCGACAAGCTGCAGACGATCAAAGCCGAGCAGGTCCTGAAGGTTTGATTATATCCATGGCCACGCCATTGAACACTGCTCTCGAAAATCTCCGGACCACGCGGGTCTGGAAGTCGATTTTCCGCCGCGGCCCGGCGCTTACCAACCGGACACGCAGCGTCGCGGTGTTTGGGAATCTCTTTCTGCACTGGTTGCCCGTTAAGGTGCGCGAAAAGTCGTTGCGGGTTCGCGCGGCATACTATCTCGGATCGCTGTCGTTTCTGTTGTTCTTGTTACTGGTCGTTACGGGCGTGCTGCTGATGTTCTATTACCACCCGGCCGTGCCGAATGCGTATCACGACATGAAGGATTTGCGTTTCGTGGTATCGAACGGCGTGTTTCTGCGGAACATGCACCGGATAGGGGCGCACCTGATGGTGCTGCTGGTTTTCTGGCACATGTTCCACGTGTTTTACCGCGGCGGATATAAGCCTCCGCATGAATTCAATTGGGTAGTCGGGGTGTTTCTACTTCTGGTAACGTTGTTTCTAAGTTACACGGGCTACTTGCTGCCGTGGGACCAGTTGGCTTTTTGGGCGGTGACGGTAGGAACCAACATCATTTCGGCGATGCCCATCGTAGGGAGCAAGGTGCGATTTGTTGCGCTGGGCGGAAACATCGTAGGAGAAAACGCGCTGCTGCGCTTTTATGTGCTCCACGTAGTGATTCTTCCGTTGCTGGCCTTCCTGCTAATCGGCGTGCATTTCTGGCGTGTGCAGAAGGATGGCGGGTTGACGGTAAGGTCAAAAGACGATGATGGAAAAAGCTAAAATCGAAACCGGCTTCAGTTCGGACGCAAAAAAAGAGCCACGGCGGATCGTGTTCATCACGCGGAATACTTCCGCGAAGGTGAAGGACGAACACGGTCCGCAACTCATGACGTACCCACATCTGTTAGTGCGGGAAGCGATCGTTTTTGAAGTGCTGGTGATCGCGATGGTGGTGATCGCGTTGTTCTGGGATGCACCGCTCGAACAGCTGGCGAATCCGTTGCTCACGCCAAACCCCGCGAAGGCGCCGTGGTACTTCCTGGGATTGCAGGAACTGCTGCACTTCTTTCCGCCGTTTGTTGCCGGCGTATTGATCCCCACGCTGGTGTTGATGGGGCTGATTGTCATTCCCTATTTTCACGTGAATGTGGAAGGGAAGCCGCTGTGGGAGAAAGAATGCTGCGAGACGATTCATGACCGTGGTTGGGGTAACGATCGCGCTGCTAATCCTGCTGGCGGTGGTGGATGCATGGACGATTATTGTGCCGACGGTTTCGGTCGCGGCGCTGCTGGTAGCTTCCTACTATTCGAAGGCGACAGCGGGTTGGATGTACACGCTGCGGCAGAAAGCACTTTCGTGGTGGGTGATGACGTGGTTCATCGCCACGGCGCTTTGCTTGACCGTTGTGGGGACATTTTTTCGAGGCCCGGGCTGGTCCTGGGTGTGGCCTTGGGGGACGCATGCCGGCTGAAGAGATGGGTAAATTGTCGTACCGCATGCGGCTGGCATTTGCGGTGGCCACAGTTCTTTGTGTTTTGGTTCTTGCGATTTCTCCGGTGAAAGACTTTCGGTCTGAATGGAAAAAGTACAAGCGGTCGTTCGTAAGATTTGCGCAAGGGCGACCCGACACGAAGAAACTTCTGGCGGACTACAATCCGAATATCGATCAGATCTGGCTGCCGGGAATCAACGTTGTGGACCGCTGCACGACTTGCCATCAGGGCATGACACAGGCAAGCCTGGCAGACAACTCAGTGCCGCAGCCATTTCGCGCGCACCCACCCATCCCGCACAATGCGCGCGATTGGGGTTGCACGATGTGCCATCGCGGGCAGGGACCGGCCACGGAAGTCGCGGAGGCGCATGAAACGACGCTGGCCTGGGAGCAGCCCATACTGCCGGCACACTATCTGCAAGCGTCGTGCGGAAGTTGTCATCACCAGGACATCAAGGAAACGCCACAGCTGGCGCGCGGTAGGGAACTGCTTTCGCGATTGAATTGCCAGGGCTGCCACAAACTGTCGAATATCGAAAAGCCGTTCTTGGGGCCGGATCTTTCGAGCGTGGGGTACAAAGTTTCGCGCGAATGGATTTACAAATGGCTGAAAGATCCGCGGAATGTTGTCGACAAAGACGGGAATGCCACCGTCAACGGCTATGAGAGCGGCGATGAATCACGCATGCCGCAATTTCGTTTGAAGGAGGACGAGGTCAGGGCGCTCTCGGGATTCCTGAGCGTGCAAAAAGCCAAGCCGCTTGAGACCTACAAAATCAATGCGGCGATCGTTGCCTCGTGGAGCAAGAAACCTGATTTGGTGCCGCAAGGCGAAGTGCGCTTCCGGCAGATGATGTGCACGACGTGCCATCCCGTGGCGGTTACTCGCGCAGGCGAAACAAAACTGATCGGCGGGAACATCGCGCCGGAACTGACGAAGGTAGGAAGCAAGGTTAACGGGGAGTGGCTGGTTGCGTGGCTGAAGAATCCGAAAGGCTACCTGGCGCACGCGAACATGCCGCAGTACGGCTGGAGCGACGAGGACCTTTACAAGGTTTCGCAGTACGTGATGAATAAGCTGACGGATTCCGACTTGCTGACCGGCGTGCCGCAACTCGGCGCTGCGAGCGACGACGAGATCAAACTCGGCAAAAGACTGTTTTCCGAAAAGGGTTGCGCGAGTTGCCATGGTTTGCAGGGTGTGAGTCCGCAAAAGGAATTTGGGCCGGACCTGACCGCTTTGGGGGCTAAGAATGCTTCCGAGCTTGAATTCGGCAAAGCGAAAATCCCGCACAATCTACCAGCTTATATTCAGGCCAAGCTGCAGGATCCTATGGCGGTGAACCCGGCGGCGCGGATGCCTCAGTACGCGTGGAACCCGGCGGACCTGGAGGCAGTGACGACGGCGTTGCTGAGCGAGACCGGGCCAAAGGCTACGAGCGCGCTGCAGCATCTGGTGATTCCGAAGAATGAAGCGTCCTTTCAGGCAGTGGGAGATTTCGCGGAAGTCTACGAGCGCTATAAATGCTACGCGTGCCACCGGTTCAATGGTTATGGCGCCACAGTTGCCCCTGATCTGTCTTATGAAGGCAGCCGCGCTCAGAAGAAATGGATTGCGGACTTTTTGAAGAACCCGCAAACGATTCGTCCGACACTGATTTTGCGGATGCCACAGTTCAATATGAGCGACAAGGAAGCCGCGATCGTGGCTGAATATCTTTCGATGGCTGTGCAGAAGCCGGACGTAAATCCGGGTAGCGCGAACGCCGCGCAATTCACGCCGGCGATGGTGGCCATGGGCAAGCAACTATACGAAGTGAAATATCAGTGCCAGTCGTGCCACACCATTGGTGGGAGCGGCGGTTACGTTGGACCGAACTTGAACAATGCCGGAAATTGGCTGACGCCAGCGTGGATCGAAGCTTGGCTGCGCAATCCGCAAGCTTTGCAAGCGGACACGATTGAGCCGAGACGCAATTTTACTGACGATGAGATACGAGCTCTGACGGCTTACTTGATGTCCTTGCGGGCCAGCATCAGTCCGCTGACGTCGAAGAGCTCGGCGAATTTGCATCCCGTAGCGCAGGGAGCCGGGCGATGAAATCCAAAATCTTACTGGTGGCGATGCTGGCGGCTGGAGTGTTGTGCGCCGCTGCATTGAACGGTTGCAAGAAGTCAGCAGCGGCGATCAAGCCAGACGAGGCGTTTGGAGCATACGACACCGAAGCGGATTGGAATGACAGCCACGAAACTGACCAGTCTCGGATACCAGGAATCGCAGGGCAAACGCATCTTCTATCAATATTGCGTATGGTGCCATGCCGATGCCAGCCCGGCGGGTCCGTCGAACCGAAGCAATCTTACGCCGGTTCCTCCGTTGCTGAATGACGGCGAAAAACTGAACGGCGAGAGCGATGAGTTTATGCAGAACATCATCACCCTCGGCGGCAGCGCACTAGGCAAATCGACAATGATGCCGCCGTATGGGAAGACCCTGACTGCGACAGAAATCAAGGAAGTGATTGCATTCACTCGAGCCATCGCGCAACCGCCCTATCAGAAGCCTGGACGGCCGGGATCGCAGTACACCGCCAAATAGTAGATGCTAGACTCATAAGATGAATTTCACGCGCTCCTGCGTAGTTGCTCGAATCTATTGCGTTGCACTGTTGCTTAGCTGCCTCCCAGCCGCGGTGTTGGCGCAGATCAGTCCCAACGAAATCCGCAATCCCGATCTGAAGGCTCTCGAAACTCAGTACTTTCCTCAGCTGAAGAGTATGAACCAAGCGATTGCGAAACTGCATTTTCCCTTTCCGTTCTATTTGAGCCGATACGTTGGCGTGGAGCCGTCGAAGCAGGCGGAGTCTGATTCGCGAGGACTGGAGTTCGTGAAATTCCGGGACCGAACGGTTCTGAAGGTTACGGGGAATTACAGCGCGGCGTACAACACGGAGAAATTGACTCGCAATGAACGCGCTGCCAGAACCTTTCGCGACATCATCCTTCCGTGTTTGCAAGTCATCACCCAGACGGTTCCACCCGACGGCAACTTCGATGCGATCGGCTTCGAAATCGCCTACCATGCCCGAGAGCATGACAAATCTTTCGATTACGAAGGCAAGGAGACCCTAGTGGTCGTACTCGAAGTGAAAGACGCATTTTTGATGTCGCAGACGACAAACGATCAATCGAGGCAAGACATCCTGAATCGCTCCATGATTTATATTGGCGGCGAGGATTACGGGTTAAACCTGCTGGATCGCGATCCAACAGTTGTCGACACGCAGTCGCGAAACAAAACCAAGAAGATCGATTCGTCTTCGAGCGCTGGCGCCTCAACTTCGATGAGCCGTCTGAGCCACACGAATCCGAATTTGGCTCCGCCGGGGAACGCTGCAGTGATCGACTCTTCTCCGAGCGCAAAAGCCAAGCCGGACCTGTCGCAGTCTAGGCCGGCGGCCACTGCGGAAGATGCGGACAAGCTGGAGGCGAAATACCATTCGCAACTTGTCGCGCTGGCGAGCGATGGCAAGGCGAAGTTTCAGTTTGTGGACTATGACCCACCGGCTTTTGTGGTGATCAACAAGGAGATGGCTTTGCAGATGACACTGCGCAATACGCTGCGCTTCGACCCGGAGAAATCGTCAATCTACAAGCGTGCGGCGCAAACGTTCGACTTGTTTTTGGCGCCGAAGATGAAAGACATTTTGGACGAAGTGCCGGACGACGCGCCAATCGACTTCTACAATTTCTCGGTGGTGAACGCTTTGCCATTTACGAGCAATGGCAAGGAGCGCTCGGAAGCATTGGAATACCTGTGCCCGAAGAATCTGGCGCGGAAGTTCGCTAATTCCGAAATTACCAACCAGGAGCTGATCGATAAAAGTCAGGTGCTGGTGAACGGGGTACGCATCGCGCTGAACCTGCAGTTGGTGGAGTAGCTGCGACGCGCCTGGTGGCCTAGTGAGTCTGTGTGACAACGCGAAAAAGAAGCCTTCAGCGGCTAAAGCCGGATGGATTGTAAGGGCGCTTACGGCATGGCGGAAGCCATGCGCTCCAGACGCCACATGGAACTGGCAGCGGAAAAACTCCCAGAATTGTCATCCGAATTTCGTTCGCATTTTGAACGGGCTTCGGAATTTGATTGCTCCTTGGCATTTTACGAAAAGCAGATCTCTCGCTTCGCTCCGGATGACGACGAACTATGGGTGTTCCGCAAACTGGGAAGTCGTGCGCTCCTGAGCTGCGGGAGTTACCACGCAAACTGTTAAGAGGGGGGAGAGTGGCGCACCTCATCGAAGGCCATCAGGAATATGGCAATCAGAGCCAACACCATGCCGGCGAGATTGTAACGAGTGGGAATCTGCCGGTAGATGAGCAGCGAGAGCACGATGGTCACGAGAGGGAACAGCCCGTTGACCATAGGAACAACGATGATGGCTTTGCCGTAACGCACGGCGTAGACGAACAGCAGGCATCCCAGGGAGTTGAGACTCTGGATCGCGGCTGTGAGATAGGGTCCAGACAGGCTCCAATTAATCGGAGCGGAGAAATCGGTCATCAAAAGAGCAATTGGACTCAAGGCAAGCCCGGTGACCGCCATGTAGAAAAACAATCCTTCGGAAGAGATGGAATTGGCCGAGGACTTCATAAAATAAGCTTGCAAGCCCCAAGCAAAGAAGATGGCAAGTGTCACCAGGAGCCATGCGTAGCCGTGAACGGGGCTGTTCGTGGGTTCCTGAAGCGATAAGAAAAGAATTGCTGGTATGGATGAGATGATTCCGGTGAGCGCCAGCGGATAGGTTCTTTCCTTCAGCAGTGTGGCAGAAAGGATGATGGTCACTACAGGCGACAAGCAGATGATCGGGAAAATAATGTAGGCAGGCCCTTTGGTGAGCACCCAGAAGAGCAGCAGTTGCCCCATAGCTCCGGAAAAGCCCACGGCGCAACCATAGAGAATCGATTTCGAGTCCAGTTCCAATTTCCAATGAGCATTGCGAATGGCGATGATGGCGAAGGGGATCATGGTGAGAGACCAAACCACGTAGCCGAGCGTGGACGGGAAGGAGGGATGAATCAATTTCTCGGGAATCTCCATGAGCGCGCCCCAAACTCCCCACAAGATTGGTACGAGCAGGGCAAGAAGCAACCACTTGGGAAGTTTCATGCGACTGCTTTCCGAGTACGGCTAGCGTTGGAGTTGTTTGTGGTCCTGAAAATGAGAGCACCCTCGACGTTAAGGGGATTGCCAAGCGCCCGGCATGCAGGGCGATTATCTCTTTTTCTGATGGTTTGGCGACAAGAAAGTATTTCGAGCGGACATTGCGGTGTGCGAGTTGTTTGAAAGAATGCTGCGGCGCAGTGTTAAGATCGAAATTAGATTTAAAACAGAATGGGACAAAAATGATCACGAGAAGAAGATTTATCGGTGCGGTTTCCGCGGCCTCCGCTGCGGGCCTGGTGGATTCGAAGGGAATTGGAGGGAAATTTGCGCTGGCTCTTGCGGAGCCAGTCGCCGCGCCGGATCTGACGAAATACGTGAAGATCAAAATTGGGACGGGCGGGCATGGGCACACTTATCCTGGCGCCACGATGCCGTTTGGCATGGTGCAACTCAGTCCAGACACCTACAACGAGGGCTGGGATTATTGCTCGGGGTATCACTACTCAGACACATCGCTGATGGGCTTCAGCCACACGCACTTGAGCGGGACCGGCGCAGCAGACTTGCTGGACTTTCTGCTGATGCCGGGAACGGGTCCGGCAAAGACCGTGCCGGGTAGCCGGGAGAATCCGCAAGAAGGGTATCGGTCGCGTTTTTCGCATGACGATGAAGTTGCCGTACCGGGTTATTACTCCGTTCTGTTGAAGGACTATGGGATTCACGCTGAACTGAGCGCCACAGAGCGCGCGGGCATCCACAAATATACTTTTCCGAAAAGCGATACGAGCCATTTCATTCTCGATCTGGTGCATGCGGACGACATCTCGCCCAATCTGATTAACTGGTCAAACCTGAAAATTATTGGCAACGACACGATCACTGGCGGCCGAAGCACCAAATTGTGGGCCAGCGGGCGAGAGATCTATTTTGCGATGAAGTTCTCGAAGCCGTTCACCCGCGCGGAAATTGTGTCGGACGAAAAGAAACTCGACAGGTCAGTAACAGATACTAAGGGCACCTCTCTGAAATGCCTGCTGTACTACAACACGAAGGAAGGCGATGTTATTTTCGTGAAGACCGGCCTCTCCAGCGTGAATGCGGAAGGCGCAATGAAGAATCTTGAGGCAGAGATTCCGGACTGGGATTTCGACAAGGTGAGAGCGCAAGCGCACGCAGCTTGGAACCGTGAGCTGTCGACACTGATCGTCGATTCAGATAACCAGAAGCAGAAAGAGATTTTTTATACCGGTCTATATCACACGCTGGTGGCGCCAACGCTGTTCGACGACGTAGATGGACAATACCGGGGCATGGACGGCAAGGTGCATCAGCTACCGGCGGGACAGCATAGTTACAGCACGTTTTCGCTGTGGGACACGTATCGCGCGACGCACCCATTGTTTACGCTTGTGCAGGGCCAACGCGTTCCGGACCTGGTGAACTGCCTGATCCGGATGTCCAATGAGAGCCCGGCGGGGATGCCGATCTGGCCTCTGCATTCCAAGGAAACATTCTGCATGACCGGCTACCATTCGGTAGTGGTCATCGCGGAAGCGCACGCAAAAGGCTTTCAGGGGATTGATTTCACCAAGGCTTATCCGATGGTGAAGAAACGCGCGCTGGAGGACGACTATCAGGGGCTCACCTATTACCGGAAGATGGGCTTTATCCCGTGCGATTTGGAAGGCGAATCGGTCAGCAAAACTTTGGACTATGCCTACGATGACTGGGCCGCAGCGCATGTGGCCCGTGCAGTGGGGGCGACAGGAGATTCGGCGCAACTGCTGAAGAACGCCAAAAATTATCGGAATCTGTATGACCAGCAGACTTCGTTCATGCGGCCGCAATTGGCCGACGGAAAATGGGCGGAGCCGTTCAGCCCGATTGAGATTGGTCATTCGAAAAAATGGCGAGACTACACGGAATCGAATCCGTGGGTGACGACTTTTTCCGTGCAACACGATCCGAAGGGCTTGGCAGAATTGCTGGGCGGCCGGGAAGCTCTGGTCGCTAAACTCGACGGACTGTTCAGCGCCGCGCCAGACCTGCCTCCAGATGCACCGCCGGACATTGCCGGGCTTGTTGGCCAGTACGCGCACGGGAATGAGCCAAGCCACCACATTGCGTATTTGTATTGTTACGCAGGAGCGCCGTTTAAGACCCAAGCGCGGGTGCGGAGTTTGCTCGAGACCATGTACGACAACCAGCCCGACGGGTTAGCGGGAAATGAAGATTGCGGACAGATGTCGGCGTGGTACGTGATGAGCGCGCTGGGTTTTTATGCCGTCGACCCGGTAAGCGCGAACTACGTGTTTGGAGCGCCACTGTTCGATCGCGTGATCGTGAAGTTGGCGAGCGGCAAGGAATTAATTGTCGAAGCAAAGCGGAAATCGCCGGACGATCTGTACATCCAGTCGGTGACGTTCAACGGGAAGCCATACAGCAAGGTGTGGTTTAAGCACGCGGATATCGCCAATGGCGGAACCTTCGTGTTCACCATGGGGAGCCAGCCGAATCGCGAATTTGGGGCCAGCGAAGAAGCAGCGCCACCGTCGATGAGTTCCTGACCGCTAGCGCCGAACCGAAGGGTTTGAATCGAAATCAGTCCCACCTCAGTCGCCGCACTCGTGATTTCAAATTGAGTTTGTCCAATACCGCGCCTGCGGTCCTCGAAGTTACCCTGCACGTGCGGTAGATGCCGCTTGCCAAGAGAGGATACGCGCGCCGCCTGAAGAGGTACACAAAAGCTTCTTGATAGCTTTCATTGGCAAAATGTTCTTTGTACTTCGCATGGCCAGCCAAGTCATAAAACTGAATCGAGTTTTCGTTGAATAGGTCCTCCAGAACAAGCAGCAAGAGAACTGTTCCGGCGCTATAACTTCTCCAGTCGGGGTGCACTCCGGCAGCAGCGGTATACAGGGTTTGGCCATACTGCTGTCCGATAATGAAGGAGCATGGCGCGGTACCGCACTTGAGCAGGTAACCGCGCAACCAACCGCGCTGCGCCAGAAAATGCATTTCACTTCTCACCACGTCAAGGTCCCGTGCGCCGATCCCCCAGCGATATCGAACGAACTGCCATGTCTTCTGGGAGATCTCGTGTGCGGCCTCCAGAAATTCATCGATCTGAGATAGCTTGGTAACTCGCATGAACTGCATATCCCCGCAGGCGCGCAGTCTTCTGATCTCACGACGGCGGTTCTTCCGCGCTTTCGGAGAAAACTTATTCATGTAACTCGCAAACGATCCACTAAGGTGAATCAACGAGTGGGACGATACCCCCCACGGTGTATAGAAGGAGAAGAATTCCCGGATCATTGGGCTGCTGCGTAAATAGCTCCAAAGGAAAGATGGAGTTTTAACGTGAGACAACTGAATCACGTCAAATTCGGCTTGCAAGATCCGATCAAACAGCATGTCGTAGAAGGAAGTTTCCGCGGGCATATTGGGTGTGTATCCCTGTAAGGTCAAGAAACGAAATGGAAGTTTGGCCGCGACAAACGGGCCCAACTCGCACAGGAGTCGCTGATTGGAGAGGACAAACGGCACAGCGCCAATGATTTGGCTCTCGCGCTCGAAGAAATATATGCGTACGTTTTCTTTTTGCCGCTTGAAATGTTCCTCCATCCAGTCGGGATCGCAGTGAATGGTGTGCTCGTGAAAGCGACTGTTGCACTCCCTCCAACCGTTTGCGAAGGGTTGCCAATCCTGATCGAGGCGAACCTCCCGAAGATGACAAGCAGAGACCGGACTTGAGAGTTGGTTAGTCCGCCCATCCATTTCGATTTCCTTTTCAAACGGGGGTTGCGATCGCTGTTGGGAAATCCAGCGTCGTAATTTGCGGCGAGTTTCTTCCTGCAGGCCAACGAACTTTATGCCCACTTCCGTTCTCGATCTACTTACCCACACGATCTGTCCGTTGACTTCGAGCCAACTCTCCGATATTGGCAGGCGGAATTGTATGCGAGGAACCTGTGAGTGCGGGGTCAACGTGACCGGCACTCGCGCTGCCAACCCACCCTCGCTAACGTTGAGGATGGTGCCAGTGGTGCCCCCGAGATCAATGGGAGCAAGCGAATCAACCCGCAAACGCGGGTGAGCACGCCGCTTGGGAGTCGAGGTCACATCATCGGGGGATTCGAACATGATGTGCACGAGGCGGGCAGCGTCTCCTTGGTCCCGATTGTCCCTCGTTTCGGGGTTTTCGCCTAGTAAATGAACGCAAGAGGGACGACGCATGGAAATGAGATGCATGTTAAGTAACGGATTGTACGGTCTAGTACTAAACGGTCGCTTCGCTTTGGTAGCCGGCGCGAATTTGTGAGGCGCAAGCTCACTTCACGTGGTGAGCCGCGGCCGGAAACAGTTTCTCCAGAATGGTCCTCTTCTCTGGCGAACCAGCGTGGTGATGAAACTTGTCGAGCCCTGCCGCGTGCGTGATGTCGACATAAATCACCGGTGCCCCACTCACGAATCCGCCCGCTGTAATCGGCCGTTGCTGCGCATCTTTCACCGGGGCATGCGCACCCCCAGTGCTCGTTCCGCTTTGGCTTTGGCTAGCAGTTGGGTTGGAGGGAGGCTCCTGAGCGTTGGTCTTCGGCGCCCAGCCATAGCCGAGAAGTAGCGCGAAGAAAACGATGCGCCAGGCGCCAGGCTGAAGGAAACTACGGGATCTCTGGCGCCAGCGAAACAAGACTGTGTGTTTCATCCAGCGACATTTTCGCATGAAACGCGAATGGATTTCGATCTGACGTATTGCGCCATCTAAATGTAACCCGACCAAGGCATGCGTTCGCAAGGACAGCCCGATTGGCATTGGAGAATACCGAAGGCGGCACGATAAAGAAACTCAAAGGCGTGGCTTACACCCTGGACGTGATCAGGATATGCTGGATAAGCTTCCGTTTCGGGAGCTCGTAGCTCAGCGGTTAGAGCAGCGGACTCACAAACTGACCGCTCTTCTGGCCCGTTCTGAAAATATCGGACTTTCCCATATTCCTCAGGCAGTTACGACGCGGGGGACTTGAACGCAAATTGGTGTAAATTCGAATTGATTTCATATGAATGTCCGGTGCCTTTCGAATCCCACCGCTGACTCTTGGGATCAATCAGCGGTAAGATGTATTTGATTTAAGAGGGAATATGCGCATCTTAGTTGGAGGCTCTTTGCGGGAAGTTCCGCGAGAACCAGAGTTGTGCCGGGAATTTGTCGCTGCTCTAGGTAGGGAGATTGTCCAGCAGCACCATGTCCTTCTGAATGGTTGCCAAGGTTCCGTCGATAAGGAAGTTGCGGGCGCCGCCAAGGCGTGGCTGGATAGTAACGGCGGAAATTCTGATGCCTCGATTATCAGCTACCGATTGAGGAGTTACCAACAGGTTCATGAAATTGGCAGGGTTCGACTATCGTCCCTTCCAGACTGGCTGATGAACCACGCGGAGCTAAGGGTTCCAGAGCAGATAGAGCTGGCAGACGCAACAATATTTATTGCAGGGCGCGACGGTACCTTCTTGGCCAAAAACTGGGCTTTTTACGCAAGAAAGCCAATCTTGGGGATTCCTCGCTTCGGTGGCGCCGGTGAGACGATCTATGATCAGGAGTTGACGCGTCTTCGGATGATCTCCCCGACGATAGCCGAGGACTACGAAACACTCAACCAAGTCTCGACCGACATCTCGCAGCACGTGAAGGAGGTAGTTGCGCTTGCTGAACGAATGGTTATGCCTCGAAGCGTTTTCACAATCATGTCGTTTAAAAGAGAGTTCCGTGATGTCTATGCCTCCTGCAAGGAAGTTTGTAAGGAATTCGGTTTCGTGGCGGAGCGGCCCGACGAGTCTGGATCTCTTGAGCGAATTATTCCTCGCGTCGAAAAGGGCATTCGTGGATCCGGCATTGTCATAGCTGATGTTAGTGAGGGCAGCCCCAACGTCTTCTACGAGGTTGGTTTCGCGCGAGCTCTCGGCAAAGACGTGATCATGACCGCAAGAAAAGGAACGGAGCTGCCGTTTGACGTCGGCGACATTCCTGCCATCTTCTGGGAAATACAAGATGATCTGAAAGAAGGGCTGCGGAAGTGCTTTGCTAACTTGAAGAGCAAGTACGGCAGATGATGGGTGAGTTTGGTTTGACCCTATCAAAGGTATCAAGGCATTGGATTACCAAAGCTTTTGCCTGCCACCAGCGTCATCTTTGCTCTCGAACCGCTCGAACTCAAGACGCTGGTGCAATGGATAAAGGCATTTTATGTACTGTTGGGCGCACGATTGTCGTCCGCCGACGCTTGCGAGAGAGCGTTTGCTTTACACCCAATCCCGATGATGCTGTACCCGCAACTTGCCCCCGACGCGCTCGCCCGTGAGTTTTGGGGAGTCGCGCCGGTCGGTGCACAGGCGCAAAGGAAGTTCCTTCAATCGACGCTTCGATTCTCGCTGTTCCGAAGCGCTTGGCATGGAAAACGTCTGACAGGATCGCGACGGTCTCGATAGAAGAACTCTGCAGGCCTGCAAATCGCGCATGCCATCTAGTGAAGCCTAAAGGGCGCGCGAAGCATTTTCGTCTAGTAAGATTCCTCTAATTGGTGCGCCAACAACAAGGCAAGCTTTTGCTTTCATGGGAGAGGGAACAACCAACTGCGCCCTCAAACTTCTTTGGGAGAATTTTGGGATTCTGATACGGGAATTTGCTCGGGCGGAGTCTTCATAAAAGATCTTGGAGCCGGTGGCCGGAGAAAATCGTCCGACTCGGGCGATTTTCTGCTAGTTCTCTTAAAACCGTTCCCTCAATCGCACGTACCGTCGTCCACAAACTGCCCACTCCCCGCCAT
Organism: Candidatus Acidiferrales bacterium; assembly: GCA_963792145.1. Classification (GTDB taxonomy): domain Bacteria; phylum Acidobacteriota; class Terriglobia; order Acidiferrales; family UBA7541; genus Acidiferrum. The sequence goes on from CAWBVH010000014.1 coordinate 18,257, forward strand.
TGACCTCAGCGACTTCCCGCATGCGATTAAGCTTTGATCCAGCGGGTCATTCTTCAGCGCATTCGGCCCCACAAATTCCAGATTAGTTCTCTTTGCCACGTACTTGTCGCTCAGTTGCTTCATTTTCTGGTATGCGTTGCTGATCAATTGTGCCGCGCCTTGGTCTGATTGCGTCGACACCGCCACCTGCATCAACCCCAGATTGGTCGCCGCCTGTGCCTGGTACGGCGCTACGAGCTCTCCGGTAACTGGAAACCCGTTCGCAATCGCACTCGCCAGCGCACTGTGCCATTCCCTCAAGGTTGACATCTCCTCAATCGCCGCCGTCAAAAATTCCTTTGAGAATCCCGTGTTCTGGCTCGCCGCCGGAGCCGCCTGTTGCGATGCCGCCGCTCCCCCTCCGGATCCCGCTGCCGGCAACGTCAGCACAATTTGATTTCCGTTGAAACTCATCGACCCGTTCGTCGCCCGCGCCAGCGCTTCCACGTTCACATAGTTCTTCCCATTTACCTGCATCACCGGCACGGTTTCTGTGTATCCGTTCAACACCAGAACCGTTCCTTGTTGAGCTGCCTGCATCAGTCCCACCACAACCACGAACATCGCGACTGCCGCCACTACCCACACACTCCGCGTTTTCTCATTCATGACCTTGCTCCTGGGTTTAACGAATCGATTCCCGCCACTCTTCCGCTTTTCTCCGCCACCCGAGTTTACCTTACTCGCAGCTTCTCCTTAACGCTTTCTCTCCGTTCCCCGGGCTGTCTTTTTTGAGCCGCACGGAGAACATCTTGAACGAAGCGAATCGTGCGGTTTTGATCGATGTAGCTTTCGCCGCATTGGGCGGCCCCGGTTTTCTTGATCCACTTGGAAGGTTAGTTTCCGGCAAAATCGAGTCTTTCGGGGAGGGAGATTTGCCGTGAAGCAACTCCGAACTACCGACGTGAGTCCTCGCGGAGTAGAAGGGTTATTTGTATCCAAGGAAGTCAGCAGTTGCTCGCCAATACACCGATCGATCCCCACCGCCCTACCATGCTTTTCCGCAGCGGTAGCCAGATTCCCAGTTGGGCGTGTAGGTCAGCCGGGAGAGCACTTGCTTCGCAAGCGGGGGTCGCCGGTTCGATCACCAAGATTTCATCTGCGCGTCAGTTTGTCTGCGCATCGACGGCTTTTGTTCTATCAACCATCCACGTATATCTAGCTTGGAGTGGGGCCGCCTCGGAAATAGCTGTGCCTTTTCGTGCAGCAGTAGCCGCCGGCTGTCGGAGCTAACCGAATGCTGTAATCATTTGCTAGGAATGTATGTCGATTTCCAGTACCCTCTCGGAATTCGGAGGACATCCATGCCGCCAATCAAGCATGTATTTGTGCTGATGCTGGAAAACCGTTCGTTCGATCACATGCTAGGAATGAGTCCGTTTACTGGGATCGATGCGGTTACACAGACGCCGACGCAGATCAACGCGCTGCCGGCTGGGGTGAGCAACTCGTGGAACGGCGCGAATTATCCTGCTGGCCCGCCAGCCGTGGATCCGATCAAGAACGATCCTTACCATGAATTTGAAGACGTGCTCGAGCAACTTTGCGGAGCGGCCGTCAAGTATCCGAAAGGGGGACCGTATCCGGCGATCAACAACAGCGGTTTCGTTTCCAACTTTGCGGTGGCCGCGAAGTCACCGAGTCCGGGCGACGTCATGAAATGCTTTACGCCAGAGCGTTTGCCGGTATTGTCGGCTTTGGCTCGGACGTATGCGGTGTGCGATTCGTGGTTCTGTTCACTGCCCGGCCCGACGTGGCCGAACCGGTTCTTCGCTCTGGGCGCATCTTCAGGCGATCTCGACCATAGCCCGACCACCCCGGAAACAGAGGTGTGGGAAACGGTCGACGGATTCCAATTTCAGAACGGAAGTATTTTCGACGTCAAAGGACTGTCGTGGCGAATCTACGCGGGGAACAAAATCTTCACGCTCGCGCACGCGTTGAAAGGGATTCACATCTGGGATATCCGACGCTACGCGAAATTCGCGAAGGACATCAGCGACCCGAGCTATCCGGCGCAGTTCACGTGGATCGAGCCGAATTACGGGCATGTCACCACCGACTATCTGAAGGGAAATTCGCAGCATCCGCTGGACGGCGTGACCGGGGGCGAAGCGCTAATCAAGGCGACCTACCAAGCGATTCGAAATTCGCCGCTGTGGGAGTCGAGCATGTTCATCATCACGTGGGATGAGCATGGAGGATTTTACGATCACGTTGCTCCAGCGGGCGGCGCAGTTGAGCCCGGCGACCAGCCGGCGTTCCCGGGAGCGAATCGCTACGGATTCCGATTCGATCAGTATGGGCCACGGGTTCCGGCGGTGGTGATTTCGCCGTTGATTCCCGCGAATACCATCGACCATCGGCCCTACGACCACAGTTCAATCCTGGCAACAGTCGAGCGTATGTTCAAACTAAATCCACTAACAAGACGCGATCGCGCCGCATTGGATCCGAGCGGACTTGCGTCGCTCGCGGCGCCTCGCGATGTGCCAGATGTTTTTGGCGAAGTTCCGCCAGAGGCGTTGGCCGCGCATCAACAAGTGAGGCTAGATGGGCTGCAGGATGAAATGCCCGCGGCAACGCAACCCGAAGCACCCGTCGACGAGCAGCCAAACTTGCCGGGGTTTATTTTTGTGGCTTCGCAAACAGACAAAGAGCTGCAGCCGACGGAGGTCGCACGCGAATTGCACCACGCGGCCGTCCGGGAGCGCGTAGCGCGAATTCGCACCAAAGGCGACGCGCGCGATTATTTCGAAGAGGTGCGGCGAAAGGCTGTCGCCGCAGAGCCCGAACTCTGATCGACGACGTCACGAATCTTGCTATTCGGTTTGGCTCAGCCGCTGGTTCGATTTTATCTGGTGACGGAGCAGGCTTGGTCTTTTGGGTGATGGCGAGATGGAGCGCCTGGTTTGGCTAGAACATCCTAGAAAGTCTCAAACCAATGGTCGCCGAAGACGTGGGGGCGCGGATTTCCGCTGGTTTTGGATTTGAGGGACGTGACACTCGTCAACCAGGATGCGATTGAATTTCTGTCCAGTTGCGAGGCGGATAGCATCAAGCTCGAAAACTGTCCTGCCTATATCCGAGAGTGGATCGTGGTGAATTCTTCTCGACAGAAGCGCAGGAACCCTCGCGCACCCGTATCCCTGTATCACCTGCACCTGTATCACGGTTATATACCATGGTATGTACCGCAAGGGTTATCATGGCCCGTACCGCCAAACTGTTCCGCAACGGCCGCAGTCAAGAGGTTCGCCTTCCCTCGGATTATCGGTTCGAGGGTTCCGAGGTGTACGTGCGCCGCGATCCGGCTACGGGAGATGTGATCCTCTCGCGGCGTCCCGAATCGTGGGAGGATTTCTTCGAGTTAATGAAGAGCATCGACGTGCCCTCGGATTTTCTGGCCGAGCGTGACGACACGCCCCCACAGAAGCGGAAGCTCTTCTGATGCCCCCACGCTATTTGCTGGACACGAATACTGCCAGCCACATCATTAGAGGTAATGTTCCACGGGTTCGTGAACGGTTGATGAAGGTGCCCATGTCTCAAGTTCTGATTTCGGCAGTTACGGAAGCCGAGTTACTGTTTGGAGCGGCACGGAAATGCGAGGTCGTTCGGCTGAAGACCGCCATCGATCAATTTCTACTGCGAGTGGATTCTCTGCCGTGGGACTCCAACGCGGCAAGGCGTTACGCTGATTTGCGAGCCACCCTTGAGATGGGTGGGATCACCATGGGAATTTTGAATATGATGATCGCGGCTCACTCGTGGGCTGTCGAAGCCGTTCTGGTAACAAACGATCGCTCTTTCCGCCGGCTGAAGCACTTGAAAATCGAGGATTGGACAAAATAGAGACCCCCAGGACTGTGGTGGGCTCCCCCGGACTCGAACCGGGAACCAATCGATTATGAGCCGATTGCTCTAACCATTGAGCTAGGAGCCCAAGCCTCTATCCTTTTATACCGTACTTCGTGCGTAAAGTTTTGTCGAGTTTCCTCAACCCCGCCTCGGCCCGTTCGCGATTCGGCAGAATATAGAATGCTTGGGTGGTTGAAAGTCGGCGTGTCGAAGGATGCTCTGAATCTCAGTGTCATCGACTCCCGCCTCATTCAACCTCGTGCCGAGACCCCGGCGAAAGGCGTGCCAGCCGCCATGTGGGTTGGTCATCGTGCGCCCTCGAGGCAGTACGCTGGATTCGGACCACCCGTCATTCGGGTACTAGTCGCCTTCCGGCAACCGGCACTTGGAGCGTTTGGGCCGTGCTTTGGGCTTTGCCTGCCGGGCTGCCGATGCAAAGTTACTGGCGGGCGGCATGAGGAGGTCGGAGCGCGAGCAACATGAAATGTAATTGCGCTAGGGCCGATTTGTCATCCCAGCCCCGTAGCGGTCTGAGGGATTTGCGAAACCCGTTAGAGGGTGCGGTTGGCATTGTATAGATGTGACTAAATGACTTGGGTATAATCACTACCCTTAAGGGGTTTGTCCGGGAAACCCCGTCAGTCTGCGTTGTTCCGGCGATCGCACTGGAAGCGAGACTTAACCCAAATCAATCGGGCGTTTCGCATTGTGACGTGTATTCCCGGAGGCCGCGAACCAAACCTGAGAGGAGACTCCTTCAATGAAAAACATTCTCAAGGTTTATGCCGGGAAGAAAGACATTGCCGCGATCCGTGAAGCCGCAAGAATAATCGAGAGTTATGACGCATTCATTCTGGTCGAAGCGGACGAGAAAACGTCGCGCTCCCTCGCGCGGAAATTTCCTGTGGAAGACATCACAGCCCAATATGAACTTTCATTTGGTGACCGTAGGATTGCTACCTCGCAGCCGCGTATTAGCTCAACGGGCTCAACTCGCCCACACGCTGCTTACCGAAGCGAGCGGCCACTCAAACCGGGGCCTCACCACTATATGGTCCAGTTCATTGGTCCTATCAAGCAGAACTGGCTGATGAGAATTCGGGCAACTGGCGCAAAACTGCGTGAACCAAGGGGAAATTTTGCATACGTAATTTGGGCCAAAGAGCCAATGGTGCGCAAGGTCGCCGGAATGCGCTTCGTACGATGGTTAGGTCATCTTCCTTACAAAGACAGGATCGCCCCACAGGTTCTGGAAAAGCGTACAGGCCCTAAGCTCCCACGCCGACGTGAAAGGCCGGGCGTGTACACCGTGGAAATATTTTCTTCCGAAGACGCTGGCCGTATCGCGCGCGCATGCCGCAGCTTGGGCTTCGAGGTTATTTCACAACAACCAAAAGCGCGCCTGCTTTTGCTAAGGACTAAGGAAGCCGATAGTGCGACGACCAGGCAGGTGCAGAAGCTGTCTGAAGTGCATGGCGTGCGGTTCGTCCGCCAGCGGGTGGTACCACGGCCGAGCAACAATGTAGCCACCACTGTGATGGGAAACGACTATACCGCACGAGCGCCAGGCGGCCTGAAATTGGCGGGTCAGGGAGAGATCATCGCAGTGTGCGACACCGGACTCGACACCGGGGAACCAGGCACCATCCACCCCGATTTCGCGGGCCGCATTGCTGCGATAAAGAGCTATCCCATCACTCCTGATTGGAATTCCGTGATTATGAATCCAGGCGGAGACGACGGACCAGCGGATTTGGATTCGGGCCACGGGACGCATGTTTCTGGGTCGGTACTTGGCAATGGAGCTGCATCGGCTGACGGTCCGGCTGTGATTAGGGGACACGCCTCCAAGGCGAAGATCGTTTTTCAAGCGGTAGAGCAGGAGATGAAATGGCGGCCCGACGCTCCGGAGAAGTTGAAGAAGGAGCGGTACGTACTTGCCGGGATCCCGGTCAACCTGGCTCCGCTATTTCAGTACGCGTATAACCGAGGAGCACGAATCCACTCTAACTCCTGGGGCGGGGGCGACCCGGGGGCCTACGACGACCAGTGTCGCCAATTTGACCAGTTTGTTTGGGACCACAAGGACTTTTGCTTCGTTATTGCTGCCGGGAACGACGGATCCGACAATGATGGCGACGGCAAAATCAACCTCATGAGCGTGACTTCGCCTGGCACCGCGAAGAATTGCATCACCGTGGGTGCCTGCGAAAATCTTCGGCCGGAATTTAATTCCGAACTCTACGGCGACTGGTGGTCTGACGATTTCCCGGTGAATCCCATCCACGATGCGCCGATGGCCGACGATGCGGACCAAGTCGTTGCCTTTAGTAGTCGCGGACCCACACAGGACGATCGAATCAAACCCGATGTGGTTGCGCCGGGCACCTTCATCCTGTCGACCCGATCGACGAGATTGGCGCCGAATAATTTCGCTTGGAAGGCCTATCCTCCGAACAAGAGCTATTTCTTCATGGGCGGAACCAGCATGGCCACTCCCCTAACTTCGGGTGCTGTTGGATTGATACGGGAATTCCTGCGAAAGGAACAGGGATTGGCAAATCCGTCGGCAGCATTGCTAAAGGCAACATTATTGGCCGGCGCCCAGCGGCTTCCGAAAACCGCGCCCGCAGGGACGATAGCGGATCCGCACCAAGGGTTTGGGCGCGTCAATTTGGATCGCTCCTTGAAGTCACCTCTATGCACACTCGATGGACCTGCCCTCAAAACAGGACAGAAGTCGACGACGATCATTGCTGTCGCAACCGGCGGCAAGAGCCTTCGGATCGCTATGTGCTACTCGGACTCTCCCGGGGAGCACCTGGTGAACAACCTGAACTTGATCGTCTCGGGTCCGTCGGGCAAACGCTACGTGGGAAATCAGAAGACTGTAGCTGGAACAAGCCTAAAGCTTGACGCAAAAAACAACGTCGAGGTTGTGGAGGTTCAGAAGGCCAAAGCTGGCAAATGGACGATTGACGTTGTCGCCGGAAATGTCCCAGCTGGTCCTCAGGAATTCGCACTTACGGCGGTCGCCCTGTGAGCCTCATCCGGTACCAAACGTAAAGTAGCGCTGCTTGAAACTCTACAAGAAACAGGCCAAGCAGGTTGGATTCTTCCGAGAATGTCAGTCGAAGCGACCAACAATCCGATCATTCGTTACGATTGACTCTCATCCGTAGGAATGTTCTCGCGAGATTGGGCGGGGCAACACCACGAAAGCATGGGCGTTCAGAAAACCCCAGAGTGTGATTGCTTGCAAGTGATTGACATTTCAGGTTGAAGCTGACGAGATTTCACTGTTCGAATTACATTTGATTTTCGAACAGCTCAATCCCTGAGTATGCCGCATTCGACTGAAGAGCCAGCTGGGCGGGTTATCGCGATTCAGAATGGATTGTCGCTGAGGCGAAGGAAAACTATGATTTTTGGAGCTGGTCGATTTTTGCAGCCAGAATAAAATCGTTTTCCGTCAAGCCGTTGATCTTGTGCGTCCAGGTCGTGATCTCGACTCTTCCCCAGGCAAGAAAAAGGTCCGGGTGGTGCCCTTGCTCCTCCGCAAGCTCGCCTATGCGGTTTACGAACTTGAGGGCTTCGCGAAAGTCGGGAAACGTGAAGGTCTTCGCAAGGTGGTGTCCTTCGATGACGTTCCAGCCTTCCACCTGCTTTTCGAGGGCGGCAAGCTCCTTACCCGTGAGCGGTGGGACGCCGCCACGGCATGGGACACAGGCTTTGGTTGCTAGGTCGGAGATCACAACCACTATTCTAGCACCGAGAGGTGCCATGCTCAGGAGGGAGTTCTGGCATCGAAGCGTCATAAGGAAAGGTTTCGACGTAACTCCCAAGGTACGGAATTGTGGGCTCTTGAACCGGGCCGTGACCTGGTCTAAGCTGTGCCTAGTCTGGGGGTGAGGACGGCACAGGTTTTTTACCGTTTCCTCTGTCCTGGGTTCGGCCGAAGTCGAACGGTGGCAGGCCGGGCCACGTTTCTCACCCCGTCAAAATTCAGCAATTAGTGAGAACATCCCGTCGGCTTCCGTTTTAAGATCATCTCCTCAGCCGCATGATCGTTTTCCAAACGCTTAGAAGCCCGTTGCCGAAGGGGTTCACGCACACAAAGGTTCCACTTCCCCTCGACTGCTAGGGAGACCGCCTCTTATCCGACACCGCTAGCAGCTAGCGATACCTCCGCGCAACAACGACATATGTCTCGACCGCAACTCGCATTTCTTCGAGGCCTGGCGCCTAAAATGGCCGCTTCACTGTGTCGTACTTCGCGAGCGGCAAGCCAGTGATGGCACGCAGCAGAGAAAGAAAGAGTCGGCAGGGCCCTGCTCGGCCTGCTCGGTTATGGCTTGCACAGCCTCTCGCATCCATGCCAGCCGCGACTTCTCATCCATTTGCAGCCAATCTCCGGCCGTGATCACACCGCTTTCCCGCGCAAAGTTCAAGAAAAGGTCAAAGGCCGCCCGTAGATTTGCCACCTGACCCGGCGACCGCGGATGTATGCTGCTGTTCTGCATTGCTTCTCGTCTTCCCCGGCCCACAAAATCGTCACCGGCAAGCAAGGCGTCTTTCATCGTGAATCGCAACAGCGCACTCGCATGCACTGTGCTGGTCCAACTCTCACGACGATGTTGGACGTCGAATCCTGCTCCGAAATCTTGTTGTCCTGGCGCAGGATATTCACCCACCGGCGGAGGAATGGGTGCATCCGATGTTTGATCTGAAAGCGCTTTAGTAACATCCGTGGCTGAATGAAACCGGGCGCCTGGATCCCGCTTGAGACATCGGATGATTGCTTGTTCCCAATGGGTGCCCAATTGCGGTGCGAATCGATTGGGTGACCCGATCGAATCGGAAAGCCGCCTTGCCGCTGAGGCCAGTGGTGTGTCAGCGGGATATGCGTGCTTTCCTGTCACCATCTCATAGATAATTAGCCCGAGCGCGTAGATATCTGCCAGCTTGGTGACTTCTTTCCCCTCGATCTGTTCAGGCGCCATATATGCTAGCGTGCCGAAGATTCCTTGTTTTGCGGTCAAATCGACGCTCTTGTTCTCCTCAACACCAGTTCGTATCGCCAGACCAAAATCAGTGACCACGCTGCGAATCTGATTTTCTTCCCGGTCTGGTACCAACATCACATTCCCCGGATTTAAGTCTCGATGCACTATCCCCGCGCGATGGGCCGCTTCCAATCCTGATGCAATCTGATTGATCAGAGGCAGGGCTTCCTCGGCGGTGAAGCGGCCCGCTCGTCGAATACGTTCCGAGAGAGTCTCTCCCTTCAGGAGCTCCATGCTCACGAAGAAGATTGTGCTTTCACTCTTACCCTCTAGTCTCTTGTGCCAGAAAAGATCAAATACCCGGCAGACGTTGGGGTGGGTCACTCTTCGCGCCAGTTGCACTTCGCGTTTGAAGCGTGCAAGAGCCTGGTCCTGCTGCAGGACCTCCCGTCGGATGGTCTTGATCGCCAGGTTTTCCTTCAGGGTCAGATCCTCTGCTTCATATACCTCGCCCATTCCACCGGCAGCAATGAAGCCTACGATGCGAAAACGTTCGGCCAGAACCTCTCCGGAAGCAAATCGCTCTTTCGGTTGGCTTACCGGCCGCCGATAATCTATGAATGGCACTGTCGAGAGGAAACTTTGTACGTTTTCATGCTCCGTCAGCTGCCGTCGGACGTCCTCGCTCGCGGCGTCGTCCGTGCTATTTTGCTGCAGGAAGTCTGCACGACGGGTGGGATCGCACTCCAATGCCGCTTCGTACAGATTCTTAGCGCGGTCCAACTGGTCCGAGGACATTTCCATCCGTTTGCCTCAATTCGCCGTGCAGCCAAGTTTCGCTACCGAGTCCCTCTTTACCGTCATGGTTAGAAATTCAGCGGTCTCTTGGACGCTCAATTCACCGAGAAGAGCAACTCTACGAGGCACGACAAGGCCAAACGTTCGCGTGCTGACCCCTCAGCGAGCGCGGGCCACTAACAGCGTCAAATCGTCTCTCAGTTCTTTGCCGCCGAAGTTGTGCGCCGCCGCGGCAATCGCCTCTAGCAGACCCGCAGCGGGGAGATTTCTATTTGCTTCAACGGCAGCGAGCAAGCGCGCGTCGCCGAAGAGCTCATCAGAACTGCTCTGGGCTTCAGTCACCCCGTCAGAGTACGCCACCAAGATATCGCCGGACGACATAGTTGCTTCACCAACCGTGCAGTTCCAATTCTCGAATATCCCTAGCACAGTTGCCGTGGGGCCTAGCTTTTCACAGATGCCATCAGCGCGAACCAAGAATGCCGGGCAGTGTCCGCAATTGACATAACGGAGCTTTCGCGTTGTGTCGAAGTAATCCGCAAAAAACATCGTCGCGAAGAAACCCGGTGTCACGGACTCATAGAACAGCTTGTTCACCGTACGAAGCAGCTTTTCCAGATTCTCGAGCGCGGTAACATACTGGCTTCGAACACTCGCTTGGAGGTTGGCCATCAATAGCGCGGCGGAGACCCCCTTTCCAGAAACGTCGGCCAGCACGAAACCCACTCGGCCTCTACCCATGTCGAGGAAATCGTAATAGTCGCCACCGACGCTCCAAGCCGGCTCGCAGCTCCCGGCATACTCCAACGTCTCCAGCGGGGGCATATGTTGCGGTAACAACTTCCGCTGCACTTCGGACGCGATAGCCATTTCATTCGCACGTTTCTTCTTCGAATCGACGGGGACAGGTAGGTTGTTTGCTAGCCACGAGCTTTCGGAAACCCGTGAAGTGAGGGATCCCGAAATGGCACGGTCTTCGCTGGAACAGGATCGTTCGGAGAACTCCCGACTCGCGGGAGTGTGACCGAGCAACTGGGGATCCCGCGTGGGCACTGCAACAGGGCAATCCGGTTCGAGCCCGGCGAGCGGCTGGCTAGCAGGGACATGACCAGGGCAAAGTCTTGCGGTGGCCAGCCTGGCCGCGTCGGCTTTAGTATTTACTGGGATTATATCTGCCATTGCCGCCTACATACCATTTCTTGCTACAAGTTTGGCGTTTCTTCCAGCTGTGAAATTCACACCGTGTTTGTGCCGCGGTCCTCTTCGAACCATATAGCGCGTTGACGTTCCATAGCGCAACTGCCGGCTTCCACGGGACTGGAAATACGCTGTCCTCTAAAGCAAAGAACGTAAGAGCGGTTGGAAACCCTTCGGAGGACTTGCTTTGATCCTAAACAAACAAGGCATTTGGTGTAGAATCTCCCCGTGCCCGGCATGGATTACGCTGCGTTATCTGCGGAGCGACTGATTCTTGCCTGCACGCAGACGGGAGACGCGGCTGCGTGGGAGGAGTTTGTCCGGAGATTTCACCGGCTGATCGCCACCGTGGCGCTGCGCGTCGCGAGGCGGTGGGGTGATTTTTCGCCGCAAGCGGTCGACGATCTGATCCAGGAAACCTACCTAAAGCTTTGCGCGGGCAACTTCCGCATTCTTCGTAGTTTCAAGTCACAGCATCCAGATGCGTTCTACGGCTATCTGAAGGTGGTGACGGCTAATCTAGTCCACGACCATTGCAAGACCGCGCATTCCCTTAAGCGAGGTTCCGGCACGGTCGAAGTCGCAGCCGATCCACAGATCACATCTGAGGCTGGCGCGACCGCCAAGAGCAGCGAGCGGGGCATTCTGTTGCAGCAGATAGACGCCCATCTCGGTAGACTTGCAGTGGGCCAAAACCTAGAGCGAGACCGAAGAGTGTTTTGGTTGTACTACCGCGTCGGCCTAACCGCGAATGCTATTGCGTCCCTGCCAGCCATCGGACTGAGTACCAAGGGTGTGGAAAGCACTATCCTCCGGCTGACGCGGCTGCTGCGACAGGAGCTGGCAGCGGATCGCTCACGGCCGGGGCCGTGCACGACTAAGGACGAAGGAATTTAGTCCCCCAAGTCGTTGTACTAAGAGGAAGAAGGAGTGAACTTGGCTCGCGACCACCTTAGCCTGCAAGAGATCGAATGGCTCGCGGAAAGCTCCCGGCACACTAGGCCAGCGGCGCAGACGGAGGAAGCCAGGCTCCACTTGGGCGGGTGCGAGTTCTGTCAAGGCTTAATGAAAATGTATGAAGAATTGAAAGCGCCAGGAGAAGAGCGCGGGGGACCAAACTGTCCCGCAGAGTCCACCTGGTGGTATGTGGCCACGGGCCTGCAGCCAGAATCGCGGGCAGCCGAATTGCTTGAACATTCCACTCGCTGCGACGCCTGCGCCTTGCTATTGCGTCAAGCAACTGAGGACTTCACGGACGAGGTAACGGAACAGGAAATTACGCAGATAAGTGCCTTCCCCAGTGCCCAAAAGGAATGGCAGCAATCCCTTGCACAAAGACTCAGCGCGACAGAATCCGCGCGCGGCAAGCAAGGCCTATGGAGCCGGGGATTGGCAGATTGGTTCCCTTGGCCTCGTCGAAGGTTATTTCGCTATGCATGGGTATATGCGGCTGCGGCCATTATGCTCCTTGCTGCGGGCGCTTGGCTGATGCAGACGCGGCGCGAGCCTTCGATTAACCAGCTGATCGCACATGCTTACACCGAACAGCGTCCCTTCGAATTGCGCATCGCAGACGCAGCCTACGGCCCGGTTCGTCAGGAACGCGGCGGAGAGCGCTCAGCCTTTGCGGAGCCTGCCGGTTTGCTTAGAGCTAAATATATTATTAAGGAACGATTGGCCGCCCGACCAGACGACGAGGCAATCTTGGCAGCCGGCGGCAGGGTCGAGCTCTTGGAAGGGCATTATGACGAGGCGATTCGAACCTTCGGCCGCCTGCTGGACACTCATCCGGATTCCCCGCCACTGCTTACTGATCTCGCTACAGCCTACTGCCAGCGCGCCGCGGCAGTAGACCGCGCAGTCGACTACGGACAGTCCATAGAGCTCTTCGGCCGGGTCCTTGCAAAAAAGCCCGACGATCCCGTCGCCTTGTTTAATCGAGCCATCGCCCTGGAAAGGATGCATGCCTATAACGAAGCCATTCGTGACTGGGAGCACTACCTCCGTGTGGATGCGAGTGGCGATTGGGCCGCCGAGGCTCAGCGGCGCCTGAGTGAACTGCGCGAAAAGATGAAGGCGCGCGAAAGGCCTTCGGTCATGCTGCGTAGCGACCCCGGAGTGGCCGCACCCATTCTTAGGGCGCGCGCGACCGGCCAGCCAACGCCGCCAGCATCCTGGTCCGCATCCCTCGACGAGGAATATCAGAGCCCAAGGCCCAGACTGTCCTTATATAAAGGTTGATCGCCGATGAGAAGGCGCCGCTGCCGACTTCCGGGATCTTGGGCTGGCGTCACTGCGGCGCAATTCTTCGAAGGGATGCTACGGTGGAAGTCGTTATGAGCAGATAGGAAGCGTACACGAACGGCACCGAGCAAGATTCACAGTGCGCCCGGTGGGCAGCCAGATAGGAATGGAGGCTTAAGATGAAGCCAAAATGGACAGTCTTGGTTTATATGGTGGCGGATACCGGCGACAGTTTCTATCAGTATGCGATGGGCGATATTACCGAAATGATGGAGGCTACGTTTGACGAACGGGTAAGAGTCGTAGTGCATGCGGATGCTCCAACTCCTTGGCAGACCAAGTGCTGGGAAGTGACCGGCGCTTCCGATGTTGCCGTGGGAGGAGGTGCCACGGCGAAGAAGATGGGAGTCGCCAAAGAAGTCCCTTACCATGACAAGAATCTGCTGGATTTCGTCCAGAACGTTGTAGACAACTACGAATCAGACTACTACCTGCTCGTTCTTTGGGGACACGGCGAAGGAATCGACTGGAAGGAGAAAGTATTGGCGGGGCGCGCGTCCAGCTCGACAATCCAGGGTAAGCGATTCGCACCTGGATCACAAGACGGCATCGATGTCGGGGCGCTGGGGAAGTCGCTCGCAGAATTGAGGCTGCAGAGAGTCAACAGAGAGAACGTCGTCGTTGGCTTTGACGCATGCCTGATGGGCATGGTTGAGGTGTTCGATGAAATTCAACCGTACGTGGGTTGGGTTGTCGCGGCCGCAGACGAGATACCCGATACAGGTTGGCCGTACACGGACGTCTTGCAGGTACTTGGAAAATGTCCTGATACTCAGCCGGAGGATCTGGCCAAAGCCATTGTAGACATTTGCGCGCGGTGGTATTCCAAGTACAATTATATTACTGGTGAGGAACTGGAGTCCGATGACAGTTCCGGTGCTAAAGTTAGCTTTGCTGCTTGTGGTCTTTCCGACCGCTATGCTTTTCGGGACTCAATGCGGGCGCTGACAACCGCGTTGAGGGCGGGCATACGCGATATCTCAGCGTGGAACGCCGTAAAGGAGGCACGGGATTTCGCAGAGGATCTCTCGGAAAAAGCCTATGTCGATCTATATTCGTTTTGTAGTGGGCTCGCGCGACTGACTGAATACCCTGAACTGAGGGATGCCGCGAACAACGTGATATATGCATTGAACGATTCGATTGCTGCGTTTCAGTTTTCTAGCAGCTATCCTCAAAAGTATTTGAAAGATGCGCGAGCGGTATCGATCTGTTTCCCGGAATCGGACGAGTTGCTGGGCAGCATTGCCGACCTTCAAGTCAATTGGCGTTCCTACATCGATCTAACTTTCAACCATACGACGCATTGGTATTTGTTTCTCACCGAGTTCTGGGACAAGCAGCGGGCCGAAGGCGATCGACGCAAGCCCAGAGCTCTGGCGAAAGCAGCAGGATACTAATCGAGTACGTCCACATTCCCGCAAAAGGAGGAATGCATGGGGAACGCACGAGGACAAAAATAGAAGACCCGAGGAACCACCGACAGTCTTGGAAGACGAGACGGTCAAAGGGCTCGGTAATTGGGGTCCTACATCCATCTGAATTCCAGCGGGGGATCGCACCAATCACAGGAAAGAGGAGGCGACGACAATGGAAGAACTGCTAACGAAGAGAGAGATAAACAACAAGAGGGGGGATATAAACAACAAGAGGGGGGATATAAACAACAAGAGGGGGGGGGATATAAACAACAAGAGGGAGCTGATGAAGGAAACCTTCTCGAACGCAGGTGCTGACGGGGATTACACGGTCACCCTGCCTGACGGGGACACGATCACGATCCAGGGCGCAATTGCCGTCAAGGTGTTGGCTCATGGCGAGCTAAATCTCGTAACGGATAAGGGGCGGTGGTATCTCTTCGCGCCAAACGCGTGGAGGTCCGCGTCTCCCAACCAGCCCGAACCGGGCAACTCCGGCGCCTAGCCGGAGCTCTCGGTCAGCGGCCATAGGAGCCAAAGGCGGCCCAGTAGTAGGGGTGTGTGGTGCCGGGTTGAGTTTGCAGCTTGCGAGCAGCCTGCTGGAGTGCGACTGCAATTGGCAGGCCCTCAAAGAGGCGAGTATAGATCTCAGCCATCGTCCGCTCGGTAATGCGTGAATCCACGGGCCAGCGGGAAGCAACCACGTGCGGAACGCCTGCACGAAGGAAGCTGCGGACCAGAGTGTCTGGCACACCAAACCCTTTCTCTGTTTCCGCAGTAGCACAAGCGGACAGCACAACGAGTTGTAGTCGTTGAAGCATTGCGGATTGCAAGTCGCTCGCCGAAAGAAGTCTCGGTTCATCGGCATTTTCATCCGATTCGGAGGGAGAGGCGAGAACGAGGCCGCTGTGGTTGACTCCAGAGACGGCGTGCCCAGCAAAGTGAAATACATCACTACGGGCCAACTCTTGCCGAATGGCCGATGATGTCACTTCTCTCCCGGAAAGCAACCGCGAATGCCGAAATCTTGCGGCGATGCTCGAAGCTTCGCGATCCGCATCCGGCAGCGGAGAAAATCGGGAGGCGACCGCCGAGGCAAGTTCGGGCATGCCTACAACAAGTGCCGTTTGCTCTGGAGAAATTGTGGTGGGCTGCGCGAAGGTTTAGCCAGTAACTTAGGCCGGGCGAAACCACGATAGCCAACTGATTGCCCAGGTACTGTCCGCGCCCGTCCACCAAAGCTGGCCACGGCACATCACTTAGGAATGAGTCCGGTTCTACAATCAAAAGCCGATTCGCCTCTAGATGCCGCTCGAATGGAGCAACAAGCAAATTGTAGAGATTTTGACCTTCCAGCCGGAGCCTCGCGACGTCAGAATATGGATCGGCACACATGTGCGCGAAGCTTCTCACGCGGCCCGCCAATTCCTCTCCCGAGGCGGCAATCCACACGAAGTTCACTCCACGGTTGTCGAAGGCCCAGGCAGCCACTCCGGAAGGCAGGGACGCAAAGGAAATAACCGTTTCGTGTTGCAAAGCCGGGATCGTATGCCCAACTCGCATCAGGAGCCGCGGGCTCGGCCCGGCACTCAGGTTCGCGGAGAGATCCCCCCCGAAGGACGAAGGCGTGGACCCTCGCAAGGCGGAAGCACGGTACCATTCCCATACCTCCAAGGCCCGAGCGGCATCTGGCTCGCGAGCATACAGCTCAACAAGCATGCGGTAGGACAGGGCAGCATCCCGTTCCCAAGCGAGTCGGTCTGCCTCCGTCCCAAGCGAGCGCAAATGGAGTTCACTAACGCGCAGCGCGCTTTGGAGGGCCTGCTCCGCCTCCTGTAGGTTCCCGCGGCTAAGATGCAGCTGACCGAGCGTCTGGTAGAAACTGAAGGCAATCCAGGAGTCTGTGCTTGTTTGCGAGGAGCGGTCTAGCCTGTTCCAGTCGGTCCGCTGCCGAATCAAGCCTGCCTTGCTGAACCTCGACGGCAGCGAGGCCAATTTCGGATAGGCCCATAAAACCGATTTGCGTCGGAAGCATAGAAACTTGCTGGCTGGCGATCCGGAGTTCGGCCTCGGCTTCAGGCACCTCTCGGACCTTCATCGCAGCCACCGCGAGCACGTAATGGGCCGCCGCCCGGTATTTGCGGTCCGGGGTTTTTTCTATCATGCCAAGCGCTTCGCGCCACAAATGCAGCGCCAAGTGCCATTTCTGTGCATCCTCTGCCAGGATGGCCAATTCCGAATAAGATTCATAAGCGTGAAAAGGATTGTTCAGATCTGCCCAAAACGCCTCCAAACCCGCCCGAGTGTCTTGCCAGTTACGCTCTGTTGAGCTAAGGAATCCGGATGCAAAGAGAACGCTCTCTAGATGCTGTCCGATGTAGCCCGTGCTCTTTGTGAGCTCCAGTGCACCCTCGCTTAAATGCTGGGCTTGATCGAGATTTCCGGCATTGTATTCGCAAGTCGCGCGCCAAAGAACCACTTGCGCCTTCAGCCATGGGTAGGA
The DNA here is from genome assembly GCA_963792145.1 of Candidatus Acidiferrales bacterium. Taxonomy (GTDB): domain Bacteria; phylum Acidobacteriota; class Terriglobia; order Acidiferrales; family UBA7541; genus Acidiferrum. Next base: position 35,383 of record CAWBVH010000014.1, read on the forward strand.
GTCCAGCTTCGTCTCTCGGAGTTGTGTGCCTGAAGCCAGCAGGCAGTCTTGTATTCGCGCCGCCCGCAACAGCGAGTAGATGATTTCCTCGCGTGCGTGCAGATATCCGGCATCGGACTTGGCGGTTCGGAAAAAATGGGCCGCCGATTCTGCCAGCGGGCGGGCCGAGTCAGGGTCGCCGGCTGCATTGGCTTTCGCGGCTCGCGCCAGAAAATCGAGTGCTTGCACGAAAGGCTCCCCCGTATTCGCTGGCGCAGAATCTGCTGGCAAGTCTCGGAGAAGATCGGCAAGCCAAGGATCCCTGTGGCGCGTGCGCAATACATCGGCCGCGGCTGTCAGCGCCTCCCACACGCCCTGTTCGCGCCGCCACACATGCTGACCAGAGGAATCTGCCGAAACGTACAAAGACGGCAACCATCGTTGAACTGCGAGATCCAGGTATTCTTCGTCGAAAGAAACAGGCCAGGGAGTGGGGAACGGCGACTGGCCAGTTGCGCGGGCACGTAGGAGGGGAGCCGCTGTTACTGGGTCACTTTGCAGCAAGGCCGCAGGCCGATCGCGCGCCTTCATTTCTTCCTGTAGTTCGCTTAGACGTCGGCGAGCTTCATCGGCCCAACTACCCTTCGGGTCTACGCGGAGGTAGTGTTCCCAATCGCGGATGGCTTCTTGATAGGCGAACATCTTTTGCAAAGCGATGGCTCGGTTGAAGAGCGCCACATGGTCGTCAGGGGTCTTTGCGAGAGTCCGGCCAAGCAATTCTATGGTTTGTCCGTAGTCGATCGCATGGTCTGTCGCTACGGCACGTTGGAAATAGGCAGTAGCGAGATCCGTAAGTAAGGCCGGGGAATCCGGCTGAGCGTCCAGCATCCGGCCGAAGGTCCGAATGGCCTCGTCATAATGCCCTGCCAGAAGCTCAACTTTGCCGCTTGCGACCAGCATGGCTTGGTCGTTTGGCCGCGCTAGCCAGCTGCTCCTTAATAAGGTATTCAGCCTTGAGCAAATCGGCCGGCTCCGCAAGAGCCGATCGTTCCCCGCTGCGCTCTTGGCGAACGGGACCGTAAGCGGCGCCGGCGATACGCAGTTCGAAAGGACGCCGCTCGGCGTAGGCACTCGCAATGAGCTGATCGATCGAAGGCTGGCGCCGTGTCTGCACGAACCAAACACCCGCCGCAAGGACAACAATGGCAGCTGTCGCGTAGGCCCATGCATAGCGGAAAGCGCCGCGTGGGGGCCATGCCAATCGATCTGTGAGGGATCGAGCCCATTGGCTAATAACGGTCATGAGATTGCCTGCCTGGCCGCCCTCGGTTCGTGCCGCGACAAGTCTCTGCGCCAAGGATTGCTGCCATTCTTGCTGCGCACTGGGGAGCGTCGTGAGGCACCCAATTTCCTGATCCGCTACCTCTTCCGTAAAATCTTGAATCGCTTGACGCAACAGCAAACCGCAGGCGTCGCAATGAGTGGAATGTTCAAGCAGGTCGGTCACTTGCGAATCCGGCAATTGGCCGGCGGCTACTCCCCACCAAACGGTCTCCAAGGGGCAGTCCGGCGCCGGGCGAGCCGTTGCGGCTGCGTCCAGTTGCCCCAATCTTCGCTGGAGGTCTTCATGCATTTGTACAAGCCCCTGGCAAGGCTGACACTCACTCAAGTGGTGCCGAATTTCATCCAATTGCGCTTCCTGGCTCGGAGTGGCATATCCTCTCCGTGGGCCTTCGGCCAGCCATTCGATCTCCTGAAGCCTAACGTGGTCCCGAACCAAGTTCACCCCCTTCTCTTCTTAATACAACGACTTTGAGGGATAAATTCATTCAACCCGAGCATTATTGCCCGCCTTAGGTCGATCTCTGCCAATTTCATCGCGCAAAAGCCGTGTCAGCCGGAGGAGACTGCTCTCCACTCCCTTGGTACTCAAGCCGATGGATTGGAGGCCGGCGATGGCATCAGCCGTCAAACCCACGCGGTAGTACAACCAGAACAGCTTGCGATCTCGTTCGAGGTGTGGGCCTGCTGCGAGCCTGCCGAGCGCGGCGTCTATCTCCCGCAATAGAATCCCCCGCTCACTGCTCTTGACGCCCGAGGCTCCGCCTAAGGCGTCACAACCCAATGGAATCTTCTCATCGGCCGCGATTTCGATGGCGCCGGAACCCCGTTTGGAGGAATGCGCCGCCTTGAAATGGTCATGAACCAGATTGGCAGTTACGACATTTAGATAACCGTAGAACGCATCCGGGTGGTCTGACTTGAACTTACGGAGCATTCGGAAATTGTCGTCACAAAGCTTAAGGTAGGTTTCCTGAACCAAATCATCGATCAATTGCGGCGAAGACTCTCCCCAACGTCTTGCAACGCGCAGTGCCACCGTGGCGATTAGCCGGTGGAACCTGCCCACAAACTCCCGCCATGCAGCAACGTCATCGGTCTGCCGACAGGCAAGGACCAATTCCTCCGGGGATAGTGAGGCGTAGTCCATAAGAGCCAAAGTGGATTCTACACGTACTTGGCTAGTTAGCGAGATTCCAGGTAAACCGCCGAAGGGTTTCATTCCGATCTCTCGTTCTTGGTTGTGAGTCAGGGCTTTGCTCCGGGAGGATGCTCCACAAACTTCGAATGGCGCCTACAATCTGCCCCGGCTAGATTGGATCGATAGAGCTAAACACGTCGGAACAAGCGCCGAACCTCCGACAAGGAACAAGGGAACGGCATGCCCAACACCAAACCCAACAATGTTCCAGAACGACCCGGCCCTGGTGCCCAAATCCTGGGCGACGGGAAGTCCTGCTCTTCTGCCATTCCCACAGTTGAGCCGCTCATCGTGCTCGAAAGCACTAGCTTGGCGCCGCAGCCCAAGCGTAGTCCGCGTTTGCGCTGTTGTACCCCTGTTCTCAGTCGAGGTCGCACTGTAAGACCCCGCGCCAGGGATAACTCCGCCATATTGGGATCTCTTGCTTCGCATTTGTCGCGGCAGAGTTTGCGCTCGGCGAGAACCGTGGCAACCGGGGGCGAAACAAAAAACAGACGCATGAATCAAATGGCCATAGCGCGCGAAGTTCAAAGGAAGCTGCTACCGCAGCATATGCCTGCGCTGGAAACGCTGGACTATGCCGGAAGCTGCGAACCGGCATGGACTGTCGGTGGCGACTATTATGACTTTCTCGATAAGGGCAACGGTCGAGTGGGTTTCGTGCTAGCCGACGTGTCGGGCAAGGGAGTGTCCGCAGCTCTGTTGATGGCCAATCTGCAAGCGAGTGTGCGGAGCCAATACGTTCCGGCACTCGAAGATTTGGGGGGATTGTTTCGTTCGGTGAACAAGCTATTCTACGAGTCCGTGATGGTGGGTTTCTTCGCGACTCTGTTTTTTGCCGAGTATTTCGACACAACTCGCAGGCTGCGTTACGTCAATTGCGGCCATTGCCCCGCCTTCCTAGTTCATGCCGATGGCCAATGTGAAAAGCTGCGCGCCACCGCAACTGTGCTCGGAATATTCGAAAACTGGGATTGTACGGTGGGTGAAGCGGCTATCTCATGCGGTGACATCTTAGTGGTGTATTCAGATGGCGTCACTGAGGCACGGAATGGCTCCGGTGAGTTCTTCGGGGAAGAACGATTGCTGGCCGCCGTTCGAGCGAACGCAAGTCTTTCCGCCAAACGTCTGGCAAAAGCAATTGCTGAAGCAGCGCGCGACTTCGGCGGCAAAGAACAGGACGACGACTTGACGCTGTTGGTGGCCCGCGCCTGCTAACGGCCGTCGCACAACCTCTTAGACATTTCCCCGCGCAGGGCACTTGCCCAGTTGGCTAGAACCTGCATCAAATTTATCGGCATGAGAACTACCCGACCGATACGGAGGGCTGATTGTTTGCTCTGGATTGTTCCACTAACTTTACCGTCGCGAATATAGTTCTGAGATCGACTTGATTGGGACTAGCCAGCCATGCGCAGTCCTCCGCGTCTCCCCTAAGATAATTGCAAACTCAACTTCAGGAGCGCTCTGCAAATAAGACTCCGCTTCCTGCGCTGTTCCTGCGCAGAAACCCGGCACGAATTTGAAGCTCGCTTGTTCCGCGAGTTCCCTCGGCTTCGTTTCTGGATTAGTCTCATGCGCCTTCTTTTCCAGGAGCAGATCGAATGGATTCATCCTTCCTCGATCGACACCAGAGAACGTATCCCCAATCGCGATGTCTGCGACGATAGCCGGTTCAAATTCGGACTTACTAACGATAAATTCGAATGGGGGAAGCGTCTGGCGCAACCGAACATCCCGGTCGGTCACTTCGATGACCACATACTCGTTGCGCAGCATTGTTGCCTCCGAAGACCGTTCGAGTTTCTTATCACGTTCTGTCTCTGAGAACGTCGTGCAAACTCACCCTGCCTTCATCTAGAAAACGCTAGGCGCTAGCAAAACCCTTTTTTCGTCCTTAACGGCCAAGGTGGAGGTGAAGGAAGTGCGTCCTGCAGGTTGACTCCGGGCCTTCTACGGGGTACTTCCTCGCAGATATGGGACCACTGCCGAGGAGCATCCAGGTTAGGAACGAAAGGAATGCGGTCGAAAACTGCCGTGGAGTTGTTCTCAGTTTGTTCTCAAAACTGCCAATTGGAGAACAAATCGAGAGCAGAATCCCTCAAATACCGAACAAAATCGTGATAAATGACGCAGCTAAAGGCTAGACGAATCAGCTACATAGCTGTTCGAAAAGCAACCGTTGATCCCAGGTTCAAATCCTGGCCGGCCCACTAAATCCCACTGAATGCTTAGCAACTTGGAGAAGTTGTTCCCGCCTGTTTTGCGGGTTTGGCGCAGGTTTGGGAGCGGCTGTGTGTCCTGCACCTGGGCGAATAATCCGGGTTTCGGCCACGGTGCTATCGGCAGTTGTTCGTGATAGATTTCTGGCGCGGCGGTGGCCGCCGAGCATCAGGAGCTGAGGAAAAGTATGGATACAGTACTCCGAGCGGATCACATCGGGAGTTTTCTTCGGCCTGCTCGATTGCTGGAAGCGAGGCGTAGCGGGGATCCGGAGCTGCTGCGGCAAATTGAGGACGAAGCTATCCGGCGGGTTCTCGCCAAACAAAAAGAGCTTGGATTTGCGGCCGCCACGGATGGTGAATTCCGCCGGCGAAATTTCATGAGCGATTTTACGGACGCGGTCGAGGGATTCGACCTGGGAGATGCGATCGGGCGAAACTGGCACGCGGAACAGACGGCTAGCGCACCTGTGAGTAGCGTGACTGGGATCGTTACGTCGAAGCTGCGTCAGGTGCGACCATTGACGGGCCACGAACTGCCGTTTCTGAAGGCCAATAGCCCGCTGCCAATCAAGATTACGTTGCCAAGCGCGACGCAATTTCCCGCCATCTCGTTCAAGCGTGGTGTCACAGATGAGATTTACCAAGATCATTCGGCGCTGCTTTGGGACATCGTGGAGATTATGAAGGCTGACCTCGCGAAGCTTGCTTCCGATGGCGTGAACTACATCCAGATCGATGCGCCGCGCTACAGCTACTACATGGATGCGAAGTGGCGGGAATGGATCAAGACGGAATTGAAGGTGGATCCGGGCGCCGCGCTGGATGAAGCGGTGTGTGCGGACAATGCCTGCTTCCTGGCGGCGAGGAACAGCGGCGTGACGCTGGGCATTCATCTATGTCGAGGAAACAACCGCAGCCATTGGTATGCCGAAGGCGGGTATGACGCGATTGCGGAAAAGTTGTTTGGAACGTTGGCGGTTGACCGGTTTCTGCTGGAATATGATGACGAGCGATCCGGTACATTTGAGCCGCTGCGTTTTGTGCCAAAGGGCAAAACCGTGGTGCTGGGGCTGATCAGCACAAAGGTTCCGCGCATGGAAGATCCGGACATGCTTGCGCGGCGAATCGACGAAGCATCGAAGTACGTGGCAATCGAAAATCTGGCCCTGAGCCCGCAGTGCGGATTCGCGTCGACGGCGGAAGGAAACCTCCTCAGCGAGGACGATCAATGGGCCAAGCTGAAGCTGGTGACGGACATGGTGCAACGAGTTTGGGGATGAGCCGGGAGAGGTGGAATGAAAACAATTCAGGGGCCGGGCATATTTCTGGCGCAGTTCGCCTCAGATAGCGCGCCGTTTAATACGCTGGACGCAATCTGCGCCTGGGCGAAGAGTTTGGGCTATGTCGCGGTGCAGATTCCGTCGTGGGATGCGCGGTTGATCGATCTGAAGCGCGCTGCGGAAAGCAAAGCGTATTGCGAGGAGCTCGCCGCCGTAGCTGCGAGACATAACCTGGTCATCTCCGAGCTTTCAACGCATCTGCAGGGGCAGCTTGTTGCGTGCCATCCTGCGTATGATGCGATGTTTGATGGATTCGCACCGGAGCGGCTGCGCGGGGATCCGAAGGCGCGGCAGGGTTGGGCCGTGGAACAGATGCATCATGCGGCGAGGGCTTCTGCGCACTTTGGCCTGAAAGCCCACGTCACGTTTTCGGGTGCGCTGGCGTGGCCGTACCTGTATCCCTGGCCGCAACGGCCGGGGGGTCTTATCGAGGCGGCATTCGATGAACTGGCAAAGCGTTGGCTGCCGATCCTGAATGCATTTGACGAGGCCGGAGTGGACCTGTGCTTTGAGATTCATCCGGGCGAGGACCTGCACGACGGAGAGACCTTCGAGATGTTTCTGGAGCGCGTGCACGAGCATCCGCGCTGTAACCTGCTTTACGATCCCAGCCATTTTATACTGCAGCAACTCGACTACCTGCAATTCATCGATTTCTACCACTCGCGAATCAAGATGTTCCATGTGAAGGACGCGGAGTTCCATCCCACGGGGAAGCAGGGCGTTTATGGGGGATATCAGCCGTGGCTGAAGCGGGCCGGGAGATTTCGTTCACCGGGAGACGGCCAGGTGGACTTTGGGATGATATTTTCGAAACTGACGCAATACGATTTTCCGGGATGGGCGGTTTTGGAATGGGAGTGCTGCATCAAGAGCAGCGAGCAGGGAGCAAGAGAAGGAGCGCCATTTATACGGCGACATATTATTGAGGCGGCCACGAATTCGTTTGATGATTTTGGGAGGTCGGGGGCGGACAGGGAAAGATTGCGCGGGATCCTGGGGCTATCGGAGGAGAGAAGGTAGAAGAACGAGAACAGTCTCAGTCCTGAAGGCCGAGCCACAGGTTTGGTAGCGAGATCCGTAAGCAAAGTCGGGGAATCCGGCTGGGTGTCCAGCATCCGGCCGAAGGTTCGAATGGCCTCGTCATAATGCCCCGCGAGAAGTTCGACTTTGCCGCTTGCGACCAGCATGGCTTGGTCGTTCGGCCGCGCTAGCTAGCTGCCCCTTAATAAGGTATTCAGCCTTGAGCAAATCGGCCGGCTCCGCAAGAGCCGATCGTTCCCCGCTGCGCTCTTGGCGAACAGGACCGTAAGCGGCCCCGGCGATACGCAGTTCAAAAGGACGCCGCTCAGCGTAGGCACTCGCAATGAGCTGATCGATCGAAGGCTGGCGCCGTGTCTGCACGAACCAAACACCCGCCGCAAGGACAACAATGGCAGCTGTCGCGTAGGCCCATGCATAGCGGAAAACGCCGCGTGGGGGCCATGCCAATCGATCTGAGAGGGATCGAGCCCATTGGCTAACAACGGTTATGAGATTGCCTGCCTGGCCGCCCTCGGTTCGTGCCGCGACAAGTCTCTGCGCCAAGGATTGCTGCCATTCTTGCTGCGCACTGGGGAGCGTCGTGAGGCACCCAATTTCCTGATCCGCTACCTCTTCCGTAAAATCTTGAATCGCTTGACGCAACAGCAAACCGCAGGCGTCGCAATGAGTGGAATGTTCAAGCAGGTCGGTCACTTGCGAATCCGGCAATTGGCCGGCGGCTACTCCCCACCAAACGGTCTCCAAGGGGCAGTCCGGCGCCGGGCGAGCCGTTGCGGCTGCGTCCAGTTGTCCCAATCCTTCGCTGGAGGTCTTCATGCATTTGTACAAGCCCCTGGCAAGGCGGACACTCACTCAAGTGGTGCCGAATTTCATCCAATTGCGCTTCCTGGCTCGGAGTGGCATATCCTCTCCGTGGGCCTTCAGCCAGCCATTCGATCTCCTGAAGCCTAACGTGGTCCCGAACCAAGTTCACCCCCTTCTCCTCTTAATACAACGACTTTGAGGGATAAATTCATTCAACCCGAGCATTATTGCCCGCCTTAGGTCGATCTCTGCCAATTTCATCGCGCAAAAGCCGTGTCAGCCGGAGGAGACTGCTCTCCACTCCCTTGGTACTCAAGCCGATGGATTGGAGGCCGGCGATGGCATCAGCCGTCAAACCCACGCGGTAGTACAACCAGAACAGCTTGCGATCTCGTTCGAGGTGTGGGCCGGCTGCGAGCCTGCCGAGCGCGGCGTCTATCTCCCGCAACAGAATCCCCCGCTCACTGCTCTTGACGCCCGAGGCTCCGCCTAAGGCGTCACAACCCAATGGAATCTTCTCATCGGCCGCGATTTCGATGGCGCCGGAACCCCGTTTGGAGGAATGCGCCGCCTTGAAATGGTCATGAACCAGATTAGCAGTTACGACATTTAGATAACCGTAGAACGCATCTGGGTGGTCTGACTTGAATTTACGGAGCATTCGGAAATTGTCGTCACAAAGCTTAAGGTAGGTTTCCTGAACCAAATCATCGATCAATTGCGGCGAAGACTCTCCCCAACGTCTTGCAACGCGCAGTGCCACCGTGGCGATTAGCCGGTGGAACCTGCCCACAAACTCCCGCCATGCAGCAACGTCATCAGTCTGCCGACAGGCAAGGACCAATTCCTCCGGGGATAGTGAGGCGTAGTCCATAAGAGCCAAAGTGGATTCTACACGTACTTGGCTAGTTAGCGAGATTCCAGGTAAACCGCCGAAGGGTTTCATTCCGATCTCTCGTTCTTGGTTGTGAGTCAGGGCTTTTCTCCGGGAGGATGCTCCACAAACTTCGAATGGCGCCCACAATCTGCCCCGGCTAGATTGGATCGATAGAGCTAAACACGTCGGAACAAGCGCCGAACCTCCGACAAGGAACAAGGGAACGGCATGCCCAACACCAAACCCAACAATGTTCCAGAACGACCCGGCCCTGGTGCCCAAATCCTGGGCGACGGGAAGTCCTGCTCTTCTGCCATTCCCACAGTTGAGCCGCTCATCGTGCTCGAAAACACTAGCTTGGCGCCGCAGCCCAAGCGTAGTCCGCGTTTGCGCTGTTATAACCCTGTTCTCAGTCGAGGTCGCACTGTAAAACCCCGCGCCAGGGATAACTCCGCCATATTGGGATCTCTTGCTTCGCATTTGTCGCCGCAGAGTTTGCGCTCGGCGAGAACCGTGGCAACCGGGGGCGAAGCAAAAAACAGACGCATGAATCAAATGGCCATAGCGCGCGAAGTTCAAAGGAAGCTGCTACCGCAGCATATGCCTGCGCTGGAAACGCTGGACTATGCCGGAAGCTGCGAACCGGCATGGACAGTCGGTGGCGACTATTATGACTTTCTCGATAAGGGCAACGGTCGAGTGGGTTTCGTGCTGGCCGACGTGTCGGGCAAGGGAGTGTCCGCAGCTCTGTTGATGGCCAATCTGCAAGCGAGTGTGCGGAGCCAATACGTTCCGGCACTGGAAGACTTGGGGGGATTGTTTCGTTCGGTGAATAAGCTATTCTACGAGTCCGTGATGGTGGGTTTCTTCGCGACTCTGTTTTTTGCCGAGTATTTCGACACAACCCGCAGGCTGCGTTACGTCAATTGCGGCCATTGCCCCGCATTCCTAGTTCATGCTGATGGCCAATGTGAAAAGCTGCACGCCACCGCAACTGTGCTCGGAATGTTCGAAAACTGGGATTGTACGGTGGGTGAAGCGGCTATCTCATGCGGTGACATCTTAGTGGTGTATTCAGATGGCGTCACTGAGGCACGGAATGGCTCCGGTGAGTTCTTCGGGGAAGAACGATTGCTGGCCGCCGTTCGAGCGAACGCAAGTTTTTCCGCCAAACGTCTGGCAAGAGCAATTGCTGAAGCAGCGCACGACTTCGGCGGCAAAGAACAGGACGACGACTTGACGCTGTTGGTGGCCCGCGCCTGCTAACGGCCGTCGCACAAGCACTTAGACATTTCCCTGCGCAGCGTATTTGCCCAGTTGGTTAGAACCTGCATCAAATTTATCGGCATGAGAACTACCCGACCGATACGGAGAGCTGATTGTTTGCTCTGGATTGTTCCACTACCTTTACCGTCGCGAATATAGTTCTGAGATCGGCTTGATTGGGACTAGCCAGCCATTCGCAGTCCTCCGCGTCTCCCCTAAAATAATTGCAAACTCAACTTCAGGAGCGTTCTGCAAATAAGACTCCGCTTCCCGCGCTGTTCCTGCGCAGAAACCCGGCACGAATTTGAAGCTCGCTTGTTCCGCGAGTTCCCTCGGCTTCGTTTCTAGGGTAGTTTCATGCGCCTTCTTTTCCAGGAGCAGATCGAATGGATTCATCCTTCCTCGATCGACACCAGAGAACGTATCCCCAATCGCGATGTCTGCCACGATAGCCGGTTCAAATTCGGACTTACTAACGATAAATTCGAATGGGGGAAGCGTCTGGCGCAACCGAACATCGCGGTCGGTCACTTCGATGACCACATACTCGTTGCGCAGCATTGTTGCCTCCGAAGACCGTTCGAGTTTCTTATCACGTTCTGTCTCTGAGAACGTCGTGCAAACTCACCCTGCCTTCATCTAGAGAACGCTAGGCGCTAGCAAAACCCTTTTTTCGCGGTTAACGGCCAAGGTGGAGGTGAAGGAAGTGCGTCCTGCAGGTTGACTCCGGGCCTTCTACGCGGTACTTCCTCGCAGATATGGGACCACTGCCGAGGAGCATCTTGGCTAGGAACGAAAGGAATGCGGTCGAGAACTGCCGTGGAGTTGTTCTCAGTTTGTTCTCGAAACTGCCAATTGGAGAACAAATCGAGAGCAGAACCCCTCAAATACCGAACAAAATCGTGATAAATGACGCAGGTAGAGGCTAGACGAATCAGCTACATAGCATAATCGAAAAGCAACCGTTGGTCCCAGGTTCAAATCCTGGCGGGCCCACTAAACCCCACTGAATGCTTAGCAACTTGGAGAAGTTGTTCCCGCCTGTTTTGCGGGTTTGGCGCAGGCTTCGGAGCGGCTGTGTGTCCTGCACCTGGGCGAATAATCCGGGTTTCGGCCACGGTGCTATCGGCAGTTGTTCGTGATAGATTTCTGGCGCGGCGGTGGCCGCCGAGCATCAGGAGCTGAGGAAAAGTATGGACACAGTACTCCGGGCGGATCACATCGGGAGTTTTCTTCGGCCTGCTCGATTGCTCGAAGCCAGGCGTAGTAGGAATCCGGAGGTGCTGCGGCAGATCGAGGACGAAGCTATCCGGCGGGTTCTCGCCAAACAAAAAGAGCTGGGATTTGAGGCTGCCACGGATGGCGAGTTCCGCCGGCGAAATTTCATGAGCGATTTTACGGACGCGGTCGAGGGATTCGACCTGGGAGACGCGGTGGGGCGGCGGTGGCACGCGGGACAGACGGCTAGCGCACCCGTGAGTAGCGTGACTGGGATCGTTACGTCGAAGCTGCGTCAGGTGCGACCACTTACAGGTCACGAACTGCCGTTTTTGAAGGCCAATAGTCCGCTGCCAATCAAGATTACGTTGCCAAGCGCGACGCAATTTCCCGCCATCTCGTTCAAGCGCGGCATCACAGATGAGGTTTACCAAGATCATTCGGCGCTGCTGTGGGACATCGTGGAGATTATGAAGGCTGACCTGACGAAGCTTGCGTCCGATGGCGTGAACTACATCCAGATAGATGCCCCACGCTACAGCTACTACATGGATGCGAAGTGGCGGGAATGGATCAAGGCGGAATTGAAAGTCGATCCGGACGCCGCGCTGGATGAAGCGGTGCGTGCGGACAACGCTTGCTTCCTGGCGGCGCGGAACGGCAGCGTAACACTGGGCATTCATCTATGTCGAGGAAACAACCGCAGCCATTGGTATGCCGAAGGCGGGTACGACGCGATTGCGGAAAAGCTATTTGGGACGTTGGCGGCCGACCGCTTTCTGTTGGAATACGATGACGAGCGATCCGGTACATTTGAGCCGCTGCGTTTTGTGCCCAAGGGCAAAACCGTGGTGCTGGGCCTGATCAGCACCAAGGTTGCGCGCATGGAAGATCCGGACATGCTTGCGCGGCGAATCGACGAAGCATCGAAATATGTCGCGATCGAGAATCTGGCGCTGAGCCCGCAGTGCGGATTCGCGTCGACGGCGGAAGGAAACCTGCTCAGCGAGGACGATCAATGGGCCAAGCTGAAGCTGGTGACGGACACGGTGCGACGAGTTTGGGGATGAACCGGGAGAGGTGGAATGAAAACAATTCAGGGGCCGGGCATATTTCTGGCGCAGTTCGCCTCAGATAGCGCGCCGTTTAATACGCTGAACGCAATCTGCGCCTGGGCGAAGAGTTTGGGCTATGTCGCAGTGCAGATTCCGTCGTGGGATGCGCGGTTGATCGATCTGAAGCGCGCTGCGGAAAGCAAAGCGTACTGCGAGGAGCTCGCCGCCGTAGCTGCGCGACATGACCTGGTCATCTCCGAGCTTTCAACGCATCTGCAGGGGCAGCTTGTTGCGTGCCATCCTGCGTATGATGCGATGTTTGACGGATTCGCGCCGGAGAGCGTGCGCGGGGATCGAAAGGCGCGACAGGCCTGGGCGGTAGAGCAGATGCATCAGGTGGCGAAGGCCTCGCGGCACCTGGGATCGAAGGCCCATGTCACGTTTTCGGGTGCGCTGGCGTGGCCGTACCTGTATCCCTGGCCGCAACGGCCGGGGGGTCTTATCGAGGCGGCTTTCGATGAACTGGCAAAGCGTTGGCTGCCGATCCTGAATGCATTTGACGAGGCAGGAGTGGACCTGTGCTTTGAGATTCATCCGGGCGAGGACCTGCACGATGGAGAGACATTCGAGATGTTTCTGGAGCGCGTGCACGAGCATCCGCGCTGTAACCTGCTTTACGATCCCAGCCATTTTGTGCTGCAGCAACTCGACTACCTGCAATTCATCGATTTCTACCACTCGCGAATCAAGATGTTCCATGTGAAGGACGCGGAGTTCCATCGCACCGGTAAGCAGGGCGTTTATGGGGGATATCAGCCGTGGTTGAAGCGGGCCGGGAGATTTCGTTCACCGGGAGACGGCCAGGTGGACTTTGGGGCGATATTTTCAAAACTCACGCAATACGATTTTCCGGGATGGGCGATTCTGGAATGGGAGTGCTGCATCAAGAGCAGCGAGCAGGGAGCAAGAGAAGGAGCGCCGTTCATTCGGCGACACATCATTGAGGCGGCCACGAATTCGTTTGATGATTTTGGGAGGTCGGGGGCGGACAGGGAAAAATTGCGCGGGATCTTGGGGCTATCGGAGGAGAGAAGGTAGAAGAATGAGAACAGCCTCAGGAGCCCGAGCCACAGGTTTGAGGAATGCGGGCTGGCATGAAAGCTAGCGCTACATCCAAGCAAGGAGAAAGGAAGAATAAGAAAGGAAGAGAAGGCCTCACCCCTGAAGGGGTGAGCTACAGGATTGAGGTTCGGGATCGCAGCACAGAAGCTGAAATCGCCACCTGCCTGAATGCGGCAGGCGGCGATTGTCTTTGGAATTCTGTTTGGTTTAGTTGTTGGGGCCGTTGAGGATCGACTGTTGGGCATCACGATCGAAGTCGTCTCTGTCGTTCACGGGTTCACCGGTGCTGGGATCGAGAATGAGTTTTCTCGCGAAGGGCTCACGATTGAAGTTGAACATATTGAGCAGCGATCCCGCGAGGACGTCGTAGGAGCCGCCGCCGATGCGGCCAAGGCTCCAGTTGTCTTCGATGAAGCGAAGAATGGAGCTTTGGTCGGTGAGCGTGCCATCAACGAAGTTGATCTTGGCCCAGGGCGAGACGACAAGCAAAGGCAGGCGAGGACCATAGCCGCAACGCCCCTGAATCGGGTTGCCCATGGCGTCCTTTAAGGGGGTGCCATTGCCGCATTTGCCGACAGCGTTGAAATTATCACCGTTCTGGGATTGATTGGACGAGGTGACCGCCGATGAATTGACGATCGGGCTCATCTGGTGGTCGTACCAGCCGTCGGAATCATCGTAGGAAACGATAATCGCGGTGCTGTCCCAGAAGGGAGATTGTTGGATTGTGTTGATGGTGTTGACGATGAACTCCTGCTCGAGGAGCGGATCGGAATATCCTGCGTGGCCGTCCTGGAATGCGGGAGCTTTCAGGAAGCTGACTGCGGGCAGGTTGCCAGCCTTGAGGGCGTCGAAGAAATCGTGAATGTCGTATTCATGATTGGCGCCGGTATCCGCGGCGGTTCCATACAACGCGGGGCCGACACTGGGACGAGTGTGGTTTGCATTCAGCGTGCTGGCCCAGTATTGGAAGAAAGCATGATGGGGAATGTAGTCGGCGGTTGGGCCGTTGTTCGCGGGAGTAGCCGGACTCTGCCGCTTGCATCCGGTAGAGCCGTCGGGATTCTTTATGGTGAGATCGAAGCCACCCATGAATGAGCCCCAGCTGATGCCTTTCTTGTTGAGGAGATCCCCGACGCTTTGGCCGCCCAATTGGACGGTGGTGGCGGAGGAGCAGACATCGCCGGTAGGATCGAGATCACCGTCAAGCGTGCCAGTCTGGCCAGTCGGATTCACGATTTTCGGGGAAGAGGCTGCACCGGAAAGCGTGGCGGGGAAAGTGTTGCCAGCAACGAGATTCAACAAGCCGGGAGTGGAGGGGCCGAATGTGGTGCCGTAGGAATTGTCACTCATGGCGAATAGCTGGGCGTAGTTCCAGAGGGCCGTAACAGTGTTGCCGTCGAAGTAGCCCATAACCAATGTGCCGTTCAGGTGGCCGTAGGAAAAGCTGACATCGCAGAAAGCACTCTCGCTGACCCCGATGGTGGCGGGGAAGTTGTCCATGAGTCCCTGGTCGAAGGCCGACTGTTCGGCACCGTAATTGTGGTTCTGGTCGCAAGTGGAAGCCTGGCTGCGGTCAAGGCGGAAGGGATTGGCAGAATTAGGGTTGTTGGTGAGGAGGTTGCCGGACAGGCCGTTGACCGAAGGAGTGGGGAATAACAAGCCGCTGCGAGGTTTGAAGTGCGGCTCGCCGGCGGGATTTGCGGCCAAGGGGTAGGTGGCAAAGTAGTGGTCGAAGGAAACATTTTCCTGAAAGATGACGACGAGGTGTTTGATCGGAGTGGTTGTGTGCGAATTCATGAAACTTTGAGAGCCATTACCGGGTTGGCCGGCCAGCAAAGTCCCGGGGGCGAGTACGGCGAGGTTCGATGCCAGCGCCAAGGCGAGCATCCAACGAATGTTCTTCCAAATCATGCGATCTCCTTCAAGGAATGTGATGGCTGCGGATCCGAATTCGCGTGGCGCGGCGCGCGAGCGTGCTCGCCATCTTCGTCGAGACACGGACGGATTCGTGCGGACGAGATTAAAACACGGCGGTTGTTACTGGCGTGTTAAAGAGAAGAGTGCTCGGGCATCGGGCCGTGGTCGCCGCGTGGGCTCTGGTTGCCGGTACTAAAGGCCGGATTGGAGTTGTGCGATACCGGATCGGGATACTTTGACGTCGTCTTCGGATTTGCCGCCGCTGAAGGCCGCGATCAGATACCCGTTTCTTCCGCGAACGATCACACCGCCGTTCCATCCGAACTCGCCGGTCATGGGAGGGCGCACCTGGCTGCCGCTGTCTTTGAGGGTATCGGCCATCTCCGCCGCTTTGGCGTAGGCAATTCCGAGCAAGTTGGCGCCCTTGTCGCTCTGTGAAGGCTCGTCTTTCATCCTGCCAACGACGGCCATTTTTGAGGTCCAGGATTGGATGCGGTCGCCTGCGAAGTAGGCCACTACGGCAACGCCACCGATGCCAAGTTGCTCGGCGTGCTTGCGCATGGCGAGCAGCGCTCGGTCCGCGAGACTGTCGAAAGTACTGGCGGCAGGGGGACCATTCAGGAAAGCCGGGTCCATCTCGGCGATGTCCACGCGAAGGCTGATGGAATCCGCTGCCGGAAAATTAGCGGGGATTTTTTGCGTTACGCGTCCGGTGGCGGCCCATTCCGTTCCTCGTTGAAACGTGGTGATAAAGCCGAGGCAGCTTAAGGCGGCGACGTCATGGCCCATGGTGGTGTGAAATACGCGGCCCTTGCCGTAGTTCACGACGATGAGGCTCGGCTCGTCCCGTCCGGTGCCCTTGTTGTTCGGGTCCGAATGAGCGGTGGCAAGCACGGTCATATTTTCGCCGGGGCCACGGAGGGTTGCGTAGAGTTCATCGGCGCCGTGCATCCAGACGCGCGGCAGGCCGTGCATGATTGGGTGATCGGGTGTGCGAGTGGTGACCTGATAAGGCAAACGAACTCCATGGGAACCGGCGGGCCCGGGAGATTTGTCGCTGACGAGTTTGCCGTCGTTGAAATACCATAGCGGGCCGGATTTTTCAGAGCGACCTCGCCAACCGCCAACGCCGGTCATCTGGTTGAATGCCAGCCAACCCGGGAAGGCATTGTCTGCGGCATGGACGATGACCAGCCCTCCACCATTTTTCACAAACTGCTCCAAGTGCTGGCGCAGATCGAGAGGCCAATCCGGAGCGTCGCAGTTGAAGACGATGGCCTGATAGCTGCTGAAATCAGGCTTAAAGTTAGAGAAGTCTTCACCAAAGCGGGGAGAGGTAGCGACGGTGACCTCGAATAACCCGGCGTCCTCAAGCTCTTTTTTCAGCACGCGAGAGGTGAGTTGCCAGTTGTGATAGGGGCCACCGCTCTCACCGTCAAGAAGGAGCACACGGATCGGGTTGGAATGGGATGGCACAGGCGACGAGCAAAGCATTGTAGTCCAGACCGCTGTCAAAAGAATCGCGAACGCGAGTTTTCTCATGCTAGCTCCCTGACTTCACTTGGCCACCGCGTTTGCTGCGTTCGCGGCAAGAATATAAGAGGCGACGGTATCTACCACATACTCGTTTTCGTACCACAAGAAGGGCCAGGCATCCTTGAGTTCGGGAAAGTCCGGCTGAATGATTACGATTCCCGGGATGATTCCGCCGGGAATGAAGGTGTAGTCGGCGCGGTTGTTGCCGTAGGCGACGAGCTTGGACTGGGTTCCCACGGAAGAAACAAAAGAGAGATTCGATACTGGATGGGTGCCAAGGACGTAGTCGAAACCGCGCAAGGTGTACTCCGGCCCGACAATCTCAGGAAACGCTTTGTGAAAGAAATACATCTGGACGGAAAATCCCGCCGCGCCTGCCGCGCCGCCCCAGGTGCCGGTGGCAATCGGAACGCCATAGGGATTTTTGGATAGCTGCTCGTCGAGTGTGACCTTGTAGGAGCGCAGTGATGAAGCGAGGGCTTCTTTGAACTCCGCATCCATGAGAGGAACAGCGCGCGAGGCAATCCAGCCCAGAAAAGCAAAACGGTTCTGGATCACGGGCAAAAGTTCCTTGAGACGTTTGCGATAGGTGTCGCCACCATTCGTCGCGATCAATAATTCAACGGCCGCCTTGGTTTCCTCGTCGGAGAGTTCACCGGCGGTGGTGTTGAAGGATTTAAAGATGACCGGAGGCTGCTTGTGTTCCTCGTCCCAAACGCGCACGGCTGTCTGGAGACACTCGGCGCTCATGCTGTCGTCAAAGCCGCGGAGCACGCGACTTGCCGCGGCGAGAGACGAGATGGCCAGATAATCCAAGGGCGTTGTGTGGGTTGTGAAAGCCCAACGATCGTCAGGTACGCCGGAATACGTGCCGTCTGTTTCCAAGGGACCCAGGCGCGACGAATAGATGCGGCCGTCCGTTTGCGAGGCGGCGTCGCCCAGATGCGTGTACTCCTGAAGCGTGGGCTCAATGATCCCGGGGATGGCGTGGCCGATGGCGTGATATTGCGCGAGTATGGCGATCACTCCGTGCTGAACCTGCTGAATAGCGTCGGGGATGCCGTCGGGCGCGCGAATCTGAACGGAGCGGGTTCTTTCGTCAATCGTGGTTTCGTCCCAATCAACTTGAAAATATTCTCTTGCGAGCGCGAGGTCTGTGACTACGCGTGCCTGCGATTCCGTGCGAATATCGTAATCGCCCGCGTCATACCATCCGCCTTGGTCCAGACCTGGAATGTGCTCTCCTGGGGCGAATGGCGAATCGGCGGAAGGTCCCATGGAGTAGCCGTCGAAGTGTACGTAGTTCACGGGCGCTTGCCTGGCATCATCGAGATGCGAAGGGCCATGCCAGATGCGATAGCCTTCGCGCACTTTAACGTGATCCATCTGGACCGGCAGGTAGGTATCGAGCGAGGCCTGCCAGACATGCTCGCGATAGACGTCTTCAGCGATTCGGAATGGCGTATTGAGATGGCCGGCGTACTCGATTGCGTAGATGCCAGATTCGTGGAGGGAGGAGAAATCGAAGCGCGCATACTGATAGCGCATCCATTTGCCCCAGGGTTTGATTTCGCTACGAAAAACTTCGCGATACTCGCCATCGGGCGCCAGGCGAAGTACGCGAGCAGTCTTCGGCGCATCGAAGAGTGGGTCGAGTTCGATCACGGCGACCTTTGTGCGCTGAGGCGTGTAGCCTACCTGGTTGTAGGCCACGACGGGCGGACGGGTCCATCCAGAAACGACGTTTGGATGGATGTGCCACACGACGGCATTCTGCGTGCGGTCTGAGGGAATCAGGGTGCGCACGACAAACCAGCCATTCTGCGCCTTGTTGCGGCCGTCGAAGAGCATGAGCGCGCCCGAATCCGAGGAGATGGTGACGCGCGTAAGTGGATCCTCTGGCGAAAGTACAATGCGCTGGCCTGTGGCAATGGGAGCTGGTTGCGCGGTTCCGCTTGGGTCTTTTTGCATCGGGCCATTGGGATGGCGAGGGAAAATGCCGGAGCCGGTGTCGAGAATAAAGGATTTGCCGAAGTAGGAAGTGGGCAAGAACTCCAGGTTGAATCCCGCTTTGCCAACGAGAGCGGAAGGGAGCGGTTGGTCGAGGTGTACTGTGACGCGGAAGCCGTCCGGCTCGGGCGCGACCTCAATGTGATAGCTAAAGCCGCGATCCGGATACGAAAGGGAGGCGGTGAGTTGATTGCCGGAAGTAGAGCGCTTGCGGTCTTTGAATTGCGGGATCGGATCCCACTGCTCCGGTGTGGGCGAGAGGCGCACGTCGCCATTGGTGGCGATGCGTTCGCCGTGCAGGATGATCTCGACGCCACTCATCTTCTCATCGCCGAAGACGCCGTGATAAGCGTTGTGAAAAAGGAGAATGCTGAGGCCCTGGGCCTCGAAGTAGTCTTGCTCGTTTAACCGCAGGTCGGCGGCTGATAACGGAAAGATGCAAAGCAGGAGAATCGCGATGGTGGAAAGTGCTGGCGATAGAGCACTGCGGGAGGCGTTGCGGAAGAACGGAACAGGCTGGTGTTGCTTCTCGGTCATTGCGCGGAGCCTCCGCGAGGTTTGTGATGGTTAAGTAGCCGTATGAATCGTGACGCTGGTTCGATCATACGGCCAGTCGCGACGAGTTTAGAAAAGAAATGAGAAAAACACTCGCATTTGGGCGCAGCAATCGGGCTGACGTTGACCACGCGCTCCTGGAAGCAAGACGAAAGTGAAATTTATGGCAACAGAAACGGGTGATGGCCTGCCGAGCGTTCGCAAAATTGGAGACAAACGGCAAGTTGCCGCGCTGCGCGAGCAGATGCGATCCTTGCCAGCCGATGGCGAGGCCCAAAGCGCGGCCGGCAGAACAGATTCACCGCGACGCCGCTTTCCTGAACCACGCCTCAGCTTTTGCGGAAAGGGTGTACCATCGGCGGCGGAGATTTGCACGCTTCCATGAGGCACACGATTGAATCGCTGGACGAGTCGGCTCTGACAGGGCGCAGATTCTTTTTGCTCTTCCTTCTTCTGTTGACCACGCTGATTCTGTATCCCTATGCGGAAGCCACCGTCTTTGGGTATTACGCATTTCGCGTGATTGGAAGCTCGGCCATCGTGATCAGCGTATACGCAGCCAACTTTCGCCGCAGCCTGCTGATCTTTGTGCTCGTGCTGGCAGTTCCAGCGCTGATCCAACGCTTCCTGCTCCCCAGGGCTCATGTGAGCTCATTTTCGATCGTCAATATGGCCCTAAGCTTTATCTTTGACGTGGTTGTGGTGGTGGTGATTTTCCGTCACGTGTTTGCCCGGGAGCAGGCCAATTCGGAGATGGTCTTCGGCGCGCTGTGTATTTATCTGCTGGTGGGGTTCAGTTTTGCGAGCGTGTACCACATGGTGTCGGTTATACAGCCGAACGCGTTTTATCTCGACCCGCACGCCAACTTTCACACCGTTCCCGACCGGTTCGACTTTATTTATTACAGCTTTGGGACCATGACGTCGCTCGGGGCGGCTGGAATTACACCGGTGTCGGCACACGCCAGGGCGATTTCAGTCCTGGAGGCGATACTAGGAGTTCTATATCTAGCAGTGCTGGTTGCCAGATTGATGGGAGCATACCGGTCCGGATCCAAGCTGTAAGTCAGCCCCAAAAAAACAGCCAATCATGTAGTTCTGATAGTACTAAATCTATATGTAGGTGCATTGTTGTGTTCAAGATGCATCGTAATATTGGGGTTACGTATGTAGGAAGATATATTTCGTGGAAAGCCGGGAAGATGTCCAATAAGGCAACGAGTACCATTACGGTACAGTCTCCCTCTCGGGCCGTAGCCCCCTGTGCCGGAGTACAGGACACTCTTCTAAAGAACGGCCAGTCTAGGAACAACGGCCGGGGCGGAGGATTTTCCATGTCCATGCTGTCGGCTACGTTGCGCTTTGTGCGGAACAGGGAAGTGGTGGCGCGTCAGATCGAAGGCGAACTGGTCATTGTACCGATTCGCAGGGGAGTTGGAGACCTCAACTCGTTGTACACGCTGAATCAGGTGGGATCGGTGTTGTGGAATTTCATGAACGAAGGCCACACGATCGAAGAAATGGTCAGCCGGGTATGCGACGAATTTGAAGTGACTGCGAGCCAGGCGCAGAGCGACATCCAGAATTTTCTGGACGCAATGCTCGAGGAAAAACTGGTTCAACCGCTTGCAGAAGCAAGCACGTGAGCGTTAACCGGGTTCTGGTGCAGTGAAGTCAAGGTCCAGGGATTAGATAGGGGAACAGTTGGTTCAAACGGCCACTTACGGAGACTTTTCGAGCCTGGTTCACAAACGGCTGCAGGGGCGCCGCGCTCCGATGGAGGTGTCCATCGAAGTTTCGCACCGCTGCCCACTCGAATGCCAGCATTGCTACAACAATTTGCCGATGAGCGACACCGAGGCGCGGCGTCAGGAAATGACGTTCGAGGAACACGTGCGGTTGCTTGATGAATTGTTGGAGATGGGTTGCCTGTGGATCTTGTACACCGGCGGGGAGATCTTCGCGCGCAGGGATTTTCTGGACATTTACACGGAGGCCAAGAAACGCGGCTTCCTAGTTACGCTCTTCACCAATGGAACGATGATCACGCCGCGGATCGCCGATCATCTGGTGGAATATCGGCCGTTCGCGATTGAAATCACGCTTTACGGAGCGACCCGGGAGACTTACGAAGCCCTGACGCAGGTTCCCGGCTCCTTTGATCGCTGCATGAAAGGGATACGGCTGCTTCAGGAGCGCAACCTTCCGCTAAAGCTGAAGACCGTTCCGACGACCGTCAATTTTCACGAAGTTTTCGAAATGAAGCGATTCGCTGAGCAGGAGCTCGGAGTGGAATTCAAGTTCGACGCATTGCTCAATCCACGCACCGATTGTTCGCAAAGCCCGCTGGCCGTGCGCCTCTCCCCGGAACAGGCGGTGCAGCTGGATTTTAGCGATGCGGTTCGCAAAGCGGAATATCGCAAGCTCGCGGAAGTGGAGGCCGCGGACGCAAACCACCAGGAAGACAAACAGCTTTACACCTGCGGTGGCGGACAGAACGGCTGCGCCGTCGATCCCACAGGGAAAATGACCATTTGTGTGCTGTCACACCGTGACGGCTACGATTTGCGCTCTGGAAGTTTCCAGCTGGGTTGGAACGGGCGCCTAGGCGAGATTCGTAAGTCTGAGCGTACTTCGAAGACAATCTGCACCGATTGCCGCTTGCAGTCTCTTTGCAGCATGTGTCCGGCGATGGGCGAACTCGAAAATGGCAATGCGGAGTCGCCGGTTGAATTCATCTGCCAGGTGGCGCACTTGCGGGCATACACGCTCGGACTGGAGGTACGTGCGCACGGGGATTGTCCCTGCTGCTCCGGCGGCGTCCATCACGCGCATCTGAAAGATTCCGCCGAGCGACTTCGTGAGGATTCGGGCAATTCCAAAAATATTCTTCCGCTGACTCCACCGACGGCGACACTGCCGGTGTTGCAGTCTCGCAGGGGTTGCGGATCCGGCGAATGTTCCTCCTGCGGAACAGGGATCAGGTAAGTGACACAAGGGCCAGGTTCGGAAATGAACGAAACGCCAAAAAAGAACAACGCGGAGAAAGCGGACTACCAGCCGCCGCAGGTGATTCGCGTGAGCCTCCGTCCCGAGGAAGCGGTGCTAGGGCACTGCAAGGTCTCGGGATCCGCCGGGCCCGCGAGTGGGTCGTGCAAGGCTGGGATCGCGGCCTGCCGTTCGCACGGCTCGTAAAGAAATTTTGAATAGATAAGGGAGCAGCTCAGATGTCCACACTTCTTGCCGACACGCCAGTTACCACGCCAAGGGCCACGCCAGAGGCAACACGCCTCGCGCTGAGAATCGGCGGCTATTCGCTTGGATTGTGGTGCGAACGTGAAATGACGGTTGCGCTGGATCCCGAGCACCGGCCCTTTGCCACTGCGGACACAGGTGGAGAGGCCTGCGACATAGAATTTGATGTGTGCTGGGCCAACGCCCTACAAATGCCTTCTTCGTCGCCGGCGTTCGTTTCCGGAGGGTTGTGGTCGGCCTTTACAGATTCGACCGGCACCAAATTCTATTTTTCCAGTCCAGCGCTTGGCACGGCGCCCTACAAAGCGGCCTGGTTCGATCCCGCCTTCCAACGCGGACACGTGGTTCTGAATCGCTCTTGTTTCCCAGCGAATGATCAGGTTTTTCCGCTGGAGTATCCCATTGATGAGCTGGCGATGATGCACCGCTTGGCGCTCGGCGAAGGCGTCGAATTGCATGCGCTGGGACTCGTCGATCGGGACGGCAGAGGCTATCTATTTCTTGGGCATTCGGGTGCGGGAAAGAGTACCACGGCGCGACTCTGGATGGCGGAGCCCGGCGTCAAGCTGCTGAGCGACGACCGCATAATTCTCCGGAAGCAAGAAGGGAACTTCTGGATGCATGGGACGCCATGGCACGGGGATGCCGGCGTTGCTTCTGCCGGTAGCGCTCCGCTTTCTTCCGTTTTTCTGTTGGAACAGGCGCTCCAAAATCAAATCTTGCCATTGGCCCCTGGCAAAGCAGCGGCAGAACTGTTTGCGCGCTCTTTTGTTCCACATTATTTGAAAGAGGGGATTCAATTTTCGCTCAGTTTCTTCGACGAGCTTACCCGCTCGATTCCGTGCTCAATTTTCCGTTTTGCTCCGACGGATAGCGCCGTGGAGGCGATACGACATGCCCGCGAGTGAAATCCAGGTCCGTAAGAATTCCCGGGTGTTTGCCGAATTATGTGCTGCCGTGCTTGAGCGCGGCCATCGCGTGCAGTTCCGAGTGCATGGAGAGAGCATGCGCCCGAATCTGAGCGATGGCGATACCGTCCTGGTCGCTCCCACTGTTGTTTCCGAATTGCAGCCTGGCGATCTGGCTCTGATCCAGAGTGCGGATGGACTGCTGCTTCATCGCGTTTCCAGCTCCTCTTCCGGTGCACTACGTACGGCCAGCGATACCGCCTTCGCGCCGGACCTACCAGCTTCTCACACGTTCGGCAAGGTGGTAGTCCGCCGCCACGGCTCATGCGCCGAGGTTATGACTCCTTTTCAGACTCGCTTTGTGGATCCTGTACGGATTGTTGCTCGCCGATTTTTCTTGGCCGTACAACATCGTCTTCGCAGGGCTTGGTCTCTTCTGGTTGCGATTGCGGCGTTCGCTTTCCTGGGCGCGACGTTTCTGGCGCCGGTTGCGAAGGCCCAGGCTGACCTTAGGCTCACACAAACTGTTTCGGCTTCCGCGATTGCCGTGAACACCGACTACACCTACACCGAGACGGTGACGAACAACGGCCCGAACGCGGTTCCAACCGGGACGATTATCGTCTATCAGCAAACTCCACCGAATACGACCTTTCGAAGTTCTGCGGGCACGAACTGGAATTGCACGAATCCAGCCAGCGGGAATGCCGGTCCCATCATTTGCACCTACAATGCAGCGCTAGCCAGTGGTGCGTCGGCGAGCGCGCTGACCATCACGATGCGCGTTAATACCGGAACCGCCTCCGGTACCACGATCCAGAATTCCGCTACGGTAACTTCCGGGACGGTGGACCCCACGCCGGCCAATAACACCAGTGTCACGTCGATCGTTGTTGAGCCGACGAACACTGCAGACCTGGCCGTTTCCATGACGGTTTCGCCGACACCGGTGTTTATTTTTTCCAACCTCGTTTACAGCATCCAGGTACAGAACCTCGGCCAGGCTGCGGCGCCGATCACGGCTGGCGTGCTGACGGATACGTTGCCCGCAGGCGTTACGTTTGTTTCGGCGAGCGCATCCGCCGGGTGGTCCTGTTCCGGAAGCGCGACGGTTTCCTGCTCCATCACGTCGGCAATGGCCGCGAACACCACGGCTACCATAAACATCACAGTGACCGCACCGTCTGCTGCTACTACACTGACCGATAGCGCCACGGCTACTCTCGCAGGTGATCCCAACGCCTCCAACAATACGGCCACTGCCTACACGGTGGTTCAGCCGCTCGTGTGCGCAACACCAGGTCGCGATGGAGCGGGAGGAACGCTGGCCGGCGTAGTGAATACCTATTTTCCGCCAGCGGCCGCGACCACCGTGAATCCGGGTTCCACGTCGCTGACGTTGGGTGCTTCCTCGGGTGCTCCGGCGGGCATCGCCGTGGGTGATTTGGTCCTGATCATCCAGATGCAGGACGCCAACATCAACAGCACAAATACCAGTTCGTATGGCGACGGGCTGGCAGGTGATCCAGCCTCTGGCTCGACGAACCTAGGTAGTTCCGGTCTGTTTGAATTCGTTACCGCCGTTAGCGCAATTCCGGCGACCGGTGGGACGCTGCAATTTGCCGGGAGCGGCAGCGGTGGCGGTTCGCTGAACGGCTATTCCAGCATTGCTGCCACCACGACGCAGGCCCAGCAGACGTTCCAAGTGATTCGCGTGCCGCAATACACTTCGGCAACGCTCGGCCCGGGCCTGGTCCCCTTGACGTGGAATGGTACGGTCGGTGGCGTACTCGTATTGGACGTTTCTTCGCAACTGACGCTTGGCGGCACGGTTGCGCTCGACGCCCTGGGATTTCGCGGCGGTGCAGGACGACAACTTGCCGGCGGTGCTGGTGCGGTCACGGATTATGTCACCGCCGCAACGAATGCCGCGAACGGGTCGAAGGGTGAGGGCATTGCCGGTACGCCCCGCTATCTAGCGCCGCTGACAATCACCACTGGTTCTGTGCCGATTGATACTACCGGCGGTACTCCGACGGATACGCTACCGGGCGGCAGCTATGCGCGAGGCGCTCCAGGAAATGCAGGTGGGGGCGGCACCGACGGCCATCCTGCTGGCAATGACTTCAACTCTGGCGGAGGAGCAGGCTCCAATGGCGGCACGGGCGGACAAGGTGGCTATGGTTGGGACAGTCTGACAGTCACGAACTCGACCGACGGTGGCTTCGGTGGCGCTCCGTTCCAGGCCTCCACGAGTGCGCTGGTGATGGGCGGTGCTGGCGGGGCCGGTACCACGAACAACGGCACTTACTACATCTCTAACGCCGTTAATGGCGCCGGCAACGGAATTTTCAGTAGTGGCGGGGCCGGGGGCGGTGTGGCCATCATGCATGCCGGAAGTGTGGTTGGTTCGGGGAACATCACTTCCAACGGCCAGTCCACGCCGAGTACCTTGAACGATAGCACCGGCGGTGCGGGCGCTGGCGGTTCGATCCTGATTTTCGCCAACAGCGGCGGCTTAGGCGGACTGACGGTCACGGCCATCGGCGGCAATGGCGGCAACGCCTGGCCTACACAAGCTCCGGGCGGTTTCCCGGGTGAGCGCCACGGTCCCGGTGGTGGCGGCGGGGGCGGCGTCATTTTCCTCTCCGCTTCGCCGGCTGTTGCGAATGTTGCCGGCGGCTCAAACGGCTATACGAATACCGTGCAGGATTCCTACGGCGCCACGCCAGGCCAGGCCGGGCAAGTGGTGACGACCCACGTCATCACGGAGACTCCGGGCACGCAAGCCGGCGCGTACTGCGCAAGAACGGACTTATCGGTCAGGAATTCCGGCTCGCCCGCGGTTGTTGCGCCGGGCGGAACGATCACCTACACGCAGGGAGTGACGAATGGCGGCGCGTTCGATGCCGTGAACGCTGTTTTTAGCGAGACCATACCCGCGAATACCACCTATCAATCCATCGTGCCTGCGGCGGGCTGGACGTGCAGCACACCGGCCGTTGGTAGCACAGGCAACATTTCCTGCACTAATCCAGTATTCGCAGCCGGGACCAATGGTTCGTTCACCGTCGTTGTGAAAGTAGGCGCGGCAACGCCGAGTGGCACGCAGATCGTCGACGTCGACAATATCGTCTCCGGAACCTCGGACCCGAACCTGGCGAACAATTCGGCGACGGCCATTACCACCGTCAGCGTGGCTACTTCTGCGGACCTCGTTCTTAGCAACGTGGCTTCTGCTCCGACCGTCAACGCCGGCAGCACCGTGACCATGGTCGGGATAGTTTTCAATCAGGGGCCGGCGGCCGCGGGCTCCACCAGCTTTGTCGAAAATATTCCTGCGAACACGACCTTTGCTTCCCTTGCCCCGCCCGCCGGTTGGAATTGCAATCCATTGCCTCTTGCCGGTGGCACAGGCACCATCACTTGTACCATTGCATCACTGGCAGTGGGAGGCAGTGCAACATTTTCCGTCGTGCTCAATGTGATTTCGGGAACCGCCGCGGGGACCGTCATCACCGCTCCTGCAACGGTATCTTCCATAACTCCCGATGCGAACCCGACGAATAATGATGCTACCGCCACGACGGTGGTCGCGTCCGCCGGGCAGGCCGATCTTGCTGTCTTTACTGCGGCAACGCCGAATCCCGTTACGCAGGGAAACAAGATTACGTATACGCAGTCGGTCACCAACAATGGTCCGGCCACTGAGACCAACGCCACGTTTAAAGACACCATTCCTGCGAATACGACGTTGGTGTCGTTCACTCCTCCTGCGAATTGGACATGTAACAGCATCGCGGCCGGTGGGACCGGAACTTTTACTTGCACACTGAATGCGGGTCAGACCATCACGAATGGCACGTCGGTGAATTTTCCGTTGGTGGTGAAGGTGAACTTGACCACCGCTCCCGGGACAACCATCACGAATTCGCCGAGCGTCGCAAGCACGATTGGCGATCCCAATCCCGCGAACAACACGGCTACCGCTGCGGTCTTTGTGGCCGGCCCCGCGCAGGCGGACGTCAGCATTGTGAAGACCGCTTTGCCCGAACCGGTGAACCAGGGTACCAACCTGGCCTATTCGCTCCAGGTGACGAACGCCGGGCCAGCCATTGCGCAGAATGTAAGTGTCACGGACATTCTGCCGGCGGAGGTTACGTTCTCCTCCGTGTTTACGAATATGGGTTCCTGCACCTACACGGCAGCCACCACAACCGTGTCGTGCACCA
This sequence comes from Candidatus Acidiferrales bacterium, assembly GCA_963792145.1. Lineage (GTDB taxonomy): Bacteria > Acidobacteriota > Terriglobia > Acidiferrales > UBA7541 > Acidiferrum. Next base: position 63,271 of record CAWBVH010000014.1, read on the forward strand.
TCAGTTCTCTCAACGTCGGCAGCGTCGCTGCTATCACCATTAACGTTAACGCCGCGACCTTCAGCGCCAATTCGCTCTCCAGCAACACGGCTTCGGTCAGTGCCACGACGTCTGATCCAAATTCGGCGAATAATTCCTCGACTGCGATATCCACAATCCAGGCGCCGACGGCCGTGGATATTTCCTCTTTCGAGGCATTCCACCAGCCCGATGGCACGGTAGTCCTGGAGTGGAGAACGCACGAAGAATCGCGCAACCTGGGCTTTCACATCTATCGCGATGGCGCTTCTGGGAAGCAGCGAATCACTCCTTCGCTTGTGGCGGGTTCGGCGTTACTGCTTCGCGGATCGAAGCCTCAGCACGCCGCAAAACTCTACCGCTGGATCGACGCGCAGCCTTCGGGCGGCACCGCTTATTGGATTGAAGATGTAGATATCAACGGGACGCGCACGATGCACGGGCCGGCGCACCTGGAAGGTTTTTCGGCGGAACGGGCTGCGTCCTTCGCGGCGCCTGTCCGGCCGTCTCCGTTCCTGCGTGAACTGCGCGCCTCCGTTGCCACCGCGCCGACGTTCCACGGCGCGCGGCCTTTGGCGAGGCCACGGCCGATCGAGCCGACCATTCCTGTGAATATTCCGCGTTTTACTGTGGCCGACCACGCCGCGGTGAAGATCGCTGTCGATCACGAGGGGTGGTATCACGTTTCGTTTGCCCAACTCATTGCCGCGGGTCTGGATTCTAATAGCGATGTTCGTTCGCTGCATCTCCTTGCGGAAGGCGTCGAACAGCCTCTGCTGTTGACGACACACTCCGGCAACTCCACGGCTTCTTCCGATGGCATCGAGTTTTATGGAACGGGAATTGATACACCCTTTTCCGACCAGCGCATTTATTGGCTGGTTCGCGAAAACCAGGCTGGCAAGCGAATTCTGAGCGAGCCGCCAGTGACCTCGGGCCGAACATCGCCCGCAAGTTTCCCGTTTAGCGTGATTCGCGAAGATCGCAGCACCTACGTTGCGGCACTTCTCAACGGCGAGAATAACGACAACTTTTTTGGCGCGGTTGTCACCAGCGATCCTGTGGATCAAGAGCTGGTAACGGCTCACGTGGACTCGACCTCGAGTTTGCCGGTGATTCTGGACGTCACGCTGCAAGGCGGCACTGACCAGCAAGATCACCTCGTCAGCGTGCAATTCAACGGAGCGAGTCTCGGCCAAATGGAGTTCTACGGCCAATCTCTGACGAAGCAGAGTTTTCCTGTAGAGCCATCTCTTGTACAGGAAGCAAGCAACACCGTAACGCTGACGGCGCTGAATGGCGACAACGACGTAAGTGCGGTGCAGTCCATTGAGCTTCACTACGCCCACACGTATGCCGCGGATGCCGACTGGCTTCGCGCTACCGCTCCCGCTGGATCGGAGTTGCACCTCACCGGATTCAGTAATGCATCGATTCGCGTCTTTGATATCACAGATGCGCTCAACATCTCTGAACTGTCTCCGAAAGTCGTTTCGAACGGTGGCGCGTATGAAGCCATGGTCGGGCTCGCCGTTTCCGGACCTGCCGTGCGCACGATTCTGGCGTTCGCGTCTGACGCGGTCTCCGCGCCTGTTTCTGTTTCACGTCATGTTCCGACATTCCTGGATGATCGGCGAGGCGGAGCCGATATCGTCATCGTCACGCATCCGGATTTTTCGGGGAGCCTGACGCCGCTGGTGCGCCACCGGGAATCGGAAGGCCATCAAGTCGCCGTGGTCACCACGGAGCAAATCTACGACGAATACAACAACGGCGAACGCAGTCCCTTCGCCATCCGAAGTTTCCTGATGGATGCGGCCAGACGCTGGCAGCGCAAGCCCCAGGCGCTGTTGCTGGTTGGCGATGCCTCGTTTGATCCCAGGAACTACCTTGGACTCGGCAACTTCGACTTCGTTCCTACGCGAATGATCGAAACCGCCGCCTTCAAAACGGCCTCCGATGATTGGTTCTCAGACTTCCAGCAAACGGGCTACGCCACTCTGGCAACGGGCCGTCTGCCCGTTCGCACCGCTGCCGACGCCAACCTGCTCGTGGCTCGAATCATCAACTACGAGCGCGGAAGTTTTGCCGGTGCCTGGAATGGGCAGGCCCTTCTTGTTGGAGACCAGAACGTGGATTCAAATTTCTCGTCGGCTGTTGGCGCCGCAGCCACGAACGTGCCACCTTCGATGCAGGTGTCGAAGATTCTGACGGATGGCCTCGACGCAACCGTAGCACGCGCTCAAGTCATCACGGCGCTCAACAATGGCGCGCTGCTGGTGGATTACCAGGGCCACGGCGCTGAACAACAGTGGTCGTTCGTGGATCTATTCGACTCCACAGATGCAGCGGCGCTCACAAATGGCGGTCGGATGCCAGTGTATCTGTTGATGGATTGCTTGAATGGCTTTTTCCAGGACGTGTATGCAGAGAGTCTCGCCGAGGCCATCTTGCTGGCTCCTAATGGCGGTGGAATTGCCGTCTGGGCCTCGTCTGGGTTTACCGATCAGGCGCCGCAGGCTTCCATGAATCAGGCGTTTCTGCACCAGTTGACCAGTCATCCCAAGATGCCGCTTGGATGGCTGATTCAACAGACAAAGGCCGGGACGTCAGACAACGATGTGCGACGGACGTGGATTCTGTTCGGGGATCCTTCGTTGAAGCTGCAGTTCACGCCGCTATCAACACCCGTAGTTGTCCGGCCCCCGCCAAGGCTCAGAAAGAACCTCCCTGGATTGAACCACGCATGTTTACGTGGCGTTGCCTGCAGTGAGCAGGAGGAGATGCAATGAAAATCGCTCATGTGATGCTTTTCGTGGGCCTGGTCACTTTGCCCTTCGTTTCGTCGAACGCGCAGACGCAGCCGAATACCACTGCGGCGCCGCTAGGCCTCGTGGCACGAGCTCAGAGGGCTCATATTGGCGAGCCCGCGCTCACCGAGGGCGCTACGATCTATTCGGGCGACTACGTGTCCACGGAAGATGGAGGTTCACTGCTCATACGAATTGGGGCCTTGTCGTTGGAACTACAAAGTGCATCCGCGGCGCATGTGTACCGTACGCCCTACGGAGCCGTTGCTGAACTGAACCACGGGACGGCTCTATATACGACAGCGGGCGGACAGGAAAATCTGGTTATCGTGGCTTCTGATGTTCGCGTGACGCCGGTGCTCTCCGTCGCGGGTATCGGCCGCGTGACCATTAATGATCGCTGTAATGTCACGGTTGTCAGCCAGCGCGGGGAAGCTGACGTCCGGGTTGCATCGGAATCGCATTACGTGGAAGAGGGCAAGGCCTACCGCGTGCGCGCGGAAAATGAAATCAGCTACCACCAATGGGTTTCTCCGGATGTCGAAAACTACCACGAGTATCACAACCACAAACCATGCGCGCCGGTTGAGATGGTCAAGGGGCATGCGCCGGTCTCTGCCGGGCAAAGCCGATTCATGCTGGTGACGGGAATTGTGGCCGGCGGTCTCACGGCGTGGGGAGTTACGGAAGCGCTGGAAAGTCCGAGCCGTCCCTGAGATCAGCGAGACAACGCACGAGAATTGGTATAAGGGCTGAACCAAGAACCGACCTGAAGGTCGGCCGCTACAAAAGCAAAGAGCAACCCGAGAACGGCCTCGGAAGGCCGGGCGCCCGTACACAACCACCCCATGAGGGAAACCTGCGTTTTGTTTTAATTGTGACCGCCGGCGATTTCGCGCACGATGGATCCCACGAAGTTCTTGGCATCGCCGAACAGCATTAGCGTTTTGTCCATGTAATAGAGAGGATTCTCGATTCCGGCAAAACCTGCGCCCATACTGCGTTTGATCACCATCACGGTGTGTGCTTTATCGACGTCCAGAATCGGCATTCCGAAGATAGGGCTGTTCTGATCGGTGCGCGCTGCGGGATTTGTCACGTCGTTCGCTCCGATGATCAATGCCACGTCGGTCTGTGGGAAATCTCCATTGATCTCATCCATCTCCAGCAACTTGTCGTAGGGGATGTCCGCTTCCGCGAGCAGGACGTTCATGTGGCCGGGCATGCGTCCCGCTACAGGATGGATGCCGAACTTAACGTCGATGCCGCGCTTGGTAAGCGCATCGTAGAGTTCACGGACTTTATGCTGCGCCTGGGCCACGGCCATACCGTATCCAGGAACAATCACTACCTTGCTTGCCGCGGACAATATTCCCGCAGCTTCTTCCGGGGAAGCGCTGCGCACCGGCCGCGTTTCTGCAGCGCCGGCCGCGGTCTTCTGCTCCTGCCCGAACGCTCCGAACAGCACATTGGTGAACGAACGGTTCATGGCTTTGGACATGTTCACCGACAGGATGAAGCCCGAAGCTCCATCCAAGGCGCCGGCGATAATCAGCAACTTGCTGCCGAGCACGAAGCCCATCGCCGCCGCCGACAATCCCGCATAGGAATTCAAAAGTGAAATTACGGTGGGCATATCCGCGCCGCCGATGGGGATAATCATCATTACGCCAAAAAACAGGGGAATAATGATGATCAGCGGGAAGAGGTACATTCGATCCGGGTGCATCACCAGGACAGCCGCAATGCCGATGGCGATTGCCAGCAAACCAAGATTCACAATGTTCTGGCCCTTGTAAGTAATGGGGCGCTGGCGCAGGATTTCCTGGAGTTTTCCGGCAGCCATCAAGCTGCCTGTAAATGTCAGGGCACCAAGAATTACTTCCAGCGAGAGTACGCCCATCGTGAACCGGGGCACGTTAGGGGCCTGCAGATAGAATTCCGCTGTGCCCACCAGCGTCACGCACAATGCACCGAAGGCATGGCTGAGCGCGGTTCGTTGCGGCACCGCGGTCATGGCGACTTTTCCGAGCGGCACGCCGATGATCGTTCCCAGGACCAGCCCAATGGCGACCCAGCGGTAAGAGACGATTCCCTGGTGCAGGAGTGTCCCGGCGACCGCCAGCACCATGCCCGCTTCGCCGGCCCACACGCCTCGCCGCGCGGTAACCGGGGAACTCAACCATTTCAAGGAGAGGATAAAAAGAGCCGTGGCGATCAGGTACGTGATTTCGATGAGGTGTTCGGTGGCGAGCATGATCGTTACGGCTTCCTCGGGCCGCTAGCCTTGAACATTTTCAGCATGCGGTCGGTGATGATGAAGCCGCCGACGATGTTACTGGTGGCCGCAACAATGGCGATCGTTCCCAAAATTGTCGCCAACGTGCTTTTTCCCTCGCCGGCGAGGATGATGGCGCCGACGACTGCGATTGCGTCCAAGGCGTTCGTCAACGACATCAAGGGAGTGTGCAACAGCGGAGAAACGCGGCGAATGACTTCAAATCCGATAAACGCGGCCATCATGAAGATGTATAGCCCTGTCAATAAATCCAGCTTCATCAGGATCCTCCTCCCGCCGGCGTCGATTGCAGTGCCGGTAGCGAGAAAAACTCTCTTACCCGGGCGTTCACGATTTCTCCTTCGTGCGTCACCAATGTTTCGCGGATGATTTCGTCTTTGAGGTTAAGTTGCATCTTGCCATCTTTGGTGAGGTTTTGGAGGAAGGCGCTGATATTGCGGGCGTACATCTGACTTGCGTGGTACGGAACAGTCTCCGCCAGGTTGAACGCTCCGATGATGGTGACGCCCTGCACTACGATGGTTTCATCGGGCTTGGTCAACTCGCAGTTGCCGCCGCGTTCTGCCGCCAGGTCCACGATGACTGAGCCGGGCGCCATGCGCTCCACCATGTCCTTGGTGACGAGAATGGGGGATTTTTTCCCGGGTATAACTGCCGCGGTGATGACCACGTCGCTCTCGGCAACGGTTTTGGCCAGCAATTCGCGCTGCTTTTGGTAAAAGCTTTCGTCCTGCGCCTTCGCGTATCCGCCGGCGTCCTGCGCGTCTTTTGCTTCGATAGGCAACTCCACGAATCGGCCGCCGAGGCTCATCACCTGCTCTTTTGAAGCCGCCCGCATATCATAAGCAGACGCCACGGCGCCAAGTCGGCGGGAAGTAGCGATAGCTTGTAACCCAGCGACGCCTGCTCCGATGATCAACACTTTGGCTGGCGCGATGGTGCCTGCTGCCGTCGTCAACATCGGGAACATTCTCGGGAGCGTGTCGGCAGCTAGCACCACGGCTTTGTAGCCGCAAATCGTGGCCATGGACGAAAGCGCGTCCATGCTCTGCGCGCGCGTGATTCGCGGCATCAATTCCACGGAAAAGGCCGTGACGCCGCGTGACGCGATGTCTTGTACGGTTTTCAGTGTTCCCAAAGGTCGCATGAAGCCCACGAGCACTTGGCCTTTGCGGAACAGCGGAAGGTCTTCGCTTCCGTTCTTGTCGTTGGCGCCATGACACAAGAATTGCACCAGAATGTCGGAGGTGCCAAAGACTTCCTCGCGGGTTGGAGCGAGCCGCGCCCCTTTTTCGACATACTCCGCGTCTGGATAACCGGCCTGCAATCCTGCGCCTGCCTGAACCAGCACATCGAGGCCGGCTTTTTTCAGACTGGGGATCACCGCAGGTGCGAGGGCGACGCGGCGTTCTCCTGGATAAGTTTCTCGGGGTACACCGACGATCATGCACCCTCCTTCCTCGCGCGGGTTACCGGCGCGTTGAACTCCATCGACTTCTTCTCCGGCGCCTGCTCGCTTTTAAACGAAGTGGCGCGCGCATCCTGGGCCGCCCTGACGGCTCGATTTTGTTTTGCATGCTCGTCCGGGATCGAGGGCGGAGCGATTCCCCCTCGTTCGACAGGCGGAATGCAGTCGTGCTACCCACACGGACTGCAGGGACTTCGCTTCAATGTAGACGGGTGAATTTTATCTCTTCTATCTTGCGTTCTACAAGCACCACGCCCCACTTGATGCTGGGCGCTCCTGTTTTGAAGTTATCTTCCGTCTTGAATGTAGCGCTGGCTTTCATGCCGACCGGTCATTTGCGAGCCAGAAATAGTGAGAAGCTACCGCAGCCCCTCATATACGGCTCGAGCATCTTGCAATTTCTTCATAACGTAAGCCTTCTCTTCGGCTGAATTCCAATCCGGATATTTCTGCGTGACCTCGATCGTGCGCTCGATCCACGCTTTGAAATACTCGGCGTCTTCCTTCGAATACGCGCGCTTTCCGGCGATGGTCACGTACACTGGGCTGGTTGTTGCGTACGCATACTTGTCCAGCACTGGATATTCCGCCTTGTCGCTCCAAGCCCGTAAAACGCACCACCCGCTTTCGTTCAGGGGTATTGTGCCCGTCACGTCCGCCGTGTCGCGCTTTCCTTCAAGCTTCAACTCCTTTACGACCCTGCCGTTGCACACGATCTCCAAATGATCCACCGGCACAATCGAGCGCAGTTTGGCGCTGAAAGGAACCGCAGCCTGCGGCGCGTTGAACCCCAGCTCTTCCCCAACCATTTCGCCACTCAACTGGAAGTTCAGCAGAGGTCCATTGGTCGCGAACGTTCGTCCTTTAAGTAACCCGTCTTTCCATAGGTCTGTTGTGACCGGCCATTCTGGGATCCGAATGTAAACACGATCAAAACCCACCTGGCCTCGGATAGGTGCCGTATAGTTTGTCGTAGCGTCCGTCCCTGCGCCCGCTGGCAAGCGAAACCCGAGATTTAGCAACCTGTACCATACGGCTGCCGTCGATTTGTGATCGCTGAATCCCACAATCTCCATGTAATCGAGCTTCCCGAGCGCCACATCTACGGGCAATTCATCCGTTATCTTCTGCGCTGGCTTTGCAAACGGATCGGGCATGTCGTCGAATGGATGTACCGCTCCCACCAGCGCGCCTTGGGCATGCGCCATGTCATACACATCCGCGTTCATTGGATAGAGGCTTGCCGCCGCCGTATTCGGGTACCCGGCATAACCCGGCAGCAAGAGGCCGGCCTTTAGGTCAAGAACTCCACGGTGACCCCAATAGCTCGTGTGATATTCCTGGCCCCTCACAACACTCATATCGGGGACCGACAAATTCACCCATTCCTCGGGCGCAAATTCTATATCGGGAAACCTCTGCTCTTTGTTCACAATCAATTCGTTGATGATCGCGAGACCTTCAGCTTGCCCCTGGGTCATAAGGCCTGGCGCTGTATTCCGGTATGTTCCGCCATAGTTCATATGCACGTGAAGATCCGCCGAGACCCATTTCCCGTCGGTCGGTTCGAATTTCAGTGGCTCGAATTTTGCAATGACTTTGCCGTCTTCGTTCAAACTCACTTCAGTCGCCGCTCGATAGGGCTTTTGATTCAGCCCATGCGAGGCTTCCACCAGATACTTGCCGGGAGGCACTTCCAGATACAACTCCGGTTTTTCGGCATAGAAATAATGTCTTTCGAAAGCCCGTTCGCTCCGGTCAAAACCGTCGTCGGCATATATTCGCGCGTCGACAGGAGCAAAGAAACGGCCTGCAGAGTCCGTGACCGATACACGAGCAGCTGTTTCATTCGCGGCCATTCCTTCGATTCGAAATCTCAGCAAGGATCTGGGCTGCAGGTACCTACGGTGTTCGATTCGCAAATGCTGTTTCTTCGTCCCCGGGATCTGCTGCCAGAAGATCTCATTCGTGGCGGAGTCGTTGGAAATCGCTGCGATCTTCTTGCCATCCGGCGACCAGCGCACGAACGTGTCGTCCCAATCTCCGTAGGAAATTGGAAACGCATCGCCGCCTTCGGCAGGCATTAGCCATAATTGGTGCCACTGCCTTCCGAGGTATGAGCTGTAGACCATCCGCGAGCCATCCGGTGAAAAGTCCGGCCGCGCCTTCCAGCTTGTTTCTTCGTAGTGGATTTCTCTGGCCGGCGCACCCGGCTCGGCCTTCATGCGCCAGAATCCGCCGGTCCCGTAGATGTGGCCTTTGTTCGAGACGAACAGAATTTCCTTGCCGTCGCGTGTCCAGACGGGATTAATCTCCATGTCGTATTCGCTGTAGTAGTAGCGGGGCAGAGAACTCTTTGTTTCGCCCGTGAGCCGCACGATATTCTGCAGCGAGCCATCATTCACATCCGCGCAGAAGATGTGAAATCGTTTGTTATACTGCGTCGAAACCCACACAAGCTTTTTCCCGTCGGGCGACCACCGCGGTTCCACGTTCACCGCGCCGCCGTTCGTCAATTGCCTTGACTTACCACTCGCCAGATCCAGCAGCCATAACTCCATGGCATCTTTTTGGTAGGACACATATACGACGGCCGTCCCATCCGGCGACCAATCTGGCTCGTAGTCGTAGCCAGGCCCATCGGTCAACTGAGTCGCATCACTCGTTTCCAGGGTTTGCCGCCACAACGATCCCGCCATGGAATAAATCAACTCCTTTGAGTCCGGCCCCCATGTCAGGCTGCTTGGCCCACTGGTCAGCTGCGGAAGATACAATTCGCGATAGTAGTAAGGATGCGGCTCATCAATCTGCGGCAGCACAGGTTGGCGTTGCGCCTGAGCCGGAATCGCGAACACCGCCAGCGTCAAACACGACGCACTCAAAACTCGCTTCAAGTCGTCCTCCGCGCGCCTAAGGGTTATAAGTTTTCAGTTGTCAGTTTTAAGTAAAGAAAGAGCTTCGGGTACGACGTCCGCTGGCGTTACGCCAGCCCCGCTTTCGTCAGGGGCATTTCTCGGATGCGCTTGCCGGTGGCGGTGAAAATCGCGTTGTACAGAGCCGGCGCGAACGGGGGCAACCCTGGCTCGCCAATGCCGGCAGGTGGCGCGTCGCTCTCCACAATGTGGATATTGGTCACGCGCGGTGTCTTCCTTCATTCGCGCCACTTGGAAACTGTCGAAGTTGGATTGATTAATCACACCGTTCGTTGCGGTGATCTCACCAAAGAAGGCAATGCTTGTTCCCATAACCGCCGCGCCTTCAAACTGTTGGCGCACCGTCGTCGGGTTCACAATCGTTCCTGCGTCGAGCGCCGTGTCTACCTGGCGGATCACCACCTTGTTGTCCTTCACCTCCGCCTGCACTACGGTCGCCACATACGTCAAGAAGCTACGGTGAACGGCGATGCCCATGCCGAATCCGTTGCCGAGTTTCTGTTTGCCCCAGCCGGATCTTTCCGCCGCCAGCTGCACCACGCGGCGGAATCGGGCGATGTCTATGGGATATTGGGCGTAGTCACCGTCGTAATTCGTGTAATCCTTCGCCAGCTGATCCTTGGGCAAAATTCCACCCGGCCCCAGCAGCGCGAGCACATATTCCACCTGATCCTTGCCGGCAGCGTTCGCCAACTCACCAACAAACGAGTGGATGCCATAGGCGTGATAAATATTGGCGACGGAACGCAGCCATCCGATGCGCGTGTGGGCAGGCGCCGGCCCATTCTCGGCGCGTTGATTCGGTACCGCGAAGGGCAGATCGCTGAAGCCGAGACCAATTTCTCCTGCATCGGCGTACTCGCGCCTTGGAATCGAATGTCGATGCGATCGGCGGAAAGACGCTGCGCTGCAGCCAGGCCGTGGGCATTCCGTCTGGGCCAAGCGACGCTTTGAAATACATTGCGGCCACCGAATGGAACGCATCGAACTGGATGTCGTCTTCGCGGCTCCAGACCACTTTCACGGGCTTGCCCGTTCTCTTTGAAAGAACCGCCGCTTCGACGATGAAGTCGGGGAACGATTTGCGGCCGAAAGCTCCACCCAGCAGCGTTACGTTCACCGTCACATCTTCTTTTTTTGCGCCCACTGCTGCGGCAATGGCTTCTTGCGCGCCCTGAGGATTCTGTGTCGGGGCCCAGGCCTCGACCTTTCCGTCGCGGTACACGGCGAGTGCTGCCGGCGGTTCCATCGCGGCGTGCGCCAACATCGGCGCATAATATTCGGCCTCAATCACTTTTCCGCCCTTGGCAAACGCCGCATCGACGTTCCCGTTTTCGCGCACGACCTTTCCAGGCTTTCGCGCCGTTTCTTCCAGGTACTTTCGATACGTGTCGGAGGTCCAAACATCGTGCTCGCTCTTCGTCCACTCAATCTTCAGTTTCTTTTTGCCCTGGAATGCAGCGTAGGTGCTATCGGCGAGCACCGCGACTCCGCCCAGCGCTTGCATGTTCACCGGCGGCTTGAACGGGTCAATGGTGGTGGTCTGCTTGACGCCCGCCACTTTTAACGCTGCGGAATCATCGACACTTTTCACCGCGCTGCCGTAGACCGGTGGATGAACGACCGAAGCGAACAGCATTCCGTCCATTTTCGTGTCTTGTCCGTAGATGGCTTTGCCCGTCGACATGTCCTTCAGGTCGTAGGCCGGTGCCGGTTTGCCGATATAGATCCAGTCTTTTCTCGGCTTCAATTGCAATTCTTCTTTTTTAGGAACCGGAAGCTTCGCCGCCGCGGAAGCCAATTCACCGTATCCCAGTTTTCTCCCGTTAGACTTATGAACTACCGTGTTCATCTGTGTGGTGCACTCTTTTTCCGGCACATTCCACTGTTGCGCTGCCGCGCGGACCAGCATCAACCGCGCGCTGCCGCCTGCTTCGCGCAACGTGTCGAAGAAGCTTCTTACCGAATGCGAACCGTCGGTGTCTTGGTCGCCGTATTTCTCGTTTCCCGTTGCCTGAATGACCTTAACTTTGCTCCAATCCGCATCTAGTTCGTCGGCCACAATTCGCGGCAGGCCTGTGCGGTTTCCGCTGCCCATCTCGGCGCGGCCCACCACGATATAGACCGTACCATCCGTGGCGATTGCCACGAACGCGTTGGGCTGCAGAGCGGCCGAGGTCATCGGGTTGTCACCGACTCGCGCTTCAGCTCCCAGCAGACTCTCGGGCAGAATGCGGACGCTCAAAACAAGGGCACCCGTTCCCACGAGACCCCTCAGGAATCCACGTCGGCTTACATTTTCAAGTTGAATCATTGGTTCACCTGGCGTCATCTCGACGGAAATCACCCAAATACCGTGTATCTACGCCCTCTATCCTACCTACAATCCGATCCGTTGCAAGTCCACACCTTGCGGACGCAACGGTCCTCGGTGCGCGACACACTTGCACACAACGCCGGCGGGCGGCGCCCAATTTGCTTGGTTGCTTGCGAGGCCCGGTTTATGTCACGTAATTTCATTGCTCCAGGGGTGGGCGGCTGGCATACTCTTGTGCCGCGGCATAAAGGATTCTCTTCCATGAAACGTGAATATCACCGTTGGCACTCTCCACGGCTGGGGCTGGAACTTGGCGTGGTCGCGTATGGCCACTGGGGACCGCCGATGTTGGGATTTCCCACCAGCGCCGGTGACGAATGGGAACTCGAAGGGCAGGGAATGATCGGTGCGCTCGCCGAGTTCATCGACGCTGGCCGAATCAAATTCTTCACCGTGAACTCGATCAACGGCCTCAGCTTTTACAACAAGGGCGCGCACCCCTTTCACCGCAGCTACGTGCAATCGGTTTTTGATTCCTACCTTTGTGAAGAAGTCGTGCCGTTCATCTGGGACAATTGCCAGTCGCGCATCGCCATCTCCACCATGGGCGCTTCGTTCGGTGCGTATCACGCGGCGAATACCTTGTTCAAGCACCCCGATATTTTCAAGCGCTGCTTCGCCATGTCTGGCGTTTACGATCAGCGGAATTTTATGGACGGGATGTACGACGACAATTTCTACTTCAACAATCCCGTCGACTATCTGGCCAATCTTTCTGATCCCTGGTATTTCGAGCAGTATGCCTCTTGCGACATTCATCTCATTACCGGCACGGGCCCGTGGGAGCACAGCGGGCCCAGCTATCGGCTCTCCGAGGTGCTTTCCAGCAAGGGGATCCGGCACTCTCTCGACAATTGGGGCCCGCAAGGCGGGCACGACTGGCCGTTCTGGAAGCGCGAGATGCGCGAATACGTGGGTCGATTGTTTTAGGGAGAGTTTCTACTCAAGTCCCAGATGGTCCATCTGGTAGTGGCCCTTTTCGATGACCTGGTCCTGATCGATCCAGACGTCGCAATTGCGCGTGAGGACGTCAACGTGCGTGCGTGATTTCCAGTTCGCGTGCGTCTGGCTTCCGTACGGATCGCCGAACGCGATATGCACGCCGGGAAATTTTTCATCTTGCAGGAGGATGCCGATCATCCGCGACAAGCCGAGGTTGGTGCCGAAGGCCAGCTCGCCGACGCGATCGCTGTTTTCATCGGTGTGGCAATAGGCCCAGAATTCTTCCTCAAGATCCTTGCGCTCGCACGCCACGTGTTTCAGCCGTCCACCCGCGATCTCGAGCGATAGCGGCGTCTTTTGCAAGTCGCCATACTTGCCGTTGAAATAATCGCCGGCAGTCGCGTCGCATACGAATGTTCCGTCGACCGTCGCCGGAGTCGTAAAAACCTCGCCGGCAGGAAGATTGGACCAATATCGGGGGCTGATCAGGCCGCTGGTCTTCACCCAGTCCAGTTGCCGGTCAAAATGCGCGGAGAAGCAGGTGCCCGCTTCGGTCCGGACTGTCAAACTTTCCGCATGCAGCATGCGTTCACGCAGCTTGTCGCTCAAACGGTCCACCATGCGGTAGTCCGTGCGCATGCCTTGCTGCATAATTTCCGGCGTTACGCCGACCATGTGCGCGTAGCGAATTTGCCGCCGCTCCACCACTCTCACGATGGCCATTCGAGCGCCCAATTCGCCCGGCTGAGGCGTCATGCACAGAACACCAACATCGGCCTGTTCGAGCGCTTCGAGCACCGGTTCCGGCGCATTCTTGACCGGCCGGGGCGCAAAATCTTCCAGCAACAAGCCGTTTGCGGTTGCGCCGCGTTCTTGCATCGCCTGCTCCAGGCTCGCCGCGACGCTTCGGCTGGTTTCATCGGCAATCAATGCCACCTGCTCGCCCGGACGGACGTTCAGGCACACATCGACGGCGTTTCTCGCGCCGGCCATAAGCTCATTGGGTGCGACCCCGAAGGACATCCTTCTATTTTACCTAAACTCGGCGGAGAGTAAATTCCGCGCCGCTCAATGTTTTCCGGCCTGCAACCGCCCGCGGGCTCCTCTTGGGTGCCACACGAAACGACGGGATCTGGCCGCCACCGCTGGTCACATTCGCCAAGCCCGATGCACTCAGACGGGTCAGGAAGCCGGCCATTTTTCCGCGGAACAGGTAGGGTGCGAAATCCACGAGCATGTTCTGGAATCTTACCTTGCCGCCGGTCCCAATTGTGGGGAAGTCGCGCCGGTTGATGGGTATTCGCTTCTGCACGATCCAGCAACCGTGGGCTTCGGCCAGTTTTCCACCGGGCAGAGCCTGCTGCAAGGCGTTATCCCAATCTTTGGCTTTCACTTCCCATCCTAGAGTTACGCCCATGCCGCCATATTCATCGCTTGGCTTCAGGACCAACTGTTCGCGATTCTTGCGGATATAGTTCAGCAGCTCAATGGACTCGCCGTTGTAGTCGCTTCGGACATCCTCCACAACGCGTGTCCACGGGACATGTTCGTGAATCATCTCGCGTTCTTCGGCGGAAAACAGCGCGGCGTTTTTCTGGTCCGTGAGCACAGCGAAGAACGCTTTCACGTGGGGAATTTTGCAGCGAAAATTGTTGGCGACACAAACAGCGCCCGACGAGTACGCCTTCACCAGGGCCTCGCATTCCTTTGGGCGAGCCACGATGTCATTGATCAGCACACGGCGGTACAAGAGGTCGATCTTCTTGCCTCTCGCAGCCACGCGCCGCCCGTCGAATTCCAATTCTCTGGGGTCCGCCAGCACCACCGGCACACCCATTTTTTCAAATCGATCCTTGAGAATTTCGAATTCGCTCCACGTCGGTACTTCTTTCCAGTCCACGATCGCCATCTGCGGGCGGTGCGATTTCCCACCCCAATCGATGTACGATTGAATCAACGCATCCAACAACTTGGCGCTGAGCTGGTAGCTGTGAACGTCGAACTTCTTCTCGAATTCCCGCATCACCGGCAATTGCTGGAAAATTTCCGAGATGGTTTCCGAGTAGCCGGCGCCGGCGGGTGACTCGCCGTTATACTCCGTGAATTTCAAGGAATCCGGGAGTAGGAACGCGTCAAGACGCGAAGCGGTGCTTGCCGGACCGTAGCCCGTGGCCATTCGTGCCAGGCGCTCTTCTTCGGGCCGCAGGTGGAACTGCTGAAAAAGGGAATTGTTTTCCAATGCGGCCATGGTGACGCGCTCGGCCACGGCGGCAATCGTTTCAGCAACACGTCGCACGCGTTCTTCATCCTGCGGCGAAAGAAAGAATGGCCGGAGGAACGGGCAGTGTACCCTGCGTCCAAATGTGAGCTTGGCGCTGCGTAATTGCACCAGGAATTTTTTGGCCAAAGCAGGAGATTTCTTTACCGCGGGCCGCAGCAGGTCGTCCCACTGCTCCACCGGATCGCTCGCTAATTTCTTTTTCGACTTGCCGGACTTCATCGCGCGGTTGTCCCTGCAGAAGGCGTCGGTGTTGCCTGGGCGGCGCGCGCAGCTCCCGTGAATCCTGCTGGTGCTCCAATCCCAAGCATTTCCTCCCAGCGGGGCCAGGTGTTTGTGATGTTGCCGTTCAGCGCGCGATCGATTACCAGTCGTGCCATCTTCTCGACAACGTGCTCGAAATAGAACGGCGTAATGCGGTCGCGTTCAAAATCCGGCGCGGGATTCAGGAAGTCGATGGCGTAGGGTACGTTATCCTTCATCGCAAATTCAATCGTATTCATCTCGTAGCCCAATGCCAGGTTGATCGTTTGCGCGTCTTTCACCACCCGTGCTCCGACTTCCGAAGACAAATACTTGTGTTCAACGATGTAGCGGCGCTCTTTGGGGTCATATGCGACCGGCAAAATGTCAGCTCTTGCCGAAGGTGAAGCAGCGCACGTACTGGTTGAAGTCGATGAATTCCTGGAGGGTCATGCAGTAGGGCGAAGTTTTGTCATAGGCTTCGAGCAGCTCTTTTTTGTCGTGAACCTTGTAGACGTGCTTCCAGCCGCCACCGGAAAACGGTTTCAGAATTGCCGGTCGACCCACGTAATCGAGCAGCGCATCCCAGTCCACGGGATAACTTAAATTTCGCAGAGACTCCGCGTTGATGTCCACGTCCGCGGGATAGCCTTTTTGTGGCAAAAGCACCGTCTTCGGAATGGCAAGGCCCAGCTTCGATGCCACCGCGTAATTGAAGAATTTGTCGTCCGCGGTCCACCAGAAGGGATTGTTGATCACATACGTCCCTTGCAGCACAGCATGCTTCAGATAGCCCCGGTAGTATTCGACTTCGTGCGAAATGCGGTCGACGATCACGCGAAATTCCGCCGCCTCGCCCATCTTCGTTCCGCCGAGCTTCACGAACTCCGCAGTCACGCCATCCTTCTTCCCCAGTAGATTCACGCGCGCAAGAAATGCCGGAGGAAAACTGAATTCCCGCCCGCACATCAGCCCAACTTTTGCCATGGCTTCCTCCTCTTGCTGGAACTTCGTCTTTGCAACGATCAGTGCACGGTGTTTGCCGTATGCGACCGGCCATCGACGGAACTCGAGCGGGTTTCGTCCACCAGGTGCCGAACGACTTGCCTCAGATCGCCGGTTTGTTGATACACGCGTAGTTGTCGTTCAGCGCTGCTGCCTTCATTCAGGATGGTGTGCACATATTCGACGGCGCTGCGACTGCCTAAATCGTCCACCACGTCGTCCACGAATTCCAAAAGTTCAGGGATCAGTTCGCGCATGTGGACTTCCTGCTCTTTGCCGAAGTCGATCAATTTCCCTTCAATCCCGTAGCGCGCGGCGCGCCACTTATTTTCCTCAATCAGCGCGCGCCGGTAGAGCCGCCAGCCCATATTCCCGGTGTAGAGCCGGTGAATCTTCACGACGATCGCCTGTGTGAGCGCGGCGATGGCGACGGCTTCTTCCACTTTCGTGGCAACGTCGCACATGCGGAATTCCAGGGTGCCAAAGGTGGGGTGGGGGCGTACGTCCCACCAGATCTTTTTTCCATTGTCGATGCAGTTCAGCTTGACCAGAAGGTTGACGAAGTTTTCGTAGGCACTCCAAGATCCAAACGTTTCGGGTATGCCTGTGCGAGGAAACCTGCGGAACACGGTGGTGCGGAATGACTTCAATCCGGTATTTCTGCCCATCCAGAACGGCGAACTCGTCGACAGGGCCAACAGGTGCGGCAGGAAATAGCGCACCATGTTCATCATGTCGATGGTGGTCTGCTTGTCGGGCATAGCCACGTGAATGTGCATTCCGAAAATCAGCAGTGATCGCGCGAGTTGTCCCATCTCTTCCACGATGTTCTGGTAGCGCTCTCCCGGAGAGATCACCTGGTCAATCCAACTCGAGAATGGATGAGTGCCTGCAGCCGCCACATGCAGCCCGGTGCTCTCCGCCGCGGAAACCAGTTCACTGCGCGTGCGATGGATCTCCAGCCGTAATTCGCTAACGTTTTCGCAGATCTTCGTTCCGGTCTCCACGATGGACTGGTGCATCTCTCCCTTGATCTGGTCACCCAAGCCGCGCGAAGCTGCGGCCGACAATAGCTGCACGACGTGGGATCGCAGTTCCAGCGTTTCTGGATCGATGATCTGGAATTCTTCCTCGACACCGATGGTGAAGCGGTGAGCCATAGCAGGCCCTCCGGGACGTCAGTCAATTCGGAGACTTCGGAGCCAGTATCATACTCTCAGCGTCTGGAAATTCACATACGCTGGCGCTTGCACCCTTGCCATGGTTCGTCCATGATCCCTGCGCGGATCGGTTGTTAGTTGACGTCGCGATAGCCAAGTGGTGCTGTGGTGCTGAGGGAATTTACGCGCGGGTTGTTTCGCTGCGGCGCAGGCCATAGAATCAGCACGTGCGTATTTAGCGGCTCAGGAGAATTCTCCAGGTGCGAATCCGATCCGTGTTGTTTGCTTTGTTGTTTCCTTTATCTGCCACAACAATTTCCGCCGAGCCCAGGTTGCCGCATCTTTTCAGCGACCACATGGTGTTTCAGCGCGACGCGGCGATTCACGTCTGGGGCTGGGCGGAGCCGGGCGAGGCCATCTCCGTGGAATTCGCAGGCCAGACGAAACAAACGACGGCGGACGCCGATTCACGTTGGCATGTGGACCTGGCAGCGCTGCCTGCGGGTGGCCCGTTTGTGCTGCAGGTTCGCGGGAAAAAAACTTTGGAATTTAAGGACGTGATGATTGGCGAAGTGTGGGTCGCGTCGGGCCAATCGAACATGGCCTATAGTTTGGGCGAAGCAGCGAATGCGGCGGAGGTGATTCCCAAGGCCAACGATCCCGGGCTGCGCTTTTTCATGGTGCCAAAGAAAATTGCGGTGCAGCCGCAGAGCGATACGCTGCCTGCGGCATGGGAAGTTTGCAGCAGCGAGTCCGCCAGAAAATTCTCGGCGGTGGCGTATTTTTTTGCGCGCGACCTGCGGCGGTCTCTGCAAGTGCCTGTAGGCGTGATTCTGAGCGCGTGGCCAGGCTCGGCGGCAGAAGAATGGACCCCGCTCGACTACCTGCGGAAAGATCCTACGCTGCAGCCAATTGTTGAGCGATGGGAGAAAATGCCGGCGGACGACAAGCAATTCGCCGCTGGCCCGCGGGACTTTTCGTTGGAGTTTGATGATTTTGCGCTGCTGCGGGCGGATTCGACGGCGGCTCCGGTACCAGTCAGCAACTTCGATGACGGCGCGTCGAGCACTTCAACGGGCGGTGAGTGGTCGTACAGCTGGGCGGACTCGGGGCCGAGCGTATTCGAGTTGATCGCGCCGGGGCGTGGTGGCAATGGATACGCGGCGAAGATTTCGGGGAAGCTCGATGGAACGAACAGCGCGTTCTGGAGGGCGAGTTTTCATTTGGACGGCTCGCCGGCGGATGCTGCGTCGTTTGCGGGAGTGCGTTTCTGGGTGAGAGGAAATGGCTCGTTTAGTTTTCGCACGTTGCAGCCGACGATCGCTGATTGGGACGACTATAAGTCTGGAATCGTAAAAGCGACGCCAGAGTGGAAAGAGGTGACCTTCTGGTTTAAGGATTTGAAGCAAGCAGGTTGGGGAGTACGGGAAAAACTGACGCTCGAGCAACTTTCGGGAGTTGCGGTTGATTGCATGACGGATCTGGAAGAGGTGCCACACCCGCCCGCGGGGCTGTACGAGGGCATGCTTGCGCCGCTGGAAAATTATCGAATGCGAGGAGCGATCTGGTATCAGGGAGAAAGCAACACGGCTCGCGCGTATCAATACAGGACGCTGCTGCCTGCGATGATTGCGAGTTGGCGGGCGGGATGGAACGAAGGAGATTTTCCTTTTTTGATTGTGCAACTGCCCAATTTAGGGAAGGGCGAAGACTTCGGCGATTCGCAGTGGGCGGAACTGCGCGAGGCGGAATTGTTCACCGCGCAGAACGTTCCGAATGCAGGGCTGGCGGTGACGATTGATGTGGGCGACCCGAAGAATTTGCATCCACCGAGGAAACAAGAAGTGGGGGAGCGGCTGGCGTTGTGGGCGCTGGGCACGACATATGGAAAGAAGGTGGTGTATTCCGGGCCGCGGTATGAAGGGATGCGCGTGGAAGGGAAAGAGGTTCGCATCCAATTCAAGTATGCGGGGATGGGATTGCAAGCACATGGCGGGGCGTTGCAAGGATTTTCGATTGCGGGCGACGACAAGAAATTTCATCGAGCGGTGGCGCGGATCGACGGTGACGCAGTGGTTGTGTCGAGCGCGGAAGTTGCAGAGTCCGGTGGCGGTTCGCTACGACTGGGCGGACAGCCCAGAAGGAAATTTGTATAACAAGGAAGGATTGCCGGCGTCGCCGTTCCGCACGGATGATTGGCCTGGCGCAACGTTTGGGAACCGGTAGTGGATTTAGGAGAAATTCGTAGTTTCGCCACGCGGCCGGAGCGGGTACCGCTCAGGGTACCGACGCCAAACGTAAGATTGGCGTTCCCGGGAAGAGAGCTATGGTTCGCGGAGGGAGTCGATGGGCTGCAAATGGGCGGCCCGCCAGGCTGGCGCGGCGCTGGCGATCATGGAGATGGAAAGAAGAATGGCGCTAACGGCAGCAAGATTCAGGGGAAAGCGCGTGCCTACAGGATGGCGGTAAGAAACGTTAACGTTTACGATACGGTTTTTTGTGGGGGCATGGGATAAGATTCTGACGGCTATCGCGAGAGTTAATTGCCTGCACCCACAATCAAAAACCGGGCGTGGAACCCACAAAGGGACCAACGTAGGAGTTGACCATGACGAGCAAGAAGAACATGACGATGGGATTGATCGTGGGGAACCGCGGATTTTTCCCGGATCATTTGGCGAAATCGGGCCGGGAAGAAATGATGCAGGTGCTGCACAAGGCGGGGATGGACGTGGTGGTGCTGGGACCGGGGGAGAGCAAGCACGGGGCGGTGGAAACGTTTGAAGAAGCCAAGCGCTGCGCGGAATTGTTCCGGTCGAAGAGCGCGCAGATTGACGGCGTGGTGGTAACGTTGCCGAACTTCGGGGATGAACGGGCAATTGCCGACACGTTGCGGAGGGCGAGTCTGGGCGTGCCGGTGTTGATCCAGGCGACTCCGGATACTCCGGGACAGATGCTGATCACGCATCGGCGCGACAGCTTCTGCGGAAAGATGTCGGCGTGTAACAATTTGCGGCAATACGGAATCCCGTATTCCATTACAACGCGGCACACAGAGAGCCCCGCTTCGCCGGAGTTTGCGAAGGACCTGGAATGGTTCGCGGGAGTGTGCCGAATCGTGAAAGGTCTAAGGAACCTGCGGATTGGAGCAATTGGGGCGCGGCCAGCGGCGTTCAATACGGTGAGATACAGCGAGAAACTGCTGGAGGCGAACGGAATCACAGTGGAGACGTTTGACCTTTCGGAAGTGCTGGGACGGATCAGCCGGATGAAAGATAACGACGACGCGGTGGTGCAAAAGCTGGAGTCCATTCAGAAATATGTGACGACGAAAGATGTGCCGCAGGCGGCGTTGGTGAAGATGGCGAAGCTTGGAGCGGTGGTGGACGGGTGGATGAAGGCGGTAGACGTACAGATCAGCGCAGTACAATGCTGGACGTCGCTGGAAGAAAACCTGGGAATCGTGCCATGCACGTTGATGAGCATGATGAGCGACTCGCTGCTGTCGAGCGCTTGCGAAGTGGATGTTTGCGGAGTGCTGGGAATGCACACACTGCAATTGGCATCGCAAACACCGAGCGCGCTTCTGGACTGGAACAATAATTACGGGGACGACCCAAACAAGGCGGTCTGCTTCCACTGCAGCAATCTGCCAAAACACTTCTTCAAAGATGTGAAGATGGATTTTCAGGAGATTATCGCGGGAACGGTGGGGAAAGAGAATACGTTCGGGACGTGCGTTGGGCAGGTGAAAGCGGGTGCGATGAGCTTCGCGCGATTTTCCACGGACGATGTGAACGGAAAGATGCGGGGTTACTCTGGCAGCGGGCGGTTCACAGACGATCCATTGAAAACATTTGGAGGAGCGGGAGTGGTGGAGATTCCTGGCTTGCAGAAGCTGCTGCATTATATTTGCGAGCAAGGGTTCGAGCACCATGTGGCGGCGAACTTTTCGAGCGTGGCGCCGATGGTGCATGAGGCCACGACGCGATATCTGGGCTGGGAGATGTACGCGCACGCGGCGTAGTTATGGCTGGCGGAGAAGAGAGCAGCTGCAGGTACAGGCCTGCGGCAGATTGGGCGCGAGGGGATACATGAGGTTAGCGAAACTGCGCGAAGCGGTATTGGAAGCGAACCTGGAACTGGTGCGGCGCGGATTAGTGCTATACACGTTCGGCAACGCCAGCGGAATCGCGCGGGACGAAGGGCTGGTGGTGATCAAGCCGAGCGGCGTTCCGTATGAAACAATGAAACCGGAAGACCTGGTGGTGGTGGGGCTGGACGGCAAGATTGTGGAAGGAGATTTGCGGCCGTCATCGGATCTGGCGACGCACCTGGTATTGTACAAGGCGTTCAAGGAGATTGGCGGGGTGGCGCACACGCATTCCCGTGCGGCGACTTCCTGGGCGCAGGCGCGGAAGGAAATCCCGTGCTTTGGGACGACGCACGCAGACTATTTTCACGGGTCGGTGCCGGTTACGAACGCGCTAAAACCTGCGGAAATCCGAAAGGACTACGAATTGAACACCGGACTTGCCATTGCGCGGTGCGTTGGGAAGCGTGACCCGTTACACTTACCGGGAGTGCTGGTGGCAGGGCACGCGCCGTTCTGCTGGGGAAAGACGCCGGCGGAGGCGGCGCACAACGCGGTGATCGTGGAAGAGATCGCGGCGATGGCGCTGCAGACGATCAGCGCGAACGCGAAAGTGAAGCCGCTGGAAAAGGTCCTACATGAAAAACATTTTTTCCGGAAGCATGGCAGCACGGCGTACTACGGCCAGAAGAAGAGCAGCTAGGCCGACGGTGTCGCCTTTCAGGTTCTGTCGCTTTCGGGCTTTCGAATGCGCTCCAGAGACAGTAAGATTCGTTCGGTAGGAATCCATGCCTGAAAGCGCCTCCATACCGCTCATGTACACACCGCAAGAAGTGGCAGACAGGTTCCAGAAACAGTTTGGCGAAAAGGGGCGAGTGTATCGCGCGCCGGGACGGGTAAACCTGATTGGCGAGCACACGGACTACAACCAGGGATTCGTGATGCCGGCGGCGATTAACTTTTCGTGCTGGGTGGGCGCGGCGCCGCGGGTCGACGGAAGACTGGCGATCCATTCGGAGAATTTTGGCGAGGACGTGAAGGTGGAAATTGGGAATACGGCGGCATGGCCCAAGACGGGTTGGGCAAGCTATCCGCTAGGTGTGGCGTGGGCGTTGATGCAGGCAGGATATCCACTGAAAGGCTGCAGTTTGTATATCGCCGGGGAAGTGCCATTGGGATCGGGGTTGAGTTCGTCGGCAGCGATTGAAGTGGCAACGGCGCTGGCTTTGCTGGAGAACTCCGACACATCGATGGACAAGAAAAGTCTGGCGCTGCTGTGCCAGCGGGCGGAGAACGAATACGTGGGAGCGCGATGCGGGATCATGGACCAGTTCATCGCGTGCCATGGGCAGAGGAACCACGCGGTGCTGCTGGATTGCCGGTCGCTCGAAGGACGACTGATCCCGATGCCCGAGGACGTGACGCTGGTGGTGTGCAACACGATGGTGAAGCATGAGTTGGCGGCAAATGAATACAACAAGCGGCGGGCGGAATGCGAAGAAGGAGTGCGACTGCTGAAGCAGGTTATGCCGGAGATCGAGGCGTTGCGGGATGTAAGTTCAGCACAACTGGAATCGCGTCGCGACCTTTTGCCTAAAGTGATCTACAGGAGATGCAGGCACGTGGTGACGGAAGATGAGCGGACGTTGAAGGCGGCGAAGGCGTTTGAGAGCGGGGAGCTGGGGCCGTTGGGAAGGTGGATGGCGGAATCACACGAGAGCCTGCGAGAGGACTACGAAGTGAGCTGCCGGGAATTGGATGTTCTGGTTGACATTGCCGGGAAGCAGAGAGGCGTGCTGGGCGCGCGAATGACCGGCGGAGGATTCGGCGGATGCACCATCAACCTGGTGGCGCAGGGGGCCGTGGATACTTTTTGCGAGGTGATGGCCAAGGAATATGAGGTTCAGACGGGACTGAAGCCGGAAATTTACAGCCTGAAGGCGGCCGATGGCGCGCAAAGCGTTCCCGTGAGATGAGATGACGACGGGTGACTTCCAGAAAAAACCTCACCGGCGATTTAATCCGTTAACGCGGGAATGGGTGCTGGTATCGCCACAACGAACGCAGCGGCCGTGGCAAGGAAAAGTAGAGAAGAAGAGTGAGCCGGAAGGGCTGCACTACGATCCGAACTGCTATTTGTGCCCCGGCAATGCGCGATCCGGCGGCGTGCGCAATCCCGAATATAAAACGACGTTTGTGTTTGACAATGATTTTCCGGCGCTGCTGCCGGAGGTGCAAGAACGGCCGGCCGAGGCGAATGAGTTGCTGGTGAGGGAGCCGGTGGCGGGAAGATGCCGAGTGGTGTGCTTCTCGCCGCGGCACGATCTGACGATGGCGCGAATGTCGCAGGAAGAGCTGCGCGGAGTGGTCGACGCGTGGACTGGAGAGTTGCAATCGCTCGAAAAGCTGGCGTGGGTGCGACACGTGCAGATTTTCGAGAATCGCGGGGCGTTGATGGGGGCCAGCAATCCGCACCCGCACTGCCAGATCTGGGCTGCGAGCGCCATTCCGAACATACCGCAACGGGAATTGGAATCGTTTGGAGATTACCAGAAACGGAAGAATCACTGCCTGCTGTGCGACTATTTGAAACTGGAGATGGAGGAGAAGGAAAGGATCGTCTGTGAGAACGAAGGGTTTGTGGCGATGGTGCCGTTCTGGGCGGTATGGCCGTATGAAACCATGATCGTGAGCAAACGGCATATGGCTTCGCTGCTGGATTTCACGGCGGAAGAAAAGAATCTTTTCGGCAGCATGCTGGGGCGGCTGACGACGCGCTACGACAATTTGTTTGAGACGGACTTTCCGTATTCGGCGGGATTGCACCAACGGCCCTCTGGTGGCGGCGATTATTCTGCCTGGCACTTTCATGCGCACTTTCTGCCGCCGCTGTTGCGCTCTGCCACGGTGCAGAAGTTCATGGTGGGATACGAACTGCTGTGCATGCCGCAGCGCGACATTACGCCGGAACAAGCCGCGACGAGATTGGCTGAGCTTTCCGAGACGCATTATCAGGACCGGCACTGAAGCTCTAGAGCTCCTGAAGAAAAACCGAAGACCCCGCACGCGAGCCCGGCGTGCGGGGCAACCAGCCAGCTGCCAGCAGAACTGAACACTCACCCGGTTCTAGGGGACAGAAAAAAACGAGAGGCTCCTTCCGGATGTGAAGGGGCCTCTCTTCTCACTATTTTTCTACTCTACGAAAAACGAATCCGCGTTTCCCGGCGGGCGGATATTGTCTTCAAGCAGACTGCGAACTGGCGCGTTCTTCCTGCTCCACAAGCGCAATGACGCGAAGCAACCATTCGCGCAAGGCGGTCTCCAGTTCCTCCTCCGTACCCCACGCATAAAACGAATTTACGGTTTCTCCGCGGCTGGTTAGGGGAATGTGACGACAGGGGAAACTTGTCTCGCGGCGATCCTGAGGTACGAATTGCATCAGCAGGCATTCGGAACAGGGTTGCGGATGCTGCAGGTCGTGGAAATTGAAACAGGTGGGAGAATCCTCGAAAACAAAATTAGGACGCCATGGAAAGCGTTGCCCTCTTCGGTACCCAGCGGTATCAAGGAAGGCAAGTTCGGCCCGCAAGACCTGCAGAACATCGCGCCTGTCAGGCATAGGAAGATCCCGGGGGGAATGATGAGCCGAAGGGAGGAAGGAGGCGGTACCAGGAGTCACCAAGCAGCGTGATGCGTATCACAGGAGACTGCGACGGGGTAGGGTATCAAGGTCACATAAGTAGGTGATGGCATGTTGAACGGCTGGCGACGGAATGGCACAAAGTTCCAGTTTGTGACACGCACGGACGGGGAGACGCTCCCCGACGGGACCTCCATGCGAGCGCCCTATGGGCTGGAGATTATAGAGAACTGCCTGGCGTGCCCGCACCGGGAAGAGCGGCTGTTCTGCAATCTGCCGGAGGCGTCAGTAAAGGCTTTGTCTACAATCACTTCGTCGGCATCGTATCCGAAGGGAGCGACGCTCTTTATTGAGGGGCAGCCGGCCCGAGGGGTATTCATTCTGTGCAGCGGTCGAGTGAAGCTGTCGACCTCGTCGTCGGATGGTAAGACGCTGATTCTGCGGATTTCGGAGCCGGGCGAGGTGCTGGGGCTGCCAGCAACGGTCACAGGGACGTGTTACGAACTCACTGGGGATGTGATTGAGCCGGCGCAGGCGAACTTCATTTCGCGGAACGAGTTTCTGAATTTTCTGAAGGAAAACGGAGAAGCAGCACTTCGCGTGGCGCAACAATTGGGCGAAACGTATCACGCCGCGGTGGCCGAGATGCGCACGATCGGGTTGTCGCATTCGGCCGGGGAGAAGCTGGCACGCTTTTTACTGGAGTGGGCGGCGAACTATCCGGAAGAAAAGGGCCAAGTGCGAATCAAGCTGACGCTGACGCACGAAGAAATC
The DNA here is from genome assembly GCA_963792145.1 of Candidatus Acidiferrales bacterium. GTDB lineage: Bacteria > Acidobacteriota > Terriglobia > Acidiferrales > UBA7541 > Acidiferrum. Next base: position 89,311 of record CAWBVH010000014.1, read on the forward strand.
GCGCAGATGATCGGGTCGTCGCGGGAGACGGTGACGAGGCTGCTGGCGGACTTCCGGAGAAGACAACTGGTGCAGGTGATGGGCTCAACGCTGGTGATCAAGAACAAGTCGGCGTTGGAAGGTATTGTAACCGGCTGAAGAGTTTGCGTGAGAGGCCTTAGGCGGCTCAAGCCGGGCTGCAGGGCAAGCGCATACGGCACGACTGAAGTCGCGCCCTCCCAAGTTGCGTCAGTTTTCACGCAAAGTAAAAAACCCAAGAGAAGAGAGATTCCTCTCTCCGCTGACTCCGTTCGGAATGACAGAATGAGCGTCCTGCCGTGGACTAGTGCGTGAGTTCACTGCGCGAGTTCGACGGCGCGATCATAGCCGGTCATTTCCAGATAGCCGACACCTTTTAGAGGCGAATTTTCCTTGTGGCCTGAGACGGAGATTGCTCCTTCCCAGTAATTCGGAATCCATTTGCTCTGTCCGGTCAATTCCTGGGACTTGAGCGCGGTGTCAGCTTCCAATTCGATGCCCAGCTTCGGAACGGAAATTTTCCAGCGGACCGGATAAGTTGCCGAAGTTACCGGGCTTTTCCAGGAATCGCTGAGCGGCGTCAGCGTGAAGTCCGTGTGAGCGAGATGATGCGATTTCCCTTGCGTGTCGACGAAGGTTCCCGCGGAAAAGGGATCGATGGAACCGTCCTTGCGCCGTAGCTGGAAAAGCATCAGTTCGGTATCGTCGGCAAGCTGAAGGCTGAACCAATCCCAGCCGGCTTGCTTGGCTTCGAGCTGGTTAGTGAAGAATTCGTGATCCATCCAGGCGAGGCCGGAGACCTGATAGGTTTCGCCATTCAAGACAATCGTCCCAGAAGTTTTCAGGTGCGTAAGGGAAATGTAGTGGGAGGCGTGCCCCGGGCCTTCGGCTTTCTGGCTGACGCCGTTTTCGCCGTGAATGACGGGCGGCTTTTCGGAGTGCAGCTGCAGGATGAGCGAGAAGCGGTCATCGATAGCGTGCAGCGTTTGGTCTGAGCCGTTCCAGGTGATTTGCCAATTCCCATTCCAGATGCGCAGTGCGGATTGATCGACTCCGGCGATGCCGGGGCCGGCGCGATTGGTGCGCTCGGCGTGATAGAAGACGCCACCGTCGAGATCGCTGAGGGCCAGATGGGCGAGATAGAGGTCGCGGATATCCCAAGCCGATTGTGAAACGGGGTCACGGCTGACGGCTTGGCGGAAGAACGTGAGTTCAAAGCCGAAGTGATGGCCGTCTGATGCGGTGAGGTTGCCGGTGTAATACCACCACTCGGTCTGGAAGTCGGGATGATTGAAGTGATCTCGTGGGAATTGGTAGCGATAACCGGGCACGGCAGATTTGTATTGCGCCGCGGCGGGCTGGAGGCAGAGAAGAAGCGCGGCGCAGAGCAAGGCGCTACTCTTCATGGACCACCTCGAGGGGATTGAGGCGAACGGCGACACGCGCAGGGTAGAGTCCGGCGAAGACGGTGGCAAGAAATACCAGCGTGAGAGCGGAGAAGAGAATGGCTACAGGCCAATGAAAACGGATGGTCCAGCCGAAGGACTGTTTATTGATGACGAAAACGAGGATGAGGGATAGGAGATAGCCGAGAAGAAAGCCGACGAGATTGGCGAGGAGACCGAGAAGGCCAGCCTCGACGAGAATGAGTTTGCGGATGTGCTGCGCGGAGGCTCCGAGGAAGCGGAGAAGTCCCAGTTCGCGGCGACGGTCGATGACCAGAGCGAAAAGGGCCCCGGCGATGCCCATGACGGCGACGAAGACGGCGACGGCTTCGAGAGCGTAGGTAATGGCGAAGGTGCGGTCGAAAATGCGAATGGCTTCGGCGCGCAGGTCACGATTGGAAAAAATCAGGATGTGGCGATCGGCAGCGAGTTGCTGAATGGTTTTGCGAACATCGTCGGCATTGGCCGAGGGAGTCAAAAAGACAGCGAGGTTGGAGGGCATTGGATCCGGGATATAGCGGAGGGCAGTTTCGCGATCCATGAGGATATAGCCGCGTTCGGCGGAATAGTCCGGGTAAACATCGGTGATACGGAAATCGGCGCGCGATTCGCCGAGGGAGAGTGTGATGGTGTCGCCGGTTTTCACGTGATGTTTGTTGGTGAAGGGTTCGCTGACGATGATGTTGTTGGCGCCGCGCAATTCAGCGAGAACCGTTTCCGCGGGTCGGCCAGAGAAGAAATCGGAATTGCGGTAGGAGCGCGAAGTGCTGAGTTCCATGGAAGCAAGGGTTACGGGCATGCCATCGTAGGTGATTTCGTAGGCGCGGAGCCGGTCGACGGAAGCTACGCCGGGGAGCGCGGCAAGTTTTTCCGCGAGGTCCGGGGAAAGTGTGGGATGGCGATCTGCGGCGGGGCTGCCCACGGGACGGATATAGAGATCGGCGGGAAGCTGGCCATTCATCCAGGTGACAACCGTCTGACGAAAACTGCCGACCATAATGCCGACGGAAACCATCATGGCGATGGCAGTGGAAAGAGCAGCGACGAGGACGGAAGTGCGATTGAGAGATGCGGCCAGGCTGCGTGAGGCGAGGAGGCCCTCGACGCCGAGAAGTTTTCGGAGAGATTGCGCCACAAGAGAAGGCAGGAAGCTAACAAGGGCAGGAATCGCGTAGCCGGCGGCGACGATCAGAAGAAGCGCGGCGAGATAGCCGAAGAGAGGCTTGCGTGCGACGGGAGGCAACTGAGAGGCGAAGGCGGCCGCAGCCGCGAGAAGAATGGCGACGACGAGGTCGCGGCCCTTGTGCATTTGGGCGGTGTATTCGCGGCGGCCGTGGGACATGGCGTCGACCGGGGGAACCAACATAGCTTCGCGAGCGGGCGAGAGGGCGGATGCGACGGCAACGCCGACGCCGATCAAGATGGCGAGCGCGACGGAGTTAGGCGTCAAGTCGATGGAGCCTGGGCGGCTGCTGACATATAGGGATTCAACGGTGAGGGCCATCAGCTTTACCGCGCCGGCAGCCATCAGGCGGCTGAGCGGAAGAGCAATAAGAGCGCCAGCTAAACCGAGGAAAGAGGCTTCGCCAAGAAAAGCGCCGAGAATTGCGGAGCGGCTTCCGCCGAGGGCGCGTACGACACCGATTTCGTGACGGCGACGGACAACGGAAATGGAAATCGTGTTGTAGATGAGAAAAGCGCCGACTACCAGGGCGATATAACTGAGCAAGCGCAAATTCCAACGAAAGGCGGCGAGCATTTTTCGATTTTCGTTTGTGGCTGTGCCTTGCGGGTGGACGTCCACGCCTGGGGGCAAGACGCTGCGAATGCGTTCTTGGGACGCGTCGAGATCGGCGCCAGCAGGCAGTTTGAGCAAGATGCGATCGACGCGGCCAAAGCGATTGAGAGCTTTTTGGGCGGCCGCGATGTCCATGAGGATGGCGCTGTCGTTTCCGTTGGAGTCGGGATAGACGCCGCGCACGGTGCAAAGGAGAGTGCGATCGTTGATGAGCAGCTGGAGTTGCTCACCGGGATTTTTGCCGAGGCTAGAGCCAACCAAGATGCTTGTAGGATCTTGCATGCGCTTCAGGGACTCGGCTGGGGAATCGTTGGAAAGTTGTGCGGAAACACTGCCTGAGCCAGGGGAAACGTAGCGACTGCCTTCGGCGATGAGATCGAGGCCAATCAGGGGGAGGGTCCGCTTGGATTCCGTGATAGTGGCGAAATCTTCGATGCGCGGAGAAAAACGAAGAGGAAAAGGTTGCGAGGAAAGCGTGGCGAGGACAGATTCGGGGACGCCGCCCGACGCAACAACCTCCAGGTCATTGTCGCCAGCGAGCGTTTCCATGGAGGAATGAAAGGAGCCGGTGGCGGCGTTGCCGGCGAGTTCAATGGCCAGCACGACAGCGACACCGAGCGCGACGGCGAGAATCGTGAGAGTGAGACGAACGGGCTCGTGAAACAGCGGCCTGACCATCAAACGGTAAAAGAGTTTCAAGCGAGACACGTCAGCGCCGCTCAATCGTTTCGATGCGCCCGTCGCGGAGGCGCACGAGAGTGTCAGCAATGGCGGCGGCTTCCTGGCTGTGAGTGGCGAGAATCGTCGCGGTGTTCTGCTCGCGAGTGAGGCGCTGCAGGAGATTCAGGATCAAAGTGCCGGTGGCAGTGTCGAGATTGCCAGTGGGCTCATCGGCGAGGAGGAGCTTGGGCGAATGCACCAGAGCGCGAACGATGGCGACCCGCTGCATCTGTCCACCGGAGAGCTGGTGAGGGTAACGGTTACCGAGGCCGTCGAGTTCGACCCGGCGCAAACGTTCGTCGGCAGCGGCACGCGTATCGGGGATGCCGGCAAGCAGGAGAGGCAGTTCGACATTTTCGTAGACGGTGAGGGTGTGAAGAAGTTGGAAGGACTGGAAGACGAAGCCGACTTTATTGCGACGCAAAATTGTCAAGGCGGGGTCGTCGAGGCCGGAGGTTGGCACGCCATCGATGAGGACGGTGCCGTGGGTGGGAAAATCCATGGCGCCGGCAAGATTGAGGAGGGTGGATTTGCCGCAGCCGCTGCGTCCGACGAGTGCGAGGAATTCGCCGGCCGCGACGTCGAGGGTAATGTCATCGAGGGCGCGAACGGGCTGGCCGTCGGTGGAGTATTCTTTGGCGACATTTTGCAAAGAGAGGATGGGCATTAAAGTTCGAAGGCGAATCGGACATTGAGTCTATATGAGAACTGCGAAAAGCGGCCCTCCGTCTTAAAGCCGGTTGCAGGGCAAACGGTTTACGATACGACTGAAGTCGTGCCCTCCCGAGTTACAGAGTCTTCCCGTCCTCGTCGTGGCGCCAGCGAAGCTAGGATTTTAGGCTGGCGAGGGCTTTTTCTACCGCTGACGTGACTTGAGGGGAGTCGGGTTCGACCGCGGAATCGAAGCGCGCCAGGACCTTGCCGTCGGGACCAATCAGGAATTTGGTGAAATTCCAGCCAATCTCGCCGCCGGTCTTCGGGTTTTGGCTTTTGTCGGTCAGGAATTGATAGAGCGGCGCGATATCGTCGCCCTTGACGGAAACTTTCGACATCATGGGAAAGGATACATGGTATTTGGAGGTGCAGAAGGTCTTGATCTCCTGATTTGTGCCGGGCTCCTGAGCGCCGAAGTTGTTCGCGGGAATGCCGACGATCACAAAACCACGGTCCTTGTACTTTTCATAGAGTGATTCCAAACCGGCGTACTGGGGAGTGTAGCCGCAGCGGCTGGCAACATTGACAAGCAGAACGACCTTTCCTTTGTAGGTAGAAAGCGGGGCGGGCTGGCCATCAATGGAGTTCAAAGTAAAATCGAAAACGGTTTTTTCCGCGGCCATAAGCGACGCCCCCAAAAGCGCAATGAGTACGAAGAGTTTTTTCATGCGGTTCTCCCAATGAACGTGTGTGAGTCAGGTAGTAATCCTACACAATGAGCAGAACTGGCGCATCCAAAAAAGCCCCAAGCACAAACTCACTGCAAAACAAAAATGGAAAGACTCAGCGCGGGTAGATGAAGATGAAGCGTATGGGCTGAGACGTCGCTTTGGGCGTTACCGAGCAAGATAGCCGCGCCGGCTGCATCTTGTCCGGGCGTATCGCGAAGGGAAATATTCAGTTCGCGCGGCTGGGTTCCATTGTGAAAGGCAATCACGAGCTTTTCTTCTTCAGTTTCGCGCAGAAAGACGTAGGAAGTGTCATCCGACGAAAGATGCCAGAGTTGACCGCTGCGCAGGGCTCCATGGTCGCGTCGCAGCCGCAGGAGTTTTTGGACATAGGCAAACACTTCCTGCTGTTCGGGCGTTCGCCCCCCGGTGATGAACGCGTTTTTTTCTTCTTCGTGCCAGCCGCCGGGGAAATCGCGGCGATTATCCGGGTCGTTTCCTCCCGGCATAGCGATTTCATCGCCGTAATAGAGTTCAGGAATGCCGCGAAGGGTCAGCGTCAAACCGAAAGCGAGTTTCACCTTCGCAATGGAGGAGCCGGGCATGCTGGCAAAGCGCGGCACATCATGATTGGCGAAAAAGGGTACGAGAAAATCCGGATGGGGGTACAAAGAATCCTGGCGCAAGATATTGGCGATCCTGCCGGCAGGCGCCTGCTTCAACAAAACGTCGCGAAGGGTAAAGAACGTTGGAAAATCGAAAACCGTGGTGAGTTGTGTGTCGATGCCATCCCAACCTTTGCGGCCACCGACAAAAAAGGAAGTGACGGTGGGATCGGGATGAAAGACTTCGCCGACGGTGGATAAGCGCGGATAGTATTTGCGCAGGCCGGAGTGCCATTCCGCCCAGAATTTTCGCGGAACATAAGGAAAAGTGTCGATGCGGAAGCCGTCCAGTCCGGAGGATTCCGCCCACCAAATGCTGTTTTGCGTTAGGTACTCGACGACCAGAGGATTTTCTGTGTTCAGGTCGGGCAATGCGCCGAAGAACCAGCCAGTGGTGAGGTTCGCTCGCATCTGCGGCGGCGTGTGAGGATCCTGCAGGGACTCAAAGAGATCGTTGGTGACGTCCCTTTTGTCGGACTGGCCGTAGAAGTCGGGCTTCAATGGCGAGAAGGTGGATAAGTGATCGCTGGCGGTTCCGTGGAACCAATCGGGCGTGGGCGGATTGGCGACCCACGGATGCAAAGGACCGACGTGATTGGGAACGACATCGAAGAGAATCTTCATGTGCAACCTATGCGCCGCGGCCACTAGGTCTTGATAATCCTGCAAGGTGCCCAAGTGGGGATCGACGGCGTAGAGGTCTACGGCGCCGTAGCCGTGATAGTCCTGCGTGGCGCCATTTTTGACGATAGGCGTGAGCCACACGGTGGTAATGCCGAGATCTTTCAGGTAGGCGAGATGATCCTGCACGCCGCGCAAATCGCCGCCATGCCACGCGCGAGTCTTGGCGCGGTCGTGCGAGCCGGGAAATTCCGCGGGTTCATCGTTGGTGGGATCGCCGTTGGCGAAGCGGTCCGGCATGATGAGGTAAAGGACGTCCTCGAGGGATAGTCCCTGATTTCGGGCGAGGATTTGTTTTCGCGCGGCGAGGGGCAATTCGAAGGTCGCTTGACCTTTGGGCGTGGTGACGCGACAGATAGCCGTACCGGACTTGAGATTCGGACTGAGCCGCAACCAAACGAAGAGGTAATGGCCTTCGGCCATCGATTGCGTGCGGCTGACGATTACGTCGGGCAGATTGCAATTGGCGTGGGTGACCTGAAGATTTCTTCCGGTGAGCAGGAGCATGACATCGGGGGTGAGATTGACCCACCAATTCGGCGGCTCGACTTTTGTGATCGAGGGTGCATCGGGATTGGCGATCTCTTGCGCCAGCGCCGAGTGCGCCGAGAAAAAAATCGCCGCGGATTGCAATGCGAGAACGAAAGGGAAGTAATAAAGGGCAGGGACTCTACGAGGCGTCCTGGACATAAACATTTCCACGCGAGCTTAGCAGATTTGAAGAGTCGGGCAGCGTGAATTCAGTTGGCATCCTGAAAGACGAGTTTGCCAAAGGCAGCGGGCACATGAAAACTGGGCTTAGGGGAAAAAGTAGGGCTCCACGCGGAGTAGAAGCGCGGCTCGGTTTGTCCTTCGATGCGATAAAAATTGGCGCGCCAGGGGTGATGGGGGTTGAAGGCGGGCGTGAGGCTGGGCATGGGAATGGCCAGTTCCGCGGTCCAGGTTTTTGCGGAAGCATTCTGAACGACGCGGCGGCGAAGTTTGCTGTGGAGCTCCTGGATCGCGCCGTGAGAGACGTCGAGGTCAATCCAAAAGCCATTGGGGGCGACCTCGAATTCCTTGTATCTCAGAGGATCGGTGGAATCGGGCTGGAGAAATGTTTCGGCAACGTCGCGGTCCCAGAGTTTATCGCGCCAACCGTCTTCGCGGGAGTCGGGGTAGAGATTCAGATCGCGATAGTTCGCCTGGAAACGCAGCAACAATGTTTCCGGCGTCCAGAGCAGGCGCACTTCGGTGGCCCTGGCTGGATCGGCGTTTTCACCGCGCCAGTCCTGATCGAAATGAAGGGGCAGCGCCGATTCCCAAGCAGATTTTTGTGGGAAGCCCTCAGCATCCGGCTGTTGCTTCAGGCGCAGGGCGGTGGCGGTTGGCAAGTTCTTTTCGTTCAACTTGGGATCGTCCTTCGCTGACTGAACATTGTAATTCAGGGCCATGGTAAAGCTGGCCGCAAAAAGGCACGTGACGGCTAGCCACCAGGTGATACGCGCCGCATTCCGTCTGAGTTTCGATCGCATGCGTTGTAGCTCCAGACTGTTTCTACCTCAGGAAGCGTTTGTGAGCAACCCGGCGGACCGGCTATCCGGCCAGCAGACTCATTGCGCACCGAGTGACGAAGCCGGCGGGAGGCGAGCGCTGGCGCATGCTAGCATCGAATTCAAAGAGAGAAGCCGCATTTCCGCGGAGGAGAATCACCGTGAAACGCCAGAGCGCCGTCGAGGTCAGAACCGAGCCGAAGCGCCGGTCGCCGGAAGAATTTCAATTCGTAAAACATCGTGTGGAGTCGGGCGTAACGCGCATGACGCTGAACCGCCCGGACCACAACCTATTGAATGAACAGATGCTGCGAGAACTGGCGGATGGGATTGCCTGCGTAGCGGAGCGGGAGGACGTGAAGCTGATTGTGCTGGACTCTGCGTGCAAGATATTTTGCGGCGGGATCGACGTGGGGGAATATACCTCGGAGCGTGTGTTCCAGATGGTGGACGCGTTCCACTCCGTGTTCCTGGGGATACTGGAAAGTTCAAAGCCGGTGATGTGCGTGGTGAATGGCCCGGCAATCGGCGGAGGCGCGGAACTGGCGGCGTTCGGGGACCTGGTGATCGCCACGCCAAAAGCGCGGTTCGCACAGCCTGAAATTACGATTGGGGTATTTCCGCCGCTGGCGACGACGATTTTGCCGTACCTGGTGGGACCAAAGGTGGCGCTTGAGCTGGTGCTGCTGGGAGAAGCGGTGACGGCGGAACGAGCGCACGAGTTGGGGCTGGTGAACCGGCTGGTTCCGGAAGCGCAATTGGAGTACACCGTGAACGATCTGATTTCGCGGGTCACATGTCATTCGGGACCGGTGCTGACGATGGCGAAAAAGGCGATCCTCGGCGGAATGGGACTGTCGTTGCGCGATGGTCTGAAGAATTCCATGAGTATTTTCCTGAATGAACTATACCGGCTGGAAGATGCGCAGGAAGGGCTGCGTGCGCTGGTCGAAAAGCGCAAGCCCAACTGGAAAAATCGCTGAAAACTTAGAGAAGAAGCCCTCGGCGGCTAAAGCCGCCGGTTTGCAGGGCAAGCACGTACGGCACGGCTGAAGTCGTGCCCTCCCGATTTACAAGGGTTTTCGCACAACCGAACCAGATTTCAGATTAAGCAGGGCTGCTGTGGCCGGCGCACTTCAGCACACCGAGGTATGCGCTCCACGGACCGACGGCATCGCGGTATTGGTGGGCCATAATCCTCGAGATTTGGTGCAGATGAGTCAGGTCGTGAACGGCCCAACTTGCCAGGTGCTGCGAGAGAGTTACCGGCCCGAAGGCAGGATGTCGCCCACGGCGCTCGAGGTCTGCTGGCTCCAGATTCAAGGCACGGAGTTGGTCCAAACTTTCCGAGCGTGCACGGGCAAATTCATCCAGTAACTGCGGGAGCGACTTAGCTTGGCTGTTGCGTACGTGTCCCTGGCGATCAAAGGGCTCAAAGGCGCGAGTCTCGGCAAATTGCAGCAGGAACTTCGCGCGAGGGATCCAATCGGCGCGTTCGCCGTAAATCAGATGGGCGACGACCTCGAACGCGCTCCAAGTGTTTGCACCTTCGTTGCGGAACGTCCAGGTTTCTGGCAGATCGCGGAGAAGCGCGTCAAGGGTAGCGGGAGTACGAGTGAGAAGCGATATGGTGTTGGACAAGTTGTGTGCCATGATGCGCCTCGATTTGTAGCGAATGGTTGTTCAGGGACTCCGATTTTATCTTTTGCGCCAGCGTGCGTCGCGTACGGAATACGAGAGGGACGGGGCCATATTGGCACGGCGCTCACCGGGGTTTTACAGGCGGGGCGCGATGCTTTCGGCCGCTTGCTGCGATGTGACAACGGCGTGAACTTCGAAATTCACGAGGTCGCTCCAGTTCGCCATCCACTCATCTAGCAGACTGGCGTCCTCGGTTGCCATCAGCTGATAGCAGCGCTCAAACTTGTCATCGACCCAGCTCGACAGATACATCAGGCCCTCAGGGGCCATACGGCCGTGATCGCGGAAGCGGCGATAGACCGCCACGGCATCCTTGTTCTTGAAATGCTCCACCACCATGTGCAACGAGTTTGGCATTGGCAGTCTCCGCTGACGTGAAGGAATTCCTGCAGCATAACAGCATCCAAGCTGGCCGGTTGGTTGAGAAGTGGCGACAAATCAGCGTTATGATATGAACTTGAAACTTTGATGTTTTTTCGAGTCGTGATTGTTGATATGGAGATTAGATGAGCATCGATCAAGATCTCGAGAGGATTGCGCTGCAGGAGAAGCGGCTGCAATTCAAAAGTTTTGATTCGGGAATGGCGTGGGCTCTGGGCAGCGCGCTGAAGGCGGCTGCGGAGAAGCGCCATGTTGCCGTCGCGATCGACATTCAGGTGAACGGCCATGCGCTGTTTTCGTACGCAATGCCGGGAACCACGCCGGACAATTGGGAGTGGATACGGCGGAAACGCAACGTGGTGATGCGCTACCGTCGCAGTTCCTATGCCATCGGGCTAAAACACCAGCGCGCTGGCACGACCTTAGAGGGCGGCGGCCTTGATGCAAAGGACTACGCGGCGCATGGCGGCTGCTTTCCGATTCTTCTTGAGGGAACAGGATGCGTGGGAACAATCACGGTTTCGGGTTTGCCGCAGCGTGAGGACCATGCGCTGGTGGTTTCTGTGCTTCAGGAATATCTGCATTTGACGGGCGAAGACCTGACGCTCGACGTTGCTGGATCGTGACCAAGGAACCACACGCAAAAACGGCGTATGGGGCACCCCGTCTTTCGAGCGGGGAGTAGACGGAACTCAACGCAGTGCTCTCAGCAGATCCTGCAGGACGATGGCAACGGGGATCTGGGCAATAATTACAGGAAATGCCGGAATCGCTATCGCGAGCGCCAAGGGAATCAGATCCTGTTTGTCTGCGGGGAAAGGGTTGAGCTCTTCAATCTTTTCGTAACTCTGACCATAGTCCGCGAGCGTGCTGCTCTCCGGTGCCTGGAGGAATTCGGCTTCATGGCCAGTTCGATGAAGAATCCATTTTTGGTGGAACTCGGTGCTATGCAATTGTCCGAGGATGCCGTATTCCAGGATACCTCTGCGGCGCAATGCTGCCAGACGAGGAACCAAAAAGACCAACGGCCCAAGGGCGACAAAAGCGACGATCACTACAAGGGCAATGGTGGGTAGCATGAAATTCTTCAGGTGGGCACCATGATGAAGGATGTCGTAGCGCCAGGTTGCTCCAATTACCGCCGAGGCGGCAAGAGTGATCGGCGCGAAGGCCGGCGGGGTGACGCTGAGGAAACCGAGGCCCCCGTGTTTGTCGGGATGCGTAGGAATTAGCTTCAAATTGCGTTGAGACAACTTCAACGCGAAGATTGCCCAGAGCAGCCATTTCCAGAGGCTAAGGCCCAGCAAGAACTGGAAAATTGGTGCGCTCACCAGGACGGCACACCAGCCAGCCACACTTAGTTGGAGACTATCCCCTCCGCCTCTCGCAAGCCATGGCGTCGGATCCACCAGGCCCTTGTAGGTGAGGGCAGTGTGAATAACCAGAAGCAGCAGAACCGCAAGCTCTGGAAGGAATGAGTCGCGCAAACGCACCAGGGTAGCGACGACGCCGTCCATGTATTCGAGGTCCGGCGCGGCCAGAAGGTGGGCTTGGCGGATGTGAGTCATCACGGCGCGGAATCGCGCTTCCATCAGGAGTTCACCGAACAACAGCACTGGCACGGCGATGAGCAGTCGAGCGTGAACACGATCGTCCCGTAGCAAGGAATTCAGGCCCTGCGGATTTAACAGTGCGGTGAGCACCAGCAGAGGCAGCCAAGTAATGACGATGACAACCGCGATGCGCCGGCCCAGGTTCCATTTATTCGGGTGGATTAGGCCGAGCGCTTGCTGAGCGCGGTAAAACGGACCGCCACGGACGAAAGAAGCTTCCGCAGGCGTATGGTTGAGACCAGAATCCGCTTTTGTGTCCATGGGAATCCCCATCGGTCTGCCCCTCGCACTCGAACGAAAAGAGTGCCCTTCTTTGCTACATCGTTATCTGTTTTGAGATTGTCTCCCCGACTCAATCGGGGCGTAATCGTCAAAAGTGACACTGCGTTAGCCGCGACGAACGACGACAAATTTGCTTCACTTACTGACATCGAAGTGGCTCAAACAGGATCGAAACGGGAAGGATGGAGTCATTTGAGGACTTTCCCTGCAATCGTTGCGAAGGTTATTTCAGCGAGTATTTCATGGACCCTGTCAGTATTGACAATGGCTTATTTGTCAGCGGTCTGTCAAAAAGGAGCAAGCTTGCAACAGCGAGCATGGTTTCCCTGATCAAGAGGTCATCTAAGCCAAGTCAATTTTGCGTTGGCGAGCCGGTAGCGCGTGCCGGGCAACCACTGCTATTTGGCGAGGCTAAGGTGCATAAATGGAGGATTTTCAATGGCGTTAAAAAGTAACAAATGGCAGGCATCGATTCTAGGATGTGCATTGAGTGTGGCGCTTCTGGGAGGTGTGGCGTATGCGGCCGCGGCCGGCACGCCGCAAATCAAGGCTGATGAAAAGTCGAAAGTGACCGGAACCATCGTCTCGCGCAACGGGGACTTCGTGAAGGTGAAGGATAAGAAAACGGGACAACCGGTGGTGATTGCCATCTCTGACGACACCAAGATCGAGCGGAAAAAAGGCAAGTATGAATTTTTCCGGCACAAGGACATGGACCTGACAGCGATGGTGCCGGGACTGACCATCGAAACGGAAGGCGTAGGAAACGCAAAGGGACAGCTGGCGGCGAAGAAAATCTCGTTCGTGCCCGATGTGTTTGCGGTGGAAGTAGCGGAAGAGCAACAAATCATGGCCAACAAGGCCGCAGCCGGGAAAGCACAAACGACTGCGAACCAGGGCGTAGCGGCCGCAGGACAGGCGCAAGGCTCGGCGAACCAGGCGCAAGCGTCAGCGGATCAGGCGCAAAGCACAGCGAACGCGGCGGGTCAAACGGCAACAGCGGCGGGCGACATGGCAGTGGTGGACGCGGCGGCCGTGCAAATGGTGAATCAACGCGTTTCGGATCTGGATGACTACAAGGCTGTAGCGGAAGCCGGAATTTATTTCGCGACCGGCCAGGCAAATCTGGATGCGGCGGCAAAAGCGGACTTGGATATGGTGGCGGCAGCGACGAAAGGTGTTGACGGATACCTGATCGAAATCGCGGGGTATGCCTCGCAGACCGGAACAAAGCAAGAAAACCAAAAGCTGAGCGAAGAGCGCGCCGCGAATGTGGCGCAGTATCTGCGCGAGAAAGGAAATATCCCGATGCGGCGGATCATGGCACCTGCCGGGTACGGGGCGACTCACCCAGCGGCAAGCAACAGTGACCCACAGGGGCGGGAATTGAACCGTCGCGTGGACGTGAAAGTGTTGCTGAACAAGGGGATGGTCGAGGGGATGTAGTCAGAAGTGCGCGATAAAACTGTGATTGCGAAAGGAGCCGTAAGGCTGGGCGGCTGACGGCTCCCTTGCCAATGTATTTAACGCGACAGCATTCGACCGCAGGCTGCCGAACAGGCCAACGAATCCTGTGCCGAGCAGGAGCAACGAAGGCGGTTCGGGCGAAGTTACAGGCGCATCCTGGATGGTCAAGAAATATTCACCGGTGCACACGTCTGGCTGGCCCGCTACCTGTGCGCAAAGATTCGATTGATTCAGGCCGAAATCGCCCTCCAGCGCACCCACGTCGCTGTTGGTTATGTAATCGATGGAGAGGGTCATGAATCGGGTGGTCAACGCGCTAGCGGAGATTCCTTTTTCAGTACACCGACCAGGTGCCCGGCGTGGCGAGTTCAATCAAATGGCGGTCCGGGTCGCGAAAGTAGAGGCTCGAGCCTCCCAATTCCCACGTGCGCTTCTCTTCCACTGGAATTCTTCTCGCCAGGAGCCACGATTCCCAACTGGCCAATTCGGAAGAAGGAATAGCGAACGCGAGGTGCAACTCACCGTCCCCATCGTGAGGCGATTGAATCGCACGTGAAGCTCCCTTCTTGAACAGTAGTAGCACCTGGTGCGTACCGGTGTGCATCGCGCAACCGCGCTCACCGAACTCGCTGATGACAGAAAACCCAAAGGTTTCCTGGTAAAAGCGAACGGAGCGAGGCAGATCGCTCACGTACAATGAGGATTCGAGAATGCCATTGGTTTTTGGGGGCATTGGTCCCTCCTGGCTGAGCATCAGACCCTAACATATCCTTGTAATGCCTGGTGAACGGGGCTGGCGGAAGGTAACGCAGTGCTGCGGGAAACCCTATTGAGGAAGACCGATACGTCGGACAAGATTCTGCCATCGCGAATCAGAGCATAGGCTGTCATACATGGGCATGGTTAACTCTATGATCCGAAATACGTGTTGCTGATATGCCTCCTCGAAGGATTGGAACGCGGAAGTTTGGTCGGCGAGCACGTCCCGGCATATCTCCGTTCGGGGAAGGCGGGAAGGCCTGGTTTGATTGACAGTGTGGGAGGCGCGCCGTAAACTGAATTTACAACTTGCAGGCTCGAGAAGTGGGGAAGTGCCGTGAAAATCGGCCGCGGTCCCGCCACTGTGATCGGCCTCAAGGCCGTCAGCCAGGCTACCCTCTCAAGCCGCATCGGCTGCGCGCCCTTCGCGAGAGAGGAAGCATCCGGAAATGGCCCCTGAAATCTCGAGGGGCTTTTTTGTTGGGAAAGATCTCGCACAACTCTCGTCAGGGGAGATTCGTGCCACGATTTCGGTGCAAAAGCGGCCCGCGGGCCATTCTGCTGGTACTTGCTCTGCTCTTTTTCTTCGCGGAGAAGATTACGGCGCAGGCGGACGCTGCCAACGCAACCCCTGCTCAGACAAACACGCATGAAGTTGTGGACGAAGTTGGGCGGACCGTGCGCGTTCCGCTGGTGCCAACACGCATCGTTTCGCTGGCGCCGAACTTGACGGAAACGGTGTACGCATTGGGACTGCAGGACCGGTTGGTGGGCGACACGGACTATTGCGACTATCCGCCGGAAGCACAGAAAAAACCGAAGGTGGGCGGAGCGATCAATCCCAACCTGGAACAGATCGCGGCGCTGAGACCGGACCTGGTGCTGGTGACGAAAGATTTGAACCGACTTGATACCGTGCGAGCGCTGGATACGCTGGGGATTCCGAGCTACTCGACGGATGCCGCCCACACGATCGATGGAATCATTTCGTCCACGGAAAGGCTGGCCGGTATTCTGGGCGCGGCACAGGCCGGCAAGGTGGTGGGCGATGATTTGCACCACAGGCTGACTACGCTGCAGGAGAGACTGAGGTCCGTGCCCGCGACACATGTTCTGTTCGTGGTTTGGACGCAGCCGCTGATTTCCGCGGGAAAGAATACGTTCATCGCGGATGCGCTGCGCAAGGCGGGAGCGATTTCGATTGTGGACTCGACGCAGGATTGGCCGCAGATGAGCCTGGAAGAAGTAGTGCATCTGCAGCCAGATTATCTGGTATTCGCAGCGGATCAGACGGGAGCAGGAACGCGAGCCTTTGAAGCGCTTGTAAGCCTGCCTGGGTGGCAGCTACTCGATGCGGTGCGGAATCGTCATTACGCAGTGATCAGCGACGCGGTGAACCGGCCGGCGCCGCGCATCGTTTCAGCGATCGAAGACCTTGCGCACCAGTTGCATCCGGCGTCATTTCAGGATTTGCCCAGTCCAGGAAAGGAAATCGTGCCCACGAACAGTACGAATCCTGCTCGTCCTCATGCAGCGTTATTCCCGCCGCCGGATTCCTTAAGTGGCACCTGCGGCATGGAGTCTTCATGCGCCCTTTGACGTTGGAGCGGTTGCTGCTGCGTTGCGGGCTGCTGGCGTTGATCTTGTTTGGGGTAGTGGTCGTGTCGCTGAAGATGGGCGCGGTGCAGGTGTCACTGTACGGATTGGGCAGGGACCTGATCCACGTGCTGCTCGGACGAAGCTCCGCGATTTCGACGGACTACGGAATGATCGTGCTGAATATACGCTTGCCGCGAATCCTTCTGGGAATCGTTGTGGGAGCCTCGCTGTCTGTTGCGGGAGCAAGTTTTCAGGCGCTGTTGCGGAACCCGCTCGCGGATCCGTATGTGCTGGGGATTTCTTCGGGAGCAGCGCTGGGGGCCATCGTTGCGTTGATCGTTGAAAGCCACATGGCAATTTCGCCGGAGATGGCGGGATTGATCACGCCGTTCGGGGCGTTCATTGGGGCCGCGGTCACCATCGCCGCGGTGTACCTGCTGGGAATGCGGGATGGACAGATTGAGAGCAGCACGCTACTCCTCGGCGGGATCATCTCGGCTTCGTTTTTGTCGGCGGTGATCATGTTTTTGATGACGACCCTGTCGGGGAGCAATCTGCGCGGCACGGCGTTCTGGTTGATGGGCGATTTATCCACACCGCAGCCAAAAACGCTGCTGTATCTGTTGGGCATTGGATTCCTGCTGGCGGCCGGCGCGATTTACACCACGTCGTCGGACCTGAATCTGCTGCTAGCCGGGGAAAAAGAGGCCATGCATCTGGGAGTGGAGGTGCGGCGCGTGCGCATCGTTGTTTACATCGCGGCGTCGATTCTGACGGGCTTGGCGGTTTCCGTGAGCGGAGCGATCGGGTACGTGGGCTTGCTGGTGCCGCACGTGATGAGGCTAATTTTTGGTTCCGACCATCGCATGCTAATACCGGCATCGGCGCTTGGCGGGGCAATCGCGCTGGTGATTGCGGATACGCTAGCGCGCACGGTGGTTGCTCCTTCCGATTTGCCGGTCGGAGCTATGACGGCGATGGCGGGCGCGCCGCTGTTTATTTATTTGCTACGCAGGAGGATTGCATGAGCAGCCCACTGCGGTCTCCTATCCCTTCGTCGGCGGGCGCGGACCAACCCCGCGCGGGATCCGATGTCCGGCTCAGCGTGGAGCAAGTCAGTTACGCGTACTCGCCGAATCCTTCGCAGGCGCCGCTGTTCACGCTGGAAGCGCTCAGCTTCCAGGCGAAGCCGGCGGAAATCGTGGCGATTCTCGGACCGAACGCTTGCGGCAAATCCACTTTGCTGAAGCTCATTTCGGGAGAGCTGCAGCCAATGTCTGGCAGGATTTTTCTGAACGGATTTGAAACGCATGCGCTGCCGGCGAAGACGCGGGCGCAGCGAATCGCCATGGTGCAGCAGGAAAGCAGGCTGCTGTTCCCGTCGCGTACGTGGGAATTTGTGCTGCAGGGACGGCACCCATATGGCCGAGGGATGCGTTTTGAAAATTCAGACGACGTGTTGATCGCGGAAAACGCGCTTGCGCAGACCGGGGCGTCGCACTTGAGCGACCGTTGGATGGACAAGATTTCCGGCGGCGAGAAACAGCGCATCATTCTGGCGCGCGCGTTGGCGCAACAGCCATTGCTTCTGCTGCTGGACGAGCCGACGCTGCATCTGGACATTGGCGCGCAGGTGGATCTGCTTGCGTCGCTGAAGCGGCTGGCGGCCGAGAACCGCTACACCGTTGTGGTGGTGACGCACGAATTGAATTTGGTCGGTGAGTATGCGGACCAGGTGGTGCTGCTGCAGAAAGGGAAGTGTCTGCGCGTGGGACCACCGGCAACCGTTTATCAGCGCGAATTGCTGGAGCAAGTGTTTCAGGCGCCATTGAGCGTGGAGATGACGCCTTCCGGCAGGCCGCGCGTAACGCTTTTTTCGAAGACGTAGCGGTACTTTACGTTAACCTCAACCCGGCTGCCACATGCAGTGCAGCCGATTCCGGTAATCCACAGCGGGCTTCGCCCCTTCTATTTACCGCAGACCTCGTGCTCGGGAAGACGGTGAAATACCGTCGCCGCCGCGCGACTGTAAGGCAGATGCAGTGCTCGCCGGCCACTGTGGAGCGATTGGCTACGGGAAGGCCGCGAGAGGACTCGAACGGGATTCACTCAGCGATGGATTGGTGAGTGCATGCAGCGAGTTCCATTCTGCCAAGCCAGGAGACCGGCGAGGTCGGCAGCCAGCGTGATTTGTTTTGATACGTGCGCTGGCCAACCTTTGAGCTCCCGCGCGTGAGGGAGCGGAGGAACCATGAAAACTCTTCGCACTGTTTTTTGCCTGTACTTGTTGTTTGCCGGTGCCGCACGCGTTTTTCCACAATCCCAGCCTGCCGATGCTCATATCAGTGGTCATCTGACGGATCCAAGTGATGCGGGAGTCGGAGGTGTTCGCGTAACCGCGCAACTGGAAAATACCAGCGATGCGCCCTTGTGGTCGGCCACTTCCTCGACCGACGGAGCATACGATTTGTCTGTTCCGGCGGGACGCTACCGTGTGCATTTCTTTCGCGACACTTTTACACCGCGCGATGTGACGGTGGATCTGACGCCAGGAACGACGCGCACGCTTAATTTTCGGATGGAGTTGCAGCCTCTTTCGGATCAAGTGCTTGTGACGGCGCAAGCGGAACCCATTAGCGAGCAGCAATCGTCCGCTCCGAGCACGATCGTTGGGTGGGAGGAGATCGAGCAGCGGCAATCGGTGTTGCTTCCGGACCTGCTGATCTATACGCCGGGCGTGGCTTTTGGGCGAACCGGCCCAAATGGGACGGCATCGATTTTTCTGGATGGCGGGAATTCCAATTTCACGAAGGTGCTGGTGGATGGGACGCCGATTAATCCGCCGGGAGGCGCGGTGGATTTTTCGATACTGACCACTGACAATCTGGACAAAGTGGAAGTGGTGCGCGGGGCAGAAAGCGCGATTTACGGCACGGACGCCGTTTCCGGAGTCGTACAACTCATCTCTCACCGCGGCAGCACAGTGGTTCCCGCGTTCAGCATTTTTTCAGAAGGCGGAAGTTTTTCTTCTTATCGCGGCGGCGGGCAAATTTCCGGGGTGGCAGGGCATTTCGACTATGCGGGCGCCGCTTCGTATCTTCAGACTGGCGGTGAATACCCGAACAGCGATTTCATCAACCGTACGTTGTCGGGCAATTTCGGCTATGCAATCAGCGAGAGTAACCAACTGCGGCTGACGCTGCGAAACAATTCCGGGGACGCGGGTATTCCCGGGCAAATCGGATATACGCCGCCAAGCTTGCACCAACGCTATAACCAGGAATTGTTCAGCGCCAACGCACGGTGGGATTTCGCGACCGGCTCGCACTGGCGGAACGAATTGATGGGAGCGGAAGCCTACATGCGGCAACACAGCTTCAATCCCACGCAGAGCTTTTATGCCACCGATCCGAACGCGTTCTGCCCGCAAGCGAATGCGAGTGCGGTGGCGACAGCGGAGTTTTGCGACTATGTGTACGATGCGCGATATGCCTACAACGTCGCGAGCGTGACGGCACAGACGACCTACAGCATTCAGAAATTTGCGGCGACGGCCGGATATCAATACACGGTCGAAAACGGATCCATCTATTACCTGCCACAGCCGCACGTACGACGAAACAATCAGGCAGGCTATCTGGACTTCCGTTATTTACCGATGTCGCGGCTGGCGTTCGATTTCGGAGCGCGGGCCGAGGACAACGGTTATTACGGAACGCGTGTGGTACCGCGTGTGGGCGGAACCGCGTTTCTGCGGTACGGAAAAGGCTTTTGGGGCGACACGCAATTGCGGATGTTTTACGGGCAAGGAATCAAGGAACCGCGATTTGATCAGACGTATGGCACCGATGTGTGCGATCCCGGGAATCCCAACCTGAAGCCAGAAGCCAGCAAGAATTGGAGTGCGGGGCTGGACCAGAAACTGAGTGGCGACCGGTTCAAAGTTTCCGCGAACTACTTCTATTACCGCTTTTATAACATCGTCAGTTTCGGACAAGCCACGGGGCCGGCCGGTTGCCCTTTTTTCGGCAGCTATTTCAATACCGACCTGGCGTTTTCACGAGGCGTGAACGTGTCGGGGGAGCTGCGCGCGACAAAGTGGCTGTTTGTGGCGGGGAACTATACCTACGACGATACGCGGGTGTTGAAATCGCCGAATGCTTCGGACCCGGCGCTGATTGCAGGCAACCGGCTGATCCGGCGGCCCTTGAATTCAGGATCAATTACCCTGACGGCAGCGTATCGCAGGTTCAACGCGGTATTGGCGGGCTATTTTGCGGGAGTGCGAACCGATAGCGACTTCCTGTTTCTTGGCTTCACGCGCAATCCCGGTTACGCGCGATTCGATTTCTCCACCAGCTATACGTTTTATCGCGGGCTTTCAATTTACGCCCGCGCCACCAACCTGTTCGACAAACAATATCAGGACGTGCTTGGCTATCCTGCGTTAGGTCGCGATGCGCGCATTGGGCTTCGCTACCAATTCTCGGGCCGCAACTAGCCATGCCGTTGCCCGTTGTATTCGCGTGGAGCGGAGGAAAAGACAGTGCCATGGCGCTGCACTCGCTTTTGCGCGACTCCGCGTTTGAAGTGGCCGGCCTGTTGACGACCGTCACGGAAGGCTACGAACGCATCAGCATGCACGGTGTGCGCTGCGAACTGTTGCATCAGCAAGCTGCTTCCATAGGCCTGCCTCTGGAGGAAGTGCGCATTCCGCCGCAGTGCCCCAACACCATCTACGAATCTTGCATGGCGGAGGCAGTCCACCGCTATCGGGAGCGTGGGATTCTGCACATGGGCTTCGGAGACATTTTTCTGCGCGATCTGCGCGCATATCGCGAGAGAAACCTCGCTCGCGTAGGGATGTCTGCGCTTTTTCCGCTGTGGGACGTGGATACGCGCGAACTGGCGGCGCGCTTCCTGGCCGACGGGTTTCGCGCCAGAATCGCTTGCATCGATCCGAGGAAACTCGATAAGTCTTTCGCTGGCAGGGAATTGGACGCCGCCTTTTTTCGGGAGCTGCCGATCGAAGTGGATCCCTGTGGGGAGAACGGCGAATTCCACACCTTTGTTTTCGATGGGCCTGTCTTCCGCTCGGCTGTTCCGGTTGCTACCGGGCAGGTTGTAGCGCGCGATTTTTTTGTGTTTTGCGATTTATTACCGGATTCTCAAGGAGAAAAACAATGTTCGACGGTATGAATCACGATTCTGATGCTCGATTCCTGCGCATTTTCGCGATTGCCTGCTTCATTCTGTTCGCTGCATGCGTGCGCATACTTCCGCATCCGTGGAATTTCACTCCCATAGGGGCAATGGCGCTATTCGGCGGGGCAAAGCTGCGCAATCCGTGGGCGGCATTTTTGTTTCCGCTCTCGGCGCTATTTTTTGGCGACTTGATCGTCGGGTTTCGCCGGTTCAGCGGATTTTACCGGGTGATTCCCCTTATTTATCTGAGCTTTTGCCTTAGCGTGATGATTGGCCGGTTGTTTCGCAATCGCCAGTCGCCGCTGGGTCTTTCGGCGGCCACATTGCTGGGCGCCACGCAGTTTTTCCTGATGACAAATTTTGCGATATGGGCGTTCGGGAACACCTATGCAAAATCGCCGGCAGGCTTGCTGATCTGCTATGCGGCGGGGATCCCGTTGTTCGGAAACACGCTGGCGAGCGATTCGTTGTACGTGCTGATTCTGTTCGGTGGATTTGCGCTTGTTGAACGGCTCCGTCCCGCGCTTCGCACAGCGGAATCTCGGCTACCCGCCTAGATGCTGACGGCGGCCCGGTTACGCCGCCCCTCTGCTATACTTTTCCTTTCGCTATGACCAAATTTGCTACCGAATCCGCAATGTCGCCGGAAATGCTGGCGAAATACGAGGTTGTGATCGGTCTTGAAGTGCACGCGCAGCTTCTGACGCGCACGAAGATTTTCTGCGGGTGTTCGACGCGCTTCGGCGATGCGCCGAATTCGAATGTTTGCCCGGTTTGCCTCGGACTTCCGGGAACGCTGCCGGTTTTGAATAAACGCGCGGTGGAAATGGGCATGCGGGCGGCGCTAGCATTGAACTGCACGGTTCACGATCACTCGCGTTTCGCGCGCAAGAACTACTTCTATCCGGATTTGCCCAAGGGCTATCAGATTTCGCAATACGAACTGCCGCTGGCGACGAGCGGTTGGATCGAGATCGAGCACAAAGGCGAGAGCAAGCGCATCGGAATCACGAGGCTGCACCTGGAAGAGGACGCGGGGAAATCGCTGCACGACGGATTCGCGCACTCGGACGAGAAGACGTACGTCGACTTCAACCGTTGCGGTACGCCGCTGAGCGAGATCGTGTCGGAACCGGACATGCGTTCGCCCGATGAGGCGTACGCGTACCTGACGACGCTGCGCCAGATTCTGCTGTACACCGGAGTGAGCGATTGCAACATGGAAGAAGGGTCGCTGCGCTGCGACGCCAATGTGAGCGTGCGGCTGCGTGGCGCGAAGGAGTTCGGGACGAAGGTCGAGGTGAAGAATCTGAATTCGTTCCGGTATCTGGCCAAGGCGCTCGAGTTTGAGATCGAACGGCACATCGGCGTTCTGGAATCGGGCGGCAGAATTTCCCAGGAGACGCGGCTGTGGAACCAGTCTTCGGGGCGCACAGAGTCGATGCGCTCGAAGGAAAAGGCGCACGACTATCGCTATTTTCCAGAACCGGATCTTCTGCCCGTGCATGTAAGTTCGGCGTGGCGTGACGAGATTCACCGGTCGCTGCCTGAACTTCCCGTGGCAAAGCGAGCACGATTCGTTTCGGCGTTTGGAATCACGGCGTATGACGCGGAAGTGCTGACGGACACGCAAGCGCTGGCCGACTATTTCGAAGCGGTGGTGAAAGCGGGAGCGCCGGGCAAAGGTGCAGCGAACTGGATGCAGACGGAGCTGCTGCGGCGCCTGAACGATTCCGGCAAGGAGATCAGCGCGAGTCCGGTGAGCCCCGCGGGCCTGGCGGAACTGGTGTCGCTGGTTGAATCGGGCAAGATTACCGGGGCGGTGGGGAAGAAGGTGTTCGCCACGATGTTCGAATCCGGGCGGACGGCGGCGGATATCGTTGCCGCGGAAGGCCTGGGAGCGCAAGTGAGCGAGTCGTCCATCGAGCGAGCCGCGCGCGAAGTGATCGCGAAGAACCCCGACAACGTGGCGAAATTCAAATCCGGCAACGAAGGCGTGTTCAAGTTTTTTGTTGGCCAGGTAATGCGCGCGACGAAGGGCCAGGCCAATCCGCAAGCGGTGAACGAAATCGTCCGTAAGGTACTGGCCGAATAGACGTGGGTTTGCTGCGAAGCTTCGTTCCGGTGGTTGCGGGCAAAGTGCACGACTGGATCGAGTCGCAACGCGCGGAACATCTGCCTGTGGCACGGCCGTTGACGGATCGGGAGCGCACGACACTGAGCACGCATTTTGCGGAGGAGACTCTTCTGCAGGCGCGTATGGCGCGGGTTGAGCGAGTGCCGAGTCCGCCGTTTTTCGGGGGCATTCTTAAGCAGCTGGAATTCATCGGGAAGCGCGTGCATTTCAATTTTTCGGCGGCCGCCGGGATCACATTTGGCGAGTGCGTTCTGATCGTCGATCCGGGGGTGCCGATCGATTTGCTGTTTCACGAGATGGTTCACGTTGAGCAGTACCGGATATTGGGCGTGAAGGAATTTGCGCGGGCGTATGTGCAGGGAATCGTGAACTCCGATTTTATCTATGAAAAGATTCCGCTGGAGGCCATCGCGTTCGGAATGACCGCGCGTTTCACGGCGGGAGAAGCGGTAAGTGTGAGCGCTGAACTGCCGGGCTGGATGCGGGAACAAGGATATTTGTGAGCGAATTGGCGGAAAAACGGAACGAACCGAAGAGAATCTGACGAGGTGGACAGCGATGCTGAAATTAGGTGAGAAAGCTCCCGACTTTGTGCTTCCTTCCGATGAAGGCGAAGAAGTGTCTCTGGAAAATTTCAAAGGGAAGCGCGTTCTGATTTTCTTTTATCCCAAAGCGAATACCACGGGTTGAACAGTCGAAGCGTCCGAGTTTCGTGACGCAAAAGCAAAGTTCGACAAGCAGGGTGTGGTGATTGTCGGGGTGAGCGCCGACCCGATCAAGCTGTTGCAAAGCTTTCGAAGCAAGCACCGGCTGAATTTCTTTTTGTTGAGCGATCCGACGCACAAAATGCTGACGTCCTATGGTGCGTGGCGAACGAAGAAATTCATGGGGCGAACGTTCCAGGGGATTGTGCGCAGCAGCTACCTGATCGGGCCGAGCGGCAAGATCGAGGAAGTGTGGGACCCGGTGAAGGCCAAGGGGCACGCGGCGGAAGTGCTGGCACGATTGGGAGCGGCGGCCTGATCGAGGGAGCTACAGTTCCGTCTTCAGTTCGTCGCCAACGGGCTCGATAAGCAGATTGTCGATAAGGCGGGCCTTGCCGACATGAACCGCAAGGACGGCGTAGGAGCGGCGAGAGACGCGCACCAGGGGCTCAAAAGTTTCAGCATCGACAATCTCGGCATAGTCAACACGGGCGCGCGGTTCGGCGGCGAGAACTTTGTGCATGACGCGCTGCAATTCCAGCGAATCGCGCACACCCGCAGCTAGTTCAGTTTCCGCAGCACGCAAAGCCCGCGAGAGCACGGTGGCCGCTTTGCGGTCTTCTGCCGGACAGGTACGCGTTCCGGGAAGACATCGCCAACCCGTCGGGTTCGCGCACAATCGGGCAGACCACAATTTCGGTGTCGAGATTCAGATCGCGAACCATTTGTTGCACGATGCGGACCTGCTGCGCGTCTTTGCGTCCGAAATAAGCGCAGTGCGGCTGGACAATCTGAAACAATTTGAGGACAACCGTAGCGACGCCGCGAAAATGTCCCGGGCGGGTCTTGCCTTCGAGGCGCTCGCTGAGTCCATCGACTTGTAGGTAAGTTGAAAACCCGGGGGGATAGATATCCGCCACCTGAGGCAAGAAAAGCGCTTCGACGTTAGCGGCAGTGAGTTTTTCCATGTCGGCTTCCAGAGGGCGCGGATATTTCGATAAATCCTCGTTGGCGCCAAACTGCGTGGGGTTCAGAAAAATCGAGGCGTAGACCGGGGAACATTCACGTCTGGCTCGCTCGACCAATGCCAGATGCCCGGCGTGCAGGGCGCCCATGGTTGGAACGAATCCGATGGCGCGTTGCTCCAGACGCGCTTCCCGCGCTTTTTCTTTCATCCAGGCAATCGTTCGTATCGTCTCCATTCCGCGCCTAGGCGCCCGCGGCGGCAGCACGCTCGCGGTAGAAGTGCATCAAGTCGGTCAAAACCGGTTGCGCGCCTAGCTGCCGGAGCATGGTGGTGACCTGGCCGCGATGATAGGTGCCGTGGTTCACAAGATGTTGCATGGATTGCCACAAGGGATTGCGATAGACGCCGTATTTCATGGTCTTGTATTCCATCACGCGATCCAGATGCTCTTGCGTAAGTCCGCGGACAAAATTCAGCAACGTAGGTTCAAACGCTGCCCAGCTGGCCTGCGAGCTTGGCGATATCGGCAAATTCCGCGTCGTCGGGAATGGCGGATGGGGAGCGCCCCTGGAAGCGCTCGAGCCACAACCACTCGACGCCGTAGATGTGCGAGAGAGTGTCGCGCACGGAGGAGAAGCTGGAACCCAACTGTTTTGTGAACTGCTCACGGGTGAGAGCGCTGGCCGCCTGCAGAGCGCGGCGGTCTGCCCAAGCATTGTATTCGTACAGCGCTACCATCTCTTCCGGCTTCATGGATTCCTCCTTGGTGCGACATTCATTTTTGATTGAAAAGGGCGCCCGAATTGAATTAGGCGCCCTGTGAAGAAGAACCGGCTTCCATTCAGTTTACCGGGAAATCGGCACGGCTTTGCGCGCCTTGATGCCCACCGATGCCGGGGAGTGATACGACTCGGCGTCGGAAGGGAAGCTGCCGCTTTGTACATCCGCACAATATTCGCGGACGGCCTGGGAGATAACGTCGCCAACGCTGGCATAGCGGCGAGCAAATTTGGGCGGCTCCTGGAAGGTCAACCCGAGGATGTCGTGCAGGACCAGGATTTGCCCGTCGCAATCCGGGCCCGCGCCGATTCCGATAGTGGGAATGCGCACGCTGCGGGTGATCTCAGCGGCCACTTCGCGGGGGATGCCCTCCAGAACGATGGCAAA
Source organism: Candidatus Acidiferrales bacterium (assembly GCA_963792145.1). Classification (GTDB taxonomy): domain Bacteria; phylum Acidobacteriota; class Terriglobia; order Acidiferrales; family UBA7541; genus Acidiferrum. Next base: position 115,534 of record CAWBVH010000014.1, read on the forward strand.
CGCACCTGCGGCCTCTACAGCGCGCGCGTCGCGGAGCAACTGCTCCGCCGCTCCGGGTGTCTTGCCCTGCACGCGATAGCCTCCCATGGCGTTGACCGACTGCGGCGTCAGGCCCACATGGCCCATGACGGGGATTTCCGCTTCGGTGAGCCGCGCAATCAGCTCCAGACGGCGCTCGCCGCCTTCGATCTTCACGGCTTCCGCGCCCGCCTCCTTCACAAAGCGCATGGCGTTGCGGATGGCTTCGTGGATTTCGCCGTGATAGCTGCCATAGGGCATATCGCCGACGACAAGCGCGTGTTGAACACCGCGGCGGACAGCCTTGGTGTGATGCAGGGCTTCATCGAGGGTGACGGGCAACGTGCTGTCGTAGCCCAGCACCACCATCCCCAGCGAGTCGCCTACTAACACGACGTCCACGCCGGCTTCATCGACGATACGCGCGCTGGGATAGTCGTATGCCGTAAGGCAAGTGATCTTCTTTTGTGCGGGAGAGTCTGCAGAAGAGGTTTTGCGTTGAAGTAGTTCGGGGACAGTGACTTTCCCATTGCCCCCATTCGGGATGATGCTCATGTCGGCCTCCGGTGCCACTCCCTAGGTGCGGGATGCAGCCCTTATCCAGACACCACAATTGTAACAAAATGTGATGCGAGTCACCAAGAAATGTGATTCTTGGGGAGCGTGCAGACTCTGGTGGCGGGTTACACGCCCGGGTGGCGGAACCGGGCGGCTTGTGATTATCCTGGCCCCTAGGGTCGACCCCGTTGGGATGGCAGGTGCGGAATCATGGATATCTACATGCACGCTCGCGTGCTGTTCACAATTATCCTTGGCCTTGGTGTATCTCGACTGCTGAGTGGAGTAGCGCGCATCGTACAGCATCCCAAGGAATACAAGGTGTATTGGGTGCACCTGTTGTGGTCCCTGTTCGTTTTTCTCTACTTGATTCATTTCTGGTGGTGGGAATATCGCCTGCAGGTGATTCAACAGTGGACCTTCCCTCTCTATTTCTTTATTTCCATGTACGCGGTGATTCAATATCTACTGTGCGTGCTGTTGTTCCCGGAAGAGATGGCGGATTATGACAGCTTCAAGGAGTATTTCTATTCCCGCCGACAATGGATTTTCAGCTTGATGACTATTCTGTTTGTGGCGGATCTTGCCGACACTTTCATCAAGGGTGCTGCTTATGTACATTCATTGGGTTCGTTTTATTACCTACGGACGATTCTCTATATCTTGCTGAGTGCAGCAGCAATAAAGATCAAGGACCAATGGTTTCACGCGGGCTTTGCGATTATTGCGACAGCCGGTGAGATCGCTCTGATTTTGAAGTATTACATGATTGTTGGTTGAGACGCGTCGTTGCGTCAAACAGCGACTACGTGCATTCCAAGCGTCTTAGCGGGAGACGATCGCATGGGGATCCTCACTGAGGACATGAAGCGCATCGTGCGCCAGCAGAAACTGGGGTTCATCGCGACAGTGTGTCCCGACGGAACACCGAATCTGTCACCTAAAGGAACGACTACCGTTTGGGACGACGATCATCTGGTGTTCGCCGATATTCGGTCGCCGCAATCGGTTCAGAACATCGAGCGCAACCCGTCGGTTGAGATCAATGTTGTCGATCCGCTGGTGCGCAAAGGCTACCGATTCAAGGGCCAGGGAATTTTGCATCGCGCGGGCGACATCTTTCAGCGCGGGTGCCAGATGTACCGAGAGATGGGGCTGACGCATGAAATCCAAGGCGTGGTGTTGATCCGTGTGGAGCGCGCACTGCCGGTGTTCTCTCCCGCGTACGATCGTGGCGATACGGAAGAGCAGGTGAAAGAGAGATGGCGTCGCTACTGGCAAAAGCTGTGGGGAGGAGCCGAAGAATGACGCCTATTGACATGGAACTCGCCTTATTGGACTCCGTTGAGTATCTGTACCTGCGAGAGCTTTCGGAGCCACGAGACAACTCGTTGCAATTGGTCGTGCAAGAGGCCGTCGTGAACCGGTCTGGCTTGGTTGGATCACACCCTGAACTTCCCGAACTGGCAGAGATCTTGAAAGATGCATCGCCCATTGAGTTCACCGACGCTTGGCAAATCTTCGAACTAACCTCGGAAGCACCACGTGGCGTACCTGGTGACCGAAGAATGTGTCGGGTCGTGTGGTCATTCCGACGATGAGATATTCAGTGGCAAGTAGTTTCGTGTCTACACCAAATCACATTTTCTTGACCTGCAACGCGCGCTGGCGAAGGCCGATCCCAACCTGCCCTTCTCCGGCGTCTACGGCATGAGCGACTTGCTGGCGAAAACGCTGGCCACAGAGCGCGTGGAAGTGGCGCTGTTGGGAGCGCTGTCGGCGCTGGCGTTGCTGCTGAGTGCCGTGGGTATTTTTGCGCTGGTTGCCAACACGGTGGCGCAGAGGACCCGCGAGATCGGCATTCGCATGGCGCTGGGGTCGACGGTTGGCCATGCCATGGTGCAGATCTGCCGGTCAGGCGTGGGTGGGTCAGTGCTGGGTCTTGTTCTGGGACTGGCGCTTTGCGCGGGTGTGCTGCGAGTGATGCGCAGCGTGGTTTTATGGAGTTGGCGTGTATGATGTGCCGACAATTCTCGGCGTTGTGCTGGTGCTCGCGTCGGTGACGCTGATTGCGACAGCGGTGCCAACGCTACGAATTGCGAGCATTGATCCAGCGAAAACGTTGCGAGATGAATAGGGCGCTCTCCACTCCAGGCTACATCCGAATAGGTCACCGGCCATCCGCGGCGCCGCTACTTTACTTTTTTGACGACCGCGTCGATCAGGTATTCGCCACGTCTTGAGGAGACTATTTTTTCGCGGACGCGCAGCCGGTGGCGCTGGCATGGTAAGTTTGGGCCCATATGACTGGCTTGCGATCGCCGCGAAGGATGAACCGTGCCCGACACCTCGGGATGTTGATCGTCGTTGCGGTTTGCAGCATGCGGCTGCCAGCGCAGACGGAAGCGAGCGGCGCACCAGCGAGTACAGCGGCGAAGGCAAGCTCATGGGACTTCAACGCGAGCGTAAGTGGATATTTGGTGCCGCACGGGCAATCCTATGCTTCGCCGACGTTCACAGCGGACCACGACACACTCCATCTGGAAGCGCGGTACAACTATGAGGCGCAGCGGACGGGATCCCTGTGGGCCGGATACAACTTGAGCACGGGGAAAAAGTTGGTGTTGGACGTGACACCCATGATCGGCGGAGTGTTTGGACACTTGAATGGAATAGCGCCGGGACTGGAATTTACGGGAACGTACAAGAAGGTGCAGCTGTACAGCGCAAACGAATATATTTTCGACACCGGCACAAAGTCAGGGAATTTTTTCTACACGTGGACACAACTGACGTACTCGCCGCGGGAGTGGTTCACGTTCGGGTACGTGGTGCAACGGACGCGAGCGTACACGACGCCGCTGGATGTCCAACGCGGTCCGCTCGTGGGGTTCACGTATAAGAAAATAAACTTCACGACGCAGATTTTTAATCCGGGCGAAGCCGATCCAACGGTGGTGCTCTCACTGGGATACAGCTTTTAGCGTAGATTTTATCTCTTTGAATACTGCAATTGGTTTGCCCAGAGAAATCTTGGAGGAGAAACGCAATGACGTGTCTTCGGATCCGTGTTGTTTTCGTGCCCCTATTGAGGTGTTCTTTCTTGGCGCTTGCAGGACCAACGCACGCGCAAACAAAGAAGCCGAACATTCTGGTCATCATGGGGGACGACATCGGGTGGTGCAACCGCAGCTGCGGCCTGCGAGCTTCAATGTGACGAAGTAATGCGCAAGCTCGCGCCGAAAGATTAGTTCATGACAAGGGGCGAGTCCGGGCGCGAGAATCGTCTAACCTCGCGCCCAGTCCGTTCGCCCGGAACAAAAATGCCGGAAAATGCTCTCAATGAATTCTGTATTCTGGGAGGAGAGATCGTAAACCAAAAGACGCGGAGAGAGGCTAGTAAGCACGCGCTGCTCGGCTGCCTGTGCGTACTGGTGCTGGTGACTTTGAGAACTGCGTCAACGGTTTTGGCGCAGACTGCGCCGAGCACTCCGCCGAAAGGGCAATCTGCTGCCGCGCCGGCGCTCGAATACCAGCCGTGGACAGGCGATTTTGACGGAATGCTGCAGCGCCGGTTCATTCGTGTGTTGATCTCCTATTCCAAAACGCAGTACTACGTCGTGAATGGCGTGCAACATGGAAGCTCCTACGAATTTCTGAAAGAATTTGAAAACTGGGTCAACCTGAGATTTCCGCCAAAAGTGAAGAACACGAGGTTCCATGTTGTGTTCATCCCAGTTCCGCGAGACCAGATGCTTTCCCGGCTTGGCGCCGGCAGAGGAGACTTGGCAGTCGGCACCCTGACGATTACCCCCGAGAGATTAAAACTGGTGGATTTCTCCGATCCACTGGCGACGGGAGTGAAGGAGATCGCGGTCACAGGTCCTCACTCGCCTGCCATTCATTCGCTGGATGATCTTTCCGGCCAAGAAGTGTTTGTGCGGAAGAGTTCCAGTTATTGGGAACATCTGGAAGCGCTGAACCAACGATTCAAGAGTCAGGGCAAGGCCCCGGTGAAACTCCGTGCTGCCCGAGGATCTTGAAGACGAAGATCTACTGGAGATGCTGAATGCCGGGCTTGTTTCGCTCGTGGTGACGAACTCCTACCTTCCGAATATCTGGGAAACAATTTATACGGGGATTCACGCGAATCCAGACGTGGTTGTGGATGATGCGGGGCAGCTTGCGTGGGCCATGCGAAAAAACTGTCCGAAATTGGCGGAAGTGGTCAACCAGTTTGTAAAGACGCACAAACAGGGCACGGCATTTGGGAACGCGGTCATTGGGCGCTATGCCCGCAGTTCCAAGATGCTGAAGAACGCCATTGCGCCTGCTGAACTGAAGAAATTCCAGGAAACCGTCGCGTTCTTCCAAAAATACGGTTCTGAATACAAACTCGATTACCTGCTGATGATGGTGCAGGGCTTCCAGGAATCCACACTAAATCAGGAGGCCAAAAGCAGTGTCGGGGCCGTGGGCATCATGCAGTTGATGCCAGCAACAGGCGAACAGATGAAGGTGGGCGACATTCATCAAAAAGGAGCCAACATCCACGGCGGCGTGAAGTACATCCGCTTTATGGTCGACAAATACTTCGCGAATGAACCGATGGACGATACCAACAAGCTGCTGTTTGCCTTTGCGGCATACAACGCAGGGTCGGGGAGAATTCACTCTTTACGTCAGGAGGCGCCCAAGAAGGGACTCGATCCGAACGTCTGGATCGATAACGTTGAAATGATCGCGGCGGAAAAGATCGGAATGGAGACGGTCACGTACGTCTCGAACATCTACAAATATTACATCGCATACAAATTGGTTGCGCAGCAGGAAGAGGAGAGAAAGAAAATTAAGGAATCAGTGGGGAAGGCGCCATGACCTGGAGGTTGTGGAACTGCGGCCGAGGCACGGCGCAATGCGGGGAACGCCTCGTGGATATCCCAGCATTCGTTTAGCAAGGAGACGAACTGGTTCATGTCTACGAAACCCGATGGACCGTGGAAGACTGCCGATTCCGTGCCCAAGGAAATCTATACAATTCCGTCCAGTTCCCCGGTCTACAACGTGACCTACGTGACACAGACAAATGCGACCGCAACGACCGTGGAAAGCAGTTCGACCGCCGGCTATCTTGGCGTGTTTATCATCGGAGCTGCCGTCGGCGCGGCGATCGTCTACGGTACCGGCTATTACCATCCGCCGTATGTCTATTGGGGACCGGGCATGCCTTATCCGATCTATCGTCCATGGCCTTGCACCTACGGAGTGGGCGCGGTTTACAACCCGTGGACGGGCGGTTTTGCCCGCGGGGCGGACGGTTTAGGGTCCTTACGGAGCGGCTGGCTCGTCGACCTACGTTGGGCATGATGGCGACGTCTACCGCAAGGATTCCAAGAGCGCCTCGCAGAATAGAACACAGACACAAAATCTTGGCGCCACTTCACGACAGCCGGCAACCCAAAATCACGTCAACGTGCAACCCAACGTTGTTAACGGACTGAATCAATCTGCTCAATCACGCCAGAGAGGCCAGGCTCAGACGCAGACGCTTCCAGAATTTTCATCGTGGGGGCGGTGGAGGTCGATTCCGTCGTTGAGTCGAGAAGTTCAGTAGACCAGCTTGAGTGAGAACTGGATTTGGCGGGAGGAGCCGGCGGTGTGGCTGATGATGCCGAAGCCGGTGCCACGCACGGTGTTGGACGGCAGGCCAAAGTTAACGATGTTGAAGACATTGAAGAATTCCGCGCGAAATTGCAGGATGCCGAGTTCGCCGCCACCGCGGTGGCCAAAGGGTGTGTTCTTGATGAGCGCAATATCGAATTGATGGAAGCCGGGCCCGCGAAAGGTGTCGCGGCCCAAGGTGCCGAAACGGCCGGAGTTCGGGCCGGTGCCTCCGGGAAGGTTGATGGGAAGGAAGAAAAAGGAACTGTTGTTCGCGCCGCGACCGAAATAGTCTTCGCGAATGGTGCGGCTGGTAGAGAAATTGGGCAGGGACGCGAGATCGGGCCGATCGGTGCCACCCGCGCCAGCGCCGGTTTGCTGAATTCCGGAGTAGACGGTGAATGGCGGGCCGGTGGTGATGGAAGTGATATTCAGGAACTGCCACCCGCCGGTGATGTATCTGCTTACTGGCTTGAGGAAACTTACGCGATCGAGCGGCAGATCCTGGATGAGGTTCAGAGAAAAAACTTGCGTCACATCAAAGGTGGAGGGCCCTTTGTCCGCTTCCGGATTCAGGGGATCTTGCGGCAGCGTTTGCAGAATCGTTCCGGCATTCGCGGGAAGGCCACCGAGCACCGCGCTGGTGTCGTCCATGGATTTGGAGAATGTATAGCTGGCCTGAAAGCTGAGGCCGATGCGCGAAGTGCTTTTGCTGACGCTGGTTTGCAGTGCGTTGTAGTTGGAATGCGAACCGGTGGTCATGATGGACTCAGGCCCGAATCCCGCGATGGCGTGGCCGGAAGCGTCGAACTGAGTGTACGGAGCGAATGCGGGATCGGCGCCGCCGTAACCGTTGGGAGAGAACACGCTGGCGAGATGAATGCCGGCGGTGCCGACGTAAGCTGCGCTCAACTTCACGCCGCGAAACTCGTGATCGACGCCTAAGGTGTAGGTCCCGATGTAGCCGTTGCGAAAGCCGCGTGAGATGGCCCCGGCGGTCAACAATTGAACCTGATGGCCCGGAGTCAGCGCCTCAAGATCGCTCTGGAATCGCTTCAGATCCATTTGCGTGTTGGCTGCCACCGTCGAACTGTCGCCATTGGGGAAGAGAAGTTGACCGCCGATGGTATAAGGCTCGGGCAGGGCGAGCGGCACAGGGGTGTTGGAAAAAGGAACAGGGGTTCCAGGCAGAGCGGTAACGAGCGGCTGGAAGACGAACGGGATGCCTCCGGTGACGAAATTGTCTTGCCACAAATTCGGGAGGATGGTGGTGATCGCGCCACCGGCGTGGATGACGGTGTGAGGAGTGACGGCGTAGTCGACGGAAACGCGCGGAGCCAGGCCGGTCCAATCCATGGGATAAACGGGCTGCGGATTGTAGAGGAGAATCTGCGTGGCGCCGGGGGTGAGGAAGGAAGTGGATTTGCCGTCCGGGCCGATCGGTTCCGCGATTGATGTGCGATGCTTGGCTTCCTTGATGCGGCTGTTTATTTCGTAACGCAGGCCGTAATTCAGTGTCCATCGTGGCGAAATCTTCCAGGCATCCTGAAAATAGAAGTTGTAGGCTTCGCGGCGGACGGCAGCCTCGTCGAACTTGTCACCCTTCGGAGTGACGCTGGCCGCGGCGGTGATGGAGTAGGAATACGGCGTGGCGGTCAGGAGGCCGGTGAGCGCGTCGGGAAGCGGGTCGCCGGGTTGAATGTTGTGCAAGCCACTGGCGGATGTGATTGGCACTGGGGAAAACGCGGTGCCTCCTCCGAAGCTGTAAACGCCGCTGGGATTGGTGCCAAAAATGGTGGCGTCCTTGTTCAAGCGAATTTCCAGGCCCCATTTGAAGCTGTGTGTGCCGTGAACGTAGACCATGTCCTGCTTGATCTGGTAGACGTTCCCGTAGGAACCAAAAATTGAGCCGTCAGCGGTATTGAATCCCTGAAAAAGCCCGTCGCCGTAGACCAGCGCGACATCGCTGTGATTGCTGGCCGGGAAAAAGGGAGTGCTGCGAATAAATCCGAAGGCCGCGGTGAAACTAAGATGCGGCGTAAGCGCTTGCGAGTAGCGCACGGCTGCACTGCGTTGATGGTCGAAGAACTTCACGGCGAAAGTGGGATCGATGGCGGATTGGTCCGGATTGGTAGTTGGTCCACGCACCTGGTTGAAGCTGAAGCGGCCAAACAGCGTGGCTTTGTCGGAAATGACCTGGTCCACACGGACGGAAAACTGGTCGGTGTTGGTGACGATCTTCGAGGAGGCTGCATAAGTTCGCGCACCGAACGAGCCGTGGGGATCATTGGGGAGCGGATAGCGAGCCAGGAGAGGCGCGATAGCTGGGCTAACGGGGACCGTCAGGGTGTCACCGGGAAAAGTGGTGGTGTCGATGCCATTGCGTTCGGCGGCGGTGGGGACGGCGAAGACTTGCGTTGTGCCAAGCACTTGGCGAAAACCCTGATACTCGCCGAAGTAAAAAGTTTTGCCGCGGCCATCGTAGATTCCGGGAAGCACGAAGGGGCCGCCGTTGGTAACGCCAAACTCGTTGCGAACGAAGGGAGGCAGGCGCCGCGTGTCGACATCGCTTTTGTGATCGAAGAAGTTGCGCGCGTCGAAGGCAGCGTTGCGGACGAATTCAAAGGCGCTACCATGCATCTGATTGGTCCCGGATTTGGTGATGACATTGGTGAAGCCGGCGGCGCCGTGGCCGATTTCGGCGGGCATCACGCCGGAGCTCGATTGCACTTCCTGGATGGCGTCCACATTGAAGTTGGAGAAAGTGGCGCCGCCCAATTCGGGATCGCTGGTGTCCGCGCCATCCATGGCGAAGACGGCCGTGGTGCCGCGCAGTCCGTTGACGGTGAATTGCTGGGTGAAGTTTGCCGCGCCATTCGTATCGGTCATGGTGCCGGCGGCGAGCAACAGCAACTTGCTGAAGTCGCGCTCGTTCAGCGGGAGGCTGGAAACCTGGCCGCTGGAAAGAACTTCCCCGCCACTCGCTTGCTGAGAGACAGCATTTGCGCGTGGCAGGACCGCCAGGGTTTGATTTTGCGCGGATAGTTCAAGGTCGGCCGCGATCGCGTCGCCGTCCTTGATGATCAGTGGGTCGGTTGCCTTCCAAAACTTGCCGTTAAGCGCGACGGCGACCTGGTAGCGTTGCGCGGGGATATCGGCAAAGAGAAATTCTCCGCTGGCTGAAGTCTTGGCGGAGTAACTCGCGCTTCCCGAGGCGGACTGCAATGAAACCGTGGCGTCGCCGACGCCATGGGCTGAGGCGTCGCGCAGGATTCCCTTCCAGGAATTGGCAGCGAGGGCGGGAGCCGACAGCAGCAGCAAGAAGAAAATGGCAAAGCAGGTTTTTAGTGCTGACCTGAGCGTGGGGCCGGAGGACGATTTCGCTACGGGCATTCTGTTCACATTTCCATTGGGCTACATTGAGTATTCAAGCTCCGGGCTATTTTTCTCCGCCCACCTTCACCACTTTTTCGGAGACGTTCCAGCCACGGAGGCCAAGCGTCAAGCCGGTTTTGACGGAGGAGGAAGGAGATTCGATGTCGATTTCCCTGGATTCGCCGGGAAGGAGCGAAACGTAATTGTCGCCGTAGTAAGCAGGGAGAACGCGGGTGGTGCCATCGCTTTCGAGAAGCGTGAACTTGGTTTCGATGGCGGCGGTGTTGCCGATGTTTTCCGCGCGCACATGAATCTTGACGAGATCTTTTTCGCGCCCGGCACTGGTGGTGACGGCGAGTTGCGCCATGGGCAACTGATTGAGTTTGCGATAGTCAGCGCTCTCGCCGCCGAGCCAGTAGAAATTGTCGGAAACCAAGCTGCCGGCGGAGTCGCGCAATTCCAGTTTCACGAGGACGACATTTCCTTTGAGAAGCGGCGCGAGGTCCAGGTTGAACGCTTCGGTCACGCCGGTTGGCGCATCCTTCTTTTCTTCGTGTTGGAGGAGCACGCTGTTTTCCAGCGAATAGACTTTCGCGCGAATCGAGAGGCCCGCGGCGGTGGCGGGAAGAGAATTGGCCACTTGCACCTGGAAACTGGTCGGATCGAGTTGCACGTGCAAGGGCTCGCTGGCCTTTTTCACGCCATAGAACGAAGCCTGAGTGTCGTAGTCGGAGCTGAAAATCTGCCAGGTGGAACTGGGCCACGCCGGCTGCGTCATCCACAACATGCGGCCGGTGTTCGGCGCCCACAGATGCGCGTTCATGCCTTCGAAGATGGCGCGATGCTGCACGTAATTAAGCATTTGCGCTTTGCGGTCGAAATCTTCGAGGCTGGTAGCGGCGCCAAACTCCTTCTCCATTTCCGTGAGGAAGGGAGCCATGTCGCCATTCCCGTTCATGTGCCAATCGTGGTAAGACCACGCATCGCTGATGGGCCAGCGGTCCGGCTCAGGAATCCACGTGCGCCACATTTCGAGGGTGGGAAACGAGGGCGTGCCGGTCTCGACCGAAAAGCCGTGGTTGAGCATCGTGAAGTAGAGTTTGGGATCGACGTATCGGTACGGCCCGCTGTTTTGCAGATTCACCTGGTTCGAGGTGGGCGTGTAATAACGCGTGCCGTCGAGCGCGCGAATGAGTTGATCGAGCCCCTCGTTCAAGGTGGGCTGCGGCACGCCTTCGTTACGCCCGCACCAAATCACGATCGAAGGATGGTTGCGGAATCGCAAGATGGTATCGCGCGCGTTTTCCAGGAACAGCTCGGGATCTTCCGGCTCGACGTTGTAGTTCTGCGTGGAAGCCCAGAAATCGTTCCAGACCAGCAAACCATATTCATCGGCAAGTTCGTAGAAGGTTTCTTCGGTGCTTTGGCCCACCCAGTTGCGGATGATGTTCACATTCGCGTCGCGGTGCAGCCGGAAATATGGCTCGAGCTTTGCGCGCGAGACTCGCTTGCGCGAATCGTCCATACCCCAGCTTCCGCCACGAGCGGCAATGCGCACGCCGTTCACGCGAATCGTAAGGTAGGGCGAAGCGCGCGTGTCGTCCACGGCTTTTACGGCGGCGGATCTCTCGGCGCCCGGCTTCAGCGAGGCGACCCAGGACTTCCAGCCCTCCTTCCATTCGGGTGGGAATATGGAGGGATAGGGATCGGTGGAAGGGATGTTGCGAATGCCCTGGTGGGTGACGTCCACAATCTGCTCATTTTTTTCGTGCGCAACGGTGGGCGAGTAATCGACGCGGCGCAAATGCCCAATGCTGTCGAGCAAGCTGATCTCGTAAGTGATTTCGCGGATGCCGAAGCGGATGTCTTTTGCGTCGGACTCCTTGCCGGCTTCGGAGAAAGAGATCTTCAGGGTGTAGAGCTCCGGCTGGCCGTAGCCGTTAGGCCACCAGAGGCGCGGGTTTTGCACCGTAAGCTGCGGAAATTCCGCGGGGCTGAGCTTGACTTCATTTTTGCCGGGGGAAAGCGAGACAGTTTTTGCCACGGCCACATTTTCAAACGAGGCGGTCAGCGTTCCACGCACGGTCGTGGGAGAATCATTCATCAGCGGCACGGAGATATCGATTGCGGCTTGGTTGGTTGCGGGCAGCGGCAGCTTCGTGATGATTTGCGGATCGCCGATACGGACGGCGCTGGTGATGCGCAACGTTACCGGCTGCCAGATGCCGGTGTCGCGGTCGCGAATCGCGGGGATCCAGTCCCAACCTTCCGTATCCACAAACGTCGGGACCGTCGAGGCACATGATGCCGCCGTTTTCACCTGCGCCCGCCTTGATGCTCTGCTCGTGGGGAATTCCGGGATGCGGAGGAGGCGAGACGCGCACGGCCAGCACGTTGGTTTGGCCGAGCTTGATCGCGCCGGTAACATCGAAAACGCCGCGAACGAATGCGCCTTTGATAGTGCCGAGTTGCTTTGCGTTCAGCCAAACGGATGCGGCGTAGTTGATGCCTTCGAAGGTTAGCGTAATACGGCGGCCCTTCCAATCATTGGCGGCGTCGAATTCCGCGCGATACCAGTAATCCTGCTTGTTCAGGCTTTCCGGGATGGCCAGATTATTCAGGCCGTAGTCCGGGTCGGGATAGATGCCCTGATCGATCATCGTGGTTAGGACCGTTCCCGGGACGGTGGCGGTCAACCACTCTCGCACGGAAAATTCCGGATGGGAGATGGCTTCGGCGGGCTCCAGCACGTCGGGCGCGGGCCGAAGTTTCCATGCGCCCAGTGTCCATTCATTTTTTCCGCTGGCTTCCAGGCTGTGGCTCGCTGGACCGGCGGTTTTCTTTTCGGGCTGGGAGAACGGGGCCTTCGAGCGCGGCAGCGTAGCGGGGTCCTGTGGCCCGCGATATCCCGCCTGCGCGTGAGTTTGCACCGGCCATGGCTTGGAGGCTTCTTCGAAAAGCAGCAGCGAGAAATTCCCAGGTTTTTCCGCGAGCGCTTTCAATTCCTCTGCGGTCAGCGCATGACGAAGCACGGTGAGCGCCGCGATCTTGCCGGAAAAGTGTTTACCCTCGGGCCAGGGCAAAGGGAACGGCGCCATTTCCAGAACGCCGCTCACGGTGCCCAAATCCAGCTTGCCGTCGGCTACTGGAGTGCCTTCAGCGGAGAGGTGGAAGTCGCGTCCGTCGAAGGAAGCCGCGACGAAATGCCACTTTCTTGGAATTAAGGCAGCCGCGCCGGAAAGGATATTGTCCTGGCCCGCCCAAAGGTTCAATTTGTCGCCATCGATTCCCAGATAGCGCGAATACTCGTCCTCAAGTTTGCCAATTCCGGCGATGAGGGTTGGACCCTTGGGGGATTCGTCGAGCCACACCCAGGCGTAGAGAGTCCACGGCGAATCGGCGCGCGTGATGGTATCGTCCTTTACGAGAGGCTTTTTCAGTCCATTGCCATCGGGCAAAAACACCCCGTTGAACGGGCCATAGTAGGTGGGATCGTTGGTTGGGATCCAATTCTGCGCCAAAGCCTTACCGCCAAATAGCAGAAGCCCACACATGAGCGTCAAAATCGCTCTCATCGGGATCACCCTCGGTAATGCCTAAGCCAGTTTGCTCAAACAGAATCGTGTGGCAAAAACGATATTCCCGCAAGGTGTTCCGTCACTAAGGCTTAACTCTTTGGCGCCTGCGAACGGCCCTTCCATTGGCCTCCGCGGCCTAGCCAGTAGCGCACGGCGGAGAGCCACGTGGCATAGGAGTAGAACGCGGCGGCGACGGGCAACAAGGGCGCCCACAACGGCGAAAGGCGGTAATAACGCACGGTGGGAAGATAGCTGACGGTCATCAACGCCCACGCGGCAAGACTCAGACGCCATACCAACGGGTGCGTGTGGAACGCAAACACCGGCGGAACAATGTAAGTGAGGAACATTCCCAACAGCGTGCCGAGAAGCAAGAGGGGGGAATAGCGGAGTTGGGTGAAGGCGGTGCGGGCGATGAGGTCGCGAATCTCGGCAAAGGTTTTGTAGGCGCGCAGGCTGACGCTTTTTCGCGTCAGGCCCATCCAGAGTGTTCCGCCAGAGCGTTTCACGGAGCGAGCCAAGGCGCAATCGTCGATCACTTCTGCGCGCATGGAGGCGAATCCACCCAGGCGCTCGAGCGCGGCACGGCGCAACAACACGCATCCTCCCGCAGCGCCGGCCGTGCGCGCTTTCGGGTCGGCAATCCATCTTGGCGGATAGAGCATGAGGAAGAAATACAGGAAGGGAGGAATGAGAAGACGCTCCGGGAACGAATTTGCCTGCAGCAGGACCATGAGCGAAGCGAGATCGAGTCTTCGCGATTCCGCGCGGGAAACCAGGCGCTTGAGAGTGTCGGGCGCGTGCACGATATCGGCGTCGGTGAACCACAGATACTCCGGGTCCAGCGCGGTGGCGCGTTCGACGCCTTGCTGCATGGCCCAGATTTTGCCGGTCCAGCCGGTTTGCAACTGCGCCGCCGGCAATACGGTTACACGATTGGCGGCTTGCGCTTTTTCCCCGGCTGCCTTGGCGAGAGCTGCGGTGCGGTCTTCACTGTGATCGTCGACGACAATGAGGTGAAACTCGCCGGGATAGTCCTGCTGCACGAGAGATTCGACCGTGCGGGCGATCGTTTCCGCTTCGTTACGCGCAGGAACGATGGCGACCACTCGCGGCCATGAGGGAATCGCGGCTGGTGGAATGGCGTCGTCATCGAACGCGCTCAGTTGCCAGAAGGCTCCCCAAAGAAAGCTGAGAACAATCCAGATCAAGAAGGAGACAGCCGCGAGGGCGATGAAAATCGAAGAAGAGATGGGCATCAAGGCGCGCCAGAAGTTGCTGTGCACCAGAATACGCGGTCGTCAGGGCAGAAACAAATTCCGCGTGCGCGGGATGGTGGTTTCGGCAGGATGGAATCGGGAGAGCGGGCATCGTGCTGAGCGACATTATCATTTTCATGATGGTTGGCGGGTTGATCGGCGGATTGATCTACGTGATGGCCAGCCCAAACCGCTACGCCAAAATGACGGACGAGGAATTCGAGGAAGACACCAAGAGGGGTTCGGTGCTCGGCTCCGTAGTGATTGGCATGGAGCGAGCCTTGCGCCGCCGGGAAACGGATTTCGTGATCAAGGAGAAATTGCGGGTGGAAAAGGACGCGACACCGTCTGGCGATCGTCCGCCGGAGGAAATTCCCGAGTCCGCGCAAGAAAAGCCACGCAGCTAGGCGAGATCTTCCGCGCGAATTGGCAGGCGGCGGGCGGGCTTGCCAACGTATTTGTAATTTTTGGGATCCTTCGGCTTCGGAGTCACGGAAGCTTCGCGGCTTCCTCCACGAGCGCACTGTAGCCAAGGCGCTTGCCCGTGGCGGTCTGCACCACCGCGCTATTCTCGGTGTGGCAAGTACTTGGATCGACATTCCAGCGTTTCGCCGCCGTGGCTACGAGCATTTTCCTGCTTTCGCCAGCGGTTCCCAGGGGCCGCGAACGCTGCAGCTTCCGCCGGTTCCCTGCAGACCAAAGATGGGATGAAGTATTGCGGCGCCGCTGGAGCAAACTCGGTCTTCACCTTTTTCCATCGAGATCCAACTCATCGGCAAGAACCATCGCGCGGGCGGTGGAAATGCCTTGGCCCATTTCAGGCTATCAAGAGAGTGACGGAATCATTGGAGCGATTTGCACCCACGCAATTATTGGCTGTCTTCCGGAGGTAAGTCTGCGAGTGCTTCGTATTTTCCCCGAAAGATAGAATCCAATCACCAACCCGGAGGTTCCTGCTGCCGTTCTCTTCAAAAAGTCACGACCATCCAGGCGCGCGGTGGTCGGAGGTAGTCTCCAGTGAGATTCAGGCTAAATCTTCGTTGCGGATTGGAAAGCGGCGCAGGCGCTTGCCTGTGGCCGCGAAAACAGCGTTGCAAATGGCCGGCACAACGACGGGGAGTCCCGGTTCACCGATACCGGTTGGTTCTTCGTTGCTTGGGACGACATAAACCTCGGTTTTGGGAGTGTCGGCGATGCGGGGCATGGCGTAGTCGTTGAAGTTGGACTGCTCGACGCGTCCATCGCGAATGGTGATGGCGTCATAGAGAGCAGCGGACAGGCCATAGATCGCCGCGCCTTCGACCTGTGCGGCAACACCATTGGGATTGATGGGTCGGCCGCAGTCGACAGCGTAGACCAGGCGATGAACTTTGATGGCGCCGTTTTCGACGCTGACTTCCGCGACGCATGCGGTATAGCTTTCGAAGGAGTAGTAAGTAGCGATGCCTTGCGCGTGGCCTTTCGGCAATGGGTTGCCCCACGGGGCCTTCTGCGCCGCAAGATTCAAGACGCCCTTGAGACGAGAAGTCACAAGGGGCTTGCCTTCCTTCGGGTTGCTGAAGTCCGGAATAGTGCGATCATCGCCAATCAGGCGAAGGCGGAAAGCCAGCGGGTCTGCCCCGGCGGCGGCCGCAAGTTCGTCGACGAAACTTTCGACGACAAAGCCGCTGGTGGAATGTTCCACGGAACGCCACCACGCGCGAGGAACGCCAGATTGCGCGACGGTGTACTCAATGCGGTAGTTGGGCGTGTGGTAGGGAATGAAGATGGCGGTGGCAAATTCGGAATTTTCCGGCGTTTCTTTTCCTTTGGGACTCCACATGGCATCGATGGACGTGGAGGTCTGGAAATGTTTCCAGGCGGCGAGGTTGCCGTCGGTGTCGACTGCGCCGGAAAGATGATGGTAGGAAGCCGGTCGGTAGAAATCGTGCTGCATGTCGTCTTCGCGCGTCCAGAGGACCATGATTGGTTTGTGCGTGACTTTGGCGACCTGCGCCGCTTCCATCACGAAATCGCCCATGTAGCGACGACCGAAGCCGCCGCCCATCAACGTGGTGTGAACGATGACGGAGTCACGAGGCAAGCCGGAAACACCGGCGATTACGTCCTGAGCCCACTGAGGAGCCTGCGTGGGGACCCAGGCTTCCGCGCCATCGGGACGGATGTGAACGGTGCAATTCATGGGTTCCATGGTGGCGTGAGCGGCGAAGGGAAACTCGTAAACGACGTCGACCTTTTTTGTCGCGGAAGAAATGGCGGCATCGGCGTCGCCGTCGTTGCGCACGACCTTACCAGGTTTCGCGGCGTTGGCGAGAAATTGCTGGCGAAGGCTGTCGGAGGATTCCGGGGCGTGGGGGCCTTCGTCCCAGGAAACTTGTAGAGCTTTGCGGCCTTGTATGGCCGCCCAGGAACTATCGGCGACGACCACGACTCCACCGGCAGTGAACGCGGAAGTACCCACCGGGTCGACGGGAAAAACGTCGATCACGCCGGGAACGGCTTTGGCCTTGGCGGCGTCGAAGGACTTCAGTTTTCCGCCAAAAATTGGGCAGCGCGCGATTACGGCATATTGCATGCCCGGAACACGCGAATCGATGCCAAATTTCGCGGTGCCATTGATCTTCTCAGTTCCTTCATACCTGCGGACGTCGTGGCCCACGATGGTGAAATCGGAGGAATTCTTGAGCGGAACGGTTTTGAAATCGGGGACCGGGAGTTTAGCTGCGGCTTCGGCGAGTTCGCCGTAGGTAAGGAAATTCTTGCGCGCGCCGTGAAGAATTCCGCCGTCCTTGGCGACGCAGGTGTCGGGGTTCACGTTCCAGTGTTGCGCGGCCGCAGTGATGAACATTTCGCGCGCCGCAGCACCGGCGCGCCGCAGCGGCAAATACGACCCCGCGACGCTGCCGCTGCCTCCGGTGCCGAGGTCGTAGATGGCGGGATCGGTGGGGGCTTGCTGGATGCGGACGGTTTTCCAGTCGAGAGAGAGCTCCTCGGCAAGAATCATGGGAAGCGTGGTCATAATGCCCTGGCCCATTTCGGATTTGCCGACGATCAGGATGACGTGATTGTCAGGCGAAACGTGGATCCAGGCGTTCAAAGGATTGGGAGGTTTCTTTTCCTGCTTCGCGGCGGTTTCATTTTCCTGGGCGTTGGAAGCGGGCAAGTGGAAACCGATCCAGAGACCAGTGCCAGCCGCGGCGGAGGTTTTCAGGAAGGAACGTCGATCCAGGAGCGAAGTGGAAGACATGACGCGACTCCTAAATTGAATTTAGCGAGGAAGAGAGAGCGAACGGCCGGCGAAGTTACGCCGCAGTCGAGCCGGCGGCGCGGTGAATGGCTCTGCGGATGCGCTGGTAGGTGCCGCAGCGGCAGATGTTGCCGCTCATGGCGTCATCGATGTCGGCATCGGTGGGTTTCGGTTTCTTCGCCAGCAGGGCAACAGCAGACATGATCTGGCCGGACTGGCAGTAGCCGCACTGTGGGACGTCTTCGGCGATCCAGGCCTTTTGCACGGGATGAGAACCGTCGGCCGACAGGCCTTCGATGGTGGTGACTTTTTTTCCTTGCACGCTGGCGACAGGAGTTATGCAGGAGCGAGCGGCCTCGCCGTTGATGTGCACGGTGCAGGCGCCACAGAGCGCCATGCCGCAGCCAAATTTGGTGCCGGTCAGGTCGAGAGTGTCGCGCAACACCCAAAGCAGTGGCATTTGCGGGTCGACATTCACTGTGGTGGACTTGCCGTTGAGCGTAAACGTTGTGGCCATATGTCCTCCCTCTTCCGCCAAGGGAAATATCGTACAACAAGTCGGGACGGATGGAAATGGAAGTGCTGAGCGCCAGCGGATAGCGCCCGCACCTGGAATCGGAGGCTGCAAACCGGAGTATACTCGCAGGCGCCGGAAGGCCTGCGCGAAGGAATCCCGGTTCATACCAAAGAGTGAATGCGCCACGGAATAGTTTCGCTCCACAACTTCCACGATCCAGGCGCTACGGAGATGCAGCCAGCCATGCGAATTTCAATCAGCAAGATCTTTGTTCGAATGCTTATTGTGATGGTAATCGTGACATTGTCGGTCGCTGGACTGACAGCAGACGACAAACCGGGTACGCGGCCCGGCTATTACCGGTATCCCGCGATTCACGGAGACACGATTATTTTCACGGCAGAGGGCGACCTGTGGACCGTGAGCACAAAGGGTGGCGAGGCGAAGCGGTTGACTTCCAACCCAGGTGAAGAACTGTTGGCGGCGATCTCTCCCGATGGAAAGACGGTGGCGTTCAGCGCGCAGTATGAGGGCCCCATGGATGTGTACACCATGCCGGTGGATGGCGGTTTGCCGCAGAGGCGCACGTGGAACGGCGATACCGGCGTGGCGGGCTGGACGCCCGATGGGCGCGTGCTGGTGAGCACGACGCGATACTCCACCTTGCCGGATTCGAAACTTGTGGCGCTCGATAGTCAGCGGCAAGTACGAGATCGTGCCGCTGTCGCAAGCCGCCGAGGGCGCCTTCACGCCGGATGGCAAGACTCTTTTCTTCACGCGTCTGGAACGGCAACCGAGCCAGACCAAGCGTTATCAGGGCGGAACGGCAGAAAGTATCTGGCGGTACGACGCAGGCTCGGAAGCAGTGTCGCTGACGAGCGACTTTGCCGGAACTTCGCACAATCCGATGTTCTGGAATGGTCGAGTGTACTTTCTCTCTGATCGCGACGGGGTGATGAATATTTATTCGATGGACCGCGAGGGGCACGACCTGAAACAGCAGACGCATCACAAGGGCTTTGATGTGCAATACGCGGCGATGTCGGATGGGCGAATTGTCTACCAGTGCGGGGCGGACTTGTGGCTGCTGGATCTGAATGCAGGGCAGGACGCCATCGTTCCTATCACGCTGGTGTCTGATTTTGACCAGTTGCGCGATCACTGGGTGAAGAAGCCTCTT
The DNA here is from genome assembly GCA_963792145.1 of Candidatus Acidiferrales bacterium. Classification (GTDB taxonomy): domain Bacteria; phylum Acidobacteriota; class Terriglobia; order Acidiferrales; family UBA7541; genus Acidiferrum. Next base: position 134,927 of record CAWBVH010000014.1, read on the forward strand.
GAGTATTTGACGGGCGCGCACATTGCGCCGGATGGGAGCGCAGCGGTATTCACGGCGCGCGGCGAAGTGTTCACGCTGCCGGTACTGAGCGGGCGAATCGTAAAAGTTGCGGGGAATTCAGGAATACGGTATCGCGAGGCGCGCTACATGCCCGACGGCAAGAGCATCGTTGCGATTTCCACGCAGACGGGCGAGACGGAGTTTTGGAAATATCCGGCGAATGGGGTCGGCGCACCAGAGCAATGGACGAATGACGGGAAAGTGCTGCGTTGGGAAGGACTGCCGTCGCCGGATGGCCACTGGCTGGCGCATCGCGACAAGGACCAGCAACTGTGGCTCTACGACATCAAGACCAAACAGGACAAACGCATCGCGCAATCGATGATGGACGACTTCTCGGACCTGACTTGGTCGCCCGACAGCCAGTGGCTTGCCTATGCGGAAGTGGCCACGAATACCTTTTCACAAATCAAGGTGCTGAATGTGAACACTGGCGCGATTCCGGCGTTGACTTCGGACCGCTACAACAGCGGAAACCCAGCTTGGAGTACCGACGGCAAATGGCTCTATTTTTTGTCGGACCGCATGTTGAAGACAACTGTGTCGTCGCCCTGGGGGCCGCGCCAGCCCGATCCGAACTTTGATCGCTCCCTGAAGATCTACGAACTGGCGTTGACGCCAGACCTGCGCTCGCCGTTCACCCCCGCTGACGAATTGCATCCGGAGCAACCGGTGAAAGCGGAAGAAACGAAACCAGAAAAGCCCGGCGACACAAAGAAAAAGGAAGAAGACAAGAAAGCCGCGGAAAAGAAACCGACCGATGAGAAGAAAGCCGCTGACGAAAAGAAGCCGGAAGAAAAGAAACCGGCAACCGTCAACATTGATTTCACGAACATCGCGTCGCGTTTGAGGGAGGTACCGGCGCCTGCTGGGAACTACTCCTCGTTGCAGGCGACCGACAAGCGGTTGTGCTGGACCGATCGCGACGGGGACATGCCGCCCAAGCAGGCACTGGCTTGCATCGACATCGCCAACAAGGGCGAAGCCCCGGAAACGGTGATGGCTGACGTGAAAGGCTTCGAAATTTCGCAGGACCGCAAGAAAATGCTGGTGGCGAAGGGCGAGGACTTCCTGATTATCGATTCGGACGCGAAGGCCAGCGGGCTTGCCGATCCCAAGGTTATCGGGCAAGGCCAAAATCGACATGTCCAAGTGGACGATCATGACGAATCCGCGCGTGGAGTACCACGAACTGTTTCTTGACGCGTGGCGACTGGAACGCGACTACTTCTACGACCGGAATATGCATGGGCTGGACTGGAAGGCGCTGCGCGACCGGTATTTGCCGCTGGTCGATCGAGTTTCTGACCGGCAGGAATTGAATGATGTAATCGCACAAATGGTGAGCGAGCTATCGACGCTGCACATTTTTGTGTTTGGAGGCGATGCCCGGAAGCCCGCCGACCAGGTGGAGATCGCGACGCTGGGAGCGGTGCTGCAACGCGACGAAAAGGCCGGCGGCTACGTGGTGCAACACGTGTATCTGCACGATCCTGATTTGCCGGATTTGGCGCCTCCGCTGGCACGACCCGATTCTCTGGTGAAGGATGGAGAAGTGATCGTGAGCATCGACGGTGACGACCTTTTGAAGGTGCAGGACGAACGCGAACTGCTGCGCGGCAAAGCAGCGCGCAAGGTGTTGCTGCACGTTAAGTCCGCGGACGGGAAAGCACGCGACGTGCTGGCCACGCCAGTGACGGAGCGCCAAGAGCGGGAAATTGCGTATCGCGAATGGGAATATACGCGGCGATTGAAAGTGGAATCCGACTCCAAGGGAAAAATTGGCTATGTTCATCTGCAGGCCATGGGCCCGCGCGACATCGAACAGTGGACGCGCGAGTTCTATCCGGTGTTTGACCGGGAGGGGCTGATCATCGATGTGCGCCACAATCGAGGAGGCAATATTGATTCGTGGCTGCTCGGCAAGTTGATGCGACGGGCATGGTTCTACTGGCAGCCGCGCATCGGCAATCCCAATTGGAATATGCAATACGCTTTCCGCGGCCATATCGTAGTTCTGTGCGATCAAGTGACGGCCTCCGACGGCGAGGCTTTTTCGGAAGGTTTCCGCCGGCTGGGGATGGGCAAGTTGATCGGAGTGCGCACGTGGGGAGGCGAGATCTGGCTGTCCGGGAGCAATGTGCTGTCAGACTTCGGGATTGCCACCGCTGCTGAGACTGGCGTCTACGGGCCCGAAGGGAAGTGGCTGATCGAAGGTCACGGCGTCGATCCCGACATCGTCACGGATAATCTGCCGCACGCTACGTTTGCGGGGAGCGACGCGCAGTTAGATGAGGCGCTGAAGGTTCTTCAGGAAGAAATACAGAAGGATCCGAGGCCAGTCCCGAAAGCGCCGCCTTATCCGAATAAGGCGTTCAAGTACGACGAATAGCCGCGCTAGACAGTTGTCTGGGCAGGTGCAGGGATTTCGAGCTTAGCTGTGGCGGCAGGTTTCACGAAGCGGAACAGCGTTGCGTTCGCCAGAATCGTCACGAGAGAAGCCGCGAGCGTGGCGTGATAAATCTGCTCCGAAATTAGCCCCGCGCTGAGGGAGACCTGCGCCAGGATAAAGGAAAACTCGCCAATCTGAGTAAGGCCAATGCCGACGCGAATCGCCGTGCCAGTTGAATAGCGGAATAGCCGCACGACGCCGCTCCAGATTACAAATTTCCCGATCAGCACCATCCCTACCAGCAGAAGAATTGAGGGCCAACTGGTGATCCAACTTTGCGGGTTGATGAGCATGCCAATGGTAGCGAAGAAAAGAGCGACAAAGGCATCGCGGAGAGAGCGCGTTTGTTGTTCCAATTTGTGAGTGAAGCTCGTGTTGCCCAGGAACAGGCCGGCCAGGAACGCACCGAGAGCCAGCGAAAGTCCTACGGCTTCTGTCAACGCGGCGATGGCCAGGCAGATGGTGAGGGCGAGGAGCAAAGATATCTCGTCGTTGCATGTTTTTTCGACGCGAGAAAGCAATCGGGGCACGAATTTCCAGGCGGCCGCTGCGATGGGAATCAACAACAACAAGGATTTAGCGATCCTGAAGGCGACGTGAGCAAAATTTTCATGACTGGAGGGAGACAGGCCCGGAAGAATCACGGTGAGAATTACGACTGCCAAATCCTCGACAAGGGTGAGCGTGATCATTACGCGGCCGGCATCGGAGCCAAGCTCCCCCCGGTCCATCAGATGCCGCATCAGAACCATGGTGCTGGCAACGGAAATGATGCAGCCCACGGCGATTCCTTGCGTGAGCGGCCAGTGAAGCAGCGCTCCGATTCCCGCGCCTAGTCCAATGGACAGCAAAATTCCCAGCGGCGCGCCCACCAGTGCCACCCATTTCACGCGAAGGAGATCTGGGATGGAAAACTCGATACCCACCGAAAACATCAGCAGAACGACGCCGATCTCCGCCATGAGTTCGAATGTGTGCACGTCCTGAACGTGCGGGCCGGGCGTAAGCGGGCTAAGCAGCAGACCGGCAAGGACGTAGCCGAGCAAGATGGGCTGGCGAAGACGCCAAGCGATGAGGCCGCAAAGAAGGGATGCGGCGAAGACCATGGCAATATCGCGAAAAATGAGGGAATGTGGGGTCACGCAGCCACGTCCTGGTTGTGAAGAAATACCGGGGAAGTGTAACACCAGGGAGCCACAGAATTGGAAGGTGCCTTGTGTTGTGCCTTGTGTTTCCTTGTGGAATCCCAGGAAAACCTCTAGAATTCCGACACTTCAGGTCGTCTGTCGATTCGTACTTGAATCGCTACGAATCAGTTTTTGCCTGCGCCTATTTTGCGAGCCCGGTTCGCCGCGCCCGGTGTATCGGGTTGGCCGCCCCAGAGTGTGAAGCCGCGTTTCGCCAGATGGCCGATGCGATTCAGAAAGTTTGCGCAAACGAAGGAGAAAATGCGGACCGCTCTGTTCGCACGGATGGATCGACTCGTTGCGCTTCTCATCAAGGAGAAAACCGGTGAACAAAATGATGCTAGCAGTAGTGGTGTTGGCGGGAGCATGTCTCGCCAAGAGTTCGCAGACGTGCGCGCAGATGACGGATGTGCAGCAATCCACCGCGTCGCCCAGCCAGACGGGCCAAGTGATGAATTCGCAGGACGTGGACTTGCTGCGGAAGGATATTCGTTCGAAGAAAAAGCAATTGATCGCCGCCAACCTGAAACTGACGGAGGCGGAAGCCACGAAGTTCTGGCCGATCTACGACCAGTACACGCAGGAATTGATCAGGATCAACGACAAGAAGTACGATCTCATCAAGCAATATTCCCAGAACTGGGGATCCATCACCGACGACCAGGCTATGATTTGGGTGCGAGACTGGCTGGACCTGGATACGGCGGTGACGCAGTTGCGTTCCAAGTACGTCCCGATCGTGCGAGGGGTGCTGCCGGGCAAAAAGGCTGCCACCTTTTTCCAATTGGACCGTCGCATCAGCATGATGATCGATCTGCAGATTTCCTCGCAGATTCCGCTGGTTCAAAGTCAGGAATAGTCTTTCAAGGAATCCCGGTTCATCGAGAAGCCCCGCGCAATTTGCCGCGTGGGGCTTTTTGTTTGCCTGGCGCTGGATGGAGCACATATAAATTGCAGAAAGCGGTAAACGGTTCTATCATTGCCGGGTCCAGGCAAAGCGAAGTGGCGTTCGCAGTTCGCAACCAAGACGGCTCTTAGCAAAATTGGCGACGTGGAACTTTCGCCCATTCCTCTGTTTCCATCGCGCGCTGTCCCGAAACCCAGAAAGCGAACTCTGGATATCTGAGAAATTCCATTCAAGAGGAAGAGCAGCATTCCGGGACCTGATTGTCACTGGACGAAGGTTGTGCCACAGGCCCTTCCCGCTGCTGCAAAAAAGGAGAATATTTATGAGCAGAAAAGCGGTAATCATCGCGCTTGTGTTGGCAGGCGGTTGTGCTGCATTTTGTCCCAAGGCACCAGCTCAAGCGGCGTCGTCCTCCGTGGCGGGCAGTAAATCGCCGCAGGGGGTCAGCGATCAGGACATTGCGCTGATGCGGCAAGACATTCGCTCAGAGAAAAAACAGCTCATCGCCGCGAACCTTAGCCTTACCGATACGGAGGCGACGAAGTTCTGGCCGCTGTACGACCAGTACACGGCCGAGCTGACCAAGGTGAATGACGCGAAATACCAAGTGCTAAAGGAATATGCGTCGAATTGGGGTTCCGTCACCGATGCGCAGGCTGCCAGTTTGATCAAGCGTTCTTTGGAAGCAGACGTGGCTGTCGCACAACTGAGGCTGAAGTACGATCCGATCTTCAGCCAGGTGTTGCCGGGCAAGAAAGTGGCGACATTCTTCCAGTTGGATCGCCGCTTGAGCAACCTGATTGATCTGCAGCTGGCATCGCAGATTCCATTGGTGCAGGCACAGCCGTCGAAGTGAGGAGCAGCGCAGCGTTCTTGCGAAACTCCTGGCACGCATTCAATGGTGTGCCGGGAGTTTTGTTTTTGGCCAGGAAGTTGTTAGCTGAACAAGCTCGCGCGGGTTAAAGCGTCGCCGGAGCCGGGGTCGGACGGGGAGGTTCGTGCGGCTCGTGAGGTTCGTGTTCGACGCCCCTCCAGCCAACGGGACGGCCGCTGACAGCTTCTTTGACCGAGCGGAACAGGACGATGTACATCAGCTGGCGATAATAGAAGCGCTGAAGAAGCACGGGAATGAGCAGAGTCCAATCCTCATGCCGCTCGAGAGCAAACGCGATGATGCACGTGAGCACGTCGATGATGATAAATCCCAGGAAAAAGACCACCGAGCGTTGGACATCGGCGGTGGTCCAGAGCTGCGGAATTTGCGTGATGTGAAGTTGCGCCAGACCCCACAAGAGCAAGCTGCCCAGGAACAACAAATCGATGATAGGAGAAATCAACGGCAGCGCAATCTGAAAAACAAAGATGTTGGGAAGAGCGACCCAGCCGAGTGTGCCGTACTTGGGACGAAACAACGTGTCGCTGTGCTTCCAGAACGATTGTAAGGTGCCGAATGTCCAGCGAAAACGCTGGCGAATGAGCGCGCGGGGCGTTTCGGGCGCGTCGGTCCAGGCCACGGCGTATTCGTCGTAGGTAACGCGCCAGCCTAACCGCCGAATCGCAATCGTCAGATCAGCGTCTTCCGCGACGGTGTCCGCGGTGATTCCTCCGGCTGCTTCGATGGCGGCCTTGCGCCACGCACCGAGTGCGCCGGGAACAACGGTAATGCAGTTGAGAAGATCAAAGGCCCGCTTCTCCATGTTCTGGCTGGTAATGTATTCCAGCGCTTGCCAGCGCGTGAGCCAGCGGTCGCGATTGCCAACTTTCACGTTTCCAGCAACCGCTCCGATGAGCGGATCAGAGAAATGGCGGAGCAGATTGCGAATGGCGTCTGCTTCAATTTCCGTGTCGGCGTCGATGGTAACGACGATATCGGCTTTGGCATGGGTAAGGGCGTTGTTCAGCGCCGCGGCTTTTCCGCGATTGACCTGATGGATGATCTGAACCGCGGAATTCTTGCCGAAGTTGGAGTGGAGAAGTTCGAGGGTGCGATCGGTGGAGCCGTCGTCGACCACGATGACGTGGATGTCGTCGTAGTCGGACAGAAGGACCGACGTGACGGTCTGAACGATGACGCTTTCCTCGTTGTGAGCAGGAATCAGCACGGTAACGCTGGGGGGAGGCTGGGGCAATTTCGCGTGATCGGGCCGCAGCCTTTCAATAATGGCAAGTATGCCGATAATCAGGGCGCGGCCGCTCACCATGATGATGCCGAGGATGAAAATGGTGGCGATGGCGAAGCGCGACCACTGAAAAATCGCAAAGATGAAGCCATCGGCACGCGCCGCGAGACGTTCGCGGAAGGATAGCGGGGCCATCACGTCGGCCCTGGTCTTGCCGATCAAGTCGGAAACGGAAACAAACTCATAGCCCTTGGCGCGGAGTTGGTCAATGACCATGGGAAGAGCCGCCAAAGTCTGCGAGCGATCTCCGCCGCCGTCGTGCATCAGAATGATGTTGCCCTTGCTGGCCTGCCGCAAAACACTGTCGACGATTTCCTGAGCCGGTATCGGGCGCTTGTCGTCCGTTAAGCTCCAGTCGTCGGGATCAATTCGCTGGCCAACAATCAGGTAACCCAGTTCCTGAGGGTAAGGAAGTTGCGCGACTTCTTCGGCATATTCCGGCTGGTGATCGATGCCATAGGGCGGACGAAAGAGGATGGATTTCACACCCAGGGTGCTCTCGATCAGCCTCTGCGTCAGGTTCAGTTCCCAATGGATCCAAGTGCGAGAGATTTCGTCAAATTTAGGATGGGTGTAGGTGTGATTGCCGATTTCGTGGCCCTCGGCGTATTCACGTTTCAAGATATCCGGAGAGCGGTTGGCCTGTTCTCCAATGACAAAAAACACTCCGGGGACTTTCTTCTCTTTCAGCACGTCCAGAATTTTCGGAGTCCATCGCGGATCCGGGCCGTCGTCGAAAGACAATACCAGCTTGTTCTTGGCGCCGCCGATCTGCTCGATGTCGTAGGAAAGAGGCAGGGCGTCGTACTTTTCGCTGGTAAACAGGTCGGTGGTCTTATCGTAAGCGAGTGTGCGGCGGCCATGTTTGGGGACGTCGGCGATGCGCCAGATGTCGCCGTCGCCTTCCAGAATGAGGTCCGGGCCGGGAGCAATGTCCGTGAGTTTGTCGCGGATGGCGTCATCGGGGCGCGTGGCGTCCCAGATGGGCCACAACGAAGTGTCTATGGAACCGAAGCGCCATAGCGCCGTGCCTTGCACACCCATGCGTTCACTGGCACGCAACTGGTTGTAGGCGGTCACCGCGTCGAGCATCCAGACCTGGTGCGTGCGTTCGTGCTCGTCATCGTAAGAATAGTGTGGATTCAACGACGCCGGATCGAATTCGACTTCCGCTTCCGATTCGTAGGCATGCAGGAGGGCTTCCTGCACGCTGAATTGTGAGGCCTGCTGAGGCTCCTTCTTCGTCGCTTGCGCCCAGTCGTACGCATAATTGGCTATGCCGACGATAATTTTCTGTGCGGGAACCACTTCGCGGACCTGGCGCAAATTCTCCGTGAACCAGTCCTGAGCGGCAATCGGGCCGGGAGGAGAAGAGAGCCAGTGCTGGTCGAAGTTGAAGAGAATGATGGCGTCTGTTTCTTTGCCGAAAAAGGCGTAGTCGTATGCGTCATCCCTGGCGGGAAGAGTGACCATCAATTTCAGACCGACGGCATGCAGCGCTGGCCCAAGCTCGCCGACAAAATCCTGGAAATTGTGCTGGCTGGTGGGGGGAACTTCTTCGAAGTCGACTACGATGCCCTCCTGCTTGGCGAGCACGGCATAGGTCACCACGTCGTTGATGAGGCGATGGCGCGCGGCGGGATTTGCCAGTAATTCTGTAAGTTCTTTTACGCGCCACACCGTGCCATCGTAATTGTTGAGCAAGCCCATCATGGGAAGTTCGGGCTGGGGATTGACCGAGCGAATCCAGCGATGCAGTTGGTCCTGGTTCAAGCGCGCAATGGCCTCGGCAGGCGAGGCTTTCACAACAAGTTGCTGATTGCGCTGGTAGTCCACGATTGTCATGGCGCCATCGGGAGAAATGGCGTGCAACTGCTCCGGCATCAGCAGGTCGATATCTTTATAGTGCTTCTTCAGAGAGGCAAGGCTGTTGGCATCCCAACTGACATAAAAGGCCGCGCGCACCGGGTCGTACGCGGCGGGAATCTGGCCGATGTTGGCGACACGCTTGTGGCGCCCTTCGCGCTGGGAAACAGCCTTGGTGATCTTTTTCTTTACGGCGTGATAAGCGGGGCGGGAATCGGGCAACAGGGACGAGGGAAGTTCCACGCCGCCAGCCACGGTGATGAAGAAATACACCAGCAGCAAGGTCAGCAGAACCCCGCTGATTTCCATGAGCCGACGAGTACGACGCCACCGAAGCTTCTCGGCGTCGTAGAAGATTGGCCTGCGTTCTTTCATGAAGCCTGGCGTCCTTGCGGCGTAGGTGGGATACGGCCGTAAGGAACAAGTCACTCCGTCGAGTAGAACCGAACCTCTCTATTGTAAGATGCGAAGCAATATGAAGCGAGTTTTCTTAAGTCCCCTTACCGCGCTGTTTACTGGAATGTGTCTACGCCTCCTGTTTGTGCTGAAGCTACCCGCCGGCGCCGGGGATACGGTCATCTACGAGCAGCTGGCGACGAATTGGCTGAAGCATGGCAAGTACGCCATGGACGTAGGCGGCGTGCTGGTTCCCGTGAATTTGCGAGTGCCCGGGTATCCGGCGTTCCTGGCCCTGGTCTACGCGCTGACCGGGCGCATGGGAGAGCCGGCGCGCATCTTTGTGATGCTGGCGCAGGTGGTGGTGGATCTGGCGACCTCCCTGGCGATTGGCGCTGTGGCCGCGCTTCTGGTGACACTGTGCGACCCTCGCGCGAAACCAAAGCGTGCCTTCACCGCCGGTTTGTGGTTGGCGGTGTTATGCCCCTTTACAGCAAACTATGTAGCTGTGCCGCTGACGGAAACCTGGGCAATCTTTTTTGGCGCCGTCGCGATGATCATTCTGGTGCTGGTGGCGACGCTGAGCCGCGACGAGGGCCGGGAAGTGTTTCAGGGGAGCGGGTCAACCGGCAAGGGCTACTGGACGCTGTCGGCACTGGCTGGCCTGGTGGTGGGGATTGGCACCTTGTTTCGCCCGGAAACGCCGCTTTTGCTGATTACGACGCTGGCGGTGATGGGCTTTTGGATGGTGCGCCATGGCGAATGGAAGCGCTGGCTGCTGACGGGCTTGTTGATGGGCTGCGCCTGTGCTGTGCCGCTGGTGCCTTGGGCCATTCGCAATGCTGTGACGCTGCACGAATTCCAGCCGCTCGCGCCGAAGGATGCCACGTTGCCGGGCGAAATCGATCCGAAGGGCTTCATGGCTTGGGAACGGACATGGTTGTATCGGGTGCGCGACTGCTACCTGGTGCCGTGGAAGCTGAACGACGAATCCATCGACCTGGACGATATTCCCGCGGAGGCATTCGACACGCCGGAAGAAAAGGAGCGCGTGGCGGCGGTGCTGGAGCAATATAACGACGACCTGACGCTGAACGAAGAAGAGGACGAGGTATTCGCGCAACTGGCGCGCGAAAGGACGGCCCGGCATCCGCTGCGCACTTACCTTTGGATACCCCTGCGGCGCGTGGTGCGCATGTGGTTTACGCCGCGAATTGAACTGCTGCCGGTGTCGGGCAATGTGTTTCCCCTGGCGAAAATGTGGGACGAGGATCCGGTCGACCAGGGCGTGACGACATTCTTTTTCTTCCTGAACATTTTCTATCTGGCGCTGGCGGCCTGGGGTGTTTGGAAATTGTGGAAGTGGCCAGGAGTGCGAGCCGCTTTGGCCGTGCTGTTGTTCTACATTCTGGCGCGCACCGTGTTCCTGACCACCGTGGAAACGCCGGAGCCGAGGTACGTGTTGGAATGTTTCCCGGCGTTGCTGGCGTTTGGGGCGCAGGTATTTGCGCTGCATAACAGCAAAGAGAAGCCCGCCTGAAATAGCTTGCTAGGAGGCTTCGGGCGGTTCGGGGTGGATGGTGACGCGGGAAATCTGAGAAAACCGTTCCTTGACGCGATCTTCCAGAGCGGCGGTAACGTCGTGAACGCGAGTGATGGGCAAATCGCTCTTCATGATGCAATGGCAAGAGACCAGGATGTGATGCTCCACCTGGCGCACATGAACTTCATGGCAATTGATGAGCTCATCGTATTCCGAAGGCATGCGATTCAGGAAATTCTCCACGTCAATTTCCAGCTGGCGCATTTCGCCTTCGCGTGTGTCCGGAGTGGCAATGTGGCGGCCCAGCGGCTCGATGTGGATGTTCACCATCACATTGCCGTCGCGCAAGGCGCGAATGCCTTCTTCCAGTTCCGTGGCGCGGCGATGCGCGTCGCCCAGGCTGAGGTTCTCGTCCACTTCCAGGTGCAGTTCCACGAAAAGACTGCCGTCCTGCTGTACCGCGGCAACGTCATGAATTGCCAAGCCCATGCGTTGAGCGACGGCGCGTATCGATTCAAATAGAGTTTCGCCGCGCGGCGCGCGAGGCTCCGTGTGCACAATCACGTCAGAGGGCACAATTTCTCCGATGCGGCGTTCGATGGCATCGGTCAGGACGTGAACCTGCTCGAGGCTGGATGTGCGAGGGACGCTCACGGTGGCATCGACGAAATGGCGATTGCCCGAACGGCGCACCCGTACGCGTTCTACGTCCAGAACACCATCCATGCGGCCGACTGCGTCGGTGATTTCGTCGTGCAGTCCTTCGGGCGCGGCGTCCAGCAGAGCATCAAGGGTGCGCTTGCCGAGTTGTGAACCCACCCACAGAATGACGGCGGCAACACCCAGGGCGGCGAATGCGTCCGCATACGCAAGCCAGGGGAGATTCCAATAGTTGCCGGCCCAAACCAGCGCGACGCCGAGGATCACCACGATGGTGCTCCACACATCGGTGGAGAAGTGCAGGGCGTCGGCCTCCAAAGCTTCGCTGGTGTGTTTTTTGGCGACGGCATTGAGAGCGCGAGCGCGAGTGACGTCGATGCCCAGAGCGACGAACAAGATGACAATGGCAAAGAGGCTCGGCTCGACGTGAACGCTGTGGAAGAACAGCCGGTAAAAGGCCTCGTAGATGATGTACAGGGCGGTGATGATGAGCAGACCCGTTTCCATGAACGCCGAGAAATTCTCGAATTTTCCGTGACCGTAAGGATGGCGTTCATCCGCGGGCTGGTCGGAGACACGGACAGAAAGAAATGTGATGACCGCGGCGACAAGGTCCAGTCCAGAATGCAATGCTTCGGAAAGCACGCCGAGGCTGCCCGTGCGCACCACGAGAAATGTCTTCAGGCCAAGCAGTAGCATTGCCGAACCGATGCTGAGCAGGGCGGCGCGCTTCTTTTCCTGGATGGCCTCGTGGAGGCGGCGGGGAAGCACCATGGGATTAAGACTACCTTAAGTGAGCGGCGATACCGAGCGCGGCATGTAACTTCTGAGCACACCATCAATGAGTACGAGGACTTGCTGGCAGACGTAAGGCAATAACGCGCCAGCCCGTGCAGCGGGCGCCTTCTGAGGCGGGCGCTTTGCGTGTGATGCGATGTGACCAACAGAAATCGAAAAAGGGCGCCTCTCTTACGCAAGGCGCCCTTTTTTTACTCGAGCTACTTCCCACCCTTGGGTGTCATTGGCGGTTCCGGCAGTATGGGCAGGCGTTTTGGCTCGCCGCGTGCGCCACGCACTTCGACCTCTTCAAAGAGAAGCGAAGGCGCTACCACCGATGCCGGGAGGCCGCTCTGCGCGCTGCCAAACGCGCCCAGTGCGGTTCCCGCGATACCGTTCACCTGGCTCTGCATATAGTTGTAGACGAAGTCGTCGTTGCCGATTCCGGCGATGTTACGCAGGCTACGTGGGCTGAATCCGGTGACGCGCGCGCCACGCACGATTTCCTCGCGGCCGTCGGCGGGATAGAGCTTGTAGACCACCAGGGGCAAGCGGTCTGTTGCGGCGTTGCCGCCGAAGCTCGCGAGCAACCCGGTGAAATCTTCCTGGTGCATCAGGCTCAACGCGGGATTGTCCATTTCGCGGACGACAATGCAGAAATCCAGTTTCTCTGAGCGGCACTCATCCACGAACTTCTTCTTCAGCTCATCCTTCGAAACTGTCTCCGTGGAACTGAAAAACAGGTTGCTCATTGTGGGTTTAGGGTCCACGAGAAACGAGGAGCGCGCGTGTCCGTTGGATTTGCCGAAATCGGGACCAGGACGTCGCGACATCAGCAGGTTTTTCAGCTTCCCACCGTCCACGATGGTTACTTTCTGGCCCGGGACGCCTTCTTGATCGATGGCGTAGCCTCCGACGAGCAAAGTTCCCTTGTAGTCCTTTGCGCCGGGATCATCGATCAGCGAAACAGTGGCGGGCAGAACGCGCGAGTCTACCTTGCCGCTCCAATCGCTGCGAGCGCCCAGGCTGCTCATCAGCTGGTCAACTACGGGTTGAAAGGCCAGTGGCGGGCGTGCTCCGCTGAGCGATGGACCAAGAACTTCTGCGACCAGTGCTGCTGCCGCTCGCGACTCAAACAGCACTGGGCCGGTATAATCCGGCGCAGGCGCGGCAGCGCGTATGGCCATCAACTCGCTTCCGGCAACATTCAAGCCTTTTTTGACTTCATCAACGCTGGGCAGGTCTGCAGGACGCGGCGCATAGGTGGAATAGTAGTGGGCCACCTGCATGCCGTCCTTGGCCAGTGCGTTCATGCCCCCTTCGATGGCGGCGAAGGAATGATTCGCGCGTACTTCCGTGCCTTCGCTGGTGAGCAGATATTCCGTGGTGTAGACCAGGTAGTAGGTCACGCGGGATTCGTAGATCAGGGGAAAAGCGCGCAGAGCCGCAGAGGTATCGCGCGCTTCCTGTTCCCAATTGCGATTGGACCAGTCGGAAGTAGCGAGCGGCTCGACGTGTTGCACCGTCTCCACTTTTGCGAAATCATCAATGTCCGACTGGCGCGCCAGGCTGCTGAGGTATGCCTGCTTGCGCGAATAGGTTTCCGCTGCTTCCTTGAAGGCCTGATCCGTGGCAATCCAGAGATCCTGACGCAGGGAATCGTAGTCGCGATCGATTCCGACAGTGCCGTTGGAACCAATGAAACCGCGGAATGCATCCTCCCCGACGAAGTTGGAACTGTCGAGTTTGTAATCGCCTACCCGGGCGTTCACATCCATGATGCGGCTGCGGTTGTGATTGCTATTGAGCAGCGCGCCGAATTCCCCCACCACTTCGCGAACGTCCATATCCAGCAGCCGATATTCGATGAAATACGGGCGGACCGGCTTGTCGCCCTTGGCGATCTGCAACTCCAGACGCGATTTCGCGCGGGCCATTTCGTCCTTCATGGCTTGCATGGTGTGATCGTTGTCTGCCGGGGCCTGCGCGAAAGCAGCCGAGGCAATGGAAGATGCAAACAAGATTGCCGCGAATCGAAGCGTCCGCATTACTGGAGGCCTCCCGTTTTCACCGCGTCGTGCGCTGGCGCCGGCAAAATCGGCGGCCGGTCTGTTGCCGCAGGCTTTTTCTGGACTTCCAATTCGGTGGTAAGAATGGCGGGAGAAACGGCGGAAACCGGGACGGAGCCGGACTCTGCGCCGCAGTAGCCGTTGAAAACCTCGGGTGTGTCGCCAGTTGCGATGATCTTGGCCAGAGAGGCGAGCGGAGTACCGACAATGTCGACACCGCGGACCAATTCATCGGGCTTTCCGTCGGCAAATACCTTATAGACCACCAGGGGTTCGACCTGAAAAGCTTGCGGCTGGCCGCGGCCGGTCAAGGTAAAGCCGCCGGCAATGTCGTCAATCAAGAGGCCGTAGGGTTTGCCCTGCTGCTTGATGACTTCAATCAGCTTTTCGCGCAACTGGGCATTCGTCACCATCTTGTTGCTCTCGACAATCAGGTTTCCCTGGCGCGATACCGGGGTGGCACCCAACTGCCTGCGGCCATGGCCATTCGATTTGGGGAAGCCGTCAATGGGCGAGCGCGACATTTCGAAATTTTTCAAGACGCCGTGGTCAACAAGCGTGACGCGCTGCGCGGGAACGCCTTCATCGTCAAACTCGTAGAAGCCGAGCAATTCCTGGTCGTTGACCTTTCTGCGGGTAGTGTCGTCGATCACGGTGAGGAAACTGGGCAGAATCTGTTCGCCCACCTTTTTGGTGAAAGTCTGGCCTTCATTGACGTCCTTCTGCCGGTGGCCCTCAGCGCGATGTCCGAAGACTTCATGGAAAAACACTGCGGCTGCGCGGCCTGTCAGTAGCGCAGGGGTAACGCTGGGGTCGTTGATGGGCGAAGCTACCAGGCCTTCCATCTCCTTGCGAAGCTGAAGCGAGGCGGTCTGCACGGCCTTGTCGTCGGGCGCTTCGCTGGGGTTGACCCAGTCAAAGTTGTAGTAGCGATCGATGTCCATGCCATCGACCGCTTTACCCTGGATGAACAACTCCAAGCGGTAACGAATCTGGCCAAACTGCAGTTGTGTACCCTCGGAATTCAATTGGATTGAGTTTTCTGCCTGCGCCGTGAAGGTGACGATGGAGTTGATGACCGCCGGGGATTCCCGGAAATATTTTGTGTACGCGCGCACTCTTGCTTCCCAGGGCTTGCGATCTACGGAGATGGAAACCCAGGGACCGATGTGATTCGCTGCCTTCTCCTGGGAAAAATCGGGTGCTTTGCCTTCCTCGGTCTGGGCCTTCACTTCCTTGCCCGTTTGAATTTTGATGAGAGCCTCGGCGGCGGAGCGGTATTGTTTGTCGGTTTCCAGCCAGATGGCGCGCCGCAGGACTTCGCTGTCGTCGTCAACGGGAACGCTGGTGCCTGGGCCTCCGTTGGGCGGCTGGCGGCCATCGACCTTGTGGGTGTCGTCCAGTTGATAGGACCCGGTGCGCACGGAAACTTCCAACCAGCGGTTGTGCCCCTCATCGCTGTTAAGCAACGCGCCATTCGAGCCCGAAACATTGACGCGATCGGAATCCGTCAAGATGTAGCCAATGAAATACGCGGCAGGATCCTGGGTGCCGAGCGTCTTCATCGAGCGGTCCAGTTCCGTCTTCATGGCATCGAAAAGAACCGAGGGTTTTGTAGTGGTGTCTCCGGCGGCGGAAGAGTGCCGCGGCGTCAGAACAATCGCGGCGCTTGCGGCGAAGATACAAATCAGGGCGCGCATCGAACGATGGCGCAGGGAAGCGCAATTTGTTTCTTTCAAGGAGTTCCTCACTTCGAATTAGACGGAGATACCAAGCGTTCAGTGTACGCCACAGCGTTGGATCAGACAAAGCGCGCAGTGCGCGACGTGTAACGGCGTAGCTATCACAGCCAGGTTAGATGGCAGGTGGGCACAAATCGTTGTAAACGGGGAAACGCGGCCCATCGCGGCGCCAGCGGGGCCACCTACCCGCACACCCGGCGATCTATTGCCGACTGACGTACTCTCTGTGTCGACTGCCCGAGTAGTGCAAAATCGCGGCGGTCATATCGTCAAATTGCGGGCAGTCGCCCATAAATTTCTGGATGGTTGAGAAGATGTGGCCCAGCAATTCCAGCATGGATTTTTCTGCATGGCTTCCGCAGACTTGCTGCAGTCCCTCGGCTTCGAATTCGGCTTGTTGGGTATTGCGCGCGTCGGTCAAACCATCCGTGTAGAACAGTAAGGAATCCCCGGGTTCCAGTTGCAAGGTTAGGTGGTCATAGTTGATTTCGGGAAATAGACCGGGAGGGATTCCCGCAACCTTCAGAACTCGACATTCTCCTGCCCGCAGCAACATACGCCCGGGCATTCCGGCGCTCGAAAGATGCAACTGCGCTGTGATGGGGTCGAGCAGGGCTGGATAGCGGTATATCTGGAGGGTATCCCTCGGAGCAGCAGTCTCTTGTTAAGAGAGCCATCACCTGGGTCGGATGCTGTCCTGTTTTGTGGATGCCCCTGAGTGTTCCTACCGCCAGCGCCGCATACATGGCCGCCGGCCGGCCCTTGCCGGAAACGTCGCCGACGTACATGCCAATCATGCCGTCGGGGAGCGAGAAATAATCCAGGTAATCGCCACCGACGAGGGTGGCAGGCTGAAATTCGTGGGAGATCGTAATACCGCCGACGCGCAAAGGTTGAGTCGGCAACATGCCGCTCTGAATTGCCCGGGCTTCGTCCAGTTCCTCCTCTCGTAGCTTTTCAATGGAATCCAAATCAAGTTCTGGCGATGCAATTGGCATGGTCATGTCCGGAGGGGAGGATGTACCGGGAGCGGGGCGGCGGAAGTAAGGATACCGCCGGTCTCCGATTCGCAGGGGCAAATTCCAATTCAGTGTTGCTCTTCTATATACGTAATGGCTGGAGGCGCTTGTCCGGAGAACGCCGCGCGTACACAATCTCTGCATGCGCGCCCTTGCCATTCTTCTTGTTGTAGCTGCTTTCCTTTTCGGGATCTACCACTTCTATCTGACGAGAATGCCCACGACTGATTCCGGCACCGCTCCCACGCAGGCCATCAGCTTGACCGCCGTCCGCGCTGATTTGCTGCAGATCGCGCAAGCGGAGCGCGGCAACATCGCCTTGAATGGCCACTGTTCCTCGCTCGACGAGTTGATCTCCTCCGGTTCGCTTAGCATGGAGCACACCGAGCGCGACGGGTACAGCTATCAGATCGACTGTTCCGGGGCAGCGGAGTTCGAGGTCCTGGCAAAGCACGCCGCGGCGCCAGCGGGCTCGCCAATCCGTTACCCCCAGTTGGCGATTAATTCCAATATGGAAATCCGCGAAGTTCAGCCCTGACGGCCTGGGAACGCTCCTTTTGTGTCTCAATCGAGGGGAACTTTTTCCAAGCCATCTGCGTAACTTCTGTTGAGACCGCAACAAGCGGCCCAGCAAAAAAGAGGCTTCGAAGGAGCACAATATGGGTGGAGAATTCATCGGATTGGTTGCGGTTGTCTTGACCTGTGGAATTCCAGTGGCGGCAATGTACCTCTACTACCGGGTGCGCAAGCTGAAAACCGAGGAGAAATTGGCAGCACTGGCACGCGGCGCTGAAATCCCCATGGAACCGGAGCTGTCCCAATACGCCAGATCCCGTCGCGCCGGCATTTTGCTGGTCAGCGCGGGACTTGGTTTCTTCCTGATGTTCGCGTTGATCGCGCGCTTCTCTGGCGAACCGGAAACGATGGTCGCCGCGTCATTCGGGGTTCTGCCGCTGGCCATTGGCCTCGGCTACTTTGTTGACGCTGCCATGATTCATCGCGACATCGCCAAAGCTTCCTGATCCCGCTGTTGCTTTGCTTGGTGTTGTGCGGAGATTTCCGCCCTTGCATGCGGGCGTGCTCTTGCGCCGATAATCAGCACGGTCGCCTCCGCACAACCTCCCTCTCCTGCTCGCCCTCGGATACCCTCTTGAGGCGCCCGGTTCTCCTTTCACTACTGTTTCCACCGCGGAATGCCCTCGTGCCCGTGTGCTAGAATCTAGGCCCATGCATCCCGCGATTCCACACCTGATGGATCTGCAAAAGCTCGATCAGCTAATCGCCGCGCTACGGGCGGACCTGGAGAGTCTGCCGAAGCGCATGCGGGAAGCCGATGCGCAATTGAACGGGGCGCGCGCCGCGGTAGTGTCTTCGAAGGAAGGGCTGACGCAGAGCATCACGCAGCGGAAAAAGTTCGAGCTGGACGTGAACCAGTGGAGGGATCGCGCCAAGAAATACCGGGAGCAGAGTTCTTCGGTTAAGACCAACGAAGCCTATAAGGCGCTGCAGCACGAAATCGCCAACGCG
This sequence comes from Candidatus Acidiferrales bacterium, assembly GCA_963792145.1. GTDB lineage: Bacteria > Acidobacteriota > Terriglobia > Acidiferrales > UBA7541 > Acidiferrum. The sequence goes on from CAWBVH010000014.1 coordinate 153,312, forward strand.
GAAAAGGAAGTCTCGCAGGCCGAGGACCTCGTCCTTGAGCAGATGATGGGCGTGGAAGAGGCTGAGCGCCGCATCAAACATTTCGAGGCGGATCTGAAAGAAGCCGAGCAGGCCGTCGCTAAAGAGAAAAAACAGATCGAAGTGCAGTACGGCGAGCAGAAGAAGAAACTGGAAGCGGACCTGGCCAAAAGGGAAGAGATTGCAAAAAAAGTTCCTGAACAGCTTTTGGAATTATATTCGCGGATCGCGCGGAGGAATCCCGGCTCGGTTATGGCGGAAGTGCGCGACGATCAGTGCCGGGCCTGCGGCATGCGCGTGTTGCCGCATACCATTCAGTTGCTGAAGTCCGAGACGGACGAAGAAGTCTTTCGCTGCGAAACTTGTGGCCGCATCCTGTACTCGCTGGAACCCATTCCGCACGCCACGCCTCCGGAAAACGCGGAGGGCGCCGCTTCCGGCGGATCGAGTGGTTCCTGATGCCTACCCGTCCTCCAGTTCATCGCGGAAGCGGGCTGTTTGGCGAACCCGAGCCGGAACGCAAACAGATTGCTTGCTTCCACGCAAATATTGATGGGGGCTCGCGCGGCAATCCCGGGCCGGCGGCCTACGGCGTGGTGATGCGCGATGGACGGGGAGAGGTTGTTGCGAGGCTGAAGAAATACATTGGTCAGAATACCAACAACGTGGCCGAATATTTTGGGCTGATTGCCGCGCTGGACTATGCGCAGACGCACGGGATCCGGGCGCTGCGTGTGGAAAGCGATTCGGAGTTGCTGGTGAAGCAGATGCGCGGGCAGTACAAGGTGAAAAGCGAAGAGCTGAAACCGTTGTTCGAACGCGCGAAGAAGATGTCGCAGACGCTGGAAATGTTCCGCATCGAGCACGTGTACCGGGAACAGAATCGCGAAGCGGATGCTCTGGTGAACCAGGCGCTGGATGAAACTTCGCGCCCCGGCGCAGCCGCTGCAAACGCGGCGAAGCTGCCGCCGAAGGACTCCAGCATGCGCTTTTTTGCCCGCTACAAGGACGGTGCGTTGCACCCGGAAGATGCGCTGAATTTGCCCGACGGCACCGATGTCGAAGTGATCCTGCGGCTGCGCAAATAATCCTTCCAAGCAGGGTCAGTCCCGTCGCTGGTTTTGTAGCGGCCGCCTTCTGAGGCGGGCGGGGTTTTCTTTTTCTTTATTGTAGGGCCGAGAAAACCAAGTGGCTGGCATGAAAGCCAGCGCTACCTGGAAGAACGAAGAACCACGTTATGCCGCTTGGGATCGCGGTGGGTATGGTGATTTCAGCGCATAGGAGCGGTATAGCGTATCGCGCTGCGCCGGCATGAATCCTGCATCCGTGATGATGCGGCGCAATTCCTCTTCGTTCGTGCGGCGTTTCACTCCTGCCGCGAACACCACGTTTTCTTCAATCAGGATGCTTCCCACGTCGTCGGCGCCAAACTGCAAACCAATCTGGCAAACCTTGATTCCCGGTGTCAGCCAGCTCGACTGAATGTGGTCGATGTTGTCCAGGTACAGACGGCTCACCGCCAGCGTCTTCAGATAATCTACCGCGGTGGTCTCTTGCACTTTCTTGCCGAGCGCCGTATTTTCCGCCGCGAAAATCCACGGAATGAACGCGGTGAATCCGCCGGTCTCTTCCTGGATTTGACGGATGCGTTCCAGGTGATTGACGCGGTGGCGCAGCTCTTCGCCGCAGCCGAACATCATGGTGGCGGTGGTGCGCAAGCCCAGCGAATGGGCGATGCGGTGGACTTCCACCCATTCATCGCTGGTGCACTTCAGGCGCGCGATCTTTCCGCGAATCTCGTCATCAAGAATCTCGGCACCGCCGCCCGGAATCGACTGCAAGCCTGCATCCATCAGCCGCTGAATGGTCTCGCGAATGCTCAACTCGCTGACTTCCGCGATGCACAAAATCTCCGGCGCGGAAAAGCAGTGCAGGTGAACTTGCGGATAACGCGCTTTTGAGCGAACGCAGCAAATTTTCGTAGTAGCCAATCTGCAGGTCGGGATGCAAGCCGCCCTGCAGGAGCACTCCGGTGCCGCCCAGTTCCAGCATCTCGTCGATTTTTTTGTAGATGGTGTCGAACGATAGAATGTAGCCGTCCTTCGCGCCCAACGGCCGGTAGAACGCGCAGAACGAGCAGTATTCCGTGCAGAAATTCGTGTAGTTGATGTTGCGGTCGATCTGATAAGTGGCGATGCGCGGGTCGTTTTTCTTCAGGCGCAACTGGTGCGCGGCCATGCCGATGCCCACCAGGTCGTCGGACTGGAGCATTTCGAGAGCTTGTTGTTTCGTGATTCCCACGGCGTTTCCTTTTTCCTGAGATTCGCATTTCGATTGCAGCCCTGTTGCCGGCCGGCTACAACCTTTTACTGTCCCAGCTTCACAATAAAGTCCGAATAGCGCACCGGGCCGCCTGGTTCAGGCGCACGTTCAATGCCCTTAACTTCCGGAATCAGGCCCATTTCCGCCGCGTGGACATAGTACACGCCCAGGCCCTGCATATTTTCTTCATCCAGCGTGTAATCGATGTTCTCGGTCAGGTAGCGGCGCAGGTGCGCGGCAGGCAGCTTCAATTCTTCGCGATGCTTCGCGGCAGATTTCATCCAGATGCTGCAAGCCGAACGCCAGCGACTGCTGAAAATCCTGCACCACTTCCGGCGTGACGGCGGCGCGCCGGCCAGCCCACACGGCGAGGACCGCAGGGAGCTTGGTCAGCGCGCGCCACTGTTCCACGATGTCGTAGACGTAGAGCGCGGGATATTCGGCAACGCCAGCGCTGGCTCCCGAACACGTCAAGGCGCCGGAAGCGTCGCGGCGCGCTTGCGGCTCAATGGCGTAAGAGACGCGGAGCGCCGGGTCGCCGATCAGCAACGCCGCATCCGCCTTTTGCAGCATCGACGGCAGCTCGGGTTCGGCCTCAAAAAACTCTGGCTCAATTCTCCAGAGTTTCTGGCACAGAATGCGGGTCAGCGCCTGGGTGCTGCGCGAGCCACGATCCAGCGCGATGCGCGTCAGTTCGTTTACCGGCTTCCGGGAAATCAGCAGCAGGCTGCGCACGGCCTTCTTCGACGCAATCGACAAATTGGGCACGAGCGCAAGGTCTGGAATTCGCTGATATTCAATCGCGGGAATGATTGCCAGGTCGGCCGCGCCGCTGCGCAGCGCTTCGGCGCATTGCGAGGGCACCGTGAAGGACAAGTCGTACTTGCCACGGAGCGGCCCATGAGCGAATCCGCGAACGAGAGGTGCGGTGTTCAGGTATTGGACAATGGAGATGCGGAGCGAGTTCACGTCTTTTCCACCCTGCAGGGACACATAAAGTATAGCAAATGCCCCCGCAAACCCCGACCAGCCGCGAATTCCTGAAAATCGTTCAATCCCTTCAAATTCCCCGAAATTTCTGGCCATTGCGAAGCTCGTCCGAATTCGGCGATGGGCTAGTTACCTGATAGCCGCGTTGCTCAGGCACTTGGATTTTCGGTTCAGCCAGCAGTTAGTCAGAATGGGTGGATGATCTGGGAAACCGTATCGTGCTTTTCCCTGGGTTTCCGCGAGCGAATAGAGTGATAGACCAACCGCAATAGGAAGCGATCCGTTCCCAGCGTAGTCTCAAACGTTTGCTTGCCAAGTCTCCGACTCGCATCCAGCGGCCCGGGCTGAGTCGGGAACCGCCTGGAATCCGGGATCCGCAAGTGACCAGTCTGTGCCCCAGACGTAGCTCTCTGGTTCCCTCTGCATTGGTCCATCGCTCGTAGTCAGTAAACTCATCGGTCCAGGATCTCGGCCATATTATGACGAGGCGACTCTATCGCGAGTTGTCTCCAGTGCCCGGCTTAGGGGACGCTAGATCGGAATATTGGTGAACCGGCAAACGCGTAGCTTTGTGTTTCGCGATTCGCTCTGTTACAATTAAAACTTCTGTTTTCTATCCTTTGAAGCGTAGGAAGTGTAGAGTTATGGCATTGAAGTGTGCAATCTGCGGCAAAGCGCCGCATTACGGAAACGTGGTCAGCCACGCTAACAATACCCGGCGGCGCCGCTGGAATCCCAACCTGAAGCGCGTCCGCGCGGTGGTTGACGGTGTTCGCAAGCAGGTACGTGTGTGCACCGGATGCATTCGTTTGGGCCGTGTTAAAAAAGCTGCCTGAGCCAAACCATTGAACTTTTCTCCGAACTCTCTTTCGAGTACACGGAAGCTTCGTGGCACCCGCCGCGCCGCTACCCTTTTGCCCGCCGTCGCCGCGGTTCTTCTTTCCGGGCTGGCTGGCTGCTCGCAGACTGAACGCCATGCTCCCGACGTGTGGGCGGTGGTGAATGGCACGGAAATCCGGCGCGACGACGTGGAGAAGTACTATCGCTCGCAGGTGAACCCCGAAGCGCAGAAGCCCACACAGGAGGATTCGCTCTCGCTGAAGCTGAATGTCGTCGAGCAGCTCATCAACAACGAGATTCTGCTGGAACGCGCCAAGAAGCTGAACCTGCAGGCCAGCGACGGCGAAGTGGAAGACAAGTTCACCGAATTGAAGAGCCCGTTCACGGAAGATGAATTCCAGCGCCAGTTGAAGGCGCGCGGCATGTCTGTGGATGACCTGAAGCGCGACCTCCGCCGCCAGTTGTCGATCCAAAAGCTGCTGAACCGGGAAGTCGCGGCCAAAATCACCATCACGGATCAAGACGTGACGGATTTCTATAACTCCAACTTGAACCAGTTTAATGTTGCGGAACCGCAGTATCGCATTTCGCAGATTGTCATCACTCCCCGCCCGGATCCGCAAATTCGTAATCGCAAAAATGACAACGCGACCAACGAAGCGGAAGCGCAGCGCAAGTCCAAGATGATCATGGACAAGCTGAACAGCGGCGCGGACTTCGCGCAGTTGGCGATGGACTACTCGGAGGACCCGAATACCTCGTCGAATGGCGGCGACCTCGGCTACATTCCAGAATCCTCACTGAACCAGTCTGACCCGGCGCTCAAGAAGCTGGTGATCACTCTTAAGCCCGGACAAGTCAGCCAGCCAATCGTGCTGAAGGACAGCATCCGCATCCTGAAACTGGTTGCGCGCGAAGCGGCCGGCCAGCGCGGCATCAACGATCCTCAGGTGCAGCAGACCATTCGTGACACGTTGCGCGATCGCAAGGAACAGCTGCTGCGCGCGGCGTACCTGGCCGTGGCGCGCGACGAAGCCAAAGTTACGAATTATTTGGCGGAGCAGGTGGTGGAGACGGCCGGCAAGTTGCCCGACGCCGCGAAATCAACGCTGCCGCCCGTTACCTCACCGCTGCCTGCTGGGACGAAGCCTACGACTCCCGCTAACACGCAGTAACCCTACGATCCGAATCTCCGTAGCTCAGGCCTTCAGGCCTGAGGCATTTTCTGTGCTACGAAACAACGCGATCGATCGTCGGTTTATTCGACCCAGGCTAGCACTTCACCAACGTTGACGGTCTGACCTTCTTTTGTGAGCAGGCGCTCGACTTTGCCGCTCTTCGGCGAACGAATCTCGTTCTGCATCTTCATCGCTTCGATCACGATGAGTCCCTGGCCCGCCTGAACCGTCTCGCCTTCCTTCACCAGCAGGCGTATCACTTTGCCGGGCATGGGCGCCAGAACCTGCTGCCGCCCTTCGGCTTCCAGCCCACCGTGCTTGCGGCCACGCCAGGCGCGCGGATCCTGTACCTCCGCGGTGAACTCGTGCGGGCCCGATTGCAGCTTCAGCTTGCCTTCCAGCGCTGGCGTGACGTGCACCTCAAACGATTGCCCGTCCAACAGAATGGAGACGGAGCTAGCCGCCACCTTGACGACATCCGCGTCTACGGGATGGCCGTCCAGAATTACGCGGAAGTTCTCTCCGTCGCGCTCCAGTTCCACCACATGCTGGCGCTTTCCGGATGTGCCCTCGAGATGCACTTCGAATTTCATGGCTGGCGGTCCACCTGTTGCTTCCGGCCTTCTGTTTTCCAGCGGGAAGCTGCCGTTTGAACTTGGGAAGCGGGATCGGATTTGCCACTGACTTGCGTGGCCTCCCAAAAGGCGGCGGCGATGGCGCATGCTTCTTCGGTGCCGGGCCGCGGCGCGACGGCGGGAGGCCGAGGGCGCTCCAGTAATTCATCGAGCCATTTGGTGTGAATTTCTCCGCTCAGAAATTCCGGTTCGCCCAGAATTCGCCGGAATAAGCTGACGTTCGTGTGGATTCCCGTGATGGCGTATTCGTCCAGCGCGCGTCGGAGTCGCGCAATCGTCTCTTCGCGGCTGTTGCCCCACGCGATCAGCTTGCTCAGCAGCGGATCGTATTCCATGGGCACCGTATATCCTTCGTAGACGCCTTCATCCATGCGGATTCCCGGCCCCGTTGGCACGTGCCGCATCAGGATTTTTCCCGGCGAAGGGAAGAAATTGTTGTCGGGATCCTCGGCGTAGAGGCGAACCTCCATCGCATGGCCGCGCGGCGTGATGGTTTCCCAGGCAAAGGGCAAGCGATGGCCCGCGGCGATGGCAATCTGCAGTTTCACGAGGTCGAGTCCGGTGACCTGCTCGGTAACGGGATGCTCCACCTGCAAGCGCGCGTTCACTTCCAGAAAATAGAAATTCATGTCCGCATCGACCAGGAATTCCACCGTTCCCGCGTTGGTGTAACCTCCAGCCCGCGCTATGCGTACCGCCGCGTCACCCATCTTCTTGCGCAAATCGGGCGTCATGACAGGCGACGGCGCCTCTTCAATCACCTTCTGGTAACGACGCTGCACAGAACACTCGCGCTCGCCCAGAGAAACTGTGCGCCCATGGGCATCCGCAAAGATCTGGATCTCGATGTGCCGCGGACTCGGCAGATATTTTTCGAGAAACAGTCGCGGATCTCCGAAGGCGTTTGCCGCCTCTGAGGCAGCATCGCGCCATGCAGACGCGAACGCCGCGTCGCTAGGCACTACGCGCATGCCTTTCCCTCCACCGCCCGCAATGGCCTTCAGCACTACGGGATAGCCCATGCTTTGCGCCAACGCTTGAGCTTCCTCTGGACTCTCGATTGGATCGCTGGTGCCTGGCACGGTGGGCACATCGGCGCGGCGAGCCAGTTGTTTTCCGGCGGTCTTCGATCCCATCCCTTCCATCGCATCGGCGGACGGCCCAATAAACGTAATGCCCGCGTCCGCGCAGGCACGCGGCAAGGCGGGATTTTCCGCAAGAAATCCGTAGCCGGGATGCAGGGCGTCGCAGCCTGCCTTCCGCGCCACGTCGATCAATTTGTCGATGCGCAAATAGCTATCCCGAGAAGCAGCGGGGCCGATGGCATAGGCTTCGTCGGCCAATCGCACGTGCAAGGAGGCGCGATCGACTTCACTGAAAACTGACGACGGTATGGATGCCCAATTCGCGGCACGCCCGCTGGATGCGGACAGCGATTTCGCCGCGATTGGCAATCAGGATTTTTTTGAACATAGAAGAATTTGTGTGACTCGCCGGATTTTATCACGCGCGCATCGCCTGCTGCGGTTTACTCTGTGCTTGCGTGTCTAATGCTACGCGGTGTAAGAAAGGGTTCAGTTTGCAAGGAGGAAGAGATGAAAAGGCACCTCGCTGGCCTTTTGCTGATTCTTGTGTTCGCGGGTTTCGTTGCCGCTCAGGACTCCCGGACGGTTGCGCCTCCGGAACCGATTGTGACGGAGGGCGTGCCGCCGGTTCCCGCAACGCTCGCCGAGGCCGCGGGGCGCTACAGCGAGACGCGTTCCGCGTTTCCGACCGATTGGCATCCACAGCGCCGCGAACTATTGATTGGCACGCGATTCGGCAATACGTACCAAGCGCACCTGGTGAAAATGCCTGGCGGCGCGCGTCAACAACTTACTTTTTCCACCGACCCTGTTTACGGTGGAAGGTTTCAACCCACAACCGGCGAGTACATGGTGTTTCAGCGGGACATTGGCGGCGGTGAATGGTATCAACTGTACCGTTACGATCTGGCTACGGGAGACATCACTCTGCTCACGGATGGAAAGTCGCGAAATATTGCCGGGCCTTGGTCAACGAAGGGCGACCGCATGGCCTACACCTCCACTCGTCGCACCGGCCAGGACACGGATTTGTGGGTCATCAACCCCACTGATCCAAAATCCGATCGGCTCGTCGCGCAACTCAAAGGCGGCGGTTGGGAACCGCAAGACTGGTCACCCGACGATTCAAAGGTTCTGGTGCTCGAAGGCATCTCGGTAAACGAAACGTATCTTTGGCTCTTTGATGCCGCTTCCGGAGACAAGACGGAACTGACGCCGCGCAAAGCCGATGAAAAAATTGCCTACTCCAATCCTCGCTTCAGTAAAGACGGCAAAGGAATCTATTACACCGCGGACGCCGGCTCCGAGTTTCAGCGGCTGATGTATTTGGACCTGGCCACCAAGCAGTCGAAGGTGCTCACCGCGGGATTGTCGTGGGACGTCGACGAGTTCGCTCTCTCCTGGGACGGCAAGCGAATCGCCTTCCTTACGAATGAAGATGGTCTCAGCACGCTGCACTTGATGGATACCGCGACGGGCAAGGAATTGCCCGTGCCGAAGCTGCCGGTGGGTGTGGTTGGCGGCCTGATCTGGCACCACAACAATCATGACCTCGCGTTTGGCGTAACTTCTGCCAGTCTTCCCGGAGACTGTTTTTCACTGGATATCAATTCCGGGAAACTCGACCGTTGGACGATGAGCGAGAGCGCGGTGAAGACGGACGCCTTTCGCGAACCGGAGCTGATCCGTTGGAAGAGCTTCGACGGGAAGATGATCTCGGGCTTTCTCTATGCGCCGCCGGCAAAATTCACCGGCAAGCGCCCGGTGTTGATCGAAATTCACGGCGGACCGGAAGGGCAGTCGCGGCCCGATTTTCTTGGTCGCGCCAACTACTACTTGAACGTCCTTGGCATCGCCATGGTGGTGCCGAATGTCCGTGGTTCCACTGGATACGGCAAGACCTTCACGAAGCTAGACAATGGATTCTCGCGCGAGGACTCTTACAAAGACATCAACGCGCTGTTCGACTGGATCGCCACGCGGCCGGACTTGGATGCTTCGCGCATCGCCGTAACCGGCGGCAGCTATGGGGGCCACATGACCCTGGCGATCTCCACGTTCTACAGCGATCGCATTCGCTGCTCTGTCGACATTGTGGGCATGTCCAACCTTGTCACCTTTTTGGAACACACCGAGGGCTACCGGCGCGATTTACGCCGCGTCGAATATGGCGACGAGCGCGACCCTAAGATGCGCGAATTTCTGGAACGCATCGCGCCCATGAACAACATCGACAAGATCAAAAAACCGATGATGGTCGTGGCAGGAAAGAACGACCCACGCGTCCCAGTGAGCGAAAGCGATCAGATTGTCGCCGCACTGAAGAAACAGGGCACTCCGGTGTGGTACATCATGGCCCAAGATGAGGGCCATGGTTTCCAGAAGAAGGCCAACCGCGATTATCAGTTCTACGCGACCGTGGAGTTTCTGCAGGAATTCCTGCTGAAATAGCGGGTCTGCCCGGGTTCGACGCACTCATAACAAGGTAACGTGACGCGCAAGGACTCCGCTTATCCTGTTTTGTGTTAGGCTTTCCCCGAACATCGTCTGGTCTCTTCCCCAAGCCCGGCAGCATCCAGGGGAACACCTGCAAAGGAGACCGTTCATGAAATTTAGAAAATCGATTTCCATCCTGAGTCTCGCGATGGGAGGTCTGTTTCTAGGCTCCTGTGGGACTCCGTATCACCAGCCCGAGGAACACTACATTCTCGTGGCAGCGAACGTAAATTTGCCGTACTGGCAGGAAGCGGAGGCTGGTTTACGTGACGTTGGAAAGTTGATGGGCGTAAAAGTGGAGATGACGGGGCCCGCCAGTCTCTCGCCGAACGAGGAACTGACCGCGTTTAAGGAGGCACTTGCACAGCATCCCTCCGGCATACTTGTTTCCGTCAGCAACCCCCAACTCTTCAAGGGTCCGATTGACGACGCGGTGCTCCAGGGCATCCCGGTAATCTGCATCGACGCCGACGCCCCTGACTCCAAGCGCGTACTGTTCGTCGGCACTGATAATGCTCGCGCCGGTGAAGAAAGCGCCAAGCGGATGGCGGGGCTCCTCGGCGGACAGGGCAGTATCGTGATTGTGGGGCTGACTGGCCAGCTCAACGTGGAAGATCGCGTTCGCGGCGCCAATGATGCCTTGAAGAAATATCCCGGGATCAAAGTACTTCAGACCATCGACGACAAGGGCGACTCGCGCAATGCCTACGACGCCATAGCCGCTCTGGTGCAGAAAAAGGAAAAGATCGACGGCATCATCGGGCTCGAAGCATCGGGCGGCGAGGGTGCCGCGGAGGTCCTGAACCGCTTCGACCTCGCCGGAAAGGTGAAAATCGTGGCGTTTGACAAGAACCCGGAGACGTTAGACTGGATCAGTCGCGGCGCGATTACGGCTACCGTGGTTCAGAAGCCTTACATCATGGGTTTTTATGGCGTGCGTTTCGCTGACGACCTGCACCACAACGTGGTTCACGAGTACAAAGATTGGCGCACCGCGCCCAGCGCCCCGCTGCCTGTTTGGGTGGACACCGGCACAGCCGTCATCGACAAGAACAATCTGGCGGCGTTCAAAGAAGCGTTGGCTGCGCACCCCAAGCCCAACATGTAGGTGGAATCGGATATTCGCCTTTGCAGGTGTGAATTCCGACGAGCACGTTCACAGCGGGATATTTCCGTGCTTCTTCTTGGGATTGGTGTCCCGCTTGTTTTCCAGGGCGCGCAACGAGGTAATAATCCGCTCCCGGGTCTCCGCTGGTTCGATCACGGCATCGAGATAACCGCGCTCAGCGGCCACAAAAGGGTTGGCCAGGCGTTGGCGGAATTCGGCAATTTTTTCTTTCCGGAGCCTTTCGCGATCCTGCGGCGGCGCGTTACTCAACTCCCGCTTGTAAACGATATCGACAGCACCCTCCGGGCCCATCACCGCGATTTCCGCGGTAGGCCACGCAAAATTTGCATCCGTTCGAATGTGCTTCGACGCCATCACGCAATACGCGCCTCCGTAGGCCTTTCGCGTAATGATGGTGATCTTCGGCACGGTTGCTTCGGCGAATGCGAACAGCAGCTTTGCGCCATGTTTGATAATCCCGCCGAATTCCTGCTGCGTGCCGGGCAGAAATCCCGGCACATCTTCAAAGGTGACCAGCGGAATATTGAAGGCGTCACAAAAACGCACGAACCTCGCGCCTTTCACCGATGCGTTGATATCCAGCGTGCCCGCCAGGAACGCCGGCTGATTGGCCACGATTCCCACCGGCCGGCCATCAAAGCGCGCAAAGCCCACGACCAGATTCCGAGCATAGTGCTCGTGCACTTCAAAAAAGTAACCGTCATCGACCAGCGCGTGGATTACATCCTTGATGTCGTAAGGCTTCTGCGGATCCTCGGGCACGAGCGAATTCAGGGATTCTTCCCGCCGGTCAATCGGATCATTTGTCGCGCGCCGCGGCGGGTCTTCCATATTGTTCGAGGGCAGAAAACTGAGCAGCTCGCGAAGCATCGCACAGCAGTCCGCATCATCGCGCGAAATAAAATGGGCCACTCCGCTGGTGGCGTTGTGGGTCATGGCTCCGCCCAGTTCTTGCTTGGTGACTTCTTCGTGCGTGACGGTCTTGATCACGTCCGGGCCGGTCACGAACATGTAGGAGGTGTCTCGCGTCATGAAAATAAAATCGGTAATCGCCGGTGAGTAGACCGCTCCACCCGCGCAAGGCCCCATGATCGCGCTGAGCTGAGGAATCACGCCGCTGGCCAACGTGTTTCGCAGGAAAATATCCGCATAGCCCGCCAGCGATGCCACACCTTCCTGGATGCGCGCGCCGCCCGAATCGTTCAGGCCAATCACCGGAGCGCCGTTACGCATGGCAAGGTCCATGATCTTGCAAATCTTTAGCGCGTTGGTTTCGGAAAGCGACCCGCCGAAGACCGTGAAGTCCTGCGCGAACACATACACAAGCCGGCCGTCAATGCGGCCGAAGCCTGTAACGAAACCATCGGCCGCCGGCCGGGCTTCTTCCATTCCAAAATCAACGCAGCGATGGCGCACAAATTTATCCAGTTCCTCGAATGTCCCTTCATCAAGCAGCAGATGGATCCGTTCCCGTGCCGAAAGTTTGCCCGCGTTGTGCTCGCGCTCGCGCCGTTCCGGGCCGCCGCCCGCTTCCGCTTCTTGCGAAATGCGGTGAAGCTGCTCCAGGCGCTTCACATTTTCCGAGGATTCCCAGGTGACGCGATTTTTCTCAGCCAACGGGTCCACCCTCCTTGGATTCTTGTTTGGGAGCAAAGATCAGCACCGCCAGATGGGTCGCCAGCCACACCGTTCCCAAAAGAAGTATCACGCCAAGCAACAGCTCCGCGGCGGTGGCGCCCGCGCGTGCCAGCGGGTACTCGATGGACGTGACGTATTCCGTGGCGCGCACCAGGATGGCCATGGCGCTCAAGGTCATCGCCACGATCAACAGCACCATGAAGAATGACGCGATCACGTGTTTCATCGAAGCTGGCCAAATCGCTTCCGGGTGGCAGACAAAGGATAGCTCAATTGGCAGGAATCCAGTATCAGCACGGGGCGGTGCCTCCACTTGGAGGAACTACCTTATTCCGGACCAGTCGTCGGCTACAAGGATGGAATCGCTGGGGTTCGACGGATCGTATTTCACACTGGCTGGATGGCCTGCCACCAGGCGTTCGGCTCGCACCTGGCTCTCCAGCCCGGTGATGTCCTGCGCGGTTTGATACGTTACTCCCGATATCGCGTAGCTGTAGGACACCAGTTGCCGCGGCCGGGTATCTGCCATGGGACGCGGGCGGGAGCCGAACAGTTTGCGGGTCTCTTCCACCGGCGGCGCTTCGTGCTCCGCGAGTTCGATAACCTGGCCTTCCGCGATCCGGCCAATCAAGTTCAGGTGCAGTCTGCGCTTCCGTTCTTCTTCTTCGGGATTGACAGCAGGACGCACAAACGCATAAGCAATCATCGCCAGCGCGGCGAGGCTTCCGCCACCTATCGTCAGCAGCATTTTCCAATCGGCGAGCAAATCTTTCAACGCTCTACCTCACACGGTATGAATCTGGATTGGGGGATCAGCGAAGAATCTTCCGGCACGCTGCAACTTCCCTTTACAGGAAGCTCTCGTTCCCCATCTACGTCTATTCTACCGAATGCCGGGGACCTCTGCGAAGTCATGCCTGAGCAGAATGCACCGGATTGCGCAACATGCCAATGCCCGCTACGGAGACCTCTACGGTGTCGCCAGCCACTAGCGGGCCAACCCCTGCGGGCGTTCCGGTGGCGATCAAGTCTCCCGGGCACAAGCGTCATCATCCGCGAGATCCATCGCACCAGAAACGCCACCGGGAAAGCCATCAACGATGTGTCACCGGATTGCTTCTGGGTACCGTTGACGTGGGCTTCCACGAGCACATTGTGGGGATCGAGTTCGGTCTCAATGTGCGGGCCGACCGGGCAGAACGTGTCGAAGCCCTTGGCACGCGTGAATTGCACATCGCTCTTCTGCAAGTCCCGCGCGGTTACGTCGTTCACGCAGGTGTAGCCCAAAAGATAGCAGAGCGGATCCTCGTCGTCCTTCAGGTGACTACAGGTTTTGCCGATTACCAGGCCGAGCTCGGCTTCGTGCTCCACTCTCTGCGAATACTTCGGAAGCACGATCGATTCGCCCGGTCCAATGACGGAGGAAGGCGGCTTCAGAAAGATCATGGGCTCTTTCGGCATTTCGTGGCCAAACTCCGCGGCATGCGCCGCGTAATTGCGTCCCACGCATACAATCTTGCTGGGCAAAACCGGGGCGGCCAAGCGGCAATCCTTCAGCGGAAAGGATCGCAAAGCCGTTTTCCATTCTTTCCAGGGAGCCGCGGAGATTTCCCGGATGGAGTCGCCTTCGATCAATCCAAACTTGATGCTAGCAGTGGATTTTTGTCGGGAAGACACGGGTGAGAATCGGCAGAATTTCATTCGCGAAAGTCTTCCTTAGTGGTGGATGCGCGTGTCGTCGGCCATGCGCGCTCGCCAGATAATCGTGCCAATCCACGATACCGTCGCACAGATCAGATATATCACAGCTCCCAGCATGAAGACATGGAAGGCGGTATAGCGGTCCGGCAGCAACACAAATACCGCGCACAGAATTCGATAGGTGAACGACAGTATGGTCCATCCGACGAGTCCGGAAACCAGCATCTCTGCCGGACTGCGGAAGAAGCGCAGAGCGGGGAGGCCGGCAAAGAAGCATAGCGCCGCGACCGCCGCGATGTTTCGGGCAAGCGCAAACGACTCCAGGACGGGCATGCGGTTGGCCACGATCACCCAGGCGGAAAAGACCAGCGACAGCGCAACTCCAGTGTAAATGCCCATGCGGATAGAGGAGTTCCGCAGGAATTGAAACCAGCGGTAACCTGGCAACTTCATGGCGTCTGGCATGGATCTGGGCATCCGACCAAGCATCTCTACTACGACATGGGAACCCGGAACTACGACGGAGGTTGCGCAACTTCCACCGCGATGGGCGGGCTGGGAACGCTTTCATTGCCGGCCTTATCCACGGCGGTGACACTGTACCAATATTTTTGGCCGTTGTGCACAGAGGTATCACGGTAAGCAGGCGTCGGCAACAATTCCTTGGTTAGGAGTTCACCTTTTGTGCCTTCCTGCTCACTACGATAGACGCGATAACCCGCCAGGTCCGTTTCCAAATTGATTGACCACGACAGGTCTACGACCTTTCCCTCGCCCGTTGCTCCCGGCAAGACGGCCACTACCAGACTCTGCGGGGCTGCTGGGGGGAATGTATCCCGTGGGGTTAGTACCACCAGCGGCGAGTCGCTGGATTCCAGCGCTATCCCTTGCACCTGCACGACGCTGCGGACCGCATAGGCGTAGGTCTTGCCATAGTCGAAGCCCACGTCGTGGTATTCCGCAATCGTCGTAGGGGCTATTTGCAGGAGCGGCGCCTTCCAGGTGCCCTTGCGCGGGTCCGCCTTCACCCCTTCCGCTGTCTGCGGATCAAGTTCGCCTCGATAAACGTGGTACTCCGGGACGGCCCCCAGCGGCTCGCCGGCTGTGGTATGAGTTGGCGGCTGCCACCTAAGATCAATGGCATTCTCGGTCAACTCTACCTCTACCGATGAGATTGGCGCCGGGACGGGGTAGAGTTTCAGCGACACGCTCGGTGAGTTTGGGGAAATTTTCTTGGGAGAGACGTAAGTCCGGACGCGATAGAGTGCCGTCTCGCCAGCATGGGTTTTTAGCTCTTGGGGTGCAATGGCATCGGGAAACTCCACTTTGCCCTTCTGTATGTACTCATTGACCAGCGACCCAGGCACAGTATCGACGACACGAAATGACTTCTCGTCCACAGTGCCATCTGGCTTGAGCGATCCGCGCAGGACTTCCAGCGTCGGCACTTCCTTCAGTTTCTCGCCCAGCGTGCTCTTGTTGGGCATTGTGAAGCTCAGTTGCACGGCATCGCCGGCCTGGCGGGCCGCCAGATCCGTAATCGCTACGGGAGTCGGTGGGGCAGGGGGCAAGGGTTCGCCTGGCGCACCGCAGCCGTCGGCAAGAAGAATGGAGGAGAAAAGCAGTACAGAAATGGTCAGGGAAGAAAGCGGCCAGCGCGGCGTGTTGGGTCTCGCCCCTTTTCCAGTTTTCATTTTCGATCGTCGGCGCTTACAGAATATACCGGCTCAGATCCTGGTTTTTCACGATGTCGGCCAGTTGCTTGTTCACATACGCCGCATCTACCTTCACTGATTTCTTTTTCAGGTCAGGCGCCTCAAAGGAAATCTCGTCCAGCACCTTTTCCAGGATCGTATGCAGACGGCGCGCACCGATGTTCTCTGTCTGCTCGTTCACGGTGGTGGCAAATTTGGCGATGGTCTGCACCGCATCTTCGGTGATTTGCAGCTTCAAGCCTTCCGTTTCCATCAGCGCCACGTACTGCTTGATCAGCGCATTCTTCGGCTCCGTCAGGATACGCACAAAGTCTTCTTCCTTCAACGATTGCAGTTCCACACGGATGGGCAAGCGCCCCTGTAGCTCGGGAATCAGGTCCGAGGGCTTGGTGACGTGAAAGGCTCCCGCGGCAATAAACAGGATGTGGTCTGTGCGGATCATGCCGTAGCGGGTATTGACTGTCGTCCCTTCGATAATCGGCAGGATGTCGCGCTGCACGCCTTCGCGGGAAACGTCGGGGCCATGCCCGGCCTCGCGTCCCGCAACCTTGTCGATTTCATCGATGAAGATAATGCCCATCTGCTCGGCGCGTTCCACCGCGATGCGAGTTACCTGCTCCATGTCCAGGAGTTTGTTTTCTTCTTCCTGGATCAGGTATTCAAAAGCGTCCGCGACGCTCATCTTGCGCTTTTTCTTTTGTTGACCGAAGAATCCGCTCAGCATGTCCTTCAGGTTGACGTCCATCTCCTCGATGCCCTGATTGGAGATGATTTCAAACGACGGCATGGCCCGCTCGCGCACTTCCAGGTCCACCATCCGTTGATCCAGTTTCCCCTCGCGCAACTGCGCGCGCAATTTATCCCGCGTGCGCTGGGTCTGCTCGCGCTGTGCCGCCAGATCCCCTTCAGCTGTTCCTGGCGCGGGAGGAGGAGGCGGAGGAAGCAGCAAGTCGAGCACGCGTTCCTCGGCAGCCTGCTCGGCGCGATCAGCGACTTCATCGAGCTTCTCTTCGCGGATCATGTCGATCGAGGTTTCCACCAGGTCGCGCACCATGGACTCCACGTCGCGTCCCACATATCCCACTTCCGTGTACTTCGAGGCTTCCACTTTCACGAACGGGCATCCTGCGAGCCGCGCCAACCGCCGCGCGATCTCCGTCTTGCCCACACCGGTGGGTCCAATCATCAGGATATTTTTGGGAAGGACGTCCTCAGCAATCTCGGGAGGCAGCTTCTGTCTGCGCACGCGATTGCGCAGCGCCACGGCGACGGCGCGCTTGGCCGCCGCCTGGCCGACAATGTACTTGTCGAGTTCGGCTACGATTTCGCGCGGCGTCATGTCGTCGAGAGACGGAAGCATTTCCGTTCCATCAGCCTGAGCGGCGCCGTTTCCTCCGGGAAACAGCGTTATTTCCTTCTCCGTCTTGGTAGCCATATGAGTTCGAGTCCTTGCTTGCCGAAGCTAACGAGCTTCGGTGTCCCCTTAAATCTCTTCCACGGTAAAGTTTGCGTTGGTGTAAATGCAAATTTCGCTGGCGATGCGCATCGCCTCCAGGGCCAATTCCTTGGTGGACAGCTTGCTGTGCTTCAGCAGCGCGCGGGAAGCGGCCAGAGCATAAGGTCCGCCGGAGCCGATGGCACACATGCCGTCGTCCGGTTCAATGACGTCGCCATTTCCGGAGAGCACAAACGTCGCCTTGGCATCAGCCACAATCAGCAAAGCTTCGAGGTGCCGCAACGCGCGATCCTTGCGCCACTCCTTGGCCAGTTCCACGGAGCCCTTCTGCAGATTCCCGGAATGTTCCTGCAACTTGCCTTCGAAACGTTCAAACAGAGAAATGGCATCCGCAGTCGAACCCGCAAAGCCGGCCACCACTTTGTCGCTGTACAGACGGCGCGTTTTTTTTGCGGTGTGTTTCAATACGTGATCGCCCATGGTTACCTGGCCATCGGCGACCAACACCACCTTGCTCTCTTTGCGCACGCACAGAACGGTGGTGCCGTGCATCAGTGAATTTCCGCTCGCATGTCCCATCCCGTAAGTATACCTCTCCAGCAGACTCCGGTCATTTCCGCGATGGAGCGCCGGCGTTCAGCCGAGTGGAATTTCACGGAAGGAAAGCACTTGATACGTGATGGGTTGAAGGGCCAACCCGGCCGCGCCGACCCAGCAACTGTCGTACTGAATTCCCAAGCCGCCCATGGCGGGATCAAAAGTAACGGACGCTGGTCCGAGAGTTGGGTCAGGCAACAAGCTTCCCGTATTTGGGTCGCGCGTTTGCGCGACGTACATGGCCCCTTGAATTATGCCAGTCCCTGCGTTCGATCCAACGACGACGCCCTTCCCAATCACAAGCACAATCCCATACCACGAGGCATCGGGATCGTAGGTCAGCTTTCCTGTCACCAGCAGAAGCCCGTAGCCGGTGTGATGCCAGGCAGTCATGTCCAAATCTCCTTGCACGGCCACGGTCACCGGACTCGCAGGGGATCCCATATCGTTGTTCGGCAGGCTCGGTCCCGGGAGCGTTACGTTCGCGTTCTGTGTAATCCACTGCGCCAGAGAATCCAGCGAACTTGGCTTCTGCAAACTGGGAGTCAAGGTCACCCACCCAACGCTTGGGTTTGGCGGAACTGGCGGCGATATACCCGGATACTTGCCAGGGAACGTTCCGCCCACAATATTCGCGTTTGAATTGTCTGCGGAATTTGTGTATCCAATCGCGAGAACCGGAGGGACCGGCGGGTTCGCGCACGTCCTTGCTACCAGATTGTCATTTCCAGTCACCTTGAACGGGGCCGAATTAGATCCCGCGAAGGTCACATTGTTACCCGCGAGCGTGAGCGCCGAGGAAATAGTCAACTCTACCGGCACCACTACATATTGCAGCAACTTTTGCGTGTTAGGAGGTATCACCGCCAGTGCCGTAATCTGCAGCACTTGGATCGATGTCGGGGTCGGCGGGACAGGCGGCGGTCCCGCCGTCCCTTTCACAAGCCCGGGTTTCAGGATGCCATTCCTGTCGACATGCGCGGGATCGTAAAACAAGGGAGAAGTACTATCATTCGTATTCCCATCCCCTGCGACGTCAACTCCCAGCGATTTCTCCGTTGCCGGAGTGATCCGCACCCATTTGAATTGCGGTCCCGGCACTCCTCCCGCACCCGAAACAGAATTCGATGGATCTGACACCGTCGCGGACGTCACCGGTATTCCGAATTCCTGTTAAAGTACTCGTTGTCTCGCGTAAGGGTTCGAACCCGCAAGATCTGTCGGGTCAACAACTTCACCGCCTGCGGGATTCTTGATGTATAGAACTTGCGACAAGTTCATCGAGGGATTTCCGGAGGCTGGCATGAACACGGGAACCGTATTGTTTAGGTAATTCGCATTGCGCCACAGCAGCCTTCCGCGTCCCTCTTCCAGCCCCGCTAGCCCCGCATAATACGCGCTAGTGGATGTGCGATAGTTTTTTGCCAGTGCAGTTTCCGTGCCCGACGACACGATCAGCGCAATCGCAATTACGCTGATCAGCAGCAAGGCAAAAATCGCGATCAGCATGGCGGCCCCCGCTTCGGTCGGCCGTTTTGTCGATTTGTGCCTAAAGTTCATTCCAGGTCTTCCTCACCTCAGCTAATTATTCGGATTCGACCGGTGTCCTCTGCCATTCAACTCCACCAACTTCCATTTCTGCGTCTGCAGGTCGCGTTGCGTAGTTCTTACGATCAAGGTCACATCCACGTCGCGAATTTGGGTGGACAAGTCACTCGGAGCGGCCATCGGGCAAGGCACGATTCCCGTTGAGGTATCACACGTGAACTGGAAGATCGGCACGGGCTGCCCCCCCGGATACATGGTCGGGTAAGAGGCAATCAATTCGGCAAGTTGATCCGGGGGCGGATTATTCATAACGTTCACGATAAAAGGGACCATCACTGTCGGTGTCGAGGTAGCGGCGGTCGGGTCCACACCTAGAGTCTTTGCCACCACCGAGCGATATAATGTCGTCCCAAGCAACTGGTACCTGATCCAGTTCACCCCGCCGCCCGCTGAACCTGTCTCCACGATCAGGTCAAAATCCCCAGGAGAAGGATTGCAAGTTGTTCCCACATGGCACGGAGTGGGAGGAGTGTTGGTATATCCTGGCCACCATGCTACCGGACCGTAGGCATAAGATGTCGTGGGCAGAACTTCGGAAAACATGGAAAGCGATGGGTAACCCGACTGGTCGAAATCGGTGACAATCTGATCTACGGCCAGGCGCGCCTCCTGGAACGAACTTGAGATTTGCGTTTCGCTGCCGTAGTTCTTTTGAGCAAGGTTCAGTAACCCAAAGATCGCTCCACAAATCAGCAGAAAGACTACCGTGGCGATTAGCAACTCCAGCAGTGTGAACCCCGCCTGCTGGGGATTTCTGCCCGGTGCCTTCATTTGGACACCATGGTGTCAAGTGTTACCGGAATTGCCGCCGATCGCATCCCGCGTCGAAATACTCCCAGAATGATGCGCCTTCCGGTAGTGATTGGTCCGTTGGTGGTGGTGATCACCGTCCAGCGCACGTCATACGCTGCTCCGTAGGGGTCGTGCGGGTCGAGGTAGGTAAAGCTGTAGCCATCCACCGGGTCAGCCGAAAAATCAATAATCGGCGAACCCGAACCGGTATTGACGGGACTTCCCAGCGGCGTTCCCGGTTGCGTGGGATCGCCCAGTTGGCAAGTATTTCCCAGGGGACAAGTCACACCCCGCGGATCGGAGAATGTTGTCGCGCTCAAGACCACTGCGCGCAGGGCTTCCATCTGGTGTTGCGCAAAGACCAGAGCGGTTCCATCGTTGCGGTTATTCGAATTCATCAGCACGGATGTGGGCACAAGTTGCGCCACGGCGACCAGCCCGACAAGAATGATCACCGTGGCCACCAGCAGTTCCATCAAAGTAAAGCCGGACTGGCCGCCGCTTGTTGTTCCGCGATTTGTGAATACCCGTCTCATTCTTTCTTGTCTCACCGCAGTTGTTGCCAATTCCCGTTCGCATCTCCGGTCCACAACTCGATGGACCCCGCCGGCATCAGCAGCACCGCCCGGTATCCAGCCTCCGGAGCGTTAGTGCTAGCCAGGTACAGCATATTGACGTTCTGAGGATTGACCGCTCCCCGAGCATCGAAAGTAATCGGTGTTCCACTTGGCGGGACCGAGAACGTTCCCCCGGTGATGTTCGCCGCAGCAGTCAACGTGGCCACGCCCGGCACCCCCGCACCGTTCACCAGGTTTCCTCCACTTCCCAACAGGATCTGCTGTTCCGTAGGATCGGGTTGATTATCCTTGTCCGTATCCGTCCACAGGATCGTCATCGTGGGGTCCCCAGCATACGGTTGAATCTGGCAGCTCAACTGCATATTTCTCCGGATCGCCTCATAGCGCGTGAAGCGCAAAATGTCGGCTGTTTGCGTGGCCGCGTTGGATAGCTGGTAGGTGTGATAGGCGCGCAGAAACGAGGGCATGCCAATGCCCATCAACACCAGCGCCACGGCCATCGCGACGACGAGTTCGGTCAGGCTGAAGCCACGCTCGCCCTTGCTCTGCCCGCCTCGATGTGGATTCAGGACTTTCATGAAATACCGCACCGGCACCGCAAGTGGGTGCTCGCCTTGTCATTTTTGAGGACTGGGACCTTCTAAGTTATCAGGGTTCCGGCGGCCCAGAAAGGATGTGTCTCAACGGCTATTACCTATCATTTCATATCGTACCGTGACTCCGCCTACTTTTTCTTTTTGCCGCCAGCGTCCCCATAGCGCTGCTCCAAAGCCTGTTTCGTGAAGAAGTCCGCCGGCAGTTCGGGGTTGATGCGGCACCCCGCGTAAAAGGCCTGGTAGACCCGCCGGCCATCGCGTTCCTTGGTGACTTGCATCGGCACTTGAATGCCGTCCTTTTCCTGATAGTTCGAGTAAACCGTGGTCTCGTCAATTTTTTCATTGGTATTTTCGTCCCGGATGGTCACGACGCTGCGCACCAGCAGATGCGTTGAATGATCCACGGCCAGGCGGAAGACACGCTGTTCGCCGTCAGTAATCTCCACCCAGTCCACCTGTTTGAGGTCCACCACCGAGTTGCCGCCAAAGCGAATCAGGATGCGCTCTTCCTTCAGGCGGTTGCGCAGCACATTGTTGATGTTCCTCTTTACCGCTTCCTGGAAATCCGCCACCGCCGGCGCCGGCTCCTCAGAGACTCCCCCGCGGTCCAGGGTCCAACCCTCGTCACCGGCGTAGATGTCAACGATGTTTCCCTTTTTCGCAAAGTCCGTGCGCTTCTTGTCGGGATAGGACCAATATTCCTTGAACTCGATATATCCGGTTAGGTCACCGTTATGCCCGAATTGCGCGAACCGGCCATCACACTCCGATGTTTTCTCGTTCAGATAGGCTTGCCCGCCCAGCGCCGCGATCAATTGCGTCAGGATCTGTCTGCCCTTGGCTTCACTGGCTTCCGGAGCCA
The DNA here is from genome assembly GCA_963792145.1 of Candidatus Acidiferrales bacterium. Taxonomy (GTDB): domain Bacteria; phylum Acidobacteriota; class Terriglobia; order Acidiferrales; family UBA7541; genus Acidiferrum. The sequence goes on from CAWBVH010000014.1 coordinate 175,548, forward strand.
TGGTGTCCGGGTTCTGGGCTTTCGCCGCCGGCGCCAAAAGAGCCGCCGCCAGCACCAGGCCCAGACAGAGTTGGCAAGTTCTCAGCCGCACAGCACCGAGCCTCCGTTTACGTTCAAGATCTCTCCGGTCATGAAACTCGCCAGGTCGGAAGCCAGGAAAAGAATCGGTCCGGCTACTTCCTCTGCCGTAGCCGCGCGGCCCAACGGAATCACCGACGAAGCCATCTTCTGTCCGGCCTTCGTTTTCAGCACGGGATTGGACATGTCCGTCGCCACCCAGCCCGGCGCCACGCTGTTCACCAGGATTCCATGCTTTGCCAGTTCTGTAGACAGTCCCTTGGTCAGGCTGATTACTCCGCCCTTCGACGCGCCGTAGTGGGTATGAAACGATTCGCCCCGCTGGCCCGCTGTCGAACTGATGGGAATAATCCTGCCGGATTTTTGTTTGATCATCTGCGGAACTGTGAAGTGAATCACGCTGTACACGCTCTTCAGGTTGATGCGGATCATCTCGTCCCACTGCTTCTCGGTCATGTTCTCGATGGGCAGGTCTTCCAGGTTCCACACTCCCGCATTGGCTACCAGGATGTCCAGCCGTCCCAGCCGCGCTATCGTGTGTTCCACCAGTTTCTTGTTATCGGCGTGCTTCCCTGCGTCGGCTTTAAATGCTTCCACGCGCGTCCCGTGCTTGGCTGCTTCCTGCTCCACCAGTTTTGCTGCTTCTTTCGCGGAGTTGTAGCTGAAGACCACGTCGGCTCCGGCCTGCGCGAACAACTTCACCGCCGCTGCACCAATGCCTCGCGAACCTCCGGTAATCAGTGCCGCTTTTCCTGCCAGTGAGATCATGTTTCCCCCATGTTGAGATTCGTAAATCCAGTAGCCGGTTGGTCGGTCGGTGCGCTCAGGGCTTGGCCGCGCCAACCGTTTTGGCCGATTTCGCCGCCTTGACCAATTCCGAAAAGAGCCGCTGTGCCAACGGGTCACCAGGCATGCGCTCTGGATGCCATTGCACTCCGATCACCCAGTTCTTGTCGCCGGTCCATTCCACGCTTTCCACAATTCCGTCCTGCGCCCTGCCGGTCACCCGCAACTGCCGCCCCGGCTGTTCCACGGATTGGTGATGCGAACTATTCACCATCGCTTGCGACTCTCGAGCAAGCCCAGCCAGGCGGCTGTCCGGTTCGAAACGCACCTCATGCTGCGGATCGCTGAGCGCGATCGGCCACACATCCTTCTTCCGGTGCGGCAGGGATGTTCCGGTCTCGCTGCGCAAATCCTGAATCAGGGTTCCCCCCAAGTAGACGTTGAGTAGCTGGCAGCCGTAACAGATGGCCAGCACTGGCTTTTTCTCGGCAAATGCGTGGTCCAGAATCGCCCGATCGGTTCGCTCCCGCGGCAGGTCCGGCGGCGCCGATTTCCCCTTGTCCGTGGCCCCATATTCCCTAGGTTCCACGTCCGCCGGGCTTCCAGGCAGCACAAATCCATCCAAGGAGGCTAGTTGCTCCTTCAGCCCGGCATCATCCCGCAGGGACAGCACCACCGGCTCTGCTCCGGCTGCCAGGATGGCGTTCTCGTAGTCCTGGACCTTCGGGCGTCTCTGCTCGCTCTCTTCCTGAGAGGTGCGCCAGGGGATGCCGATCCGAGGTAGGTTGGGGCTGGCAGGCGTCATAGAACCCCAAATCCTAACATCCGGCAGAGGCCACCGGCAACCGCGCCCGAGTTTATGCCTTTATGGGTAAGCTTGCCGCAGCCATTCCTGCAGCTCACCCCTTCAGGGGTGAGGCTTTTCTTGCCTTTCGCTTCTACCTCTTCAACTTCGCACACGCGGTTTCTAAGGGTGCTGTTTTTCTCTTTCCTCTGTGCTCTCTGTGTCCTCTGTGGTGAATATCTCGGATTCAGGGGTGAGGCCGTTCGTTTCCATTGCGACCACGCGGCCGCGGGAAGCACCGTTTTTGCGCGTGGGGGTTGCCTTACGTAAAACTTAAAACTGACGACTGAGAACATTTGCCTCTACTCGGCCTTGCCGCCCAGAATCGGCTTGTCCCGTCCCACCAAGGTCCGCCCAGCGCCACCCTGCAAGTCGAAGACTACCACTTCATTTTCGCCTTTGTGCAGCCAAGGCCCCGGAACGTAAAGCGTCTTCTGCGGCCCAATATTCCAAACGCGGCCCAGTGGCTGGCCGTTCAGCCAGACTTCACCTTTGGTGAACGCGCTGGTATCGAGAAACGTGTCGGCCGGGGTATCCACGTGGAACGTGGCGCGATAGAAGCACGCGCCTTCGCACGCGTTTTTCGCAAAAGAATATTTCTCCCGCTGGTCCATCGGCAGGGGATAGATATCCCATCCCGAGATTGGCTTGCCGTCCAACGTGACTTGCCCGACGATTCCTTTACGCTCCTTGCGCAGGATAATGTTGAAATTAATCCGTCCGGTGTTCTCGACCAGGATGTCGAGTTGCGCCCCGGCTGCCGGTACATCCAGGGGAAGTTGCTTCTGATCGATGCGGCGATCCAGTGTGCCCGCCAACTTTCCGTTGAGGTACACCTGCGCATAGTCATGCAACCCATCCAGATCGAGATTGCCTTTGCTTGCGCCGTTCAAGCGCGTGCGATAGAGAATGTAGCCGTACGCCTGGCCCAAATCTTCCATGCTCTGCAGTTGCTCCGAGTGCACTGGAGCTGGCAGCACCTTCCACAGCGCAACGGCTTGCTCCGCCTTAAACTCTGGGATTTTCATGGTCGGCGCAACAGTGGGTACAGCCGGGGGAGTTGCTCCGGTATCCTTGGCGATCACTTCGCGAAACAACGAGAATTTTGGAGTCGGGCGGCCGCTCTCATCGAGAGGTGCATCGTAGTCGTAGCTGGTGACGTCGGGCTCGTAATTCTTGCCATTACTGTTGGCCCCGTTCATCCAGCCGAAACTGGTTCCGCCATGGAACATGTACAGGCTTACGGAGTAGCCCTGCTTCAGCATCCAATCCAGGTTATCCGCTTCGTTGTGCGCGTTTGTCGATGCATGCTTCCCGCCCCAGTGGTCAAACCAGCCATCCCAATATTCGCTGTTGAAGAAGGGGCCATTGGGCCGGTTCTTCTTTAATTTTTCGAATTCTCTTCGGGCTGCACCGGCGTCTGCGCCGCCAAAATTGATGCCCACCGGCAAATCGGGAAGCGAACCGGCCGGAACTTGCTCGGCTCCGTCCGCGGTATAAAGCTGAGATTTCGTGAATCCCGCGTCGACCAGCATGCCGCGGGTCTTTTCCATGTACGCGTGGTCGTTGCCGAAGGAACCGTATTCGTTCTCCACTTGAACCAGGATGATGGGGCCGCCATTGCCGATCTGCAGCGGCGCCAGCTCCTGTCCCAACCGCTTGAACCAACGCGCGGCCGTCTCAATGAATTTCGGATCGCTGCTGCGCAGCACCAGGGAATGGTCCTTCAGCAACCATGCTGGGTAGCCGCCAAATTCCCACTCTGCGCACACATAGGGCCCCGGTCGCAGCACTACATACAGCCCTTCTTGCTGCGCTTCGCGGATGAATTCGGCCACATCGTTATTGCCGGAAAAGTCGTAAGCGCCCGGCCGCGGTTCGTGCACGTTCCAGAAAACATACGTGGTGACGGCGTTCAGCCCCATCGCGCGTGCCATTCGAAATCGCTCGCGCCAGTAGGCCCGCGGGATTCGCTGGTAATGCACTTCTCCCGAAATGATCTGGAACGGTTTGCCGTCGAGTTCGAAATGGCCGTTTTTCACGGCAAAACTATGGGGCGCAGTCTGTTGTGCTAGGGCAGGGGATGCAATCGCGACCGCGACGGCAAACACTTGAAGCCATCTGGTGAGCATAGTGGAAGTCCGCTTGTTGGAATTCTCCACGCCTATCGTATCCGTTTCTTGCGCTTGCACGAATAATCTTTTGCGCTGGTTCCTTCGAGTGAGTGGCTTGGTGCGAGGATTGCCGTGCGAGAACACATCCCTGTAGGTTGCGCTACACTTTCTTCGTCAGGATTTCTGGCATCGCCTTATCCAAACAATACTCTGGTCTCTTGAAGAATGCCGGCAGTTCGCGGAATTTTTGTTGGAGTTTTTCCCTGGTTTCGGCTCGCACCGTTACATGCCCCACTTTCCGTCGTTCGCGCGGTTCCTTTCCATACAGATGGAGATGAGCGTTGGCCACGGCCAGCACTTCCCCGGGATTCGGAACTTCTGCGATCAGGTTCACCATTGCCGAATGTCCCTCGGTGGCCGTCGAACCCAGCGGCAGTCCCAAGATCGCCCGCAAGTGGTTTTCAAACTGGCTGGTTTCCGCGCCCTCGATCGTCCAATGCCCTGAATTATGCACTCGCGGTGCCATTTCATTTGCCAGCAATCGCCCCTGCACCTCAAAAAATTCGATGCACAACACTCCCACGTACTGCAGCTCCTCTAGCACCTTACTCATTGCCTCTTCGGCCAATCGCTGCAGGGTGTCCGTGAGATTCGGAGCGGGAGCCAGCGACAAGCGCAGAATTCCGTCGCGGTGGTGGTTCTCTACCAAGGGATAAAACGCGGTTTCGCCGGTGCGGCCGCGCACTCCCAGCAGCGACACTTCCCGCTCAAACGGCACAAACTTCTCTAGAATCATGGGGACATCAGGCAGATTAGGCCGCGCTTTCTCCACATCCTCGCGCGTTCGCAACTGCCACTGCCCCTTGCCGTCGTAACCCATGCGTGCGGTCTTAAGGATTGCCGGCAAGCCAATGCGCTCGATGACCTCGTCAAGGTCTCCGCGCTTCTCGACATCGGCAAACTCTGCGGTCGGTATTCCCAGTTTTTGAAAGAGTCGCTTCTCGCGTTGCCTGTTCTGCGCCTCTTCCAGGGCAGCCAGCGGCGGATATACCGGTGCGCGTTCCGCTAGGAATCGCGCTGCGTTCACCGGGACATTTTCGAATTCGTACGTTACCACTTCCAGTCCGTGCGCGAATTTCTCCAGCGCCGGTTCGTCCAGATAGTCGGCGGTCACGCGGTGCGCGATGCGGCCCACGGGTGCCTCCGGCGAAGGATCGAGAAACCGGAAATGCAGCCCGAGCGGATAACCTGCCAGTGCCAACATGTATCCGAGTTGCCCGCCACCCAGGATCCCAATGGTCATGCGGGCTTCTTCCCCTGTGGACTCTCCGAAGCTGCTTTTGCGCTGCTAGCGGCAGAAACGGACGGATCGGGATTCGCCAGAACTTTTTCCGTCTGCGCCTTGCGGAACTTGCGCAACGCTTCGCGAAACTCCGGGTGTTTCACTCCGAGAATGGCTGTGGCCAGTAACGCCGCATTGATTGCACCCGCTTTCCCAATGGCCATCGTTCCCACAGGAATTCCTCCCGGCATTTGCGCAATGGAGAGCAGGGAATCAAGCCCCTTCAGCGCTTTCGATTCGATCGGCACTCCCAGGATCGGCAGTATCGTTTTTGCCGCGGCAATTCCCGGTAAGTGTGCCGCACCGCCCGCCCCCGCGATAATTACCTGCATGCCGCGTTGTTCCGCCCGCGATGCGTACTCGAAGAGCAGGTCGGGCGTGCGATGCGCGGAAACCACGCGCGTTTCATACGGCACACCCAGCTCGCCGAGTATTTTTGCGGCGTGCTCCATGGTTTCCCAATCGGAGGCGGACCCCATGATCACGCCGACCAATACGCCATCTTTTTTTTCTGAAGATTTGTTCGAATCGTTGCTCATTTGTCTCGCTTTTTCGCACAAAAGAGAACGCCGGCCACTCGGCCGGCTCTGTGTCGCGATAGGCCTTTATTCTACGGCCTTTCTCAGCACGATGCGACTTTTCTCGCTTGCCGCCACGCTTGCCGCACTTGTCCCACCAGGTACAGCGAGCCCGTAATCACGATCACGTCGTGCGGCTTCGCTTTGGCCAATGCTGCTTGCACGGCGTGCTCTGCATCGGGAATCGCGGAATGCCTCGCCGCGTGGTGTCCGGCAATCTCCTCCAATTGCGCCGCGCTAATTGCTCTCGGCGTCCTGGCCTCCGTGAAGATTACCTCTTCTGCGTGCGGAAAGAGCAGCCCCGTCACTTCGTCCACCGCCTTGTCGCGCATCGCCGCGTAGATCAGGTACACTCTGCGCCCGGCGAAATTCTCTTCCATGAACCGAGCCAGCTCGCGCGCGGCTCCCGGATTATGCGCCCCGTCCAGGTATACGTCGGGGCTCGACTGCAATTTCTCGATCCGGCCCGGCCACTGCGCCGCCGCAATTCCCCGAATAATATTTTCGTCGCTAATTCGGTATTTCCGCCCTTGCAGAACGGTTGCTGCCGCCACGGCGTTCAAGGCGTTCTGCAGTTGGAAACGTCCCGCAAGCTGCGGCGCAATTGCGAGCCGCCTTCCCGTGGCGCGCTCCTCAACCTCCGCGCGTACGCACCCGTTCTGTATTTCTTCGCGAATTACTCGGAACGCTTTGTCGGTCTCCACTACCGGGCACTGCAGTTCTTCCGCCTTCGCACGCAGCACTTCGCCGGCCTCGGGCAGCTGTGGCGCAAGCACCGCGGGCACGCCGGCCTTCAAAATGCCGGCCTTCTCACCGGCAATCTCGCGCAAGGAATGCCCCAGAAAATTCTCGTGGTCGAAATCGATTCGCGTAATTACGGAGACGACCGGCGTGAGAAGATTCGTGGCGTCCAGCCGTCCTCCCAGCCCCACTTCCACAACCGCAAATTCCACGCGTTCCCGCGCGAAGACCTCCAAGGCCAGCGCGGTCACGCATTCGAAATACGTTGGGTGAGCTTGCAGTTTGCCTTCCGCCAGGAGCTCCTCAATCATCGCAAGAATCCGCGTGAAAAGTTCCGCGAACAGCGCATCGCTGATTTCCTCGCCGGCGATCCGAATGCGCTCGTTGATTCTTTCCAAATGCGGAGAAGTATTCAGCCCGGTGCGAAATCCCGCGTCGCGCAGGATCGCTTCGAGGAACGCCGCCGTCGAGCCCTTGCCGTTCGTCCCCGCGATGTGTACCGACGGGTACGCGCGGTCCGGACGGCCCAGCCGTTCCATCAACACGGTTATGTTTTCCAGATTGAATTTTGCCGCTGCCGCTTGCGTGGGAGCGGCCAGTTCGCGTCCAAGTGTCAGGAGATACCGGACCGCGCTCTCGTAATTCATTTCAGTTCATCAGCAGGTCGAGCACGTTGGCGATGAAGGGCTTCAAATCTTTACGTTGCACCACGGCGTCAAGGAATCCGTGTTCCAGCAGGAACTCCGAACGCTGGAATCCTTCCGGAAGTTTCTGGCGGATGGTCTGCTCGATCACGCGCGGCCCGGCAAATCCGATCAGCGCTCCCGGCTCGCCGATATTCAGATCGCCCAACATGGCGAAACTCGCGGTCACGCCGCCCGTCGTGGGATCGGTCAGCACCGAGATGTAGGGCAGCTTGGCCTCATCCAGCCGCGCCAGCGCCGCCGAGACCTTGGCAAGCTGCATCAGGCTGATGGTCCCCTCCATCATGCGCGCCCCGCCCGAGCAGGACACTACGATCAGCGGCTGTCGCGTGGCGATAGCCATTTCAATTGCTCGCGTCACTTTTTCTCCAACCACCGCCCCCATCGAGCCGCCGATAAATCCAAATTCCATGGCGCAGCAGATCACCGGCCGGCCATTCAGCTGGCCTTCCGCTGTGATGATCGCGTCGTTCATTCCCAGTTTTTTCTGCGCATCCTTAATCCGTTTGGCGTACGCCTTGGTGTCCACAAACTTCAGCGGGTCCGTCGACACCATGCCCGCGTCATGTTCGGTCCAGCGCCCGTCCAACAGCAACGCCAACCGCCGCTTCGAATTCATCTTGAAGTGAAATTGGCACTTCGGGCAGACCAGCAGGTTTTCTTCCAGGTCCTTGCGGAAGACGATCGCGCGGCACGATTCGCACTTGACCCACAGCCCTTCGGTGCGCACACGTCGTTCTTCGGGCGGTGTCGCCTGGTCAATGGACTTCTTCTCTCGTTTAAACCATGACATGTTGATGTGCAGTTCTAAGTTATCAGTTCCAAGTAAGACTTACCAATTCACTTAAGAAGCGTAGCGCTTACATGTGTCGCAGGCCGGGGGTACTTAAAACTTAAAACTGATAACTGGCAACTCTAATAATCGATTCCCCGTTGTGCCAGTATACCCTTCGTATACGGGTGTTTCACTTCTTTCATCTCCGTCACCAGGTCGGCTTGTTCCGCCAGTAACGGATGCGCATTGCGTCCCGTGCAGATCACGTGCACCTGCTCCGGTCGCGCCTTCAGTGCCTCCACAACTTTCGCCGCGTCCAGCATTTTGTAGCTGATGGTGTAATTGATTTCGTCCAGCACAACCAGGTCGTACTTTCCGCTGTAAATCGCCGCGCGCCCCGATTCCCAGCACTCTTCGGCCAGGCGAATGTCTTCCGGGTCGGTCTCCGCTCCGCCTACTTTCACAAATCCACGTCCCATCGGGCGAATCTCGAATTTGTCATCTCCCAGCATCTTCGCTGCGTCCAGCTCGCCGTAGTGCCACGAACCTTTGATGAACTGCACCATCAGCACACGCAATCCCTGCCCTACCGCGCGAAACGCCGTGCCCAGCGCGCAAGTGGTTTTGCCCTTGCCCGGCCCGGTATAAACAATCAGCAATCCTTTTCCTTCCGGCATGAATCCTCACCTTGCAGGTCTTTTTGAGCGCGCTGGAAGTTTCCAAGTCTCCGGAGTTCCCCGCCACGCGCTACGCCATGGAGAACTGATCGATGACCCACAGCCATGTCCCGTCGCCTTGTCGGCGGGCGACCTCAGCGGTCACGCTGCCATCCGGAAGGCGAGTTGATGTGAGTGCCAGGTCTCCCGTGACAATGCATGGGCGTTGATCTCCGAAAGCAAATTTTCGACCCGTTGCCACCAGTCCCACGTAGAACGTTCGGATTGCTTCCTTGCCTAGCGTCAACCGTCCGCCACCGAAGTCAAGGACGGCATTGGGCTCATAAAGGGCCACCATTCCATCGACATCTCCGGCCCTCTGTCGGGAAACCAACAGCCGCTCCAAATCCTGAGGATCGCGCGCTGGCTCACGGCTTACTTCAGCGGCCATAATGTCACTCCTCCGACGGCAATCCAATCAAACTGAGACACTGCGCAGTCTCATAGTCCCAGCCTCTTTACGAACTCGTCCACAATCACTCGCACATGTTCCAGCGCCACTTCGGTCGGCGGTTTCTTGGGCGGCAGCTTTGTGTCCTTCAATACGATCCACAGCCCTGGCCGGTATAGTTCGTCGCCCGGGCAAATCGCGCCGGTCAACTGCGCAATCTCGAAATGCGGAACCTCGGTCAATTCCAGATCCTGCAAATGGCTGGTATTTCGCAGCGGCGGCGGATTCGCCACCAGCTCCGTCAATACTCCCCTTGCGTCATCCACAAGGTCGCGGAACCCTTGCGACACCAACAGTGCGTCGATGTCTCGCGGCGTTGGCTGTTCCACCTGCTCTAAATCATAATCCGGCAGCGGTTTCTCGAGCGGTATCTCAATGGCCACGGAGGGCTGGTTGTGATCGGGCTTAATTCGTATCGGCATTGTTTCTCCGTCGCCCATTCAACCACGGAACACAGGAAAACGCACACGCCGCGTGCAACAAATCGTGCCCGGCCCCATTCGCATTATTTCGGATAGGGGCTCCCTGACAGGATCGCAAGCGCCCGGTAAATCTGCTCGGCCAGCATCACGCGCGCCAATTCATGCGAATAGGTCATCGCACTCAAAGAAACTTTTTGCCGTACTTGTTCGCGCAAGGCTTCCGGGAATCCGTCCGCGTCTCCGCACACAAAAATGATCTCACGGGTGCCACCGTCGCGCTGCTCCCCGAGCCACTTGGCAAACGCAACGGAGTCATAGACTTTTCCCGCGACATCCAGCAGCACCGACGTCGCCGCGCGGTCCGTCTGCAGTTTTTTCAATGCTCCCTCGCCGTCGCGTACCTCTGTCACTTCCGTCGGCCAGGACCTCGCGATCCTCTTCACATAATCGTCCAGGACCGCGCGCAACTCAGGACGCCGCGTCTTTCCCAGCATCAGCAGCCGAATTCGCATGCTGCGATTTTACTCTTATTTGTCCGTGCACTACTTGCTGGTGGGATTTGCGTTCGATTTAGCCACGTCGTGTGTGGCTCAGGCCTTCAGGCCTGAGGTGTTCCGATCAACTGCTACCAACCACACCGCTACGTCGCCGCGCCCGACTTCAGCTGCGGCACTCCGTAATCCAAACGCATGTTGTTATTCGGGCTTTTATCCCGCTTGGCCGCGCCTGAGCGCATTTGACGATCCGTTGCCGCTGACCTCCGCCTGTGACGGCTCCGGCACCAGTCCGTACTTCTTGCGCTTCTCCAGCAACGTTTTTCTGCTGATCCCCAGGATCTCCGCAGATCGCCCAATTTGTTGCCCCATCACTTCCAGGGTTTGCACGATGGCTTCCCGCTCGATGTCTTCCAGCGAGCGTAGCCGCGATTCCTGCTCGCCTTTATTCGAACTTGTGCGCACCTCGGTGGGGAAGTCCTCCACTTCGAGCAGTTCTCCCTTGCCGGTAATCACGGCGCGTTCCACGGCTGCTTGCAGTTCTCGTACGTTGCCCGGCCATCTGTATCCCTGCAGCAGGTGTCTGGCGTTATCGCTCAGCCTAGTTTTCGGTTTTCCATGCTTAGCGCGCATGGTCCCGAGAAAGAATTCCGCCAGCGGCAAAATGCTGGCGCGCCTCTCGCGCAGGGGCGGTACCCAGATTTTCACTACGTCCAGGCGATAATACAGTTCTTCGCGGAATCGCCCTTCTTTCACGGCTGTCGCCATGTCCGCGTTCGTCAGGGCAACGACACGAGCTTCCACCTTCAGCGTTTCCTTGCTGCCGATTCGTTCCATGGACTGGTCCTGCAGCACGCGCAACAAATTTGCTTGTGCTCCCGGCGTCAACGAAGCCACGCCATCCAGGACCAGCGTGCCCTTACCTGCCATTTCCAGTTGCCCGATTTTCCGGTCCTGTGCGCCAGGAAACGCGCCGCGCTCGTGGCCGAAGATGTCGCTTTCGGCCAGGTCCGCGGGCAGTCCTGCACAATCGATTCGCAAATACGGGGAATCGCGCCGTGGGCCGATCTCGTGAATCAGCCGCGCTAAGTATTCTTTTCCGGTGCCGCTCTCTCCGGTGATGAGGATCGTCGTGGGAACTGGGGCTATCTGCTGCGCGAGTTCGAAGAGACGCTGCGACGCCGGATCTTCGCCGATCCAAGGCAATCGCTCTGTACTCATGTTGCTGGACTTCTCCAGCCGCCTGCGTTTTCCCGGAGGCAGCGTTTCCGGGCTGGGCCTAACTTACCTTCTCGGAAAGCTCTCCCGCGCTTTGTCCCGCTGTGTCCGGAACCTCAAGCTTGGGAGCGGCTCTCCACAACCTCTCCAAATCGTAATATCGCCTTGCCTGCTCTCCAAAAACGTGGACGATCAGTCCGCCAAAATCCAGCAGCGCCCATTCCGCCGAGCGATGCCCTTCGCGGTGCTGCGGCGTGCGCTTCAATTCCTTGTACAGCAGCTCTTCCACTTCGTTGCAGATGGCCTGCATCTGCGGCGTGCTGTAACCAGTGCAAATCACGAAATATTCCGTGAACGCTCCCAGTCCTTCCAGATTCAGGACGGTAATGCCGCCCGCTTTCTTGTTCTGCGCGGCCTCCACTGCCAGCCGCACTCCTTCGGGTAGTTTGTCCAATTTCACCGGTACAAGCCCTGCTTTAGAATGTATTCCTCCACCCTCGCGGATACAAGCCCGTGAATCGATAGGCCGCGATTCGCCTTCTTTCGAATATCCGTCGCACTAACGTCGCTGGCTACGTTTTCCAGCAGGTACACGGTTGTTTGATGCAGCCGCCCCACAATCGGTGTCCCGGGGCCAATGGCGTCGGATTCTTTATCGCGTTTCGCATCCGGCCGCCCGTGCAAATCCGGGGGGATCACCAGCCGCAGCGCCTCCAGCCGGATGCCCGGCCGGTTCGCAATCACGAAATCACAGAGTCCTAACAGCGTTTCGTACTCCTTCCACATCGGGATATCCAAAAACGCATCCGCGCCGATAATGAAGAATATCCGGTCACCTTCCTCATGATAAGCATGACGGAAGTACCGGACGGTATCCACTGAATAGTGTAATTGCGTGCCGCTGAAATCCTCTCCCGCCTCCGCCAGCGAGGGTACGAAATGAGGGTGCTCCGAGCAGGCCAGCGCCACCATGGCAAACCGGTGGGGAAACGGCGCCAGATGCTGTTTCAGCTTGTGCGGAGGCCGGCTGGCTGCGATGAAGTGCATCTCGTCGAAATTAAAGCGTCGGTCGGCGGCGCGGGCCACCGCCAGGTGTCCGGAATGGATGGGGTCAAACGAGCCGCCAAAGATGGCAATACGCCGTGGATGATGTTTTGCGGCGGTGCGGTGAGCTTGAGCGGTCGTCAACGAGCCTCCCAGTGTGTCTCGCCCAATTCTCTCACGATTTCTTTACTATGGAAGGGCCGCCGTCGTCCTCTTCCGGGTCATCTTCCGGCTCAACCGCGTCGATATCCTCGAGTTTTGCTTCCTCGCCATCGTCGCTGGCCTCTTCCACTTCTTCTCGTGGAATCTTATCCAGCGCATCGGCCATGCCCTTCATCAATTCTTTGACGCCTTCACCGGTCGCCGCCGAAATCGCGTGAAACTCCAGTCCCTTTTTCTTGCAGAACTTTTGCAGTTCTTCCAGCCGCCAGCGGTCGGTGGTGGCGTCCAGCTTGCTCGCTACAACAATCATCGGTTTTTCCATCAAGCCCGCACTGAACGCCGCCAATTCCGCATTAATAATCTCGAATGCCTTCACCGGGTCCGCATCCGTCGCGTCGCTGGTGTCAATCAGGTGCACCAGCAAGCGTGTCCGCTCCACGTGCCGCAGGAAACGAATCCCCAACCCTGCGCCCTGGCTCGCTCCTTCAATCAGACCAGGCAAATCCGCCACAACAAACGTTCGACCCAACTCTGTCCCATGGCCGCCGGTCCCGCCATCCACATTCACGACACCCAGATTCGGCTGCAGCGTCGTAAACGGATAATTCGCAATTTTCGGCCGCGCCGCGCTGATCACCGAGATCAGCGTCGACTTTCCCGCGTTCGGGAATCCCACCAGTCCCACATCCGCGAGCAGCTTCAGTTCCAACCGCAACCGCCGCTCTTCTCCCGATTGCCCTTCTTCCTTTTCCCTCGGCGCCTGGTGCCAGGGTTTTGCAAAGTGCTGGTTTCCCCGTCCCCCGCGTCCGCCCTGTGCCACCAGAACCCGTTGGCCCGGCTTCTTCAGGTCCGCCAGCAACTCTTCGCCTTCCTCATCGAAGACCAGCGTGCCCACCGGCACTTTCAGGGTCATGTCCTCGCCAGACACTCCGGTGCAATTTGAGCCTTCGCCATGCCGTCCGCGATCCGCCTTGAACTCCCGGTTGTAGCGGTAGCGCAGCAACGTGTTGTCGTTCACATTTGCTTCCAGGTAGATGCTTCCCCCGACGCCGCCATCTCCCCCCGATGGACCGCCCCGCGGAACGTACTTCTCTCGCCGGAATGCCACGCATCCGTTCCCGCCGTCTCCCGCTTTCACATAAATTTTCGCTTCGTCAACAAACACGCTTCGTCCCCGTTCCGTTCTTCCTTGTTTCTACGCTCAGCCCTTTTAGTGCTTGGGCTTTGACAACGGAATATATCCCATCGACGCCAAAAACTGGTCCGCCTTCAGATAGGCATCGTACCGCGTTTTGGCTGCTTCCTCTTTCGCAGTTCCACTGCCTTCCGGCGGCTCCAGCATGTGTCCTACGCCCGGATAAATTTCCAATTCGCAGCGGTTTTTTGCTTGCCTCATCTTCTCGCAAAATTCCGCCAGCGGCGCCGGTGGTATCGCTACATCCAGCGCACCCGTAAGAATGATGATGGGCGGCAACCCTCTGCGCACGTGCGCTCCTAGTTCGATGCTCGCGATGTCCCGCCGTTTTCCTGCCAGCGCGAGGAACCGGGCGCTCTTTTCGACGTTCAGCGCGGGCGAAACCAGCACCAAAGCGTTCGGTACCGCGCCCAACTCGTCCTTCGTGGGCGACTCTTCCGTAATCGCCGTCGCCGCTGCCAGCAATCCTCCCGCCGACTCCCCATATGCGCCGATGCGCTTTGGATCGATGTTCAGCAGCGCTGCCTGGCTGCGTGCCCAGCGCACCGCGGCCCGGGCGTCTTCCGCGGCGTCGAAGGGCGTTACACTGTCGCCGTTCGCCAGCCGGTAGTCCACCGAGATCCCAACCATCCCCAGCGACGTGAAGTAGCGCGCCTGCCCGAATGTCCATGCCGCCGAACCGTGGTTCCAGGCCCCGCCGTGAAACACCAGCATCGCTGCCCGCGGCTTGCCGTATTCGCTGTGTGGTGGCTCGAAGACGTACGCCTTCATTTCCTTGCCCTCCACGCGTTTGTAGGTGTAGGCGTCCGGCTGCGCATCTCCGCCGCCTTGCGTCTGGGCCCGCGCGCCGCCGCTCAAGCACACGTTCACTGCGACGGTGCCCAGCAACAGCAAATGCAAGCGCATCTTCATTCGCAAAGGAAAAAAGGGCGGAGTCTCTCCGCCCTTGCAATATGGCTCCCAAGCTGTGTCGAACGCAATCCCTACGGCTTCAGTTCGCGGCCTTGGCTTGCTCCGCCGGTGTCACGCTGATAAAGCGTCCCCGGTTGCCCTTATCTTCGAACTTCACGTAGCCCTTCACCAGTGCGAACAAGGTGTCATCCTTGCCCTGCGCCACGTTTTCGCCGGCCTGGTGCTTCGTTCCGCGCTGCCGCACCAGAATCGTGCCGGCATTCACCAACTGCCCGCCAAACCGCTTTACGCCCAGCCTCTGTCCGTGTGAATCGCGGCCGTTTGTTGACGAGCCGCCGCCCTTCTTATGTGCCATGACGCAATCCCTTTCCCGTAAACTTGTCCGGTCCTCTAGCTTGCAGAAAGAATCTTTAGGAGATGGGGCTTCAGCCCCCACGAAACTGGCTCCGAATCCACCGGGCCTTTAGGGCTTGTGTGAATACTCCCATCTTTCGGGAGGGCACGACTTCAGTCGTGCCATAACTGTCGCAGAATCAACCCGGCTTTAGCCGCTGAGGGCTCCGCTTAGTTCCCACACAGACTCTTCCGTCCCTGAAGACCCTGTTTCCGACTCTCTACCGCACTCTCTTTGGCCTTATCTTCTTACAGCTTGATCTCGCTGACCTGCACGGCCGTGTAATTCTGCCGGTGGCCTCGCTGAATCTTGTATTGGTTGGTTTTCTTGAACTTCAGAACGGTCAGCTTCTTCGCCCGGCCTTGCTCCACAATCTTGCCGGTTACGCTGGCCTTTCCCGCGTCCGTTCCCGCCAATATCTTCTTGTCATCGGTGTGCACCGCCAGCACGGTCCCAAACTTCACCTGCTCGCCCACATCACCCTTGACCCGCTCTATGCGGATGGTGTCGCCGGGTGCGACACGATATTGCTTTCCCCCGGTCTGTATGACGGCGTACATCTGTCCTCCAAAGCTATAGACAAACCACTATTATACGGGTCCCCTCCCTCCACCGTCAACGCGTCTTGGCGCCTTCGGGTGCCTTCGTTCCGATAAGCGCGCCATCAGGCACTGGCCATCGTTCTGCGTTGACTTCGCAACGTTACAAACCTACGATTCCAGCTAAGGGGGGAAGGAGGAGAGGTGCTTCCCCGTGGCCAGCATCGGAGCAGGTCACGATTCTCTTCATCGGCAAGGTCTTTGGTCATCGATCGCATCCTTGCGAAGCGGGATGGGAGTTGTTTACCAGGCCGAAGACATCCGACTGCGTCCGTAATATTGCCTTATTGCGCTGAAATTCCTGCCCGACGATCTGGCGAAAGACCCGCGCGTGCTCGCACGTTTTCAGAGGGAGGCGCGGGCAGCATCCGCATTAACTCATCCCAACATTTGCACGATTTATGACGTTGGTGAAGTAGGAGGCAACGCGTTTATCGCCAGTGGAGTATCTCGATGGCACGACGCTGACAGTCCTTCCCGGGAGACCCGTTGATCTCGAAAGACTTATCGATGTATCCATCGACCTTGCCACGGGCCTCGAGTCCGCCGCTAAGAGGCTCTAAAAGCGTACAGCTTGGGCTGGAAAACACAGCTAACGAAAGCGCAAAGGGCCGGGTTGCACTTCCACGAGCGGGCGGTAGCACTCGACCCGAATTTCGCAGTGGCCTACTCCGCCATGGCGTGGATTTACTGAAGAGATGGAGAAGTAGGGGGGGGCGGAGCGCGCAAGGCCTGTGGCAACTGGAGACTTGGAGAAGTCAGAGCAGACCTTCGAGTTGTGGAAACAGCCTACCCGAGGGATTTCGTACCTCTCAATGGGTTGGGGCTTGTTTTCTTCCGTTGAAAAAATGGCGGCTGTGATCGAATCGTTTGGACGATCCCACGTTAGGTCCGATTGGGGCCATACTTGGCGGAGGCCCGGACTGCGAAGCCGCCCGACCTTCGCGCCGCGCGATTGGCTCAGCTAAAGCGTACTAATCGCGCTCATGGCGGACGACATTGAAGTTTTCATCCTCCGAGGGAGGCTGAAAATACGCAGTCACGGCTTCAAAGTCCGCGTCCCGGGTCCAGGGCATGCCAGCAGTTAACCCCGCACTTCGCTCACGAAGCTGACTCTTGCACAAGGCGTCGGATGCGTCTACAAAGTGCAACTCGTGCTCAACATTGGCACGCTCGACCAGCTCGCGAAACCATTCACGCTGCACCTTGGTATTGCCGGGAAAATCGAGCACCACCGAAATACCCTTCGACAAGAGAGCGCAAATGTGTGGCGTGAGTGCGCTCTTCAATCGAGAAGAGCACTTGACGAATCCCGGAATGTCGGTGATCTCGCCAGGAAATAAGGCATTCAAGAAATCGTCCTGCACCAGAAGGACAGCATTTTCTCGAACCGCTAGATTTCTTGCCAGAGTGGACTTGCCTGCCGCCATCTTCCCGCAGAAGAACATCAACTTCGTTGAAGTGTTCATGCTCCTGTGCGCCTGGCTGAGCGGGTCGCCCGCAGTCCGACCTGTCGGCATGGGACGCACGGAGAGCATATCACTTCAACAATCTCGCTGAACTAGAGGGACGCGGAGGGTGCCCCAGGTTCGCTTTGCAACCTGGGTCTTGGGGTTTGCGATGCCGGCCGAGCTGAAACGCTAATCAAGGGCGCAGGTTTTGACGGTACCTTTATTTACAATGATTAACGCTTTTGCGGAATCGATCGCGGTCAGAATCACGGTGTGATCGGATCGCACGCCGCTGGTCTTGTCCACTGGATGGGAGTAGCGCCGCTGCAGCAAGACATTCTCTTTGGTGCGTACGACGAAGAATGCCGAGCAGAGCGTGAACACGAATAAGCGTTCAAAATCGATGTAGCCGCGGTCCATCACATAGAACGCACCGGCCTCGGGAAGGAACTCATCCAGAATGTTCACGTCATGCACTCTGCCTTCAGTAATGTGGATAAACGTGGGGATATTGCCGTGCAGATCCAGCAGCGTATGCATCTTCACCGCCGCCTTGTGTTTACGAAACTTGGCCCAAGGAAAGAGCGAGAGGCAAAGATCAATCGTGGTTGAATCCAATGCATACAGACTCTGGTCCAGATCGACATCGATCGGATCGCTCGCATAGAGCGGACGCGCGATAGCGATCAAGACTTGCGCAAAGTCGGCATAGATCCGCCAGTCGCGTGATTCGTTTGCGTCGGCAAGAGTGGATCGTGCCACCTTGCTTCTAAACCCCATGTGGTAGAGCTTACTGCCTACAGACTGTAGGCACGTTTCGATGTCGCGGAGACTCTCTCGATAGGTTAGTTGCGCGAAAGCCATCGAGAGAAACTGGTCTCGGCAGGAAAAGTTTTGTACCTTGTGATCGCCACGGTAGCGGCTGACACATTTCTGAAACTCGTAAGCGGGCAGAAAATCCAGTAGCTGCGAGAAAACAGTTCGTCCGGTATTCACATCCCATTGTTTCGCAGAATCAGACCGAGGCGGAGATTCAAAAACGCCCGTTTGCATTTCAAATCGAAAAAAGTTGAAATGTCCATTAAGCCGCTGCATTACAGACAGTTACGTCGATATGGGAATTCGACAACCGGACAATTATTATACTACTTATATGGTAAAATATGGTCGTTAGCGCGGCACGGCTCCGTGTTCCCTCTCGGTTCTACAAGCCTCTTTAGAATCAATACTTACGAAAAATGGGGGAGGGGGGAGGACACCGGAAGAGTTTGCGCGCGACGCGGATCAGGGTTTCTTGCGGTGCGCGTCGAACCAATTCATGGTGTACACCACTTTCGCCACCTGATGACTTGGCCGACGGCTCAGCCCGTGGGGCTCGCCGGGAAAACGTACTAGGGCAGACTCCACCTTGAGCAGCTTCAGAGCGGCGTAGAACTGTTCGGCTTCGGAAATCGGAGTGCGGAAATCTTCCTCCCCGGTCATCAGCAGCGTAGGCGTTTTTACGTTCTTCACCAGTGAAATCACCGAGCGCTTCATATAGTCGTCGGTGTAATCCCAAGGGTTGCCGGCGAACCAGTATTGGGCGCCGAACGAGGGCAGGTCCGAAGTAAGGACCCAGCTATACCAATTGATGACCGGATAAAGGCTGGCAGCCGCACGGAAGCGATCCGTGTGATCGATCATCCAGCAGGTGAGCACTCCGCCGCCGGATCCGCCGGTGACGAACAAATTGTCCGTGTCGATGTAGCCCTTGGCTACCAGAGCGTCGACGCCCGAGTTGAGGTCCTGAAAATCGTTGCCGGGATAGGCGTGGTGAATCAGGTTGGCGAACTCCTCGCCGTAACTCGTGCTGCCGCGCGGATTGGTGTACAGGATGACATAACCCTTGGCGGCCCAGATCTGCGCGTTCAGGTCGAAACGATCTCCGTAGTTCGAGAAGGGCCCGCCGTGAATCTGCAGAATCAGCGGATATTTCTTGGAGGGATCAAAATCGGGCGGCTTGATGATCCAGCCTTCCACTTTGCGCTTATCGAACGAGGATTCGTACCAGAGTTCCTCGACCACGCCGAGTTTCTTTGCGGTGAATAGCTCGCGATTGAGTGACGTGAGCACCTTGGGCTTGGGATCGGCAAGCGACCCGACAGCGACGTCGCCGGGATCGGACGGCGTGTCGTATTGCACGGCGAAAACGCCATTGTTCGCGACGCTGAAATTCGCTCCCAGGTTCAGGTGCTCGGCGAGAACCTTGGTGGAACCATCCAGCGAAGAATAGGCCAGCTTGGTATCGCCCTGATCGGTATAGCTGAAGAAAATGCCCTTGCCGTCGTGCGCCCAGTGCGGCTCGGCCGCGTCGCGATCAAGCTTCGGCGTGACCACGTGAGGATTGCTGCCATCGCGGTTGGCGACATAAAGGTATGTGGTCTGGTGGCCCTGGTACCGATCGTCGAAGCCCGTGTAGGCGATCAGCTTGCTGTCGGGCGAAATTTCGGGCGAGTTGTTGGGACCGTTGCGGTGACTTAGTTGCGTAAGGGAACTGTCCGCGATGCGGAGCTCAAAGATTTCCGTGTGCAGAGGTTCGTACTCGTAGTTGGTGGTGCCATTCATCGAAAAGATCAGCGATTGTCCATCGGGAGCCCACGAGGGCTCGGAGCCTCCAAGCCCGCCTGCACCCGGGCCGTGGGGAAATTTCCCGGTGGTCAGTTGGCGCGGAGCTCCTCCGTCGGCAGCAACCACGAAAATTTGCGAATACCCGGGTTTGAGATAACCAGGTCCGTTGAAGCGATAGATCAGGTCTTCATAAACCTTCGGCGCATCCGCCCACTTCGCGCCCTCCGGTGCCGCGGGAAGCGTGGCTATTTTCGGAGGTGCTGCCGAAACGAGCGAGCTGAACGCGATCTGCTTTCCATCGGGCGACCACGAAATGCCGCCAGGAGAATTTTCGAGGTCCGTGAGCTTCGCGGTTTGTCCGGTATCCATCCAGCGAACATACAGCTGACTCTTTCCATCGCGGTCGGAAACGTAAGCGATGCGCGTGCCGTCGGGAGACCAGCGCGGAGCAGAATCGCCATACATGCCGGTGGTCAGGGGCCGGTGCTCCGAGCCATCAAAATTGACAATCCAGAGGTTGGAGACACGCCGATCTGCGCTGATGTCCGCTGACTGCCGCACGTACACGATTCGCTTGCCGTCGGGAGAGATTTGAGGATCAGACGCGACTTGGACACGAAAAACGTCCATCGGCTCCAGGCGATTGGCGATTTCTTGAGCATTGACGGCGCGAGGGGAAAGTACGAAGAAGCCAACTAAGGCTCCGCATGCGCGGCATTTTTTTGACACGGTGGGTTCCTTTCGCGGATGCATGTTAGGAGTGAACGCGCGAGAAAGTCAATGGATGCTCACTGCGCGCCAACTGCAGCGGCAATTCGCGCTTGCTTTCCCTTACAATAGGAAGCCATCGCCTGGCGCTTGCTCCACTGCCGATGACCCAGAAGATTCCGCAACTCGACGCCGTCCGTGGCATAGCCATCCTTCTGGTGTTAATTCACAACACCGATGCATTTCCTTCGCTGCACCTGGAAGCAATATCCACGTACGGATGGATGGGTGTAGACCTGTTTTTTGTGCTTTCCGGGTTCTTGATCACCGGAATCTTGCTGGAAGCCAAGCAGTCCAAATGCTACTTCAAGAATTTCTACGCGCGCCGCTGCCTCAGAATTTGGCCGCTTTACTACAGCCTGCTTATCTTCATGTTCCTGATCGTTCCTCACCTGCATCCTTCCGACGCTCACGACATTTTTGAACGATCCTCCCCCTGGTGGGCTTACCCGCTATTCTTGCAGAACTTTCTTGTAGCTGTTCCGGCGGAAGCGGCGGGCGCTTTGGGGGTCACTTGGTCGCTGGCGATCGAGGAACAGTTTTATTTGATCTGGCCGTTGGTGGTGCGCTATTTTTCTGCGGCACAAATTAAGCGAATCGCCATGTTTGTCATTCTGGCGTCCCCGCTGCTGCGTCTTTTCCTGGTGGGGCACCACGTCAATATCTATTCAAACTTTTTCTGCCGCCTGGACGGCCTGATGGCGGGAGCGCTTCTTGCCGTGGTCCTACGGACGAAGACCTTCGAGCCTCCTAGGTACGTCAAACTCGCGTGGGCGTCGTTCTTGATTGCGGCGTGCCTGGCGATTCTCGCCGATAATCACCAAGTCCGCTGGATTGCGTTCTCCATGACTTCCCTGGCATCGGTTTCACTCGTGTATGTTGCGCTATTTAGCCCGGGGAAGTGGATTCAATCGTTCTTCAGGAATCGCTTCCTGACCTACACAGGAATTATCAGTTACGGCTTGTACCTGCTTCACAAGATACCATTGGACGTCGCCAAAGAAGTGCATGCGGACCGCTGTCCTTTCCTTTCGATATTCATGATTCTTGTTTCAAGCTACGTGCTGGCGGCGATTTCCTATGTACTTCTGGAGAAGCCGTTCTTGAAGCTGAAACGATTCTTCGATTTGAGGGCTGCCGCCCGCTCTTAGCGCAACTTCGGCCGCCGCTAATCCTGTCCATGGGGGCCTTCAGAGGAGCAACGCTGTCCTCACAGCACCGGCGAATCGTCCCCCAGCATCGCCTTCCTCACCACCGCGATGGGAGCTTCACCCTGTCCCATGAACTCGTCGTGGAATTTCCCGAGCACGAACGCAGCGCCCACTTTTTTCTTGTAGTCTTCTCGCAGCTTCAGTATCTGCAATTTTCCCAGCGTGTAGTACAGATAGGTCGGGTCCGAGGTTCCTCGCTTCGATTCGATTTCCGCGATCTTCGCAGTCTGAAAGCCCTCTTCCACAAAGAATTCTTTGGCCTCGTCGAAACTCATCTTGCCCGTATGCATCTTGATCCCGACAACGAAGCGCGCGTCACGCAGCAGCGCATCCTGCAATTGCCCGAGGCGGATGTATTTCGCCTCCAGCGCATCCTTCGCTCCCGCGCCCGGTTGGCCGTATCCTTCATCCAACATCATCTGCTCGCAGTAGTGCGCCCAGCCTTCGGAATTCGTATTCGCGTAGAACGTCTTGCGCAGCTTCGTTGGCGTCCGCGCCGTCCACAAGTACTGCATGAAATGGCCTGGAAAGGTCTCGTGTGTCGATGTGCTTACGATGGTGCCAACGTTGAAGGCTTCCATCAGGCTTGCCACTTCCGCCGGACTGTCCCCCGGCTCCGGCAGCGTCAGATAAAAGTACGCTTCCTTGGCTTTCGTCTCAAACGGTCCCGGCGCATCCATCGATGCGGTTGTGGTTGCCCTTGCAAATGGCGGCGTCTCCTGCAAGATCGGCCGCGCCGCGCTCGGAATGGTGATGATGTGTTTTTGCTGGATAAACGAGATCAGGCCATCAAACGTTCCGCGAAACGTCTCCATCAGCTTGTCGGGCGCAGGATGCATCGACCCCAGTTGTGCCATCACCTGTTCCGCGGTTTTGTCCGGGTCAATTTCCTTCGCCACTTTTCGCAGGGCGGCCTGGTTCTTTCGCAAATCACCCATCCCGACTTCCAGTAAACGGTCCAGCGGCGTATCCACCATGTCCTCATACAGCAGCTTCTTCGAAAAATTCTCGGCGCCAATCCGGAAGTCGCCCTTCGAGCGTGGCAGCAAATCCGTCTTCAGCCACTGTTGGTATTCCCTCAGCGCCGCCATCACCTCCGCGTTGCTCTTAGCGAACTCCGACTTCACCTCCTGATCCTTGGCGTCCGCAAACGCCAGCGGAACGTCTTTTTCGTAAAAGGCGATGATCCCCGGCAATTGCTGAATCGCAATCTCGGTGTAAACCCGCGGTGGATTGTTCAGGTTGTCGTGCGCGCGCGCCAGGATTCCCGGAATCTTCTTCTCGCGCGCAACGGCGCTGC
Organism: Candidatus Acidiferrales bacterium; assembly: GCA_963792145.1. Taxonomy (GTDB): domain Bacteria; phylum Acidobacteriota; class Terriglobia; order Acidiferrales; family UBA7541; genus Acidiferrum. The sequence continues at coordinate 198,454 of CAWBVH010000014.1, forward strand.
GCAATCGTTCGTCCGCCGGCGCGAATTTGCGGCTCATCAAGACATAGATGCTGGCCGTCACTCCGCTCGAATAAGCGTCGGGATTCTTTTCCAGGGGGCGGATCTCTTCCAGCGTCAGCAGGTCGCTGCGGATCGTGCCCAGCAGGATTTGGCGGTCTGCTGCATCGACGGGCCGCAGGCCCTCCGCAGGGAATTGCTCCATACGCGCCACAAAATCGTGCAGCTTCTTTTCCTGTGCCTCAACACCCGCTCGCGAATAATCCTCAATTTCCGAATCGTAATTGTGCACGCCGTCCAGCGTCGCCGTCGTCGGGTTCAGGGGGAAATACACTTTGTCCAGATACTCATCGACCAGCGCGTTCCACTGGGCGGTAGGCTCCTCCGCCCACGCCGTTATTACCCATGCCAAGGCCACCGCCAGGCAGCTTGCCACAATCGTTTTTTTCATTCCCTTTCCCCCTGGGAGTTCTTGCTCAGTAATCGAACCGGTAGCCCAAAATCATCTTGGTGATGAAATGATCCGTAGACCTCGTCAAGCCGATGCCCAGCCCAAAGTTAATTTCCCATTTGGGCGACACATTCAAGTCGATCACCGGGAAAATCTGCTGTTGTTGTTGGGAAGCGCTATACAAATTTTGTGTCGGTCCGAGTACTCCGTAATATTCGATTCCACCCGCGATTTTTTTCGTAAAGTCGAAACTTACCTTCGCGTCCGGTGAAAAGATGAATCCCTGGCTGGCGCTCGGCCCATGGAACGATTTATCGAAGGCCGGATTGAACGCGAAATACCATCGCCCCAACTGCTTATCGATGATTGGACGCAGCTCATATGTCCAGGTATCCGCGGAAAACTGTGCTCGCTGATATCCAAACTCCTGTGAAATGCTCACGCCCACCGGCCAGTGCCAACTGGGCGGCACTCTTACACGCGGGCGGATGTGATCGCCAACATAATCCCATCCATACCCGTTCTGGACAGAAGTAAAAAGATAGAAGCCGGTCTCAAACCAGTTGGTAAATCCGTGGGTGATTTCCAGGGTTTCATGCAACTGGTGATTGGTTGGAATTGTTCCATCGGTGCTGGTGGTATTGCCTCGTTCGGTAAAGTTGCTGTGCAATTCCACCATGGTGTGGCCTTTTTCCACCGTCTCGGACCCATACACCTGAATCTCGTAATTGTCCTGAGCCCGTGCGGCAAACGCTGCGCCCAGCCACGCCAGCACCAGGATGGTTACAGCCAATCTCGAACTCAGCTTCATGCTTCTCCCCGTTAGACGAAGCATGTAGTGTCCTATGAAATCGCCGGGATTCGGCGTCGAAAAAATGTTGGGATATGTTTCGGTGACGGCTGCAGTCGATTAATCCATACGCGGCGGTGTTTAGGCGGTGCTATGCGTGAGGGTGGGACTTATCGTAGATGTCCATCAATTGCTGGATGGTCGCGTGCGTGTACTTTTGAGTCGTCGAAAGTGACTGGTGACCCAGCAATTCCTGGATCGCGCGCAGATCCGCGCCATCCGCCAACAGATGCGTGGCAAAGGCATGCCTCAAGGAATGCGGATGTAAATCCCAGTTGATATTCGCCAGCCGCACATACTTCTTCACAATTCGGCCAACACTGCGCTGCGTCAGCCGGCGCCCGCGGTAGTTCAGGAAGATGGCGTCCACGCTTGCGCGCCGGCTGTGCTCTTCACACTCCCGCAGCAATTCTTGGCGCACGGGCCAATAGCGTTGCATTGCCTCGGCAGCTTTTCCGCCGTACGGCACGATACGTTCCTTGTTGCCCTTGCCGCGCACGCGCAGCATCTGGTCTTTCTGGTCCATATCCACCAGATTCAGCCCGGTCAATTCGCTCACGCGCAAACCTGCCGCATAGAGCAATTCCAGAATCGCGCGATCGCGCGGTAACAGCAGAGTGTCCTCAAGTTTCGGTAGTCCTGCGGGCGATCCGGTAGCCGCCAACCCTCGGCCGCTCGTTTTCGTTCCGCGTAGCCGCGTTTCACCGTGTGTTCCCGCCAACTGATCCAGAAACCGGCTCATCTCTTCCGCCGAAAGTACCATCGGGATTCGCTGGGGCAATTTGGGCGTCGGAACCAGACGCGCCGGATTTTCCTTCAGAATCCCTTCGCGCACGCAGTACTTCAAAAAAGACCGCAGCGCCGCCAATTTCCTTGCGATAGAACTTTTTTGCAGACCTTGCTCGTGCAGATGGCCGACGAATTCCCGGATCATGTGGTGAGTGATTTTCGTCACGCCCGGGGCTTGTAAACCTGGCGGCGAAAGGTATTCGCGGAACTGCTCGAGATCCTTCCCGTAGTTAATCACGGTGTGCGGAGAAGAATTTTTCACCGACCTCAGGTACTCGAGGAAATTGTTGATGGTCTGCTTCAGCATCGTTCACGCCTTGCTTTCAGGCACACCTCACCTGCATGGTCCTTCCACACTCTCTCCATTTCTGCTCGAATACCGGGTCGCTGGATGCGGTCCTGCCGCACCTCGAATGTCCATCGTCTAAACTTTTACCACCACCGGCGATTCTTCCGCCGCTGGCTTGCCCTGCGTCTCCGCGGGCTTTTCTTCCGGCGCCAATTTTTCCCAGTCGCATCCTTCTTTAATGCAGGAATAGACGGTGCCGATCTTGCTTTTTTTCTCCACCACAAAGGGGGCACCGCACTTCGGACAAGGCTGATCGATGGGCATATTTGCGGTTGTGAAATCGCAATCGGGATAGCGCGAGCATCCATAGAACACGCGCATGCGTCCGCGTCCACTCTTACCCATGCTGGCGCGCTTCACAAACTCGCCTTCATTGCACTTCGGGCATTTGATTCCCATGGTGATTGGCCGCGTGTACTTGCATTTCGGGTAGCCAGTGCAACCGATGAACGTTCCGAAGCGCCCATGCTTCTTCACCAAGCCGTTTCCGCAAAGCGTGCACTTTTCCTCCAGCGGTTCGTCAGGCTCGTGGGCAATCCGCGTGCCCGCCACCAACCGCCGAGTCGTTTTGCAGTCGGGATAGCCGGTGCAGGCCAGGAACGCGCCAAAGCGGCCACGCTTCAGCGCCATTTCTTTCCCGCAATTCTCGCAATACTCAACCTTATTCTCGGCGTCCTCAGCAATTTCTTCCGAAAGGTCCTGAATGAAATCGCAATCCGGATACCGCGAGCATCCCAGGAAGAAGCCGTGCCGGCTGATGCGTTCCAGCAGTTCACCCTGTCCGCATTTCTCGCACTTCTTTCCGGTCGGTATGCCCGCTTTGTACGAAATCATTTCATCGCCGGCTTTATCCAGGTCGACAACGAACTTCTCCCAGAACTCGCGCACCGATTCCCGCCACGGCAGCTTGCCTTCTTCGATGTCGTCCAACTCTTCCTCGAGCCTGGCGGTAAATTTCACGTCGAACACATCTTCAAAACTCTTGATCAGCAGGACGCAGACCCGCTCACCGAGCATTGTCGGCGTGAAGCGCCCCTGATCCTTCTTGACGTATTCGCGCTCGACGATCGTGGAAATAATCGACGCGTACGTCGACGGCCTGCCGATGCCATCCTCTTCCAATTCTTTGACTAGCGTCGCTTCCGTGTATCGCGGCGGCGGCTCCGTGAAGTGCTGATCCGGGCGGATCGAGTCCAGCTTCAAGGCCTGTCCCTCGGTCACCTGGGGCAACGTTTTCCCTTCGCCTTCGTCATCCTTTTCGTCGTCCTCGCGGTCAGCGTTGGCCACCGGAATTTGGTACACCTTCAGGTAGCCGTCGAATTTCATCACCGAGCCTGTCGCGCGGAAGGTGTAACCTGCCGCCGCGATATCGATGGAGGTCTGGTCGAACACTGCCGGCAGCATCTGCGAAGCCACAAACCTCTGCCAGATCAGTTGGTACAGCTTGAATACATCGTCTTGCAGGTATTTCCGCACGTCCTCCGGCGTCCGCGTCACATCCGTCGGCCGGATGGCTTCGTGCGCTCCTTGGGCGTCTTTCTTGGACTTATAGAAATTGGGCTTCTCGGGCAGGTAGTCGCTTCCAAATCGCTCCGGAATCAGTTCGCGGACCTGTTCCAGCGCATCATTGGAAACTTGCACGGAATCCGTGCGCATATAGGTGATCAGCGCCACCGAGCCTTCTTCGCCTAGTTCCACGCCTTCATACAAGCGCTGCGCCAGCGCCATGGTGCGCTTGGCCGTGTAACGGAGGCGGTTATAGGCAGCTTGCTGCAGCTTTGAGGTGGTGAACGGCGGTGGCGCATTGCGTCGTTTTTCCTTCTGTGCAACGCTGGCCACCTGCCAGTTCGCCTTGGTCACCGCGGCGACAATCGCGTCGGCGGTTTCTTGATTTTTGACCTCGATATCCTCGCCCTTATACTTCGAGAGCTTGGCCTCAAAAATGGGCGGTTCGCCCGCATCCAGCATCGCGTGGATGGTCCAATACTCCTGCGGCACAAACGCGCGAATCTCCTGCTCCCGCTCCACGATCAGCCGCAGCGCCACTGTCTGCACGCGCCCGGCGCTCAATCCTCGGCGCACCTTGTCCCACAACAACGGCGAAATCTTGTAGCCCACAATGCGGTCCAACACCCGCCGCGCCTGTTGCGCGTCCACTAATTGCGCATCAACTTGCCGCGGCTTCTCAAATGCAGCGCGGATGGCCTTCGGCGTAATCTCGTTGAAGGTGACACGGAAGATTTTCTTGGGGTCAATCGGCTCGATGCTGATTTCGTCTTTTTCTTTCTTCGCGGGCTTTGCTTTGCCCTTTACGGTTAAAGCCTTGCCGGGCTTCACTTCCGCCTTTGCGTCGGCTTTCTCCTGCGCTTCGTTCTTTGCGTTCTTCCCGTTTTTGCCGTTCTTGCTGCTTGCTTCATCGTCCTCAGGAATCAGAAACTTCGCCGGCTTCGACAGCACCATTGCCAGGTGCGCGGAAATTGCTTCTCCTTCGCGATCCGGGTCGCCCGCCAGGTAGACCGCGTCCGCCATGCTCGCGGACTTCCGCAAATCATTAATGACTTTCCCTTTGCCCGGGATGATCTGCAGTGTCGGCTCGAAGATCTTCGGGTCATCCAACGTCACAGGCTTGCGAGGCGGCTTTGGAGCCGCGGCCTTAGCACCCTTCTTTTTTTTCTTCTTCTTGGGCTTCTCATCGTCATCGGGCAAACGAATACCAATGGTCTTTTTCGGCAGGTCCATTACGTGCCCGATGGACGCCTTGACCGTGTAGTTCTTTCCCAGATACTTGTTGATCGTCTTCGCCTTGGCCGGCGACTCGACGATTACCAATGACCTAGCCATGATTTCCTTTGTAACCCCGGATCACGCTTCCGGAAGGGCCAGCAGGGCGGTGTGTGTCCTTCTCGCTACCTTATCTCTATCCGGCGTCTTTCTCTCTTCGTCTGCTTCTTGATGCTTCGCAGCCACGTTCGGATGCATCCGGCATCGGTTGGGGATCTAACTTCAACGCTTACAACAGTACCTTATTAAACCGTTTTCCCGGCAACTGCCGCACGATCCCTCTTAGCTCCAGAGTAAACAGCGTAGCCAGAACTTGGTTCGAATTCAACCCACTGGTTTCCACCAAGCCATCAATGGGGCGCGATTCTTCGGCGCTGAGCAGCTCGTAAATCTTTTTTTCTGTTGGACTTAGGCCGTCCGGCGACGAGCAGATCCCACTGTTCCGATTCGACAGCTTCCAGCTGCACTAGGGCTGCTCGCACCGGGGTTGGCAACTCCTCGATCACATCTTCCGCATTCGTCACCAGTCCTGTGACGCAACTGACCTTGCAGCGCGACACCGATCGGACCAAAGGACCGCAACCCATGACTCTCTCTAGGTCGCCCAAACTCTCCGTCACGCTCAACGGCTACGGCACCGCTTTCCTGCACATTGTCCCCTGAATCGGAGGCTCGACTAAGTTCGATCATCGATGAATGCTATCGAAAAGCATTTGTGGCCCTGCGGTGTAGGTCTGGGTTTTATCTTGCTACAAGGGATTGGTCGTGCATGAGCCCCCGTCCCAGCTTTCTCACTCGGTTCGCACCTAACCTCTTATTACTGCTGTTCAGCCTGTTCCTTAGTGCCGCGCCGCTTTGCGCGCAGCAGCATTGGAATTTGCAAGAGACGTTGGTGATCACCGACGTCAACGTGATCGACGTGCGCACTGGCGAAGTGCGCCCGGACCAGGTGGTGGTGATCGAACGCAATCGCATCACTACTGTGGGTTCCAAGGGCACGCGCTATCCGCGCAACGCGCCTACAGTGAACGCTAAAGGCGGCTACTTGATTCCCGGTTTGTGGGACATGCACGTGCACCTCGTGTTCGGCGATTGGTTTCCGCTGGCGCAAGAGATTTCGCTGCCGCTGTTCATCGCCAACGGAGTCACGAGCGTCCGCGATATGGGCAGCGAACTGGACACCGTGCAGGCTTTCCGTAATCAGATCGAATCCGGCGAACGCCTGGGCCCACGCATCCTCACCAGCGGGCCCATGCTTGACGGGCCGAAGCCACGCTTCCCCAGTTCACTGGCCATTGCCACGCCGGACGACGGTCGTCGCGCGGTAGACGTGCTGAAGCGTCGCGGCGTGGACTTCATCAAGTTGCAATCGTTGATTCCCGCAGACGCCGTGATGGCCATCGCCGACGAAGCGCGCAAGGAGGAGTTGCCGTTTGAAGGACACGTTCCGGATGCGGTGCGCGCTGCGGATATGTCCGCGGCGGGAATGCACAGCTTCGAGCATCTGATTGGGATCTTCGAGGGAAGTTCGCCGGCAGAAGCGGAATTTCTGACTGGGACGAAAACCGAAGCGAAGTTTTTGTCGACATACGATCCGGCACGCGCCGAAGCGCTGGCCGCGATTCTAGCGAAGAACCAGACGTGGCAATGCCCCACGCTGGTGTGGGAGCGTGGCGGCAACCTAATCGATGTGACGGATTACAGCAAGGATCCACGCGCGAAATATGTGCCCGCGTATTGGAAAGACGTGACGTGGAAGAAGATGAGCGAAGACGTCAAAGCGAGCTTCGGTACCGACGACCTGGCGACGCGCAGGAAGTTTCTGGACAAGGAACTGGAAGTGGTCCAGATGATGCATAAGGCGGGAGTGCCGTTCCTGGCGGGCACCGATACGCCGCCGGGCGTGTACATTTTTCCCGGTTTCAGCTTGCACGAAGAATTGCAGCGCTTCGTTGCCGCCGGATTCACGCCGCTGGAGGCATTGCAGACCGCGACGCTGAATCCCGCGCGATTCTTTGGCATGGAAGATCAGTTGGGAACGGTCGCGATGGGCAAGATGGCCGACCTGGTTCTTTTGGACGCCAATCCTTTGGCAGACATCGCAAACACACAGAAGATCGCGGCAGTGATCGTGAACGGAAGATATTTTTCGCGTAACGATCTGCAGAAAATGTTGCAGAAGGCGGAAGAGTCCGCGAAAAAACAGCCGACGAAACCCGGAGCGCTAGGAGGCTGTCGGAGAGAAATCTCCTAAATTTGGTGGGATAGCGAGATTTTTTTTTGCGGTGAAAGTATTTCCTTTCTCAGAGGCTTCGCTAGTATGCGTGCATGAGCTTCCAATTCCGAGCCTGCACGTTGGATCAACCACTTCTGCTAGCTCAGTCGTTGCAACAATGGCTTCCCGAAGAGCACTTGGCGAGGTTCATCGCCGACGTAACGGAACAGTTGGACCTGTCGGCCATCTATTCTGGCTACGATAGTCGGGATGGCCGGGGGCAAGAAGGCTACCATCAGCTGCTGTTGACGCGCTTGCTGCTGTACGGTTATTGCGTGGGGGTGGCTAGTTCACGAGCCATCGAGCGAAAGACGCAGGAGGATGTGGCATTCAGTTATCTGGCAGCGGACCAGCATCGGATCACGACACCATTGCGAATTTTCGAAAACAACATCTGGCCACGCTGGGAGGACTGTTTGTGCAGGCCTTGCAATTGTGCCAGAAGGCCGGATTGGTGAAGCTGGGGCACGTAGCCATCGATGGCACAAAGATGCAGGCGAATGCGAGCAAACACAAAGCCATGAGTTACGGGCGGATGGGGGAAGCCGAACAGAAACTGCAGGCCGAAGTGGAAGCCTGCTGCGCCATGCCGAGGAAGTGGACGAGGCCGAAGATCGGCAATACGGGAAGGGACAACGCGGTGATGAATTGCCACAGGAACTGGCGCGGCGGGAGAGTAGGCTGAAAAAGATCCGGGAAGCCAAGGAGGCTTTAGAGGCCGAAGCAAAGCAAAAAGCGCAGGAGCAGAAAGCGGAGGCGGAAGCTAAGATCGCCGCACGGCAGGAGCAAGAGAAACAGAGCGGACAAAAGCCACGCGGGCGGGCTCCTCAGGTTCCTAACCCCGAACAAGCCAAACCGAAATCTTCGGCGCAGCGGATTTCACTGATACGGAAAGTCGGATTATGCAGGATGGCGTGCACAAGGGGAGTTTCCTGCAGGCCTACAATGCTCAGGCGGCGGTGGATAGCGCGGCACAAATCATCGTCGCGGCAGAGATCACGCAACAAAGCAACGACAAACAGCAGTTGGTGCACATGCTCCAACAGGTGATCGAGAACGTGAATGGCAAACCACAAGTGGCCAGTGCCGACAGCGGTTACTGGAGCGCGGCGAACGTCACCGCGGAAAACTTGCAAGGGATCGACCTGCATGTGGCCACGGAACGACAGCCGCACGGCGAGACCAAGGACGTTCCTGTGGATGGAGTGCCGGAAGGAAGTTCGGCCTCACAGCAGATGCGAGACAAGCTGAAGACCGAGGCTGGTAAAGCGGTCTACAAGATGCGAAAACAAATCGTCGAACCGGTTTTTGGTTACATCAAAGAGGGGCGAGGATTTCGCCGGTTCAGCTTCCGCGGGTTAGGGAATGTGCGCAGCGAGTGGAGACTGATCTGTGCCACGCACAATCTGTTGAAGCTTTTCCGGTCAGGTTGGAAAATGCAGCCTTTGAGAAGTTAACAGTGCCCAAGACGCGATCTTGCGGCACTCCACAGAAGCGCAATAAGACTGTCAGAGGTCGAATTTAGCTCACCAAGCCATTTACTCCAACAATCTCAACATGTTTTTCGATAAACCCATGCCTTGGACCTCAGCACGAACTTCTCCCCGACAAGCTCCTATCGCGCTGGGAAAAGCGTGGAAGTGGAGGAACCAGAAATGAAATAGGGGAAACCACTTATTGAAATACAACGGGTGCAAGTCCCGTCCGGTCAAAGCTAGCGAGCAGGCCGGTAGCGAGTGTAGCGATTCGCCGGGCGACTGGTGGGTGCGAAGCGTACACAGCAAGGAAGCAGGCCGTGAAGATACAGCTCCGAAATCTGTCGATGATTGCGTATGCCGACGCCGTTAGGAGTGCGGAAGGCAGCATCCGGGTACGACCGAAATTGCGAAGGGCGGCCCGGGATCGCCGGAGTCACTAGCTCAGGGCATGTTTCCAAGGATTTCACACGAACGCAGGAGAGCTCACCATCTCCGCTCGCAAGAGTGGTAAGACGGCCGCCAAGGGAAACCGGAGGCGACCGAGGATGGATGGACGAGCAGTCTTACGACCCCGTATTACCTATGAAGGTGGAGAACCGCAGGGCTTCCGAAAGGAGCGGCCACGGAACCCACTGGAGGGAAGGGGGGAACAAGGTGACGCATCTGTTGAAGGAAACATAAGCGAGGCACAGAACTCGAGGAACTATGTCAACACAAATCGACAGACTAACTGAACTAGCCAAGGAGGATCCAAAGCGACAATTCTACTCGATCGCTCACATGATCACGTTCGGAGCGTTGTATGCAGCATTTCGAGGATTACGCAAGAAGGCCAGCGCGGGAGTGGACGGCGTCACGTACGACATGTATGAACGGGACGCTGCGGGAAACATCCAAGCTCTCCATGAGCGGCTCAGGAATGGCAAGTATCAGGCACAACCTTTACGCAGGGTCTATATCCGGAAGGAAGACGGGAAACAGAGACCACTCTCGATTCCCGCTCTGGAGGACAAGATCGTGCAGAAGGCGACAGCCGAAATACTGAACGCTATTTATGAACAGGACTTTCTCGACTGCTCGTACGAGGTTTCGACCCGGAAAAGGGCAGCACCAAGCGCTGGACGAAGTGAGACGAGTCATCTGTACTCGGCCCACGGAGTGGATCCTGGATATAGATGTCACTGCATATTTCATGTGCAAGGATAAACCTGGTGCTTCCAGCGGGTGAAATTCCCGCCCCGACAAGAGGTGCAGCCGCCTCACCGGGAATCGAGTCTTGGGCTGGAGGAGGTAACGAATCTGGCCAAGCGTAGACAGAGCGACGAGCGAGCCGTAACGAAAGTGAAGCGATTGAGCCTCGTTAAATACTTGACCGCAGGCCGACAGCATCGTAGTGGCTGGGAGGCACCAGTAGGTACACCGCAAAAGGCGAGGTGGCCGGAGACTGCGGCGGGGTCAGTGAGCACGGCACGTTAGGAGAAGGAAGCATCAAGGGACCTGGGAGATCCACTGTGGTCTTGGTCCGCACACGAGGCGGATAGAGTATGCCGGACGATAAGGATTATTCCTGAGAAAGGCAGACGCCATGGTGCGAAGTCGGATTCGCTGGTAGTACTCAGAGCGCGGGAAAGCTGCGCACACGGGGAAGCGGCGAAGCAGATGAAGACTGACTCAAGGGAAACATCACCTGCACACACGGAGGCAGGAGTCTGATGTCAACACAACTGAGTCAGATAGCGAAGAAAGCAAAGTTGGATCGCAAGGCGCGGTTTACCTCATTGGCCCACCTGCTGACACCGGAATTTCTCAAGGAGACTTGGGGAAAGATGAACCGGAAAGCAGCAGGCGGCGTCGATGGACAGAGTGCCGAGCAGTTTGGAAACGAGCTAGAAACGCGAGTCGAGGCGATCTGCAAACAGCTGAAGGAAGGCACCTACCACGCACCACCGGTCCGCAGAGTTGATATACCCAAAGGGCCGGGCAAAGTCGGAACCAGACCGCTTGGAATTCCAACGGCCGCGGACCGGCTGCTGCAACGAGCGGTAGCGCGCATTCTGGAAGCCGTGTTCGAAGCAGATTTCCTGAATTGCAGTTACGGCTTTAGACCTGGCCGAAATCCTCACCACGCGCTGCAAGCTCTGCGCATGCAGATCGTGACGAAGAAGGTAGGGCAGGTGTTTGAAGCTGACATCCGCAGCTATTTCACGCGTATCAGTCATCAGTGGCTACGCAAGATGGTGGCTCATCGCATTGCCGACCCGGTGATCCTGGGCCTGATCGGAAAATGGCTCATGCCGGTGCGATGCAAGACGGAGTTGTCACCTACGCAGAGGAAGGGACCCACAGGGTGGTTCGATCTCACCCGTGTTGAGCAACCTCTACCTCCACTTTGTTCTCGATCTGTGGTTTGAGAAGAAGATCAAACCGAAGTGTCGAGGCGAGGCGTATTTAGTGCGTTTCGCTGATGACTTCGTGGTGAGCTTCCAGTTCCGACAGGATGCGGACCATTTCCAGCAGAGAGTGCGGGAGCGGTTCGCGGAATTCGGTCTGGAGCTGGCCGAGGAGAAAACTCGGCGCATACTCTTTGGACGATTTGCAGGCATGACATGTCTGCGGCACGGACTGGGGAGACCAGAGACCTTTGAATTTCTGGGCTTCAAACATGTCTGTGGGGTGGATCGGAAGGGGCGATTTGCTCTGATTCGTATCCCCAGCGCTAAGAGTTGTCGGAAATTCTTAGCCCGGACACGGGAGTGGATCCTTCATAACAGACACTGGAGACGATGGGAGCAACAGGAACGTCTGACGAGATGTTGCGGGGCTTCTATCAGTACTTCGGGCTGCATCATTGTGAGCGCAAGCTCAACTGGGTGCGGCAACAAGTGCAGCGCCAGTGGATCAGCGCCTTGAATCGTCGCGGACAGAGACGTCGGACGAATTGGACGCGACTGAAGGATCGACCGTGGTTCAAACTGCCGTTTGCTCAAAACCTACACCGATGGTCTGAGCGATGCTTACTTTCGACAATGTCATCTGGGGAGCCGGTGCGGGGAATCTGCACGCCGGGTTCTGCTTGGGGAGACGGGAGCAAGAGGCCATGCCTACTCGGTGAGGCGTGGGCGCGAAAGCGCCTACGACCGCAAGGCTCCGCACGGGCTACCGCCACCAAGACTCGTCCCTACCAACCTTCTCGACGAATGGTTCGAGAACGAAGTGAAGCCCCGACTGAGGGGACAAGCGCACGAGATCCGATTCGCCGATGATGCCGTACTGTGCTTCCAATACAAGGAGGACGCAGACAGGGTGATGGAGGTCTTACCGAAGCGGTTCGCAAAATACGGTCTGACGCTCCACCCGGAGAAGACGCGGCTGGTGGAATTCGGGCGGTATGCAGAGGCCAATGCGAAGAGGCAGGGGAAGAAACCTGCACTTTGGATATCCTCGGCTTCACGCACGTATGCACACGCAGTCGAAAGGGGAAGTTCACGTGCACGTGAGAACGATGAAGAAACGGTTTAAAAGGGGCCTGACGGCATCGCCGAATGGTGCCAAGAGAACCGACACGAGCCGGTGGACAGCAGCAGAAAGCCCTCAACGCCAAGCTCCGGGGTCACTACCAATATTACGGACGACCGACGAACTACCGAAGTATCGGAAGTTCTATCAGGAGGTCTGTCATATCTGGAAGAAGTGGCTCAGCCGGCGCACTCGTGGCGACGGCCTGACGTGGGAGACCTATAAAGCGATCCTACGGCGACACCCGCTGATGCGTCCACGGATCTTGCATTCTTGGCAAGGTGCAGCGAGCCACGCTTGAGGAACCCGCTGCGGTAATCTGCACGGTGGGATCTGTGAGGGGGGAGACGTCAGTGGTGCCACGGTGGACCTACACGCGCACGAAGCTGGAAACGGCGGACAGAGCCAAGGAAAACCTAAAGCCCACTGGTTTCTTATAGGCAATTTTTAAACGGAATGTAGGAAAGGCGCGTTCTCCGCGATCAGTGACGAAACGCCAGATACGCCGCGACTGCTCCAAGCAAAATACCGGCGATCAGTAAACCGACGGCTCCCATGACGAACGAGACGGACTGCCGCGCCTCCTGAAAGAAGGCTCTGCGAGATGTGGCGACCGGTTCGGCGAGGGATTCAGAACTTGGCGCGCGGTGGGCATGCTCGCCGGGCTCGCCCGTAGCCAAGGGCTGATTGGAATACTCCGTTCGGGCGATGAAGGAATAACCTCTGCGCGGAATGGTCTCGACAAATGCTGGCTGATCCGTGGAATCGCCGAGCACCTGGCGCAATTTGTTCACGGTGGTGTTGACGTTCGCGTTGTAATTGACCTGTGAATCCGGCGGCCACAGCCGCGCGCGCAGAACTTCGCGGGTCACCACGTCGCCCGGCTTCTCCAGCAGAATCAGGAGCACTTCCAAGACCTTGCGCGGCAGAGCGACCCGCAAGCTCTCGCGGAACAGCTCCTGGCGGCGTAAATCCAGTTCGTATGAGCCGAAACGAACGTAGCGCGCGGGGGGATTACGAGGAACATCCACCTCGACGTCTGGTCGCGAAAACTGCATCGGCACCAAGCGAGAGTTCATCGGTCCCACCGTCTGTTTCGCGCACAACGCAAGTTCAGCTTTACGTCACGAAAACACGAACACACTTCCCACGGGAATGGCAACGGATCGATCGGTTCGACACCCCTGCCGATTACCGCTGATTCCCGGTTAGACGGCTGAATTCGCCTGTTGGCTTCTCTGAAAGTTGGCCAGATCGGAAGTTCTGCGAGAGAAATGCGTCCAAATTGGCGTTGACGAGGCTAGGAAATCTGGCGTCCCTGAGGGACAAGCAGCGGGGCCATTGGCAGCGAGCGCAGCCGAATTCCGGCGACGTCAAAGACCGCATTACTAATCGCCGGGGCCAGGCCCACGATGGGAGCTTCGCCCGCGCCCACGGGCGGCTGGTCCTTGCGATCCAGGAGGAGCGAGTCCATCGCGGGAACATCGCGGAAGCGAGGGACGCGATATTTGGAGAAGCGGTTGTTCAGGATGCGTCCATTGTCGAACTCGATGGTCTCGAACAATGCTCCGCCGAGGCCCATGATGTTGGCGCCGATGATCTGATTGCGAAGGCCATCGGGATTTACGACGGCGCCGCAGTCGAAGGCCGTCAGAACGCGCAGGATTTTGATATTTCCATCCGGGGCGGCAGCGACTTCCACAAAGGTCGCGACATACCCAAGTTTTTCGTAACCTCCGCCGACGCCGTAACCGTGATGGGCGGGTTTGGGAGCGCTCCAGCCGAATTTCTTTGCGCCCTCGATGAATACAGCGCGAAGCCGTTCTTCTTTGAGGTTCAAGACGCGAAATTCCAGGGGATCCATCTTGAGGGAGTGAGCGATTTCGTCCATGTGAACTTCGCGGGCGAAATGGTTTGCGGTGGCAGCGAGGCCGCGATAGGAGCCCTGGCGAAGAGGAGATTTGACGGCATGGAACTCGATGAGCTGGTTGGGCACGTCATAGTAGGTGCGAATTCCAGCACCGCCCGAATTGTAATTGTGAAATTCCCATGCGGTGAGTTTTCCGGCGGGATCCGCTGCGCTGGTAATTTCAATGACGCCCGCCGGGCGGAAATAGGCCCAGGTGAATTCTTCGTCACGGGTCCAGACGACTTTAACGGGCTGCTTTGCGGCGCGCGCGAGCCGGGCCGCTTCCAAGGCTGCGTCGCCAGTGTGCTTGCCTCCGTAGCCGGAACCGGTGTCTGGCATCAGGACGCGGATTTTCTGTTCGGGCATGTGGAAGGCAGATGCGAGTTCGCTGCGGACGCCAAAGGGGCGCTGCGTGCCGGTCCAAACGGTGAGTTGATCGCCGTCCCACTGGGCGAGAGCGGCGCGAGGTTCGAGCGGGGCGTGCGCGATGTAGTTGATGTTGAATGTGGATTGCAGCCGATTGTGCGTGGCGGAAAAGACCGAACTGACGTTGCCAACCTCGAACCGTGAGCCCTCGCGCTCGCTGGCGGGCAGCTGATTCTTCTTCAGATACTCGAAAAGCTGCGCATTGGAAGGCTGTGGGTCGGACTTCCAGGTGGCGTGAATGGCGGCCGCGGCTTTCGCGGCGAGCGCCGAAGTTGGCGCGGCAACGCCGAGGAAATTTCCGTCGCGAACCACGGTGACATCGGGGAGTTTGCTGGCTTCGCTGGTGTCGGCGGACAAGAGGGTTGCGTCAAAGGCCGGCGGACGGACGATTTTCCCATAGAGCATGTTGGGAAGTTTCTCGTCGGAGGGATAGCGATGCGCGCCGGTAACAAAGTCGCGGCCGTCCACCTTCGCCACGGTGCGTCCCGCAACACTCCACTGTGCAGGAGGGATGAGCGGATCTTCCGACGGAAGGAGCTGTGTGATCTGCTGGCCCTTCACCAGTTCCGAATAAGTCGCGGACCGCTGCGAACCGGCTTCCAGAATTTTGCCATCCGCGGCGGAGAGATGCGAAGGATCCGTGTTCCATTGCTTCGCGGCGATGGCGATCAGGGCGTCGCGAGCGGCGGCCGATACGCGGCGCAACTGTAGGTTCATTGTGGGAGTGGTGCGGCTGCCGAAGGTGCCCATGTCAAAGGGAACAAGCTGCGTGTCGCCCATGACGAGGCGAACCGAATCGAGAGGCACGCGAAGTTCTTCGGCAACTCCCTGGGAAAGGGAAGTGCGAATGTTCTGGCCGACTTCCACTTTGCCGGTGAAAACGGTGATGTCTCCCTTTTCGCCGATGTGCAGCCAGGCATCAATTTCCTTGGGAAGAGAATCCTCGGTGTTTCTCCGGGAGGCGCCTGATTCCTGACGGGCGACTGCTTTGGAAACAGCGCAAATGATGAAAAGACCGGCGCCAAAGAATTTGAAAAAGGAACGGCGATCGGATTCAAAAAGCCAGGAAGGAGGAGCCGAGAGCTCGTAACGCTCGGGCTCAATTGCGTCGGGGAAAAGCGGCTTGTCGCTCATGGGCGTGGCTCCGGCATGGTGGCTGCGGCCTTGCGAATGGCAGAGACGATGCGAGGATAGGTGCCGCAACGGCAGATGTTGCCTTGCATAAACTGAAGAATCTCTTCGTCGGAAGGATTGCGCTTGTTGTTCAGGAGAGAAACGGCGGACATGATCATGCCAGAGGTGCAGTAGGCGCATTGCATGGCGTCCTCGTCGAGAAAAGCTTGCTGCACGGGATGAAGATGCTGGCCGCGGGCGAGGCCTTCGATGGTGGTCACTGATTTATTGGCCACGCTCGATACCGGAGTGATGCAAGAACGATGGGCCTTGCCGTCAATCAAGACGGTGCACGCCCCGCACTGGCCTTCGCCGCAGCCATACTTGCTGCCAGTGAGGTCGAGCTGTTCGCGGAGTACGGAAAGTAGGGTGTCGTTCGGCTCGGCATCGACGCGGACTGTCTGACCGTTGATCAGAAGATTGATGTTGGAAGGCATACGAGTACCTCAAACAAGAAAAGGGTACGTCGATCGAGGCGAATGCGCAATCCGCGGATTCACGGGGCCGCGGCAGTAGCCCTAGAGCACAGGCGTCCGCCCTCAGAAGACGAGGTGAACAGAGAACTGAATCTGGCGAGCGCTGCCGATGGTCTTGTTCACGTTGCCCAAACCATAGGGGCAGTTGTAGCAGCCCGTGTTCGAGCCTCCGCAGGCTGTGGGCGATGCAGGTGTTCCAACCGTGGGGAAGCCGTTGTAATACTGGTTTTGCGTAACGTTGTCGATGGGCACATCGAAGCTGGGAGTGTTGGTGATGTTGAAAACGTCAAAGCTGAACTTCAGGTTCATCCGCTCAGAGAGGCTGGTGTTCTTCACGAACGAAACGTCCATGCGCCGCTGCCAGGCTTGGCGAAAAATATTGCGCTGTCCGGTGGTGAAGTTGGCTTCGTAGGGATCGTTGGAAGGAATGGCACCGCCCAAGGCGTCGGGCGCCAGCAGCGGAATGGTGAAGCAAGCGGCGTTCAGCGCGGGGAGACCGGGAGTTGTGCCCCTGCCAGGTGCCATTTCCGGCTAGCGCACAGAGCAGCGGAATTGTGGCAACGGGCGTGGTGGTTGGCGCGATTGTGGAGACCGACTGCGCCAGCGTCTCCATTGGGGAGAGAACTTCGCGCCGCAGTCCGTAGCTTCCTTGTTTCGGATGAGCTTGCGCCATGGTCAGGATCGTCTCCGTCGGTTCATTTGTTCAAGCAATCGGAGAATAAGTGCGGGTACGATATAGGCTCTGTCTACAGGGCACAAGGGCTATTTCGATTACAGAACAGGAATCGATGCGCTAAAGTTTCGATTCGAAGATGCAAAAATGCCGTTTCGGTTTGAATGGCTGTTCAGTTGTTTGCAGTGATGCGGGACTTTTTTGTGATTGAGCCAGGAGAAGATATGACTACTGCGCCGGACTATCAGGCCATGCTCGCGGTCGCTCTCGGCGAAGCCCGCCTTGGCCTGAAAGAAGGCGGCATACCGATCGGTGCTGCGATCTTCGATCCAACAGGGAAACTGGTCGGCGCGGGACATAACCGCCGGGTGCAGGACGGCGATCCCTCGGTTCATGGAGAGACGGACGCGTTTCGAAAAGCGGGCCGGCAAAAAAGTTACCGAAAGCTGATTCTGGCAACCACGCTTGCGCCATGCTGGTATTGCAGCGGGCTGGTGCGCCAGTTTGGATTCGGCACCGTGGTGGTTGGGGAGAGCCGGAACTTCCAAGGAGGGATCGATTGGCTGCGATCCTTGGGAGTGCAGGTGATCGATCTGGACTCGCAAGAATGCGTTTCGCTGCTTGCGGATTATATTCGCGAGAATCCCGCGGTGTGGAACGAGGACATCGGCGAAGAGTAGCTCAACGAAGGTGAGCGCACGACAGCGGTTCAGTGGAATTTCCGGGCGCATGCTATAGTCTGACGCCTCATTGCGATTTCTCAGGGATAAAGGATGGAACTTACACGGGTCGACGCCTCACTCTACAATCCTGACTTAGCCCCGATTCCCCCGGAAAGGCGCACGTGGGGCACCTACAACTACGCATCGCTGTGGGTGGCCATGAGCGTATGCATTCCCACGTACATGCTGGCGTCGGGGCTGATTGCCGGGGGCATGAGTTGGATTCAGGCGGTGTTCACGATTCTGCTGGGCAATCTGATCGTGTTGATTCCCATGCTGCTGAACGCGCATGCCGGTACCCGCTACGGCATACCATTTCCTGTATTCGTTCGCGCATCGTTTGGCGTGCGCGGGGCGAACGTGCCCGCGGTCCTGCGCGCGCTTGTGGCATGCGGATGGTTTGGCATTCAGGCATGGATTGGCGGGCAAGCGATCTACTCGATGCTGCGCATTGTGTGGCCGGGCGCGGCAAATGTGCCGGGGAGCAACTGGATCTGCTTCTTTCTCTTCTGGGCGCTCAATATGTACGTGATTTGGCGCGGCATCGAAACCATCAAATTTCTTGAGGGCATTGGCGCGCCATTCATGCTGGTGGTGGGATTGCTGCTTCTCTTTTGGATTACCCGCAAGGCCGGCGGATTGGGCCCGGTGTTGCACACGCCGAGCAAGTTCCACAGCACTTCGGAATTTGTGCGCTTCTTCATTCCGGCGCTGACCGGCATGGTCGGCTTTTGGGCCACGGTGGCGCTGAATATTCCCGACTTCACGCGCTACGCGAAATCGCAACGAGCACAAATGCTGGGACAAGCGCTGGGATTGCCTACCGCGATGACGCTGTACTCTTTCATCGGTGTCGCGGTTACTTCTGCATCGGCAGTGATTTTCGGTGAAGCAATCTGGGATCCGGTGGTCCTGCTCGGGCGATTCAATCAACCGATCGTGGCGCTGATCGCGCTGGTGGCGCTACTTGTGGCCACGCTGAATACCAACGTTGCGGCCAATGTGGTGTCTCCTTCCAATGATTTTTCAAACCTGCGACCCAGCCTGATTTCGTTCCGGACGGGTGGGCTGATCACCGGCGTAGCGGGCATATTAATGATGCCCTGGAAATTGTTGCGCGATTTCAGTTCGTATATTTTTGGCTGGCTGGTGGGTTGTTCGGCGCTGCTCGGCCCGATTGCGGGGATCATGATTTGCGATTACTACGTGGTGCGGCACCGGCTGCTTAAGGTGGAAGAATTGTATCGTCGCGGAGGAGTGTACGAGTATCGGAACGGGTTCAACCAAAAAGCGATTTTGGCTCTGGTGGCGGGCATAGCGGTCGCGCTAATCGGCCTGGCCGTTCCTGCGCTGCGGTGGCTTTACGACTATGCGTGGTTCGTCGGCTTCATGGTTTCGGGCGGATTGTACTTTCTTTTGATGCCTCGGCAAGTGCCCGGGTTGAAATAGGTTTGTCCCAGGGAATGGATGTTGAATAAAGCACATTTCGCTTCTAACCTTTCTTCATCCGGAGCCATGCGGTTTAACCGGGGATAAGCATCGGGAGGCTCGCTTGACGGGACTTCAGCAAAAGACGGCGCGTGCGAATGCGCTCGACGAACTTCTGCCACCGCTGACGGGCAATGAGGCCGCCATCGAGGCAGCGCGGTGCTTGATGTGCTACGACGCTCCATGCACGCACGCCTGTCCCACGCACATCGATATCCCCAGGTTCATCAAGAAAATTTCCACGCACAATCTGCGCGGTTCGGCGCGCACCATCCTGGAGTCCAATCTTCTCGGCGCTACCTGCGCGCGCGTGTGCCCGGTGCAAGAATTGTGCGAAGGCGCGTGTGTGCTCGGCGCGGAACACAAGCCCATCGCGATCGGCCGCTTGCAGCGACACGCCATGGATTTCGTTTATGGAAGAGGCCTGGACCTTTTTCAACCCGCGAAAGCTACAGAGAAGAAAGTTGCGGTGATTGGAGCTGGTCCGGCGGGTCTGTCTTGTGCCGGGGAACTCGCCAAACGCGGGCACAGCGTGACTTTGTTCGAAAGACGGGATTTGGCTGGCGGCCTTTCAACCTATGGAATCATCGGTCTTCGTGAACCCGTCGAAGTGGCGCTGGCGGAAGTTGCAATGCTCACAAAGCTCGGCATCAAGATGGAAACAGGCAAAGAGCTTGGCATCAATCTGACCTTGTCCGATCTGCAAGGAGACTTCGGAGCAGTTTTTCTCAGTGTGGGCCTTGGGATTACCACTACTTTGGGCATTCCTGGGGAGGAGCACATTCTGGACGGACTGGAATACATCGAGCAAAGCAAATTGCATACGAACAGGCTTGTTGTTGGACGCAATGTTGTGGTGATCGGCGCGGGTAATACCGCGATTGATTGCGCGACCATCGCCAAGCGCCTCGCCGCCAACCAGGTCACCATGGTGTATCGCCGTTCGGAAAAAGAAATGACCGCATATGCTCACGAATACGACTTCATCAAACGAGAGGGCGTGAGTTTTTCATTTTTGACTCAGCCAGTGCGTGTCCACGTGGAAAACGGATCGGTGAAATCGCTGGAATGCGTGCGGATGAGTTTGGGGCAGGCCGATGCGTCGGGACGCCCCTTCCCGCAGCCAGTGCCCGGGTCCGAGTTTATTTTCGCCGCAGACCAAATTGTGAAGGCCACTGGCCAGGAGAAACCGTCACTGGCTGCGATGCTGAAACTCAAGACCGACAAAGGGTTTATCCAGGTGAACGGAAATTTCGAGACCAGTACGCCGGGTGTTTACGCCGGGGGCGACTGTATTCGCGCGCGAGGAGCTGCCTCCACGGTGATGGCCGTCGAAGACGGCAAGCTGGCCGCGCGGTCGATTCATGAAAGGTTGGTGGGACGTGGCTGACCTGAGTATCAATTTTGCGGGCATTCGTTCGCCGAATCCGTTTTGGCTGGCCTCCGCGCCGCCGAGCAACTCGGGAATGCAGGTGCATCGCGCATTCGAAGCGGGATGGGGCGGTGCGGTGTGGAAGACCATAGGCGCTCCGGTGCTGAATGTTTCCAATCGGTATGGCGCGTGGCATTACGGCGGGCAGAAAATGCTGGCGATCAACAACGTCGAGCTGATTTCTGACCGGCCGCTGGAAGTAAATCTTCGGGAAATTGCAGAAGTGAAACGAGCGTGGCCGGACCGCGCGGTGATCGTCTCGGCGATGGTGGAGTCTAAACCAGAAACGTGGCACGACATCATTCGCCGGATCCAGGACACGGGCGCCGACGGGATCGAACTGAATTATGGGTGCCCGCACGGGATGAGCGAACGCGGAATGGGCAGCGCCGTGGGGCAAGTGCCGGAATATTGTGAACAGATTACACGATGGGTGATGGAAGTGGCGAAGATTCCAGTAATCGTGAAACTGACGCCGAATATTTCGGATATTGTGATGCCGGCGCGCGCGGCGGTCGCGGCGGGAGCGAATGCGATCTCGCTGATCAACACGCTGAATTCCATCATCGGCGTTGATCTGGAGACACTGGAAATTACGCCCAATATTGGAGGAAAGGGCGGCCACGGCGGGTACGCTGGCCCGGCGGTGAAACCCATCGCGCTGAATATGCTGTCGGCGCTGGGAAGAGATGCGATCGTTAGCGGTTCGAAGCTGCCGATTTCGGGGATGGGCGGCATCTCTACGTGGCGCGATGCGGCAGAATTTCTGCTGCTTGGCGCCAGCAGCCTGCAGGTCTGCACCGCGGTGATGCACTACGGTTTCCGGATTGTGGAGGATTTGTGCGACGGGCTATCGAATTGGATGGATGAAAAGGGCTTCGCAAGCGTCTCCGACGTGGTTGGCCAAAGTTTGAATCGGGTGTCGGACTTCAACAGTTTTGATCTTTCGTTTCGCGCGGTGGCGCGCATCGACCAGCAGAAATGCATCCGCTGCAATCTTTGCTACGTCGCCTGCAACGACACGGCCCATCAGTGCATCGACTTGATTGCCAAAGATGGCAGCGTCGTCGAGCCTCAGTCTTACGATATTCGCGCGAACGGCAAGGACGATGCAGTGAACTCGCGTCCCCGCGTTGAGGTGCGCGAAGAGGATTGTGTCGGTTGCCGCCTTTGCTATAACGTTTGTCCCGTAGAAGATTGCATCCGCATGATTGAAGAACCATCGGGGCGGGCGCCGGTTACCTGGAAACAACTTTCGGAGTCGCAGCGCGAAGTGACCGAAGATTGGGAAAAGATGCAGGCATATCGGGAGAAGATGGGAATCCACATTCACTGAGGAAGATGTGACGCATCGCGGGAGTGACAGATGGCTTTGCTGATCCGGAATGGAGAAATCGTGACGGTGGGCTCGCGCGTGCAGGCGGACCTCTACGTGGAAAACGAGACGATCACGCGCATCGGCAAAGATCTGGATGCTCCGCCGAATACTGAAGTGATCGACGCCACGGGCAAACTGGTTTTTCCCGGCTTCATCGATCCTCACGTGCACATCTATCTTCCGTTCATGGCGACTTTTGCTAAAGACACGCACGAAACCGGCAGCATCGCGGCGCTTATCGGCGGAACAACTACGTACATCGAAATGTGCTGCCCGAATCGCAACGATGACGCGCTGGAGGGCTATCAACTCTGGAAATCAAAGGCCGAAGGCAAAAGCGCGTGCGACTACGCCTTTCACATGTCCGTAACCAAGTTTGTGAAAGAAACCGAAGCACAGTTGCGGCAGATTGTTGCGGACGGCACTGCGTCGTTCAAAATCTTTCTCGCGTACAAGAACTTCTTTGGGGTCGACGATGGCGAAATGTATCAGACCCTGGAGCTTGCCAAGCGGCTGGGCGTGATTGTCACCGCGCATTGCGAGAACGCAGAACTTGTCGCGCGCTTGCAGCAAAAGCTCGTGGCGGAAGGAAAGACCGGCCCCGAATGGCACGAACCGAGCCGCCCGGAATCGGTCGAAGCCGAGGGCACCGGCCGGTTCGCGACTTTTCTAGAAAACACGGCAGCAACGGGTTACGTTGTTCATCTCTCGTGCGAGAAGGCGTTGCATGCTGCGCTCGGGGCCAAGGCACGAGGCGTGAAGATTCACGTGGAATCCGTGCTGCCGCATTTCCTGCTCGACAAGAGTTACGCCGAACGGCCCGGCGTTGAAGGAATGAAGCATGTGATGTCGCCACCTTTGCGCGCGAAGCACAATCAAGCTGCGCTTTGGAACGCACTGGCGGGCGGCTCGATCGATACGGTAGGGACGGATCATTGCCCGTTCGACACCGAGCAGAAGTTGATGGGCAAAGATTCGTTCGTCAACATTCCCAACGGGATTCCGGGAATCGAAGATCGCGTCAATCTGTTGTATACGCACGGTGTGAAGCGCGGAAGGCTGGACATGGATCGCTTTGTAGATGCGGCCAGTACCCGGGCTGCAAAGCTTTTTGGGCTTTACCCGCGCAAAGGCACTATCGCCGAGGGGAGCGATGCTGACTTGGTGATTTACGATACGAATTATCGGGGCGTCGTCTCTGCGACGTCGCACCACGTGAACAATGACTATAGCGGATTCGAAGGGATGCCGATTGAGGGCCGACCTTCGGTTGTGACCGTGCGCGGAAAAGTGCAGGTGCGTGATGGCAAATTCGTCGGTGAACGCGGCCGCGGCAGAATGCTGAAGCGCGAGCCGAGCCATTTCTGAGCGAACCTATGAGCCTGAATCCCAAACGCACAGTTGCGGAATTGAAGGAGCTTCGCTCACTGACGAGTGACGAAAACGGCGCGCAGCGCGTTGCGTGGACGGACACCTGGCTGAAGGCGCGCGAGTGGTTTGCGTCCAAAGTGAAGGAACTTCCCGTTGAGCATCACTACGACGCGGCGGGAAATAACTGGGTCACGCTGGCGGGCGCGTCCGAAAAATGCCTGTTGATTGGAGGGCATCTCGATTCGGTGCCGAACGGAGGTTGGCTCGATGGCTCGCTGAATGTGCTGGCAGGCCTCGAAGTGTTGCGTCGAATTGCTACGGAATTCGCAGGTCGCCCTCCGGTCACGGTCCGCTTGGTGGACTGGGCCGACGAAGAAGGCGCGCGCTTCGGCCGCAGCTTGCTCGGTTCGTCGGCATTTGCGGGAACCCATTCGATTGAAGCAGACCGCGGGCGCACCGATCGTGACGGCGTGAAATTAGAGGATGCGTTGCGGCGCTGCGGCGTGGAAATTGACAAGTTTCCTGAGGCGGGGAAAGAACGTAAGAACGCTGCAGCCTATCTTGAACTGCACATCGAGCAAGGGCCAGTGCTCGAGCGCATGGGCTTGCCGCTTGGCGTGGTCCTTGGCACCAAAGGCGTTGAGCGGCACATCATTACGTTCCACGGACAAGAAGCGCATTCCGGATCGACGCCCATGA
The DNA here is from genome assembly GCA_963792145.1 of Candidatus Acidiferrales bacterium. GTDB lineage: Bacteria > Acidobacteriota > Terriglobia > Acidiferrales > UBA7541 > Acidiferrum. Next base: position 222,687 of record CAWBVH010000014.1, read on the forward strand.
ACGCTCGACGCGACGCCCTTGCCGCAGCGGCGAAGCTGGCGCTGGAAATCCGGAGCATCGCGAAGAAACACGAAGACGCGGTTTGTACCATGGGCAGCGTGAAGACGTTCCCGGGAATCGTCACCGCGGTGGTGGGGCGCTGCGAAGTTACGCTGGACCAGCGCGACCTCGACGCCAACATTCTTGCCCAGATGTATCGCGAAGCTCAGGAGGCCAGCCAACGTTTTGCCGCGGAAGAACATTGCACGGTGAACTGGTCGCGGCTGTGGAACATCGAACCCGTGCCGTTTCATCCGCACTTGCTGGGACTGTGCGAACAAGCGGTTCGGGAGACGTCAGGCACTTCGCATCGCATGCCCTCGGGACCGCTGCACGACGCGGCCGAAGTGTCGCGGGCGGGAATTCCCACGGTGATGATGTTCGTGCAGTCGCTGAACGGAATCAGCCATAATAAGATAGAAGATACAAAAGAAGAGCATCTGGAAATGTCGGTGGTGGCGCTGGATCGGCTGGCGTCCAAAACAATGGACTGGATTCTGCAACAGCGCTGACCGCGCGCAAGATTTCAAGGAAGGCAGGGCGTTATGGATTCTCATTCCCGCAAAGTGGTTCAAGAAAACCGCGACTACACTATGTTCTCCTGGTCCGTGCAGGGAGCATCCAATCCGATTCACATGAAGCGCGGGCAAGGAGTTTGGTTCTGGGACGGCGACGACAATCGCTGGCTGGACTTCAGCTCGCAGCTGATCAACCTGAACATTGGCCACCAGCATCCCAAAATGCTCGAGGCTATCAAGAAGCAGGTCGACGAACTGTGCTTCGCCGGACCTGGCTTTGCCACAGAACCGCGCGGACTGCTCGGCAAAAAGCTTGCTGAAGTCACGGGGCTGGCCAAAGCCTTTTTCACACTGGGCGGCGCCGAAGCCAACGAAAACGCCATGAAAATGGCGAAGCTTTTTACCGGCCGCGAGAAGATTATCACGCGCTATCGTTCGTATCACGGCGCCACCATGGGTTCGATGACCGCGTCGGGTGATCCGCGGCGTTGGCCTGTCGAGCCGGGCATTCCTGGCATCGTTCGCGTGTTCGATCCGTACTGCTATCGCTGCCCGTTCGGACAAAAGGTGGAAACCTGCCATCGCGAATGCGTTTCGCATATTGAAGAAGTTATTCAGATGGAAGGCCCACACACAGTTGCGGCGATTCTGGTTGAAGGCATCACGGGGTCGAACGGTTTGCTGGTTCCGCCGGACGATTACTATCCAAAGCTGCGCGCGCTGTGCGACAAATACGGCATTTTGCTGATCGACGACGAGGTCATGAGCGGATTCGGACGCACCGGGAAATGGCTGGCCACGCAACATTTCGGCATTCGTCCCGACATCGTCACCTGCGCGAAGGGCTTGACCAGCGGCTATCTCCCTCTCGGCGCCGTGATTGTTTCCGACGCGATTGCCAAACACTTTGAGACCAACATGCTCTGGGGTGGGCTGACGTACAGCGGCCACCCGGTCTGTTGCGCGGCTGCGGTCGCAAATCTGAATCTCTACGAAGAGGAAAAAATTTTCCAGAATGTCGAGCGGCAGGGGCGCTATCTGGCCGCACGCCTCGAAGCGATGAAGCAGAAATATCATTGCGTTGGGGATGTTCGCTACAAAGGACTCTTCAGCGTTTTGGAACTGGTGAAGGATAAAGGCACGCGCGAACCATTGGCCCCGTTCAACGGCAGTAGTCCGGAGATGAACAAGCTTGCCGGCCACTTGAAGAGCAAGCATCTTTATGCGTTCAGCCGGTTCAATATGTTGTGGGTTTGCCCGCCGTTGATCATCACCGAGGATGAACTGCGCCAAGGTCTGGACATCATGGAAGAAGGATTAGCCGTGGTGGATGCGGCGCTGTCTCCGGCTTCCGCTGCCCAGCCAACCGAGGTCCTGGCACGAAAGTAGAAACGCCAGAAGCGCTGCGCGCAGCTTCTCGGTTGGCGGTATTCTTTCCCCATGAGCAAACACCTGGATGTATGGTGCTCGTTGAGGGAGAATGTGTCGAATTCACTGGAGGACACGCATGCGGGGGTTCCCTGTAATCCTTTTCGCGATGGGGATGGGGCTGCTCATGCAGGAGAGGAAAGTCGAGCCCACGTGGTTGTACCGCGACGTTGCAGCTCTTAGAGAGCAGCAGAATGATTTGTCCAGCGAGTCCTGCCATTACACCGCGATCTTTGGTGAGGGAGACGCTGAGCCAAAACTGCCGCAAAGCGTAGCGCGCTTTGGAGAGTTGACAGTGGCGCCACATGGCAACTGCCAGATGGTCGAATATCCACGGGAAGAAGAACTGTATTTCGTTCTAGGCGGCAGCGGAATGCTTCACTACGGTGAGCAATCGCATTCGTTGGCGCAGAATGATTTCGCCTATGTGCCTCCGACAGTCAAGCACAGCGTTTCCAATCCGTCGAGCCAAGCGCTTCGTGTGGTGGTGACCACAGTTCGAATCCCTCAAGACACTCCACTCTCGCCTCCGACAGAATTGACAGTAGCTAATTTAGCCGAGCTCAAGGAAGAGACTGTCGGAGGTCATCCGAACTCCGTGCTCTACAAACTTCTGATCGGGCCGCGTACGGGCGCGCGTGACCGAATTAACGCGACCTATACTGTGGCTGATTTTTTCCTGATGGACTTTGCGCCTGGCGGTACAAATACTCCGCACCACCACGAGGTGGCGGAAGAGATTTATCTAGTGCTGGATGGAGAAGGGCAAATGGCCGCGGGCGGCGGGATGGATGGAATCGAGGGCTTACATCACGCCAAGGCGGGAGACGCTTATTATTTTCGGCCGAACTGTACCGTCGGGTTCTACAATCAGAAGGCTTCCACGGCGAAGGCGCACATTCTGGCTGTGAGGGTATTTGTGCCGATGCCTAAGAATCCCGATTGAGGTTGAATCTACGGCAGAGGACGCATCGTTGAGCTGCTTCGTCCACGCACGGCGATGAGTGACATTTGCTCCAAATCGGGGTAGTGGTCGTCTTTGTCGGGTTTCCGTTCGGCCGGCGCGAGCTGCTGAACGGTCGTTTGTGAAGGCAACGATCCCTTGAAATATTTTTGGTAGACAGTGGCAAATTGCGACAGTTCCTTCAGATTATCCAAGTAAATCGTAGTGGAGACCACCTGATCGAAATTCATGTCTGCTTCCTCTAGATTGTCGAGGAGGTTGCGCATGGTCTGGCGGGTCTGGTCCTTTGTCGAAGCGGCGTACACACCTCCGTTCGCCCCGGGAATGAATCCGCTCTTCGCGGAACAATAAAGAGTATCTCCGGCAAAAACACACGGGCTGGCCGTGGGACTCGGTGGCATATTCTTGGGGCGGATCGAGCGCCGCTGGCTCAGATCACGCACCGCAACGCCAGTGTAGGTGATCTGCGCGGCTTCGGGCAGACTGGAGACTTGGATGGTGGCGCGAGCCGGAGTATTTCCAAATTCGAAGCGACGCGCGTATTGCTCGTTCATGACCCGCATCGGCACTGCCGCGGTAAGATAGGGATTCACGAAAACCATGTTGGCTAATGTCAGGCCGGACGCCTGAACCACGGAGTTTAGTTGGTCTAGCGCCATGTTGACTTGCTCCGCTGGTTCCTTGGGGACGGCTTTTCCGGCAAAATCGCCTGCAGGTATAGAGGAAACAAACAGGCGGTCATAGGTGAGCATGCCGGGAGAGTAGGCTTTGTTTTGTGAAAAACCGGGCAACGAAACTGGCCGCTTGTCTCGAAGGTCGCGGACAGCAACAGCGGTGATTTGTAGTGGCGATTCGGGAACCTGTGCAACGCCCAAGACGGCGCGTGCGGGTGGGTCGTGCGGAAAGTAGCTCGCGAAAACTTCGTTGAGCTCTTGATAGTGCTTCACATCCTCGAGATACACCTGAACATAAACGACGTGATCCATCGAGAGTCCGGCCGATTCAACGACCTTGCGGATGTTCTCGAGACATTGACGCACCTGGTCCGGAAAATTAGCGGAAGTGGCTCCGGCGGCGCGCGCGTGGGCCTTGACCGGAGACATAAACGTAGTCGCCGGCGTCGAAACCATTTGGAGCGATATGGGTTTGAGGGCTCGCATCCGGAGGACTCTGTGCGAGCACGGGTACTGCGGAAAGGAACACGCAGACAGCCGACAATAATAAGCGTCTCACGCAGCTTTTCCCTTGCGTGCGGAGCTGAGGATCGATCGCAGGCGGTCTCCGACAATCATCTCTTCACCGGGCTGGATGGTCATGGAAACCAGCTCAATATGATTCTGTTTTTTTAGTTCCTTTGGATTGGGTTTGGGTTTCTCGATCCCTTCGTGCACTGCGGAAACCAAGCTCGGATTATCAATACCGAGGACTTCGATGACTGGATCCCCTTCGCGAAGTTTCTCGACGCAATCCTTGATGCCAAAGCCCCACGCGTCCTGGTCCCATGAGACACGCAAGGTCGGATAGCGATTGCCATCGTCCGGGATGTAGATTTCCGTCTGCACTCCCGGCACGGTATCGACAAGCTTTGCGATACGATCAACGCGCGCGTTCCATTCGTCGTAAAGTTTCTTGGAATCAGTATTCAGCCAAGTCTCAATCGCGGTCAGGCAGCCAATTACCTCTTCTTTCCCAACTTTCATGGGCCGGCACACGGCGCCCTCGTAGGGGCAGGAGTTTCGCACCGCGGCTTCGATCAGGTCCTTGCGGCCGAGGAGCACGCCGCTGCATTGCGGGCCGCGCAAACCCTTGCCGCCGGAGAAGGTGTAAAGGTCGAGCTTCATTTTTGCGTAGAGTTTGATGTTGTCGATCGGGGGAATACCTGCGGCGTCGTCCAGCAACATGGGCACGTTATGCTGTTTTGCGATGGCGGCTTCGCGATCGAGCTTCTCTTTCAGATCCGTGGTGTAAATCATCGCGGTGTTCGGAGTAATCGCATTGGCGATATCGTCGGGCTTGTCGACGAGAACCAACTTCGCACCGGTCAGGCGAATGGCGCTGTCAAATGCGCTGCGGCCGCCAACCATGATCACTTCGTGTTTCAGCCCGGTGGTATCAGGCAGTTGCCAGATTTTTTGCGGGTCACTTCCGGCCATGCAGGCAGCCGTGGCAGCGGCCATGGCTCCCGCGGCGCCCGAAGTAATGACTCCCGACTCGGCCCCGGTCAGTTCGGCCAAGCGACGCCCGACGGCATGATGCAGTTCGACCATGTTCACAAAATAACGCCCGGCTTCGGCTTGAGCCTCGCGGGCCTCGGGGAATTGCAGAGATCCGCTTAGGTAAGTCCATGTTCCGCGGCAATTGATGACGGTTTTGACTCCGAGGCGGGTGTAAACATTGCTCTTCGGGTCCAGACCCATCGCGGCCGCGGACTTTACATACAGGCCCTGAGCGGCGATTTGAGCTAGCAACGGCGAGGCGGCCAGCATTTTCATGAATCCACGGCGGTTCGGTTCTTTTGCAAAGGGCATTTTGTTTCCTCTCGGAGCGAATGTCTTATTTCGTGAAAACTAAAGTTCCAAAATGTTCGGGCACGTGATTAGGATCGCGGTTGATGACACAAGTCGGCTGCCAGCACATAAAATGGCGCACCGGGTCTGCACCCAACCCGTCGATGCGGTAGAGGTTAACGCGCCACTTGGTGCCGGCTTCGACTGGTTTTTCACTGACGGAGCGCAGTGGCACGCGCGCCGCCGCGTACCAGATATGATTTTTTTCATCGATGCGCCCCTGGCGTTGCCAACCGGAATCCCACTTGGCGTCGTAGGTGTCTTTATTGAGATCAATCGCGAGATCGACCCAATCGCCAGTGGGGGCGATTTCGAATTCGCGGTAGCGCTTAATGTTTTGCCAATCGTCACCTAGAAAAAACTCAACGACGTCGCGGTCCCAGAGTTTCAGGCGATCCTTGGTGTTGTCGGCGGGTAACCAGAGATTCAGTTCGGTGTAAGGAGAAATGAATAGGAGATACAAGTCGGAGTCCGTCCAAAAAGCACGGACTTCGGTTTTGAGATGAGGATAGTCGATTTGATGAGAGCAGTCTTTCTCAATCCACGTCGCGGCCGCGTGTGCCCAGGTGGGAGAATCAGGATTGGTGCTCAACTCCTGGGCTTGCGAGACATAGGGAATGGAAAAAGAAGTCCCCGGGGGAGCGAACTCGCAGACCTTCGCAGAAGAATCACCGCTGGACGACTGCGGCACGCCGTTGCCAGCCCGGAGTTCGACGGCGGGCAACCAACAAATAGTCACAGCGGCCACGATCAAAACAAGCAACGCGAAATTTCTCCGTGAGAACATTTTTCTAAGGGTGAGCCACGGTTCTTAACTCGGGTTCAATTTGGAAAGCTTTCTCGAACTCCGCGCGCGACTCTGCCTCCTTTCCTTGCTTCTGTAGTGCCAATCCCAGGTTATAGTGCGCTTCCGCATAGGAAGGCTTCAGGTGAACAGCCTCAAGAAATTCCGACTTTGCGGCGCCGTTCTCGCCCGCCTGCAACAGCGCCAATCCGAGATTGTTATGGGCCTCCGCGAAACCCGGATCGCGATGCACAAGTTCACGGAAAACGCTGATGGCGCCTGCCGTGTCGTTTTTCTGACTCAATACCAAGCCCAATTGAACACGCGCGTCGGTGTACTTGGGATCAAGGCTCAGGGCTTCGTTCAGCTCGCGGACTGCTTCGTCGAGTTGCCCAGACTGCGCCAGGGCAAGAGCGAGATTATAGTGCGCGTCAGGAAGATCGGCATCAGACATTACCGCCTGGTGAAACTCTTGAAGGGCGCGTTCATGGTCGCCATTGCGCCAGTAAAGAAGTCCGAGGCTGGTGTGGACTTGGGCGTAATCGGGTTTCAATTGCAAAGCCTTGTCGTAAGCTTCCTTAGCGCGCGCGTAGTCCTGTTTGCGGTCCCACGTGACACCAAGGTAGTAGTAGGCGGTCGGCAACTCCGGACTCTGTTCGATGGCCTTCTGGAAGAGATTCAGGGCTTCATCCAGCTTGTTGCTTCTTCAGCGCTTCCACACCCTGAAGGATAAGCAGCTTTGCTTGTGCGAGGCGGGCGCGAAACTCGTGCAGTGCGTTCAGTTCGTCCAGTTCCTTGTGAGACGCTGCAGTATCTCCTTGAGAGCGGAGAGCAATGCCTAAGCTATAGTGAGCTTTCTCGAAATCGGGTTGCACTTCGATCGCCCGTCGGAAAGCGGCAATGGCGCCGGGCAAATCACCTTCCGCTTTGAGTTCCATGCCGAGGTTGTATTGCGCGTTGGGATCGGTGGGATCGAGTTCAACGGCCTTGCGGAAGTTGGCAAGAGCCCCTTTGTGATCGCCCTGACGTCGCAAGGTCACGCCGAGCATGACGTGAGCGCGCGCCAACTTTGGGTCGAGCCGCAGCGCGGCGCGAAACTGAGCCGCGGCAGCATCCAGCTTGCCGAGTTGGCCTTCGACTTGTCCCAGCTCGAAATACATCTCCGCGGAAGGCTTCAGCGCGACCGCGCGGTTGAGCTCGCGTTCCGCGGCGGCAAAATCATTCTGCTCCGAATAAACGCGCGCGAGGAGACGATGCGCAGCGGCATTGGTGGGTTCGCATTCCACCGCTTTGCGTAGTTCCTTCAGAGCACCCGGCTGATCATGGAGGTCATACAGAGCGGCACCCAAGCCATAGTGGGCCTGGCCCCATCCCGGTTTGAGCCGAATCGCGGACTCGAACTCTTCGACGGCTTGCTTCGTATCACCCTTGTAATGCAGAGCGAGAGCAAGGTCGTAATGTGTCAGCGCGTCGTTGGGAGCGAGATCCAAAGCCTTACGGTAAGCGGCGATGGCTTCGTCCCACGATTTGGAACGAGCGAACTCAGTGGCCTGCTGACGGTAGCCTTGCGCCGCCTGAGCGAGCGAGGGTGTGGAATCAGCGAGAGTCAGAACGAGGATAGACACGACTAGGAAGAGCCCGCCATGGTGATTCCAGCCCCGCTTCATCGACAACAGCCTAACACGCGCAACGAACCCAAGCGAGGCACCGAGGCAAGATCCGGCCCGATGTCTCGCTTGGGTTGGCTCAATTACCAGTAGAATTTAATGCTGAACTGTCCAATCCGGTTAGGACGGGTACTGCTAACAACCCCAAACGACGAGTCGCTGATGTTTCCTCCGGGATTCGTAAATTGCGTGTGGTTGAAGATGTTGAAAAATTCGATACGAAGATCGAAAGCCAGATTCTCTTTAATCACGGTGTGCTTTAGCATGCCGAAATCCGTGTTGTTGAATCCCGGGCCGTGGAAAAAGCGGCGGTTGGCGGTACCGAAAGTTCCTGGAGTGGTGTTCTGGCGAATGCACCCACACTCCGCAAGCAGGCTGCTGCTGTGACGTCACCTGGAAATTGTGGTGTCGCGAGACCCGGCGTAGGCGGAATGAAGTAGCATCCCGTGTTGTCAGAGGTAGGGCAATGCGGTATTCGCTTTACGTGGATTCAGCGGTCTGCACTGGACCAACGCGATTCGGCATATCCGTGGACGAGCTACCCCACAGGGTGAAGTCACCGTTGGATTGGTTCAACTGTACAGGAAAGCCGGTTGAGAATCGTGTGATCCCCTGGATCTGCCACCCTTGTGTCAAACGCTTGGGCCCATTCGCAAACAGCCGGTCGAACGGGAGTGCCCAGACGTAGCTCGCCACAAAATTGTGAGTGATGTCACTCGTGGAAAGCCCGCGGCTCAACCTGGGATTCACGAAGTTCATCAAGTCGCCGAAGGCTGAAGAGTCATCCAATGCTTTGGCGAAAGTATAGGCGACGAGGAATGAAAAATCGTTGGCCCTGTGCTCCACGCTGACTTGGCCGGAGTTGTAGATGGAATTGGCCATGGTCAGCGTGTTGGTATTGTTGGAGCCATAACAGACCAGCGTGGCTGACTCGGGACAGTAATTCGGAGTCAGGAGCCCGCTGCGAGTGCCGTAAACGCACCCCGGGAGTGGTGTCGGACTAGCCGTGGTACACGGGACGGTAGCCGTCGGAAGCTGGAAAACGTCGTTCTCATTGTTGGGTTGGCAGCCCGCGACTTGTGAGGTCACATCGAACGCGCCTTGCGCTGTGAGTTGCTGGCACAATGTGGGATTGCCCGGGTTGGCTTCGTTCTGGGTGATCAAGTGGTGTCCCTCGGTACCGACGTAAGCCACCGTCAACACCGTGGCTTTCGTCAGTTCGCGCTGAATCGAGAGATTGAAGTGTTCCGCATACGGGAGCCGTTGTGTATGTTGTAGCCCGGATAATAGGTAAAGGGTTCGTAGATACCAAAGGGAAGCGTCTGATTCGACGGGGCGCCGGGGGTTGGCGCGGTGAACGGAAAACGCTGGCCGATCGACTGCCCGGTGGTGCGAATGCGGAAGGGCTCGTCAAACATGACTGGTGCCGGCGTGGACCAATACAAACCGAAAGGGGCGTCGGCCACTTCGTAGAACAGGTTCAAATCCTCGATCGAAGTGTAGTACATGCCGAACGCGGCCCGGATGCTGGTCTTGCCAGGGCCGCCGAAAACACTACCTAACAACCCGTCGCTAAAGCCCGGGGAATACGCCAAACCGATCCGTGGGCCGAAATTGTCGTACTTGGTGGGGGCCAGTGTCTTCGGAATGCCCTGGTCGCCCGGGAAGACCGTGCCATTGGGAGCGAGTGGAAACACCGTAGACTGTTGCCCAGGATTAAAGGTCTGAATCTTCCCTTGCGTGTCATACCAACGGCATGCTGCACTTCCCAGCGCAAGCCGAGGTTGAGCGTGAGATTGGGCTTGATTTTCCAGGCGTCTTGTACAAATGCGCCGCCGTAACGTGTGCGGGAATCCAAAAGCTGCAAGGCCGCCTGCGTGTAGCCGCCCTGAGTTGCCGACGCGCCAAGCAGGAAATCCGCAAAATCGTAGCCCGTCGCGTCGCCATTAATGACGAAGTTGCCATTGGGACTGGCGTAGTTACGTTCGTTGATTTGAAGATAGCGGAATTCGCCGCCAAACTTCAACGTGTGTCTGCCCATCGCCTTGGAGAACACGTCGGTCACCATGAACGTGTTATTCGGCTGGAAGGTGTTGAGCGTTGGAACGCCAATCTGGAAGTTCGTTGAAGTAAATCTGTGGCACGTATTCCGGGTACCCCGGTGTTGTCGAGGGAATAATACCGAGCGTGCCTGCTCCAGTCACGAAACCGAGCGACGACAGGCTGGCGAAACTCCCGGCCGGATTGTCTAGATGCAACGCCGTCCGGAAGAAGCTGAACCGGGCCTCGTTGACGGCCGTGGCCCCGAAGGTCTTGGCGTTGCTCATCACGAACTGCTGAGCCCGATCAGTAGTGTTGGAGGGAAAGCCGGGCACGCTGGCGAATGGCAGCGCGTTGTCAACGGTGGAATTGTCGATCGTGTAGTAAAACGACCAGTTTCCGGTTTTTTTGTTGACGAAATCCACCTTCAGGCCGTACTTGTCGTCGTTCCACGTATTTTTCTCACTGTTGTTCGTATAGTTGTTGACAGTTCCCGGGAGCGTCGGAGCGGGAATGTAGGGCAGGATCCCCTTGGCCGGTGCGGCCCAGGCGGCCTGCGGAATATTCGCAAGGCCTGTCGCCGGATCGACCGGAAAAACACAGCCCGTAACTGGATTGTTGCTGTTGCACCCCGCGAAACTGTATGCCTCCCCCGGCGCTACGGGGTAGCCCAGACGCTGGGAAAGCACCTGCGCCCAGCTCTGCGCGCCACCAGTGCCGGTCAGTGGGCCGTCGACCGTACCGGTCAATAAAGTGGGATCGAAGTTGCCTTGGCGTTGGTCCGTCCGTTGGCAACGACGTGGTGGTTTCCGCACCTTGCGTCTGCCTGGTGCCTTGATAGTCAGCGAACCAGAACAGGCGGTCTTTCAAGATCGGCCCACCCCCTACAGCGCCAAATTGATTGCGGTGCAGTGCGGTCTTCGGGAGATCAGCCGCATTCGCGAAGTAGTTGTTGGCATCCATCGCATCATTGCGCAGGAACCAGAAAACGTCGCCGTGAAAGCCGTTGGTGCCGGACTTGGTGATGGCATTCATCACCGCGCCGCTGAACTTGCCATACTCGGCGTCAAAACTGTTGGTAATGAGTCGAAATTCCTCGACCGAGTCCAGATTGGGAACCAAGCCGGCGCCGAGATTGCGACCCTCACTGACGTCACCACCGTTCACGAGGAACGCATTGGCGGTCTCGCGCTGGCCGTTGACGGAGATGTTGCCCGGCATTCAAAGTGCCCGAAACCGGGCGGTCCTGTTGGAGCCTCGACTCGTGAAGTGCCGGGCGCAACGCCCGCCTGCAGTCCCAGGAGATCGATGTAGCTGCGGCCGTTCAGCGGAAGAGCGAGCATCTTCTTGGAGTCGACGACGTCGCCGAGTTGCGTGCTTTCGGTCTGTACCTGCACGGCGTTGGCTTCAACGCTGACGGTTTCTGTCGTCGTTCCCAAAGCCATGGTCGCATCGATATGCAGTTGGTCGTTCACTTTCACTTCGATGTTCGTTTCGGTAAATGGACGGAATCCATTGGCCGTGACGACGAGCGTGTAAGTGCCCGCCGGCAAAGCCAGGACGTGATACGAGCCGTCCGGCCCCGTGACCGCTTCGTATCGCAGATTCGTTTGCGTATTCGTGATCGTAAGTTTTGCGCCGACGATCGCTCCTTGCGTGGGGTCACTTACCACGCCCTGAATCGAACCGGTTACGTCGGCATATAGCAGGCTGGCACTTGAAAGAAGAGTTAAAACGATTAAAACAAGGCGAAAGACACGATTCCCCATATTTCCCCCCACTTGGTCGCGCAGTTTAAAATGGAGTGCGGCCGAAGTCAAGCGGTTGTCGATTGAAATTTACAAATGTGCTTTATCGTTACTGCTGATGAGGGAGGTTGGAGGCCAAGTCCGGAATCGAAAGTAAGTATTTCGTCCGATACTAAGGCAATGTGAAAGCGAAGATGTCGCTGCCAGCGGCAATAGCGACAAACTGTTTCGAATTAACCGCATAAGTCATCGGGGACGCGCTGATGTTCTGCCCGGTATTAAAGTGCCACAACGATTTTCCAGTGGCCGCGTCCACAGCTTCGAAGGATTGCGCGTCATCGCCAAAAAAAACCAGTCCGCCGGCAGTCGTCATGACGCCAGCCGATGAATGTCCGCTGCCGGACTGAACGTAGCGCCAGTTAGGCTTGTCCCCGTCGATGGAATAGGCCAATAGAATCTTCTGGTTTCGGTCGCTCTCACTGTGGCTAGCTCCCGTAGCGTAGTAAGTCTGGCCAGGAACAAATTTTTGGGCTCTGAGCTTATAGATGTCGCAGCTTTCCAACGCCATAAAATAGAACAGGGATGTCTCGGGGTTAAACGCGGGGGAGTGCCAGTTCGTGGCTCCGACCATGCCTGGACAGATCCGGGTACCTTTTTCCGTTGGTTTGAGCTCTGTTCGAATGGGGCGGCCTTTTTCGTCAATTCCGTTGGCCCAATTCAGCTTCTCGGAAAAGCGCGTTGCCGACAGAAACTTTCCGTCGGTCCGATCGAGCACGTATAAGAAGCCATTTCGGTTTGCCTCCACGATGAGCTTTCTCGCCTGACCTTTGAAAACAGCATCGACGAGCACCGGCGTTTCAACCGCGTCGTAATCGAAAAGGTCATGCGGTGTGAACTGGAAATACCACTTCAGCTTTCCATTGTCGGGATCGAGAGCCAGGAGGCAGTCCGTGTAGAGGTCATCGCCAGGGCGTGGATCTCCGTCGAAATCGGGCGCCGGATTGCTCGTGCCCCAGAAAATGGTATTGAGTTCGGGATCAAAGGTTCCAGGCATCCAGGTTGTGCCGCCACCCAGCTTATAGCTCTCGCCCGGCCAACTGGAAGAACCGAACTCTCCGGGCGCGGGGATGGTCCAGAAACGCCAAGACTCTTTCCCGGTTGCGGCATCGTAAGCCGCGACGAACCCGCGCACGCCATCATCGCCACCAGAAGTTCCGACAATGACTTTATCTTTGACCACCAGGGGAGCGCTGGTCGCGCCGTAGTTGCGGTTTCCATCGGTGTAAGCAACGTCCCAGAGCAGGTGACCCGAGCGAACATCCAGGCAAAGCAAATGTGCATTGTCAGTTTCCATGAAGACTCGGTTGTGCCATACGGCGACGCCACGATTGTGATGTTGCGAGGCGTCATCAATAAGCCCTTCCGTGATAGGGCGCGAGTAGTGCCACACGGTTCGACCTGTTTGCGCATCGAGTGCGAACGCATCGTTAGCGGAAGTCACCAACATCATCCCGTCGACAACGACCGGGGTAACTTCCAGATGATTCGAGTTTGCGACGTGAAACACCCACTGTGCCCGGAGCTGCGAGACGTTACTCTTGTCGATCTCGCGGAGAGCGCTGTAGCGGCGTCCGGTGTAGTCGCCGTTATAGGAAGACCAATTATGGTCGATCGGTGTTACCAGCAATTGAGAGGGAGCAACGTCGAGGCGAGCAGTGACCGAGGTGGTGCCAGGATTCTGGGCGAACGGCACTGCCAGCAAGAGAAGCGAAAAGCATAGGGTAAATCTCTGCATTCCTAGCATTGTCGAGGCTCGGTCCTTAACGGCATTTTATCTTAGACGTCAAACAAGAGAGATTGCTTCGGACGCGGTATCTCCCCAAAGTGCGCTGCTCAAGGAGTCTGCGCGACTCAAACCCCATCCTCAACTGGATAGTTTCAACTCGCGAATCGCTTCTCCAGCGCCGCTGAGGTTGGCGAGCCGCATCTCGGAGTACTTGCGAGATAAAAGCACGCCTGGCGCGCCAGCGCGAAAGGCCGCGAGAACTGCTTCTTTAACGCTTTGCGGCGTGGATTTGCTGTTATTGGGCTCGGTCGGAATATCGATATCGATGCCTGGCCAGATGAGCGTGTGCGTGCCGGCAACCCCCTCCAGCGAGCGTTTTGTCTCGCGGAACACGTAATCAGCCGAAAGGCCGGTGTGAGGAATCTGATCGTAGCTGCGTTCCTTAAATCCCATCACCGCATAGTTAAAATCGATGAGGCCCTGTTTCGATAGATCTCCATAAAGTGTCGAGCCAATATTGTCTGCATATAATGCCATGCGCTCGCCACCGCAGTTGTTGTACATCACAACCTTTATGAAATCCGAATAGTTCGAGAGCTCGTGAAGGTCCTGCTCCGCGCGGTAGATGGGATTGAAGGAATTGTTGTGCCAGATGTGCCAACCCACCGGCACGGCCGGCTTCGCCGTCTTTACGGTTTTGTATATTGCGGCGTAGGTTTCGCGAAGACTATCCGTCCAGAGCATTTCCCAGGCGACTAACTCGGGATACTGCAACAGCAGGCGCCAGAATTGAACGTAGTAGCCGTCCACGGGGCGGTTGCCACTGCGCGCTGAACGAACAAATTTTTCCAATTCCAGAAAACCTTGCCGGGCGCGCTCCGCATTGATTCCGCGTTGTTTCGCCTTACTCTGACAAAACTCGCAGAAGCAAGTGACTTGGCCCGGATCGACCGGTGGTACGTCATGGGTGGCTTCCAAACTGTCCGCAAGCGCACCCTGCCGCTCGGAGCCCCACATAATTCCGTCGATGTCATAGGAACGGGTATAGTCCTCGACCAAACCGGTCAGGAAATTCCGGTAGTCCGGATTGTTGACGCACAGCGTCTCGGCATTCCGGCCGTACAGATCTCGTTCCTGCAATTTCTGAATGTTCGGCAAGTCGGTGCGAAACACGTCCTCGAGCCAACAGACGACTTTCATATTGCGTTTCTTGGCGGCAGGAAGCACTTCGGCGAGGATGTCCAGGTCGCCGTGATCGGGTGCACGCGTGTCCTTAAGAATCGTGTTTTTGTAATACTGGGGATGAGGCGTGGCGAAATTCCCACCGTGAAAATTGAGGTCGTACTCCTGCTTGCCGTGATCGGGAAGCGGTTGGCCGGGAATCTGCCTTCCAGCAATACCTCGACCGTAGGTGAATACCGCAAGAAAAAGCGTATTCACGCAGGCGCGTTCCTGGAGCACATCAAGAACTTTCTCGGTACCTTCATCGGCAAACGAAATTGCTCCGACTTGGATGCCGATCATTTTGGAAGATGCAGCAGTATGTCCGGGAGCCGGCATGGCCAAGGCAGCGCCGGCTCCAGCGGCGATCTTCAGAAATTCGCGGCGATTTACGTCCGGTCTCAACATGGATTGCTCCTATTGTTCTTGCCAGCTCACTGAAACGGCATTTCAGTCTACTTTGCAGCTCCTTTTCCGCAAAGTGTGCAGCACAGAACTTGACCATTCGGGGAAGAATGAAGAAGTCGGGCACTTCCGTGGGAGTAATGGCCCATGAGATGGAGGTCGAGGATGATCATCCGGTGGCAGGAACGTAATAGTCATCGAACGAACAACCGGCATTCGCAAACAGCGGATAGACTACTTCTCCCATCACCACCGGCCGGCGCGCGTCCATGGCCCAACCCGGTTACGGCTCCGTCAGCGCAACCTGATCCTGCGCAAGTGGTTGGTCTGAACCGATCGATGTGTCCGTTTTGTCTCGCTGTTCCTTCAGGTGTTCCTTTGCTTCTGCTTCTGCGCCGATTTGATGACCGCCGCGAAGTCCTCGCCTCCGTAGCCAAGTTCCATTGCCTGTCTAAAAACAGACAACGAGGCAGTCGCAACCGGAAGTGGAACTTCTTTATCAGAAGCGGCATCGATTGCATACGCGAGGTCCTTGGCCATCCACTGAAGCGCAAAGACGGCAGTGAAATCATTGCTAGTTTCCCGCTCGGCCATTCTCTTCAGAATTCCGCTTCCGGGAGCGCCGCCGGTGAGGATGGAAATAGCCTTCGCACGATCCAGGCCGCCGGCATCAACCAGACACAACGCTTCGGCAAACGACGCAGCCTGCACACCACATAGAAAATTGTTCACGAGCTTCATCATTGCGCCGCTTCCAATCGGACCTAGATGAATCACATCGCGTCCGAGCACGGAGAAAACTGGCCGCGCTTCTTGCAGCACCTCCGCCGAGCCACCCACCAGGAATAGCAATTCGCCAGACGCGGCATGAGGCTTGGTACCAGTAACCGGGGCGTCCAGGAACTTGCACTGGCGCTCGACCGCCTTGGCCGCAAGCGTGCGGACCCAATCGACACTCAATGTGCTGGATTCGATCAGGACCGAACCTGGCGACGCTCCTTTCAACGCCCCGCTTTCTCCTAGCCACACGTCACGCGAAGCGGCATCATCCGCCACCATGCTTAGGACGATCTCGGCACGCGACGCTGCATCGCGCGGTGTCGGCGCCACGAACGCTCCAGCAGCACCCAACGGAACACATTTCTCGCGATTCCGGTTGTAGACCGCAAGTGGAAAATCTGCGGAGAGCAGGCGTGCGGCCATGCCAGACCCCATGATGCCAAGGCCCAGAATTGCGACTGATGGTTTTGCCATGATGTTACTCATCCTAGCGGCACGACTTTGACGATGCCGGGTTTGGATTTCTCCACACGAACAGGATTCATCAGCGGGCGCCCGCCCTCCACTCCCCAACGGAACATCTTCATGCTGTCCGTCAAGTCTTCAGTAGCAGTTGCGTGCACGGACTGGCGGCCGCGAGCGCTGCCGATGTGTGTCAGTCCAGTGCCGGAAATAAGGCAGCAAGCTGATCCTGAGGATGGTCAATCGCCGGAAGCACTTGCCACTCAGAACGCCCCGTGTGGATAAGTTCATAGTCGAGTATGTCGCTTTGCCGCCTCTGGTGTGGCCACTGCGCTCAGCTTCTTTTGTGCGTCGATGGCAATTTGCGCTAGCTCGTAGATCGAAGAACAGCCGTCCAGGAGTCGCACGTGGGGCTCTTCGACGAGCCCCACCCGCCGAACAGAGCCTTTCTTGATTTGGATCAGTCGCGTCATCGGATTATTTTGCAGTTCAGAGATTTATTCGAACACCTCAAACCGTTCCAGCCCAGCTTCATCGAGGGTCAGTCCAAGGCCCGGGACGTTGTCAGCAAGATCGATGGACCCACCTTTCGCGCTTGGTTCACCCCGGAAAATGTACCAGAACAATTCATTGCCCACTTCTACGTCGACTCGCGGAAAGTACTCCGCCATTGGGCGAATTCAAGCTGGCCATCACAACGTGGTAGTTATGCATCTGCCCCGCATGAGGGATTACCGGCACTGAATAAGCTTCCGCAAGCGCCGCGATTTTGCGTGCCTGCGTAATGCCACCCACTCGATTCGTGTCGAACTGAATGTAATCCACAGCGCGAGCTTCCAGCAGGTCGCGAAATCCATACAGCGTGAATTCATGCTCGCCACCCGCAATCGGAATCCGCGCGTAAGATTTCAACTGGGCATAACCTTGGACGTCATCGGGGATCACCGGCTCCTCGAGCCAGCGGAGGTGAAAGGACTCTAGCAGAGGCAGCATTCTCTTCGCGTAGTCGAGGTTCCAGCCCATGTACGCGTCGGCCATGAGATCGATATCGTCGCCGATACTCTCGCGCACAGTTCGCACCAGTTCCACGTTGCGCTGCATGCCGTGAGCGCCATCCGCTGGTCCCCATCCGAATCGCAGTTTCATAGCCCGGTAGCCTTGGTCCTTGTAGCGCTTGGCTTCCGCCGCCAGTTTGCCCAGTTCCGTGGCGTACAAGCGCGAGGCGTAAACGGGAATGCGCGTTTTTGTTCTGCCTCCCAGTAACCGAAAAACCGGCTGCCTGGCCGATTTTCCCAGCACATCCCACAAGGCAATATCAAGCGCGCTGATCGCGACCATCCCGATTCCTTTGCGACCGAACGCCATCGTCTTGCGATACATGTGTTGCCACAACCGCTCGATATCCCATGGATCGTGCCCGATCAACAACGGCTTCAGGTAAAGATCGATCACCTGTTTCGTCGCTTGAGGCGCGAGTGCGGCATTCCCTATGCCCACCAACCCATCGTCGGTGAACACTTCTACCACCAGCCATCCGTGAAACGTGAACGTACGCATGGACGCCTCCGGCAATTCCATGACGTCCATCGGATTGGTACAGAAGTGCGGAGGTAGCGGAACGGTGTTGCCACGCCAGCGTAAGACCCGGGTACGAATCTCCGTGATTTTCATTGACCTCTCCCGTAACTCAATCTCTGTCGGAGTTCCAAGGGCCGGACCACGGGTATGGCAGTGAGAATGATAAGCAGAGCGGTGACGTGCAGTGTTCCCGCAATAGCAAAAACCGAGCCATAACCGAAGCCGTGATCCAGTAGGTATCCGGCCAATTGTCCAAACACAATTCCGCCCATCGCGCCTCCGAAACCCACCAGTCCGGCAACCGATCCAACAACCTGCCGCGGGAACAGATCCGTCGGCAGTACCATCACCAGCGTTGACCAGGATTGCTGGCCGAAATATGCCAGGCAGAAAATCGTCAAAGCCCACGGCACCGTAACGTGAGGGACCAAAATCGCGAACGGCATCAGGGCTGCGCTGACACCGAGTGCCGCCTTTCTCGACAGACCGACAGGGAACTGACGGCGCACCAGGTAACTCGAGAAAGTGCCGCCGAACAGACAACCGAGTCCCGCCGCGGCGTTGGGCATCCACGCGAACAAACCGACCGACTTAATGTCAAAACCACGTGCGTCGTAAAGATATTTCGGCAACCAGAATAGATAGAAAAACCACGCCGCATCACTTAGAAACTTTGCGGTCACAAGTCCCCAGGTCTCGCGCACGCGAAACAGATGAGTCCAAGGGAATCGCACTGCGGCCTTTGCATGCAACCCAACCATTTCGTTCGCATCGTTTCTCGTCTCGCGCGAAGTCTCTGAAGCTGGACGATAGGACCATTGCCACCACGCGGTCCAAAGCAATCCGAATGCTCCAGCCAGCACGAAGATCCAACGCCAATTCGTAACTCCCAGCACCACCGCTATCAAAGGCGGAGCCACCATCGCACCCACCGCGGTTCCTGCATTGATGATCCCCATTGCCGTTGCCCGCTCTTGTGTCGGAAACCACTCCGCTACCGCGCGTGTGGCAGCCGGGAAACCCCCGCCCTCGCCGACACCAAGCAGGAACCGGCTGATTGCCAACATGGCGAACCCGGTTGCCAACGCATGGCTGGCACAGGCAAACGACCAGAACAGCATAATTGCCGTAAGACCCAGCCGCGTTCCCAGCACGTCCACCAGTCTTCCCCCGCCCGCATACATCAAAGCGTACGCAAATAGGAACGCGGACTGTAGTGTGGAGAACTGCTCATTGGTAAGTGGAATGTCTCTGCTGATCGCTTTGATCGCCACGGGAAGGGTCTGGCGATCCAGGTAGCTGATGGCTATCGCCGTACTGACCAGTATCGCGATTCGCCACCTTAGAATATTTTCTGCTGGTCCCATCACACTTCCTCGGCGAACGTGGATTATACACGCGAGGCGAGCAAACGTTTACTTCATTTCTCGATTCCGCTACAATCCCTCGCATCCAAACGGCGCGCGTCAGGTGACGAAACGGCGACTCTCTGGACGACTGGAGGACGCGACTACAGCGATGGGTCCCAAATGGAACCGCCGGGATGTCTTGAAGGGATTGGCTGCCGCGTCTACTGCGATCGTTTTACCTCGCGACCTCCAAGGAAGTCAGCAAGACGAACCAATCGCGGCGCCGCAGGTTGAAATACAAATCACTCCGGTCAGCCCTCACACGTTCCGCTTGAGTATCCTTGCTCTCGACAAAAATGGCGTTGTTCAGGCCATACCTTCCGACGGTTCCCTTGTCCAAAAATCTTGGGGTGCTCCGATTGCTCATCTCCGCGGCCAGTCTGAACGCACCATAGCCGTGGGCAGCGTGAAACTTCAAGTTTCTGTCCATCCGTTCAGAACGACCGTAACGGGCGTCGATGGCAAGATCGTCCAGAGATTTTCCTGGGACCAGAACACCGGTCATTTCTCTTTTCTCATCGGCAATTCGCCCCTTTTGGGGTTAGGGGAGGGAGGCGCCCAGTTTGACCGCCGCGGCATGGTTGATTTGATGAAAAGTGGCCAGGGGGGCTATCAGCTTGCCACACACGGTGGGCGCGTGCCCATTCCCTGGATCATCAGCGCATCCGGCTGGGCAATGTTTTTTCACCAACCCTATGGCACCTTCGACTTGACCGGAACCGAGGGAAAGCTCGAACCCGCCACCGCAGGCGCGGCGCTTCCCTTGGATGTGTTCCTCGTCACTTCTCCCGAACCAGCCGTAATCATGTCGGAGTATGCCTACATCACCGGCCATCCAGAGATGCCCCCGCTCTGGAGTTTCGGCTATCAACAGTCGCACCGTACGCTTGCCAGCCGCGAAGAGATTCTGAGCGAGGCGAAGACCTTCCGCGAAAAGAAATTGCCTTGTGACGCTTTCATCTATCTGGGAACCGGGTTTTGCCCCTCGGGCTGGAACACTGAGAATGGCTCGTTCGTCTGGAACTCTCGTGTCTTTCCTGGCAAGGATCGTAAGGAAGAGATCGTGGTTGCCACAAAAGCGGGTCGGCGTTTGACACGTCGGCATTTTCCCTCGCGTACCCCTGGCCAGCGCCTTGCTCACCGGAAAATTCCAAGCAAATTCCATCTTCGCCCCGGACGACCATCGCAACTTCAATCGCCATGGCGAGTCTTTTGATGTTGGCGAAACGTTTTCAGGAGTTGACTACGATATCGCCTTGGCGGCAGTTGAAAATATTTGCCGGATCTTGCCCGCCAGATTTCCATGACGCAATTCGCTCTGCGGTGGATGTTAATGTTCGACGCGGTAGCTTGCGCCATCCCAGGCGGAAAAAATGTCGAACAGGTCGTTGAGAACTGTCGCGCATCTGAACTCCCGGCTCGCGGGCCACGAGAGATGGCGGAAGTCGAGCGAATTGATCGGCAGCAGATTCGTCCGCTCGTCCATCAGCGGTGGTGAACAACTGCGCTGCAATCCGAACATCGGCCGAAGCGACCGGCGGATCCAACAAAAAGTCATTCGCTTGTAACCTATGAATCGCACTATCGATCTGGTCTCAACGTTCAGTTTGAGTCCGTACGCTTTTTGCCGTCGTGCGTCGTCCTGTCGCAGTATGGCTGGAGGGGAAAGTGGTTGAATTTCTCAGAACCAAGTGCGTCTTTAAAACGTATTCGGATCCTTCCGGTATAGGCGTTTCTCGCTTTACCTCCTTGAGGAGCGCTTCAAATGCGAGCCGGGCCAATTCCGATTGAGACATCTGAACCGTAGTCAGCGGAGGGGTCAAAAACTCTGCCATGCGGATGTCGTCAAATCCAATCACAGACAAATCCTGTGGCACCTTGATGTTAAGTTCAAAAGCTTCTCTCATAACGCCGATTGCGGTCATATCATTCGAGCACAGCACAGCCGTCGGCCGCTCGCGAAGTTCGGCCAGCTTCTTAAGCGCCCTTTTTCCACCCTCTAACCGATGATCTCCCTCGACCAAAAAGTCCGGCTTCACCGGCAGGCCAATCTCCTTCATTGACGCTTGAAATGCATCTTTGCGTGCCATTGCAGACCTTAGCCGAAGCGGCCCGGCAATAAAGCCGATCCGTTCATGCCGCAACGCCGCAAGGTGTTGCACAGCCTGGCGGATTCCATCAGCATAATCGACACGAATATTACTCACGCGCGGCGCCTTCGGTCCAATGTCGACAAACACCAGCGGCAGGTTCCGGAAACGCAGGTGCTCCAACAAATCCTCTTCCATGCCAAACGTTAGAATCGCCACTCCGTCCACGCGACCTTCGATCATTCTACGGACGGCAAGTTCCATCCGCTTCGGGTCATGAATCGTGGAGGTCAATAGAATTTCGTAGTGTTGCTCGACGGCCAGCGTTTCGAATGTCTGTACGATCTCGGGGAAAAATGGATTTGTGATCTCGGAGACGATCAATCCGAAAACTCGGCTGCGTCCAGAAACAAGGGCCCGCGCTTGCCGGTTGGGGTAATAGCCGAGCTCCTCAATAGCTTTCCATACTCGTTTTGCCAGTTGCGCATCTACGGTGGCCACTTGGTTGACGGTGCGCGATACCGTTGCCGTCGATACTTTGGCCCGCCTGGCGACGTCACGAATGTCCACGGATCCTCATTTATTTCGGCCGAGAAAAGTTGTTACCCGCAGTATACGCTATCCCAAGTTCTTTCCAACCTCGAGGCGTTTGCCGCGAGACCCGGCCCGCTATTTGCGCGCGAAAGTGAAAACGCGACCATACTGCTGGTGCCGCAAAGGCCTTGCAATGCCTTAACCAACATGGTAAACGTTTACTTGCTTTGCGCGGATTGGCCGACCTTTCTTCCGCTGCGTAAAACCACAGAAGAGTAGAGGCTCGATGTCGCTACCGAATTTGCATACACAAGTCCTCGAAGCGCCTCCTATTGCATTTATTACGCCCCCGGCAAGGGCCGTACCTGGAATCTTCTGCAGTCGCGGAGCTCATCATGGCTAGCAAAAAGAAAATGACAATGGGGTTGATCGTAGGGAATCGCGGTTTCTTCCCGGACCATCTGGCGAAGACCGGACGCGAGGAAATGTTCGAAGCCTTACAGAAAGCCGGGTTCGATGTTGTCGCTCCCACACCGGAACGAAGCAAATACGGCGCCGTAGAGACTCACGACGAAGCCAAGCGCTGTGCCGAACTGTTTCGCTCGAAGGCCGGCATCATCGATGGCGTCATCGTCGCGCTTCCCAATTTTGGCGACGAACGCGCCATCGCCGATACGCTTCGTCTCGCCCGTCTCAATGTTCCCGTGCTCATCCAAGCCACTCCAGACACTCCCGGCAAAATGGGCATCACCCATCGTCGCGACAGTTTCTGCGGCAAAATGTCCGCCTGCAACAATCTCAAGCAGTACGGCATTCCTTATTCCCTCACTACGCTGCACACCGAAACGCCCGACTCGCCCGAATTCAGCAAGGATCTCGAATGGTTCGCCGCCGTTTGTCGTGTCGTCAACGGACTTCGCAATCTTCGTATCGGCGCTCTTGGCGCGCGTCCCACGGCGTTCAACACGGTTCGCTACAGTGAAAAACTCCTTGAAGCCAGCGGCATTTCCGTCGAAACTCTCGATCTCTCCGAAGTCCTCGGCCGCATCAGCCGCATGAAAGACAACGACGAAGCCGCCGTCAACAAATTGCAATCCATGCAGAAGTACGTCTCCACCAGTGGCGTTCCGCAAGCTGCGCTGCTCAAAATGGCCAAGCTCGGCGCCGTTGTCGACGACTGGATGAAAGCCACCGACCTGCAAATCAGCGCCGTGCAGTGCTGGACCTCGCTCGAAGAAAATCTTGGCGTTGTTCCCTGCACGGTCATGAGTATGATGAGCGATTCGCTGCTATCGAGCGCTTGCGAAGTCGACGTTTGCGGCGTGCTTGCTATGCACGCGCTGCAACTCGCCTCGGAAACTCCCAGCGCCCTGCTCGACTGGAACAACAACTACGGCGCCGATCCCAACAAAGCCGTCTGCTTCCACTGCAGCAATCTCCCCAAGCATTTTTTTCGCGACGTGAAAATGGACTACCAGGCGATCATCGCCGGCACCGTCGGCAAGGAAAACACCTTCGGCACTTGCACCGGACTCGTGAAATCCGGCGCCATGTGCTTCGCGCGCTTCTCCACAGACGATGCCCACGGCACCATTCGTGGCTATTCCGGCAGCGGCCGTTTCACCGACGATCCACTGGAAACATTCGGGGGCGCGGGCGTAGTCGAAATCCCCGGCTTACAGAAGCTGCTCCGCTACATCTGCGAGAACGGTTTCGAACATCACGTCGCCGCCAACTTTTCGTCCGTCGCTCCCGCCGTCCATGAAGCCGCCACTCGCTATCTCGGGTGGAACATGTACGCGCACTCGGCCTAAGCCGCGGACTAGCTCAGAAGGAATAACCCATGGCCATCGCAGCAGGCGTCGATTTCGGAACTCCCCGCGCGTGGGTATCCATCGCGGAGCAGCGAACGAAGTCGGCTCGCCACCGCGCTAGGCGAGCGCCTTGGCTCATTCCCGAATTTGCGCGTCGGACGCCGGAAAGGTTTCGATGTTCAGCAGTTCAGAGGAACTCAACATGACCAATAGATCGCAAATATCGCGCCGTGCATTTGTGGGTTCGGCAATTTCCGCCACTGCTATCGGTTCTCTTCCGCTCCACAATCTAATGGCCTTCTCGGGACAAAGCGGACCCGGTTCATCGGACCGCAACTGGAAAGATGAAGGTGTGCTTTTCGTGGATAAGTCCCCGTACGCCAAGCTACACAGCGTTCCCGTACATGCCGTGACCATAACGGAAGGATTCTGGGGCGCGCGCCGCCAGACCAACGTCGCAAAGAGCATTCCCTCGATGGAGCAACTGCTGGAAGCCAATGGACGCATGAAGAATTTCTTGCGCCTGGTTGGAAAGAGCGATGCACCTCAGCATGGTCCGGTCTTCTCGGACTCCGACGTGTACAAGTGGACAGAAGCCGTCGGTTTCGCACTGCAGTCCGGAGATCGCCCCGAGTTGCGTGCTCAAGCGGAGACGATAATTAAGGAAGTGGTCGCGGTCCAGGAACCCAGCGGTTATTTGAACACCTATTATGTCGGCGACCGCACCAGGGATCGCATGACACCCGAGGTACAACGCTGGGGCCACGAACTCTACAATCTCGGCCACATGATCCAGGGCGCGATTGCGTTCTATCGAGCCACAGGCGACCGCACCTTGCTCGACGCTTGCATTCGCTTCGTTGACGGTTACCTGCTTGCCAAGTTTCGGTCCAGGACCCGACAAGAAGCCCATCTTCTCCGGGCATCCTGAAATTGAACTGGCACTCATTGAGTTATACCGTACGACCGGTGACAAGCGGTACCTCTCGTTGGCCGGCTACATCTTGCAAGGCGACGATCGCATCAAGGTACCGCAGAACGCCTACGTTTATCACTTCTGCGGTATTCCTTTCACTTCTCGCACTCATCTGGAAGGCCATGCTGTTCGCGCCATGTACGCCTGCTGTGGCGCCACAGACTACTACATGGAAACCGGCGACGAGGCTTATCTAAAGACGCTGAATATTCTTTGGAAAGATCTTGTGACCAGCCAGATGTATGTGACCGGCGGCGTGGGAGCGCGTAGCCAGGGCGAAGCTTTTGGTGACGCCTACGAACTTCCGAATTTCACCGCGTACGGCGAGAGTTGCGCCGCGATTGGCAACATGATGTGGAACTGGCGCATGCTCACCGCCACCGGCGAAGCCAAGTACGCCGATGTGATCGAGCGCGCCCTATATAACGGCATTAATTCAGGCATGTCGCTCGACGGAACCCTCTATTGTTATCGCAATCCGTTGGCTTTCGATCCGTCTGGCGGAGACCACATCCGCAATCCTTGGTATGACGTGACGTGCTGCCCTCCAAACCTGGAACGGACGTTCGCTTCCTTGCCGGGCTATTTTTACAGCACCAATAAGGATGGAATTTATGTCCATCTCTACGACAACTCGCAACTCGATTGGCGTCTCGAGAGCGGCATCGCCCTCAAGATCGCCCAAAAGACAAATTATCCCTGGGACGGCGCCGTGGAAATTACCCTCGCACCTGCCAAACCCACCGACTTTACCTTTTATGTTCGCATTCCGGGTTGGTCTGAAGGCACTCAGGTCAAAATCAACGGCACTCCTGCTTCCGGCGCGATTCCCGGACAATATCTTGCCATGCAGCGTCGCTGGTCGCCCGGTGACGTCGTTAGTCTGAAGTTCAACATGGCCCCACAAGTGATTGAAGCAAACATTCGCGTTGTCGATGATTACGGGCGCGCCGCAGTTCAGCGTGGACCGCTCGTCTATTGCCTCGAACAACTGGACCAGCCTGAAGGCGTGCCGCTCTACGACGTATCTCTCGATTTGCGCCAAAATGCTTCGTCGCAGTTCCACGACGAGTTCCAAAAGGATTTACTTGGCGGCATCGTGTTGCTCAAGCACCTTGGAGCAGCCAGCGAAAGGCCCGCTTCGGCCGATAAGCTCTACTATCGCTACGCCGCGAGCACGGCTCCCGCTCGACCTGTTGAACTCCGTTTCATCCCTTACTATGCTTGGGCGAATCGCGCCGCAACGCCAATGCAAGTGTGGACGCCGGTGCTACGCGCGTAGTGAAATCTCCACAGGAAGCGGTTTTTTGCTTTATCCGCGGTTTCGGTGCGCCCGTGCGTTTCGATCAGGAATGGGCGATGGTAGCGCGTATTATTTCGGAGCCGTGGAAGAATCGGATGGGCCGCTTAATGATGGTCTGGCAAATTTTCCCGCTTCGATGGATACATTCTGCCGCGCTTCCTCAAGAAGCAGAGCTTCGCCAATCCATTTGAAAAAATTGGCATCATCGCGGAATTATCCTTGGACTCCGGTAAGCGTGCGATAACCCTGATGAACGTCGACGAGTGTCGCTGCATACCAACGTCCACGTAGGCAATCCCCAGATTTCGCTGTCGCAAATCCGTCGCGGGTTCCCGCCACGCGAGCATGTCCGCATTTGCTGGAACCTCACGCTGAACTTCTGGGCGCTTTTGGATTTTGTGGTCAGTAAACGCGGTGTGCCCCCCGTCCTTCAGGTCGCGTCGTGGCATGTGGCAACCAAGACAGTCGCTGTCTCTGGACGGATGAGCATTTGGAAGGCTAGTCGTGGGGCAAGACAAGCAACGCGAACGATAGTACTCAACCGACTACGGCATTTTTCGTGCGCATTGTGACAGGTCCCGCACCGCGAGCACTGTCATTTATTTGGAGTGGCGCGAGTACCCAATCCGGGCAAGAAACTGAGTGATTTTGTGCCGGGTGAAGCGCTAGAGAATACCTACACCATTTATCGGAACGCGAGTCCGGGAGGGTTCGTTTGGGGACTTCAAGGTGATCAGCCACGTGGAGCAACTGGCACTGAGCTCGTGCGTACTGGAACAGTGGAGGCCGTTTGTGATGCTGTCCCGTGCCGCGGGCGCAAGCTTCGAAGGATTCACGATTGTCCCCGCGCGCGGATCCGCACAAGATGCTTCTCTGACGGTCCGTGGCACCGCTCGCAGGTAATGGCTTCGGCGTCGCCGCGGATTGCGCGTGCGCCGGGCAAATACCGACAAGAAAAACAAGAATCAAATAGAGCTTCAGTGAAAAATGTTGCGCTGAGCTCGGAACGGCGTCGCGATTAAGCAAGCGCACCGGCGACCGAACTCCCCCGTCCCGGATGGGCGCTTCATGCGGAATCGCATACGCATGCGTAACTCGTCGAGTGAAGTCCATCGATTGGCCGCTCTGCCGCGAGGCACCTAGGCTTTTACTGTTTGATAGAGCCGGTAGTGTTCATCGCCGATTACCGCAAAGGGCCGGAAGGTCACTTTCCCCCCGTCCCCCTGCACAACCCAATCTTCCGATGACGGAGAGGCGGACGAAGCAGCCAGCAATTGCGCTCGCGAAAAATCTGTCGGCAGATTCCCAACTCCGAAAAGTGCCACCGGTCCACGCACCAGGGCCACGATTTGCGGGTTCTGCGCGTCCACGGCCTGAAGGCGGAGTGGCATGCCAATCTCATACTCCACTCGATCGCCGTTGCTCCACGTTCGATTGACGGCAAAAAAACTGCCCGGCGTCACGTCGCCTTCCACGCGTTTTCCGTTTACCGAAACCCGCGTTTTCACGTCCGCCCAAGCTGGAATCCGTAGATACACGGTGAACTTTTCCGGGCGTGCCATTTCCAGATGAAGTTGAGTCGTGTTGGCTTTGGGATAGCTGGTTTCCTGCGTCAAAGTGCATCGCGCGCCGTCTTGCGTCCAACGAACGCGAGAAGGAACAAACAGATTGACATAAATTCCTTCCTTCGCCGGGTAGTAAGAACTGATGCCATAGTCGGCGGTTAGTTGTGGGAAAGTGCCCGAGCAACACGGCCATTTATCTTTGTAATACACCTTCTCCGCTGAATCGTTATTGTAATCGGAATAGTAAAAGCTCGTGCCATTCGGGAGTATCGGCTTCGCGCCCGCTACTGTGCTGTACAACACCTGTTCCATGCTATCCCCATAGCGAGAGTCGCGCGTGATCCGCAACAAATATCGTGTGATCTTGAACTGGCCGTAAGCTCCGCACGGAGTTTCGAAACTGGAGCGCGTGCCCTTCAGACTCGCGGCGAGCAGTCCTTTGCCGGGTTCGACGAACGCTTCGTTCGGCCCCCAACCGCCCGTGGCATAGCTTTGCTCCTGCACCATGCGCAATCCATTCGTTGCGGCACGCAGATATTTTTCGTCTCCCAGCACCAGGTAAGCCTGCATCGCCGAACTCAAGGTATTCACGTGACTGTATGCATGCTTGCCAGGAAGAGCATTATGGTTTTGCGCCAACGCATCATAGTACTCGTGATAGATAAATCGCTCTGCCAGTTCGCGGTACCTTTTGTCTCCGCTTCGCTGATACGCCAGGAAGAAATTTTCCGGCAACGTGTAGGTTTCGTCCCAGGTGTACGCGATGGTTTTATGCGGGCGTGCTTCCTGCTCAGCTCGACTGAGCGCTTTCTCCGGCAAGTGTGGCAGCACCGCGTCCGTACTTCGCTTCAGCACGTCGAGCGCGATCGGGTCCTGCGCAAACTCATGAGCATCGATAAGACCACAGCAAGTTTTGTCGAACGTGTAACCGGGCAGCCGGTAGTCGACGTAGAACTTCCCCGTTGGTTCCACCGTTTCGGCGTATCCGCGCACCAGACGGTTAACCTTCTGCTGGGTGGGCTTTGACCCCGTCACCGCGTAAGCCCGCGCCAAGCCTGAGACGTATTGGCCGAACGAATGCCCCGCGATGAACGCATGGAAATTATCTTTCTCGTTGAAATCGTCCCCGTTGTCATACCAGCCACCGAGATCGGGTCCGGGAGCGGGCAGCCCTTCGCGCTGCCGGAAGGGCTTCAGTAGTCCATCTTCGTCGAGCCCCAGGAACAATTTATGGTTTTGATCGAACTGAGCGCGGAATGGCCCATCGAGGAGCTGAACTTGTGAGTAACCAAAAGTGGAGAGTGGCGCAGCTATGGGTTCCTCCGCCTTCCTCCGCGCCCAAGAGGGTAGGGGAGTGGTTGCCAGCAAGCCCGCCGTCGAAACCGCCGCCGTACCAAGAAATTGCCTCCTGGATCTCTTTTTCATAACGGACTCTCCTGAACTTACTTAGGTAGGATCGATTCTCAAATTCTGCGGGTTGCCTGCTCCGCCGGCCTTTCACTGCCAGATTCTGAGCAAGCGTTTTCTCGTTGACGCTATGTATAGCGCGACTCTGCCTCAGCGTCAAACACTAGCTGTCCGGGGGAGTTGGATTTGTGGGCCATTTGACCAACGGATGGGGCTTAAGCGGCACCAGTATTTACCAGACTGGTTATCCGTTTACGGCCGTTACAACCGCTGCTTACAACGGCGCAAACTATGTCGTGGGTGCCAACGCTCACACCACTAGCACCGGCGATTATCTTTCCAGTGGTGACAACTTCAGCTATCCGGATGTTACAAGTTATCAGCAGCCCACTTCCCGGACCGCGTATACCACCGGAGTCTTTACCGCTGGGCAATTCACCGTGCCGGTTGCCGGCACGAACGGAAACGAAAAAACTGGCCAATTCCGCTATCCGGCCTTCATACAGACGGATTTGACTCTTTACAAGAACACGCACATAACCGAGAGGTTCAATTTCCAAATTCGGTTCGAGTTTTACAACGTGTTCAATCACGCCAATTTCCTTACCATCCAGAACGATCTGTCTCAAAGCAACTTTGGGTTGGTTAACTCCCAGAGTCTGCCGAGGTGGTGGCAAATTGGAGGCAAGCTCTATTTCTAGCCGGACTTCACCGTGCGTTCCCCAAACGGTGGTCCCACTAGGGAGAGGCGCAGCCCGTGCAGCCCCGCCTCTGCGGCCTGCAAATGTTCGTGAAAGCGGATCGAGGTAAACGCTTCCTCAATTCCCGCACGAAACTGCGGTTCCGAGCCGCTGCTTGGCCCCGCCGCGAATGTTCGATTGCCCGCACGCAGTTGCCACTCTTATACGCCAGTACCGCCAGCATCCCGTGGCGCATCCTCACTCGCGGAGTCGAACGGCAATGGCGGCGTGGGCGTCAGCCAGTTGATCTTCGGGAGCGCCGGCGATCCGAGCCAGAACGTGGTCAGACAACTGGTCGCCCAGTCTCTGTGGACGCAGACCTTCGTCTACAACGGCAGCCCCACTGTTGACATC
This sequence comes from Candidatus Acidiferrales bacterium, assembly GCA_963792145.1. Lineage (GTDB taxonomy): Bacteria > Acidobacteriota > Terriglobia > Acidiferrales > UBA7541 > Acidiferrum. The sequence continues at coordinate 252,866 of CAWBVH010000014.1, forward strand.
AGGCTGCACCTACAGATCCCAGCGCTTCAAGTGGAGTTGTGGGGGATACCACCGAATCGCGACAACCCTAGTTTCACCGAAACTGCCCAGGCCGTTGGCAATGTGGACACTGTGATCACCCATCCAGACGGCACCTTCTCCGGAGGAGGCAGCTTCGAATTCGGTTTGCGGGAATTTGAAACTCAAATCCCCAATCCAGCCGGTGGCCTCCTCAATTTCGGCGACATGGAATTGATTGGAACGGATGGACCCCTCTTCGCTTCATTGCATGATGATTTCGACTTTCCACAAAGCCCGGTGCGATGGAGAATCGACTCCGTCTCGACGGACGTGGATCTCGGCTTGCTTCGCACCGGCGACACGTTGGCTTATATTTATACGCTCACCGCGGAGGGGATAACTCACGGCTTCGAGCGCGGATACGATGCTTTTCTCGGCGACCCCTTCGGCGTGGATGTCGTCGGTGGCAATCTGAGCGTCACAGTCGCGCCTGCGGCCGCACCCGAACCGAGCACGTCGGCGCTCACACTGCTCGGGATCACCGGGCTCCTGGTGTGGCGCAGGCGCGCGCACCGAGCGCGAGGTGTGGGGAGTGGTCTTCCTTGTGTCTCGACCTTTGCATCGACGACCACGGCTCGCTCGTAGCCTCTCGGTCGGCTTCCGTCCGACCCAAACATCTTTTCGATCAGTTATAGTTCGCCAAAGCTTCAGCCAAGGTCCAAAACGGGCGGTGCTTGGTAGCGTAGGTGTGAATACGATTATCGACTCGGTACAGCAAGAAGACTCCGGAGAGGGCGATGCCCGCATGCGCGTAAAGCGCACATATATAAAGGACCGGCCGAAAGTCGTTCCGAACTGTGCCGCTCGATTGTAACGGTGGTGCAGCCCTCCGAGTCGCTCCTGTCAAAGGACCTGGCCCGAAGCTGCGGAACGAATTCTGCCGTCAGGTGTCCCCTTCTCAAGTCCGTTAATGCTCTTGATTTGATCCCAGTCGACGGGGAAATCGCCAGCCAATACCGGGACGCGCCTTTCCTGCGGCAGTTTCTGATTTAATGCTCGCACGAGTGGGAAAAATTGCTCAACGAATCCCGACGCTCCGCTCGCGGGCTGGCCTATTTTCCGCCAGACTCTCTGAACTTCCGTGAACGGGACATTCTCTCCGGCTATATAGCGATCCAGGATGGGCTGGTACAGCGAATTGCCGAACTCGACTTCAATGTCGTTCACCTTTTCCGAAAACGCCGGGTTGCGGATCAGCGAAAGAATGAAATCATTCAGGTCCTGCTTCGATTCGAATTCGAACGGGTTATTCCTGGCGCAATGCGCTCATGGGATCCACTCGCGTTGCTCGACGCGCGGGGATGGATGTGGCTAAAAGAGCGACCAGGAATATGGCGCCCGGCACAACCAGGTAAATTCGCGGCTCGCCGAGGTGCAGATCGAAGAACATAGCCGCAAAAACCTTCGGCAATGGCAGCGCCAGTGCGAATCCGATGGCAGCTCCAATGAGCGTCATCTTCGAGCCTTCCCACAAAATCATACGCAACACGTCGGGTCTGCTCGCTCCGAGAGCCATGCGAATACCGATTTCGTGAGTGCGCTGCCCAACGGAATAAGCGATCAGACCATAAATCCCGATGGCCGCTAGTACTAGTGCCGAAAGGGCGAAGGTGCCAAGCACCTGCAAGAAAATTTCATCTCCGCCCTTCTGGCGGTCGATCACCGTTGGCATGCTCATCACCTGAGCCAGTGGGAGCTCGGCATCCAGCTCCCGCACGGCATTTCGTAGAGCCGGCGCCAAACTGTTGGGATCGACACTGGTCCGAACCATCAGCGAGAAGGAAGACACCGGCCGCTGTAACAACGGCTCATACACCTGTGGGTCGTCGCGGCTTGCCTCGGAATAGGTTTTGACGTTGCCGACAACGCCCACGACTTCGCCCCATTGCGGAGCAGCGCCGGGAACATCAAGCCGGATCTGTTTCCCGAGTGGATTCTGATCATGGAGATGACGGTGAACAAATTCTTGGTTCACGACGATGACGCGCGGCGCGGCAGTGTTATCCATATCCGTGAAGGTCCGGCCCCGCAGCAGGGGAATTCCCGAAGTACGGAAAAACTCCGTGCTGACGACGGAGTCAAGCACATTGAGCAGCTGGTTAGCCTGCGGCTCTGACTCACCTTGAATCCGGAAATTTACGCTGCCTGGTCCGGTTGCTGGCAAATCGGAAGTGACAGCGACGCCTTCGGCTCCAGGAATTTGCTTGAGGCGCGGAATCACATCACGCACGAAGATAGCCCGCTGCGAAGCATCCTTATAGTGCGCGTCATCAAGAGTGAGGCTGGCAGTAAGGAGATGATCGGGCCGAAAGCCCAGTTTTTGATGCTCGGTCATGTAAATCCCGCGAATCAGCAGTCCGGTCCCGATCAACAGAAACAAAGCTGCAGCAATTTCTCCCGTGACCAGCACGGTGCGCAGACGGCCGCGCGAGCGCCCAGCGGACGCGGCCCGGCTCTCATCCTTTAAGTTCGTGTTGACGTCCGTCCGCGAAGCCGATATCGCAGGCGCGAGGCTCGAGAGCACCGCAGAAACCAGCGAGATGGCTAGCGCAAACAGCAAGACGTTCCGGTCCAGAGTTATGGGCACCGCAATGACAGCTTCGTTGAAGGTCATCTTCGCTCGAAAGAAGTTAATGCCCCAATACGACAGCAGCAAACCGAAGCCGCCGCCAACAATCCCAATGACTAAGCCCTCGGCCATCAACTGACGAACGATGCGCCAGCGGCCCGCGCCCAGCGACATACGAATGGCTAATTCCTTTCGGCGTCCCGACGCGCGCGCCAGCAGTAATCCGGCGACATTCGCGCAGGCGATCATCAGCACAAACCCGACGGCAGTCATCATTACCGCAAGCCCATTGCGGATACTGAAATCGTAGATGAGGAAATCCGGGAGCGTCCGTGCGGAGGCGCCCCAGCCTTTTTCTGTCTCCGGGAACGCCTCTGCAGCGCGACGTGCCAAGACTGACATCTCAGCGCGCGCCTGCTCCAGAGTCACGCCGCGCTCCAGCCGGCCGAAAAACCGAAACGAGCGGTCATTGTGCGCCGCTGCCGTTTGATCCGACTGAGTGAGCACCAGGGGAGTCCAAAGCTGTGCGATGAAGCCCATCAGGTGGAAATCCGCAGGCATTACACCGATAACCGTGTAATCTTCGCGATTCAGCCGGATGGTGCGGCCGAGAATCGCAGCGTCCAAGCCGAATCTTCGCTCCCACAGATCATGGCTCAGAACCACCACGTGGCTGCGGCCCGGTTGGTCCTCTCCTTCCATGAAGGTACGGCCGAACTGCGCAGACACACCCAGGACATTGAAATAATGAGACGTCACCGCCGCCGAACGAGTCATCTCAGGTTCAGCCGCGACGCTCGCTCTGGCGGAACCTTCCGCCTGGTTCAGTGCGGGCGCCAAATTAACCGCACGATATTCATCAGCTGCAGCCGTGTCGGCGAACACGTGACTGGCTTCACGCCAGGCAAGATAGTTGGGAGCAGAAATAGGGCTCGCATCCGGGTTGAAAACTGGATTTGGATTCACCGACGATACAACAACGATTCGGTCGGGATCGTGGACCGGCGGGCGCCGCAGGAGAAAGGCGCTCACGAGGCTGAACATCGTGGCGTTCACAGCAATGCCCAGCGCCAGCGTAAGAACGGCTACAACCATGAATCCTGGTTTCTTCGCCAGCATACGAAAGGCGAGTCGCAAATCAGCGCGGAACGTCTGCATAGCCACACCTCACTTGAGCGATTTACTTAAGGAACGAAGGAAACGCCCGAAATGTTTCAGGCACGATTGCCAGAAGCCTTCCGCTGCAACGTTCTCAAGTTCGTCCGGGCTAGTACCGACAAACGCTAGCAGTGACAGTTAAATTGCCTAACTGCATTATTTCCGAATCGCGGACTAACCGCTCAGAGCCCAGATCATTTGCCGTCCACGAGTGTGTCCCGCGAATGATAGGCGTAGACTACTCGCCGAGGTGACCTATGAAGTCAAGAGCAGGCTGGCGTGTGGTTACAGCGACAGTGGTAACGGTGGTTGGGCTCTGCAGCGCGTTCTGCCAATCCAATCAATCGAGTACAGCTACAAGTTCAGAGACCAATGCTAAGCCCCTTATATTGGAAAGGAATGAAGGCGAGTTGCGGACTCGCCGCATTCACACTGATGCTAGTGCCCCCGCCTCCTCCCAATTCATGCTGAAGGTTGGCCCGAAAAACAACGGCTCTCAGCATCTGGTTGCAGGCACGGAGGAGCTTGCCCAAGGAGCAGCCATACAAAAGCACAGGCACTTGGCCCAAGATGAAATCGTGCTGATCCACAGCGGAACGGCCCATGTCTGGCTCGGCGATCAGGAGCGCAATCTCCACGCGGGGGGACTGGTGTTCATTCCGTCGAATACCTGGGTGAGTTTGAAGAACATTGGCACCGAACCGATCAGCCTGACTTTCATCTTCTCGGCGCCCGGATTCGAAGATACGATGCGATGCAATTCCGTGCCGGCTGGTGAGACGCCTACCCAGATCACGCCAGAGCAGCAAAAAGACTGTGCGCACCTGGGGCATGCCGAAAACGCGAGCAGGCAAGAACAGCCCCAGAAATGAGCAAACAGACGTCTCTGCCCGTAGTGAGTGGCCATGCGCAACGCGCGTCCAGGAAAGCATCTCGTTCTGAGTTTGACGCAACAATGGATCACCAACTCAACAGGTCTGTCGCAAGCGCGGTTTCAAACGGGGGTACTCCATGATTACAAAACAGCAAAAACACGGTGCTATGGGGTTAGCGGTTTTGCTTCTCTTCGCCTGGTATGTTTTCGCACAGGCGCAAAGTAGAGAAACATCCAAGACGCAAATCGTTCTCCTTGGCACGGGAACCCCCGCGCCGGACCCGGAGCATTCCGGACCGTCTACAGCCATCGTCGTCAACGGTTCTCCCTATCTGGTTGACTTTGGCACCGGGATCGTCAGGCAGGCTGCGGCTGCTCGCAAGGAAGGTGTCCGAGGGCTGGAACCGGTAAACCTCAGGATCGGCTTTCTCACCCACCTCCATTCGGATCACACTCTCGGCTTCCCGGACCTGATCCTGACGCCTTGGGTTGTGGGAAGGAAGGAACCACTTGAGGTTTATGGCCCTCCGGGAACCGGCGACATGGCGGAGCATATCCTAAAGGCGTACGGGGAGGACATAAACATCAGGACGGAGGTTAAGAGCAAGACTGGGGACATAGAACATTCCAACCCTAACGGATACAAGGTGAACGTGCACGAGATCCTGCCCGGTGTCGTTTACAGGGACCAAAACGTGACGGTGATGGCGTTTGCGGTGCATCACGGCAAGTGGACTCATGCCTACGGTTACCGGTTCGAGACTCCGAACCGGACCATCGTGATCTCAGGGGACACCAGCCCAGACGCCACAATCGTGGATAACTGCCACGGATGTGACGTGCTGATTCATGAAGTTTATACACAAGCTTCGTTCGACATGGTCTCTCCGGAGTGGAAGCAATACAGGTTGGCGTATCACACCTCCTCGAAAGAGCTGGCCGAGATTGCCACCAAGGCGAAGCCAGGGTTGCTGATCCTTTACCATCGAGCGAATCCGGGCTGCGATCAAGCGCGCATCGAAGAGTGCCGCCAGGCAGCAAGTGAAGAGCAACTGCTAAGAGAGGTTCGTCAAGGCTACAGTGGCAAGGTAGTCGCCGGGCATGATCTGGACATTTACTGATGCCAAAAGGCGTACGGATATTGCTCGAAATATGACTGGTGGCTACCGAGAATTCCGTCCGTATCTCAACCAGCATCGTTGTGGCACGCTAATCGCAGATCTCGTCGATGCACACTGGTTTCCTTGTTGGCAAGCACATCGGAGTCTAAAGACTGGCAGTCTCTGCCTCGTCCAGTCGTCGAGCGCATTCAAGTGCAGGCAGTTCGTGTCGCGAAAGAATCCGGTTTTGATCAGAAAAAGTTTGGTCGCGTAGATCAAGGAGAAGCGGCATTTCCGCTCAAGGAAGGCAAACGTCGACTCTCACGCACCAATCAAAACCCATAGCACACGCACCTTGCAGCGGTTTAGTCCAATCCATTTTTAGGTCACCGGCGCAGCTCCGATCAGGTTCCCGATCTGCTTGTGTCTACTGGCGCTGCGCGCCGACCTAAAAATGCTCTGCAATCTTGAAGCAAGCCGACTTAGCAGGACAAATCGCGCATCGTTTTCAGTTTTGGTTCGGATGGAGTCGCTTCGCGGAATATGGCCTCCAGCACGTCGAACATTGGGAGCGTATCGCATCCCGCGGAGACCGGCCTTCTCATCTGTTAGAGTCTTCGCTGCCACTTGTGGCGGCCAAGTTTTGGCCCATTTATCGCGACTACGACGTCGAGCTGAACAAGCTTAATGATCTGCGCGTCGCGAACATTAAAGAATACGCACGTACGTACACGGAGATGACCGACGCGAAGGCGGACGAGCTGATCAAGGACGCCATGACATTTCAGAAGCAGCGGGACGAACTGCTGGGCAAGTACTATGAACGGGTGAAGCAGGAGTTGGGCGCGATATAACGGCGGCTCGTTTTTTGATGGTTGAACAGCTGCTGATCATCGACCTCAAGATTGTCTCATCGCTGCCAGTAGTGGGCTCATGAAGGTCATCAAGGCAGGGTGGTTGGATATGCAGGACGCAAAAATCACAGGGGCGGCCGTCATGCTAGCAGTAATTTCCACGTTAGGGCTGGCGCCGTGCTTGCGCGCTCAGGGTTCTAAGAGAGTCACCGTGCCGGCAGGGACGCAAATATTAGTGCGGATGGTAGATTCCGTAGATTCGAGCAAACAGAAAGCGGGTTATCGCTTCACTGCAGCACTGGAAGCGAATCTGCAGGCTTACGATGAGACCGTAGCGCCGAAAGGGACCAAACTTTATGGAGTCCTGGCCAAGGCATCATCATCGGGAAAATTCAAAGGCAGTTCGGAACTGACTTTGGAGCTCACGGACATTGTTTTCAACGGAACTGCATATCCCCTGATGACCACCGATTATGAGGTCAAGGGGAAGGGCGAGGGCGGCAACACGACGAAGAAAGTCTTGGGTGGTGCGGGACTGGGTGCGCTCATTGGCGGCATAGCGGGTGGAGGTAAGGGAGCAGGCATTGGAGCGCTCGCGGGCGCGGGCGCGGGGACCGCTGTCGCGGCGACAAAAAAAGGCGAACAGGTTTCCGTGCCGAGTGAAACCCTCCTCGAGTTCCGTCTGGAGCATCCGACCGAGCTGCCCATCGCCAAGTAGAGCTGGCGATTAGTGAACGTGGTGGAGGTCATGGCAGGGCCCCACTTACAATCGTAGTTAAAAATCAAGAACAATCAGACACCGACGGCTGCGAGCGTGCAGAGAGAGCACACTGCCTAGACCAGACTTACCGGCTAACCTCAGTGCTTTACCGGAGGCGCGTTTTCAGGGGGCCAAAGTGAGGCGAGGATCTCTGCGCGCGTTCGATAGAGCACTAGCGTTAATCAGTACTTGGCTGAATAAACAGAAGGTAGCGAACTTGTGCGAGTCGGAAGAGGATGCCCCGGGTTTAGTTGAAACTTGAGAACAAGAAGCAGCGGCTCTCGCCCGAACTCGGATAGAGTTCGGGTTGCGAATCCCTTTTAAAGGAGAGAGCCGCCGTGAGAAAGAAATATCAGAGGAAAGAGCGCAAGTCCAATCACAAGTTCGAGGTGGTGCGAGGGCAAGAGTTGATGGTGCGGGTGCCATTGCCAATGGCCGAGGTGTGGGCCGAGCTACAAGCGCAGGTAGAAGAGCTGACCGGGCAAGCCGGCCTGCAGATCGTGCGCGCCATCTTGGAAAACGAAGTCACGCGTCGGGTGGGGCCTCCGCATCGACCAAATCCCGCAGCGGGCTGTGTGCGCTGGGGAAAGCAGCCGGGTTATGTAGTTTTTGCGGGACAGAAAATCCCGTTGGAACGGCCACGGGTACGAACGCGAGAAGGCCAGGAAGTGGAACTGGAGAGCTACGGTCAGTTGCAGCAAGACGGGAAACTGCAACGTACGGTGCGGGAACGCATGGTGGCGGGGTTGTCCACGCGGAACTATCGGCGAGCGGTAGAGAGTGTTGTACAAGGCTACGGGATCGAGAAAAGCAGCGTGAGCCGGCAGTTCGTAGAGGCCAGCAGCAATCAGTTGCGGGCGCTTTGCGAGCGACGATTGGAGGATCTGAATCTGGTGGTGCTGATGATCGATGGCATTCACTTTGGCGGCCAGGTGCTGGTGGTGGCTCTGGGGATCGCGGAAAGCGGAGAAAAACACGTTTTGGGAGTGTGGCAAGGAGCCACGGAGAACACCACGGTGGTCAAAGGGCTATTGGAAGATCTGGTGGACCGAGGACTGGATGTGAAGCGGCGGTATCTGGTGGTGATCGATGGATCGAAAGCGCTGCGCGCCGGTGTGGAGCGTGTTTTCGGAGAACGAGTGGAAGTGCAGCGTTGCCAGATTCACAAGCGGCGGAATGTGAAGGAGTACCTGCCGGAGAACTGCCAGAAAGACTACGACCGCCGGATGCGCAATGCTTACGCGATGACCAACTACGCGGAGGCCAAAGAAGCGTTGCAGAAGATCTTCCGGCAACTGGAACGGATCAATCCGACTGCCGCCCGGAGTCTGGAGGAGGGACTGGAAGAAACGCTAACGGTGCATCGCTTGGGAATAGGAGCAGTGTTGCGGCGGAAACTGGCCACCACCAATCCGATCGAATCATGCCTGTCGACAGTGCAACGCGTGGCGCGCAACGTAAAGCGTTGGCGCGAAGGAAATCAGCCGCTGCGCTGGACCGCCACCGGACTCTTGGAAGCGGAGAAAAAGTTTCGACGCATCAAAGGCTATCAAGAAATTCTGTTGCTGAAGGAACGCCTGAATCCGTCGGGCATTCAGCAGAAGGAGGTCCGGACCGTAGAAGTCGCTTGAACCTCGATGATCGTGTCTCCTTCGATCACCGTCATGTGCTGTGGTCGTGATTGGCCTGGCCCCAACAAGCAGAACAGGGGATGCTATAGGTCGAGCGAGATGGGAATCGTCGCTCCTAGGGCATCCTGGCGCGAAGTTTCTTCGAGGAAAACAGAAATCGGCACTAGAAAAGAAGAAGGGAGCATTTCTAAAGGTTTGACCGGACAGTAGAAGTCGCTTGAACTTGGTTGCAGGTAGGTTTACAGTCCCGAACATCGAGAGTCGCTGCAATCAACTAAAACTCGGACATCCTCAGTCGGAACAGGAATGCTGCGCAACCCGGGTTACTCCCAGCGAAATATCTTTGCCGAGAGCGCGGTGCAAACGACAAACACCAGGACCAGGACCGCTAGGTCGCCAACGTGCGCGGACCACGCGTCTCCGTTCCAGATTCCCTGCAAAAGCGAGACAGAGTAGGTCAACGGCAGCGCTCGCGCCAACACATGAAGCGTTGGGGGCAGCGATTCAACCGGGACGAAGAGACCCGACAAACCAATCATCGGGTACAGAATCAAACCGCCGATGGGCTGCGCAAATCGCGCCGTGGGGACAATGCTGGCGATCAAAAAGCCGATCGACAGGATGCTCCAGGTGCTGATCAGCAACGCCATCGTAAAGGAGAAGAATGGAACATGAACTCCGACCGGGTAGTAGCGTTTGCCTGCCAGGACCATCAAGGCCAGGGTGGCCGCGGTGAGTATTAGCTTGACGATCACATGGGCGGTAAGGATCGTCTGCGGGCGCAGCGGAGTGGCGCGCAGACGCTTGAGGATTCCGCCCTCGCGGTAGATTGAGATAATCGTGACTAATGACAGCACCGAGTTAACGGCAATCAGCAGAGACGCGAGCACCGGCACACCCACGCGGATAAATCCGCTGGCGCCCGTCGAGGGTGTGGCAAGCGTGCGGCTGGCTACCCGACCCAACACGAGAAAAACGAGAACGGGGATTACGATCGTCCCGACCGCACCAAGCGGCTCGCGCATGAAGACCTTGATCTCGATCCACGTCAGTTTCCAAAGTCCACGCACAATCGTTATCGCCCCTAGTCGCGAATCGAGTGACCGGTAAGTTTGAGAAAGACATCCTCAAGGTTGGGGAGGACAGTCCGGAAATCCCTCACCCGAATCTGATTCTCGGACAGACAATGAATCACTTCGGTCACGAGATCGTCGCCCCGGCCGCGAATCGTGAATTGTGAGTCGTTATTACTTACCGCCTCCACTCCTGGAATCGCACGAAAGCGCTGCATCGCATCTGAAGCATCTGTGGCAAGCACGACAGTTCGCTCCGGGCAGTGTCGCTTAACGAGGTTCTCCGGCTTGTCGATGTCGATAATTTGTCCGTGCTCGATGATTGCTACCCTGTCACACAAGCGCTCGGCTTCCTCCATGAGGTGAGTCGTCAGAAATACTGTTTTGCCGCGCTCGCGGATACCGCGCACCAGGTCCCAGATTGCGCGCCGCGACTGCGGATCCAGCCCCGTGGTCAGCTCATCGAGAAACACGACTTCTGGATCGTTGATCAGCCCAAGGGCGATGAACAGCCGTTGCTTCTGTCCGCCCGAGAGGTCCATGAACCAGGCATTCCGCTTGTCAACAAGTCCAAGCTGTTCGAGCAAGCGTTCGCCATCTATCCTCTCTTTCCGATACAACGAAGCCCAGAGGTCCACCGCCTCCCAGACTTTGATCCGCTTCTGGAGTTGCGCCTGCTGCAGTTGTACCCCGATTCGATTCTGCAGCTTGTATACGTCATGGAAGGGATTCAGCCCCAGCACCGATATGACGCCGCGGTCCGGCGTGCGCAGACCCTCGATGCATTCCATCGTCGTGGTCTTTCCTGCTCCATTCGGGCCGATCAAACCAAAAATCTCGCCCTCGTCGACGTCAAACGACACCTCGTCGACCGCCACCATCGAGCCGTAGGTCTTGCGGACTCCGGAAACTTGAATGACTGGACGCACGATATCTTGCAAAATCATGGATTTACGGAACCGGACCAAGAGTTTATACCACGGACTTTAGCTAAGTCCTGATTCAAGGCTTTTTTTCCTTTTTTTGCAGACCTCTCCATTCACTCCTGAGCGTGGTCTTGTTCGTACTCTTTGACCCTCTGCATCGACGACCACGGCTCGCTCGTAATCTAACCCAAACATCTCTCCGATCAAAACTTCGACCATGGCTGCCTGACTTTTCAAATACAGCTCAAAACCTGCCACAATATCAATTCGCCGGGGACAGGATTTGCCGGTTATGCTTTTCTCATCAATAATTTACGGAAGCCAAGAAAAACGTTGGGCCACTACTGATAATCACTGCTAACTGATAACTTTCTCCGAGGCCGTCCGCCAACCCAAGTGCTTGCCGCGATCTACCCGACTCTCAACTCTCGACGAGCGCCTCGTTCCGCCAAAAAATCTCCGCCCCGCGCGACTTTTCTCCGCGCCCCGGGTTCTCCTCCCGCAACCGCGGGGTGAATGCCTAGGTGTGTCCGTCAAAGACTCCCTGGCCAACCCATCGGCCAAAGCGGCTCCCCGCCTAGCCGCAACCATCTTTTGGGAGGATGAACATGAAACGACTCTTTGCCACGTTGATGAGCGCCGTAGGGCTACTGCTGTTGGCATCGGCAATCCATGCGCAGAATTTGCTAGTGCCCGCCGGTACCCTTCTTCAGTGCACCTTGGACGAGCCGAATTTCTCTTCGGCCACTGCCGCAATTGGTGATCCTGTCCTTTGTCAACTCCGAACCATGCAGGAGTTCGGCCGCCCCGTCTTTCCCCGGGGCAGCATGTTGGGTGGACACCTGGAAGCCGACAAGGAACCCGGCCACTTCGTTGGCAAGGGCTACCTGAAACTCACCTTTGACCGCATCATCCTGCCCACAGGCGACCTGCCCGTCCCCGCCAAAGTGATCCAGGCCCGTGGCTACAAGGTCGACAAGCAGGGCGACATCGACGGCACCGGCCACGCCAAGCGCGACGTCGTCGAGTGGCTGTTTCCCCCGCTCTGGCCCTGGAAGGTCGTCAGCCTCCCCTTCCGCGGACCCCGGCCTACCCTCAAGGGTGAAGAGCCGCTGGAACTCCGCTTGATGGACGACATCGTCATCCCTCGCAGCATGCAAGCCAGCAATCCCAACCGTCCGCCCTACGCGTCCTCCCTGCACCCCAGCTCATACCAGTCCGCGCCGCAATCAAACGCCAACTCGATGCAGTTGGCGGCGAGCAGAACTGCCCTGCAGCCGGGACAACCTGCCGCAAACTCACCGCTCGCTCGACCATTGCCTGCGGACGGGCAATCCGCCGAACGCTTCACCGTCCTGGTCCTCAAGTCCAACCAGGTCTACGAAGTCGCCAAATATCACCGCGACGGCGACCTGCTCATGTTCCTCGATGCCCAGGGTCGCAAAGGCTCGGTCGACGTCAACGACGTGGATTGGCGCCGCACTTCCGAAATGACGGCCGAAGTCCGTTCGGTCGACACGCCACAAATCGCGCGCCAGCTAAATTAGCTAGCCGCGACGTCAGCTCCTGTAGCTCACCCCTGAAGGGGTGAGGCTTTTTGCTATACGAAGCGCCCGCAGAAAATCTTGGCCCATCCTGTCGGGATTCGCAACGGGCCGCTCGAGGTGTGCAAAAACGCCAAGCCGGTTACAAGCCGGTTCTTTCTTCAATCAATGTCGCGGCGGTGGCCTACGCTTGCGATTTTGCTTTTTGCAAAGGGTTGGGCGCTCTTCATTTTAGCTTTGCCTTTGTGGGGACCGCCTTCTGAGGCCGTCCGCCAGCCCAAAATGCCTGCCTCGATGTCACCGATTTTCAACTTTCGGCTTATTGTCTGAAAGCTATTGCATAGCCCTATTTTCGCCCCAATGGAATCAATGAGTTAGCCGGGTTGTGCCATACGCTCTAGTTTCTTTTTCCATTTTCCATTCACTACCCCGCCCCCGCCGCATTCGCCACGAGGAGGGGCTGGAGGGGAGAAGAGACATTGCGACACTGGATGCTAGCGGAGGGGTTGTGGAGCCGCATGCGGAGACGGAAAGCACACCGGAAGCGCAGGGCTGCGCTCCGGCTGGAGGCCCCAATGACAACAGCAAAGCAAAAAAAGGGACACTTCTAATGAGGCAAACAGGGGGACATTTCTAACGAGGCTTGACAAGCTGGGATGCCTTGAGACGCCTTGAGGGCCTTGAGACGCCTTGATTGACTTGCTAATCTGCACGGATTAGGATGCATCCTACAGGTTGACCGGAAATGAGAGTTTCCCATGCCGGGCGAAGCCCTCGTCCATGACTCTCTGGTTGGACTCGAGCTCGACCACTACCGCATTGTCCAAAGGGTTGGCAGCGGAGGAATGGGCGCGGTTTACCGCGCACACGACGCACACCTTGACCGCGAAGTTGCCATCAAAGTCCTCAATCCTGGCACTATCGCCGATGAGATCTCCCGCAGACGCTTTCGCCAAGAAGCATTGCTGCTTTCCAAATTAAATCATCCCAATATTGCGATTGTTCATGACTTTGATTCCGTTCAAGGTCGGGATTTTCTGGTCATGGAGTATATCTCAGGAGTGACCTTGAATGAAAAGTTGGTCGGTCGAGCGATGCCTGAAGAGGAAGTATTGAGACTTGGTCTACAACTGTGCGCTGGCCTGGCCTCAGCTCACGAGCAAGGCGTGGTGCATTGCGACTTGAAGCCCGGCAACGTCCGACTCACTGATGACGGCCGAGTCAAAATTCTGGATTTTGGATTGGCACGTTTGCGACGGCCGCCAGGGGCGGATGATTCCACGGCAAGTGGACGGCCACTAAGCGAGATCACCGGCACCCTGCCTTATATGGCACCGGAGCAATTGAACGGAGCAGAGATCGACGCGCGAACGGATATCTACGGCGCAGGGGTGATGCTGTACGAGATGTCCACCGGTCAACGTCCCTTTGCCGGGTCCGATGCCGCCAAATTGATCACCGCAATTCTGCATCGGCCACCTATTTCACAGAGAGCGCTGAATGAGCAAGTCTCGCTCGGGCTGCAATGGATTGTCGAGAAATGCCTAGAGAAGGACCCAGAGAATCGCTACCAATCTGTATTGGAGTTGGGCCGGGATCTGCGGAATCTCGAAAAAAGCAAGGAAACAGGAAGCCCTCCGATACTGATTTCTAGTGGAACCCGGCGTCACGCGATGGAAGGGAAGAGTAAGGTTCTTTGGTGGGCGGCAGGAATTCTGCTCGTGCTTGTCGCGGTTGCGTTGATGTCAGGACCGTTCCGTGAACGCGTCCGAATCTGGCAGGGAATGATCCACATTCCGCGTGCTAAACAGGTAGTCGTATTGCCTTTTCGCACACTGGGGAGCGATGCGGAACTCGCCGCGTTCGGAGCTGGTCTAACGGAAACTCTCACTGCAAAACTCACCGAACTGACACGCGATCCAACGCTGCAAGTCGTTCCAGCGATGGAAGTGCGTGATAAACACATCGCGACGTTGGACGATGCGCGTAAGGAGTTTGGCGCGAACCTGGCAATAGAGGGAAGCCTGCATGCCGCGGCCGGACAGATACGGGTGAATTATACTCTGGTGGATGTCCAGACTCATCGGCAACTTCGCGGAAACAGCGTCACCTTTGCGGCTGGCGACCCCTTCGCGGTCCAAGATGCAGTGGTAGATGGTGCAATACAAATGCTCGACTTGGAAGTTGAGGGCCGGGAGCGCGGCTCCCTCTCGAATCATGGAACGCTGGTGGCGGGTGCTTACGACTACTATCTTCAGGGACGCGGATATTTGCAGAACTACGACCGAACCGAAAACCTGGACAATGCAATACAGGTGTTTGAACGTGCCTTGGCCCTAGATAAGAACTATGCGTTGGCATACGCGGGTCTCGGAGAAGCCTATTGGAATAAATACGATTCCACTAAAGACGTGAAATGGTTGGACAAAAGCCGAGAGAATTGCCAAGCAGCAAATCTACTGGACAGCAGCCTTACATCAGCGCATGTCTGCATGGGAAAGCTGGAGTTAGGAACAGGGAATTATCAAGAGGCTGCCAAGGAATTTGAACTTGCCCTGCAACGTGAGCCGACGACTGATGAGGCTTATCGAGGATTGGCAGCTGCTTACGAAAAGATGGGAAGGCCGGACGACGCGGAGAGGACCTACCGCCGCGCCATCGCGTTGCGGGCGCATTACTGGGCCACTTATAACTGGCTTGGAGCGTTTTACTACCGTCAGGCACGCTTCCCGGAGGCGTCCGCAATGTTCCGCCAGGTGATTTCTCTAGCGCCAGACAGCGTGCGGGGGTATTCCAACCTGGGTGGTTCTTACCTGGAAGAGTCGCGGTACGCAGAGGCCGTCGTCGCGTCCGAAAAATCAATTGCGATTGAACCCACGGATTATGGGTATTCCAACCTTGGTAGCGCGTACTTTTTCTTGAAGCGCTATGAGGAAGCAGACAAGGCGTATCTGGAGGCACTCAAGCTCTCGCCACAAGACCCGCTACTGTGGTGGAATCTCGGCGATGGATATTACTGGACACCAGGAAAGCGCGACCAGTCGATTGGCCCATATAAGAAATGTGTCGCGGTATCGGGAGAGGTGCTCCGTGTAAATCCGAATGATGCGGAAACCTATGGGATAGAGGCGGTTTGCAGCGCCATGCTTGGAGCAAAACCATCAGCACTTGAGTCGTTGCAACGCGGACTGCGAATCGCTCCGCGCAATCCGACGCTGGCATTTCAAGCTGCAATCATATACAACCAGTTTCAACAGATGCCAGAAACCATCGACTGGTTGAAGAAAGCGCGAGCGTCGGGATATTCGGAGGCCCGCATCCGCGATTACCCTAATTTTGATTTCCTGCGAAGTACCCCGCGTTTTCAGGAAATTTTTCGGCCCCAATAGCTCTCGTAGGAGGACAAAGCAAATGAGTGAATCAACAGCGGCAAAGACCCAAAAGGAAAAACAGGAAGAACGGGTTCCAACTGGAGCAGTGGTGAAGATAGTGATTACTTACGATCCGAACGAGGAGGAGGCGAAAAAAATTAGCGTTTCGCCCTCGTATTTTCTGGTAAGCAAGGGAGGGTGCGAGCAGGTGGAATGGGTTTGCGAAGAAGCTGGCCAGCCTGGTCCACCATTCAACGTCGATTTCACCGGGAAGTTTGGTTCTCCTTTCTATGAAAGTCAATTCAGCGATCAAGTTCCGTTTTCCGGGCTGGTCAGGCGAAATGTCCTTCCGGATGAAAACAAAAACTACGAGTATACAGTCCGAATAGGGAAGACACTCCTGGACCCGGGAGGCGGCGTGAAGGGATAGGGAGCCAACCGACTCCAAGCCCCTACGATCGTCGGGTCGAGGCCTGCAGGGTCTCGACGCACCTTCGCGGTTCGCCCCGGCGAAAACCGTGAAAGACGTTTTGTTGTCTCTTCTCTTTTGCCGGAAGTGTCGCAGTCCCGTCACGCTTTTCCAAGCGCGCAAGGAAGGCCTCAATGTAGTTCGCTGCGAACTATACTGACAAAGGCCACAATCAAAAGCTACCCACGGCGAGGCGAAGACGAGCGGCTCCCAATACTCCGGACGCGGTTTTCGCAGCAACCTGCAAAAGGGCCTGAGTTCTGGAAGCAACCGCCGAATAAATAATGTTCTACCCGGTGGCTGGCGAATTGCTATTTCGCCAGCCACCGGGCATGTAATATTGTCACACTCTGCCGGGCCGCCGTGTTTTCAGGTGGATCGCGGTACGACTCGAATCGAGTCCATTTGTCAGTGTTTGTCCAAACTTGGACGACGTATCCTTAATATCTGTAGGCCATGGCGGCAACTTAAGCCGCGGTAGAGGCCATGTAGTCCCGCTAATGACGATGTACTCCGGTCCGGTATGGCCAAAACGCTGGTGCCCGCGGCAAGCTAAGTGCAAAATGGTCCTTGACTCGTGTAGATTCCCCCGCAAGTGTTGGGAAGCGCTCAGTTGCTTATAGCGGAGGACATTCATGAACTCATCGCCGAAGATCGCCATCGTCACCGGCGCAGGCAGCGGAATCGGCAGGTCCGTCGCCGTTGCTCTTGCTCAAAACGGATACTCGGTGGTTCTTGCCGGCCGCCGCAAGGAGCCCTTGGAGGCGACCGCGCTTGAAGTGGGACAGGCCAATTACCAAACGCTCGTCGTACCTGCCGATGTCAAGGATCCCGCCTCCGTACGCGAGCTTTTCGCGAAAACAAAAGACGCTTTCGGCCGGCTCGACCTGCTCTTCAACAACGCCGGTATCTCCGGCCACGCCATGCCGCTCGAGGACTTAACGTACGAGCATTGGAAGTCCGTGGTCGATACGAACCTCACTGGCACGTTTCTCTGTACGCAGGAAGCATTCAAAATCATGAAGATCCAGGCGCCACGCGGCGGGCGCATCATCAATAACGGCTCGATTTCTGCGCACAGCCCTCGGCCTAACTCCGCCCCCTATACGGCATCAAAACATGCAATTACCGGTCTCAGCAAAGTGACGTCTCTCGACGGCCGAAAGTACGACATCGCCTGCGGTCAGATCGACATTGGAAACGCCTCGACCGAAATGGCGGAAAGAATGAAGAAAGGCGTTCCGCAAGCGAACGGCACGATCGCGGTCGAGCCCACGATGGATCCCGCAGACGTTGCGCGCGCCGTCGTTTATATGGCGTCTCTCCCTCTCGACGCCAATGTCCAATTCATGACCGTCATGGCGACCAAGATGCCCTTCGTCGGCCGCGGCTAATGGCCATTGTGCCCGTCGCCGGCCCCAAACGGGGCTTGTGGAAATAGATCGTGGCTAGTCGGCTTCTCTCCAGCGTTTGATCGCTCACTCCTGGCGCGTTTTTTATCGGTAGCAATCCAACGGGCACGATAGCTTCCGGTCTTGCCCGTCATCGGGCGACAATCCACCGGGCCAGTACCTGCATCCACTCAAAGCGCGCTGTTCTTAGGAAGGGGTGGATCGAAATCAAGGCGCCCGCGTTTTATCTGATACCCCCACGTCTCGTTTCCCTCTCCACTTGACAATCTAGGGTAAGAAGGAGGATCGTAGCGTTGTTGCCTTCGACTAGATCCTCTAGGGGAGACTTTGCATGCCTGACAACAATACGGCGCTGGTTCAGGGCACGCTCGACATGCTCATCTTGAAGACCCTTGCGCTTGAGCCGATGCATGCGCATGGTATCGGGCTGCGCATTGAGCAGATCAGCCAGGGAGTGTTTCAGGTCCATCCGGGCTCTCTTTTTCCGGCCTTTAAACGGCTAGCGCGCGCCGGGTGGGTGGACAGCGAATGGCGGGCCACAGAAAACAACCGGCGCGCAAAATACTACATTTTGACTGCGGTAGGAAGAAAGCAACTTAAGTCGGAGACGCGCGACTGGAAAACGCAATCCGTCGCAATCGCACGAATTCTTGAAGCATAGCGCCGAATTCGCGCACGGGGGGGCATCATGAACATCTTTCGCCATCTCACAGCCGGACTGAAAGAGCTGGTTAGAAGAGACAAGACCGAAAGCGAACTGACCGAGGAGCTGAACACCTACCTGCAAAATGCGGCTGAAGCAAAGATACGAGCGGGTGCGACACCGGAAGAGGCCTTGCGTTCTGCGCGGCTGGAACTGGGCGGGATGGAAACGGTGAAGCACGAAGTACGAGCGGTAGGTTGGGAGTTTGCAATCGAAGTTTTTGTGCAGGACGTTCGCTATGGCGTGCGCATGCTGCGCAAGTCGCCCCTGTTCACAGCCGTCGCTGTGATGGCAATTGCTATTGGGATTGGTGCCAATACGGCCATGTTCAGCCTGGTTGACGCAATCTTACTTCGGCCGTTGCCCTATCCCGAACCCCAGCGGCTCATTATTGTGGGGACCAAGCAGCGCGACGGTTCGGGAATGAGCCCCATGGGTACTGCGGACTTTCTGGCGTGGCGTGACCACCAGCAGAGTTTCGAACAGGTTGCGGTTCTCGATGGTGCTGGTAGTAGCTTTGCGCTGAGCGGAATGGGGGCACCGGAACGGATTCCCGGCGTGGGTGTGAGCGCGAATTTCTTTTCGATTTTTGGCGTTGCACCGCTCAGAGGACGTGGATTTCAGCCCGGAGAAGACCGTCCAGGCGCACCCGGAGTTGTTGTAATCAGTGAGCAATTCTGGCGAGACCATCTGGGTTCCGATCCCGAGGTCTTGAACCGCACGCTGAGGCTCGACGGTAAGTTGCATACTATCGTCGGCGTCATGCCAGCAGGTTTCCGCTTCCCATCGCGCAGGCCAGCCGATGTCTGGGCGATTCACACGTTGAATTCGCCAACCGCGCGTCCTCCCTACGGCTTGCTTGCCCTAGGAAGACTCAAGCCGGGTGTCAGTGTTCGCAACGCTGTAGCAGAATTGAACGACATCGCCGCCCAAGTCACGGCGCAATATCCGAGTTCCCCGGACCTGGTCGGCGTGATGATGCCTATGAAGGAGTGGATGGTTAGCGACGTCTCCACGGCTTTGCTGGTATTGCTGGGTGCAATCGTGCTGGTGCTTTTGATCGCTGTCGTCAATGTGGCCAACCTACTGCTGGCGCGAGCGACGGTACGGCAGCGCGAGGTGGCGGTGCGCATGGCGTTGGGCGCTAGCCGCAAACGGGTTGTGCGCCAGCTTCTCACCGAGAGCGCCGTGCTTTCACTGCTGGGAGGGATCATTGGGTTGCTATTTGCCTACATAGCTGTTCGAGCCTTTCTGGCGTTTGGCCCGGGGCAGATGCCACGGTTAGAGGAAGTCGGCATCAACTCTGGAGTGCTGCTGTTTACGTTTGTGGTCTGCGTCGGCAGCGGGATACTGTTTGGATTGGCGCCTGCTCTTGAAACTTCGCGTCCATCGCTGAGCGATCCATTGAAAGATGCGAGCCGCTCGTCGTCGTCGGCTTCTGCACATCGGACGCACCGCGCGTTGTTGGTCTTTGAGGTCGCGCTGGCCTTGCTGCTGATGATCGGCTCAGGCTTGCTCATTCGAAGCTTTGTTCGCCTGAGCGATGTGAATCCCGGGGTTCAAACCGATCACGTAATCACCGCAGCAATCTCTCTCCCCAATAAATATGCCGATCCACCTCAAATCTCGCAATTCTGGCAGCAGTTCTTGGAAAAAGTGCAATCGCTGCCCGGTGTGAAAGCAGCGGGCATCACCATGAGCCTGCCTCCCAATCTGCTGGAGATTACCAATCCATTTACAGTGGAAGGGCAAGGCTACGATCGCAACCGCCCATTACAGCTTGCGGAAGAGATGGCGGTGAGTCCGGGCTACTTTCGTTCACTCGGGATTCCGCTAGTGAAGGGGCGCTTTTTCTCTCCGTCTGACAAGGTGGAAAGCGACAAGGATCCCATGATTGTGATCATCAACGAGACCATGGCGAAACAGTATTTCGGCGGTAAAGACCCGATTGGGCGCCGGATTCAGACGGGCGACCCTGATCCAAAATCCCCGTGGGAAACGATCGTGGGTGTAGTCGGAGACGTGAAATACTCAGGGCTAGATTCCGGGCCCGGCCCGACTCTGTACGTCCCCTACAATGAAAATGGCTGGGTGATGTGGTCACGCGAGATGTATTTGGTAGTACGCAGTAGTGGAAATGTGCCGGGAATTGTGCCCGCAATCCGCACCCAACTTGCAAGCATGGACAGTACTCTACCCCTGGCGCAGATACGTACGATGGATCAGCTGCTTGATGAATCTTTAGTGCAGCAGCGCTTTCGCACCTGGTTAGTCAGCGGATTTGCCGCACTAGCCCTACTTCTCTCGGCGATGGGTATTTACGCACTTATTTCCTACTCTGTGAGCCAACGCACGCGCGAGATCGGCGTGCGTATTGCCCTTGGCGCTCAGCGAAGCAATGTGTTGGGCATGGTGATCAGAGAAGGTCTGCAGTTGCTGGCGTTTGGTTTGTTGCTGGGATTGGTCGGAGCATTGTCGGCAACGCGCATCATGCGGTCACTTCTCTACTCCACAAGCGCCACTGATGCCCTGAGCTTCGTAGCCCCTTCACTAATGCTGCTCGCCGTGGCTCTGCTAGCCTGCTATATTCCAGCTCGCCGCGCCACGAAGGTTGACCCGATGGTCGCATTGCGATACGAGTAGGTTTAGAGGCTTATGGTGGAGGAGTGCCACCTCGCACCGATTTCGGGATTATAGTCGGCTACCCGGAACTAACGGTCTAAGTCCTGAAACGAGCCACCATAATGATGTTCGAAAGCTGTTCGAAAGCTTGACAGGGCAGGTGCCCGGAGACTAGAGTCGCAGCAAATCTCCCGTTTTCACAGCAAGCAAAGCAAAATTGAATTGCTGCAGGTTTGGGCTTGAGCTTCGTTCGAGAAACTTATGAGTTCCACGGCTGAAGCAGCAGGACATTCGATCGAAGCCCGGACGATCAAGAAGATTCAGTGCAGAATTCTGCCTTATCTGTTTTTCCTGTACGTCATCTGCTACATCGACCGCATTAACGTCAGCATCGCCGCGCTGACCATGAACAAGGATTTGGGGATAACCAGCGAGCAGTACGGCTTGTTGGTCGGAATATTCTTCATCGGGTATTTTCTATTCGAGGTTCCGAGCAATTTATTACTACATAAAATCGGTGCACGGATTTGGATCGCCCGGATTCTGATCAGCTGGAGAGCGATGGCGACGTTGACCGCTTCGTGCAATCGGTGCATCAACTCTACGTGCTGCGCTTCCTGCTCGGGCTGGCCGAAGCAGGATATGTGCCGGGAGTGCATCTGTATTTGAACTACTGGTTCCCGAAACGGGAGCAGGCGCGAGCGATCGCGGTTTTTTTATTCGGATTGCCGGTAGCGAGCATCCTTGGCGCGCCGCTTTCCGGGTACATTCTGGATCATGTCCATTGGTTTGGTTGGGGGAGCTGGAGGTGGCTTCTACTGCTTGAAGGGTTGCCACCGATCCTGTTTGGAATCCTTACTTATTTTTGCTTGCCGAGCCGGCCGATGGAGGCCACATTTCTGAGCGAAGTCCGTGCAGGACGACGCGAACTGGAGTGAAAAGCCCAAATAGTTTGGATCTCAACTTCGGGCCGATCAGTTTGTTGGCGAGCGACTCGGCCTGGTGAGTACACGATTCAGGTGTCGCGAGCGATTTCGGATAATCCGAAAGATGGCGGAGTCCCGATTTGTCGCCTTACCGTTAACTTAGGTGCTGGGTCTCAATTCGGTTTCCGCTGAATTTTCCCGAGTATAAGTGGCAGGTGCTCCCGGTAGGATAAGGCTACTTGGCTGTTAATAGGCGTGGATCAGCTCAACACTTACGCCACCGATTTTGTCCGTGTCCATATAGTGGTACTGCCCGGAATCAGGCTTCCCGATATCCCCCCACGCTCCGGCCTGCCACACCGGAAAGCCGAGTTTTTCGTATGCGGCAGTAGCTTTGGTGAGATCGTCTACAGGCATGCCAATGTGCTGGATGCCTTCGCCATGACGCTTCAGGAAATCTTCATAAATATTGGCTGGAGAGGATGGTGGCTGAATCCACTCATAACTGATGGAGCCGATCCGTTGAAAGCCCACTTCAAACGCCAGCGAAAGCGGCTGGCCGCGATAGCGCGAATCGTCGCGTGGCATAGCATGCTCCAGCTCAAAACCAGGGAAGCCAAGCTTCTGCCAGAAGTCGGTAACCGCAGCAGCATCGCGAACAACAGGAGCGATGTGGGAGACGGTTTTCTGCTCCAGGGGCTTGGGCGCTCCGCTGGGCCAGTGGACAAGGCCAAGAACGTATTTGCCCTGTGGCTCCGTGTCGAAGTAGGTGTAGGTCACCGTCGTGTGGTCGATTTCAAACGTAACCTGCTGCAGCGCACTTACTCCGAGGCTGGCCATGCGCTGAATCTCCTTGTCCATCGCCTCCCTGGTGGGAACCTCATGAACAACAGAAAAAATGCCGTCCTTATGCTTTCCGAGAAAATCATTGTAGGAGTTCAACTGGCCTTCGGCTGGCTGAAGGAAATTGACGGTCAGGTTGCCGAGGCGTCCGGTAACTTGCCGGGTGTAGATGGTCGCGGGCTTGCCATGATCAGTCCCCACGGCCCTGATGTTCGCGTACTTGTGGATATCGGTCATTCCGAGTGCAATCCACGTGGGCAAAATCGCGTCGATGTTCTGCGAGAGCCACGTGACGCGGTTGATGGTTTGATAGTATTCCGGTAACTGGGCGTGACAGGTTCCCAGCAGAAAGCACATTACAGGAACGCAGCGCAGAAGCTTCATCTGCCTCTCCGTTTCTCAGAAATTCCCATGCAAGTCGGTCACAAAATGAAAAAGTTGCTCCGGAGACAGTTCTTCGACACTCAGAAGTTCATCGAAGCCACTCAAAGAAGAAAGTGGCCACTGCAAAACCAACTGGAATCGCATGGGTAGAGACTAGCAGAGTTCTCTTGTTGGGTCGAAACCGACTCAAGTCCCGATAAAGTGGCGTACTCGGAACTTGAAATCCATATGGACGAGGACGGCGTTTATCGGGCCCTGGACCTACTGAAGATTGCTGCAGCCTCAATTGAGCGGGTCGAGTTCTTGTTCCTCTTGACAATCAAGTGAAGTCGAATATCATTCCTCTTGGCTCTCAATAGGAGCATACCCATGGCGGACAAATCAAGTGCTCTGGTTCAAGGCACCCTGGACATGCTCATTCTGAAAACGCTGGCTCTGGAACCGATGCATGGATATGGGGTTGCCGTCCGCATCGAGCAGATAAGTAGGGGCGTGTTCCGTGTGAATGCGGGCTCCTTGTTTGTTGCCTTCCGGCGGTTGAAACGAGCCGGATTGATCAGAAGCGAATGGAGAGCTACTGAGAATAACAGGCGAGCCAAGTATTACGTTCTGATGGAGCAGGGGCGAAAGAAGCTCAGCAGCGAAACGCGAGAATGGGAAAGACAAGTGGTGGCGATCGCCAGAATTCTGGAGGCGTCGTAAGACTGCCATGTCTTTGCTGCGAAACATCGCCGGCGGACTTCGATCGCTGTTTCGAAAGGAACAGGCTGACCGTGAATTGGATGAAGAGCTGCGCGGCTTCCTGGAAGCTGCAACTGAAGAAAAGATGAAGCAGGGGATGAGCCGCGGCGGGGCGGCACGCGCAGTGCGGTTGGAGCGCGGTGGGCTGGACGCGACTAGGGAAATGGTGCGCGATGCGGGCTGGGAATCGGTGGTGGAGAACTTATGGCAGGACTTGCGCTTCGGAGTTCGTACCCTACGCAAGTCACCGGGCTTCACGGCGGTGGCGGTCCTGATGCTGGCGCTGGGCATCGGGGCGACGACGGCGATTTTTTCTATCGTCGAGGGAGTACTGCTACGTCCCCTGCCGTTCCCCGACCCGGACCGTCTGGTCATCCTGGGAGATGTGCTTGAAGGCTCGCACTGCGCCTCCTGCGCTGACTCCAGCGTAACCGCTCCCGACATCCGCAATTACATGCGCGACACGCAAAGCTTTAGCCACCTGGGCGGCTATCGGGGAAGATTGTTTGAACTATCTGGCACGGGCGATCCGGCGGCGGTGAATGCGACGCGGATGAGCGGCGAGGTCTTTGCCGCGTTGGGAGTGCCACCGCTGCTGGGGCGCACGTTCACGCAACACGAAGATGAAGAACAGCAGCAAGTGGCGGTGCTGAGCTATGGCATGTGGCGGAGCCGCTTCCACGGCGATGCGAACGTACTGGGGAGCAAGATCCTTCTCTACCGCAAGCCTTACACCGTGATCGGTGTGATGCCACGCGATTTCGAGTTTCCCCTCAACCCTGGGCATGTGAACCAGAGCGAGCTTTGGCTTCCGCTCAGCCTGCGGCCTGAGGAATTTACGGCGGGCAGCGCGGCGTCGTGGAACTCTCGCATGGTGGGGCGCTTAAAGCCCGGCATCACTGCAGAGCAGGCGCAGAGCGATGCGGAGCGAGTGGCCCGGGAGACGATGCGCGACTATCCGGCCTACATGCGCAGTCTTCGTATTCACGCGGTGGTGACGCCGCTGCAGGAAGATACGGTGGAGCAGGCGCGACCCCTGGTGCGCACCTTGCTCTTTGCCGTGATCGTTGTTCTGCTGATCGCCTGTGCGAACCTGGCGGGGCTTCTGCTGGTGCGTGCCATCCGCAGACGAAGAGAGATCGCGGTGCGGCTCGCCCTGGGTGCTCGCGCGGCCACATTACTCCGACTGGCCATCGTGGAAAGCATGGTCTTGAGTATCGCCGGTGGCGCGATAGGGCTGGCACTGGCGGCTCTCGCTGTGCGGGTGGGTGTAAGCCTGCTGCCGGAGACGCTGCCGCGCATGAATGAGATCGGCCTGGACTGGCCGGTCATGCTCTTCGCGCTGGGACTGGCGCTGCTGACCGGCTTCCTCTGCGGATTGGCGCCAGCATTTGCCGCAATCAGGACGAACGTGAATGAGTCGCTCAAAGAAGGCGGACGCGCCGGCACCTCGGGCAGCGGCCATGCCAGGCTACGCTCGGCGCTGGTGGTGGCGGAGATTGCCGTGGCGCTGACTTTGCTTACCGCCTCCGGCCTATTGCTGCGCAGCTTCCAAAGGATGCGCGATGTGAAATTGGGCTTCCGCCCCGACAATACACTGGCTGCGCTCTACGTTCTGCCGCAGCAGCGGTATCGAACGCAATCCGCGATCGACGAATTCATGAAAACTTTGCTGAACGATCTAGGGCAGTTGCCTGGCGTGGATGCTGTTGGCATCACTTCGTTTTTGCCTGCGGCCGGCAATAACTGGAGCATCCCTTTCACGATCGAGGGCTATGTTTCTCCCAAAGGCGCGGAGTTGAATATGGCGGCGATGTCGCTGGTCGAGAGCGATCCCTTCGAAGCGCTGTGCATTCGTGTGCTCCGCGGGCGCGTCTTTACCGAGTCGGATAATGCCAACTCACAGTTGGTGGCTATCGTGAATCGCAAGATGGCCGAGCGCTTCTGGCCAGGCCAGGACCCGATCGGCAAACGGCTGCGCCGGGGCTTGCCGGAGACCTCCACGCCGTGGATGACGGTGGTGGGCGAGGTCGATGACGTCAAGCTGGGGTCGCGCGATGCGGAGACGATGCCACAGGTATACCAGCCGGTAACACAGACGCTCGCCAGTGAAGGCGTTTTCGCCTCTGTCGGGGAATTGAGCGCCGCCGACGGCTGGATCGTTCTGCGCAGCCGTATGGCTCCGGAGCAGATGGAAGATACGCTGCGCGCAACGGTGCGGAAGATTGACCCGCAGTTGCCGCTCTACCAGATGCAGACGATGGAGCACGCCATCTCGAAGAGCGAGGCGCCGCGACGCTTCAATACCGTGCTGATTTCCTCGTTTGCCATCGCTGCAGTGCTGCTCAGTGTTCTCGGGATCTATGCCGTGATTGCGTTCTCCGTGGCATTGCGCGAACAGGAAATGGCGGTGCGCATGGCGCTTGGCTGCCAGCGCTCCGGAGTGATCCTGCTCATCCTGAGTTCCGGCGCCAGGCTTGCGGCTGTTGGCTGTGGCTTGGGTTTGCTTGGCGCCGTGGCCGCATCCCGTTTGCTGCGTTCCTTTCTGTTTGAAGTAAGCCCGTTTGATCCGGGTGTGCTTGCACTTTGCGCCATCGCAATGCTGCTGCTGGCGCTGGCAGCTTCTGCACTACCGGCCAGACGCGCATCGAGTACGGATCTCATGCTGGCTTTGCGAGGCGAATAGGAAGGAAGTCGCGGCTTAGGCTCAGATGATGTGAGGTTAAGTAGACAAGTCGTTAACGCCGAACACGATTCGGGCTACTCTAGCTCCTGATTTGTTCGCGTACTCGGAAACTTGAAATCCATGTGATTCCATAACAATGCCGGCCCCCCTCGACCCGAGTAAACTTTGGTTATTCGACGACCAAGGGCTCGGGAGAAAGGAGCCGGACAGCATGTCCAGGAGAAGGCTGATGTATCCAGTGGGAAGTAGACCCACCAGGGCAAAAGTCAGAACCCTGTAGCTAGGATCGCATGCGTGGAGGAAACGAAGCGCATGAAGTCGATCGACAAAGCCATCCAGGGGATGGTGAGCAAGTCATCGGGCTGCAACGCAAGTGAACGCATAGGTGACCTCGAAAACCTTAAGTCCAGAAGCCGAACCCACTGTTCGGGGGTGAAGGCAACACGGATCGTTGCAGACTGACTGAGGCGGCGAGACGTTCTGGCGGGGCGATAGCGACGGCACGATGACAAGGACACATTAAGCAACTGGAGAAGCCCTCCTCGTCCCGTGGAGAAAAACCACGGAACAGGAAACTGTATAACCGGCGACACCGGGAAAGCAGTGGACGGCGAGAGGGTGGCGGAGGGGCCAGCAGTAGCAGTGAAGCGGGGTAATGCCCGTGGAGCGAAGAGGCCCTGCTGTACGTTCGCACTGACCTGTCTCCAATGATGAAGAGCCGTTCCTGCGGTGAGGCTTGGGTCGTCCGTGTAGACAAAAAAGAGACTTGGTATCTGAATACGACAAAAACTTCGTCACAAGAATTGCTAGAATTATTGCATCAACAACTTGGAGGTGAGACGCAGTGCGCGGTCTATCTCGATGTCGACCCGTCGCTTAATTACGACATCGCCATTCGCGCTGTTGATGCGATTCAGACCACGCAGGCAAAGGCAGTGGTATTGTCAACACCGCAAACGAAAAAACTCGTCACGCAATAGAGAGTCTGCAGTCGTTGCGGGGCCTTAGAATCAAGTCAGGCGTTTTGGTAACTCCTGATTTGTGGTTTATTACCGGCCAATATTCTTAATCACACTCCTAAAAGCTGGAGGCGAGAAGGGTTATTCTCTTTCAGTTGGATTTTTGTTTCAGAAGGAAGGAGCTCCGCTTCCGGCTAAGATCTTTTGAGTTCAGCGGTGCCGGAAAGTTCGATGAAACGAATCGCGGCTCTTTGAAGCTCTGCCCTGTGCTCTATGTGCAGGTCACTCCACAAGACGTCCATCATCCGAGACGCCCTGAGAACGGGCAGAGATTGGCCGGTAATGTGGGGTTACAGGTAAAGCGGTTTATAGTATCCGCTTCGCCAATTACGGCACAACCGGCGGCGTGTGGGCGCCTAAGATATAGACAGGAGTTCCCCAATCATGCCCAAACTATCCTACGCGCTGTGGTCGATTTGGATTGAGCTTCCGCTCCTGCATAAGTTGTTCCTCCTTCTTCTATTCGTAGTTGGGATTTATTCGTTGTTCTCGGCTACGAAAATACTTGCGGGCGTCCGCTCCGTAATGGCCTCGGGCCAATCTAGAGATGTGCCTGCTTTTCAAAACGAAGTGGCTGCGCTTTACGCTCGTTCCGCTAACGTGCGTCAGCTCATCACGGCCACGTTCTATCTTTTCGGAATCGTGTTTTTTTGGGGGTTGCGTTTTACTCTGTGGACGCCAGACGGCAAGACTTCAGTCTTTCAACTCGTCTTGGAGAATTTCTTTTTGTACTTTGCGTTCACTGCCAACGTGTTCTTTATCTTCTTCGTCCTGCATTCGGTGCAGTGGTTTGTGTCGTGGTTATCCTTCTCTTGGTCGAAACCAGAACTAGCACAGATATCGGCTAGCCAAATTCAGGCAAAATTCTGGGAACTGACCCCCTCGCTGAGACACAGGTGAGTATCACACCTGTCTCCGTGGTAACTTCCTCTTACACCACGTTTTATCGGCCAAGAAATGTCATCATGACCGCTGCGGAAGCCAAATCAGAGCCTGCTTCGGCTTTCTCTTCTTCAAATTCCCCGGGCGAGCGATAGCCCAGCGCCGAATGTAACCGACGAGGGTTGTAGTATCGCTCGATGAATTCCTCCACCCCTCGATTCAGATCGCCGAGGTCGCGGTAATCGCCGGCATAGATCTCTTCCCGCTTGAGTGTTTTCAGAAAACTCTCGCAGGTGGCGTTGTCATACGGATTTGAAGGCCTGCTCATGCTTGGCAACATCTGATGATCGCGGAGTTTTTCCATGTATTCCTGGCAAGCGTATTGCACACCCTGATCTGAATGGTGCACGACTCCGGGCGGCGGCCTTCGATTAGCGATTGCTCGCTGCAAAGCGCACACAGGAAGTTGGGCTTCGAGGCTCCGCCCTAGTGCCCATCCAATGACCTTCCGAGAAAACACATCCAACACCACCGCGAGATAAACAAACTCGCAGGCGAGGCGGATGTAAGTTATGTCGGCAGCCCACGCATTCTGATCTGACAAGTCGTGTGCTTTCAGCTCGACGTCAGGCAACTGACCATTGAAGAATTCCTTGTTTGTTTTCTGATACGAGGCGTGCAGATGATCAGGATCACGGGGTCTCTCACGCCCGACGGCATAGCCAACCCCGAAACAGATGATCGCCGATGATAGCAGCGAGACCAGGATTCTCCAGCGCATGCCTGATCCTCAATCGTGCTGTTGCTGGTCAAAATGGTACTTTCAGCCTACCGGCAGGCGTGGGCAAGGCACCCCGCAAACCACGAATGCGGAGGGGGGCGGATTTCCGCGGGGCTGATTTAGATACGTGTTTGATGTACCGAGCTGAAACGCAGAGGGCAAGATTCGATGACGCAATTTTGCGCCCGACCAGTGACATTCCCGGAAAGGATGTCTCCAGACTAGCGGCGTCGAGCTCCACCACTTGCGCTCCGAGTGCGACCACCGCCGCTCGTAGTCGAGCGCTGGTAGTTACTGGTCTGCGCGGAACCTCTCTGCCGGTTTTGCATATCGGAATTGAGACTCTGGGTGGATGCGGCGCTCGATGAGCGCACTTGACTCGTACTTTGCGGTCGTTGTTGTGTGGTTGTCGAAGAAGGTTGTGGGCTTGAGGGACGCTGCTGTTGGTTCGTCTGCCTTTGCTGCTGGGCCTGCGATTGAGCCTGCTGCTTGTTCTCAGGCGTATTCACGGTGTTCCAGGAGCCGGAACTGTTGTCGTATTTTTGCCAGCCAGAACCGGTATTTTTGTAGACGTTTCCGTCCTTCCCGGCATACATGTCTCCGCTTGAAGACTTGCCAACTGCAGCATTACCGTACGCGGTGGAAGCCCCGACTGCTTTTCCACCCTGCGAGCCCTGCACTGATCCAACTGTCCCTTGTGCGGTGGAGTAATGCTGCGCGTAGGCAGATTTATTTCCGTTCGAAACGTAGGATTGTCCCCACTGCGCCGTCGGACTGGAACCTTGGCGAGTAGCGGCGTAGGTTCCGGTGTACGGGTTGTAAGCCTGACCAGCGCTGCGACTGCCGTAAGGTGTTGAGACGGAAGCGCCGGATTTGTATGTGCCGGTGTAGGGATTGTACGAAGCTGCCCTTGTTGCTGAGCCGTAGGGACCATAGGCGGTGGCGTATCGACCATACGAACCATTCGCGGTGTTGTAAAAAGAGCCGTAGCCGTAGGGCACTGGGTATGGGCGATAAACGGGATATCCATAGGGTGGGTAATACATGTACGGCGGATAGTAGTATCCAGTGCCATTGGCAACGACGGCACCTACCGTCACTCCTATAACAAAGGCACCGAGATAGCCTGCGGTGTGACTACATTCCACGGAGCCACTCGAAGTGGTGGTCTGAGTCACGTAAGTAACGTTGTAGACGGGCGAGCTTGGCGGGATTGTGTAGATCACTTGTGGAACGGAACTGGCTGTCGTCCAAGGCCCATCGGCGTGTGGCGACATGAACCACACGCTCTGCAGGCACAGGTAGTAGACATCGCCAACCTTGATCACTTTGTCGGCGGTGTTCGTTGCGTAGTAGAGCGACGTTCCTTCGATGGGCGCGAACTGCGGTTCACCGCTGTAGCTCACCTTGGCCTGCGCTGCTGCGGACTTGGGATCAATCTCCATCACTGTGGGAATCTGCGCGATCAACACCGCATCTTTTGCTTCTTCCGTTCCCGGCACCGAAGACAATATGCCGCTCGCTGGACTCGATGGGGGAATCTTGGCAAAGTCTGCCGGCAGATCCGCGGAAGCAAACGTCCAGTGGCCCTGCATGTCCTTGGACCGGAACCAGCGCCCCGCGGCCAGAAAGTAGTATTCGTTTGTGGGCGTGTACAGAAAAAACGCGCTATCCGTGTTGGTGGCGTAGAGAAGTTGCGTCTGCGGAATTTTTGCGTACACAGGTTTTCCGTCGAAGAGAATGACTTCAGCGGGAACAGTGCTGTAGAAAACCTTTGGAATGGGAGCGCTTGATTGCGCAGGCAACGGAATCACTTTCTTCAAATCGGCCCATTGTGGATCCTTCGGGAGTTTCTCCATATCCTTCGGTAGCTTCGTCGCAGCGGACCAGGGGCCATGCAGATCGGCAGCCGTAAGCCAACGCGGCCCGGCCAGCATGTAGTACTGCGATTTGCTGGTATCCAAAAATACCGCCCACTGCGTGTTGACGATGAATTTCAGTTTTGTGTCCTTGATGGCCGCCAGAACAGGTTCGCCATCCACGGCCAGAAGGACCGCGGGACTGTAATTCACGAAGATAAATGGCGCATCATTTTTCAGGTTCACTGCCTGAACGGATTCGGGTTTAGGTATGTAGGCGATAATCCGCTCGAGCGAAATGTTGACCACCTCCGGCACGAAGGTCTTGAAGAGTTGATCTATGGTTGCGGAAGCGGCCTCATCGAGTGAGGGAAAGAAAGTGTCGATCACTTTGATCTCGAAGATAACGACCATGTGCTTATCGTTGTCGACGGTGGTCTTTCCATTAAAGGTCGCAGCTCCAATCACCTGCTTGCCACTGGTGGGAGTCACCTGAAATGCCTGGCGCCAGGTGATGTTGGTGAAATCTTTCCAGTCATCGACTTGTGGCTGATAGGCAATGACCGTGCCGCCAGGCTTCTGGAGTTTGCGCGGCCATCCAGGATCCTGCGCAAAGACCGACTGACTGACTGCCAGTATGAATATAAGAAACCGGGTAAGAAATCTAAAACAGTTCATGGTGATTCCCTTCAGATTGAATCTCCAAGGATGCTTTACGGAAGTAAGAGGTCATTCCACTCTGCCTTAAGATTAGCGTGTGCGCCACCGGTTCAATAGCGAGGGCGAGGTGTCAACCTTGTCGCCGACTACCTCAAGGGTTAAACGTTGATGAATACTATCAGAGTATTGTCCACCATCCTAGACGCCATGATAACGGGCAGAGATGGCCGGTAATGTCGCGTACTCAGAAACTTGAAATCCATATTGACGTGTAGCGCGTTAATCAGGTGGATTACTTCTAAGTGGCGCCGTAACGCATGCCCACTGGTAAATTTGACTGGCGAGCCTCAGCAGTCGTTAACTGACGTTTCGAAGCAGTTATCACTCAGTGCCCGGCGCCCGCCGACTGTGATTGGAGCGTTGTGGAACAGTTCGGCTCAAAACCTCAGGGAATGGATTTTGGAATTCGGAGAAATGCTTTAGAATGAATGTAGTTTCTCTTGTGGGTGTGTAGCTCAGCTGGGAGAGCACCTGCTTTGCAACTATAATAAGCAGGTTAAATCACATAAGTGCCGCATCTGGTGTCGCTTACACGCAAACCGCGCGGTGCAACCAATCCTTAAATTGGACGGAAGGTGGACGGATCGTGCGCTCCTCGTCGGAATGTGCAGATGGCAGTCAAACTCCGACTCTTCCGGTTAACGGCCGAATGAACAATTTAATCAAATCTTGCCGGAGTTTGCGCTAATCGAGGGAAACCAGGCAAGTCGTGATGAAACGGAGCGAGTCGTTTTCTCCTTCTCTTTTTGTTTCTTGTTAGCAATTCGCGGCGATTTGCCGCGATTCGTATGACGTTTTTATGACAGCGCGGACTTGACTCGAGGAGTTGCAGCAGTTGCAGCAACCATCGTTGAGGGCCACAGGTCAGGTTGCTATACTCTGGACGATGCCGCATGCTGAATGACTGTCCTAAAGAGGGAATTCTATGAACGTCTCGCTGACTCCAGAGCTGGAACGGTTTCTAAACGAGCAAGTCCGAAGCGGCCGATACTCTTCCAAAGAGGAAGCCGTGGGCAAAGCCGTAGAGCTGCTCAAGGAGATGGAAGAGGCCGAGGGCCGGCTCAAAACACTGCTGCAAGAAGCCGAAGACAGCGGTCCGGCGACCGAGATGACGGCGCAGGATTGGGCGGACATCGAAAACGAAGGCTTAAAGAGGCTCCGGTCCGGCAAGTCCGCCTGATTCCATGGCTCGCGTGATCAAGCGCGTTGCCGCAAAACGAGATCTGACGGACCATTTCGTATTTCTGGGAGACAATGCCAGCGTGGACGTGGCGCGCCGTTTTCTTCACGCCTGCAACGTCAGCTTTCAAGCCTTAGCGCACATGCCTGAACTGGGCACGCAAAGGAGCTTTAGGAATCCTCGCTTCTCTTCCGTCCGCGCCTGGCCGGTGAAGCGCTTCGAACGCTACCTCATCTTCTACCACCCGCTCACCGATGGTGTTGAGATTCTCCGGGTCATCCAATGCGCCAGAGACATCGAACGCCTTTTTCGTTAGAGTTTCCTGATTACTCTACGGTGCGTATCCGTTTTCGGCATGATCGTGGCCGTGGTCTTTCTGTTTTCTCCCCTCATGCATCTGAACTTGTACCAGCTTGCCTTTTTGGAGAAAGATGAGCCGGGAATGGTACAACAGACCGCCTGGGCTGCGGGCAAACAGGGTTTAGAAGACCAGCTGCTATACTACGCGGCCGACACCGCCGCTGTTTCTGGGCGGCTAGGGAAGGCGCGAGAGTTTTCTCGCCGCGCAGTAGCTTCGGCCAAGCAGGCTGGAGAGAAAGAGGCCGCAGCCAGCTACCAGGCCGAAGGTGCTATTCGGGAGGCTCTCTTTGGAAACCTTGGACAAGCTCGGAAAGAAGCTGCAACGGCTCTTGCGCTTTCGACAGGACGGGACGTGAGGACCGGAGTCGCCATCGCCCTTGCGTTTACAGGCGGCTCCCCGCAGCAGCTGGTCGATGATTTAGCCAAGCGGTTTCCCGAGGACACAGTAGTGCAGTTCAATTATCTTCCGACGGTTCACGCGCAACTCGCACTCAACGGCGGCGACGTTGCGAAGTCTATCGAGAGTCTTCAGGCAGCTTCTCCGTTTGAGTTGGGCAGTGGATATTTCGCTCTGTACCCTGTCTATGTACGAGGGACTGCGTTTCTGGCCGCCTCCGAAGGAAACCAAGCTGCGACCGAGTTTCAAAAGATTCTAGAATGGCGCGGCGTTGTGTTGAACGAACCCATTGGCGCACTGGCGCACTTGGGACTGGCCCGAGCCTATGCCATGCAAGACAACACCGCCAAGGCCAAGGTGGCCTATCAGGATTTCCTCACGCTTTGGAAAGACGCCGACTCTGACATTCCCATCCTCAAGCAAGCCAAGGCGGAGTACGCAAAGCTGCAGTGACTTATGGTGTAGCGCTTTTACCTAAGGCCCGCCAAAGCGACCTGCCCAACGTTCCGGTGAAAACGCGTCTCCGATAAATCACTAGCGTTTAATTAGAACTTATGAGAGTTAGCCATTTATGTCGCGCGGGTGAAGAAACTAGAGATAGGGTAATACAGAAATGTACTTAACCCTGCGGTTAATCACCTATCCCATCGGATAGTCTCACTCCTGCGAGGGTCGAAACCCCCGAAGTGCTAACTTTATGACTGGAGCAAGACGTCTCAAAAGCATCTGTGTTGGCTTGGCATTCGTGCTGGGCGCTCTCTATATCGGATTCTTCCTGATGGGCATCGTCTTGCGGTTTGTCACCACACCAGCAGGCAGGGACACTGTTGGCTTCTTTATTTCACTCCTCCGTTCGCCAATCGTCTGGTTGCCATCTCTCGTTATTTTCGCTTGCGGTTACTTCTGGGCTTATAGACGGTTCTCTAGCTCCAAGCTGGAGCCAACGTACCGGGACCCACTTGTACGGCTTGTACGGTAACCGCGTTGACGAACCGCGTCAGATTTCTGATATACTGTGCGCCGCCGGCAGGCCGCCCCGTGCTGCAGCAATTCCAAATGCGGGGAGGTAGAATGACAATCAATCGCATCGCGCCCGCCGCCCTCGTCGCGGCTCTCACTTCAGTGTTTTCCAGTGGAACCTTGTACGCCGACGACGTTGCCACTCGGGTCGACCTCTCGGCCAATATCATTGAGTCCACTGTGCCGGGCAGCACAGTCTTTCATGACTCCAAGCCGTTGTTCGGCGTAACAGCCGATCCTGTACAGAGCGCCGAACTTTTGCACGTCTCGAATACGGGCGTCAACGCCTCGGGGCGTTCGACGAACATTTCCGGCGCATTCGCATCATCACTTGCGGAGTCAGACGGCAATGGGGGCGTAGGCGTTAGCCAGTTGATCTTCGGCCCGGCAAGTGACGCAGGCCAGGACGCCGTCAGAAAATTGGTGGCGCAATCTTTATGGACGGACACGTTCGTCTACAACGGCCCCGCGGCACACGATTTTTTGCATCTGAACATTCCTCAGCTGCAGGTCGGGCTGCTAGGAGTACCGCCGAGACGCACGGGGACCAGTGCAAGCGAAACGGCCGAGGCCGATGCCCGGGTGGACTCGGTAATCACACACCCGGATGGCAGCATGGTGCAGGGCCTCTTCGAATTCGGCGTGCGTGAATTTGAAACGCAAATTCCCTCCGGCAAAGATCTGCTGAATTTGGCTGACAAGCAAGTGCTCGAGCATCCAAATCCGTTGGTCTTCAACCCCACCTTGAGATTCAACGGAGATGACTTCAACCCGAGGTATACCCTTGATCCCGTGTCGCTGGACCTTGATCTCGGGGTGATCCATGCGGGGGACACGATGTCCTGGGTATATACGCTGACGGCAGAGGGCACGACACGTGGCTTCGAGCGGGGCTACTTTGCTTTCGTCGGCGACCCCTTCGTCGGCGACGTGATCCCCGGCAATCTGAAGGAGACTATCGTCTCTTCCGCCGCGCCTGAGGCGAGCACGTCGTCGCTCATGCTGCTGGGGCTGGCTGGGCTGCTGCTGTGGCGTTGGCACAAAGGGTAGGCCGCCCAAGATGGCTTGGTAATTTAAGGGGTGGTTCGCCAAAACTCCAGCCGACCATGAAATCAATAACATAGCTGCGGCCATCTCACCACCGTTTTGTTATAAATCCTGACCATGGTGCGCTTCGTCAAGCTCTGCTTGGGCATGCTGGTCCGCCTCTTTCGCAGGCGGCAAAGTCTCCTTCTCGAGAATCTCGCTTTGCGTCAGCAACTCGTCATGCTGAAGCGTCGACATCCTCGCCCGAGTCTCGGGTTGCTCGATAAGCTCTTCTGGGTAATCGCTCGGCGGGTCTGGTCAGGATGGAAACAAGCTCTCCTCGTCGTCACACCTGAAACTGTCGTCCGCTGGCACCGGGCAGGTTTTCGTATGTACTGGAGGCTAATTTCCAGAGTCCGGAGGCAGGTTGGAAGGAAACAGACGCCGAAGGAGATTCGGGAATTGATTTTCCAGATGGTTGCCGAGAACCCAACCTGGGGAGCACCGCGGATCCATGGGGAACTCCGCATGCTCGGTTTTGATCTTTCCGAGAGAACCATCTCCCGTTGGATGAAGCGAGCGCCGAGAGGTCCTGACCAGGCCAAACGCTGGCTGGCCTTCCTTCGCAACCATCGGGAAGCGATTGCGGCCATAAATTTCTTCACGGTGCCAACGATCACCTTCGGCGTGCTCTACTGCTTTTTTGTCATCAGTCATGATCGGCGACGCATCCTGCACGTCAACGTCACGAAGCATCCGACGAGCAGTTGGATCATCCAGCAGTTGCGCGAGGCGTTTCCCTTTGAAGCCTCTCACAAATACTTGATCTTTGATCGCGATCAGAAGTTCGGGTTCGAGGTGATCGCAGCATTGAAAGCTACGAGGATCCTTCCCAAGCAAACTTCCTTCCGAAGTCCCTGGCAGAATGGCATCGCGGAGCGGTGGGTGGGAAGCTGTAGAAGAGAGCTACTGGACCACATTGTTGCGCTGAATGAAGGCCATCTGAAGCGATTGCTCTTTGAGTATGTTCGTTACCATCATGAGGACCGCACGCATCTCGGACTTGAGAAGGGGACACCTGAGGGCAGAATTCGTTCCGAAGCTTCGGATCGCGTCCTTTCACAGGAGCGACTCGGAGGGCTGCACCATCGTTACAATCGAGCGGCATAGTTCGGATCGACTTTCGGCCGGTCCTTTATATATGCGCGCTCCACGCGCACCGGGCTTGCCCTCTTAGGGTCTTCTTGCTGTACCGAGTCGATAATCGTATTCACGCCTACTCCACCAGAACCGCCCCGTTTCGGGCCTCGGTTGAAGTTTTGGCGAACTACAGGGGCATTTAAGGAAGGTTTCCACGAGATCGTCAGTGATAGTCATATTCATTGGCTTGAAAGGTGACCGATTCCGTCTGTCCCTCCCGAAAATGCTATCTGGCGCGAATACCTTTGAAATCAGCAACATTCAAGAAGCCCGAGACGGAGGGCCCACTAACCTGGCGAGCAGGATGTAACAATGCTGCATTGCGTTGAAAATCGCCGGATGGAGTTTTTGCGTAGCACAGGACGCAATTATTGCGCAGCACAGCCCAAGGTGCAGATGACCACAGAAATGATTTCACTTGCGCCAGCGTCGATTTGAGTGTCGATATCGTTGTCAATCAAGGAAGACTGGTAAGCGATGACAAATTTCATGAGAGATCCCTCAGTAAAGCGCCAATTCCTTTCCCTCGCTGGAAACAAGATGGTGTTTCAAGGAGTATCGGTCATGATCCAGGTTGCATAAATTGTTCCGGTATTCCAGCGATTACCCAAGAAAGGACCCGGCGAGCGAAGCGCGCTATCCAGGCACTTGTTGAGGTCATCGAGTGTTGCGGTTTCCATGGCCTCGCGCACGGTCTTGCCTTCGAAGGTCCCTCTCGGGATGGGCTTGCCGTTGAAAAACTGGGCGGCGATTTGGTCGCCGTAGATTTGTCCGGACTTGTGCAGGTCATCGAGCATAGTCTGCAAAAGCGCATTGTCGAGTTCCGGAGTCTCGTTGGAGTAGAGGGTACGATAATCGACGATGGTCTTGTGGGTGAGGTCCTCTATGGAGATGTTGTAGGTGGCCAGAGTCCAGAGGCGCGACTGTTTGGGATGTGGCCGGGTGCGGGCCTTGAGCCGCACGCAATCGTTCTGACGGACCAAGCCGTCTCCTTCCGAAGTATCCATGGTGACGCGTACAAGGGATGAATGAGGTTCGGCGGACAAGACTTTCGCTGTGCCTAATTTCATCACTTGGCGTTCTGAGTCTTTGTCGCTCTTGGAATAGGGCGACCAGATGACGCCTTCCTGACCGACCACGATTCCATCGTCGGTACCCTTGTCGATTTTGGCGCCGCGCTCGTTGCCGCTGCCGCTGTCGATGGATTCAATACTGGCAAAAATCCATTCGCTGGTTACCATCTCGGTTTTGGAGAAAGTGCATGTGGTTAGGTTGGAATCGCAACGAATCTCTTCGCTGGAATTCTTCCCAGCAATCTCCGCCAGCTTATTCCAACTTTTTGCGTAAGCCTTTTTGGCTCGCTGGGTTTCTCCTTCCTTGTCGAGGATGTCGGCAGCTCGGCGGTAACCGAAAGCTAGAGTTCGCTGGATGCGAGACTCACTGAAACCCATGCCGCGCTGTGCCTGGGCTTGGATTTCGTAGTTTTCGAGGTTGGCACCGTCCATGGCAATCGCCGTCTCGATCGAATGTAATGCTTCTCTGTACCGCTTTGCGGTGACTTCGATCTGTGCACGGCGGGTGTACATGGCAGGATTTCCTGGAAACAAGCGCTGGTAGCGGATCACGTAGCCGAGTGCCTCCTCGGGGTTCGAATTGGAGGCGAGATAGCTGAGCCAATCGAGGGTGTCCAAATTGGTGGGATCTCCTTGCAGAGCGAGTTTGAGGTCATTGATCACGTTGTCGGGAGCCGGAAAACTAGGGTTCAAGTAATAGTTGGCCAGGGCTCGATAAAAATGGGCTCGGGGCGCCAAGCGGACGGTGGCTAAAATCCGGTTGCAGTCATCGCTGAGTTTTCGGAAGTCTTGTTTGGTCAAAGCATCCAGTCGCTGCCACTCGGCCTGGTCGCTGTTGATCCGGATTCTGGCGTCGGAAATGAGTTTCGCGTACTTATCGTCCAATTCTTGTTTGGACTTTTTTTCGTTGGCTTCTTTGACCTGGGCGGTTCCGAGATTCTCGAGACTCTTCTCGTCATCGGCTCTCTTTTTTTCGAGGTCATTGAGTTGATCCTGGGCGGAGGCAAGAAGCATCTGCTCAGCGTCGGTGCTGTTTTTGTCGGATAGCCCAAGCTCATAGAGAGCATTGGCTTGCTCGAGCAGCAGGCGGATGTTATTCGGATCCTTCTTCAGGGCCAGGTCAAAGCCCTTCACGGCCTCGCTAAACTGCAGGCGCGCCTGGTTCTCGCGAGCCTCCAGCTCGAGTGCGAGGAGATCCATTTTCCCTTCAGTCAGCCCGGCACAAGAGAAAGAAGTAGGGAGCTCGAGGGGTTTGGTTTTGTTCTGTTCGACCCATTTGGCCAGATTAACGAAACGCCGGTCAGCAAAACGGCGGTGTTGCTCTTGAAACTCCTCGTAGTAGCACCATCCCCAGTCGCGATAGCCGGCTTTCTGCCAAAGGTAAGCCTGGCTGGCCAAAGCCCCGTAGTCCTTCGGTCTGACTTGAAGCTGCAGCCAAGCCCAATTGAGGGCTGTGAGATAGGCATCCAGCTGCGAAGTACGAGAAAGCCTCTCCGCGCTTAGATCGGCAAGGTGGAGGTTGTCGACGAAAGTGCTTCCTCCGACATAAGCGTCCACATTGGCGCGCATATAGCGGAGGGCGAGTTCGAAGGCTTCGGCGTTGGCAACGAGCTTGGTGTGGCCGGTGGCGAGTGTAATATCGGGCGAAACCTCGTCCTCTTCGCCACCTTCGAACTGGGTTGGTAAGAAGTTCTTGATGGCCAGTTCGACCGAGTGCTGAGCAGCCATGTGCTGACCCAACTCGGCCTGGGCAATGGAGAGATTCAGGTAGTTCATGGTTGATTCGGGGTTGATCACATCGCGGATGTACTTGAAATCAATCACCGCGTTTTTGGGCTGCTTTTTCAACAGATAAAGGTAACCCCGGCTGGTTCTTGCCTCCTCGTCATCCGGCGCGAGGTTCAACGATCTGTTCAGCACGGATTCCGCTTCATCGTAACTGCGGAGTTCCAGGAGAGCATGTCCTCGTTGTTTTAGCCAAGGGACTGACTGCTGAGGACTACGACCTTGAATGAGTTCTTTCGACAAATAGGCAACCGTGCTGGCAGATTGCAGGCGTTGCTCCCGGGTCATGCGGGACCACGAGCGAAGTGATTCGTTGGATTCCTCGAGCTGGTGATCCTTAAGCTCAAGCGACCGGAATGATTTTTCCAGCTCCCATGCTTCATGTTGTGCCACTTCCCTTGCGGTTTCTTCCTGCTTTTTCGCTATCTGGGCGGCTTCGCTGGCCTTCTTGGCTTTCACTGCGGCTATCGAGGCACCGATGCCGGCGAACAAGAGGAGAGCTGCGACGACTCGCAACGCTATGAGACGCAATTTGAGGCGATGAGCGGCTTGCGCCTGTTCCTCAAGTCGTCGTTCGCGTTCAGCCGCCAATTCCTGAGCCTGGAGTAGCTCGCGCCGACGGGCCTCCTCTTTTTGGCGCAGTTCGTTGTCGCGCTGAGTCTGGCTTTCCGCAAGGAAGGCCATGGCCTGATCAAAACCGCCGCCGTAAAGCGCGGCCCATGCTGCTGTGGGCTTCTCCCGCTCTTGCCAAGCGAGAGCGAACTGGAGGTCGGGATCAT
Organism: Candidatus Acidiferrales bacterium; assembly: GCA_963792145.1. Taxonomy (GTDB): domain Bacteria; phylum Acidobacteriota; class Terriglobia; order Acidiferrales; family UBA7541; genus Acidiferrum. The sequence continues at coordinate 293,653 of CAWBVH010000014.1, forward strand.
CCCAGAGCCCAGCTTTACCGGCAGCATGAAGCGCAGCGGTTTCCGAGAGACGACAATACAAACGAGCGGACTGGACCTCCTCCTCCGTCCAGAATTTGAGGCGCTCCCAGATGCGCATCAAACTCTCGTGAGAGATGTCGATCACGCGGTCCGCTTCGATCGGTTCGGGGAGAGGGGGCATCAAGAAGGAACGGCTAGGCTTGCGAAAAACGTCAATGACACGAGTCACGTTTTGAGCGTCGGCCTCAGCCAGTTGACAGAGGAGGTCGAATTTCGTCGGGCGGCGGATGCCCCGCGGATCGGTGCCGCGGTCGGTCAGAGCCTTGAAAATCTTTTCGCAGATTTGCCGCTGCCGCTCGTCGCCAAGCTCGCCATAGGCCTTTTCCGCGTGGCGGTCCAACGCATGGGCCATCGTGCCGATGTCTTCGTAGTGCTGCAGATTCAGAGGTTCTTCCCAGTGTCCCTGACTTTCCCATCTGGCCCAAGTGCGATTGAGCGCGTGCTGCAGAATGGAGAGCTGGTCTGGATTATCGCCGACGTCATTGACCAGGCGGGTCAGAAGCACAGGGCTGATTCTGGCGCCGCCGACGCCAACCGGTCCGGCAATGGCGGCTCGTCGCTCTTCGCGCGTCAAGCGAGGCACGAGGTATTGCCCCTCGTTAATGGCTTCCGGGAGTCCGGCAAATTCCGCGCAGTCGCCCAAGAAGTCGGAGCGCATGGCAAGCACAACGTAAATGGGCAGGTTCGGGTGGTTCCTGGGATCCAGCAACAGACTCACGAACGCAGTTATTTCCTGATTGCGCTGTCCGTCGGGAGCGCCAGAAGACTCGAGCCCGCGGTAGCGAAACAACTCCTCGAATTGGTCGACGACAACCAGGAGATTGGATCCGTCGGTGAGGTGAGCGTCCTCGTAAATCCTGGAGAGACCCAGTTTGCACATGCGAAGGGATCCCTCGATGATGTCTTGCAAGGACAAGGTGGTCGAATCGAAGCCGCGAAACAGCACACCGTCTTTTGCCAGGGCTCGCGCCATTGCACGCAGTGGGTTGCTGCCGGGGCGGAACTGTGCCATCCGCCAGGAAGTGCCAGCCTTGGCCATTAAGCCGCGGTGCAAAGCAGGGCGAAGACCGCAGTTGACGAGGGAGGATTTGCCGCTGCCGGAAGTGCCGAGTACGGCGATGAAGCGGTTGCGGGACAGCTTGTCAACAATGGTGTGAACCTGGCTCTCGCGTCCGAAAAACAAATGCTCTTCGTCTTCCTGGAAAGGCCTGAGTCCGGGAAAAGGATTGCGCACGCGTTGAAGGCTGACGGTGCTCATGTCGTTACACTTGCTGCAAGGCCTGTAGAAGTGTTTGATTGACGTTTTCGCTGAAGCCTTCCAAGCCATTAATGACGTTGGGTTCCTCCAACTGGATCATTTCGGATTTTTCCGTGGTTGCGGGACTGGAAAGGTAAATAAGTTGGAGGGGCAGAGCTCCGCCGTCACGGCGTCCTTTGGATTTGAGGAGGTCGCCATCGACGGAGCGCTTCCAACCTTCGGTGCCCTTGCCGTAGAACACGATGACGATGTCGCACTGAGAGAGCATTTCCTGACCGGCCTGGTCGAGGGCGGCGGCATCGCCGTCGAACAAGGGTATTTTGATTTCGAAGCCCTTGTTCATGAGTGATTTTCGCAAGGGCAGAACCGATTCGCGATCGGTTTGATCACAAACGAGGTAGATCAGCTTTCTGCCCTGTGTAACCTGGGCCTTTGGCGGCTCGATTTTTTCGGTTTTTTGCAGAGCACAATGAACTGCGGCTTTGAGGTCTTGCAGGGCACCGGTGATGAGGTCGGCGCCGAACTGAGCTTCGGCGTCCGAGTGCAATGTTTGAATGAAGTGGGCCTGGTCGGGATCCAGGGAAGATGTACCGTCGGGCAGCCAGATCACTCGAGGTAGGCCGCTGGTCTTGGATCGGCTGATGGCCAGTTCATTTTGCAGGACCACGGTGGACTTGCCGCTCGGACCGTCTGGAACTAAGCCGGGAAAAGCTCCGACGAGGTGAACGGCAAGAGCACATTGCTCCAATAGGCGAGCAGTTTCCGCCTTGAAACTTTCTTCGTCGCTGGGTAGTGTACGGTCCGGCAAAATAGGATAGCCGTGCTGGCGAAGGTCTCTGATCAGTGCTTCGCGAGATTCCTTCTGGTCCCAACTACATTGGGCCACGAAAACTGCCGGACGCGAGGAAGGAGGTAGAAATGTATTCTCCGCGGCGGGAGTTTGTGCCTCCATCTTCTTAACCATGTCAATGATGTCGTCCGACAAGGAGCAGAGCTTCTCGACGTATAACTCGCGTGACTTGGGGAAATAGAGAGGGTCTAGCTCTAAAGGAGTTCTTTTCAGGTCCTGGTCCTGGTAAGTAAAAAAATCATAGCCGAGCATCTCGTTCATTACGGGCGGGAGCTTGTTCACGCGTTCGACGGGCAGCTTGACGACTTTGATGATTCGGTATTTGTTGCCGACCCGCAACTCGCCACAACTGCGGCAAAATTCTTCAACCTCACGCCTGCACCATTCCGATTCGAGATAGCATTTGCTGAGGACGGAGACGAGAATTTCGGTTTTGGGAAATTGAGAGATGATTTCGTCGGCAAAAACATCGTTTCCGGAAAGTTTCTTGTCGCGCCAGATTTTGGCCTTCTGGCCCATGCGGATGGTCAAAACGGACTGAAGGGATTCGTGGAACCTGCTGACCCAACCTTCCTGTTCGGGCGTTAAAGGCTGGTCGTCCAAATGGGCATAACTGATGAAAAGATGCTTATCGTAGGCCACGGCTTCGGCCTCCTAAACGTCAGGCTACGGAGCGGCGAAGGTTTGCATGAACGTATAGTGATAGAACAGGGTTAAGTGTTTCACACGCCATATCGTTCATCTTCTGCGCTGCTGGACATCGCATAGATGGTCATTCCATATCAGACAGGGGCAATTGGTATGCCACATGTCGATTCGCAACTGCTTGCTGTAAAGGACTGAAGATTAGTGGCTTTTGTAAGTTCGCGGGGAACCGGAGCACGGTTGCGTCTATCCGATTGGTTGCGTGACTATCGTTTCGGATTGTGCCCAAGACGTGTCTCTAGCGAATTGTTATTTCGGCCGTGATTCCTCAGGATTGCCCGTCTGCTACGATTCTGGAGACCCCCTGCTGAAATAGAAGGTGGTCGTTCTCCCAAAAATCTATTAAAATCATGGAGTTGTACGGGCGTGTAGCTCAGCTGGGAGAGCATCTGCTTTGCAAGTAAGCAGGCTAAATCACGTAAGTGCCGCATCTGGTGTCGCTTACACAGAAACGCGCGGTGCAACCACCCTCTCGAATTGGACTGACATTGGACCGAAAGCCTTGGGGTGAACCCCTTGGATGGCACAAATTATTTGGACACAGTTTCCGCTTTCATAGAAGGATTCTTGCATCTCCTAGCAGGAGAAGGGGTCTGGGGAAGGGGACGGCATTTGAGTCCCTTTCCCCAGTAGTCCTTTCGAAATCTTCCCGCTGTTCTCTTTGTTCTCAAAAAACACCATCGTTGCGCTTCGCGATTCGGCCGGAACTGACGCCTCGATCTGTTGCTCGAACTCTTCGGGAGGTCGATAGCCCAGCGCCGAGTGCAAGCGCAGCCGATTGTAATACTGCTCGATGAATTCTTCGATGTTCGCTCGCAAATGTTCCAGGTCGTCGTACTTGTTGGCGTAGATTTCCTCCCGCTTCAGCGTCTTCATGAAGCTTTCACAGCTTGCGTTGTCATACGGGTTCGCCGGACGGCTCATGCTCGGAATCACGTGGTTGTTCTCGAGGACTTTCACGTATTCTTCGGAAGCGTATTGCAATCCTCGATCCGAGTGATGCACTAGGCCAGGTTCTGGCTGTCGACTCTCGATGGCTTGCTGCAGCGCCCCGATCGTCAGTCGAATTGCCAAAGTTCGATCCAGTGCCCAGCCCACCACTTTGCGAGAGAAGCCATCGAGGATCACCGCTAAATAGACAAACTCAGCTTTCAGCCGGATGTAGGTGATGTCGGCCACCCACAGCTGATTGATGCCCGTCAGTTTCATACGACCGGCTAAGTTGAGATATATCTCCAGCTTGTGATTCGAATTGGTGGTGACCACGAACTGCTTCGGCTGCATCCCCAGCAGGTTATCTTCTCGCATGATCCGCGCCACCCTCTTGTGGTTCACTGGCATGCCCCGGCGGTGCAGCTCCGCCGTAATTCGTCGATAGCCGTAACGGCGGCGATGCTCCAAAGCAATTTGTTGGATCGCAGATCGCACTTCCATCTCTTCCTCAACGGGTTGCTGTTCCTTCAGCGACCGGTAAAAGCCCCGGCGGCTGACCGGCACCATCTGACACATGCGCTCGATACTTAGGCTGCCTTGCAATGACATCACTTCTCGGATCTGGTCGTAGATGCCATCTCGCCAGAGCCGCTGCTGCGCTGGCGTCGAGCCTCGATTTTTTGCAAGGCATCTCTGAAAAAATCCACCTCCAGGGTCTTCTCTGCCAAAAGCTGCTTCAAGCGATGGATTTCCTTGCGGTGAGCTGATGCGTGCGTGCTGGGCCGCGACGATTCTTGTCCTGGCTCAACCATCTCCAGTTTTCTGCGCCACTTATAGAGGCACCTCGGTCGTACCCCGAGTTCTCGAGCTAACTCACCGACGTCCTCACAAATCTCCATGCGTTCGACAGCCCTTCGTTGAAACTTCCGGGAGTATCGTTTTCTCTTCACTGTGTTCCTTTCCCGGAAACTGTGCCCTATTTTTGTGTGTCAGTTCAAGGGTTCACTCCAGCCTTGCCAAAACTCTTCGAGGTAAAGTCATCATCCGCGCCATGTGGCTTCTCATCGTCGGAATATTCGGGCAGCACTCGAACCCGCAACCCTTCGGTTAACAGTCGAAGAATTCAAAATCTAAATGCGTTGTTTGGTGTCGCTTACCGGGAAAGATGCTGATTTTTAGTCCCTCAGTTGGGCTACTTGGGCTACCAAAAGACAAAATGATTGGTGAGAGCTTTGTGTTCGTTGACTTGCCCTCCTGCGCAACCTAAGATGTGCGCTAAATGACGGACTCCTCATCGCTCATCGGCCAAACCATCTCGCACTACCGTATCGTAGAAAAGCTTGGCGGTGGCGGTATGGGAGTGGTGTACAAGGCTGAGGACATGCGGCTAGACCGCTTTGTTGCTCTCAAATTCCTGCCTGAAGACCTAGCCCATGACCGACAAGCCTTGGAACGATTTCGCCGTGAAGCCAAAGCTGCCTCGGCGCTGAATCATCCGAATATTTGCACAATTTATGACATCGGTGAGGATGCTGGCAAAACCTTCATCGCCATGGAGTATCTCGACGGCAAGACCCTGAAACACGCCATCATGGGTCGACCCATGGAAGTGGAGCACCTGCTCGGAGTCGCTATCGCGGTTGCTGATGCCTTGGACGCGGCTCACGCCAAAGGAATTGTTCACCGCGACATCAAGCCTGCAAATATCTTCATCACGGAAAGAGGCCATGCCAAGATTCTTGACTTTGGTCTTGCCAAAGTTAGTTCCCCAGAGGGCGCGTCTGGCGATGCGAACACGCTTGCTACGCAAGAGGTGGACCCAGACCACTTGACTAGTCCAGGCAGTACCTTGGGTACCGTCGCATATATGTCGCCCGAACAATCGCGGGCCAAGGAACTGGATGCACGCACCGACTTGTTTTCGTTTGGTGCGGTCTTGTACGAGATGGCGACCGCGCAGCTGCCGTTCCGTGGGGACAGTACCGCAACGATTTTTGATGCCATTCTGAACCGGACTCCAGTGCCTCCTGTTCGTCTAAATCCTGATCTTCCTCCGAAACTGGAAGAAATCATCAACAAGGCATTGGAGAAAGACCGAAACCTGCGCTACCAGCACGCTTCCGAGATTCGTACCGATCTGCAACGGCTGAAACGGGATTTTGAGAGTGGAAGCGGCACCTCAGAAGCCGCGTCGGTGCGAGAGACCTCGCTTGCCGTTCTTCCCTTTACGTTCCTGAACGCTGTGGAAGAAGGGGAATCGCTGTCATTGGGTTTCGCAGATTCTTTGATTTCTTTGCTCGGAGCACTGGAGGATTTTGTGGTCCCACCAACCTCGAGCATTCTGAAATATTCGAGCGGAGCCGATCCCGCAACAGTCAGTCAGGAACTTCACGTGAGATACATTCTGCAAGGAAATATTCAGAAGCTAGGCCCTCGATGGCGCGTTTCCGTTCAATTGGTCGATGCCGAGAGGCGAAGGATCGTCGTGTCTGACCGCCACGATTTGACTTTGGACAACATCTTCGATGTGCAGGACGAGATTGGGCGGCGGGTTGCGAGCTCTCTGGAAGCCCGTTTTAGCACTGGAGAGTTTAGAGCACGTGACCGCTACAGTCGGGACCGCTATTCGTACGACGAGTACTTGCAAGGTTTGAGGCTTAGTTTTTCCGATCAAGGAAAATCGATGGATCATGCTATCGAGCATCTGACGAATGCCGTGGAGCGCGATCCGAGATTTGCTTTGGCGCATGCGGCCCTGACGCGAGTCTTCATGGACAAGTACCGGATTATTGACGGTCGCGGCATCTTGGCCGAGAAAGCAGAATTTCATTGCCGTCGCGCTCTCGAACTCGATCCAAACTTGCCCGAAAGCCATATTGCGAGGGGCTACATCCTGTGGAGTCAGGCGAAGAACTATGCACATCGCGAAGCAATTGTAGAATTCGAAAAGTCGCTGGCGTTGCATCCCAACGTGGACGGCGCACATGGCCAACTGGGCTTAATCTTCTCGCACGTCGGGCGCATGCAAGAGGGTCTCGCCGCGTTCGAAAAGGCTCACCGTGTGAATCCTCAAAATGCTTGGGCACACTGGGCAGGCTTAGCCCAGCTGTGGGCAGGAGATTTTGAGGCAGCGAACCGTGAAAGTGAGACTTGGCTGCGCGAGAGCCCCGGCAGCAAGTACGCTCTCTGGTTACGTCCGCAGCCATTATTGCTTATGGGAGACTTGAAGTGCGCTGGAACGATGCTTCGAGAAACACTGGCTCAATACCCTGAAGAGCCCTTGTTCGTCTCGCTCGAGGGTATGCTACGGGCCCTGCAAGGCGAACCTGAGGATGCCCTCGACTGTGCTCGAAGGGCATGCGAGTCGCCTCGCTCTTTTGGCCACACTCACCACACTCTCTACCAAGTTGCATGCATCTACTCGATCTTGGGCCGGACAGACGAAGCTCTCGCATGGCTGGAACGGGCAGTGAGTACAGGCTTTCGCTGCTGGCCATTATTCCGAATTGATCCCTGCCTCAGTAATTTGCGTCAATTACTCGACTTCCAGAGCTATGTAACCGAGATTGAGAAGGAGTCTAAGGACATTCCGATTCTGCCGATTTGACCATCGCAAACCTTCCTCACGCTCTGGAAAGGCGCCGACCCTGATATTCCGATTTTCATCGCTGCAAAAGCCGAGTACGCGAAACTGAAATAGACGCGTCTGTCTTCGTTGACTTGACTTCTTGCGCAACATAACATGAGCGCAAATGTCAGTTACCGATTCGCTCATCGGCCAGACCATCTCGCACTACCGCATCATCGAGAAGCTCGGTGGAGGCGGCATGGGTGTGGTGTATAAGGCCGAAGACACACGGCTCCATCGCGCTGTGGGTTTGAAATTCCTGCCTGCCGAAATGCTGCACGACTCCGCTGCCCTCGAACGTTTTCGCCGCGAAGCAGGCCGCATCTGCGCTAAATCATCCAAACATCTGCACCATCTATGACATCGGCGAGCAAGACGGGCAGCAATTTATAGCGATGGAGTTTCTCGACGGCGAAACGCTGAAGCACCACATTTCTGGTAAACCACTTCCGTTCGACGAGATGCTGGAACTGGCGATTCAAATTGCCGATGCTCTCAGGGCCGCGCACGCCCAAGGCATAATCCATCGAGACATCAAGCCAGCGAACCTTTTTGTGACCAAACTGGGCAACGCCAAAATCCTCGATTTCGGTTTAGCAAAAGTTGTCCCTGCCGGCACGAGTGTCGGTGTCTCGCAGATGCCCACCGCCACAGTGGCGGAACTCTTGACCAGCCCCGGCGCGACAATGGGCACCGTCGCTTACATGTCGCCGGAACAGGCGCGAGGGGAAGAACTGGATGCACGGACGGATTTGTTTTCGTTTGGTGCGGTTCTATACGAGATGGCCACCGGAAAGATGGCCTTCTCTGGCAACGCTGCTGCGGTCATTCATGATGGGATTCTGAACCGAGCACCGACCCCGCTCACGAGATTGAATCCTCAGTTGCCACCAGAACTAGAACGCATCGTCAACAAGGCGTTGGAAAAAGACAGAAAACTTCGATATCAAAGTGCCGCCGAAATTCGCACTGATTTGCAACGGCTGAAGCGCGACACAGATTCGGCAAAGATACCGGCGACGAGCGCAGAAGATGGTGCCGACAAAAAGTTGGGGTTGGTCTGGAAGGTGCTTGCCCCCGCTGCTCTAGTGGTTGCGGTACTTTCGGCTGGCGGATACTTCTATTTCCACCGCACGCCGAAGCTCACCGATAGGGACACCATCGTTCTTGCTGATTTCACAAACACGACAGGCGACCCGGTCTTCGATGGCACGCTTCGGCAGGGCCTGTCAGTACAACTCGAACAGTCTCCTTTCCTCAGTCTTATTTCAGAGGAACGCATTAAACAGACGCTACGCCTCATGGGCCAACCACCCGATGCGAAGCTCACGCCGGAGTTAACCGGAGAACTCTGTCAGCGGGCCGGGGGCACAGCAGTTCTCGACGCTTCAATAGCGCAAGTTGGCACGTCAGTACCTTCTGACCCTCAAGACGGTCAACTGTTCAAACGGAGAATTGCTGGCGAGCACGGAAGCTCAGTCGAGCGACAAGAGCCACGTTTTAGATACGTTGGGAAAGGCAGCGTCCGAAATTCGGAAGAGACTCGGAGAATCGCTCAAAACTGTTCAGAAGGTCGATACACCACTCCAGCAGGCCACCACACCGTCGCTCGAAGCCCTACAATCCTTTAGCCTTGGGTGGAAGACTGTAGAAGAGACGTGAGCGCTAAGCGAACCCCATCTTGAAAAGATTTGCGTCGCATTGCAATGTTGCGACATGACCAAGCGCTCAAAGCAGGCCTGGATAAAGTGGCGAAGGCTGGTTTCCGAGCAGGCACTTAGATTAGCGGACAGAGTGTGAAAGCGTTTTGTCGTGAGCAGGTTTGTGGTGCTTCCGCCGAACGCGCCGACGAGCATGAGACGGCAGCAGGCTACGAAGTCGAAGCTGCCCTGAGAGAAGCCCTGTTTGGAAATATGACTGAGGCACGTCATCGCATCGAAAGCCTGAGCGCGGAATCGATGGGCAGGGATGAGCAATACGGAGTAGCGCTAGAACAAGCATTGACAGGGGATTCAGTCCGGGCCCGGGCCCTTGCTGATGAGTTGGGTAAGAGGTTTCCAGAGGACACTGTTGTGCGTTACAACTACCTGCCAACTCTAAACGCGCAACTTGCGCTCACCCAAAAGGACGCATCAAACGCCGTTGCGACACTTCAGAATGCTGCGCCCTACGAATTAGGATATGTGGGGAACCTTTCTCTCTGTCCTATATATGTGCGCGGCGAAGCCTATCTGGCAGTGCATCAGGGCACCGAAGCCGCCGCCGAGTTCCAGAAAATCCTCGACCATCGCGGGATTGTGTTGAACTCTCCCATCTCAGCACTCGCTCATCTCCAAATCGGCAGAGCTTACGCAATGCAAGGCGACACCGGCAAAGGCCAAGGCGGCCTATCAGGATTTCCTCACGCTCTGGAAAGACGCCGACCCCGACATTCCCATCTTCATCGCTGCGAAAGCGGAGTACGCAAAGCTGCAGTGACTTATGGTGCAGCGGCTTTCCCTAAGGCCCGCCAAAGCGACCTGCCCAACGTTCCGGTGAAAACGCTTCTCCGATAAATCCCTAGCGTTTGGACTCAGGGACAAGAATGGTAGAGACGCATGTGGATACGTCTTGGTTGGCTTCGAGGCGTTGTTTGAGTTTCTGCCAACTCCTATAGCCGTATTCGCGTGCGACAATGTACTGGGCGTCGGCAAGCCTTGGAGGACACTTTCCAGCTTCGCAATCCAGCGAATAATGCCGTCTGAGTGCGGCGGCATCCCATCGTCGCAAGTCATACAACAGTTCTCTCGCTTCCTTGCTTATATCTTCAAATTTTCGTTGGGAGGGTAAACTGCGAGACATCTTGCACCCCCTTCGTCGCCCCGGCTTCACGCTGGACAGCCGACTTATTGGTTGGGAGGCCAATGATGAAATCCCGCGGAAGCGGATACTACTGGTCAACAGGTCAGTTTCGGAACAGGGGAATCAAGATGCTCGGCTCCTTTCTTCCGAACTTCTAGTTGTCATGCAACCACAGTCCACTCGGGACGAGGAGCCGACATTGTCATGCAATCAAGTGGTTCCGAGTACTGTTCAAAATCTTGAAGGCCGAGTTGCTCCGGCCTTTCAGTTACCCCCTGCACGGCTTCAAGACCACTCCAGAATCGCTCTTCAGTTGCTGGGAGAAGTCCACGTTCGCGCTTCTGCGGGTGAATCCCGCAAAACCTATCGCGGCTCTTGCTGCTGTTGCTTGTCGATGGTTACGGCAGCTTGACGAAAACCGATTCATCCTGGGCCAGACGGTATTTTCATTAGGCACAAGCTGACACCTGACAATAATCAAGGCGATCTCCTCATTGTCGACTCCAAGATCTAAAAGAGATCGGGACCTCACCGATTATCGCTTCACAGGAAAGTCAGCTAACCGCCCTGTGTTCAGTAGATTAGCTGAACAGTGCGAATCCAGACGCAAACCAGAGGCGAAACATGGCGCACATTGTCGGCTCGACACAGAGTGCGAAGTGTCAGCCGGATTCACCGGCACTGAAAAAGGAGAAATTCCGATGAAAAATATTTGCACACTGCTCACCATCGTCATGCTGTTGGCTGCTGCTTCCGTTTGTGTCCAAGCCCAGGAACGGCCACTTACGACCGTAACGGTGCCCTTTGCCTTCACCGTGGAGAACAGCAATCTTCCAGCGGGTTCCTACACCGTCTCTGTTCTCCCTCCCTATAATATGCTTAAGCTGCAAAGCACCGACGGCCGGAAGGTAGTGATGATCCGCGCCATACCCTCGAAGAGCTCCGCGGACTCGAAGCAGGCAAAATTTGTCTTTAATCGTATCGGCGATGAGTACTTCCTGTCCCAGGTCTGGGAATTGGGAAGCAAGACCCACCGGGACCTCTTTCTTGGCAATCGTGCCCAGGAACTTGCGAAGAATCACACCAATGAGCAAGTCAAAACCGTTATCGCAATCGCGGCTCACTAAGAGGCAGCCGCACGATAAAAGAGTTGGGGCGCAGCCGCGGGGGCGCGCTCCTTTCTTTATAGGGCTTGGAGGAGTGCGAGGCTTTCAGTCGAGCACAAACCGATTGGTCGGATTCGGCAGATTCGGCAGGCCTTGATACGCGGTGGCACAGGATCGGGATTATGATATGGGGCTGATAGAAAACTGCCCGATGATATCACCAAACCGATCGCAGTCGAGCCGCGTCTTTCGCTTCGGACAATTTGAACTCGCGGAGCGCGAAGGCGAACTGCGCAAGAACGGCGCGCAAATTCGCTTGCAAGACCAACCGCTATGCGTGCTCGTGGAACTATTAGCCAATGCTGGCAAGATGGTCACGCGCGAAGATCTTCAACAGAAGTTATGGCCTGCGGATACCTTCGTTGACTTCGATGTCGGGCTGAATACAGCCATCCGCAAGCTCCGCCAGGCCTTGGGAGACGATGCTGACAGGCCACACTACATCGAAACCCTTGCGAAACGCGGATATCGCTTCATTGGTACTGTTGAGATACCGACTGTCACCCCATCAGCCACAGCCAGAATAGCGCTGGCTTCGGAGCGAAGCCCATCGCATCCATCGCGCCGCGTACGCCCGTGGATGCTTGCCATGGCAAGCTTGGTGATCGCGGCCGCCGTGATACTGCTGTTCGTGTCGCGCGAGGCGGGGCGCGCACTGAAGGCGCCGCCGCGGCTAGTCCCATTGACGACCTATACCGGCCGCGAGTACGAACCTGCGCTCGCGCCCGATGGCAACCGTGTCGCGTTCGCCTGGTCCGGGCCGGATGTGCTGATCGGCCGTACTGCTAGCATCTACATCAAACAGGTGGGAGAGGAACACGCGCTGCGCCTGACCTCGGTTCCTGGGGCGATCGATTTCGGCCCGGACTGGTCGCCTGACGGTGCCTATATCGTGTTTGGGCGGTTCCCCGCGCCAACCGCGGCACCGGGCACGGTTGAAGCAGGCATTTATATGGTGCCCGCCATGGGCGGCACCGAACGTCGAGTGCATAGTACAAACTGGACGCTGGGCCCCATCGTCGATTCGCGCGTGGCGTGGGCGTCCAACGGCAAGACCATCGCGTTCTCCGACCGGCCCGTTGGACAAAGCCACTACGCGGTGTTCGCCCTTGAGGTGGCGACGCTGAGCGCACGCCAGATGACCTTTCCGCCGGAATCGTCAATTGGTGACCTTCATGTTGCTTTTTCTCCTGACGCACGAACGCTGGCGTTCCTCCGCAACACCAAGGATGGTATTGATGTTTATGTAATTCCTGCTGTGGGCGGCTCAGAGCGTCGCCTTACGTTCGACAAGCGCGACTTGGCAGGACAGCGCAGCGTCTGGTTGGTCGGACTCACGTATACGAGTGACGGTCACGACATCATCCTCGGCGGCAACGGTCTGTGGCGCATCCACGCCACCGGCAAGACGAAGCGGGCCGAGCCTGTTCCTGGGCTCGGCTTCACGGCGTTTAACCCGTACATCCGAGGTGGCCGGCTGGTATATGGTGCGCCGACCTGGGACGCTAATGTCTACCTGTTGCCTCTCAGGAACGAGATCACTGCCGGTGAACCGGCGAAACTGATCGCTTCCACTTTTGTCGACGAAGATGCGCAACTGTCGCCCGACGGCCGTCATGTCGTCTTCTCGTCGGATCGCACCGGAGCTGCCGAAATCTGGAAGGCGAACTCCGATGGTTCTAACCCGTTGCAGCTCACGTTCCTGTCTGGCTATTCTAGAACCCCGCGGTGGTCAGCGAGCGGACGAGAGATCGTCTTCAACGCGGCACCGCAAGGTAACGCGGACCTATTCATCATTTCGGCGGATGGCGGACCACCGCGGCAGATCACAACCGATTCGAGCAATGAAACTGCACCGAACTACTCTCGCGATGGCCGGTGGATCTATTTTGCTTCAGACCGCGGCGGTTCCTGGAACGTCTGGAAGATGCCGGTCGACGGGGGGCCTACGATGCAGGTGACTCGCAACGGTGGGTTTTTCGCGTCCGAATCCCCCGACGGCCAATACCTCTACTACGCAAAGGCGCCAGATGCTCCCGGGTTATGGCGCGTGCCGCTCAGTGGCGGCCGCGAAGAGAAGGTCCTCGACTCTCCTCCCCCGGGGTTCTGGGGCTACTGGGCCATTAGCGCGAGCGGCATCTACTACGTGGATGAGCCAGCACCCAGAGCGCGAATTCGGTTCCGCGACTTCCGGACATATCGTGATTCGTTGGTGAAGGTGATGTCGAATCCCGCCCGGATCGGATCTCCTGGCATGAGTCTCAGTCCTAACGGAAGTGCCATGGTGTTTGTTCAACTCGACCAATTCACCAGCGATCTCATGCTGGTCGAGGACTTCCATTGATCCTAGAATTCAAGCCGAACTGCAAACTGCAGTGCCGAGGTTACAATCAACGCAGACATCAGGCAGCCCAAGATTCCTATAATTCGCATTCGGCCTCCTTCGGTCCGAGCGCTGTTAGGGTGAACACCGAAACAGTCTACTCGGGTCGTCGCGAGGCCGGCCTCGTTATGACATCAACCGGAAGTAATCGATCACAGAAGGCTCTCTGATATCGACAGCACGTATTACGCAACTCCGAGCGCATCGACCGTCACCAATTGGTACGAACGCACACCGCCGGATTTCATATTTGCCGCGAAGGTTCCTCAGGTCGTGACGCATGACAAAGTGTTGAAGGATTGCGAAGCAGAGTTTCTGGGCGAGAAGTTGGGACCGCTGCTGCTACAGTTCCCGTGGTTCAATAAGTATGAGATTCAAGCAGATGAGTTTTTCCGTCGCCTGAGACTTTTCTACAAAGAGTGAAAGACTTGCCGACCGTGCGGTTGGCCGTCGAGATTCGTACGGGACTTGAACGAAGTCGCTCTGCGGCAGACACTACGTGTTGCCGGACAAGTGCCGAGCACTCGACAGAAACGGCGTTCGCGGAGATAAAGGCGCAAGCGACTTTCGGCAAAACGTCACTTTTCCCATCGGGACTTCTCGCCCGTTTCGCCGAATTCACATTGACGAGATCGCCCTTTACCAGGGCTTCGCACGGTCCCATACCTATATGTCATTTTTGACGATAGTATCCGATGCCGGGGAGTGATCTAGATACAATGAAGGTTGTTGTGTCGCTGACCTTCAGGAGGAATTCCATGCGATTGACAGTCTTCTGCCTTTTGGCGTCGGCACTGTTGCCGTCGCTAGCCCAAGTACAAGGACCGGTTTTCACCATCACCCCGGAAGAAAGCGACGTCAAGTTCTTTGTGAAGGCCTCCGTGGCCATCGACGGTAAGTTCAACAAGTGGGAGGCCACGCTGACCTTTCCGTCTACCGACGTCACATCAGGCATACTTGACATCAAAATTTATGCCGACTCCGTGAATACCGGAAGCGGTATGAAAGACGACAAATTGAAGAGCAAAGACTTCTTCAACGCCAGGGACGATCCGTACATCACGTTTCACTCAAACAAGATTGTGCAGACCGGTCCCACCACATTTGAAATTCAGGGGACCTTCACTATTCGCGGTGTGTCCAAGCCAGAAACGCTGAACCTTACAGTTGTTGCCGGCAAGGGCACAGGCGAGGGCAGCGTTAAAGGGACAATGGCCTTCGACCGTAAGGAGTTCGGGATGACCAGCGGCATTCCCTTCATCAAGATCGCCGACCGCGTCGAGGTATCGGTCGCCCTTAAGGTCCATAGGGTCAGCGGGCCTCCGTTAGTCTACAAGGAGTAGAAAGGCCACGAAAGGCGTTCGGGCATCGCGGCTTGTCATTTTTAAAATGTTCATTTAAGTGTGGCGGAATTGCTCCTAGAACCCACTTGTCCAGGACTTGACTTGGAGTTGGGGGAGGCGACCGACCGCACTAGAGAGCGTTGAAAGAGGATCCGAGCTACGCTTTGGCCCAAGCCGGCCTCGGACAAAGCTACCTCCTGGGAAATGACTGTCCAGCAACCGTCTCACCGGTCACAGAAACCATGATGACGTTTGAATTCCCTCCGGAAGGCGCGCAGTCGATCGAATCAGGCTTCCGACTTCCTGTTGAAAAAGGAGCGTTCTTGGACCGAATGGACCGAGAATCGAAGTTAAAGCTGTTCGGTGAATTGCTGTAAGTATCAGATAGGATAAAGATTGCATCTGGTAGGCCAGCAACTCAGTTTGCGAGAGCACCTGCTAATGGAGCAGGTAGTCATTCGCACCAAATTCAACTAGAATCATTATTAGAGTCATATAGTTGCAGGGGGCGTGTAGCTCAGCTGGGAGAGTACCTGCTTTGCAAGCACGTCTTCATCTCACCTAAGTCGTTGAATCGGCGTCTCTTGACAGTGCAAAACCCTCTATTAGTTGGGCTACTCAATGGGCTACAGATGATCAGATGATTGATGACTATTAAGGATACGTTGTCCAAGTTTGGACAGACACTCTGATAAGTAGATAAATAGGACTCGATTTCGAGTCCAGCGAGCACTACCGTAAGAACGACCTCGGCTTGTTTTTCTGCAATCGGCGAAGCGACTCGTAGTTGTAATTCCGAACCTGAAAACACGACGGCCCGGAAATTCGAAAGAGCTTCCGGGCTGTTTTCCTTTCTCGCTCGGCCTACTCCGGGCATTCGGCGACGAGTTTGGCATAAACCTCACGTGCGTGGTCATAGGCAGCTTGCGCATCCGGAAGTTCGGCTTTAGAAATTTTGGGAGCCTTCTGCGTCCAGCACTGGTTGACACCGGCCAGGCACCATTGCGCACTCGCGCGTGAGGCGCGAATGGGTTTGCCGTCGACCAGAACAAAGATAGGGTTGGTGTGCGAGGAGCCCAGGATGCGCACGGCTAGCCAGCTACTCCGCGCAACGGGCACGTCGAAGGCAATTTCCTGAACTCTTCCATCGGCCAAAAGATTTTTGTGAGCCACCGGTTTCCCGTTCATCACTAGTTCGACGTTCACTTCTCGGGTGTTGCCCACACGCGCGCGCTCAATATGCCAGAATGGTTCCTGATCGAGCGGCCGGCTCTGGATTTGTCCTGCGGAAATGGCACCGGGAAAGCGCGCATTCAGATTAGGGATATTGAGGGAGGCCAAAAACGCGGGCTCCCGGTCGACCACCATGCCGGCGTCGCCGCCCGCAAACGGCGTGAGGTAGGCGGAGGACTTGAGTCGAACGCGCACCGCCCCTGCAACGGGGAGCTTCACCTCGCCGCCTTGCGTTCCAACTTCGACGCCATTCACACTGAAATCCATAAGATGGCTCAGGCCATCGGAGACATAACTGCGGCCGCTGCGAAGAGCCTCCACCCAAGTGCCATAGCTAAGCGGGCCGTCCACCTTGGCGTAGACGCGTCCTTGTCCGACACGAGTGTCCGTGATGCAGGGGAAGTCGGTTTCCCCGGAGATGCGTGTGCGGAATCCGACGTTAAGTGTGTGATACCAGATGTTGAGCTCCGAGATGTAAGGCGTGTTCATCGTTGAAATAAAATCAACCGCGTCTGGATGAGTCACGTCCACGATGTATTCGTTTGCCCCGATGGAATCGAAAGGAGGAACTTCGTAGTTGGGGAGTTCGCGCGACTTTACTTCAAGCCCAAAGCCGGAGTGTGCAAAGCCTGCCAACGCTCCCTGCGATTTTGCCCAGCGCAAAATGGGCAGATCCCAAGTGGGCCACTGGTCGATGCGCACGCAATGCGGGTAGTCTTGGTTTGTCAGGCCGAGCAGAACCAGGTGGCCTGCATGGCTGGAAGGGAATCCGGAAACTTCGAGGTCGTAGTGCATCAAGGCATCTGGCTTTGAGAGTGGATGATCCTTGCCGCTGAAAAACTGCTTCTGGTAGTAATAGCACGGTCCCCAAGTTAGAACCGCGCCGACGTTTAGTTTCTCGCCCTGGATCTGGCGGGCCATGTCCTCCGGTTGCACACCTTCGGTGGGGTTCTGATAATGCGAGCATCCGGCTGCGTGAACGTGATGGTCGCCCGAATACCAGCGATATTTTGAAGGATCGATCCAGCGCTGTATCGCGAAGGACACTTCATTTGGTCCCGCTGCGACAACTTCCACTTGCTTGGTTTGAGGATGGAATTCAGGCCCCATCGAAGCGGTGACCGTGTAGGTCCCCTCGGGAACAAGAATGGTCTCGCCGTTGGCGCGATAGACCTGCTCCTGGAAAAAGAGGTCCGGCGCGAGACGCTTGGAAGGATTGGGATACAAGCGGCCAAGTGTATCGCGGACAATGAAGGCAGCCATGGACGGGGAGCCATTCTCGTCGCGAACGAGCAGGCGCAACGCGCGGGCGGACAGAGCGTTGAAATAGATGACGGCCTCGTTGCGAAAGCCGACATCCTGAGTACCCTGGCCAACGTTGAAGGAAATCTTGGCGGAGCGCTGCCCTTTGTCGCGACTGTAGATTTCAAGCACGCGATATTCGAGTGGTAGACCGGAGAGTTGCTCGGACATAGGATCTTTGTCATAGAGTGTTATGTCCATCCAGCGGTCTCGCACGTCGGCTGGCGAGAGCTTCTTGGATGGCTCCGGGCTCTCGTCCGATGGAACGAATACCGGAAGTGCGTTTGGGCTCTCGACCCTTAGTTTTGCCGTTACCCCCGCTTTGTTGATGACTCTTACCAGGAAAATGCGCGTCCCCGCCTCGACCAGTTCTGGCTTTACTGGCCCGGGTTGCACTTTTACACGACTTTCTGGATTGATGTCGACAACGGCGATCACGTACTTGTTCAGGACCTGCTCGATCTGGGCGATGGCAGTGGCCTCGTCCGCATTGCCGATGGCACGATTGATTGCGTCCTGATCATCCTGCGCTAGGGGCTGTCCGAGGTAAGCAAGGCTCGTCTCAACTTGACGCACCTGCTGCGCAAACGGTTGAAGGGGGACCCGAACCTGCGCGGCAACGGGCAAAGAAATTAGTGCTTGAAGCAGAATCCAAATCAGATAAGAAGTGATTCCGAAGATGCGGGCTGGTATAGGAGATTTCCCATATTCCATGGCAGGACTGCCTCCTCCGTTGCTGGTCATTGTGTGCGAGAAGAGGGGTCTCACACAAGGACCCCGAAACGGGCGTCGCTCATTCGAGTGCATTAACGGGCAGAAGGGCTGTATTCGACTTTCCGAGCCGGCACGCGATAACTCCCGTATTGTCGGCAACTCTTACCTTGGGATTACTTCCGGCTTGCTCGTCACCCGGACACAATCTCTGGAGTATCAGGTGCATTCCTAGCCCGCGCTTTCAAAGAGCAGAGACAATGCCGACGCCAGCCCGCGGAAAACAGCCGGCTTGTTTGACCACCAGCGACAGCAGGAGCACAATCGGTGGTTCGCTCAATGCCACAATGAGGATGCGCATGAAATCTCGTACT
Organism: Candidatus Acidiferrales bacterium; assembly: GCA_963792145.1. Lineage (GTDB taxonomy): Bacteria > Acidobacteriota > Terriglobia > Acidiferrales > UBA7541 > Acidiferrum. The sequence goes on from CAWBVH010000014.1 coordinate 312,440, forward strand.
GTTGTTGCGGTTATCAGCCTCGTAATTGTTACTTCGCTTGGAGCACAAAATCCCGCACCGTCCGCGGGTTCCCGGACGCGTGCAATCACCGAACGGGATCTTTTTGACTTCATCTGGGTTGCCAACCCGCAACTCTCCCCCGACGGGACGCGGGTCGCGTTCACCCGCGTCAATGTGGACGAGAAGCGCACCGGCTACGATACTTCCATCTGGACGGTCAGCACATCCGGCGGCGAGTCTCCCGTACGGATGACGAATGGCAAGCATGACGCGCAGCCGCGGTGGTCGCCAGATGGCAAGCGCATCGCCTTTGTCCGCGGTGGTGACAAAGACGAAACTGGGAAACCCAAGCCGCCACAAATCGCGATGCTGTCGCTTGCAGGCGGCGAGGCTTGGATCCTCACCGATCTACCGAAAGGCGCGTCGGGACCGGTTTGGTCGCCCGACAGCAAGCGCATAGCGTTTGTGAGCTCCACGACTTTGGAAGACATCGAGAAAGCCCAGCGCAGCAAGGATTCCGCGAAGAGTAACGAGACCAGAAAGCCGGAAGCCACTAAGGACTCTGCGCAGCCCAAACGGCTGGAGTCGGAGAGTGAGCACGAATCCGACGTCCACATCATCAGCCGAGCAGTTTATCGCAGCAATGATGCGGGCTACCTGGATCCCAAGCGCCACGAACACATTTGGATACTCGAGGTGCCGACGACCTCCGATGAACTCACCAAACCCGTGCAGCTGACGAGTGGCGATTTCGAGGAACGTGAGGTCGTCTGGAGCCGTGACAACTCCCGAATCTACTTCCTTACAGAGCGCATCGACGAGCCTTATTACGACCTCCCGACCACGGATATTTACTCCGTTCCTTCAGAAGGTGGAAGCCTCGAAAAGCTCGCCACTGTTCCCATGGGAATGTACGACCTGGTCCTCAGCCCGGACGGCCGTAAGTTTGCGTTTCACGGGTCGGTCACGCAGCCGGTTCGCTCCTATTCGCAGCCCGATCTCTGGGTCATGGATGCAGCCACCAATGCGCAACCGAAAAACCTAACCGCTGATTATGACTTCGACATGGGTAGCTCCGTCTTTGGCGACAACGCCGCTCCGCGCGGCGGCAATGGGCGCACACTCTACTGGTCGCCTGACGGCCGCTGGCTATTTGACTTAGTCGCCAAGCAAGGACGCACGCCCTTGGTCCGAATCGATTCGCAATCCGGCACCGTAACCGAAATCACTCGAGGTGATCAGGCAGTACTCGATTTTTCGGTCACTCCGAACGCCCGTACGATCGTAGTCTTGGTCTCCACACCCATTGCCATTGGCGATCTCTTCAGCGTTGGGCCCGATGGCGAACAAACCCGCGTCACAGATTTGAACCGCAAGCTGTGGTCGCAACTCAACTTGACCCCGCCGGAGGAGCTTAACTACACCAGTTTCGATGGCATGCGCATTCAGGGATGGATTCAAAAGCCGCCCGACTTTGACCCGAAGAAAAAGTACCCGCTAATTCTTAACATCCACGGCGGGCCGCACGCTGCCTACGGCTGGGTTTTTGATCACGAATTTCAATGGATGGCCGCAAAGGGATACGTTGTCCTCTACCTCAACCCGCGCGGCTCGACCAGCTACGGTCAAGACTTCGGCAACATCATTCAGTATCACTATCCGGGCGACGACTACCGTGACCTGATGATCGGGGTGGACGAACTCCTGAAGCGTGGCTACATCGACCCTAAAAAACTCGCCGTGACTGGTGGGAGTGGCGGTGGTGTTCTTACCGACTGGACGATCACCCATACGGACCAGTTCGCGGCAGCGGTATCGCAACGCGACATTTCCAACTGGGCATCGTGGTGGTATACGGCCGATTTCACTCTGTTCCAACCACACTGGTTTCAAGCGCCGCCTTTCGAAGACCCGCAAGACTACGTGAACCGGTCCGCCATAACCTTTGTGAAGAATATCCACACTCCTGTCTTGTTCGTGCTGGGCGAATCTGACTACCGCACTCCCCAGGATTCAGGCGGAGAACAACTGTTCCGCGCGCTCAAGTTTCTGAAACGCCCAACCGCCATGGTTGTTTTTCCGCACGAAACTCACGAGCTCTCGCGTTCGGGAGAGCCATGGCATCGGATCGAACGTCTCGACCACATTGTGGACTGGTTCGATAAATGGATCATGGACGTGCCGCATCCGGAATACGATGTGCGTCCTCAAAAGCAGGCGGCGAAGCCAGCGTCGTAGATTCCAAGGCGTATGGTTATTTTTTTTGTTGCTATCTGCTAGCCAGAGTCCAGATGAATAAGAAGGCCTTGAGACCAGGGCTGGGTTTGAAAATGCGGCGAATCCCGAAGACATATTCAAAAATGTACGTATTCTAGAACATGAGCATGCTTGACGATGCTTTGGTAGTCTGGCAGACGCTTCGTTATTTTGGCCGACAGGATTTCGGACGGATGGTCGGCAACCCGGAAGTGCGCGCTGAGCAGCGCGTTGTTCAGGAGGGTTAAAGTCCCTCTGGCGCTCAAACGAGGAGCGCCATATCCAAGAAGCGGGGTTCGTAGCCTCGCTGGCCGGAGAAAGCAGAAGGTATGGAGAGGTCTAAACGGTCACGAAAGCGAAAGCTGGTCACAGCCAAGACCGACCTGAAGCCACTGCTTGCTGTTCTCCGGAGGGCAGGTTGTCCACCGTGAGGTGGGATCCGAAGGGCCTGCGGAGAAGTACCGGGCCGTAATCGATGGGGAAACCCAGGATGAACCGGTCGGCCAAAGGTGGGGCAAGGTCGAGTCTGCACTTCTTAGATGAAGGCATTCTCATTCACCCACCGCACCAAGGTGATTGCATCCAGGGTAAGAGCCGTATGCGTAAACGCGCTTGTACGGATCTGTGCGGGGGTTGTGTCAAGACGACGCGAAAGCGTCATGCTGTACGAAAGATGAAGGTGGGCCCTTCGAAGCCGCCCTGTAGGGGGAGGCTTCAAACTGCCATAAGCTGCTTCGGTCAAAAGCCGCGGTGGTGAACGTTATGGTTAAAAGGCGTGACAGTCCGATCATGTCAAGTAGGAATAAGAGAGATGAGTGCAAACTAACCTCTGATGAAGCATCGAAAGGATCTACGACGACACCAAAACCGGAGTTTCCCCCGTGCTCTGGGAGCAGCATGGCAGATACTTACGTACTGGCCATGCGGTGTCCGGTGTTCAGGAGGCATGACTCTTATTCGGGCTTTCGTACGGAACTTGAGAACCTGTTCGGTGATGCCAAGGGAAAAGGCACAAGTGGAGGCCCCGCGAGGCTGAATGTACCGATGCGCCGACTAGGTTCGGACTGCTCCATAGTAGTGACGAAACGGAGTAATGTCCGTGGAGCGAAGGGAGCAGGTCACCCACGCTGGGATTGAGTCAACTGGAAACAGGAAGAACTCACTGTCCTGGCGGAAGGCGGTAGCTTTCACTGGGTGGCACGAGCCGTGTGACTGGAGACGGTCAAGCACGGATCTGTGAGGGCCTCGGGGTGAAATTCCTCGGGGCTACTCGGCGCGATCAGCGATGGTCGTCCCTACCGCGACAACTGACCCACTACCGGATATTAAGATGGCCAGGCGCAAAACATAGTTCTAACCGTAATCTCTCACAGCTTGGCAGAAGAGGAGTGAAGATTGTTCGGACTGCGAGTTGCGAGTTATTTTTGCGGGGTGTTGCTGGGTAGTTGATCCGTTTTTTGTTTTGCGTGAGAGTTTTTATCTTTCCGAGGCTGTTTCAGCGCACACCTTACCAGCGGTTGACATGGGACCGGGAAAGGTTGTTTGGGATGCTTCTTTTTCAATACTTTAGCGGCACAGCGCACAGCTTTTCGTGGATTTGCTGAAAGAGCGCGACGTGAGGATATCCACCGGCCAGCGAAATCCACACCTTGCGTATGGTGATGCGGATCAGCGCGCCGATCTTTAGCAACTTGAGCCGAATCGTGGAGCACTGGGCCTTGGCCAGTTCGGTTCCTTGCAGTCCCAGTCGCCGCAGCATCTGCAACAGCACGTAGGCGATCGAAGAAAAATACAACCGCAATTGATTGCTGCGCAGGTAGTGCGTGCTGGTGCGATCACTGAACAACATCAACTGTTCCTTGATGCGATTCTCCATGTCCCCGCGTGCACAGTAGTGCTGTTCATACAACTCCTGCGCTGGCCACGCTTCTCGATTTAGAGAGGTCACCACGAACCGCGGGTTCTCGCCCTTCTCCAGATGCTCGGCTTTGGCCACCACCCGTCGAGCACAGCGCCAACTCTTCCGCGTCTGATAAACGAACTCTTTGAACAACCGGGCGGCACGCCCCGTCTTTTGGTACTGGGCTTTCGCTTCCTCCATCTCCTTGGCAATGTCCGCCTTTAGACGGTCGTTTTTCGCCAGTCCCAGCAGGTAATCCACGCCTTCTGCTTCACACCAAGACATCAGCTCTTCGCGGCAAAATCCAGAATCTCCCCGCACGACGATGTGCACCTGGGGCCACGCAGCACGAATCTGTGCCACGATGCGCTGCAACTCTTCCACGCTTCCTGACGACGCAGCGATGTTCGACGATCGCAACCGCGCACACAGCAGGAACTCTCCGCAGAAGACGTACAACGGCAAATAGCAGTACTGACCATAGTAGCCATGGAAAAAGCGCCCCTCCTGCTTCCCGTGCAGCGGATCGTCGGTGGCATCCAGGTCTAAGATGATTTCTTTAGGCTCCTCTCGGTGGGCTTCCAGAAAGACCTCCACCAGCAGGCGGTCCACGGCTCCATGATCCAGCACGATCTTTTTGTAGCGCTCTTTCCGACTGGCCGTCTCCCCGGTCAGTTCCAGCCGGTTCAGAGTGCTCTTTCCCGCTAAAGCTTTTTCCCCAAGATCCCCCTTCTCGACCAGCACCCCCAACAAAGGATCATGGCGTAATTCCTCGTGATCGTTCAGATCTTCGTATCCCAGGGCCAAACCATAGACTCTCTGAGCCACCAGTTCCTCTACCTGGTGTTCGATCAGATCCGGATTCCTATAATCCGTGAAGCAGGCGGCAAACTGGTGGAGGATCCCGACCCGTTTCTCGACCTCGCGCAGGAGCAGACCACCGCCGTCGCTGGTGATCGCTCCGCCGTCAAACTGTGCTCGGATCTCGCGTCGTTTTTGGGGATGAAATCCGAAGACAAACTGGTTACACTCTGGGGGCATAAGGCTGTTCTCCTTCTTGGCAAGATTTCTTTCTAGACAAAAGAGTTATGCCATGAAATGACAGCCTTTTTCTATTTATTGTGAGAAATACGGGCTA